>NZ_CP012750.1:2607865-3911798 GCF_001302565.1 Glutamicibacter halophytocola
GCGCTTGGGGAAACATCCTGGATGGATCCAACCTCAAGGCCAGCAGCCTGCAGCGAACGGATCGCGGTTTCGCGTCCCGAGCCCGGGCCCTTGACGAAAACGTCAACCTTGCGCATGCCGTGCTCCTGAGCGCGCTTTGCAGCAGCTTCAGCAGCCATCTGGGCAGCGTATGGGGTCGACTTGCGCGAGCCCTTCATGCCTACCTCGCCGGCCGAAGCCCACGAGATCACAGCGCCAGTCGGATCGGTGATCGATACGATGGTGTTGTTGAAGGTGCTCTTGATATGCGCCTGTCCCTGCGCAATATTCTTTTTGTCCTTGCGACGCGGCTTACGTACCGCTCCACGAGTCTTTGGGGGCATTTCTTCTCCTACGAAAAAAGTATTTGAGTTAGATCGCTAAGATTTAGCGAGTCTTCTTCTTACCTGCGACGGTACGCTTCGGGCCCTTGCGGGTACGTGCGTTGGTCTTGGTGCGCTGACCGCGGACCGGCAGGCCCTTACGGTGACGAATACCTTCGTAGGATCCGATTTCTACCTTACGGCGGATGTCAGCCTGAACCTCACGGCGCAGGTCACCTTCTACCTTGTAAGTGCCTTCGACGAAGTCGCGCAGCTGCACGAGCTGGTCATCGGTGAGATCCTTGACGCGAGTGTCCGGGTTGATACCGGTCGCTGCGATGGTCTCTTCTGCACGGGTCTTGCCCACGCCGTAGATGTAAGTCAGCGCGATGATTACGCGCTTCTCGCGTGGAATATCCACGCCTGCTAAACGAGCCAAGTGGCTACCTTTCAACGAACGGAGGTCTGGAGCAGTACCATCCGTGATCTCTCACGGCCCCGGCCTCCGAATCCGGGGGTACACCAGGACAAGAATCCTGGCTGATACTGCCTAATTGACTACGCGTGGGAATCCCGTAGAAACGGAATTAGCCCTGACGCTGCTTGTGGCGTGGGTTTTCGCAGATCACCATGACGCGACCATTGCGGCGGATTACCTTGCACTTGTCGCAGATCGGCTTCACGCTAGGGTTAACCTTCAAGGGTTTACTCCTCTTGCGGTTGCAGTTAAATGTGGAGCAGTAAAAAGCTTGTCCAAGAACAATCATTCAGCGATCGAGATCACCTTGCGGTGACCGCGGTCGCTGAGAAAGTTTTCAGTCTGCAGATTTACTTGTAGCGGTAAACGATACGACCTCGGTTGAGATCGTATGGGCTCATTTCAACCTGCACGCGGTCCTCTGGGAGGATTCGAATGTAGTGCTGACGCATCTTACCCGAGATAGTGGCGAGCACTACGTGTCCATTCGGCAGCTCCACGCGGAACATCGCGTTCGGCAGTGCCTCTGAGACGGTGCCCTCTACCTGGATGACGCCTTCCTTCTTGCCCATTTTCCCCGCTAACTTTTTTTGTTGGCAATTTTCGCCAACAAGTAATTGGTTCTGGCTCATGAACCGGTAATGTCCAAACTTAGAATTTTGGGCACGCTTAATTCACGAACCAACAGTCAACGATACGCCATTGAAGCGTTCAGTGCCAATCGTTCACTGATCTAAAAATGTTAGATCCAGCACGCAACAGGTTGTCAGCGTGCTGGATCTAGAAAATACAGCTAATTCTCACGCCTTGATCGGCGATGGGGCTACTCCGAATGGAGCCAGCCCGGCCTCTCCCCCATCGTGGGCGGAGAGCACCCAGATGCCACCCATGTGGAAGGCCACGGTGTGCTCCCACTGCGAGGCGTTGGACTTGTCGTTGGTGACTACGGTCCAGTCATCTTCCAGCACGGAGGTCTCGATGCCGCCGCGCACCAGCATCGGCTCGATGGCCAGCGCCATGCCCGGCTTGATGCGCGGACCGCGGTGCCCGGAGTTGTAATTCAGGACATCCGGCGCCATGTGCATGGCCGAGCCGATGCCGTGGCCGCAGTAGTCTTCCAGGATGCCCAGCTCAGCGCCTGGCTGGCTGGTGACATAGTCGTCGATGGCTTCGCCGATCTGGCCGATGAAACGCGCGTTGGCGGCCGCAGCGATGCCTGCCCACATGGCCTGCTCGGTGATCTCGCTCAGGCGCTGGTCGGCCGGGTCGATGTTCTTGCCCACCAGCACGGTGCGTGCCGAGTCGGAGTGCCAGCCGTCGATGATGGCGCCGCCATCGATCTTCAGCACGTCGCCGTCCTTCAGCTCGTAGCCCGATGGGAAGCCGTGGACCACTTCGTGGTTGACCGAGGCGCAGATATTCGCCGGGAAACCGTGGTAGCCCAGGAAGTTGCTGGTCGCGTTGTGGCGTTCGAGCACCTTCCCGAAGACCTTGTTGATCGCTTCGGTGGTCACGCCGGGGCGAGCCATCGCAACGGCTTCATCCAATGCTTCAGCCAGCACTAGGCCGGCCTGGCGCATCTTCAGGATTTCGGAGTTGGATTTGTACTCGATTTTCGGCTGTCCAAAAGCCAATGTGATTCCCCTAGCTCAGTGGTGGATCGGTGCAAGCAGTGATCCGTGCAAAAGTGCGCAGGGACCGCGCTGCAACTTTCATTGTTGCTGCACGATCCCTGCGCGATGTTCTTCGAGGTGCCTAGGCGTTGACGTTCAACGCTGCCAGCACGCGCTCGGTTACTTCGTCAATCGCGCCAAGGCCGTCGACCTTGCGCACGATCCCGCGTTCCTCATAGCGTTCCACGACGACCCGGGTCTCTTCGTTGTACAGGCCCAGGCGATGGCGGATGACCTCTTCGGTGTCATCTGCGCGGCCTTCGATCTCTGCGCGCTTGAGCAACCGGGCAACCAGCTCATCGTCGTCGGCGGTCAGCTGCAGCACGGCGTCCAGTGCGATGCCCTTGCCGGCCAGCATGGCGTCCAGCGCGTCGACCTGTGCGCTGGTGCGCGGGTAGCCGTCGAGCAGGAAGCCCTGGGCCACGTCGTCCTGGTTCAGGCGATCCTCGACCATGTTGTTGGTGACCGAATCGGGGACAAAGTCGCCATTGTCAATGTACTTGCTGGCTTCGATTCCCAGCGGGGTGCCGCCCTTGACGTTGGCACGGAAGATGTCGCCGGTGGAGATGGCGACAATGTCCAAGCGCTCGGAGATCTTTACGGCCTGGGTGCCCTTGCCGGCACCTGGAGGTCCGATAATTAGCAGTCGACTCATCGCAGTAGCCCTTCGTAGTTTCGTTGCTGCATTTGAGCATTGATTTGCTTGACGGTTTCCAATCCCACACCAACCATGATGAGGATCGATGTTCCGCCAAATGGGAAGCTCTGATCGGCGTTGAACAGCACGAAGGCAATCAGTGGGATCAACGCAACGAACGCGAGGTACAGCGCGCCCGGGAAAGTGATTCGAGAAATCACGTACTGGAGGTATTCGGCGGTTGGACGTCCAGCGCGAATGCCTGGGATGAATCCGCCGTACTTCTTCATGTTGTCGGCAACCTCAACCGGGTTGAAGGTGATCGCAACATAGAAGTAGGCAAAGCCGATGATCATCAGCGTGTAGGCCAGCATGTACCAAGGCGAAGAGGTCGAGGAGTGCTCCTGCAACCACATGGCCCACGCCGGCAAGGTGCCATCGTCATTCTGGTTGAACTGCACCAGCATCTGCGGCAGGGCCAAGATGGAGCTGGCGAAGATCACCGGGATCACGTTGGCCATATTCAGCTTCAGCGGGATGTAGGTGGAGGTGCCGCCCACGGTGCGGCGGCCCACGGTGCGCTTTGCGTACTGGACCGGGATGCGCCGCTGGGACTGTTCCACGAAGACCACAAGCCCAACGATCAGCAGGCCGATCAGCAGCACGCCGATGAAGGTCATGACGCCCTGGGCCTGCAGGATCGAGCCCATTGCCGACGGGAAGCCCGAAGCAATGGAGATGAAGATCAGAATGGACATGCCGTTGCCGATACCGCGTTCGGTGATCAGCTCGCCCATCCACATGATCAGGCCGGTGCCTGCGGTGAGCGTGATGACCATCAGCAGGATCACGATCAGCGAGTCATCCGGGACCAGCGGGAGGGAGCAGCTCGGGAAGAGGCTCCCGGTGCGGGCCAGGGTCACCAGCGTGGTGCCCTGCAGCAGCGCGAGGGCGATAGTGAGGTAACGCGTGTACTGCGTCAGCTTGGCTTGCCCGGCTTGGCCTTCCTTGTGCAAGGTCTCGAAGTGCGGGATCACCACACGCAGCAGCTGGGTAATGATGGACGCCGTAATGTACGGCATGATTCCCATTGCAAAGATGGAGACCTGCAACAGGGCGCCGCCGCTGAAGAGGTTCACGAACGAATAAAGTCCACCGGTGGTTTCACCCATTGCCAGACACTGCTGAACGTTGCTGTAGTCAATGCCCGGAGCGGGGATGAATACACCGACACGATAGATCGCAATGATCCCAAGCGTGAACAGCAACTTGTTGCGCAGATCAGGCGTCCGAAAAACTCGGGCTATGGCGCTGAACAAGCGTCCTCCTGAAGTATGTGCTTGAGCCCAGGAAGAGATACTTCCCATGACCTAACGATTCTAGCCGTCCACAGTGCTATCCTGCCAAATACGCCACACGAATTAGACGCAAATGTTTATGGACAGAAATGTTTATGGCCTGATCAACCAAGCATTGATGGTGTTCTTGGAAAATTTCTCGCCGATAGCAGAATGGTCCCGGTTCACGTCGATTACTCGACGCGAACCGGGACCATTCAAAGGCTAAACCCTGGTTTAGAGGGTGTTTGCCGAGCCGCCAGCAGCAGCGATCTTCTCGGATGCGGAAGTCGAGAAGGCGTCAACCTTCACGTCAACCTTGACCGTGATCTCGCCGGTGCCCAGTACCTTGACAGGCTGGTTCTTGCGAACAGCGCCCTTGGCAACCAGTGCCTCAACGGTGACTTCGCCGCCTTCTGGGAACAATTCCGAGATCTTGTCCAGGTTTACAACCTGGAACTCGACACGGAATGGGTTCTTGAAGCCGCGCAGCTTTGGCAGACGCATGTGCAGCGGAAGCTGACCACCTGCGAAGCCTGCCTTCACCTGGTAACGAGCCTTGGTACCCTTGGTACCGCGACCTGCGGTCTTACCCTTGGAACCTTCACCGCGACCAACGCGGGTCTTGGCGGTCTTTGCACCCTCAGCTGGGCGCAGGTGGTGAATCTTCAGTGCTTTTTCTTCAGCCATCTCTACTTCGCCTCCTCAACCTTCAACAGGTGTGGGACCTTGTTGACCATACCAACAGTCACAGGGTCAGCGGAGCGGACAACGGTCTGTCCGATGCGCTTCAGGCCCAACGAGCGAACAACGTCGCGCTGGGACTGGTTACCACCGATGATGGACTTGATCTGGGTGATTTCCAGCTTGGCGTCGCTTGGAACAATGTTCTTAGCCATTGATTAAGCACCTGCCTTCTGGCTCTGGATGTGACGCAGCATTGCTGCTGGTGCAACCTCGTCCAGCGGAAGACCGCGGCGAGCTGCAACAGCTGCTGGCTCTTCAAGAGCCTTCAGTGCAGCAATGGTGCCCTGAACGATGTTGATCTGGTTGCTAGAACCCATCGACTTCGACAGGATGTCGTGGATGCCTGCGCACTCCAACACGGCGCGCACTGGACCACCGGCGATAACACCGGTACCAGGAGCAGCTGGACGAAGCATGACGACGCCAGCGGCGGCCTCACCCTTGACCAGGTGTGGAATGGTGGTGCCAACGCGTGGAACGCGGAAGAAGGACTTCTTGGCCTCTTCAACGCCCTTGGCGATAGCTGCAGGAACTTCCTTGGCCTTACCGTAGCCAACGCCTACCAGACCGTTGCCGTCACCAACAACGACAAGTGCGGTGAAGCTGAAGCGACGACCACCCTTGACGACCTTGGAGACGCGGTTGATAGCTACAACGCGCTCAAGGAACTTGTCCTTGTCTTCGTTGCGGTTATCCTTCTGGTCACGGCCACGGCCGCGGCCTTCGCCACGTCCACGACCTTCACCACGACCGCGGCCTTCGCCGCGACGGGATCCAGCGTTCTCGGTAGCGGGAGCCGATGCAGTCTCGACTGCTTCAGTAGCTTCAGACACCTGAGTTTCCTTCTTGTTAGTAGCTTCGCTCACAGTGCCAGCCCACCTTCACGTGCGCCGTCAGCAACAGCAGCCACGCGACCGTGGTACTTGTTGCCACCGCGGTCGAAGACTACTGCTTCGATGCCAGCTGCCTTGGCGCGCTCTGCAACGAGCTCGCCAATCTGCTTAGCCTTGGCGGTCTTGTCGGCCTCGCTTGCACGAAGCTCGGCTTCCATGGTCGAAGCGCTGGCCAGGGTGATGCCCTGCGAGTCGTCTACGATCTGTACGAAGATGTGACGAGCCGAGCGGTTGACAACCAGGCGTGGACGAACGGTGGTACCAACGATGTGCTTGCGCAAACGCTGGTGACGACGACCGCGCTGAGCGGACTTGCTCTTGCCCTTGATTCCGATAGCCATGATTACTTACCAGCCTTTCCGACCTTGCGGCGGATGATCTCGCCAGCGTAACGGATACCCTTGCCCTTGTAAGGCTCGGTCTTACGCAGCTTGCGGATGTTGGCGGCAACTTCACCGACGTGCTGCTTATCAATACCAGCAACGATGATCTTGTTGTTGCCCTCGACCGAGAAGGTGATGCCGTCAACGGCAGCAACCTTCACTGGGTGCGAGTAACCCAGAGCAAGCTCCAGGTCAGCGCCCTTGGCCTGTACGCGGTAACCGGTTCCGTGGATTTCGAGCTTCTTCTCGTAACCCTCGGTCACACCGATGATCATGTTGTTGATCAGGGTACGGGTCAGACCGTGCAGCGAACGAGACTCGCGGGAATCGTTCGGGCGAACAACGGTAACAGTGTTCTCGTCCTTGGAAACGGTGATTGGAGCCGAAACGGTGATCGAAAGTTCACCCTTCGGGCCCTTAACGGCGACCTGCTGGCCGTCGATGTTCAATTCAACGTTGGCAGGAACGGTGATCGGAAGACGTCCAATACGTGACATTGTATGTTTCTCCCTTCCCGTTACCAGACGTAGGCGAGGACTTCCCCACCCACGCCCTTCTTTGCAGCCTGACGGTCAGTAAGCAGACCGGAGGAGGTGGACAGGATCGCGATGCCAAGACCACCGAGCACGTGAGGCAGGTTGGTGGACTTTGCGTAAACGCGAAGACCTGGCTTGGAGATGCGGCGCACGCCAGCGATTGAACGCTCGCGCGATGGGCCGTACTTCAAAGTGATAGTCAGAGTCTTGCCGACTTCTGCTGCAACTTCCTCGAACGAGGCAATGTAGCCCTGTTCCTTCAGGATGTTTGCAATGCGTACCTTGAGCTTGCTCGACGGCATCGACACAGTGTCGTGGTATGCCGAGTTAGCGTTACGCAGACGAGTCAGCATATCTGCGACTGGATCTGTCATAGACATGTGGGCTTCAGCCCTTCCTCGTTACGGTTTCCTTAGCGGACCTGTAACGTAGTGAGATTAGTTATTGGTCTTGAATGGGAAGCCCAGAGCCTTAAGCAAGGCACGGCCTTCGTCATCAGTCTTGGCGGTGGTCACCACAGTGATGTCCATACCGCGCACGCGATCGATCTTGTCCTGATCGATTTCATGGAACATCGACTGTTCGGTCAGACCGAAAGTGTAGTTGCCATTGCCATCGAACTGGCGGTCGCTCAGGCCGCGGAAGTCGCGGATACGAGGCAGTGCCAGGGTGATCAAGCGATCAACGAATTCCCACATGCGGTCGTTACGCAGGGTGGTGTGAGTACCGATTGGCATGCCTTCGCGCAGCTTGAACTGTGCGATGGACTTGCGGGCACGGGTGATCACTGGCTTCTGACCGGTAATAGCGGTCAGGTCGCGAACTGCGCCTTCGATAAGCTTCGAGTCCTTGGCAGCTTCGCCGACACCCATGTTAACTACAACCTTGGTCAGGGATGGTACCTGCATTGGGTTTGCGTAGTTGAACTGCTCCTGCATAGCAGGGCGGATCTCTGCGTTGTACTTTGCCTTCAGACGTGGCTGGATCTTGGTGGCTGCTTCAGTCATTACAGATCCTTTCCGGAAGCCTTGGCGAAACGAACGCGTACAGTCTTGGACACGCCGTTCTTTTCTACGGTTTCCTCGCGGAAGCCGACGCGGGTTGGCTTCTTGGTTTCTGGGTCAACCACAGCAACGTTCGATACGTGCAGTGGAGCCTCGACAACCTCGATGCCGCCAGTGGTCGAACCGGATTCGGTCTGACCAGCCTTGGTGTGCTTGGTGACGCGGTTTACGCCTTCAACCAGCACGCGGGAGGACTCGGTGATGACCTTCAGGACCTTGCCCTGCTTGCCACGTTCCTTGCCTGAGATGACCTGAACCAGGTCACCCTTCTTGATCTTTGCGCCCATGGTTACAGCACCTCCGGAGCCAGGGAAACGATCTTCATGAACTTCTTGTCACGAAGCTCGCGGCCCACTGGGCCGAAAATACGAGTACCACGAGGATCTGCAGCGTCACCCTTGAGGATAACTGCAGCGTTCTCGTCGAACTTGATGTAGGAACCGTCTGCGCGACGGATTTCCTTCTTAGTGCGAACGATGACTGCCTTGACGACGTCACCCTTCTTCACGTTGCCGCCAGGAATTGCATCCTTGACGGTAGCGACAATGGTGTCGCCAATGCTTGCGTAGCGACGCTTCGAGCCACCAAGAACACGAATGGTAAGGATTTCCTTAGCACCGGTGTTATCGGCAACCTTAAGTCGCGACTCCTGCTGAATCACTTCTTACTCCTGTCGTCTCGCTGGTTCTCTGAACGAGCCTTGCGGAACGGATATGGTCTCCACGATACGTATCGCTTACCCCCACCGACGCGGGCGCACCGAATGCTGATCCCAATTGGCGGCAGGGCCGAGGCGTAAAATATCGAGGCTGCACTTGTGCGTCTAAACTGACTTAGACCGCACCGCATCGTTTCGGAGGTGGATAGTCCCCGAACACAATGCGCACAGATTCTTAAGTCTAGCGCAGAGTGGCACAAAACCGAAATGGTGTGGTATGCGGAAAGAAGGCGTCGTTCGTCACATGAACCAACGCGCACTTCCCCGGCTTTACGGGGCTCCGGCACCACGGATCACGAGGATTCGCGTAGCGCCAAATTGACCGGGCTGGCTTTGGGCCACGGGGTCACCGCGGACTCGAAGTTCCTGGATGTTTTTTCTTCCGTCAATGCCGTGGGCAGCCGGCATGTATTTGCTGGCACTCGCTGCCCTCGAATACACAGCGTCGCTAATCGGCAATCGGCAATCGGCAAGCAAGACCGGGCTATGCAATTCCACCGAGTCAAGTGCCGGAATCAATATAGTAATTTGTTGGATTTTAGGGAAAGATAAGCACTCATCCACCCCTCGATGCCTCAGCCCCTTGATCGCTGGACATCAAATCCACGACTATCGGAGTTCACGATGAAACGATCATTGGCCCTCTGCACTGCAGGCATTCTTGCGCTCTCCGCACTAACTGGTTGCACCTCGTCCGCCGATGAGGCCCCATCCAACGCTCCTTCCACCGAAGGAACCTCGGCCTCTGCAACGACGCAGGCGCCGTCCGCGGAATCGGAAACGCCCACTGCAGCTGTTGATACCTCGAACGTCATTGCCTCCAAGGAATTCACCGTCCCTGGACATAAAGACGACAAAGTCACGGTGGGCATCCAGTCTCTGAAAGTTGAGGGGAAGACCATGACCCTCCAGTACGTGCTCACCCCTGATTTTGCCTCTGCCAGTGACTCCGCAGCCATCTCGATCTACGACATGTTCGGGAATTCCTCGCCACGCACGACTCTCGTTGATCGCGAAAACCTCAAGGAATATAGTGTCATTTCGGATGTGGGACGAACTTGGGCGGCAGATTCCGTCCGAACTTCAACCGCAAATCATGAGCCCGTCATTTGGTGGGGAGTTTATGCCGCTCCCGAAGACGGCAATGAAAGCTTTGATATCCGTGTAATCGATTCGATGGCGGAGTTCACTGACGTACCGGTGACACGATGAAAGCACTACCAGTTCGGCTCATAGGAGCCGGGGTTTTGCTGGCCGCCCTCGGATGCCAGTTGCCAGCTGCGCAGGCAACCGCAACGAATGCGCAGGAATTGCCCGAACCTTCAAGCGAGCTTATTGCGAAGTCCGTGCGCGTTTGGGACCCGGGTACAAGTGTTCTCGCCTGGAATCTCACCGGATCCGTGAAGGCTGTAGAACAGGTTCAGGAGAAGGACGGGGAAACTACCATTACCCTGGCAACCGACATCCTTTTCACTCCAGATAGTTCGAAGCTTCCAGCCACAGCTTCTGCCAAGGTGGAGTCATTGGTTTCCAAGATACCCAAGGGCGCAGACGTCCAAGTTAATGGCCATACTGACTCCGTTCATGGCGCGAAGGATAACAAGGCTCTCTCCACGGACAGGGCCAAGGCTGTCGCCGCGGTGCTCAAGAAAGCACGTCCCGACCTGAATGCAAAGGTCAAGGGGTTTGCCGATACCCAACCAGCGGTTCGCGAAGACCCGAAAGATCTGTCGACCTATGCCGCTAATCGTCGAGTGGAAATCATTTACGCCGGCTAGCAATTTTGTGTTTCCATATTTCGTGCAGATATTCACCGCTCGATGGGCCATGCCTGCGGGGCAATGCCTCTGCGCGGGGCCGGCTAATGTGGCACACCGAGTTTCACGATGAGTGCCAGGTGATCGGACCCATCGATCTTCGCTGTCTCTTGCTTGAGCGGAACAAAGCCGCGGGCTAAAACGTGGTCTATCCCAATCATCGGCGGCAGCCCTCCCCCAGTTGGCCATGTCGATATGGGAAACAGCGATCGTTCAAGCCCCATGCTGGAGGCAAGTTCTCGAAACTGTGGATGGGCTCGTGTGGAGTTGAAGTCCCCTGCCAGGACCATTGGTTCGTCTTCCTGCTCGGCAACCCACTGCTGCAGAGCCAGCAGCCCACCCTGCCACTGCCGCGCATCCTGCAACGGGGGATAAATGTGAACCCCAACGACCGTGACTGGCCCGCGAGGAGACGCAATGTCGACGATGGGCAATCCGTACCAATTGGTCGCATCCGGGCCAAGCGAACCTGATCGTTCTCTCGCCGGATAACGCGAATAGATCACCGTATCGACTTCTCCCCCGGCTGGCACCGGTGCGCTTCGGTATGGCAAGTTATCCAATGCTCCTTGGAAAGCCAATCTCTGCTGAAGAGGTTCGCTTGTCTCCACGAGCACCAGGACATCAGGGTCGGCGATTTTGATGCTCTGCGATAATTGCCCAGCATCAGCGCCAGCCTTGAGCGCATTGAAGGAAAAAACTGTTAACTCCGGGGTTGCATCCGATGGCAACGATTCCCCGGTTGTCATAGCCAAGTTCGGGACCGCACCGATGGCCAGCAAGACCAACACGACTGCCGAAACCAGCCACCGGCGCTTGAATGAGGCCAGCAATACGGCCACGGCAATGCCCAGCAGCATCCATGGTTGGAATGCTTGGAGCCGCGGAACCCAGCCGGCAGCTGTCCACGTTATATAGGGCAGGATTCCAATGCCCAGGCAAGGGAGCATGAGAATCGCCCACAGCCACGGTGAACGTGGTCGCGGGCGATTCAATGTCATGGCTTCAGCTTAGTTCAGCGCCTGGCAAGGATTGCTCAATTCGAGGCCGCTTCCGACTGCTGCGCAGCCCAGGCTGCCACCCGTCGAGCGCTTTCCTCTTCGCTCAGATCTTCAACTCTGCTCATGATGGACCACCTCACTCCGTAAGGATCAATTATGGAGGCGAATCTGTCACCGGAAACAAAATTGGTCACCGGTTCCCTCACCGTAGCGCCTGCTTCTGTAGCTCTTGCCAGCACTGAATCCACGTCTTCGCAATACAACCCGAGCGAATAGCAAGCATTCGGGGCAGCCGGTGGCGGCACCAAGCCGTACGCGGGACTGGGCTCGCCAATTTGCAGGTGTCCTTGGCCAAAATCAATCTCGGCATGGACAACGACCCCGCCCATGTTGGTGACATCAATGATCCGTGCTCCAAACACGTCCTTGTAGAACTCCAATGCCTTCGCCGTATTTGGCACGGCGAGGAATGGAGTTAGTGACGTTACTCCGTGTGGAACACCAGCGGTGGTGTGAGTTCCGGTGACACCATGCACCATTTCGTTGTGATTTTGCATGTCTCAAGACTATGAAGTTATGGAATGCTGGGGCTTGTAAATTTGCGACAAATTTGAGGTGCTGCTGCATGGTCGATATTCATGATGGTCGAGGGGTTTTGTATCCGGCCCGGCTGCCGGAATTCCAGCGCATCTTGCCTCCCGAACATTTGCAGCAGTACGTCAGCTGGTATTGGATCTCGCGCTGGGATATTGCTGCCGGCCGAATTTCCCGCCAGCAGATCCTGCCGTTCCCGCTGATGAATCTTGTAGTGCAGCCTGAGGGTGTGACAGTCGCTGGTCCAAGCCGCGGTGCATCTCATAGGGATCTGCGCGGGACCAGCTGGGCGGTAGCCGCCTTGCTCCGCCCCGCTGCAGCTCCCTATTTGGCTTCCCTGGTCGAGAGCACGCCGCAGCAGCTGCTGGACCAAGAAGCAACTATTGATGCAGGTGCGCTTCACCAGGCCCTGTTGGACGAACATCAGCTGGGCGACGACGCAAACTCGAATGCAGGCTGTGCTCATCAATTATCTTTATGGCTGGAACAGCGTCTGCCGCCAATTAGCGAGTCAGGCGAACTGGCCAATAATTTTTTGGATCATGTATCGACTAACAGCGCAGCCTTGCGTGTTGACCACGTCGCAAAAGATTTGAATCTCACCGTACGCAGCCTGCAGCGCTTGTCCCTGAAATACTTGGGACTTTCACCGTTGGCAGTCATTCGGCGCTATCGCTTGCAAGAAGCTGCCCTGCATTTGCGTGAGCATCCGCAAACTTCACTTGCTTCGCTGGCCGTGGACCTCGGCTATGCCGATCAGGCCCACCTGTCGACAGACTTCCGAAAGGTACTCGGCTACTCCCCTAGCGACTATCGAAGCAGCTAGCGGGAAACGCTGGCTCGTGTTTTGGCAATCCGTGTCCTAATCAATGGCCAACGCCGCAACTGCGCTGATTTCAACCAGACCGCCAGGGATGCCCAGCTGGGAGACAATGGCCGCGCACACCAGCGGTGGTTCATCAGAAGCCAGTTCGGGGCCGATAGCCGCATAGACGCTATTGATATCTACGCCGTCCACCAAAAGGACGTTCCATTGGACTACATCGTCAAACGTCGCTCTGGTTGCTGCCAACGCTGTCTTTGCATTGCGCAACGCATGTCTTGCTTGTTCCGCGGCATCGCCTTCGCCGATCAGTGTGCCATGCTCGTCAACCGCATTCTGTCCGCCAAGGTAGACGGTGCTGGCTCCCGGCGGAACGATGGCTACGTGGCTGAAGGCTGGCGACCGGACAAGGCCTTCTGGGCGCAGTTTCTGGATTGATTGCATAATCCAGTGTCGTCTCCGCTAACTACAGGGTCAATGCAGAAATGCCCCGAACTCTTCTTGCGAAGTGTTCGGGGCATTCTTCAATCACGAGATCCGTGAAATCGAATCGAAAGCTTACTTAGCCTTCTCTACGATCTCAACGAGACGCCAGCGCTTGTCAGCAGACAGCGGGCGGGTCTCAGCGATGACAACCAAGTCGCCGATGCCGGCTTCGTTGTTCTCATCGTGAGCCTTGACGTTCTTGTTGCGACGCATAACCTTGCCGTAAAGGGCGTGCTTCACACGGTCCTCAACGTCAACGACGATGGTCTTCTGCATCTTGTCGGAAACCACGTAACCACGGAGGGTCTTGCGGTCGTTACGCTCGGTAGCGTTATCCACACCGTTCTCCTTCTCGCTCATTACTTGGATTCCTTCTTGGTTTCTTCAACCGGAACGACGACATCCTGACGAATGCCCAGCTCGCGCTCGCGCAGCACGGTGTAAATGCGGGCGATATCGCGCTTGATAGCCTTCAGGTTCGCGTTGCTCTCCAGCTGGCCGGTAGCCGACTGGAAGCGCAGGTTGAACAGTTCTGCCTTGGCCTTCTTCAATTCCTCGTTCAAACGAGCGGTATCGAAGCCGTCCAGGGACTCAATGCTAAGGTCCTTAGAACCGATAGACATCCCTATTCACCACCTTCACGACGCACGATGCGTGCCTTCATTGGCAGCTTGTGGATTGCAAGACGCAATGCCTCTTTAGCTACCTCTTCACTGACGCCACCGAGTTCAAACATGACTCGTCCTGGCTTGACGTTGGCGACCCACCACTCTGGGGAACCCTTACCGGAACCCATACGGGTTTCAGCAGGCTTCTTGGTCAGCGGACGGTCTGGGTAGATGTTAATCCACACCTTACCGCCACGCTTGATGTAGCGGGTCATAGCGATACGAGCGGCTTCGATCTGACGGTTAGTCACGTAAGCCGGGGTCAACGCCTGGATACCGAACTCACCGAAAGCAACGGTGGTTCCGCCCTTGGCAGCACCCGAACGCTTTGGGTGGTGCTGCTTACGGAACTTGACTCGACGTGGGATAAGCATTTAAGCCTCTCCTCCTTCCGCAGCAGGAGCTGCAGCGCCCTTACGGTCGTTACGACGACGGCGTTCGCCGCCACGTGGACGATCGTTGCCACCGCGACCACCGCGAGCTGGAGCAGCAGCAGCCTGCTGTGCAGCCAGTTCCTTGGCGGTTACGTCACCCTTGTAGATCCAAACCTTCACGCCGATGCGGCCGAAGGTGGTCTTGGCTTCGAACTTGCCGAAGTCGATGTTCGCACGCAGGGTGTGCAGCGGCACACGGCCTTCGCGGTAGAACTCCTTGCGGGACATTTCTGCACCGCCAAGACGACCGGAGCACTGAACGCGGATGCCCTTGGCACCAGCGCGCATTGCCGACTGCATTGCCTTCTTCATCGCACGGCGGAAAGCCACGCGGGAAGCAAGCTGCTCGGCGATGCCCTGGGCGACCAGCTGGGCCTCCATGTCAGGGTTCTTGACCTCGAGGATGTTCAGCTGAACCTGCTTCTTGGTGAGCTTTTCCAGCTCGCCGCGAATACGGTCGGCTTCTGCACCACGGCGGCCGATAACGATACCTGGACGTGCAGTGTGGATATCCACACGGACGCGGTCACGGGTACGCTCGATCTCTACGCGGGCGATGCCTGCGCGATCCATTCCCTTGGACAGCAGTGCACGGATCTGTACGTCTTCTTTTACGTAGTCCGCGTAACGCTGGCCTGGCTTGCTGGAATCAGCAAACCAGTGCGAGATGTGGTCAGTGGTGATGCCGAGACGGAAACCGTTCGGATTTACCTTCTGTCCCATTTAGTTCTCCCCACCCTTCTGGGTTGAAACAACCACAGTCACGTGGCTGGTGCGCTTCTTGATCTGGAATGCGCGACCCTGTGCACGCGGCTGGAACCGCTTCATGGTCGGACCTTCGTCAACAAACGCTTCGCTGATAATCAGCTCGTCCTCATTGAATGCTTCACCTGCGCGGTCCGCGGCGGCACGGGCGTTAGCCACTGCCGATGCGACAACCTTGTATACCGGCTCCGAAGCTGCCTGTGGGGCAAACTTCAAGATGGCCAGTGCTTCGTTGGTCTGCAGACCACGAACAAGGTTGACGACGCGCCGGGCCTTCATAGGCGTTACGCGGATGTGACGCGCAATTGCCTTGGCTTCCATTGCTATCCTTCTCTCGTCTATCGAAGAAGTGCTAAGCGATACTAGTTCCCTTGCGGGGCCTAGCGGCGCTTGCCCTTCTTGTCGTCCTTTACGTGGCCACGGAACGTACGGGTTGGGGCAAACTCTCCGAGCTTGTGTCCAACCATCGATTCGGTGACGAACACAGGAATGTGCTTGCGACCGTCGTGTACGGCGATGGTGTGTCCCAGCATGTCCGGGATGATCATCGAACGGCGGGACCACGTCTTGATGACGTTCTTGGTGCCCTTTTCGTTTTCAGCAACGACCTTCAGGAACAGGTGCTGATCGACGAAGGGGCCTTTCTTCAGGCTGCGTGGCATGTTTCCAGGCTCCTATCGCTTGTTCTTGCCGGTCTTGCGACGACGCACAATGAGCTTGTCGCTTTCCTTGTTCGGACGACGGGTGCGTCCTTCACGCTTACCGTTAGGGTTGACCGGGTGACGACCACCGGAGGTCTTACCTTCACCACCACCGTGTGGGTGATCAACAGGGTTCATGACTACACCACGAACGGTTGGGCGTACGCCCTTCCAGCGCATGCGGCCGGCCTTACCCCAGTTGATGTTGATCTGCTCAGCGTTGCCGACCTCGCCGATGGTTGCGCGGCAGCGCACATCAACGTTGCGGATTTCGCCCGAAGGCAAACGCAGCTGAGCGAAGCGGCCCTCACGGGCTACCAGCTGGATCGAGGCACCTGCGGAACGAGCCATCTTGGCGCCGCCACCTGGGCGAAGCTCCACAGCGTGGATCACGGTACCAACCGGGATGTTACGCAGTGGCAGGTTGTTACCTGGCTTGATGTCGGCGTTGACGCCGGCCTCAATCTGGTCACCCTGTTTGAGGTTGTTCGGTGCGATGATGTAGCGCTTGGTGCCGTCCACGTAGTGGAGCAGTGCGATACGAGCGGTACGGTTCGGGTCGTACTCAATGTGAGCGACCTTTGCCGGAACGCCGTCCTTATCGTGACGACGGAAGTCGATAACACGGTAAGCGCGCTTGTGTCCGCCACCCTTGTGTCGGGTGGTGATCTTACCGGAGTTGTTGCGGCCGCCAGTCTTGGTGAGTGGACGAACCAGCGACTTTTCCGGAGTCGATCGGGTGATTTCTGCGAAGTCGGCTACCGACGAGCCGCGAAGGCCCGGGGTAGTCGGCTTGTACTTACGAATTCCCATTTATATTATTCCTCGTTAAAGTGGTCTCCGCTTAGGAAAGCGGACCGCCGAAGATGTCAATCGAGCCTTCCTTCAGGGTGATGATGGCGCGCTTGGTGCTCTTGCGCGATCCCCACCCGAAGCGGGTGCGCTTGCGCTTACCGGCTCGGTTGATGGTGTTTACGGAGTCAACCTTGACGTTGAAGATAGCTTCAACGGCGTACTTGATTTCCGTCTTGTTGGAGCTTGGTGCCACCTCGAAGGTGTACTGACCTTGATCGATCAGACCGTAGCTCTTTTCCGATACGACTGGTGCGATGACCACGTCGTGTGGAGCCTTGGAGTTGATGCTCACTTGGCTTCCTCCTTCTGGACCAGGGCGTCGAAGGCAGCCTTGGTGAAGACTACGTCATCCGAAACCAGAACATCGTAGGTGTTCAGCTGGTCGACGTACAGAACGTGCACAAGGTCGAGGTTGCGAACCGAAAGGGCTGCAACATCGTTGGCGCGATCGATGACGACAAGCAGGTTCTTGCGCTCGGTGAGCGAACGCAAGGTAGCCAGAGCTTCCTTGGTCGATGGGGTTTCCCCTGCAACCAAGTTCTCAACCACGTGGACGCGGCCGAAGCGTGCGCGATCAGACAAAGCGCCGCGCAGTGCAGCAGCCTTCATCTTCTTCGGGGTACGCTGCGAGTAGTCACGTGGGGTTGGACCGTGGACAATGCCACCGCCGGTCATGTGAGGTGCACGGATCGAACCCTGACGGGCGCGGCCGGTGCCCTTCTGCTTGAACGGCTTGCGACCTGCACCCGATACCTCGGAGCGGTCCTTGGTCTTGTGGGTACCCTGGCGGGCAGCAGCAAGCTGTGCAACGACAACCTGGTGCAGCAGCGGGACGTTGGTCTGTACGTCGAAGATCTCTGCAGGCAGTTCGACGTTAAGTGCCTTAGTCATTTACTTATGCTCCCTTCACGGCGTTGCGTACGAGAACGACGCGGCCGCGGGCGCCTGGAACGGCACCCTTGATCAGCAGGAGGTTCTTCTCAGCGTCGATAGCGTGAATGGTCAGGTTCTGAGTGGTAACACGCTCAGCACCCATGCGACCGGCCATCTTCTGTCCACGGAAAACGCGACCTGGGGTCGATGCGCCGCCGATGGAACCTGGCTTGCGGTGGTTCTTATGAGCACCGTGCGATGCGCCAACACCATGGAAGTTGTGGCGCTTCATCACACCGGCGAAGCCCTTACCCTTGGAGGTGCCAACGACGTCGACCTTCTGGCCGGCTTCGAAGAGCTCCACGGAAAGTTCCTGGCCCGGGGTGTACTCGGCAGCGTCTGCGGTGCGCAGTTCTACCAAGTGGCGACGTGGGGTGACGCCTGCAGCCTCGAAGTGACCAGCCAGTGGCTTGGTGACCTTGCGAGGATCGATCTGGCCGTAGCCGATCTGAACTGCGGTGTAGCCATCGCGCTCAGCGTTGATGAGCTTGGTGACAACGTTGCTGTCAGCCTGCACTACGGTGACAGGGATCAGGTTGTTGTTCGAATCCCAAACCTGGGTCATGCCGAGCTTCGTGCCCAACAGGCCCTTGAAATTACGGGTTGCGGTCATAGTTTTCTCGCCACCTCCCCTTAAAGCTTGATTTCGATGTTGACATCCGCTGGCAGGTCGAGACGCATCAGCGAATCAACAGCCTTCGGGGTCGGATCAACGATGTCGATCAGACGCTTGTGCGTGCGCATTTCGAAGTGCTCACGGCTGTCCTTGTACTTGTGTGGCGAACGGATAACGCAGTACACGTTCTTCTCCGTTGGCAGCGGCACTGGGCCGACTACGGTTGCGCCTGCGCGCGTGACCGTCTCAACGATCTTCCGGGCCGAAACGTCAATGACCTCGTGGTCATACGACTTCAGCCGGATGCGGATTTTCTGTCCCGCCATGGCGTCATGCCTCTTTCTGTTAGCACTATCTAAGATTGCTGTGCCTATATACGGGTTCTTGCGAACCGGCACGCCTTGCGCTGCGGCTGAATCCGGATCAGATCCGGGTTCCTCACCCGCAGGAGGCTCCGACCCCCGAACTCGGGCGTGTCGCGAAATTTTCAGTCGCGACAAGACCGCAAAGTTTTCACTTTATCGAAGGCCTTATAATTTGAAACTGTTGTATCGATCCCGAACCACAGGCATTATCCTGCGTGAGAGCCGATCCCGGTTGTTCAAATCAGATTCGATTACCCCAATAACGGGGATCGAGTTGCACTCAAGCAACTTATCTAGTCTGACAGGTCGGCAACGATCGCGCAAATCTTTTATGGGCTTCGAGCCCCGTGATCTTGACCTCACCGACCTGCCGCTAGCACTACTCCCGTTCGCCTGGCTCCTGCGGCGAAGCTGGCGGCCGCTGCTCCTGCTGCAGCGCTGGCGGTTGCGTGGGCTGCTGCCACGGCAGCCGCGGCGGTCCCTGCTGAACTACCGGCGCTTGATAGGCCGGCGGCTCGGCTGATGGCTGGCCAGCCTTGTCGATCTTGTCCACCTTCACCAGCTTGTAAACCGCGGCGGCGATCAGCCCCAGCCCGATAATGACCAGCCACAAGAAGACGAGTTCACGCAGGAACCAGATGACGGACAGGGTGATCGCAATGGCACCCCACCAGATGAACAACCGCTCCCCCAGCTTCAAGCCCCAGGCGATCAGACAGCCAAAGAACACCAAGCCCATGACTTGGGCGAGCGTATTGGATTCGGCCAAGGAGGCAAACAGCGCCATGCTGCCA
Source organism: Glutamicibacter halophytocola (assembly GCF_001302565.1). NCBI lineage: Bacteria > Bacillati > Actinomycetota > Actinomycetes > Micrococcales > Micrococcaceae > Glutamicibacter > Glutamicibacter halophytocola. Next base: position 2,627,525 of record NZ_CP012750.1, read on the forward strand.
GCCACGGAGGCAGCGATGAGATAGGCCTGTTCAAGAAGCCGGTGGGCCTTGATATTGCGCCAGACCACCAGCACGACTGCGATCACGCAGAAGTAGGCCATGATGCTGCTGAATTGCGGAACTGCGATAATTCGCGAATAGGAGGTCAGGACAAGAACCGCAGCAAGCACGATCAACCCGTCCACCGCGTAGGGAACAGCACTGGCCGGCAGCTCGAAGAAGCGAACCACCACGGCCACGCCGAAGATGAGCGCCGCGGCCCCGATAATGCTCCAGGTCTGCGAGCTGTCGACGTGGGCAAGGCAGCCGGCCGCCAACAGGGCCAGCAGCATGGACGCGAAATAGATCCGTGACGCCGAGCCAACCGGGTCTGCATGGCGGTAACCGGATTCCGGATAGCCAGGCGCCGGATCTTTCATCCGCCCATGGGCCATGGCCAGGAGATAGAGCGCTATTCCCGTGCCGATCAAGGACCATGAGACATCCATCGATGACAGCCATCGAGTTCCCCCGATATTCCGCATTTCCATCACGGTCCGCAGGATCGCCACCGTGAGCATCAGCGCGCCGCCGATCGCATACCAGGCGCTCCTGCGCGAGTGCACCAGCAGCATCAGCGCGACGGCCATCAGCGCATGGGCGCCAACGGCCCACCAGGTTCCAGCCTGCCACCATGCAGCGAGCGCCGCTGGCAAGAAGATTGCCAGCGCGATGGCGACGGAGTACTTCTTGTTGCCCCGCCAGCGCCATTCGGCCAGCACGGCCAACAGCGACATGAACAGCAGCATGGCGCTGGCAACGTCGGTGCTCCACCATTGCGCTCGAATCCAGCCGGTGTCATCTGGCATCGTGCTTGCCTGGACCCCGATCACAACGATCAGCGACACAATGGGGGCAAACAGGTAGAACTGCCGCGGGATTTCAGGGATCGCTTCGTCGGCCTTGAATGCCATGGCTCCATGGATCCCGATGCACAGGGCAGCCAGGAGGATCACTCCGCGGTCAAAGCCGCCCGCGAACCATCCGTACCCCAGCGTGGCCGCCGGCATGCCAGTGAGCAGTCCGATGGCCACCCAGCGCAATTCCTGGCGAAGCGGTGCACCCCGGCGAATGCTGAGCAGCAATCGGGCCACCTGCGGAATGCTCAGCGATACGAGCAGCAATGCGAATCGGCCGTGGAGATCAAAGTCCATTGCGCGGGCGAACCACCAAACCATCGAGCTGAAGAGCAGCTGGGCAAGGCTCGCATAGATGATCTTCCATTGCGTGCTGGTGCTGCGGCTCAGGTTCACCAGGTAGTCGGCCAGCGCAGCTGCACCGATGAGCAGCGCAAATCCCCAGGTGCCTTCAGCAAAGCTCATCGCATACAGCACCAGGAGCAGAGCCGCCGCCGCTGACTTGATGGGCTGCTCCAGCTCCTTGCGCTCCGCAGCAACGGCACGCAAACGCCACCCGCTGGCCATCACCAAGCCGGTGGCCGCCACCGTGGTGATCATGAACCATGTGAATCCGCCGAGCCCGATGAACTCCACAAGCTCATCTGGGTACATCCCTTCGGCGGCCAGCACTCGAAGGTAGCACAAGGAGGCTATGGCAATCGCCGCAGAAGCCGCGATCCGGCCCAAAAGGTGGTTCTGCGGCATGCCCTTCTCGTCAAGGCGCCGGCTTGCCAGGTCGATAGCCCAGAGGATCAGCGCCATCGCCAGAACGGTGACGAGCTTTGCTACTTCCTCGGATCTTCCGGCGGAACCGTCCAGGGATTCGTGGATGGCCGCTCCCAGCACCCCTGCGCCGACCAGCAGCAGTGCCCAACGAGCGTGCTGGCAAACCTGCAGGAGGAGGCCAGTTGATCGATGCCGCGCGATGCTCAGTCCGATAATGGCCACTGCAAACAGCAGGAGCGGTCGCCAGCTATGGTGCTGCATATCCAGCAGTGCCACCAGCGGAAGCGCCGAGACCACCGCAACCTCGGCCTTGGCTCCGCGTAGCAAGCCGGGCAGGGCGAGCAGTGCAAGCACTGGAACGACCAGGACGCTGAGCACCAGCGAGGTTTCGTCGTTCGAGGAGGCGTAGGCGCCGATACCCGAGATCACGCTCAGGCCCCAAAGCGCGCTTCGCTCGAAGTGCAGATGCCGGGGTTCCAAGCCCATGCGTTGCTGGTACGCCGAGGAATACATCAGCACCGCGAGGGCTTGCAGGGCAAGGCTGAACGCGAGGATCATCGCCGTGGTCGTCGCGGAGAATCCAACATAATTGCTGCCGGCAACCAGCATCAGCATAAAGGTAACGCGGGCTGCGTAGAACCGCGCCATTCGCAAATTGTCCAGCAGCCGCATGCTGAGCAGCAGTTGCGCGGTGAGCAACGCGAAAATCCAGAAGAAGTCGCGGCTTCGGAGGGACTCAAAGAGAATCGCTGACAGGACGATGACGAAGGCAGGCAGCAACTGTGCGGTGCCCATAACAGCTTGGAAGAAAATCGAACGGCGCACCCGCTGGCTGCGCACGGCCAGGAACAGCAGCACGAGGGAAAGCAGCAGCAGTACCAGCATGTAATTCAGGATTCCGCGCTGCAGTGTTGCAGCCCCGGCCATGCCGGTGCTGACCAAGATCAGCACGGCTACCCAAGAAAGCACGCGCGACTTCAGCTTGAGCGTGGCATAGCCAACGGCCAGCGTGCCGATGGCCGAGAAGATCAGCCAGGTTGCAGCCCCGGTGATATCAAGGGTGTTGTAGGTGGCGATGGCGCACAATGGAAGCAGCGCCAGGCCAGTTCCGGCGAAGGCTGCGCCGGCAGGACGCAGCGAAGGCTTTAGCGCGTAGGTGGTCAAGCCCCCGGCGTAAAACGCGGCGGCCAGGAAGAAGAATGCCACGAGCTTGGCTACCGGCGGGAGCGCGAAGCTGAGGAACAGTGAGCCGGCGGCAACAATCATCAAGGCGGCCACATACAAGGTGATGTTGATATTGCGCAATTCCCGCTCGCGCTTGGTCAGCACCTTGACCGGCTTGGGTGGCGTGGCGGGCCTGGAGACCACTTGGCTTGGCTGCGGGATATTGACCGGGTTCTGCTGCCCGAAGGTCTGGTCCGTTGCCGGGTGGGTGGGGCTTGTTGATCCAGTCGCCACCGGTTGGCCTGGCCAGGGCTGCGGGCTGTAGGGCTGTCCCGCGGTTGGGGCTTGCTTCCTGGCCGGCGCCTGCTCGGACAGTGGAGCTTGAGGCTGGGTCCCGGAGCGTCGCAGAAACTCGCTGGCCGCTTCATATCCTTGTTGCCATGCCTCGCGCAGCTGCTCCGCTGACGTGCCGGGAAGCTGTTTTTGGGATTGCTTGCGCCCCCTCGCCTGTCCGAAGAAGAACGCGGCAACGGCCAGCACGATAGTAAGCAGGATCCAACCGGTCATCGATGCCACTCCCCTAGTGAATTTTCAGTGCGCCCTCCAATTGGACCACCTTATAGAAATATTCACTAGTTCGAATTGCTTGTTAACGCGAAAATTCCCCCAACACTGTAATAGCGCTGGGGGAATTCTCAGATCTCTATGGATCTAGATCATCAAGTAATGACTACTTGGTGATTGCGGTGACCTTGCCCGAACCAACGGTGCGGCCGCCTTCGCGAATTGCGAAGCCGAGGCCCTCTTCCATAGCGATTGGCTGGATCAGCTCAACCGACATTTCGGTGTTGTCGCCAGGCATAACCATTTCGGTGCCCTCTGGGAGGGTGATAACGCCGGTTACGTCGGTGGTGCGGAAGTAGAACTGCGGACGGTAGTTCGAGTAGAACGGGTTGTGACGTCCGCCTTCGTCCTTCGACAGGATGTAGACGTTTGCATCGAAGTTGGTGTGTGGGGTGATCGAGCCTGGGGCTACGACAACCTGGCCACGCTCAACATCGTCGCGCTTCAGACCGCGAAGCAGCAGACCACAGTTCTCGCCTGCCCATGCTTCGTCGAGCTGCTTGTGGAACATCTCGATACCGGTAACGGTGGTCTTCTGGATTGGGCGGATGCCAACAATCTCAACTTCCGAGTTGATGGCAAGGGTGCCACGCTCGGCGCGACCGGTTACAACGGTACCGCGACCGGTGATGGTGAAGACATCCTCGATAGGCATCAGGAATGGCTTGTCACGGTCACGTACTGGGTCCGGAATGAAGGTGTCAACAGCTTCCATCAGTTCCTCAACAGCTGCAACCCACTTCTCGTCGCCTTCCAGAGCCTTCAGGCCGGAAACGCGAACAACTGGTGCGTCGTCGCCATCGAAGCCCTGGGAGGACAGAAGTTCGCGAACTTCCATCTCCACGAGCTCGAGCAGCTCTTCGTCGTCGACCATGTCGGACTTGTTCAGTGCGACCATCAGGGTTGGAACACCAACCTGGCGGGCCAGCAGAACGTGCTCGCGGGTCTGAGCCATTGGACCATCGGTAGCAGCAACCACGAGGATTGCGCCGTCCATCTGAGCAGCACCGGTGATCATGTTCTTGACATAGTCAGCGTGACCTGGAGCGTCAACGTGTGCGTAGTGACGCTTCTCGGTCTGGTACTCGATGTGCGAGATATTGATGGTAATACCGCGCTGGCGCTCTTCTGGAGCCGAGTCGATGTTAGCGAAGTCGCGCTTTTCGTTCAGGTCTGGGTACTTTTCAGCCAGAACCTTGGAGATAGCTGCGGTCAGAGTGGTCTTACCGTGGTCAACGTGACCGATGGTACCAATGTTGACGTGCGGCTTGTTGCGCTCGAACTTTGCCTTTGCCACAAGTTCCTCCTAGAAACATTTACAGAAGACTTTTTTCGTCTGCGCGGTTCGCAAACGAACTTCAATTAGTCTACTGGGGGCGTGGATAATTTTGGAAATTTCGGTCCTCTGCGGGCCCTGCATGTGATGCAAATCCCTCGTTGGCCGTTTGCGGGGCCGGCCTCAATGGCGTTGAAGCCGGCTCCGCGATCGGCCACTTCCCCACAATGGGGGTCACGGCCAAGTTTTGGTTCCGAAGCGATTATTCGCCGCGGGACTTCTGGATGATCTCGTCGGCAACTGCCTTCGGGACCTCGGAGTAGCTGTCGAAAGTCATCGAATAAACAGCACGGCCCTGGGTCTTCGAACGCAGGTCACCAATGTAACCGAACATCTCAGACAGCGGCACGCCTGCACGAATGACCTTGACACCCGCAGCGTCGGACATCTCGGTGATCGAACCACGACGGGAGTTCAGGTCGCCGATAACGTCGCCCATGTACTCTTCCGGGGTACGAACTTCAACAGCCATCAGTGGTTCAAGCAGAACAGGGTTAGCGCGACGTGCGCCTTCCTTGAATACCTGCGAACCAGCGATCTTGAAGGCCATTTCCGAGGAGTCAACATCGTGGTAAGCACCATCGATGAGGGTAGCCTTGACACCAACCAGTGGGTAGCCTGCGAGGATACCGTACTGCATTGCGTCCTGGATACCAGCGTCAACGGATGGGATGTACTCACGAGGAACACGACCACCGGTCACGGCGTTCTTGAACTCGTAGGTTACGCCGTCAACAACTTCCAGAGGCTCGAACGAGACCTGGACCTTTGCAAACTGACCCGAACCACCGGTCTGCTTCTTGTGGGTGAAGTCAACCTTCTCCACAGCCTTCTTGATGGTTTCGCGGTATGCAACCTGTGGCTTACCAACGTTTGCTTCCACGCGGAATTCGCGCTTCATGCGGTCAACCAGAATATCCAGGTGAAGCTCGCCCATGCCGCCAATGACGGTCTGGCCGGTGTCTTCGTTCAGGGACACGGTGAAGGTTGGATCTTCTGCCGACAGCTTCTGGATAGCGGTCGACAGCTTTTCCTGGTCACCCTTGGTCTTTGGTTCGATGGCCACGGAGATCACTGGATCCGGGAAGGTCATCGATTCGAGAACGATTGGGTGGGCTGGATCACACAGGGTGTCACCGGTGGTGGTGGCCTTCAGGCCGATCACAGCGTAGATGTGACCTGCGTGGATCTCCTCTACCGGATTCTCCTTGTTGGAGTGCATCTGGAAGAGCTTGCCTACGCGCTCCTTCTTGCCCTTGGTGGAGTTCAGCAGCTGTGCGCCGGACTCTGCCTTGCCGGAGTAAACGCGGATGAAGTTCAACTGGCCGAAGAACGGGTGAGCGGCGATCTTGAACGCAAGTGCCGAGAACGGTGCGTCCTCCGAAGGCTCGCGAGTCAGCTCAACTTCTTCATCCTTCGGATCGTGACCGATGGTGGCGCCAACGTCCAGTGGGTTTGGCAGGAAGTCGATAACTGCATCCAGCATTGGCTGAACGCCGCGGTTCTTGAAGGCCGAACCACAGAATACTGGGTAGGCTTCCGAGTTCACGGTCAGCTTGCGGATGCCAGCCTTCAGTTCCTCAACGGAGATTTCTTCACCTTCGAGGTACTTCTCCATGAGCTCTTCGGATGCCTCAGCGACATCTTCAACCAGCTTGGCGCGGTACTCTTCAGCACGCTCAACCAAGTCGGCTGGGATTTCGCGGGTTTCGTAAGCAGCACCCATGGTGACGTCGCCCTTGGCGTCGCCTTCCCAAACGAATGCCTTCATGGACAGCAGGTCAACGACACCGGTGAACTCGGACTCGGAGCCGATTGGCAGCTGCATGACCAGCGGCTTGGCACCAAGGCGCTGGATGATGGTATCTACGGTGAAGTAGAAGTCAGCGCCCAGCTTGTCCATCTTGTTGACGAAGCAGATACGAGGAACGTTGTACTTGTCAGCCTGACGCCAAACGGTCTCAGACTGAGGCTCAACGCCTTCCTTGCCATCGAATACGGCAACGGCGCCATCGAGCACGCGCAGCGAACGCTCCACCTCAACGGTGAAGTCAACGTGGCCTGGGGTATCGATGATGTTGATCTGGTTCTTGTTCCAGAAGCAAGTCACGGCCGCGGAGGTAATGGTGATACCGCGTTCCTTTTCCTGCTCCATCCAGTCGGTGGTCGACGCACCGTCGTGGGTCTCACCGAGCTTGTGGTTCACACCCGTGTAGAAAAGGATGCGCTCAGTAGTAGTGGTCTTACCGGCATCGATGTGGGCCATGATGCCGATATTGCGGACCTTGTTCAGGTCAGTAAGCACGTCCTGTGCCACGTTGTCTCCCTAAAAGGTGAGGCCGGAACTGCTGGGCATCGGTTGATGCCCAGCATGTTCAAGCATTTCTTACCAGCGGTAGTGTGCGAAGGCCTTGTTGGACTCGGCCATCTTGTGAGTGTCTTCGCGACGCTTCACAGCGGCACCCAGACCGTTCGATGCATCCAGGATCTCGTTCATCAAACGTTCGATCATGGTCTTCTCGCGGCGAGCCTTCGAGTAGCCAACCAACCAGCGCAATGCCAGTGCGGTTGCACGGCCTGGCTTGACCTCAACAGGAACCTGGTAGGTCGCGCCACCGACACGGCGGGAACGAACCTCAAGGGCTGGACGGATGTTGTCCATGGCCTTCTTGAGGGTCGAAACAGCGTCGGTACCGGACTTTGCAGCGGCACCTTCGAGTGCACCGTAAACAATGCGCTCTGCAGTGGACTTCTTGCCGTCTACGAGAACCTTGTTGATCAGCTGGGTGACCAATGGGGATTCGAAGACTGGATCAGAAACTAGTGGGCGCTTTGGCGCCGGACCCTTACGAGGCATTACTTACCATCCTTCTTTGCACCGTAGCGGGAACGAGCCTGCTTACGATCCTTCACACCCTGGGTATCCAGAGCACCACGTACAATCTTGTAGCGAACACCTGGAAGGTCCTTTACACGACCACCGCGAACGAGCACGATGGAGTGTTCCTGCAGGTTGTGTCCGACACCTGGAATGTAAGCGGTCACTTCGACGCCACCGGCAAGGCGCACACGTGCGACCTTACGCAGAGCCGAGTTTGGCTTCTTCGGGGTGGTGGTGTACACACGGGTGCATACGCCACGGCGCATTGGGTTGCCCTTCAGGGCAGGGGCCTTGGTCTTGACGACCTTAGGCGAGCGGCCCTTGCGGACCAGCTGCTGAATAGTAGGCACTTTCGTGTCCTTCCATTGTCTAAGTTTGTCGGCACCACGTCATAAGCACTGTTGCCTAGTAGAGTTTCGGTGCTTCCTTCGTGGAGCTAGCTGCTTGCTTTACCGCTCAACCAGGATCTAAAAGTCCCTAGGCGTGCGAAAGTGTGGCATTCGTTGCGCAACCTACCCGCAACCCGGACTGAGTCCATTTTGCCACACATAAAACAATTGATTTCAGTCTAGCATTAATCCGCTGGCCAACCATCTCCAGTAACCGAGATCACCGTGGCTGCCCCGGGCTGCCGTGCCCTGCGCCGGCTCGGCAATCCCGCATCTTCAGGCTATCGCGCCCTGCCGAACAGTTGCCGACGCCCAGGCGAAGGGCAGATGAACCCGCTGGGCAGCACCTCTCCCCCGGCGCAAACGAATGCGACTTAATCTCTAGTTGTCTTATCTCCCAGATGATTATTCGACCATTTAGAGGGTCGGTCGCGCTTTGCTGCCCACCGCACTGCGAGTTTCCCTGCCCGAGCCTGGCGGGCAGCGGTTAAACGCCCAGCGCCTGCCCGCACTTTCGTGCGGGCAGGCGCTGGGTCAACTACCTAGCGGTGTTCTTTCCGAATTTAGCGGAAGTCCGAACCGTGGTCGTAGTCGTCCATCGAGATGGCACGGAATTCAGGCGACAGCCCGCCTTCCAGCGCATCGTCGTACAGACCCGAGGAGAAGGCCGAGGTGCCGGTGAACAAAGTTGCCTTTGCCTCATCGGTTGGCTCGACGTTGACCTGGGTGTAGCGATCCAGACCGGTGCCGGCCGGGATCAGCTTACCGATGATCACGTTCTCCTTCAGGCCGCGCAGCGGATCTTCCTTGCCTTCCATCGCGGCCTGGGTCAGGACGCGAGTGGTTTCCTGGAAGGAAGCAGCCGACAGCCACGAGTCCGTAGCCAGCGATGCCTTGGTAATACCCATCATCTCGTCACGACCGGCAGCTGGACGCTTGCCTTCGGTGACAGCCTTGCGGTTCGCAGCGGTGAAGCGCGAACGGTCGGCCAACTCGCCTGGCAGCAACTCGGTCTCGCCGGACTCGATCACGGTGACGCGACGCAGCATCTGGCGGACGATGACTTCCACGTGCTTATCGTGGATGCCTACACCCTGGGACTGGTACACATCCTGGACTTCGCGGACCAGGAACTTCTGTGCTTCACGTGGGCCGAGGACTCGAAGAACCTGCTTCGGATCCAAGGTACCGCTGGTGAGCTGGGTACCGGCAACAATGTTCTGGCCTTCCTCGACCAACAGGCGAGCACGACGCAGAACCGGGTAGGCCTGCTTCTCGTCGCCGTTGTCCGGGGTGACCACAACACGCAGCTGCTTCTCGTCGTCCTCGATCGACACGCGACCGGTGACCTCGGACATCGGAGCCACACCCTTAGGGGTACGGGCTTCGAACAGTTCCTGGATACGAGGCAGACCCTGGGTGATATCGTCAGCCGATGCCACACCACCGGTGTGGAAGGTACGCATGGTCAGCTGGGTACCAGGCTCGCCGATGGACTGTGCGGCGATAATGCCAACAGCCTCGCCGATGTCCACGGTCTTGCCGCTGGCCAGCGAACGGCCGTAGCACAGTGCACAGGTTCCAACAGCCGAGTCGCAGGTCAGCACGGAGCGAACGCGGATTTCATCCACGCCTGCGTTGTACAGCGACTCGATCAGCACGTCGCCCACATCGGAACCGGCGGTTGCCAGTACGGTGCCTTCGGCGTCCTTGACGTCGGCGGCCAGGGTACGGGTGTAAGCCGAGTTCTCAACGGTTTCGTGCTTGACGCGAATGCCCGCGGAGTTATCCGCAATGGCAACGGTCAAGCCGCGCTTGGTGCCGCAGTCCTCTTCGCGAACGATGACATCCTGCGACACGTCGACCAGGCGACGGGTCAGGTAACCCGAGTTTGCGGTCTTCAGTGCGGTATCGGCCAGGCCCTTACGCGCACCGTGGGTCGCGATGAAGTACTCCAGAACCGACAGGCCTTCACGGTAGGAAGACTTGATCGGGCGAGGAATAATTTCACCCTTAGGGTTGGACACCAGACCACGAATACCGGCAATCTGGCGCAATTGCAGGTAGTTACCACGAGCCTTGGAAGTCACCATTCGGTTAATGGTGTTCAACTCTTCCATGCCGTTCTTCATGGCCTCGGCAACCTCGTCGGTAGCCTTGGTCCAGATGTCGATCAGGTCCTGGCGGCGTTCGGTATCCGCAATCAGGCCCTTGTCGTAGGAAGCCTGCACCTTGGCGGCGCGTTCCTCGTATGGCGCAAGGATGGCTGCCTTGTCCATGTTCGAGGTGATGTCCGAGATTGCCACGGTGACGCCCGAGCGGGTGGCCCAGTAGAAACCGGCATCCTTCAGGTTGTCCAGGGTAGCTGCGGCGACGATCTTCGGGTAGCGCTCTGCCAGATCGTTGACGATCTCCGAGAGTGCATCCTTGCCGGCGACGCGGGCAACCCATGGGTAGTCCGCTGGCAGGGTGTCGTTGAACAGCACCTGGCCCAGCGAGGTCTCCAGCAATGCGTCGGTGCCTGGCTCCCAGCCTTCAGGAGCAGGCTGCTCCTCGGAAGGAACGAAGTTCGGCACGCGGACCTTGATCGGTGCGTTCAGGTGCAGCTCGCCACGGTCCTTGGCCATGATGGCCTCGGAGATCGTGGAGAACACGCGGCCGGCGCCGATCTCATGAGCACGCTTGGTGGTCAAGTGGTGCAAGCCGATGATCATATCCTGCGAAGGCAATGCCACTGGGCGGCCATCGGAAGGCTTCAAGATGTTGTGCGAGGACAGCATCAGGATGCGGGCTTCAGCCTGGGCTTCTGGGCTCAGCGGCAGGTGGACTGCCATCTGGTCACCGTCGAAGTCGGCGTTGAAGGCGCCGCAAACCAATGGGTGCAGCTGAAGGGCCTTGCCTTCAACCAGCTGTGGCTCGAAGGCCTGGATGCCCAAGCGGTGCAGGGTTGGCGCACGGTTGAGCAATACCGGGTGCTCGGTGATGATCTCTTCGAGAACGTCCCAGACCTGCGGGCGGTAGCGCTCGACCATGCGCTTGGCCGACTTGATGTTCTGTGCGTGGTTGAGGTCAACCAGGCGCTTCATCACGAACGGCTTGAAGAGCTCCAGGGCCATCTGCTTAGGCAGGCCGCACTGGTGCAGCTTCAGCTGCGGGCCAACCACGATGACCGAACGGCCCGAGTAGTCAACGCGCTTGCCGAGCAGGTTCTGGCGGAAACGACCCTGCTTGCCCTTGAGCATGTCGCTCAGGGACTTCAGCGGGCGGTTACCTGGACCGGTGACCGGACGGCCACGGCGGCCGTTGTCGAACAGCGAGTCAACAGCTTCCTGCATCATGCGCTTTTCGTTGTTCACGATGATCTCTGGCGCACCGAGATCAAGCAGGCGCTTGAGGCGGTTGTTGCGGTTGATCACGCGGCGGTACAGGTCGTTCAGGTCCGAGGTGGCGAAACGGCCACCGTCGAGCTGGACCATTGGGCGCAGTTCTGGCGGGATCACTGGAACGGCGTCAAGCACCATGCCCTTAGGCGAGTTGCCATTGACCAGGAAGGCATTGACAACCTTAAGGCGCTTGAGGGCGCGGGCCTTCTTCTGGCCCTTGCCGTTCTCGATGATGGTCTTCAGCTCTTCAGCTTCGCCGGCCAGATCGAAGTTCTCAAGGCGCTTCTGGATCGCTTCTGCACCCATGGAGCCCTCGAAGTACAGTCCGTACTTCTCGCGCATGGTGCGGTACAGGCCTTCGTCGCCTTCGAGGTCGGCGACCTTCAGGCCCTTGAAGCGCTCCCAGACCGCACGCAGGCGCTCGGCCTCGGCCTTGGCGCGCTTGTCGATCTGCAGAACGGTCTTCTCGGCCAGGGTACGGGCCTTGTTCAGTTCGGCGTTCTTGGCGCCATCTGCTTCCAGGCGCTCCAGCTCGGCTTCCAGGTCGGCTGCAACAGCCTTCTTGTCAGCTTCTGCGTTGTTCGCCAGGTTGCGCAGTTCCAGGTCGTGCTGGGCCTGCAGGTTAGGCATTTCGGCGTGGCGACGTGCCTCGTCAACACCGGTGATCATGTAGGCAGCGAAGTAGATGACCTTTTCGAGGTCCTTCGGAGCCAGATCAAGCAGGTAGCCCAAGCGCGATGGAACGCCCTTGAAGTACCAGATGTGGGTCACTGGAGCTGCAAGCTCGATGTGGCCCATGCGCTCACGACGAACGTTCGCACGGGTCACCTCAACGCCACAACGCTCGCAGATGATGCCCTTGAAGCGCACGCGCTTGTACTTGCCGCAGTAGCATTCCCAGTCGCGGGAAGGGCCGAAGATCTTTTCGCAGAAAAGACCGTCCTTCTCCGGCTTCAGGGTGCGGTAGTTAATGGTTTCCGGCTTCTTGACCTCGCCGTAGCTCCATCCACGGATTTCTTCCGCGGTGGCAAGGTTGATTCGCATGAGGCCGAATGAGGAATCGCTGGACATATGGTCCTTTTCTCTCTTCTGTGGTGTCTGAAGTCGATACGAATGAGGGTTGAATTCTCGGCCGCTGCCTGCAGCTTCACTGCAGGCAGGGCGTCAAATTAAACTTCCTCTACGGAGTTCGGCTCCGACCGTGAAAGGTCGATGCCCAGCTCTTCAGCGGCGCGGAACGATTCCTCGTCCGACTCACGCATTTCGATAGTGTTGCCGTCGGTACCAAGTACCTCGACGTTCAAGCACAGCGACTGCATTTCCTTGATGAGCACCTTGAACGATTCTGGAACACCAGGCTCTGGAACGTTCTCGCCCTTGACGATAGCTTCGTAGACCTTAACGCGACCGTGGATATCATCCGACTTGATGGTCAGGATTTCCTGCAGCGTGTAAGCGGCACCGTAAGCCTCCAGTGCCCAAACTTCCATTTCACCGAAGCGCTGGCCACCGAACTGGGCCTTACCACCCAATGGCTGCTGGGTGATCATGGAGTATGGACCGGTGGAACGGGCGTGGATCTTGTCGTCCACCAGGTGGTGGAGCTTCAAGATGTACATGTAGCCAACGGAAATCGGATCTGGCAACGGATCGCCGGAGCGGCCGTCAAACAGCTTCGCCTTGCCGGAGTTGCCAATCAGGCGCACCCCGTCGCGGGTCTTGTTGGTCGAATCCAGGATGCCGCGGATTTCTTCTTCCGAAGCGCCGTCGAACACTGGAGTTGCCACGGTGGTGGACTCGGACTCGCGTGGCAGGTTCGGCAGATCGCGAACCCACTCAGGCTCGCCCTCGATCTTCCAGCCCTGCTTGGCAGCCCAGCCCAGGTGGATTTCCATAACCTGGCCGACGTTCATACGGCCTGGCACACCCAGCGGGTTCAGGATGATATCCAGCGGAGTGCCGTCCTCGAGGAATGGCATATCCTCCAGTGGCAGGATGCGGGAAATAACACCCTTGTTACCGTGGCGGCCAGCGAGCTTGTCACCGATGGAGATCTTGCGCTTCTGGGCAACGTAGACGCGGACCAGCTGGTTGACACCAGGGGAAAGGTCATCGTCGTTGTCGCGGTCGAAGATGCGGACACCAATGACGGTGCCGGACTCGCCGTGCGGAACCTTCAGCGAAGTATCGCGGACTTCGCGGGACTTCTCGCCGAAGATGGCACGCAGCAGACGCTCTTCCGGGGTCAGCTCGGTCTCGCCCTTAGGGGTGACACGGCCAACCAGCACGTCGCCGGCTTCAACCTCGGCACCGATGTAGACGATGCCGCGGTCATCTAGCTGGGAGAGGATGTCTTCCGAGACATTCGGGATGTCGCGGGTGATTTCCTCGGCACCGAGCTTGGTGTCGCGGGCGTCAACTTCGTGCTCTTCGATGTGGATCGAGGTGAGCACGTCGTCGAAGATCATGCGCTGGGAGAGGATGATCGCATCCTCGTAGTTGTAGCCTTCCCAGGACATGAATGCCACGAGCAGGTTCTTGCCCAGGGACAGCTCACCGGAGTCGGTGGACGGGCCGTCGGCGATGATCGACTGGAACTCCAGGCGATCGCCTTCGGACACGCGGACGCGCTGGTTGTAGGCGTTGCCCTGGTTCGAGCGTGCGAACTTCATGATCGGGTACATCGACTCGGTGCCGTCATCGTTCATGACAACCACAAGGTCAGCCGAGACCTCGGTGACCACACCTGGCTTGGAAGCCACCACGGAGTCGCCGGCGTCAACTGCCGCGAACTTCTCCATGCCGGTACCAACCAGCGGGCGCTCCGACTTCAGCAGCGGCACAGCCTGGCGCTGCATGTTGGCGCCCATCAGTGCTCGGTTGGCATCGTCGTGCTCGAGGAATGGAATCAGCGCGGTAGCTACCGACACCATCTGGCGAGGCGAAACGTCCATGAAGGTCACTTCAGCCGCGTCGACGATAACAGGCTCGCCGCCACCGCCCTTTTCACGAACCAGAACGGTCTCTTCCAAGAAGCGGCCGTTCTCATCCAGAGGCGCATTGGCCTGTGCGATGTAGTGCTGCAGCTCGTCGTCTGCGGTCAGGTAGTCGACCTCATTGGAGACGACACCGTTGGACACGCGGCGGTATGGGGTTTCGATGAAACCGAAGGCGTTGATGCGGCCGTAGGTTGCCAACGAACCGATCAGACCGATGTTCGGGCCTTCGGGAGTTTCAATAGGACACATGCGGCCGTAGTGCGACGGGTGAACGTCTCGAACTTCCATGCCTGCGCGGTCACGGGACAGGCCGCCTGGGCCCAGAGCCGACAAGCGGCGCTTGTGGGTCAGGCCGGCCAGCGGGTTGTTCTGGTCCATGAACTGCGAGAGCTGCGAGGTTCCGAAGAACTCCTTGATGGCAGCCACAACAGGGCGGATGTTGATCAGGGTCTGCGGGGTGATCGCCTCGACGTCCTGGGTGGTCATGCGCTCGCGCACAACACGCTCCATGCGGGACAGGCCGGTGCGGACCTGGTTCTCGATCAGTTCGCCCACGGCGCGGATGCGACGGTTGCCGAAGTGGTCGATGTCATCCACGTTGACCGGGATGTCAACGATCTCGCCCTTGCGGGTGCCCTGAACGGTCTTCTCGCCGGCGTGCAGCGCAACGAGGTAGCGGATCATGGCAACGAGATCGTCAAGTGCCAGCACCGATGCATTCTCGGCGTTAACCGGGGTCTCGACACCTAGCTTGCGGTTGATCTTGTAGCGGCCAACCTTGGCCAGGTCGTAGCGCTTAGGCTCGAAGTACATGTTCTTCAACAGTGCCTGAGCGGCCTCGACCGTTGGGGGCTCGCCTGGACGCAGCTTGCGGTAGATATCAAGCAGCGCTTCGTCCTGGTCCTTGATGCTGTCCTTTTCCAAGGTGGCGCGCATCGAATCGTACTGGCCGAACTCGGACAGGATCTGCTCTTCGCTCCAGCCCAGGGCCTTGAGCAGCACGGTGACCGACTGCTTGCGCTTGCGGTCGAGGCGCACGCCGATCTGGTCGCGCTTATCGATTTCCAGCTCGAACCATGCACCACGCGATGGGATGATACGTGCCGAGTAAATCGTCTTGTCACTGGTCTTGTCCGGTGCGGACTCGAAGTAAGCACCTGGGGAGCGAACCAGCTGGGACACAACGACACGCTCGGTGCCGTTGATAATGAAGGTGCCCTTTTCGCTCATCAGCGGGAAATCGCCCATGAACACGGTCTGCTGCTTGATTTCGCCGGTTTCATTGTTCATGAATTCGGCCTTGACATACAGCGGTGCCGAGTAAGTGGCGTCGCGGTCCTTGCACTCGGCAATCGAGTACTTGGGATCAGCGAACTCCGGCTCCGAGAAGCTCAAGGACATGGTGTCCTGGAAGTCCTCGATCGGGGAGATTTCCTCGAAGATTTCAGCCAGGCCCGAGGTGTTGGGCACGCTGAAGTCGCCAGCGGCTTCTGCCTTGGCCAGACGCTCTACCCAGTTCTGGTTGCCGACGAGGCGGTCAAAGCTCTCGGTCTGCAATGCCAGCAGGTTAGGCACTTCAAGTGGTTCGTGAATCTTTGCAAAAGAAAGTCGGCCAGCGTATGCAGCATCGCGAGCCGAACTAGCGGTTTGGTTGTTAGGGTTGCTCGAGGCGACCAAGATGGATCCTTCCAAAGACCGTCAGGTTTCCGAACGCTTACCGTGCTAAGGTACCTGCCATAGGACAGTTCCTCTTTTGGGACCGCACGAACCCACCGCTATATGAAGGTCGCGCGCGCAAACAGTAAGGCGCAAATTTCTACTCTACCGGAGTAATTTCCGGTTGTCGATACTCGGTGCACAAATCCGTGCTATAGTTTTCGCCCCTGGATTATGCCCGGCCCCAGCGATGCCAATTCCCCGAGAAACCGCTGGCTCCCCCGGCTTCGCCGCCCTACTCCCCTGATCGCGTTTAGCCTACTGATCCCGCAGATTCTTGGCAGATACGCTACTGCCGTGGAACGCTTGACGCGCACATCAGCCACGCGAAATGACTGTTTGCCCGAAGCCATATGCGTTTTGTCACATCACCGAATTTGCCGCATCTGACAACCCTTCGGCGCCCCGCGGATCATCCGCAATCGAAATTTTTCATTCCCCTTCGGACCAGTCCTTGCAGCAGTTCCGTTCCCGCGCCCTGTCCGGTGGGCAGATGGCTGAACCCCGTCGGGACATGCACCCGTGCCTCATGGAATCTTCACTCCCTTATGACTATGCTGGGGCAAACATCGACGCTCAGGAGAACCAATGAACAAGTTGCAGTCCGACGAAGCATTGACCCGAGTAACGCTCGACGCTTCGCGCCGAAACATCCCCATTGAGCTGGTACCGCGCGACAAGGTGAAGTCCTTGGAGGAGGCGGCCGAGGCCTTGGGAATCCAGCCCGCCAACCTGTTGAAGACCCTGGTGATCAAGAAATCTGATGACACCTTCGTTTTCGCGTTGATTCCCGGAGGCCGCAAGCTGGACTGGGCAAAATTGCGCAGCCAGCTGGGCGTCAACAAGCTCTCGCTGCCGGATTCCGGCGTTGCCTGGGATGTCACGCGCTACGAAAGCGGAACCATTACCCCCTTCGGCTCGCATTCGGTACTTCCGGTGTACATCGATGCCAGCGTTTTCGAGGAGCCGGTACCTGAGCATATCGGGCTCGGCAGCGGCGATCGTGGCCACGGGCTGCTGGTTCACCCGCAGGATCTGGTTACCGGGTTTGATGCCACGATTGCTGATATTTCGGCTCCGGAATAGATAGCGGCGGACGGCTCATCGCCTTCTTGACCCATTCGGAGGTGACGTTCAGCGTCGTGATCGTGGCGTTGCGCAATGGCAAGCCAACTGGCCGCTCGACAAATCGGGCTACCAGGTACGCCCAACCCAGCATGAACACAACCAATCCGAAGAGCAGCACGTACTTGTTCATGACGCCATGAAGTTCTTCGATGATCCACCAGCCCCACAGCTGGTGGAAAAGGTATAGCGGGAAAGTCAGCGAACCAGCAACGGCCATCCATCGTGTCTGGATGTGCTTGAGCGGCGTCAGCGTGCATACCGCCAAAATGGCTACGCAAACCACCGCGAGCACTTGGAAGTGCCACGCTGGAACGTCGAGTCCGGAAAGATAGCCAGCATCGAAGCGGCCCTTGATTCCGGTGAAGAATGCGGCGATTGCGGTATCAAGAATCAGCAGCAGCCAGCGCAGGAGCGTGTGGCCGTTTTGGTAGATCAAGTACATCATCATGCCGGCGGCGAAGAGGGCGGCATATTGGCCGGCGAACCAGTCCTGAACCTTATCCAGCTGGGTGAAGTGAAGATAGAGGCCAATGGCCGGCCACAACGCGCACAACCACATAATGTGCTTGTTCTTGACCAGCCCGAGGGCCAGCAGCAGGCCGAGCAGGATATAAAAGCGCAGCTCAACCCACAGCGTCCAATAGACGCCATCGAGGTCCTGGATGTTGAAGGCCGACTGCATCATCGTCAGGTTTGGCAGGATATCGCTGGCGGTTCGCCCGTCGTTGCCCGCTGGCCAGATTTTCAATGACAGCACTGCTGCGGCAATGACGGCCAGCCAATAGGCTGGATAGAGCCTTCCGACACGTGATCCGATGAATCCGATGACGTTTTTGCCCTGCAAGGACATCAGGATCACGAAGCCTGAAATCAAGAAGAAAAGCTGCACTCCCAATTGGCCATACCGGGTGAATTCCGAGAGCACCGGCCAGAATTCTGGAGCCTTGGTCCCCCAGTGGTCATGTCCCCAAGCCGTGTAGTGGTAGAACACCACTATCAGAGCAGCGGTGATACGCAGTGCGTCCAATAGACCAAGTCTCGGCGCAGTTGCATGGGTCCGGGGAGCTAGAGAATTCGACACCTATTTAGCATATACATTGAACTTGAATAAACGCTGTTAATAGAAACGTTATAAAACAATTCAGATGAAAGTACCAGTTAACGGCCAAGGGGCCCACAGGCTTTCGCCTGTGAACCCCTTGGCAATAAGTTGCGAGTGACCGCAGAACTTACTTAACGGTGACGGTAGCGCCGGCAGCTTCCAGAGCTTCCTTAGCCTTCTCGGCAGCGTCCTTTGCAACACCCTCAAGCAGAGCCTTTGGAGCGCTGTCAACGAGCTCCTTGGCTTCCTTCAGGCCCAGGGAAGTGATTGCGCGAACTTCCTTGATCACTGCGATCTTCTTGTCGCCAGCCGATTCCAGAACAACGTCGAATTCGGTCTTCTCTTCTGCAGCAGCTTCGCCGCCAGCAGCAGGACCGGCAACTGCAACAGCAGCAGCGGTTACGTCGAAGGTCTCTTCGAATTCCTTAACGAACTCGGAAAGCTCGATGATGGTCATTTCCTTGAATGCGGAAAGCAGCTCTTCGTTGCTGAGCTTCGCCATGGTCGGCGTCCTTTCGGTTTTGGCCCGGGGGCCTAATGAATTTGGGATTACGTTGCGAGAGATCGCGAAAGCTTAGGCTTCTGCCGGAGCTTCCTCGGCAGCAGCGCCGCCGTTGTCCTCTTCGAGCTTTGCACGCAGTGCATCGACGACGCGAGCAGCAGCGGAGGCCGGAGCCTGCAGTACTGCAGCAACGCGAGCGAGCTGGGTTTCGCGGGATTCCAGTGCGGCCAGTGCAGCGATGCCGCTCTGGTCCAGCGCCTTGCCTTCGAACCAGCCGGTCTTGATAACCAGCTTGTCGTTGGTCTTGGCGAATTCCGTGAGGCTCTTAGCAGCAGCAACAGCGTCGCCCTTTACGAAGGCGATAGCAGTTGGGCCGGAAAGCTGCTCATCGAATGCATCGATGCCAGCGTTCTTAGCTGCGATTGCGGTCAAGGTGTTCTTCACAACTGCGTACTTGGTCTCCTGACCAAGCGAGCGGCGCAGATCCTTGAGCTGTGCAACGGTAAGCCCACGGTATTCGGTCAAGACAGCCGCGGTTGCTTCGTTAAAGTCCGCAGTGATTTCTTCAATCGCTGCAGTCTTGCTCGGGGTTGCCATAACACTCCTTCCGGGGATTTGTTCGGTACCGTTTCAAAACCGGCGAGGCCATAAAAATAGCCCCGCGCAGGAGCACAGGGCAGTTCAACTCATTCAAGTTAAAGCAAATCTATGTAACCTGCGTTGGTTGTCCTTGCGGACCTTTAGGAACATTGGGAATCCAATTGTTCAACCGACGGTCTTCGGTAGTTCCAGTCTAAGCCAGATCATCGGGGCACAGCAAATCGAAGCTGGACCCAGGATCATGATACTGATCACTTAGAAGTGGTTTGGGGTGACGGGACTTATTTACCTGCGCTTGGGGAACACGGGCAATAAGTCCCGTCGGGCCTAGAAGCTTGGGGAACTTCTAAGCCTCATCGGTGTATAGCCTTGGGGGATCCATACACAGATGTCCGAATTACTCGGCAGTCCAAGCCTATCACCGGCAATTATGGTTTCCTATCTGCACACGGGCTTCGCGGAACAGGCTGGAATCGCCGGTTAAACACTGAGGGAGCATGCCGGCAATCGGCATGCTCCCTCAATTGATTAAGCTACTAGGCTTAGGCCTCGACGCGGGTCACGTTCGGGTCAACAGGGATGCCTGGACCGAAGGTGGTTGCGAGGGTGGCCTTCGAGATGTAGCGGCCCTTCGAAGCCGAAGGCTTCAGGCGCAATACCTCTTCAAGAGCTGCTGCGTAGTTCTCGGTCAGCTGCTTCTGGTCGAACGAAACCTTGCCAATGATGAAGTGCAGGTTCGAGTGCTTGTCGACGCGGAAGTCGATCTTGCCGCCCTTGATGTCGGTAACTGCCTTGGCAACATCCATGGTTACGGTACCGGTCTTAGGGTTTGGCATCAGGTTACGAGGACCCAGTACCTTACCCAAGCGGCCAACCTTGCCCATCAGGTCAGGGGTAGCAACTGCTGCGTCGAAGTCAACCCAGCCGCCCTGGATCTTTTCGATCAGGTCGTCCGAGCCAACGAAGTCGGCGCCAGCTTCGCGAGCTGCTTCTGCCTTGTCGCCGTTAGCGAAAACAACCACGCGGGCGGTCTTGCCGGTGCCGTGTGGAAGGTTGACGGTACCGCGGACCATCTGGTCAGCCTTGCGTGGGTCAACACCCAAGCGGAAAGCAACCTCAACGGTCGAGTTGGTCTTCTCGCCTGCGGTCTCCTTGGCCAGGGCAATTGCCTGGGCCGGAGCGTAGACGTTGTTGTCGGCATCGATCTTAGCCGCGGCGGCTACGTATGCTTTGCTGCGCTTTGCCATCTGCGTTTTCTCCTTATGCAGTCGTGGTCATATGGACCGCGCGCGGTCCTGCCACGGGCGAATCGATCAGCTGATCGTTTCGCCTTAGATTAAATTCTTTGTTGCTCTTCACCAGGTGAACAGCGGAAGGCGGAATTAGCCTTCTACGGTCACACCCATGGAGCGAGCGGTACCGGCGATGATCTTGGCTGCGGCAGCCAGATCGTTTGCGTTCAGGTCAGCCATCTTGGAGGTGGCGATTTCCTCAACCTGTGCCTGGGTCAGGTTTGCAACCTTCAGGGACTGAGGAGTGCCCGAACCCTTTGCAATGCCAGCAGCCTTCTTGATCAGCTCTGCTGCAGGAGGAGTCTTGGTGATGAAAGTGAACGAACGGTCTTCGTAGACGGTGATTTCAACTGGAATCACGTTACCGCGCTGCGACTCGGTCGCTGCGTTGTAAGCCTTGCAGAATTCCATGATGTTGACGCCGTGCTGACCAAGGGCTGGACCAATTGGCGGAGCTGGGTTAGCAGCACCTGCCTGGATCTGCAGCTTGATGAGTCCGGTGACCTTTTTCTTTGGGGCCATGTCGGGTCCTTCTTACTCTTGCGTTTCCCGCGGCACAGGAGCGTGGCACGGGGATCTGGCTATCGTGGCGCGACAGCCAAACGCGCCCTCACATCGATAAGCGACCGATATGGGGCACGAAGACTTAATACTACTGGATCTTGGTGACCTGGTTGAAGTTCAGGGTCACTGGGGTTTCGCGTTCGAAGATCGAAACCAGTACCACCAGCTGAGCTGCATCCAGCTTGATTTCCGAGATCGTGGCCGGCATCGTTTCGAATGGACCATCGTTGACGATAACCGATTCGCCAACCTCGAAGTCCACAGTGACCTCAGTGATTGGAGCACGACCAGGCTTGGAAGCCGATGGCTGCTCTACTGGGTCGACCACGGTGTGCTCAAGCATGGAGAACACTTCGTCGAGGTTCAGCGGGTTGGGATCGTGGGCGTTTCCAACGAAACCGGTGACGCCTGGAGTGTGTCGAACAACACCCCACGAAGCGTCGGTGAGCTCCATGCGAACCAGGACGTAGCCCGGGATGCGCACGCGGCGGACGATCTTGCGCTGGGTGTTCTTGACCTCAACGACTTCTTCCATCGGCACCTGGATGTCGTAGATGAACTCTTCCATGTCCTGGGTCTGGATACGGGTTTCCAGGTTCACCTTGACGCGGTTTTCGTAGCCGGCGTAGGTGTGGATGACAAACCAGTCACCAGGCAGGCGGCGCAGCTTCGAACGGAATTCTTCCTTGAGGCGAGCAACCTTGTCTTCGCCGGATTCCTCGGCGTCGGCTTCTTCAACCTCTACGTCAGATTCAGCAACCTGAGCATCTTCGTCAGATTCAACTTCAGCAACCTGGGCATCTTCAGCATCTGCGGCTGGGGCTTCGGTCGAGTCGATATCAACCTCAGCGGCTGCATCTACCTGATCGCTGTCGGCTTCAACGAACTCGTTTTCGACCTCGTCATTAATCTGCGGTTCGAGTTCCTTGTCGGACACTGCAGCTCCTGCTTTCTTTGACTGAATGACACTGAAATTGCCTCGGGGGCGATTATACCTCCGAGGCAACTAAACTTACTGTTCTACCTGTTTAGTGAACAGGAGGATCGAACCTTGCCCAAAGACGAAATCCAGGGCTGTCACGATCAGCATCACCACGACAACAAATCCGACAACTACCAAGAAGTAATTGAGCAATTCGCTACGGGTCGGGGTGACTACCTTTTTAAGTTCCGCGATTACCTGACGGAAAAACAGCATGATTTGGGCAAAAAAGCCCTTCTTCTGCTTACTCTTTCCAGAGTTGAGAGCAGATTCGGTCACGTTCTTCCTCGTTTCAATTTTTTTGGCCAGTTGAAACAATCACGGTGCGTCGTAGCCTGACCGACCACAACACACCGTGACGTGAGTAATTCGCTGAGCGACAAAATCGCTACTGCGCAGGGCAGACAGGACTCGAACCTGCAACCTGCGGTTTTGGAGACCGCTGCGCTACCAATTGCGCCACTACCCTTCGGAGCTTTTCTCGCTCCACCTAGATCATCTTAGCGGATAAAAGCATCAAGCTTGTTCCGTTGCGATGTCTCGGCAACGAGAAATAACTTTACGCAACGAAATCGCAAATGTCGAACTGACAACCCATGGTGTGGCGCAGAACGCATAGATCAGCGCCCATTGATCCGCGTTGATGTCATTTTCACTCATGGTCGATTGATCTGGGGTGCAGGGAACTAAACTGGGAAACAACAGCTGTCCCCATAGACTTCAGGACGAATTCTCACATGTCTCGAATTTCTCGCCGCATCGGCGCAATCTCCGAATCCGCGACCCTCGCCGTCGACGCCAAGGCCAAGGCCCTGAAAGCCGCTGGACGCCCAGTCATCGGGTTCGGTGCCGGTGAACCTGACTTCCCAACGCCTGGCTACATTGTTGAAGCTGCGCTCAAAGCTGCAACAGATCCGAAGAACCACCGCTACTCCCCTGCTGCTGGCCTTCCAGAGCTGCGCGAAGCCATTGCGGAAAAGACCCTGCGCGACTCCGGCTATGAGATCTCCGCATCCCAGGTCCTGGTGACCAACGGCGGCAAGCAGGCCGTGTACAACACCTTCGCCACCTTGCTCGATCCAGGCGACGAGGTCATCGTTCCAGCTCCATACTGGACCACCTACCCTGAAGCTATTCAGCTGGCCGGCGGCAAGGCGGTCTCGATCTTCGCAGGCCCGGAACAGGGCTACAAGGTCACTGTGGAGCAGCTCGAGTCCGTGCTGACCGATCGCACCAAGGTGCTGCTATTCGTTTCGCCGTCGAACCCTACGGGCGCGGTGTACTCGCCAGAGCAGGTTCGCGAGATCGGCCAGTGGGCAGCTTCCAAGGGCCTGTGGGTTGTCACCGACGAAATCTACGAGCACCTGACCTACGGAGATGCCAGCTTCAGCTCCATCGCCACCCTGGCTCCGGAGCTGGAAGACCGCGTCGTCATCCTCAACGGCGTCGCCAAGACCTACGCCATGACCGGTTGGCGCGTTGGATGGATGGCCGGCCCAGCCGACGTCATCAAGGCCGCCACCAACCTGCAGTCGCACGCCACCTCGAACGTTGCCAACGTTTCCCAGCGTGCCGCGCTGGCTGCCGTCTCCGGCCCATTGGATGCTGTCAATGAAATGAAGACCGCTTTCAACCGCCGCCGCCTGGCCATCGTCGAGGGCCTGAACGCCATTGACGGCCTGCACTGCCCAACTCCGGAAGGCGCGTTCTACGCATACTCGGACGTTCGAGGACTGCTCGGCCGTGAAATCCGCGGCGTCGTCAACAACACCAGCGCCGAATTGGCCGCCTTCATCCTGGAGCAGGCCGAGGTCGCCGTTGTCCCAGGCGAAGCCTTTGGTCCATCGGGCTACATCCGCATGTCCTACGCGCTGGGGGATGCCGATCTCGCTGAAGGCGTAGCACGCATCGCCAAATTGCTCGGCGAAGCCAAGTAGGCACAGCCTCAACGCAGACTGCCGGTGGGCCAAGGAACTCCTTGGGCCACCGGCAGTTTTTTGCCCCGCTGCGATTAAAGGATCTTCCGGTCCACGGCCCAGCGGGTGAGTTCATGCCGATTGGACAGCTGAAGCTTGCGCAGGACATTCGATACGTGGGACTCCACGGTTTTCACCGAGATGAACAATTCCGTAGCCACTTCCTTGTAGCTGTAGCCGCGGGCGATCAAGCGCATGACCTGCAATTCGCGGTCCGAGAGCAGATCCAGTTCCTCATCGACGGCCGATACTGCGGTGCTGCTGCCAAATGCATCAAGCACAAAACCGGCCAGGCGCGGCGAAAAGACCGCGTCGCCAGCGGCCACACGACGCACCGCATCAGAGATTTCCTCACCCGAAATGCTCTTGGTGACATAGCCGCGCGCACCGGCGCGGATCACCGTGACCACATCTTGCGCTGCATCAGAAACACTCAGCGCCAGGAACTTCGTTGTCCCCAGCAGCTGGGTGCAATTCTTCAGGACTTCGGCGCCTCCCCCAGCCCGTCCGCCAGGCAGGTGGACATCAAGCAACACCACATCAGGCTTTTGCTCGGTAATCACCGCGATGGCTTCCTCAACGCTTCCTGCCTCCCCAACTATTTGCATGTCATTGGCGAGGTCCGCTTTCAAGCCGGAGCGAAAAATCGCGTGATCGTCGACAAGGACTACACGATAGCTTTGGGTGCTGTTTTCGATACTCATGAATGTGGTTCTTCCTGCGTAGTGTTCCTAGGCATGCTCAGCCGGATCTCGGTTCCGGTTTCGCTGCTGCGTATCGTGGCCTTGCCACCAGCACGCTGCATGCGTCCAATAATCGACTCCCGCACTCCATGTCGGTCCTCGGGAATCCCGCCAAAGTCAAAACCCTCCCCGCGGTCGCGGACAAAGACTTCAACAGCAGTCTCCGAGCACTCGATGTAGACGGAGATCTTGCCCGGCGCGTGCTTGGCCGCATTCATCATGGCTTCCCTGGTAGCCGCGACCAGCGCCTGCTGCCCTTCGAAGCCTTGGGCGTTTCCCACGGCGATGACTTCAACATCGCGCAGCAGCAATTGTTCGATGTCGCTGGCTTCGTGTTGCACCTCGACCACAACGTCTTCATCGTCCAGGTCCTGGTTGCCGTAGAGCCACTGGCGCAACTCGCGTTCCTGGATGCGGGCCAAGGTCCGCACCGCGGCAGGGTCATCACTGCGCTTTTGGATGACGGCCAAGGTCTGCAAGACCGAATCGTGCAAGTGGGCTGCGAACTCCGCGCGTTGTGCGGATGCCTGCCTGGAACTTCTTTCGGCCAGGAAATCGCGCCAAAGCCTAGTCCCCCATGGCAGCAAGACGACCACTGCACCGACGATAATGGCTATCGCGGCCCACATCCCGCCCAGCAGATCCGCCACGCCGACGGAACCGCTGAGGATGGTAAGCAAGCCACCGATGACCAGCAACAACCCCAGGCCAAGCCGAATCAGAAGCGGCGCCGATTTCTTCCTGCCCGGCCTGGTGACCTGTTCATCCAATTGCAGCCATGCCAAGAGTATTCCGGCAATGATTCCCAGCGAAGGCCAGATCAGATCCCAGCGGATATTCCATCCTGACCACTGGGCCAAAGCCAGCACGGCCAGCACCAGCAGCCCGCAGCCGATCAGAAGTTCACGCCAGGAGGAATTCTTCTCCCATCCTTCCCTGGAGCGGAACAAGCCCTGCTGGACCCTGTTCATCTCCTCGGCAAGGCTTCGCCTTCTGGTTCCCCAGGACCTGATTTCATCGGCCTGTGCTTCTTCCGCGCTTGGGACAAAGACCCAAAGCCACGCGTAGAGCAGGATTCCGATACCGCCACAGGCGGTCAAGGCGATAAACCCCAGCCGGACGTAATTCAGTGGAATTCCCAGATGGGCTGCCAGTCCGCCACTGACGCCAGCGATCATGCGATGCTCGCTGCGCACCAAAAGGCTTCGTTCAGGGCTTTCCATAGTTCTAAGTCAAGCACGTTATGACCGATTTTTGGTGTTTGATCACCACATCTAGGGGCACCCCTAGGGGAAGTTCAGGGTATCCCCTCATAGCGGTGCCCGGCAAGAACACGAGATCATGGAGCTATGAACAATTCGGGGTCTGGGCGTCGGGGCTTTTTCAGCCAGCTGGGCAAATCACCAATTATCCGCAAAGAGTCGCGGTGGCTCGGTGGTGTCGCCACAGGAATAGCAGATTATTTCAAGATCGATGTGATTCTGGCGCGCGGCATCGTCGTCGTGCTCGGCTTCCTCGGTGGCCTAGGGCTCATTCTCTACGGCTTGGCCTGGGCTTTGTTGCCTGACCAGCAAGGCCGCATCCACCTGGAACGAGCGATCGACAAGGACTGGACCAGCGGCATGACCGGTGCTGTGGTTCTGGTGGCCTTGGGAATCTTTCCTGCACAGTGGATTCTGGATTCAGTAGCTCCTGTCTTGTGGCCGGTGGCAATCGTTGCCGCCGTTCTTTTCATCATTTTCAGCCGGAAGAATACAAAGTTCGAGAGGCAACGGCCGGCTAAGCCGGCCAAGGAGCAAGCTCCACCTGCTGCTTCGCCTCACACCACCGCGATGGAAAAGCCTTGGCGCAAGGATGCATTCACCTTTAGCAGCAGCGCCCCGTCCAGCACGCAGCCGACCAGCGCGAACCATATCGATCAGGAGGAAACCGTGGCTAACGGCAACCCGGATCCACAGCAACAGACCAGTGGTTACGACTATGCGTATACTCCTGATCCCAAATACACCCGGCCTTACAACCAGGATTCATTCAAGGGCAAGGCAGCTCGCAAAGCGCAAGCTGCTGAACCGATCCCAGGATGGCTGTCCACGACTGCAGCAGGCTTGAGCATCCTGGCGATCGCCGCGGTGCTCTGCGCTGACTACCTTCACATCATCGATTTACCCGGTGCCGGTTGGGGCGTAGCCCTAGCCGCCGGTTTGCTGATCACCGGACTCTTCGTCGTCTTCGCAGCCCTGGTGCGGCGCACCAGCGGCGGGCTTCTGGGCTTGGGCATTCCCTTGCTGGTGCTGACTCTGGTCTTTTCCGGTTCCGCGTTCGGCACCGAGGACCGCCAGGCGGTTCGCTCGGAACCCGGCGGCAATGATTACAGCGCAGTTTTCAGCCGCTCCACCATTGATCTGACCTACCTTGACTCGATCAGCACGCCAACTACCGTGGAAGTTGATTCGGTGTTCTCCCGATTGGATTTGAAGCTCCCGCCGAACGTACCGGTGAAAGTGACTTCGGATGGCGTCTTCAACTCCCAGATGGGTCTTGAACTGCCACAGGATCAACGCCAATTGGATGAGGACGCACCGCTGCTGACCATCGAAGTCGACGGGTTGTTCTCGTCCGTCAGTACCGAGGTGGCCACCACGGCTACACCCACCGTCATCAACCCGGAATTCTAAGGACTGAGCAACCATGGGCAACGATTCCCTGCAACCTAAAAAGTTTCCCACCGGAACCTTGGTCTTCGGACTGATCCTGATTGTGGTCTCGGTGGCAACACTGAGCCGGACATTCTTCCACTGGAGCTTTGACATGCCATTGTTCCTGATCATCGTTGTCGCCTTTGCTGGCGTGGCAATGGTCATTTCGGGACTGTCCGCGGCCGGCAAACGCCGTCAACGCGAAACGGAAATTCCCGCACCAAGCGACCCTAGCCTCTAGCTTTTCAAACTCATCCAATTCAAAGGAGATTCACCATGGACAAATTCTTCAATTCCCTTCGTTCAATGCCGCTTCGCCGCGGGCCTTCACGCCTTGCTGGCGGTGTCGCCGGCGGCATCGCCGACAAGTTCGGTTGGGACGTCACCATCGTGCGCATCGCACTGCTGCTTTCCTTCTTGCTGCCGGTCTTCGGCATCGGTGCCTACATCGTCGCCTGGCTCCTGATCCCGGCTCAGGACAACAGCATCATTTTGCAGAACTGGCTGCGAAAGTTTTAGGACCTCTAGATTTCCGCAGTGTTTCGCGGAATTCATGACGGCAGCTTGAGCCGCAGGGCGAGATGCGGTCACTTCGGTGACTTGCAACTCGCCCTTGTGGCTTTAAGCACGTAGACTGTCATGCAGAATTGATGCTCAATGACGCGCGGATATTAATTGACATCCGAACGGAATTCCTTGTTGCTCTAGCGCCGTTGCCATGCAATAGCGTCCAACCAGTTGCACAAGGCTTTCCAAGTTTACGAAGCGAGGCCCAATGCGCGTTGGAATCATGACCTCGGGCGGAGACTGCCCGGGCTTGAATGCCGTCATCCGAGGAGCCGTCCTGAACGGCATCAAAAGCTACGACTACGAGTTCGTTGGCTTCCGCGACGGCTGGCGCGGTGTCAAAGAAGGCGACTTCTTTGACCTGCCTCGCACCGCTGTCCGAGGCATCGCCAAGCAGGGTGGCACCATCTTGGGAACCTCGCGCACCAACGCCTTTGAAGGCGAGCTAGGCGGCGCAGAGAATATCGCCCGCGTGCTCAAGGACAACAACATTGACGCGCTGATCGCCATTGGCGGCGAAGGCACTTTGGCCGGGGCACAGCGCCTGTGCGCCGAAGGACTGCCTATTGTCGGTGTCCCCAAGACCATCGACAACGACCTGGACGCTACCGACTACACCTTCGGTTTCGACACGGCCAACCAGATTGCGGTTGAAGCAATAGACCGCCTGCGCACCACCGGCGACTCGCACCACCGCTGCATGGTTGCCGAAGTGATGGGCCGCCACGTTGGCTGGATTGCCTTGCACGCTGGCATGGCCTCGGGCGCTCACGCAGTGCTGATTCCTGAAGTGTCCACGCCGATGGAACAGATCTGCCAGTGGGTTACCGAAGCGCATGAGCGCGGTCGTGCACCGTTGGTAGTGGTTGCCGAAGGTTTTGTTCCCGAGGGCATGGAAGAAGCCTTCTCGGTCCGCGGCGTGGATACCTTTGGCCGTGCACGCTTGGGCGGCATTGGCGAAATGCTCGCCCCGGTCATCGAAGAGCGCACCGGCATCGAAACTCGCGCCACGGTTCTTGGACATATCCAGCGCGGCGGCGTGCCAACCGCATTCGACCGTGTATTGGCTACGCGGTTGGGCATGGCCGCCGTGGACTCCGTGAACGAAACCGCTTGGGGCACCATGGTTGCCCTGCACGGCACCAAGGTCCTGCGCGTGCCGTTGCGGGCCGCTTTGAATAACCTCAAGCGCGTTCCAATGGACCGCTACGAGGAAGCCGCAGTCCTCTTCGGTTAATACCGAGGTCTGGCAGGCAAATGAAGATGGCCGGGAATGCTTAGCATTCCCGGCCATCTTCGTATGTGCAGCTTATTCCAGCCTTCTGCAGTTTAATGCGATTCCTAGCCCTGTGGCGGGGTGCGGAGGAATCCGGTAAAGCGCCCTGCCACCTGTCCAGCGTCAGGAGTCACGATGACATCCTGCGACGCCGGGTAGCTGGTTTCGCCGTCGACCACAGACAGAACTGTTTCTGGATCCACGTTGCGCTTGATCACGGCCAGGGCAATCGGCCCTGCCTCGTAGTGCAACGCGGCCGAGGTGACGCGTCCGACGGTGCGCTCCCCCACCTTGATCTCTGCCCCGGTGGACGGCAGGGTGTGCATCGAACCGTCAAGGTCCAAGAACACGACACGGCGCGGCGGATGCCCGATGTTGTGCACCCGGGCAATCGTTTCCTGGCCCTTGTAACAGCCCTTTTCCAGATGCACCGCGGTGCGCAGCCAGTCCAGCTCATGCGGGATGGTCTTGTCGTCGATTTCCGCGCCGAAGCGCGGCTCCCAAGCGGCAATGCGCAGAGCCTCGACCGCCATCATACCGGCCAGATCCTCGTCAGCTGCTGCTGACGCCAGCTCATCGATAGCCACCACATGCAACAGCCAAGGCCGTTCCTTGCCCGGATGGTCCTCGCGAGAGTAGGCCCACCCTCCCGGAGCGACACCCGGCCACGGGTCAGTCCACACCGGCGCCTCGGTGCCCGGAATCGGCCGGGTAGCCGCCAGGACGCCATGGGTAAGGGAAAGGTTATTGACCTCAACACGCAGCATGAAACGCATGGAATTCAAGAACTGCTCCAGCGCGGCACCCGCGCCAGGTTCAACTATGAGAATCAACCGGTCCTGGTCCGCCAGCACCTTCATCTCGTGCTCAACCCGGCCCTGGATCGAGAGCAGCAGCGTCTGGGTGCTCTGCCCCGGTTCCAGGTTATTAATACGCTGGCTGCTCAGGGTATCGAGCCAGCTTCGACGGTCTTCGCCTCGGATCTCAAGCACATCAAAATGGCTCAGATCAGCGATAGCCTTGCCTTCGGCCAGCTTGCGAGCTTCACGCGTGGGAGCGCCATAATGTGCTGCCACTCCGGCATCGACGCCACCTGCTTCTACGGCGCCGTCGCGCTGCAGGAGAACGGACTGGTATCCAGTGCCCATGGCTAGTTCACCGAATCTTCGGCGGCTACGCGCTTGAGGGCCGCAGAAGCGTGGGCCTGCAGATCCAGGTTGCCCTGGGATACATCCCAACGCCAGAACAGCTCGCCGTTCACCAGCCCGTAGATGCGAGTTGATGATGCATAGGGCTTGGCGTTCTTGCTGCGCAGAAGGCCTTCGGTGGCCAGCTGGATGCGCGGGCCATCAATCAGCCCGTAGTAGAGCTCGGAAAGACCTCCAGGATGCACGATGTGCGCCTGGATCTTGAAGCCTTCGTCGGTGTGCAGCTTCTGCACGTCATCGGCTGAACGCAGTACCGGGAAGATGTCGCCTGGGGTCATTCCTGGGCCAGCGTCGGCATCTTGCTGCTGGCGATCCAGGGACCAGAAGCCGTTTTCAACGGCAAGAATCCGCAGCTTGGTTCCGTCGGCTTCGGTGAGCCACGATTCGCTGCGATATTCAAGATATGGGCCGCCAACGTCACGGAAAGTGACTTGCTGCCAAAAGTACCCATCCTCGGCTTCGCCTTCGCCAAGCCGTCCAGCACCTTCCCAAGTGCCAATGAGCCATGCGAAAGGTACTAGTTCCGGGGTGAGGTCCGTAGGGAGATCAAATGCCATGGACTACTCGCTCCTATTCGTCAGTGGTGAAATGAAAAGCAGCGCACACGTTATTGTGTGCGCTGCTTTTACTTCTGACCTTGGAAGAGGCGCTTTACTACCAAGCCTGCGAAGCCCGCCATGCCTAGACCGGCGATCACGACAAGTGCCTGGAAGAAAATTTCGAGTGCAAGATAATTTTCATTCATGGCTTCATCTTAGCGCGACAAGAACCATAACTTCGACACGCGTGACATACCCCGCACGATGTTGCGCTATATGAACGCCAGAACCTCCATGGCGTACCAGCTGGCAGCACCGCTGAGCAGGATGATTCCGCACGACAGGCCAAGGATCCCGCTGACATTGCGCACGCTTTTGCTCGCCAAGGCGAGTGCTCGCAATGAACCGACGAGCAGGCCTGCCAGAAGGCCCATCACGGCACCTTGGAACCACAGGATATCTATGGGAAGCGCACTGGCGGCAGCACCCAGAGCCACCGCTACCAATGGCGCCAGCAGCATCGTGATCCGATTCGGCAAGCGGGTGACGACGACTGCGCCAGCCCCAAGCAGCGAAATGACGGTGACGACGGTGAGCCCAAATCCATAGCCAACCAGCGCGCTGGCAGCCCACGCTGAGCCCAGGACGGCCAGCACCATGCCAGTGACACCAGACACGACGCCTGCGAGGCGGCCTTCGGCTTCTGCTCCACGCAACACCTGGCTGATGAACACCAACAGCACGCCAACCGCGATGGCTTCCACGCTATGTGACATCACCGAGGCACCGGGCATGAAAATTGTTGCGGCGGTGGCAGCAAGCGAGCACAACGCAAGAATTATGGTGATGGGCCACGGCGCATCGGAGCGGACCATGCGCGGCCAGGTGTAGGCAAAAACCAGCTGTAATATTGCGGTGACCGCGCCCATGGGCCACGTCAGGGAAGACAGGCTGGATGCCAAGGTCAATAGGGCAACAGCGATGAGCCCACACAATAAAACTTTGATTCTCAATCTATGTTTCCTGACGGTAATGTGTCTGCATCTGCGTGTTCACATGCATGATTCAACGGATTCATTCCTTATACTGTGACACGTAAAGATGATTTATTCGCAACCAATTGGCAGGAGGACGACCTATTGGCCCACCTACTGCTACTTAGCAATCATGCCGAAAATGCGGCCGAAGTTCTTCCGGCACTCGAATTACTACTGCATGAAATTTCTTTTCTCCCTGCAAGCACCGAATCACTGAGCCAAGTTCCAGAATGTGATGCCGTCATCTTGGATGCACGCACGGATCTGATTCCAGCGCGATCGCTGGCACAGATCCTTCACGCGAATCTGAATTTGCCGCTCCTGCTGGTGGTCAGCGAGGGCGCCTTGGGCATCTTGAATTCTGAATGGCATGCAGCCGACTTCCTGCTGCCGTCGGCCATCCCGGCTGAATTGGATGCCCGCATCCGCTTGATGCTCGCAACCAATCCCAACACTGCCCCAGCTCCGGAACCAGCCGAGAACACCTCGGGCCTGCGCATCGATGAGCTGAGCTATACCGCTCGCATCGATAACCGCATGCTGGATCTGACGTACAAGGAATTCGAGCTCCTGAAGTACCTCGCTCAGTTCCCGGGACGGGTGTTCACTCGCGAACAATTGCTGCATGAAGTTTGGGGTTACGACTACTACGGTGGCACTCGAACTGTGGATGTTCACGTCCGTCGCCTGCGCGCAAAACTGGGCACTGATCACGAACAACTCATTGGAACTGTGCGTAACGTAGGCTACCGTTTCCACACCGAAACATAACTTTCAGCCATTTTGTGGCGAGTTCAAACCTTCACCCACTATCGTGAATGGCATGAGTGAACTGCCGCAGACCACAGTATCCGTTCAACACGTGACCGCTGAGCTAGACGAACGCACCCTGAGCGATGTGCGCCAACTGGCTTCAGACGCCCAGGACGTCGATGGCAATCCCCCGCTGAGCGACCAGACGCTGGTTGCCCTGGCAGCGGATGAATCCGGCGACAACATCACCACGTTGCTCGCCGAAGTCGGAGAGGGCGCGGAGGCAGTTCTCGCAGGCGTTGCCGTTCTGGTGCGTGAAGCACAAGGTCAGCCATGGGTGATGGAACTTGTGGTGCATCCCGAACACCGCCAGTCAGGTATTGGCCGCGCTTTGCTGACCAAGCTCAACGAGCTGGTGGACCTGACCACGGTTCAGGCGTGGGCTCACGGAGACCATGAAGCAGCCAAAAAGCTGGCAGCAAAGATTGGCCTGAGCCGAGTGCGCGAGCTCTACCGCATGCGCCGCGAAGGCACCGATTTTGTTGAAGAGCCACCGGCTGATCGCCGCTTTACCGTTCGCACCTTCCGTGTCGGTGAAGACGAGCCCGCCTGGCTCGAGGCAAACTCAAAGGCCTTCGCCCATCATCCCGAGCAGGGTTCGCTGACCCTTTTAGATCTTGACGCCCGCATGGCCGAGGATTGGTTTGATCCTTCCGGCTTCTTCCTTGCCTTCGATGCTGAGCAGAACCTCTTGGCCTACCACTGGACCAAGCTCCACCCTGCCTCCGGCGATGCCATTCGCCCTACCGGCGAAGTTTATGTCGTCGGCGTTGTCCCCGAGGCGCAGGGCATGGGATTGGGCCGGTCTTTGACCATTGCCGGCATCAACTACCTGCTGGAGCTCGGAGTCGATGCTGTCATCCTCTACGTTGATGCCGACAACGAACCCGCCGTCAAGCTGTACCGGTCGCTGGGCTTCACACTTTGGGACGCCGACATTATGTACGGTCCGCAACCGATAGACTAGTAGTACCAGCGGTTTCGTGTACCAGCAGGACCGCTCTCACGAGGTGTTTTGACATCTACTCGCAGGAAGAAATGAGTTCAGCAGATGACTAGCTCCCCCCAGGAAACTACTTCTCACTTACGCGACGTTCCCTCTTCGAAAGTCAACGAAGACAGAATTGAGCCAGCTGAATCACTTCCGGACCTGCACCCCGCGGGCGAATTCCACAACGAGCGTTTTCTCGATCGCGAACTGAGCTGGCTGCACTTTAATGCCCGCGTGCTGGAACTGGCCGAGGACACGACACTGCCGCTCCTGGAGCGCGTGAACTTCTTGTCCATCTTTGCCTCGAACCTCGATGAATTCTTCATGGTTCGCGTCGCCGGCCTCAAGCGCCGCATTGCCGCAGGGCTCGCAGTGCCCGCAGCCAATGGCATGAATCCGGTTGACCAGCTGGAGCTGCTGCTGTCCTCCGCCCACGCGCTGCAAACGCGGCACGCAAAAGTATTCTCCGATTCGGTCACTCCGGATTTGGCTGAGCAGGGAATCCGCATCACTACCTGGGAAGATCTCTCGGCAAGCGAACGAGACGTGCTCTCCAAGTGGTTCGTCTCCCAGGTCTTCCCGGTGCTCACCCCGCTGGCCGTTGACCCGGCACACCCTTTCCCCTACATCTCAGGCTTGTCGCTGAATCTTGCCGTGGTCGTCCGCAACCCGCTGACCGGCAAGCAGCTCTTTGCCCGCCTGAAGGTTCCGGACACCATCGCGCGCCTGATCAGCATTGACGGCACCCGTGCCGCCCATTCATCGCATCGCACCGCGCGTTTCATTCCCCTTGAGGCGCTCATCGCCGTGCACCTTGAGCTGCTCTTCCCGGGCATGGAAATCGTTGAACACCATTTCTTCCGCGTCACCCGCAACGAGGATCTGGAAGTCGAAGAAGACGACGCGGAAAACCTGCTCCAGGCTCTGGAGAAGGAGCTGTTGCGCCGCCGCTTCGGCCCACCGGTGCGCCTTGAGGTTGCCGATGACATCAACCCGGAAATCATGGAGTTGCTAACCCGGGAATTGGCGGTCGAAGAGGACGAAGTCTTCAAGCTGCCAGCCCCGCTGGATCTGCGTGGACTCGGCGTCATCGCTTCGCTTGACCGTGCCGAATTGCATTACACGAAGCACATGGGCCACACTTCGCGGCACTTGAACGAGTCGGAAACGGCCAAGGCAGCCAACGTATTTGCTGCCGTCCGCCGGCGAGACATCTTGTTGCACCACCCGTATGATTCCTTCTCCACCAGCGTTCAGGCGTTCTTGGAGCAGGCTGCTGCCGATCCGAAGGTCATGGCGATCAAGCAGACCTTGTACCGCACCAGTGGCGATTCACCCATCGTCGATGCTTTGATTGACGCTGCCGAAGCTGGCAAGCAGGTTTTGGCGCTGGTGGAAATCAAGGCCCGCTTTGACGAGCAGGCGAATATTTCCTGGGCGAGGAAGCTGGAACAGGCCGGCGTCCACGTCGTATACGGCATCGTGGGTCTCAAGACCCACTCCAAGTTGTCGCTGGTGGTGCGCCGCGAAGGCGACAAGCTGCGGCGCTACTGCCACATCGGCACCGGCAACTACCACCCGCGCACCGCTCGCTACTACGAAGACTTCGGACTGCTCACTTGTGACGACGCGGTCGGCGAAGACGTGTCCAAGCTCTTCAACCAGCTTTCCGGGTACGCTCCGCGCTCCACCTACAGCCGTTTGCTCGTGGCCCCGCGTTCGGTGCGCACCGGCTTGCTGGCACACATCGAAAAGGAAATCGCCAACGCAAAGTCGGGCCTTGAGGCCAAGGTGGTCATCAAGGTGAACTCCATCGTTGACGAAGCGATTATCGATTCGCTGTACCGGGCCAGCCAGGCAGGTGTCAAAGTTGAAGTGATTGTTCGCGGCATCTGCGCCCTGCGCCCAGGAGTCCCGGGTTTGAGCGAAAACATCGAAGTGCGTTCCATCCTGGGCCGCTTCTTGGAACACAGCCGCGTCTTCATGTTTGCCAACGCCGGAGACCCGCTGGTCTACATCGGCTCCGCCGACATGATGCACCGCAACTTGGACCGCCGGGTCGAGGCTTTGGTCTCCCTGCGCAACCCAGAAGACGTTGAGGACCTGACCAATCAGCTGGAGCTCTACATGGCCGACTCCACGGCCTCGTGGCACCTGAATTCCGACGGGGAATGGATCCGCCATTCCCAGGATGAAGAAGGCAACCCGTTGACCGATATCCAGTTTTGGCTTATCGAAGACCATGCCCGCCGACGCAATAGTGGACGTAACAGCTAGTGATCGAGCCTCAACTGCACGAAGCCGCTTCGCGGGTTCGTGAGATCATCCGCTCGGTGGATGCCGAGGAAATCACTCTCGGAGACTTTGACATCGTCGCCGCCGGCGCGATCCCCTGGCGGATCGTCGATGGCAAAGTGCAAGTGCTGCTGATTCACCGCCCAAAGTATGACGACTGGTCGTGGCCCAAGGGCAAATTGGATCCGGGCGAGTCCATCGCCGAATGCGCCGTGCGCGAAGTGCGTGAAGAAATCGGACTGCGGATTACACTCGGTCTCCCGCTCTCGGCTACGGCTTATTCGGTGAAGCAGAAATCCAAGGTGGTGTACTACTGGGCGGCCAAGACCGATCCGCAAACATCCATTGATCCCGATGGCGCCGAATGCGACGACACTCGGTGGGTCAGCGCCAAAAAGGCTGCGCAGCTGCTGACCAATCCCACCGACGCGCAACCGCTGGTGGATCTGGTCAAGGCCCACAAGGAAGGGACGCTTGACGCCCTTCCCGTCTTGATAGTCCGGCATGCCAAGGCCAAGCCCCGTGGAAACTGGACCCGGGCCGAGGACGAACGCCCTTTGGCAGCCACCGGCCGGCGCCAGGCACAAGCGGTTTCCCGCATGCTCGAAGCGTGGCAACCAGCCAATATCGCGTCTTCCCCGTGGCTGCGCTGTGTCCAGACCTTCGCCCCCTACGCCACCTTGCACGCGATGAAGATGAAGAACCTTCGGTCGCTCACCGAACATGCCGCAACACGGCACCCGGAACGCGCGCGCCGCGCCGTCCAGAAGCTTTTCGATAAATATCGCTCCCAGGCTATCTGCACGCACCGGCCGGTCCTGCCGTTCGTTTTGGAAGTCCTGGCTGATAACTCGTCGGCTGAATTGGTGAAGTCCCTGCCAAAGGATGACCCCTATCTTGAGCCCGGATCGCTGATTGTCGCCCAGCAGGTGCAAGGAGCAAAGCAGCGGATCGTCTCCTTCGAGATCCACAACCCGTTCCACGACTGATTTCCTGCTCGGCCCTGCCTCTCGGCGGGGCCTTGCCATATTCTCCATAACTGTTCAAAGCCGTTGCATTCGGCTCCGATTAGGGATAAGACTGTAATCAGCAAACGTTTTTAACCCGAAATCGAGGTACGGTCATGACTGCTCAACAGCCGCGGCAACCAGTGGAAAAAGTTGTTCACCATGGACTGCGCCTTGACCACGACGAAAGCCGCGGACGCTTTTCGCTGTGGCATGGTTCCACCTTCGTGGGCTTCCTTGGCTATTACCGGGAAGGCGACGTCGTTACCCTCCAGCACACCATCGTCAATGAAGAATTCGGCCGTCGCGGATATGCCCGCGCCTTGGTGACGCTGGTGCTGGATCGCTTCAAGAATGAAGGCTTGAAGATCATCCCCGAGTGCAGCTACGTCCAGGATTACCTGCGCCGCTATCCGGAATACAACAGCATGGTTGTCAAGAAGAGCTAGTTTCCGCCACTGCGAGATGTGTCATCAAGCCCAGTAGTTCACGGTGCGGTTGCCGTGAACTAAACTTGGGTGGGTGAACATCCCGACACCCTATGAAGACCTGCTCGAAGATGTGCTGGCGAACGGCACCTCTAAAGAAGACCGCACCGGGACCGGAACCATTTCCGTCTTTGGCCGCCAAATCCGCTTTGATCTTCAAGACTCATTTCCGCTGATCACCACGAAAAGAGTGCACTTCAAGTCGGTCGCGGCTGAACTGTTGTGGTTCTTGCGCGGCGAATCCAACGTGAAGTGGCTGCAGGACCAAGGTGTGCGCATCTGGAACGAATGGGCCGACGAAGACGGCGAGCTCGGACCGGTGTACGGAGTCCAGTGGCGCAGCTGGCCAACGCCCGATGGCGGCCACATCGACCAGATTTCCCAGCTGGTCGACTCATTGCGCAACAATCCCGACTCTCGTCGCCATATCGTCTCGGCATGGAACGTCTCCGAGATCCAGAACATGGCGTTGCCGCCATGCCACGTCTTCTTCCAGTTCTACGTTGCCGACGGCAAGCTCTCCTGCCAGCTCTACCAGCGCAGTGCAGACATGTTCCTCGGCGTGCCATTCAACATCGCTTCCTACGCCTTGCTGACCATGATGCTGGCACAGCAGCTGGATCTTGAGCCCGGGGAATTCATTTGGACCGGTGGCGACGTGCACATCTACACAAACCACCTGGAACAGGTCAAGGAACAGCTGCGCCGGGATCCCTACCCGTACCCGACCTTGAGCTTCACTTCCAAGCCTTCCTCAATTTTTGACTACACGCTGGAAGACTTCACGATCAACGATTACCAGCACCACCCGACGATCAAGGGAACTGTCGCAGTATGACCGAAGCACCACGCCACGCTGAGAGATTAGAACCACTGCTCGGAGCTATTTGGGCCCAGGCCAACAACGGGATTATTGGCGCTCAGGGCACCATGCCGTGGCATGTGCCAGAAGATCTGGCGCACTTCAAGCGCATCACTGCTGGACACCCGGTGGTCATGGGGCGCACGACGTGGAATTCATTCCCCGCAAAGTTCCGCCCGCTTCCCGGACGCACCAACATTGTGCTGACCGGCCAAGCCGAGCTGCATGAGCAGCTGCGCAAGGACGGGGCCGTTCCGGCATCGACCTTGGATGAGGCCTTGGCTTTGGCCCGCAAGGCTGAAGGCAGCGAAGAGGTGTGGATCATTGGTGGCGGAAAAGTTTATGCCCAGGCGCTACCGCTCTTGGACGTGGCGGTGATTACCAAGCTGGATCTGGAGCCAGCTGGTGATACTTCTGCCCCGCAGCTTTCCGGCGACTTCGCTATCGGAGCCACCGAACCTGCACAAGATCCGGATGAAGCCAACTGGCATGCCTCCTCCACCGGTATCCGCTACCGCTTTGAAACCTGGCTGCGCCAAAAGGACTAGGACAACCATGAAAAAATACCTCGGAGAGCTCAAGCAGCACCCGGAAGCACTATTCGTTCTCGGCTACATGCTTTTCCCGCTGCTGGCACTGGTTGTCGCGGCCCTCGGCTTCTTCATGGTGCTGGGCGGGCACAAGATCTTCGGCTTGGTCCTCTTGCTGGTCCCAGCGCAGATCTTCATCTTCTCGGCCGTCTGGGCCATTAATAACCGCAAGCGCCTGCTTGAGGAAAAGTAAAACTTTTGCTGTACCGAATCACACCTGAACCCAGCTGGGGCTTGGGTGTGATTCTGCTTTAACTGCTGTAACGAACCGGGCTCCATAGCCTGATCGCCCCTACCATGGAGACATGACTTCATCTGTTGGTTTTGTAGGTTACCGTGGCATGGTTGGCTCCGTGCTGATGCAGCGCATGCTCGACGAGGGCGACTTTGCGCAGATCGATCCGGTATTTTTCTCCACGTCGAATGCCGGCGGCAAGGCACCTTCCTTCGCAGAAGGCACCGGTGCGCTAGAGGATGCGTATGACATCCAGACGCTGTCCAAGCTGCCGATTATCGTCACCGCGCAGGGCGGGGACTACACAACCAAGGTCCATGCAGAACTGCGCAAAACGGGCTGGGATGGCCTGTGGATCGATGCCGCGTCCACGCTGCGCATGAATGACGACTCGGTCATCGTCCTGGATCCCGTGAACCGCAGCGTCATCGACCAGTCCCTTGAATCTGGCGTGAAGGACTTTGTCGGCGGCAACTGCACCGTCTCGTGCATGCTGATGGGCTTGGGCGGGCTGTTCAAGAACAACCTGGTCGAGTGGGGCACCGCGATGACCTACCAGGCCGCTTCCGGTGGCGGCGCCCGCCATATGCGCGAGCTGCTCACCCAGTTCGGCGACATCAACGCCTCGGTAGGTGCCGAATTGGCCGACCCGGCCAGCGCGATCCTGGACATTGACCGCAAGGTGCTCGAAACCCAGCGCGGCGCTTTGGATGCTGCGCAATTCGGCGTCCCGCTCGGCGGCTCGCTGATCCCGTGGATCGACGCCGATCTGGGTAATGGCCAGTCCCGCGAAGAGTGGAAGGCCGGCATGGAAACCAACAAGATCCTGCAGACCTCGGGCGAGGACCACATCATCATGGACGGCCTGTGCGTGCGCATCGGCGCCATGCGCTCCCACTCTCAGGCGCTGACCTTGAAGCTGAAGGAAGACCTGCCGGTTTCCGAGATCGAGTCCATTCTGGCGGCCGACAACGAGTGGGCCAAGGTCATTCCCAACGAAAAGGAAGCGACCATGAACCAGCTGACCCCGGTGGCTGCCTCCGGCACCTTGGACATCCCTGTGGGCCGAATCCGCAAGCTGGAAATGGGCCCCGAATACATCTCGGCCTTCACCGTGGGCGACCAGCTGCTCTGGGGCGCCGCTGAGCCGCTGCGCCGCATGCTGGCCATCGCCCAGGGCCGCCTCTAAGCTCCCTGGGTCATCCAATAATTACGGCTCGGGCCGGAACAGGAATCTGTTCCGGCCCGAGCCGTTTGCCTTGCCGGTCGGCAGCTTACATCGACCGCGAAAATTCGTGGCGAAGCAATGAATAAATGTGCTGGTCATGCCAGCGGCCATGACGCCACTGGGACTGCCGGATAACCCCTTCACGGCTGAATCCCGCTTTTTCCAGGCTGCGCTGTTCGGCAATATTCCCAGCTGCCGTGGTCGCTTGGATGCGATGGCGCGGGTAATGGGCAAAAAGGTAGTCGGCCAGCAGCCGCTGGGCTTGGGTTCCATGGCCCTGGCCCCGGTGCTCCGCGAAGATGCCGATCGCGATCTCCCAGCAGGCCGAGGTATTGGCCCGTCCCCAACTGGTGACGGTGAACCAATCAACTTTGCCGATGGTCTGCTCCCCCAGGCAGATAGCCAGGGCTCCATCATTGCCGCCGATAAATTGGTCGTGGCTCAGCCGGGTGCGCAGCTTCTGGGTATCCCAGAATCCAAACCATTGGGATTCGCCGGCTCCTTCGAGCGACTGGAAGTTTTCCTCGATTAAATCGATATCGCCGCTGGAGAGCTTGCGAAAGGTCAGTTCTGGCATCAGCGTGGCACTTTCTGGATAGGTACAGCCCTTGGCCCCAGGCTATTAAAGCTCCAGGCCGATGAGCAATGGCTCGTTGACCAGCATAATCCCAAAGCGTTCTTGCACCCCGGCACGCACAGCGCGGGCTATGGCCACAATGTCCGCGGCCTTTGCCCCGCCTCGGTTGGTGATGGCCAGGGTGTGCTTGGTGGACAGCGAGGCACGGCCATCTGCCACGCTGAAGCCGGCGGTGCCTTCAAGCCCGTAGCCCTTGCCGAAGCCCGCCTGGTCAATCAGCCAGGCCGCGGACAGTTTCACCATGCCTTCTTGCGGCACCGGGTAGTTCGGGGCATTTTCCGGAAGCCGCTCAAGGACCCCGGCATCGACGATCGGGTTGGTGAAGAAGGAGCCGGTGGAGTGCGAGTCGGGATCCTTCGGGTCGAAAACCATTCCCTTGGAACGGCGCAGTTCAAGAACCGTCTGGCGCACCAGGAGCGCGTCGGCACGATCGCCGGCCTCCACATCCAAGCGCCGGGCCAGCTCGGCGTAGCGGATCGGCGCCGACAGGCTCTCGCGCTCAAGCAGGAAGGCAACTTCCAGGACCACGTAGCGTGGCGATCCGTCATTGCTGGTTCGCTTGATGACCGAATCGCGATAGGCAAATTCCAGCTGGGAGTTATCCAGCTTGAGCACCTGGCTGGTTTGGCGGTCGTAGACCCTGGCCCAAGCCAGCGCCTGGGAGACGTCTGCCCCGTAGGCGCCGACGTTCTGCACTGGCGTGGCTCCGGTGCATCCAGGAATTCCGGAGAGCGCTTCAAGGCCGCTGAGCCCCTGGACGAGGCTGTATTCAACAGTGGCGTCCCAGCTTTCACCGGCGGCAGCTCGGAGCAGGACTTTGCCCGATGGCTGTTCGTCGAGGTGCAGGCCGCGGGTGGCGATCTGGATGGCCACGCCCGGGAATCCTTCGTCGTTGATGACCAGGTTCGACCCACCCCCGATCAGCAGGACTTTCTGGCCCGCGCTATCCGCAGCTGCGACAGCTTGGGCAAGTTCGGCCTCGCTCGTGGCGGTGACCAGCTGATGCGCGGGCCCGCCAACGCGGGTTGTCGTCAGGTTTTTCAGCATTGATTCCATGTGCTTTCAGTGTCGAGGCCATAGCGTGCAGCCAGGTCAACAATCTAGTTTTCGGTTGCTTCGTCGTGTTGCGGATATCCTGCGGCATTCGAAGAGAGGATGAATGCGACAACGATCAGCAGGGAGATCGAGCCCAGCGCTGGCAGCAGGCCAATGGCCTGGGCCAGCAGGCCCAGCAGTGGCGGGCCGCCGAGGAATGCGCCATAGCCGATGGTGGAGACCACTGCGACACGCGTGGCGGCATGCAGCGGATCATCGGAGGCGGCGCTCATTGCCAGCGGGAAGGTCAAGGCCACGCCCATGCCCCAAATGGCCAGGGCGGCAAAGGCCAGCGGCAGGCTATTGCCAAAGGCGAAGAGCAATACGCCGATCAATGCGCTCATGGCGCTGGCACGGATCATGGTGACCCGGCCTAGCCGCAAGATCAGGTCGCCGGACAGCAATCTGGTCAAGGTCATGGCCGTGACAAAAATGCCATAGCCGATCGCTCCGGTTGCTTCCGTGGTCTGATACCCGTCGGCCAGGGCCAATGCCACCCAGTCCCCCGCAGCGCCTTCGGCGAGCGCCATGCCCAAAACCAGCACGCCGAGCAGCACGGTCTGCGGTTCGCTCCACGCGCGCCGCAGCGATGGGCCATTGGATGTGCGCGGGGTGCGGCTGAAGTCTTCACCGAAGAACTGCGAGCTGTAGAGCACCGTGCCGATGATGAGCAGGCCGATCAGCCCATAGTGGTATTGAAGCGGCAGGCCGATGGCGGCGGCCAGTGCGCCGATCCCGGCGCCGATGACGGTTCCGATGGAAAAGAATCCGTGCAGGGCCGGCATGATGCTCTTGCCCAGGGCCCGTTCCATGGCAGCGCCCTGGACG
Organism: Glutamicibacter halophytocola; assembly: GCF_001302565.1. NCBI lineage: Bacteria > Bacillati > Actinomycetota > Actinomycetes > Micrococcales > Micrococcaceae > Glutamicibacter > Glutamicibacter halophytocola. Next base: position 2,670,962 of record NZ_CP012750.1, read on the forward strand.
TTCGAGGCCACATTCCACGAAGCGGTCCCCAGCCCCTGGGTGAACAGGAAAATGCCGCAGGCCAGGGTGCTGCCCAGGACTCCGGTGCTGAATCCGAACAGGAGCAGGGAGCCGCCGCCGATGGTTGCGGCAATGCGCATGACGTTGGCTGCGCCCAGGCGCAGCACCAATTGGCCTGAGACCGAGACGGACAGGAAGGAGCCTGCGCTCATGCACAACAGGAGCAGGCCCACGTTGGCGTGGTCGAGGTCAAGTGCGTCGCGCACTGCTGGCAGCCGCGAGACCAGGGCGGAGATCAATAGTCCGCTGGCCAGGTAGGCTGCCATCAACGCGTTGCGCCAGCGGGTTGCCAGCTGGTGCGCATTGCCGTTTGGGTGCATCTCTAGAGCTGCACCACTGCTTGGCACTTGAGCAGCACCTTGCTGTCGCTGGCGGTGACGGCCAGATCGATGCGGGCGGTGCGCTGCTCGCTATCGAGCGCGCCGACCTTGCCTTCCACCTGGATGATGGTGCCTTCAAAGTCTCCCGGGTTGCTGCCCTCGGGATCTTCGACCACCACCGGCTTGGTGAAGCGGGTCTGGTAGTCGATGATGGCTCCGGGGTTTCCCACCCACTGCGATACCAGGTCGATGACCGAGCCCATGGTGAACATGCCGTGGGCGATGACCGAGGGAAGCTCTACTTCCTTGGCGAAGCGCTCATTCCAGTGGATCGGGTTGAAGTCCCCCGAGGCGCCTGCGTAGCGTACGAGGTCCGCGCGGTTGACCTGCACGGTGCGGGAACCGATGACCGTTCCCTTTTCAAGGCTTTCGAAGTCGATCATGCTTAGTCCTCAGCTCGTACCAGTAGCGATGAGATGGTGGTGGCGACCGATTCGCCGGCCACGGTGGTGATTTCCGCGCGCGTGGTGATCATCGCGCCGGCGCCCATTTCGCGGACCTGGTCAACGTGCAGTTCTGCAACCAGTTCGTCGCCGGCGACAATTGGACGGTGGTGGGTGAAGCGCTGGTCTGCGTGGACCACCCGGGAGAAGTCGATGCCCGAGGCCGGGTCGGCAATCAGCTGCGCGTCGGCGCGCTGTGCCACGATGATGGCGAAAGTTGGGGGCGCGACCACGTCGGCGTAGCCCAGCTCCTGGGCTGCCTGCACGTCGAAGTGGGCTGGCGAAGTGGCCTTGGTTGCCTGAGCGAATTCGCGGATTTTTTCGCGTCCTACCTGGTAGGACTCTCCAGCGGGGAATACGCGCCCCACTAGTTCGGGATTGATGCCCATGGATTCTCCTGAACGTTGATGTAGCTGAAAATGACGTGCTGGAGCAAAAAGTGTTCCTGCTCTGGCCCGACATCTGCGGTGTGGTTCGATCTAAAACTTACTGTGCGTCGTCGGCTGAGCGCTTGGAAGCCCGTGGGGCGGCCAGGCCGTTCTCGATGCGCCACTGGCGGGCGTCCTTGGCCCGGACCATCATGCCGGCGATGTGGCAGAGCATGCCGACGAGCATGATGCCGATGGCGGTGTACACCGTGGGCAAGGATGGAATGTTGGCGCCGATGATCGCCAGGATGATGCCGATTCCCATGATGGCCATGGCCGTGAAGACGAGCTTCTTATAGCGTGGTGAGGCAGCTTCCCAAGGAGTGTTGGTCATGGATCAAGTCTAGTTCAGCTCTGGCGTCAGGGCTCATTGGCGCAACGGCATTTCCTCGTGACTCCACCGACAGGGTCTGGACGATGAATCTAGAACAACGCCGACTGCTCTTCCCTGAATTCCCCGCGTTCCTCAGCCAGATCCACCTGGCGGGTTTTCAGCTCGGCCGCATCAAGCAGGCGCAAGGTGGTGCCATCCCCGCTATCGGCCATGATGCTTTGGCCCAGCACCCCTCGGATACGCAGCTTGTGCCGCGCACCGGGCACCGGGGAGGACCAGGCGTGCAGGGCGCGGGTGCTCCACGCATCGATGACCGGGCGGGCGAAGCCCGGTTGCTCCCAGAGATCATCACGCAGCTGGACCCCGTAGGTTTCCAGTCCCCGTTGGGCAGCCAAGAAGTCGCGGGCCTGGTTGGCTGCCTGGCCATTGATGGCATCCAGCTGCTCGTAGTCAACCTCCCAGCCGACCAGCCCCTTGATCTTGGATTTTTGCCGCACCTGCTGGCTCAATCCCACGTGCTCGGTGACCAGGTCTTCAAGTACCCGGATTGCTGTGCCATCGTTGGCGCGGGCAATGTAGCGGGCAATCACTGCTCCCTGCTGCGCCAGGCGGGTCCATTGGCTCTGGGTCGAGGTGGTTCCCACCTTGGTGGCACCGTGGGCGAAGCTGGCGATATACAGGAAATGCGGCTGCTCCAGGTATTTGCGCATGCCTTCGGGGGCTTCCCCCGTCTTGTGGAAGTGGTGCATAAATTTGGAATGGTCCAGCCTGCGGCAGCTCTCGCACTGGGTGCCGGTGCGCAAGGCCTTGGTTTTGGGGCATGGCAGGACATTGCGTGAGCCGTCGCGATTCATAGTGATGTAGCCGAGGCAGAATTTCAGGTCCCCGACGACCAGGCTCAGCGAGCGGTTCAGCTCCAGGTATTCGGTTTTCCAGTTCTCCCCGGTGCGCAGCCGGAGCATGGGCGCCTGCTCATGCTGGGAGAATCCGATGCCGTGGCAAAGTTGCCGGGAAACGCTAGCGAGTTCCATCAATACCTTCCTGAAGCTATCCCTACAACCTTAGGGCACGCCGCATTGCCGGCTACGCTCCGGCATGCTCCAGCATGTGGTGCCGTCCTGCCGGCAGGATCAATGGCTTGAGGGTGCTCGGGTCGGCAATCACCTGGCACTGAAGCCCGAAGACCTCGTGGACCACCTGTGCGGTGAGGATGTCTTCCGGCTTGCCCTGCGCGCGGATGGAACCATCGCGCAGGGCAATGAGGTGGTCCGAGTAGCGGGCGGCCAGATTGAGGTCATGGAGCACCATCACCACGGTGGTCCCGCGTTGCCGGTTCAAGTCGGTGAGCAGATCGAGCACATCCAGCTGGTGGCTGACGTCCAGAAAGGTGGTGGGTTCATCAAGCAGGAGCGTCTCGGTGCCCTGGGCAAGCGCCATCGCAATCCAAACACGCTGCCGCTGCCCGCCGGAGAGCTCATCTACCGGGCGGTCGGCTAATTCCACGGTGTTGGTGACTTCCAGGGCCTCGGCCACCGCGGCATCGTCGTCTTTGCTCCAGCGGGCAAACAGGCCCTGATGTGGTTGGCGTCCCCGGCCCACGAGGTCCGCGACCGTGATGCCTTCTGGAGCGATCGGGTTTTGCGGCAGCAAGCCAAGGATCTTGGCCAGGGCCTTGGGCTGCATTCGGTGGATGTCCTTGCCATCGAGCAGCACCTGGCCTGCCTTGGGGTGCAGCAGCCGGGACATCGAGCGCAACAGGGTGGATTTTCCGCAGGCGTTGGGGCCGACGATGCAGGTGATCGCGCCCGGCGGAATGCGAAGTTCCAGGCCGTCGATGATGGTGCGTTCGCCGTATCCGACCCGAAGGCCGGCAACGGTCAGTTCACGAGGTGGCATTAGAGCGAGCCTCCAGCCCGATTGGTTCGAATGATGAGGTAGACCAGATACGGTGCTCCGAGCACCCCGGTGATAACTCCCACCGGGAATCTGGTGCCCAGCAGGTATTGGCCAGCAAAGTCTGCAACAAGCACCAGCAGCGCGCCGATGAGGGCTGCCGGGATGAGCTTGGAGCCGCGGGCCCCGATGATGCGGCTGGCAATGGGACCCGACAAGAACGCGACAAAGGCGATGGGGCCGGTGGCGGCGGTGGCGAAGGAAATCAAGCCGACGGCCGCCATGATCACGAGGATTCGAGTGCGCTCTACCCGCGTGCCCAGCGCAGCAGCGGTGTCATCGCCCATCTGCAGGCTGTCCAGGTGCCTTGTCTGGCTCAATAGCACGGGGCCGAGCACGCAGAGCGCGATCAACGCTGGCATGGTTTCGCCCCAGCTGCTGCCGTTCAGGCTTCCAGTCAGCCAGCGGGTGGCTTCCTGCAGGTCCCACTGCCCAGCCTGGGTCAGCACCCAGCTGATCAGCGATTCCAGCATGGCTGCCACGCCGATGCCAACCAGGATCAGCCGTGTCCCTGCCGCACCGCCCTTGTAGGCGAGCAAATAGATCAGCGTCGCGATCAGCAGTCCTGCCACGATGGCGAAGACCGAGACCACGGTCCCTGACAGCGACAGGATGACAATCGCGAAGGCTGCGGCTGCGGAGGCACCGGTGCTGATGCCAATGACGTCGGGGCTGGCCAATGGATTGCGCAAGAGGGTTTGGAAGCTGGCCCCGGCTAGTCCGAAACTCAGGCCGGCGATCAGGGCGATGGCGGTTCGCGGCAGGCGCAGCGTACCCACGGTGAAGCTGGCACCGGGCACCTTGTGCCCTTGGATCACTTGCCACACCTGGGCTGGCGAATAGTTGGTTTGCCCCAGGCACAGGCTCAGCACGATCATGGCCAGCACCAGCAGGCTGAGCACTGCAATGATGATTCGCCGCTGCTTTGAGCGCTGGTTGCGCGCCCCGCGCAATCGCTGGATCAGGGCTGCGCGCTCCTGGCGCACGATGGTCGCTGCCTGGACACCGGGCTGGGTTGCGGTGCCGGAAATGGAAGTGTTCACAGTTCTCGCACCTTAGAACGGCGCACGATGATGATGAATACCGGGGCGCCAATCAGTGCGGTCAGGATGCCGACATCCAGTTCTCCGGGCCGGGCGACAACCCGCCCGATGATATCCGAGAGCACCAGCAGCCCGGCTCCGGCCAGGGCCGAAAAAGGCAGGAGCCAGCGCTGGTCAACGCCGACCAGCAGGCGGCACATGTGCGGGACAACCAGCCCGACAAAACCGATGGGACCCGCCATGGCGGTGGCAGCGCCGCATAAGATCACGGCCGCCAAGGCTGAAACGGCTCGAACGACCATGACCTTCTCGCCGAGGCCGGCAGCCAGTTCGTCGCCCAGGGCCAGCGAATTCAGCGAATTGGCGCTGCCAATGGCAATTGCCAGCCCCACGGCCAGGAAGGGCAGCATGGGCGCAACGTTGGCGAAGGTGGCCCCTCCAACGCCTCCTATTTGCCACGAGCGGATGATGTCGGCCAGGTCTGCGCGCGGCAGCGAGATCGCGGTGACCAATGATGCCAGCGCGGCAGATGTTGCCGCCCCTGCCAGCGCCAATTTCAGAGGCGTGGCTCCCCCGCGTCCCATGGAGCCGACCACGTAGACGAATACCGCGGCAATGGCTGCTCCCAGGATGGCGGCCCAGATATACCCGTGCGCGGTGCTGATGCCAAACCAGGTGATGCCCATAACCACTGCGAGCGAGGCCCCCATGTTGACGCCGAGGATGCTCGGATCAGCCAGGGGATTTCTGGTGACTGCTTGCATGATCGCCCCGGAGAGTCCCAGCGCTGCTCCGATGACCAGTGCCAGCACTGTTCGCGGCACACGTTTGACGACGGCCGCTTGCGGCACGTTGCCGCTGTGTCCTAGAAATCCTGCCCAAATGTCTGATGGAGCCACGTGCCGGGCGCCGATGGAAACTGATCCAACGGCCAGTATGAGCACTATCAGGATGGCCATAACCAGCCAGAACAGACGCCGACGGCGTGGCTGGCGAAGGGGTGCGCCAGCCACGCCGCGACGGGTAGCAACTGCATTCATAGTGAGGTAATTCCCCGACCTTCAACTTTCGGTGCGTGCGTCGAAGCCAATTGGCGGCTACTTGCCTGCTTTGGATGCTGCTTCATCTAGCAGGTCAAGGTAGTCATCGAGCACCCATGAAATTGCCAGCGGGGTGGGGTTTGCCGCGGTGCCCAGCGGTCCGCTTCCATCAAGGGCCACGATTGCTTCGTTCTTGACTGCCGGCATCTGCGACAGCAGCGGATCTGCTTCGAGCGTGTCAATGAGGGTGTCGTCGCCGTAGGTGACAATCACATCGACGTCTGAGAGCTCGTCAACGTTTTCGGCTGAGATTTCACCGGAGAATTTCACTTCGCCGCTGGAGGCTTCTGCCACTGCCTTGGGAGTGGTCATCCCCAGGTCGTCAAAGAATGCGGTACGGGTGTCGTGCGTGGTGTAGTAGTTGACCGTGGACAGGTCCGCTGGGTCTACGTGAGTCACGAACATCACCGATTTTCCGGTGATATTGGGGTGCTTTTCGAGACCTTCAGCAATGTCCTGTTCAATGCCCGCGATCATTTCCTTGCCTTCGGCTTCTTGGCCCATGGCTTCGGAGCTGAGTTCAATATTCTCGCGCCAGCTGGTGGACCATGCTGCTTGAGGGTAGGCGACCACAGGAGCGATTTGGCTCAGGGTGTCGTAGTCTTCCTCGGTGAGTCCCGAGTATCCAGCCAAGATCAGGTCCGGCTTGGAATCTGCTACGGCTTCAAAGTCCACGCCATCGGTTTCGTCGAAAAGCACCGGGGTGTCTCCACCGAGCTCGGTGAGCTTTTCCTCGACCCATGGCAGGATTCCGTCGCCGTCATCATCACCAAAGTTCGCTGCGGCCATTCCCACTGGGACGACGCCGAGCGCGAGTGGAACTTCTTGGTTGGACCAGTTCACGGTGGCAATGCGTTCGGGCTTCTTGGAGATCTCTGCCGTGCCCAGGGCATGTTTGATGCTCTTTGGGAAGCCTTGATTTTCTCCGGATGCGGCGGTGGCCTGTTCGTCAGAACCTGTTGCGGCTGATGAACATCCTGTCAGCGCTAATGCACCTGCGGCGATGAGGGCGGCAGGTTTCCAGAAGTTGCGGCGTGATGCGAGCATGGGTGATTCTCCACGAGGTGTCAGCGAGTGTGCCCAACAGGGGGGGTGCTTATTAGTCAGAGAACCATTGCCCGTAATAGGTGCAAGTCTCGTTTAGCAATCCACTTAGGTGAGCCTTTCCTCTCTATCGTATTGATCGCATGGAATGTTCGCAATCACGCGAAATTGACAATATTCGCGCAAAACTGACACGGCTATTTTGAATCGCGAAAAGTTGAGAGCGTAAATCCCGTATTCCGGCGAAATGCTGCACCCAGTGAGCTCTGGGAGCTGAAGCCAAGCAGTTGGGCAATATCCTGGAGGTCATCGCCTCGAGCCACCATTTCCATGGCTTGCTGTGCATGCAATGAGGCGACCCACCGTGAATAGCCGCTGCCCGTTTCAGCCTGAAACGCCCTGGAGATCGTTCGCCCGCTGACCCCCAACCGATCAGACCATTGCTGAAGGCCTAGCGCGGGCTGGGGCTCATCAACCATGCCACTGACTATTGGCTGCAGCAGATCCGCCTGTGGCATGTGAATGGACAGATGTCCTGGTGCGGGTTCCAAATTATCCATCGCTGCAGCTTCTGTGATGGCACGCGATGTTGGATTCAAGCCCGGATCCGCCAGGCGCTCCAAGAGCAGCCTCAACAGAGGTGTTATGACGACCGGAACAGGTTCCAGGGCAATTGGATCAACACTGTCGATCCCGAAATGGCTCATATTGCACACGCTCCCGGCGCAAGCCCGGCCTTCATGCAAGGCCCCGGCTGGCAGCCAGACACCTAGCACTGGCGTAATGGTCCACATTCGCGGGCCGACGCTCACTGTGGAAGCGCCACGCTGATTCCATAGCAGCTCGTGTGTTGGGTGGGAATGCGACGGCCAGCAAGTGTCGACGTCAACGCGCTCTTGAAAAAACCCGATAACGAACGGAACGTCGATAGCGCCTGCGGCGTAGGCCGGAAGCTTCCGTTCTTCAATCATGACCGCACCTCAGTTGCCTAACGCTCCACGTCCACCCGATAGATTCACGACTTCTTCTGGCCCAATTCTTAGATGGATGACCTACGCTAAAACTATAGAGCGTTCGTGTCTGTTGACATCGCCCCAACCTGCAGAGGTGATTTAGGATTTCCACTCCAAACCCAGAAGACAACGGCGGCGTTATCCCGCTGCCTTCTACGGCAAACCTGAGTTCAGGCGAACTACAAGAAATGACCCAGGCATTCCGGCTACAGTTCCAGCGATTCATGATGGAATACCAGTTTGCCGTCGACGAAGTTCTGACCAAAGTCTCGATTCTTCGTGAAGAGTTCCTCTACCTGCACAAGTACAATCCCATCGAGCACATTACTTCCCGGGTAAAAACTCCGGAAAGCATCATGCGCAAGGTGAGCCAGAGGAATATCCATCCTTCCCTCTCAGCCATCAGGGAGAACATCAGCGACATCGCCGGTGTCCGCATCACCTGCAGCTTTGTGAAGGACATCTACAAGGTGCTCAATACCTTGACCGCGCAAAATGACATTCGAGTCATCCAGATCAAGGATTACATCAAGAATCCAAAGCCAAGCGGTTACAAGAGCGTGCATGCCATCGTTGAAATCCCGGTCTTCCTCTCGGACGGACCGGTGAATGTCATTGTTGAGCTGCAGATCCGCACTATTGCCCAAGACTTCTGGGCCAGCCTGGAACACAAGATCTTTTACAAGTACGAAGGCGAAGTCCCTGCCTATCTGGCTTCAGAACTTGCCGAAGCCGCAGCCGTAGCCACCAAGCTTGATATGCAGATGCAGCGACTGCATACCGAGGTTCATGGCCACGATGCCAACGACGAAAACGCTAACGGGCAAGAAGTAGACGCGGAGGTAATACAAGGACTGCTCATGCTTGCCAAGGAAGCTTCAACGGGCAAGGAGCACCGCGACAAGGGCGCTACCCAGTAGCGCTAGTCCAAAAATAGAGCAAGGCCTCCGAGCGAAAGATTGTTGCGCTCGGAGGCCTTGTTCGCTACCGATATTTTCAGAAACGAAAAAGCCCCGAAATCCGGGGATTTCGGGGCAAAATCTGTAGCGGCGCCGGGACTCGATCCCGGGACCTCACGATTATGAGTCGTGCGCTCTAACCAGCTGAGCTACGCCGCCACAAGTGAGAAGCAATCCAGTAGAAGCCAAGAAAGCTTCTCACTCAGAGCCCCCTGCCGGAATCGATCCGGCGACCTCGTTCTTACCAAGAACGCGCTCTACCACTGAGCTAAGGGGGCAACGAGTAAATACTCTACACGGATTCCCGCACAAACAAAAATCGGCGCTCAACCCTCTAATTCGATACCGCTCAGGCGAATAACTACTAGTCAGAATTGATTATTGGCAATTTTGGCACTTGCGCGGCACAACCAGTGGCACAAAAGTGCTTTGGTGACGATGCTCACTGAGGGGAATTTGGTGATCAGCCTGCAATTATGCGCACCTTTGCGACACTTCTAATTTTCATGGCAAGCAAGCCCAGTACCCGTCGAACGCAGCAGGAATGTTGCAAGGGCTCCGGATACGAATAGGCGAGCCCCAAGAACTCCCCAAATGCGGCCAGAAGAACCAGATTTCATCGATGCTCCATGTGGCGCCAATAGACTTTTTCCCTGATCGGATACTGGCGCCTGGAAAACTTCTGCAGGCAGTGACCCGCCGCCCGCATTCCGGACTTGAGTAGTACGCTTGTGACCTCAGCTACAAATTCATTCAGGATTTTGCAAACGTCAGAAACCTGTGTAGAGTATTTACTCGTTGCCCCCTTAGCTCAGTGGTAGAGCGCGTTCTTGGTAAGAACGAGGTCGCCGGATCGATTCCGGCAGGGGGCTCGAAATAAGAGAGACAATCTGATTGCAGATTGTCTCTCTTTTCGTTTACCCAGAACTTTTATTCTGGACCGAATATGGCCAGGATTTCATCCTCGCTTCGCACAAAACATTTCGCTGGCCGATCGTCACCGTGTGGCCTATTTGCCTCCGATAGAAATTTTCGTGCTAGTGTCATCTGCGACCACACGGGAGCCCCATGGCAAGGGCTGAGATCGGACTGCAGCTGTCCGCGACCGTTGAACCTGTCCGGGTAATGCCGGCGAAGGAAGTGAGTTTCTCAATGGAACAATTTGAACAGCATTCCGCCCACTCTCTCGCGTTCCGCGAAGCCGATGGGATTTCAGTTCCGGTTACGCAGATCCAGCTTGCGGACTCCCCCAATGGCCAGCCCAACGAGCCGGTGGTTGTGTATCGCACCAGCGGTCCGGGAAGTGAACCAACGCAGGGACTGAAGCCGTTTCGGGAATCCTGGATTCTTGAGCGTGGAGACGTGCAGCGCTATGCGGGACGCGAGCGGAACCTGCATGACGATGGGCGTTCAGCGGTCCGCCGCGGTACTGCCAGCGATGAGTGGGCTGGACGTTCCGCTCCGCCGCTCAAGGCCGTAGACGGGGCAGCAGTGACTCAAATGCACTACGCTCGTGCTGGAGTCATCACCCCGGAAATGCGCTATGTAGCATTGCGCGAAGAATGCGATGTAGAGCTGGTGCGCAGCGAGCTTGCCGCCGGACGAGCGATCATCCCCTCGAATATCAACCATCCTGAATCCGAACCGATGATCATCGGCAAAGCGTTTCTCGTAAAGATCAATGCGAATATCGGCAATTCGGCAGTGACCAGCTCTATCGCTGAAGAAGTCTCCAAATTGCAGTGGGCCACCAAATGGGGCGCAGACACGGTCATGGACCTGTCGACCGGCGATGACATCCACACCACCCGTGAATGGATCATTCGAAATTCGCCGGTCCCCATCGGCACTGTGCCGATCTACCAGGCCCTGGAAAAGGTCAATGGCGAAGCGAACGCACTGACCTGGGAGATTTTCCGGGACACCGTTATTGAGCAATGCGAGCAGGGCGTGGACTATATGACCATCCATGCCGGCGTGCTCTTGCGCTATGTCCCGCTGACAGCCAACCGCGTCACCGGGATCGTTTCGCGCGGCGGATCCATCATGGCCGGATGGTGCTTGGCTCATCACCAGGAGAATTTCCTCTACACGCACTTTGACGAGTTGTGCGAAATCTTTGCTCAGTACGACGTGGCCTTCTCATTGGGCGACGGGCTGCGCCCGGGATCCATTGCCGACGCCAATGATGCGGCCCAATTCGCTGAACTTGATACCCTTGCCGAATTGACCAAGCGTGCGTGGAAGTACGATGTTCAGGTAATGGTGGAAGGACCGGGGCACATCCCGTTCCACATGGTCCGCGAGAACGTGGAACGCCAACAGGAACTGTGCGACGGCGCGCCCTTCTATACGCTAGGCCCGTTGGTCACAGATGTCGCACCCGGCTACGATCACATCACCAGCGCTATTGGCGCCACTGAAATCGCCCGTTATGGCACCGCCATGCTCTGCTATGTCACACCCAAGGAACATCTGGGATTGCCTAATCGCGATGACGTGAAAACCGGTGTGATTACCTACAAGATTGCAGCGCATGCCGCAGATCTGGCCAAGGGGCATCCTGGGGCCACCGCCCGCGATGATGCACTGAGCAAGGCGCGCTTCGAGTTCCGCTGGAACGACCAGTTCTCCCTGAGCTTGGACCCGGTCACGGCGCAGGAATTCCATGATGAGACGTTGCCTGCGGAACCTGCCAAGACAGCCCACTTCTGCTCGATGTGCGGCCCGAAGTTCTGCTCCATGCGCATCTCCCAGGACATTCGCGACGAGTACGGCTCAGCGGAAGCGCAAGCTGCGTTGGCGGGCATGGCGCAGAAGAGCCGGGAGTTCGTAGAAAGCGGCGGAAAAGTCTATCTCGGCGATGAGATTCCGGTAGGCAGTACCGCCCCGTAGAGCTGGTGCTGCGGCCCCTGTTGTTCTGGAAACGATGATGCCCCTGGATCAAGCCTTTCGGCTTGATCCAGGGGCATTATGCTGTGCTAGCTAATAAGCTGCAGCGAGTGCTGGCTTAGTAGTCGCGACGTCCACCGCTGCGACCCGAATCGCTGAAGCGATCCTTGCCGCCACGGCCACCGAAGCGCTTTTCGCCGCCACCACGACGGTCATTGAAGCCGCCGCCGCGTCCACCGCGGAATCCACCACGGTCGCCACCGCCGCGTCCACCACGGAATCCACCGCGGTCGCCTTCGTCATCGCCACGTGGCTTGCGGCCGGAATCCAGCTCCATGCTGATCAGCTCGCCGCCAATGCGGGTCTTGGACAGTGCACGCCACTGGTCCTTGCTCAGCTCTGCTGGCAGCTCAACCAAAGTGTGGTCCGAACGGATCTCAATGCCACCGATTTCGGAGGAGTTGAAGCCGCCTTCGTTAGCCAAAGCGCCAACGATCGAGCCTGGCTGCACGCGGTTGCGGCGGCCGATGGCCAAACGGTACATGGCGTTGCCTTCGGCAGCGGTCTTGCGGGCACGTGGGCCGCGGTCTCCGCGATCGCCACGGTCGCCTCGCTCTGGGCGATCGCGATCCATGCGGGCCTTCTTCGAAGCAGGAATCACTGGTTCGGTCATCAACAGCGGGCGTCCACCCTGGGCCATCAAGGCCAAAGCGGCAGCGATTTCCAGCTGATCGAGATCTTCGTGATCAGCAGCGAACTTCTCGACGATTTCGCGGAAGGTGGTCAGATCCTGGCCGCTGATGGTCTTGTCAATGCGATCGGTGAACTTCTGGATGCGGCGGTCGTTGACCGAGTCCAGGGAAGGCAGCTGCATCTGGGTCACCGGCTGGCGGGTAGCCTTTTCGATGGCACGCAGCAAGTACTTCTCGCGCGGGGTCATGAACAGGATCGCGTCGCCTGAGCGGCCGGCACGGCCGGTACGGCCAATGCGGTGCACGTAGGACTCGGTGTCATGCGGGATGTCGAAGTTGATGACGTGGGAGATGCGCTCCACGTCCAAACCACGAGCTGCAACGTCGGTAGCAACCAGGATGTCGATCTTGCCCGAGCGCAGGTTCTCAACGGTGCGCTCACGCTGCTGCTGAGGGATGTCGCCGTTGATGGCTGCAGCGGTGAAGCCGCGGGCCTTCAGCTTGTCAGCCAAGTCCTCGGTAGCCATCTTGGTGCGAACGAAGGTGATGACACCGTCGAATTCCTCGGATTCGAGGATGCGGGTCATGGCGTCCAGCTTGTGGGCACCCATGACCTGCAGGTAACGCTGGGTGATGTTGGTGCCGGTGGACTGCTTGGACTTCACGGCAACTTCCTGCGGGTTGCGCAGGTATTCCGAAGCGATGCGGCGGATGGTGCGTGGCATGGTTGCCGAGAACAGGGCAACCTGCTTGTCCTCAGGGGTGGCTTCCAAGATCTTGTCGACCTCTTCGGCGAAGCCCATGCGCAGCATTTCGTCGGCCTCATCCAGTACGACATACTGCAGGTTCGACAGGTCCAGGGAACCCTTGTTGATGTGGTCGATAACGCGACCCGGGGTACCGACGACTACCTGTGCTCCACGGCGCAGGCCGTTGAGCTGCGGGCCGTATGGCGAGCCACCGTACACTGGCAGAACGGTGAAGTTCGGCAGGTACTTGGCGTAGGAAGTGAAGGCTTCGGCGACCTGGAGGGCCAGCTCGCGGGTTGGAGCCAGAACCAGGATCTGCGGGGTCTTGGCTGGACCATTGGTGTCAGCCAGTTCTGCCATGCGGGACAGGGCAGGAAGTGCGAAAGCAGCGGTCTTACCGGTACCGGTCTGAGCCAGGCCGACTACGTCGCGGCCTTCGAGAAGCAGTGGAATGGTTGCTGCCTGAATTGGCGATGGCTTTTCGTAGCCAAGGTCGGCAAGCGAGGCAAGCACGCGGGCATCCAGACCAAGTTCGGAGAAGAGCACGGTTGGCTCTTCTGGGGTCTGGTTGTCGTCAGTGTTTACGGGCATGTCAGAAGACACGAAGAATTACCTCATTCGTTGGGGATGGGCCTTGGCCGTCCCCAAAGAAACGACGTATAGGCTGCACAGTCAGATACAAGTCACGCTCACCAAGCGCTCCCCTATGACATAAAGACCCGCACACACTTTGCGGAAAATACAACACGAGAAGGCTCCGGCCTCAAAAATTGGGCTGGATGCGAGAGGGATACCCTGATGTTCGCGAACACTTAACACTAACGTGTAACCCCTGTAATTGTCAGTGCTCAGCCCGTGTGAGATCGGGCACCGCGACAAAGCACGTAGTGTTATAGGTGTGAAAAATCCTCTATTGGCGCGACGCCCGGACGAGCCCGTCCCCGGTGGCCTGCTCATCGCCCAGGTGCTCTGGTTCCTTGCCGGAGTGCTGTTCCTTGGCTTTGGAGGCTTCCTGATTTATGAGCACAGCGACACGGCATCGCTGAACTTTGGCGCCGTTGCCTTGGCCTTGTTTTTTGCCGTGGCAGGCTGTGCCTGCGCAGTGCTCGGATACCGGCTATTCATCGGCGAGCGCTCTGCCCGCGCCAATTTGACCTGGCTCGGCGTGATCACGGCCCTGCCGCTGCTTCTGCGTTTCGGACGCTATTCCCTGCTCGCTGCCATCATCATGTTCAGCGTGGCCTTGATGTGGACGCCCAGCAGCAATCGCTACTTCAAGATTGTCTCGCCCAAGCCGGCGAAAACCCGACGGTAGCGCCAGCCACCTCACCGCGGAAACGATCAAGGACGCGGGGATCAGTTCTGAACTGAACCCCGCGTCCTTGATTTGTGCAGCCTAGAGGTTGGTGAAGGCCTTATCCAGGTCTTCGATGAGATCCGCTGGATCCTCGATGCCCACCGACAGGCGCAGCAGGTTCACTGGTACTGCCAGCTCGGTGCCCTTGACCGAAGCGTGCGTCATTTCCGATGGGTAGTTCATCAGCGACTCGATGCCGCCCAAGGACTCAGCCAGGGTGAACAACCTGGTGCTTTCGGCAATCTTGCGGGCCGCTGCTTCGCCGCCCTTGAACTGAACCGACACCATGCCGCCAAAGCCGCTCATCTGCTTCTTGGCAATCTCGTGGCCCGGGTGGTCCTCGAAGCCCGGGTACAGGACGCGCTCAACTTCGCTGCGCTCGCGCAGCCACTGGGCAACCTGTGCGGCGTTCTCCGAGTGGGCGCGCATGCGCACACCCAGGGTCTTCAGGCCGCGTGTGGTCAGGAAAGCATCCATGGGTCCGGAGACGGCGCCGACGGCGAACTGGATGAATCCGATCTTTTCTGCCAGTGCGGCATCCTTGACGATGACTGCACCGCCGACAACATCGGAGTGCCCGCCGATGTACTTGGTGGTTGAATGCACCACGATGTCCGCACCCAAGGTCAGCGGCTGTTGCAGGAAGGGGCTGGCGAAGGTGTTATCAACGACCAGCAAGGCACCGGCAGCATGGGCCACTTCGGCGACCTTGGCGATGTCAGTGATGGTCATCATCGGGTTTGATGGGGTCTCTACCCACACCAGCTTGGCCTTGTTCTTTTCAATGGCAGCAGCCAAAGCCGCTTCATCGGCCATATTCACCGGCGTATTGCCGATGCCCCAGTCACCGAGCACGCGGTCGATGAGCCGGAAGGTTCCGCCGTAGGCATCGTTGCCAAGAACGATGTGGTCACCCGGGCGCAAGATGGCACGGATCAGAGAGTCTTCCGCGGCCAGTCCCGAGCTGAAGGAGAAGGCATGCGTGCCAAACTCGGCGCCAGCCAGCTGTGCCTGCAAGGCGTCACGGGTCGGGTTGCCGCCACGGCCGTATTCGTAGCCGCTGCGCAGGTTGCCAATGCCGTCCTGTGCGTAGGTCGAAGAGAAATGCAGTGGCGGTACGACGGCACCGGTGCGCGGCTCGAATTCCTGTCCGGCGTGGACAAAGCGAGTGTTGGAGCCCTGAATGTTTTCGGTCATCGATATCAGTCCTTTAGTGAATTCTTTAGCGGGTCGAGTAGGCCAGCAGGTCCGCTGCGGTGGCGGCGGCAATAACTTCGCCGGCCTTGGTCACCAGTACGGCCGGGTGGGCCTTGAGCAGTTCCTGGGCATTGTCGAGGGTGTCGGCCACACCGATCAGCGGCATGGGCAGGCTGCCCAGTTCCTTGATGGTGCTCGTGCCCTCGGCCCCCGAAAGCAATGCTTCGGTCAGGGTGCCAGCACCGATGACTCCGCGTACCTCGCCGATACGGGCAGGCAAGGCAACGGCCGAGACGACCAGCGCGTCGGCGCCCTGTTCGCGCAAGGCCATGGCAGCTTCAAGCAGCGTGGCATCTTCGCTAATAGTCTCTGGGCCCTGCTTGGATAGTGCCGAGCCGATGAAGTCCAAGGCGGAGTAGTCATCGGTGGTGAAGCCCTGCTGCAGCATCCAGCTGTCGTTGAAGATCTTGGCGAGGTAGCCGCGTCCACCATCCGGTGCGATCACGACAACAACATCATCTTCGCCCAGATGACGGGCTGCGCGCAGGGCGGCGACGACTGCCATGCCCGAAGACCCGCCAAGCAGCAGCCCTTCTTCTTTCGCCAATCGACGAGTCATCTCGAAGGCTTCAGCATCGGTGACTGCCTCGACTTCGTCGGGCACCGATGGGTCGTAGTTCCCCGGCCACATGTCTTCGCCAACGCCCTCGACAAAGTAGGGGCGTCCGGTTCCGCCTGAATAGACCGAGCCGTCCGGGTCGGCTGCGATGATCTTGACTGGGCCTGAAGCGCGGTCGGCCGAAATCTGCTTCAGGTAGCGCCCGGTGCCGGTAATGGTGCCGCCGGTTCCGGCGCTGATCACCGCGTGGGTGACTTTTCCATCGGTGTCATTCCAAATTTCTGGACCAGTGGTTTCAAAATGGCTGTCTGGTGCACCGGGGTTGGAGAACTGGTCTGGCTTGTATGCGCCCTCGATTTCGGTCACCAGCCGGTCAGAGACACCGTAGTAGGACTCTGGTGAATCTGGTGCTACGGCGGTCGGGGTGACCACAACTTGGGCTCCGTAGGCGCGCAGCACGTCGCGCTTTTCTTCGCCAACTTTGTCCGGGGTGACAAAGATTGTCTTGTAGCCCTTGAGCTGGCCCACCATGGCCAAGCCAACACCGGTGTTGCCACTGGTTGGTTCCACAATGGTTCCACCTGGCTTGAGCTGGCCGCGCTCTTCAGCGCGTTCAACCATCTTCAACGCAATGCGGTCTTTGATGGAACCGCCTGGGTTCAAGTATTCAAGTTTGACCAATACCGTGGCTTTGACGCCATCGGTAACGCGGTTGAGCTTCACCAGCGGGGTATTGCCGATCAGATCTAAAACTGTGGACGCATACTTCATGTCAAGAACTTTACCGGCGCCTGTCATACATGTCGTTCCGAAACGTAGCGAAACGTCATGCAGTGGACGCGATCTTTTCATCAGTGCTATCGGCCCATGGTTGTTTTCCTGTCTGGGTCACGCTATATGATGCGAAATATGCAGAAATCTTGGAGCGCCAGCTTCTCCCCCGGACGGCCGGTGTCCCTGGTCAAGTCCCTGGGAATACTGCGTCGCGGCCAAGGCGACCCAACGATCCGGATTTCTGAAACCGAAGCCTGGCTGGCATTTTCCACGCCCGAAGGCCCAGCGACCCTGCACATTTCCAAGCCACTGCGCCTGGGGCCAGCCGAGTTCCGCGCTTGGGGGCCCGGTGGCGAATGGGCAGTTCATAGTGCGCCAAACCTGCTCGGCGCCGGGGACGACTGGAGCGAGTTTGACGACCTGCTCCACAGGGGACTTTTTCCAGAAATTGTCGTCCGCTCGCGAGCCGAGCACCCGGATCTTGTGCTGCCCGCGACCGGCAGGATCTTCGAGCATGCCATCGGAGCCATTCTGGAACAGCGAGTCACCGGAATTGAAGCGAACTACGCGTGGCGTTGGCTTATCAGGCATCATGGGCAACCAGCGCCTGGCCCGGTCCCGGTCGGCTTGAGAATTTTTCCCTCGGCACAGGAGCTTGCTCCGCTTCGCCGCTGGGATTGGCAGGTTGCCCGTGTTGAAGGCAAGCGTGCTGAGGCCATCCGGAATTTTGTTCAGGCATCCGGTGCCCTGAATTGGTGGGCCGACAAGCCCTTGGATCAGCCAAAGCCGACGGCGAAGGCGCCGGGAACACTTGAATCGGCTCTAGGATCAGTGCCTGGAATTGGGCCGTGGACGATTGCCGAAACGCTGCAGCGTTCCCATGGCTCAACCGACCACATATCCGTGGGAGATTTCCATTTGGCCGATTTCGTGGGACAAGTCCTGACCGGACGTCGAATCAATGATCAGCAGATGCTGGAGCTCATGGCTCCCTTTGCCCCGCACCGGCAGCGGGTCGTCCGGCTTTTGGGGCTTTCCGGCGAGAGAAAACAAAGCTTCGGGCCCCGCTACGCTCCGCTGGATCACCGGCAGAGGTAGGGCCCGAAGCCGACAAACAGTCTTAGGAGTTGGCCTGGGCGGCTTCCTCAGCGATCTGCTTGTGTACTTCACTCATATCAATGCCCTTGACCGCGGTCACCAAATCTTCAAGCTGCGGCTGGTTCAACGCACCGGCCTGCGAGAAAACGAGAACCTGCTCGCGGAACGCCATGATGGTAGGAATCGAGGTCACGTTGGCTGCACGTGCCAGTCCCTGCTCGGCTTCGGTATCCACCTTGGCAAAAACAACATCGGTGAACTTTTCCGAGGTCTGATCATAAACCGGTGCGAACTGCTTGCACGGTCCACACCAATCAGCCCAGAAGTCCACGAGGACGATGTCGTTGTCTTCAATCAACTTCGCGAAGTCATCTTCGCTTACATTTCTAGTTGCCATGCCTATACGGTAGCCGAATTTCAGATGAAATACGTAGAAAGGTGATCTTCATTGAGAGCGGGAATAGATCCGGATCACAATGAAACTTTATCGGGGAAGCAAAAAACTCCCGGATCAAGGATCCGGGAGTTATTTGTGGCAGATACTGGATTCGAACCAGTGAAGGCGTTGCCAGCTGATTTACAGTCAGCCCCCTTTGGCCACTCGGGTAATCTGCCGAGATTGCTCTTTCAAGAACATTTGTTCTTGTCGGAACGAGAAATAACTCTACAGGAGATTTTCGGCGAAGTGAAATCGAGGGGGCCATTTTCCCTGTAAGCCTGATCACAGCCCGATTTCAAGGCATAAAACCGGTAGGCTATGTAGCGAATAAGACCCGTTACAGCTAGGAGCATTCACATGGCTAGTGATTCAACATTCGACGTCGTCAGCAAGGTAGACAGCCAGGAAGTCGCTAACGCGATGAACCAGGCCCAGAAGGAAATTGCCCAGCGCTACGACTTCAAGGGCGTCGGCGCCGAGGTTGATTTCAGCGGCGAGAAGATCTTGATGAAGGCCAACTCGGAAGAGCGCGTCAATGCGGTCCTCGACGTTTTCCAGACCAAGCTGGTCAAGCGCGGCATCTCGCTGAAGTCCTTGGACGCTGGAGAGCCTTACGCTTCCGGCAAGGAATACCGCATCGAGGCCAGCATCAAGGAAGGCATCGCACAGGATGTCGCCAAGAAGATCAACAAGTTGATCCGCGATGAAGCTCCCAAGGGCGTCAAGTCCACCATCCAGGGCGATGAATTGCGCGTCTCCTCCAAGTCCCGCGATGACCTGCAGGCCACCATGGCCCTGCTGCGCGACTTCGAAGAAGCAGACTTGCAGTTCGTGAACTTCCGCTAATATCTCACAGGTTGCCTAGTCAGATGCTTATCCCAGTGCGATAGTCCGCAGGGAGTCCGCAGAACTTTCAAGAGCCGTTGTCATCATCTCGTTGGCGGCGGCTCTTGTCTTATCCTCAGCAGTAGGCCACAAGTGGGAATACGTGTTCAGCGTGATCGACGGCAACGCATGACCAAGCGCCCTCTGCACCGTCACAACATCGCAGCCTGTAGCTATCAGCCCAGACGCGTAGAAGTGCCTCAAATCGTGCAACGTGAACTCATCAGCGCCTACCTTCTCGCGTAGTGCACGCCAGTGGTAGCCGGCCATCATTCTGTGCCACAGATGACCGCCTGTGCCGAACAGCCATTGCTCATCACCCCACACCCCAACTTCCTTAACGTGGTAAGCAAGAATGTTGATTAGTGGTTCGGCAACATAAACGACGCGCTCAGATCCATTCTTAGGCGAAACAACCTCAGTCTTAGCTTTCGTCTGACCCTGAACCTGCCTGGATACCGTGATTGTCTTACGCAGGAAATCAATGTCCGACAACTGGAGTCCAGACGCTTCTCCAAGACGCAGACCAGCGAACGCGCACACTGCCACGTAAGCCCTGAAAAACAGTGGCGCCTCACCCAGGAACTCCCCCACCTGCTCAGGCGTAGGAATCGCCATAGACGCTTCAACACGGCGCACCCTAGGCAGCTTCACATCATCAGTAGGATCTTCGGCAATCAGCTTGTCCTTGATCGCAGCCTGAAAAGCCATGCGTGCAAAGTTGTAACGGTTGCGGACCGTCTTAGGTGACAACGGCTTAGCGCCTGAACTCATTTCTTTGATCCAAAGTTGCACGTCCGAAAACATGATCTGATTCAAATGCTTCTCCGCAAACGGGATTGAGCGCAGGATCATCGACGCGCTTTCATGCGTACCTGCAGCCCAAACCTGCCGAGTCATCCAATGCTCATACCAAACAGAGAAAGCGATCTTCCCCGCCTTCGGATCAACATAGCGCCCGGTAATGACCGACGCAGTAACTTCATCAAGCCACCGCTGACCATCTACTTTGCGCTTGAAATGCCTGGAATGCTCTTTACCCGCAGCGTCACGATAACGGGCACGCCAAACACCATCAGGACGCTGTTTAATCGACGCCATTTTGCTTTTTCCATTTCAGCAAGTCTTCCGCTGACTCAAACGGAAAATTCGGATTGATTGAAATCAAGTGGTCGAAATACGCGATCACACAATCCATGAGTTGAGATTTATCGCCTTCATCACGGACACCCAACTGGCCCTCCGAAACCTTGGCCACATCGCTGAAACCATATGCAGCCAGTTGGCCAGCAACCATCGGAAGATAATCTTCAGGTGACTGGAGCTCTGGAGTGAAAGCCTTAAGTAGCTCCGGCAACCGCTCCAGGGTTAGTTTCGCGTCATAGTGATGAGCTAGCCACGTCCATAAATTCTGCTGGGCTGAAGCGATGGCAAGATCCGCTTCACGAATAGTTTCCCGCATCCTTTGCGCTGGCGTTTGAACACCGCGCAATAGAGATTCAATCCCCATCCTCAGGACATCGGCGATTATCACGCACTCGGCAATGCGAAGGGATCGTTCCCCCTTCTCCAGTCGAGATACTGCCGTGGCGTCAACATTCATACCAGCGAGGCTTAGTGCATCCGCGAATTGTCTCTGCGTCAGCTTTCGAATCTTTCTAACACGCGAAATTTCAGCGCCGATCTGCTTCTCAATACTCTTAGTCTGATCAATTTGCATAAATCCCATTCTCTTGTGCTGGACAACAATTATCAACCCGTGTAGTCTCGAGTTGTTCGGATTCACAAACACTTGCGATATTCACAAAGGAGGAAAGATGAATGCCATAGCAGTTCTCTTGACCATGACTGAGGTATCAGAGATGACCGGCATCCCGGTAAACACACTTCGGTACTACCGGCACTTGGGAAATAAAGGGCCGCGATCAGCTCTGATCGGATCGCGCATCATGTACCGGGAACAGGACGTGCTCGCCTGGATCAACGAACAGTTCGAAGAAGCAAAGTAGCGCCACGCAGGACAACCGCTCTCTATACCGGAGACGTAGACAGGACCAACTTTGTTATGCCCACACAACGGGAACTGCAACGAGAGCTGCTAGCCAAGAATCCCCACTACTCAGCAGGGCAGGCGAAGGCAGTAGCCAAGAAAATGATTTACCTCGAAAAGAACGTCGGGTTCGAGAATCTTCGGATACGCGGACTCACTTCGGATCCAACAGCACGTGAAGCTGTGCGGAACATGGAAGAAGCTGAACGCAAGAAAAAGCGTGAAGCCAAAAAGAATACGGCCCCGATGCATCCCCGCCAAGAGATCCGCATCGAAGCCGCCTAACCAACACCCTGAAAGGGATTGATCCACATGAACAAGACTACCCGCATCACCCCAGTAACTCCACCAGCAGGATTCCCCAAAGCTGTCTACCTCGATTGCGCAGACGAATGCGGCGAAATCCCAGCAGAGTGCCAGCCCTACGGCTCATGCGCTTGCGATCGCGAGATCAGCTACCTCGGCCCAAACGTCTCAGGAGAAACTTTCGGCGGCGTCACCTCGCAGTGGACACCAGAAAAAGGCATCTTCTTCATTCTGCAAAAGACTGACGGTGAACTGTGGACCCGTGAGCAGCTGGCAGAACTGCCAGCACTCATCGACAGCATCGAACAGAAGATCGACCAAGAGATAGCAGTAGATCTCATGAAGAGCCGGCCAGAGATGCTTCGCGCAACCACCACAGTAAATAAGCTCTGCGACTTCGCTGTAGATAACGGTGTTACCGCTAGTGCAGCGTTCGCCGCCTACCAGGAACTCACCAAGGGCGGTCACCATGCATAAGGCCACCCAGAACATCGTGCGCAGCGTCTTCTACAGCACAGTCTTCATCATCATGGTTACCGTTCCCCAGGCCATCGCACAAGCGGTAGGAGCACCCATTGCATATTGAGCCGAAGGCGCTCATCGAAGGCGTGCACGTAGTAGTTGTGGAAGTCGATAAACCCGACAGCCTGCACTACAAGCGGCGCACCTACTTCAACTTGCCCAGCGCACAACGAGCAGTAGACCGCGCCACCGAACGCGGACAATCCGCAAAGCTGATCCTCTGCAAACTAGTCCCAGCAGGTGAACCAGATGACTGAATACTGGCAAGCCCTGAACCCTGAAGCATTCCACCAAGGGATGCTCCACGGCTACAAGCAGGGATATAAACACGGCATACAAGACGGCATCAGAGAATGCGACGAAGCCGACCAGCAAGCCCAAGAAGCATTCACCCGGCAAGCAGCCAGATCCGCAGCACAGGGCATAGAACTGCACGACGCAAGAATGAGGCTCATCGCCAGCTGAATCTACCACCTAACCCATTCGAACTCACTTGAAGGCTCCCAGCACCACGCTGGGGGCCTTCGCTGTACCCGATCTCCAACACTTCATCCTTATGAGCCCCGAGTGCTCATTGACCATCAGAGGAGCCATTGAATGACTGTTTCCCCAGAGCAATGGGAACGTGAACAAGTCTTGTCGCATGAAGCCGAAGAAACCCCTGTCCACGTAGACAAGGAATGGCCCACCCTACGCCCAGAGGCATTCCACGGCATCGCAGGGGAGATCATCAACGGACTAGCTCCAACCACCGAAGCGGACCCCGCAGCGATGCTTGCAGACCTCCTAGCAACCTTCGGATGGCTAATCGGAGCTGAAGAACAATCTGCCCACATGCTTGTCGCCAACTCGAAGCACCACGCACGGATCTGGCCCATCATCGTTGGAACCACTTCATCCGGTGCTAAGGGCACCAGCCACGGCGCAGTATGGCGCATCGTAGCCAAGTACCTGGAAACGGTACTGAACCCACCAATGCACAAGACAGGCCTATCCTCCGGTGAAGGACTTATCGAAGCCGTTCGGGATGAATCTGGGGATGACCCCGAGGCAAAGAACTACGAACCCGGCGTATTGGATAAAAGGCTATTCGTGATGGAAGACGAAATAGCCCAGGTCTTCAAACGCTCCAACCGTGAAGGCTCAACTTTGGGTCCAACCCTACGCCTCGCCTACGACGGACGTGACCTGTCAGTGATGAACCGAAAAGCCATCACAGCAACGGCACCGCATATCGTCATCGTTGGGCATATCAGCCCCGGTGAGCTGCAAGGCGTTGTGCGTTCAGGCGACGTGGACGGTGGGACGATGAACCGCTTCATCTATGTCTGTTCACGGCGTTCGAAACGGCTCCCGGACGGCGGTAACGCTCCACAGGACGTCATCAACGTATCGGCACAGGCAATGAGTGAAGCGGTAGACATAGCGCGTCGTGCTGGACGCATCGACATGAGCGCAGAGGCAAGAGTGCACTGGCGAAAGTCGTATGCGCGACTTACTGCCGACAGGCCAGACACGGTGCTAACCAAAGCTACTGGCCGACGTGCTCCCTCGGTGCTCAGGCTTGCCATGGTCTACTGCCTTTTCGACCAGCGAACCGTAATCGAACCAGACGATCTTCGCGCAGCCGAAGCGCTCGAACAGTATTCAGTGGACAGCGCCAGGTACATCTTCGAAACGCATGTAGACAAAGGATCGAACGAGCACGGACGGCTGGCAGAGTTCATCCGGTCCGGAGGTGTCCAGGGGAAAAGCCGCGCAGAGATTTCCATCGATCTTTATAAGAGAAATCGGAAGTCCGCACTGATTAGCGCCGACCTCGCAGCACTCATCGAACAGGGATCAGTAGTGCAAGTGGAGATGCCGACCGACGGCCGAAAGAAGATTGTTTTCTTCGCACGGGAACACTCGCAGCGAACGAAGAATACGTAATTACGAATTATGCCCGTAGATCCGCATGATCACGCGGTTCATTATTGCGTAATCGCTTACGAAGTTGGCTACGAAGAATCCCACCTACGACTAACTTCGTAGCCAAGTTCGTGGCGTCCCACGAACAAAGAAACCCCGTAAATAAAGGGATGCAAGCCCTTCTTTCGTTCTTACGTATCTTTCGTACACATAGACATTCAAAGGACAGCATAACCATGGATTCAAACAAAGGATTCAGGCCACAAGCCAAGCTGCACAAAAGGCCCTGGCTATTCAAGGACGGCACCAGTACACCCGGCATCGCGCTCATGCACCGGCACAAGGTACTAGCCCACATGACACCCGCCGAAGCCCGAGCAATAGCCGACAAACTCCACGACTACGCAGACCAACTCGAACAGGACGAAACCTAATGGCACCAATCTACGGCGAAACCAAAAACGGTAAGAGGTACGTGCTCACGCCGGCATCAGAAATCAAGCCACGCGCCGCAAAGCCAATCCCAAAGGCCCCGGCAATCGACGTTTGGAAGAACCGTAGTTATCCAGGTTGCTACATCATCGAAGTGCAATGCCCACACTGTCCCAAGACTCATACTCACGGTTGGCTTGGGTCTGGGGATGACGGCGGGCATCGCGTGAGCCACTGCGGACAAGATGACAAGCCTAATCCCGGCTACTACATCGAGATCCCGGCTGGCTGGCACAGCAAGTATCCAGGCAAGCTCTCCAGCTAACGCCCCACCTTCCACACAAGGCGGTCACTAAACACGGTGGCCGCCTTTGCCGTACCCGAAAGTTTCCAATGATCGACCCCTATAACCGTGAGCAGGTCATCAAGCTACTGCGCCGCAGCGCCGACCACATCGCCCAAGGCATCACGAATAACCAACTACACACTGAGCTTCACCAGCTCAGTGACCACCTAGAACAGGAAGACTAAACCATGAGTTTGCAGCGTAATCAGAATGACGGAAACCTGAAAGATATTCTTCGTCGTTTGTACCGGTTGGAGCGTCAGTCACCGTTGGCTCACTCGGCCATCGGCCGTGAAGGCCTTGAAGTCTACGACGGCGGCTGGATCCGCATTCTCAATGGTGGCTTGCAGGTCATTGGTACGGCGACCATTTCCGGCACGCTGGATGTTACGGGAACGACGAACCTGAAGGGTCAGACCTCAGTCACGGGGCCAATGGAGATCTCCGGAACAACAAACATCACCGGAAACACGAACATCCTGGGTGAGTTGAATGTGACCGGCCCGACCACACTGGACGGGGTACTCGACATTGGTGGAGACACCACAATCACCGGGACGCTGTCAGTGGACGGGCCAACCACGATCTCCGGCAAGCTCGACGTTACCGGGGCAATGTCAACAAAGGGGACGCTCTCGGTCGAAGGTGTAACAACGCTCAAGAACGACCTGAACGTGACTACTGGCGGAAAGATCAAAGCCGGGAACCTGGAAATCGAACCGGCCAACGGCGGCCAGATCAACTTCACCGGAGGCTCACTATCAGCTGGCCAGTTCGGTGCACTGCTCAACAACACCACAGCAGTTGAACTGCAAGCACCAACAGTGAAGCTCAACACCAGCAACGTCAATATAAACAGCCTGCCAACCAAACCAGCGTCAGAGCTAACCCCCGTAGGCATCGACAGCGCTGGCCGACTACACCGAATCGCATAGGAACAAAAATGAGCTTTGACCGCCCGCCCTACATCGGCCAGGTACGCATTCAAGACTGGATCACCAAAGACAAACAGCGCATCAACGGCATCCAGCTACGTGGCGCAATGGGACTAGCCGCCCACCTAACCGCCGACGAAGCCCGAACCCTGGCAGACACCCTGCACGATATGGCCGACCGGCTGGACGCTCCACCAGCAACCACCACAGCCCCGCCAGCGCGACAACAGACACCCTGCGGACTATCCACGCTCTACACATCGCAGACGCTCACAGACGCATCAGGCGACCCCGAACAGCCACTACCGGCAACCCCAGCAGACTAAGGAACAACATGGGCAAGCAAAAGCACGACATCGGCCACCAGAAACGACTCAAGAACAAAGCCGAAAAACGACGGCTCGAAGATCTCAAACGGGCCGAATGGCTCGCCAAAAACGAATGGAAGAAGGACCGATGACAAGCCTCGAAGACGCATTCAAAGAAGCCGGCGAACAATACGCCGCCCAGCTACGACAGCGCGGACAAGACACCACCACCACCGGCGCGGCATGGCTCAAAGACAAAATCGACAACCTCGAAGAACCCGAGCAGCCCATGACCAACACCGCCAACAACAGCGACGACTTCAACCGATTCTTCGGCATCAACTAACCCAAAGGGGAAACAACATGAGCACCACCTACTTCAACCGCCCAGCAACCCACCAGCTCAACCAGTTCGCACGCATCAACGACGCATACACCCTGGCAGGACTAACCCCGCCAACCTATGTGGAAGAACTCAAGCGCACCATCGCCAACGCCCCCACCGTGCAACAGGAAGCCGCCAGCATCGCCCGCGAAGCCCTCGAAGCCGACGACGCTACAGAGTTCTATGAAGAAGCGCTCACCCGTATCCAGCGAGCACAGGCCGCCGACGTACTCAAGAACGCCTTCGCCCAAAACATCCAGTCAGCACTCGACAGCAAAGCGCACCACTACCGCGCCACCGCAGCCGAAGAACTGGCACCACAGATCGCCAAGCAAACCAAGGCACTCGCCACCGCCGCCAAGAAACTACCAGCCGGCAATCCGCTCGACATGGCCGCCAACATCGAAGCCGGCACCGGCACCGAATACAAAACCGCCCGCGACACCCTCGCAGTACTCGGCACCTACGCCGCCATCTACCCACAAGGCACACCAACAGATGGAGTCCCAACCGCAGTGCACGCTGTCCTTCCAATAGTTGAACTGCCCAAGGCAACCATCGAACGCATCAAGCCAGGACTCAACGACCTCGCACCAGTACCATCCAACAGCACACAGCTCACCGGCACCCACACCATCCGACGCATCGCCAACGACCTCGCCCTCAACACGGACGACACCCTCGCACGCATCGCAGCAGGACACTACGACGGAGCAAGCATCAGCTTCGCCAACCCAACCGAACTGAACGCACGACGAGCCAACGCGCAGAACGCCTTCAAGAGGACCACTGACAAGCACGACACCACTAACAGCATGGTCGCAATCTAGCAGTCAGATCGCACACAAACGGCGGGGGAACCATAACGGAACCCCCGCCAAACCATGCACCAAACACCAGCACAAGCAGACCAAACCCCAGCGAAACACCATCAAACCCGCAACAAACAGGGCGCGAACAGCACGCAAGCCAACACCAGCATGACAACGAGCAAAAGCCGTGTTGACAAGGCGAAACACCCCACCGGGGGTCACCTCCGCACCTCGGCCTCGGAACCGCCGGAGAGGTCAGCGCCAACTTTGGTGTGCAGATAGCCTCAACGACAACACTTTGAAAGTAGGAATTTATGCCTGGACCATCGGCAAATCCTTTGAAACCTAATAGCCGTAGGCATCGCGGCAATACGCGTTCTACGGGCCTTATTGAGCTACCGGCTGAGGGTTGCACGCTACCAGTTCCGAAGCTGCCAGCGGGCCGTAAATGGAGCAGTGAGGAACGGAAGCTTTGGCGTAACTTGTGGGGATCTCCGCAGGCTACGCAGTGGGATGACAGTTTCATGCCGTCGGTTGCCGCGTATATCTGCCATGCGACGGCTGTTTACGAGGGTACGGCTTCGGCGTGGCAGGCTCAGGAAATGCGGCACCTTGGGCATCAGCTTGGGCTCACGCCTTCGGGAATGTTGGCTCTAGGTTGGATTGTGATCACGGATGAGTAGCCGGCGGCTTGCCAGGGCGCGGCGTAATCCGTCGTTTGAGCGTCCGCAGGATCAGGACCCTTCGCGGAGCTCTTTCCAGGCTATCGAGCATCCCCGTTTAGGGCATGTTGTGCTGCGTTGGCAGGGAGGAAAGATTCAGCGGATCAGGACTGAGCACCCGCCTTTTCGTGAGACTGGGCAGAACTTTTTCGGCCCGTTATCTACGCATGGCAGGTTTGAGCAGGTCTTGGAAATGCTGGGCATCATTGAGTGACAGTTAGCGGCGGCATCCTTTACGGGGTGTCGCCGCTTTTCTTGTTTAGTCCGCAGAAAGTCCGCAGAAAGTTCGTTCACACCCAGTTTCACCCAATAGCTACCAACCATAAAAACCCCGTAATCTAGAGGTTTTCATAGCCTGCCATATACCCTCAACTACCCCTCAACCAAACGTGAACTTCCGCTAGGAACAGCACCGGCACCCTGTGTGCCAACAACATTGGAGGCGGCTTCCCACCGAAGTGGGAAGCCGCCTCCAATGTTGTTTTAAGGGCTCCTAGTACCCGCGTCCACCAGCCATGGCCTCGAGACGGGCAATGCGCTGATCCATTGGCGGGTGCGTGGAGAACATCTGCTTCAGGCGCGAACCGAAGGGATTGGCGATCATCAGGTGGGAGCTGTTAACCAGCTTCTGGTCGCCGGCAGCCAATGGCGCCTGGGAAATGCCCGATTCGAGCTTGCGCAACGCGCTGGCCAGGGCCAGCGGATCATTGGTCAGCTTGGCGCCATCCTCGTCTGCGTCGTACTCACGGGTGCGGCTCACGGCCATCTGGATGATGGAAGCGGCCAATGGAGCCAGCAGGGACAAGGCGATCAGCGCAATCGGATTGACGTTGCGGTTCTCGTTGCTTCCGCCACCGCCGAAGAACATCAGGAACTGGGCGATGGAGGTGATGACACCCGCGACGGCGGCAGCTACCGAAGAGGTGAGGATATCGCGGTTATACACGTGCATCAGCTCATGGCCCAGCACCCCGCGCAATTCGCGTTCGTTGAGCAATTGCAAAATTCCCTCGGTGCAGCACACCGCGGCGTTTTGCGGATTGCGACCGGTGGCAAAGGCGTTGGGCGAGGAAGTCGGCGAAATGTACAAGCGCGGCATTGGCTGCTGTGCATTCATCGACAGCTCCCGCACAATGCGGTACATCATCGGGTTCTCGGCTTCGCTCACCGGATAGGCGTGCATGGAGCGCAAAGCGAGCTTGTCGCTATTCCAGTAGCCATAAGCGGTGGTTCCCAGGCCGATCAGCGCGAAAACCCAAATGAACATCGACCGGCCGGTTCCGGCAGAAATGAGCGAACCGATAGCCAAGAGCAGGGCGAACATTCCGCCAAGCAGCAATGCTGTTTTCAGTCCGTTGTTATGTCCATGCAACTTGACGCACTCCCCTAAATGACAAAGACCAAGATGGTACTTCCTAGTCTAGTCAACGGATGGATGGCACGGTCAGTTCCAGCAATTGCAGCTTCCGCCCAGGAGTGTGAGGCACCGCACCAGCTTCGAAACCCGGGTTTCGCTCAGCGGGGAATATTGCTGTGCCTGCGGCGTTGTAGATTATTAGTTGCAAGGTGCAATTTTTTGTCGCCGCACTCCGACTGCTCCTGAATCACATTAGCTCGAAAGCGTACATCCTGAATGTCATCAAGCACCACCGCTCCCGTCCGCTCTGAACACAGCTATGGTCTGATCCAAGGCACATCTGCCTATCTAATTTGGGGCTTGCTGCCGGTCTACTTCCTGTTGCTTCCGCAAATCTCTGCCGTTGAGTTCGTCGCAGTACGAGTTCTCTTTTCATTGATCTTCTGCATCATACTGCTCGCGGCCACGTCGCAGATCCGCCAGTTTGCAGCGATGTTCCGCGATACCAAAACCATGGGCCAGCTGGCCTTGGCCAGCATCTTGATCGCCGCCAACTGGGTGCTCTACGCGTTCGCGGTATTGACCGGACACGTCCTTGAAGCATCACTGGGCTACTTCATCAACCCGATTGTCGCGATCCTGCTTGGCGTGCTGGTGCTCAAGGAGAAGCTGCGCCCGCTGCAGTGGGCCGCGGTTGCCCTGGCCACCGTCGCCGTGATTGTCCTGACGGTGGGCTTGGGACGGGTACCATGGATTTCCCTGGGTCTGGCGTTCTCCTTCGGCTTCTATGGACTGGTCAAAAACAAGGTGGGATCCAAGGGCAGCGCCCTTGGCGCGCTGACCATCGAAACCCTGTGGCTGACCCCGTTGGCCATCATCTACGTGATCTGGCTGTCCCAGACTTCCGGATCGACCCTGCTGAACAGCAACTGGGCCGGAATCCTGCTGCTGGCCTCAAGCGGAATCATCACTGCTGTCCCGCTCTTGCTTTTTGGCGGTGCTGCCCGCCGCCTGCCGTTGAGCACGGTCGGTTCCCTGCAGTTCATCGCTCCCCTGCTCCAGTTCATTCTTGGTGTCCTGGTCTTCGGAGAACACATGCCCTTCGAACGCTGGATGGGCTTCGTCCTGGTGTGGATTGCGGTGATCTTCGTCCTGGTCGATATGCTTCGTGCCCCCAAGGCAGGGCGCCTGCCAGAACCCAAGAAGATCGGCTAGCTGCCGCAAGCACTGGGGCGGTTAACAAATAATGCTCCGGTTTCTCCCGCAGGTGCGGGAGAAACCGGAGCATTATTTATTGTGCCCTGAACCTAGGGACTAGGAAGCCAGCTTGCGGATTGCCGACTCCAGCACGTCAAGGGCATCGTTGAGCAGCTCATCGCCGATGACCAGCGGTGGCAGCAGGCGAACGACGTTGCCGTAGGTGCCGCAGGTCAGGATGACAACACCCTGTGCCAGGCACTCGGCAGCAATTGCCTTGGTCAGATCGGCGTCTGGCTCCTTGCCGCCAGCCTTGACGAATTCAAGGGCGATCATGGCACCGCGGCCACGAACTTCACCGATGGCTGGGAACGCGGACTGCAACGCGGTGAAGCGGGCGAAGAACTTCTCTTCGATTTCGCGGGCACGAGCTGGCAGGTCCTGCTCTTCCATGAACTTGATGGTCTCAAGAGCTGCGGCTACGGCAACCGGGTTGCCACCGTAGGTGCCGCCCAGGCCTCCGCCGTGGACCGAGTCCAGCAGGTCGGCACGGCCAACGATGCCCGACAGCGGCATGCCGCCGGCAATGCCCTTGGCAACGGTGATGATATCCGGTTCGATCTGCTCGATGTCCGAAGCGAACCATGCACCCGAACGGGCGAAGCCGGCCTGGACTTCATCGGCGATGAAGACGATGCCGTTTTCCTTGGCCCACTCGGCAACGCGTGGCAGGAAGCCGGTGGCAGGGACAATGAAGCCGCCCTCGCCCTGGATTGGCTCGATGATGATCGCAGCGATCTGGTCGCCGCCGATCTGCTTCTCCATGGCCAGGATGGCGCGCTCAGCAGCTTCCTTGCCGGAGATGTTCGGGTTCTCCTCGCGGAATGGGTAGCTCATTGGCATGCGGTAGATCTCCGGTGCCAGTGGGCCGAAGCCGCGCTTGTATGGTGCTGCCTTGGCAGTCAGGCCCATGGTGAGGTTGGTGCGGCCGTGGTAGGCGTGGTCGAAGGCGACAACTGCCTGGCGGCCGGTGGCGATGCGAGCTACCTTGATGGCGTTCTCCACCGCTTCGGAACCGGAGTTGAAGAAGACCGCGCGCTTCTCGAAATCACCGGGGGTGATCGCGGCCAGCTTCTCAGCCAGGGCGACGTAGTTCTCGTACGGGGCAACCATGAAGCAGGTGTGGGTGAAGTGCTGCGCCTGCTCGGCAACAGCCTTGGCCACGGCTGGGTTGGAAGCGCCCACGGTGGTCACAGCAATGCCCGAGCCAAGGTCGATCAGCTGGTTGCCGTCGACATCGACGATGATGCCGCCGTCAACATCTGCTGCGTAGACTGGCAGGCTGGAAGCTACACCGGCAGCAACTGCCTTGGCGCGGCGTGCGGCGAGTTCTTCCGACTTGGGGCCGGGGAATGGCCCGTTGATCTTGCGCTTCTGTTCAATGCGGTAGCTGACGTCCACCTGCTTGTCCTTTCACTATGGTTTTACGAGCGCGTGGCTCGACGTGTTCTTACAAGAAGAATATTCTTCGCGGCCCGTTGCCACTACCAGACTTGGCACAAATGCCTTTGGGATCAGTAGTGCATCTGCACAGAAAAATACCTCCTCGCGCCAAGCGGGGCTCGGCGCAAGGAGGTATCGGTTGCTGCTTGATGTCCCTACAGGCTGTTATTGCCCGCAGTTCCAGCAGTCTCAATGACGTCGTCATTGTCCTTTTCAGGATGACGCGAAAGGTTCATCAATGCGACGGCGAGGCCGCCCCAGATGGTCAGCATGGAAACGATCATGAAGACAATGGCTATGCCGGTCATGGCTAGTATTCCTTTCCGGCTGGTTCGGGGAGTTCTTCGGCTTCAACGTTCTGCTGATGCACTTTGAACTCCGGGTCGTTGGCCTTCGAGTTCTTGCTCCATGGAATCAAGGAGAGCACCAGGGCGCCGACGATCAGCAGTCCGGCCATGCCCCAGCCGAAGATTCCGTTGAACCACAGCGGGTATCCGGAGTACGACTCACTGATCTTGGACTGCACTTCGTTGATCAGCATGTAGCCAAGGGCCGCTGGGCCGATGCCGCCAACCAGGACCTTCCAAGCGGTGCCCAGCTTGATGGAGCTGTGGCGGTTCATGTGCTTGGCCAGCTTTGGCAGCATGCCAAGGCCTGCCCCGAAGACGATGACCAGCACCAGTGCACAGGCCAGGATGCCGAACTGGTTCACGAAGGCGTCCATGGTATCCAGCAGGTACAGGCCTGTGGTGGTTGGGAACAAGATCAGCGAAATGATTGCCACCGGGACAACAACGACCAAGGTGGCCGGGGTGCGCTTCCAACCCAGCTTGTCCTGGAAGGCCGCCACGATCACTTCGAGAATCGAGATCAGCGAGGTCAGGCCAGCGAAGACCAGCGAGCCGAAGAACAGCACGCCAATCAGCCCGCCCAGCGGCGCCTGCGAGACGATGGTCGGGAAGGCAATGAAGGCCAGGCCGATGCCGCTGGTGGCCACCTCATCAACGCTGGAGCCGGCGTTGTGCGCCATGAAGCCCAGGGCAGCGAAGACGCCGATACCGGCTAGCAGTTCAAAACTGGAGTTGGCGAACGCTACGACGTAGCCCGAACCGGTCAAATCGCTCTTGCGCTTCATGTATGACGAATAAGTCACCATGATGCCGAAGGCCACGGACAGCGAGAAGAAGATATGGCCGAAGGCGGCAGCCCAGACTGCAGGATTCTGCAGCGCTTCGAAGTCCGGGGTGAAGAAGGAGTTCAGGCCGTCAATTGCGCCCGGCAGGAACACGGACTGGACAACAAGGATCAAGAACATCACGATCAGCAATGGCATGAAAATGCCATTGGCACGGGAGATGCCCTTGTTAACGCCGGCCACCATGATCACGATGGCGACAAGCCACACGATCAGCATCGGGGTGAAAATATTGCCGACGAAGTCAAAGGAGACATTGACGTCGTCCGAGACTTTCAGGAAGTCCTGCATGAAGAAGCCGGAAGCTCCCTCTGCATTTTTCTCCCAGGCCTTGGTGATGGAGAACCAGCAATACATGGCGGCCCAGGCGATGATGGCTGCGTAGTAGATGGCGATAATGAAGCAGATCAGCACCTGCCACCAGCCGAGCATTTCGGTTTTCCGGTTGGCCCGCCGGTAGGCCAGCGGAGCCGAGCCGCGGTAGCGGTGGCCGATCGAGTAGTCGAGGAACAGCAGTGGAATACCTGCGCAGAGGATAGCTACGAGGTATGGGATCAGGAATGCACCGCCGCCGTTCTCGTAGGCGACGTACGGGAAACGCCAAATATTTCCCAGTCCAACGGCCGAACCAACCGCAGAAAGAATGAAGAGCTTTCGTGAACTGAAAGTCTCACGCTTTTCGGATGCGAGTGGAGCGCCCTGTTTTGAAGATGGAGAGCTCATGTGTCTAAGCTACTGCAAAAAGTTCACATTCTGGTCAATTTTCGGTAACGCGTGTCCATTATTTGAGCAAATTGCTGAAATGGGAACCATCCGCAGGCCAACTAGAATGGCTCCATGGCAATTAGTTTACGCGGACTGCTGGAGCATGACGAGCTCGATCTCCGCCCGATGACCGAACATACCCATCGCGACGACATGGTCATCACCTGGTCAGCCATCACCGAGCTGCTGGACCCGTCCAAGTTCCTCACCGGCCGCGAAATCGTCTTGACCACCGGGGTGCGCCAGAAAACCAAGGCCGCGCAACGGGAATTTGTGCGCGTGCTTGCCGCCAATGATGCGGTGGCCCTGGGATTCGGCACCGGACTGGAACATGCCTCCGTGCCTGAAGCCACCATCGTCGCGGCCCGCGAAGTCGGGCTGCCTGTCTTCGAGGTCCCCTACCAGGTTCCCTTCGCCGCCATTACCCGGCTCATCGCTGAAGCCATGAATGCCGAGCATCTCAAGCGCGTGGAGAACTTGCTCAAATCGCACCAGAAGCTGGCTCGTTCCCTGCTCTCCTCCGACCTCGATAGCATGCTCGATGAACTGGCCCGCATGCTCGGGACGGACGTGGCGTTAAGTCTTCACGGCGAGGTGATCAGCGGCGATCATGACCCCGAACGCAACTGGCACGAACTGCCGGTGGCCACGGGCTTGCGTGATAAATGCATCCTGCATCTGGCAGAACCCTATGTGCATGATCCGGTCGTGGATTATGCCCAGTCCCTGATCGGCCTGGAGATGGCCAACAAGTCGCGGCTGCGCGCCTCGCAGCGCCAGGCCAATGGCCAGGTGCTCGCCGACTTGGCTGCCGGCACCCTGGTCGGGGCCGACGCCGCCGGGCGCCTTGGCGCCTTGGGCCTAAATCCGCAGCGCGAGCACTCGGTCATCCTGGTGCAGGCCTCCACCCAGGCCGAGCGCTTGCAGACCTTGCCCCTGCCCGCGGATCTTTCCTCCCAGGTTTCAGCGATGATGGAAGGCCGCTTGGCGGTGATCGTTGCGCACAGCAAGGTCCAGCTGTCCATCAAGCATCTCGATGAGTATCTTCAGGCCGCCGGGATCTCGGCCCGGGTCGGATATGGCGGCCGCTACTCGAATACCACCGGTATCCGCTGGAGCTATTTCGAGGCGCTCGAATCCCTGCGCCACGGCGAGCGCATCAACGTCCCCACCAAGCTCTCGCTCACCTCCCTGCTCCTGGCCGCCAGGGATGTGCCGCTGCAGGACCTGGCCGCAGAAGCACTCGGGCCGCTGCAGGACTTTGATTCCACCCATGATTCAGATCTCCTGCTGACGCTGCGCGAGTACCTGAACCGCGATGGCTCGGTAGGCGCCGTAGCCGAAGCGCTGGGCCTGCACCGCAATACCGTGCGCTACCGCATGCAGCAGATTTCGGAGCTCTCGGGCTACGACCCGAATGTGACAAGCGACCGAGTCCAGCTGTGGATCGCGTTGAGCGCACTTGAGCTTGGCTAATCTCGAATAGGATTAACACATGGCTGACATGTTTCTAGAGAAGTTCCGTTCCTTGGTCCCCAAATATTTGGATGACCAGTGGAATGAAGCCGACGGGCTCAACGGCGAAGAACTGCGTGA
Source organism: Glutamicibacter halophytocola (assembly GCF_001302565.1). Classification (NCBI taxonomy): domain Bacteria; kingdom Bacillati; phylum Actinomycetota; class Actinomycetes; order Micrococcales; family Micrococcaceae; genus Glutamicibacter; species Glutamicibacter halophytocola. Next base: position 2,706,763 of record NZ_CP012750.1, read on the forward strand.
CGCCCTAGCCCAGTCCAAGGTATCCATTCCCTTTGTGCTCGAGGAGTTCTACCTGGCGCTGGGCAACAATGAAGATTTCATGGAGGCCTACCACTACTTCTTCGACCCCGAGGAATTGGAAATCGAAGACGGCCACCTGTTGTTCCTGGAAGACGAAGAAGAAAAGTTCGTCTGGGCCTTCAAGGCCTCGCAGCTGGATGTTCCCGATCCCATCGTTTACCGCCGCAACAACGCCAAGGGCACATGGACCAGCGAAGAAGGCACGTTCAGCGAATTCACGCTGGACATGTTCGCATGGGTCTTTGACGAATTGGCAGCCGAACTGGAGGATTAGTGCTCCACCGTTCCCATCAGCCGGCCGAGTACCAGTGCCCTTTCTGCGAACTGGTGCAGGATCTGCCGTTCAGCCAGGACAATCTTTGCGCGCCTACCGATCTGATCTATCAGACCGGCTTGGTGGCGGCGATCATGGCCTGTGATGGGTTCGGAAACTATGGCGGGCATGCCATGATCATTCCCACCCGGCATCTGGAAGCGCTCTACGACCTGGATGATGCCACCGGCGCGGCCATCATGAAGGAAACCAAGCGCGTGGCATTGGCCATGAAGCTGGCGTGGGATCCGGAAGGCACCAGCACCCGGCAGCACAATGAGCCCGCGGGAAACCAGCATGTCTGGCATTACCACCAGCACGTATTTCCCCGCTATCACGATGACCAGCTGTATCAGCAGCTGCGCCATCGGGTCTCGATAGAGGAACGGGCATTGAAGGCGCAGCAGCTGCGCCAGGCGCTCTTTTCCCCGGAGCACCCTGAACCGCTGCAAGCTTCGGAAGTAATCCGTTGACGAGATGATTCGGCTGGTTAAACACCGCAGCGCATGAAGACCGTGATCTTCATGCGCTGCGGTGTTTTCAGTCTTTCGAATCCTGCTCAGGCGTCGCGGGTCACCACGGCGTCGGCGAAGGAGATCAACGCCTGCTTCACGGTGCCTTCCGGCAACGGCGCCAGCGATTGGATCGCGTCATCGGCCCACTGTCGTGCGGCCTTCCACGCATCGTGCAGTACCGAGTGCGCGCGAACGGCTTCAACGGCCTTGGCCAGTGCCTCATCCGTGGAAAGGTCGGCATCCACCAGGGCCACGGCCTGCGCGGCTTGCTCATCACCGGCTGCGGCGGCCTGGCGCAACAGCAGGATCGGCAAGGTCGGGACGCCTTCACGCAAATCAGTGCCCGGGGTCTTGCCCGAGTCGGCCTTCTCGGAGGCCAGGTCAATGACGTCGTCAGCTACCTGGAAGGCGACGCCCACCTTTTCACCGTACTCGCGCAGTACCTCGATGAACTCCGGCGCTCCGCCAAAGCGCGCGCCAAAGGCTCCGGAGGTGGAAAGCAGGGAGGCGGTCTTGTCGCTGATGACCTGCAGGTGGTGCTCGATCTCGTCGTCGCCTTCACGCGGCCCGATGGATTCGTGCAGCTGGCCCAGGCACAGGCGCTCGAAGGTGCGCGACTGCCACATCACTGCTTCAGGACCAAGGTCGGCGCCGAAGACCGAGGCCCGGGCGAAGATGAGGTCCCCCGCCAGAATGGCAACGGAGTTGCCCCAGACCTCGTGGGCAGTGGGAGCACCGCGGCGCAGCGGAGCGGAGTCCATCACGTCGTCGTGGTACAGGGTTGCCAGGTGGGTCAGTTCCACGACGGCTGCGGCCTTGATCACTTCATCGGTCACGCCGTGGCCGAGCAGGGAGGTGAGCAGCACCAAGAGCGGGCGCACCCGCTTGCCGCCGGCTTCGACCAGGTGCCGGCTGGAGGCATCGATCAACGGGTCGGAATTGGCCAGCGCATCGCGCAGCAGCTTCTCGACCTTGGCCATGCCGATGGAAATCGCCGGCCCGAAGTCCGGGTCCTCGGCAAGCATCGCAAAGCCCGAGGGAAGATTAATAGCCGCAGCTAATGCAGCGGTTTCAGGATTCAGCTCAATCGAGTCCGACACTTCATGTCCGGCTGCGGTCCAGTTGCTCTTCGAATCAGTCACTGTTCTACGGCTTACTTATCTTTCATCGGGGTGGCCATCGCGGTATGCGAAGACTTTGGCGCCTGCAATATGCAGACAAACATCTCTTCACTCTAGCCGATGCTGTCCACCACTGGATGCTGGCACGGTGCAACGCGCACGTGCAGGCTGGCCAGCGACCTAGCAGTTCGTTCTAGAGTTTACCGGCTCAGGCCAGCAGTTATCACCAGACCCGCCATAACTCACAGTCGTGACTGGGGACACCTGCTCGGCGTTTTCCCCGGCATCGCGCGGTAGGCTTAGCCTTATCATGTCTGCAGATTCGCCCGTTCTCAGCGCCAGCGCCCATCAGCTGTCGGCCCCTAGTCTCACCAGCATCACCTTTGAATATGTCGATGCTCCGCAAACGCTGCTTGGCGACTCATTGCGTCACCGAAGCCTGGTTTGGACCCGCAATGGGCATGGCCTGGTCGGTTTTGGCACCGCTGCCCGCTTGCATACCCATGGCGAGGAACGCTTCGCACGGGCCCGCGCATGGTTTGCGCAGATCATCGAGAACGCCCGGATCATCGACCCGCTGAATCGCCCGGGCACCGGCCTGGTCAGCTTCGGCTCCTTCGCGTTCTCCTTCACCAGCGTTTTCGAATCCCGCATGATCATTCCCCAGCTGGTCATTGGCCGCGATGAGCAGACCGCATGGATCACCCTCACCGGCACCGCCGAGGAACTCGATGGCGTCACCTACGAACAGGCCTTGGCTCGCGCGTCGGCCTTGATGGCCGATGCCGCCATTCCCGAGGCAGCTGCCGGCAGCATCAAGCTGACCAGCGGGCAGTTGACCGCCGGCTCCTATGTCGAGGCCGTTAAAAAGGCCCTGCGGCATTTTGACGAGCGAGGCATTTCGAAGCTGGTGCTGGCCCGGGACGTGCTGGCCCACAGCAGCACGCCGATCGATTTGTCCAAGGTCGTCCTTGCCTTGACCGAGCGCTACGGCAATTGCTGGACCTACAGCGTTGACGGCTTGGTCGGCGCAACTCCCGAGATGCTGGTGCGGGTCACCGATGGCTTGGCCGAGGCGCGCGTGTTGGCCGGAACCCTGGACCGCGCAGCGGCCGGGGCCGATGATCCGGGCTTTGCACAGCACCGCCTTTTCGAGGACCCGAAGCAGCGCAATGAGCACCAGCTGGCCATTGACTCGTTGACCCATTCGCTGAATCCTATTTCGCACGGCATGAGCGCACCGGAAGAGCCATTCATTTTGCAGTTGCCCAATGTGTGGCATTTGGCCAGTGACGTGCGGGCCCAATTGCGCGCGGATACGACCGGCGCGTTGCCGTCGGCCTTGGATGTTGCCGAAATCTTCCATCCAACTGCGGCGGTGTGCGGAACCCCGACGAAAAAGGCCGGGGTGCTCCTGCGTGAATTGGAAGGCATGGACCGCGGACCCTACGCCGGTCCCGTGGGCTGGGTTGACAGCCGTGGCGATGGGGAATTCGGCATCGCCTTGCGCGGTGGAATCCTGGAGGACGAGAAGCTCATGCGCTTGTACGCCGGCTGCGGCATCGTTCCCGGCTCGGTTCCGGAAGATGAGTTGGCCGAGTCGTGGGCAAAAATGCGCCCTATGCGCCAGGCTCTGGGCGCCGAATAGCCCACCTGCCAACGTGGCCAGAGTGGATGATCTGCCTGATTTTCCAAAGCATAAGTTCTCCTTACTCTCGATAGCAGTTGTGTGAAGTGCGTCTCGTGCTGGTGCTGTCGCGGTTATGATTGGGGCATCGCAGTGATCCACTCGCAATGACCCGAAAGTAGGTTTTGATCCTATGCGTAGCCCCAAGAAAAAATTCGCAGCCGCCGTCGCGCTCAGCTCCGTAGCACTTCTAGCCATGACCGCCTGCGGTTCCGATAGCGGCTCCAGCTCGGAGTCCGAAGGCGCATCCTTCCCGATCAACGAGGGCAAGCTGACCATTTGCTCGGATATCCCCTACGAGCCATTTGAATTCGTCAAGGACGGCAAAAACGTCGGCTTCGACATGGATGTCGCGGCGGAAATCGCCAAGGACGCCAAGCTGGAACTCAATGTCATCGACGCCAGCTTCGACTCCATCGAATCCGGTCTGTTCAGCACCCAGTGCGACATCGCCATTTCCTCGATCTCCATCACCGACGCTCGCAAGGAGAAGATGGACTTCTCCACCCCTTACATGGATGACGACCTGGTCCTGATCGCCAAGAACGGCTCGGGCATCACCGACCTGGAAACTGCCAAGGACAAGAAGGTTGGCGTCCAGCAGGCTACCACCGGTGAAAAGTACGGCAAGGAACAGGGCCTCAAGAACTTGGTCGGCTTCGAAGATGCCGGATTGCAGACCCAGGCACTGCTGGCAAACCAGGTTGAAGCCGTATTGGGCAACCAATCGGTTCTTGGCTACGCGGTAAAGGACAAGCCAGATTACAAGGCTGTCGCCAACTTCAAGACCGGCGAACAACTCGGTGTTGCCGTTCCGAAGGACAATGCAGACACCCTGGAATTGGTCAATGGAACGCTCAAGCGCTTGACCGATGAAGGAACCATGGAAGAACTGACCGTGAAGTGGTTCGGCGAAAAGTAATTTTCCGCTGAACACGGATTGATCTACCGGGCGGGGGTTCGCGACGCAATGAATGCCGCTGGGCATAGTTGCCGCCCGAATCCCCGCTACCTTTACGAGAGGTACAAAACCAATGGCAATGACTACTAGTCAGCGCGCCCGGATGAGCAAAACCATTCAAATTGTGCTCTTCTTTGTCATCATCATCGCTCTTGCTGCGCTTGTTGACTGGAAAAAAGCATCCTACGCTTTCTTCTCCTTCGACAAGCTCGGACCGATGTTCCCCGACATGATTCTGGTCGGCCTGAAGAATACGATCTTCTACACCATCATTTCCTTCGCTTTCGGCCTAGCCCTGGGTCTAATCTTGGCCCTCATGAAGATGGCGTCCTTCGCGCCGTACCGGTGGTTCGCCACCGCTTTCATTGAGTTCTTCCGCGGCATCCCAGCCATACTGGTCCTTTTGGCCTTTGGCCTGGGTTTGCCACAGGCATTCGGCACGCAATGGCCACAGTCGGTAAACGTCATGTGCGCTCTGGGTCTAGTCTCGGCAGCCTACATCGCTGAAACCCTGCGCGCCGGTTTGCAGGCCGTTCCCAAGGGGCAAACGGAAGCTGCTCGTTCCCTGGGCATGCCAGCATGGCGGGCCATGGTCACCATTGTCATCCCGCAGGCGTTCAAGATCGTCCTGCCTCCGATGACCAATGAAATCATCTTGCTGACCAAGGACACTTCCTTGGCCTTTATCCTCGGTGCAACGATTACCCAGTACGAAATGACCAAATTCGGCCGCGACGGCATTACACAGCTGGACGCAGGCATCACCCCGCTGGTCGTGGCTGGCCTGTTCTACCTGGTGATCACCATTCCGCTGAGCTTGGTAGCCCGCAAATTCGAATCTCGCACGGCGAAGACAAAGCGCTAGGAAGGTAGTGGAAAATGTCAACTGAATCTAGTGAACTTTCGGCGCACGCCGCAGGCGTGGAGATCACCGGCCTGCGCAAATCCTACGGCGATAACGAGGTGCTCAAGGGCATCGATCTGAACGTCAAGCCCGGCGAGGTAGTTTGCCTCATCGGTCCCTCGGGCTCAGGCAAGTCCACCCTGTTGCGCTGTGTGAATCTGCTGGAAAAGCCCAATGGGGGAACCATCACGGTCGGCGGCTTTGCGGTCACCGACCCAGAGGTGAATCTGGATAAGATGCGCCAGCAAGTGGGCATGGTCTTCCAGCAGTTCAACCTCTTCCCGCACCTGACGGTGCTGGAGAACTGCACGGTTTCCCCGATCAAGGTGCTCAAGCGCAAAAAGGCCGACGCGGAGAAAGTCGCGCTGGGACACTTGGCGCGAGTGGGACTAGGCGATTTCGGAGATCGCTACCCTGATCAGCTTTCCGGCGGCCAGCAGCAGCGTGTGGCCATCGCCCGCGCCCTGTCCATGGAACCAACCCTGATGCTCTTCGACGAGCCCACCAGCGCGTTGGATCCTGAAACCGTCGGCGAGGTACTGGCTATCATGAAGAATCTGGCCAATGCCGGCATGACCATGCTGGTGGTAACCCACGAGATGGCATTCGCCAAGGAAGTGGCGGACAGGGTGTTCTTCATGGACGGCGGCGTCGTGGTGGAAGAAGGCAAGGCAGCGGATGTCATTGGCAATCCGCAGCAGCCAAGGACCCAGGACTTCCTGCGCCGAGTCTTGGATCCGACCCACGTCGATATCTAGGCAAAGTTAATACGATTCATCCCTTGCACCGGGTTCCGTCAGGTCCTCGCTGCAAGGGATGAGTTGTTTCTGCAGTCAATCAAAGAGTTACGATCCAGGCCAGGACAGCTGCCCGATCCTGTGATTGAGCTCCTGGCTATCTGCCCGCAGGTGATCTCTCGACGCGGGTACCTCGATCAAGCGCAGCCTGGCTCCCCCGGTTTGCTCCAGCAGGTTTTTCAGCTCAGCTTTTGTCGTGGCGCGTTCATACTGCCACCCATAGGCCTTGGCCAGGCACTGAATATCAAACTGCTGCGGTGTGGCGAATAGTCGCTCCACGGCGTCGGCATAACGCCCGGAACCATCAACTGCTCCGTGCTCCAATGTGGAGAAGATGGCGCCGCCGGCGTCGTTGTACACCACCACGTCCAGTTGCGGCTGCGGCTCTCCCGGAGTCCACGACAGCGCGCTGGCGTCATGGGCGAAGGTAATGTCGCCCATCACTGCCACGGTCCGCCGCCCGCTTCCAACGGCCAGTCCCAGCGCGGTGGAGATTGTTCCGTCGATGCCGGCCAAACCGCGATTGGCGTACACGGTGGCCTGATCAGCGGCACCCGGGCGGGCAGCCAGGTCGAAATCGCGAACGATATTCGAGGAGCCCAGCAGGAGCACGTGGGGTTGGCCCTCCCAGATCGCTTCGGCAACGTCAAGTCCGTTGATAGCGCCGTCGCGCTTCAAATCGCCGCGAAGGCCCTGGGCCCGGGCATCAAGTTCTTGCCAAGCCCCCAGCCAGCCGCTTGGTGCGGTTCCTGCGAATTCCTGAAGCTCATTCCACTGGCTGATCGGGGTTTCGCGGCGGCGGCCAGGCTCGTACCACGCCACAGGCGCAGGCTGCCAGATGGCGGATTGGATTTTCGGATCGGCCAAGAGCTTTGCAACAGGGCGGCTGAGGGTTGGGCGGCCGAAGAGCACAACCCGTTCAATGCGTTGCGCGCCGGCAGCGATCAGCGGACGGTAGTGGGTGATGGCATGAGCCGAGAACCGGGCATTGGAGGACGGCTCGGCGAACAGCGGCAGGCCCAATCCCTGGGCGAACGCCTGCGCCTGCGCCCCCGCCCCGTGTCCAGCCACCACGACGGTTCGCCGGAGGGGCAGGCCTGCGGCCAGCGCCGGCGCAGCCGCGGATAGCGCATCGCCGGCAGCAGGCCAGAGGCCAGGCTGGATCCGGGTCCAGTACTGGTGCCCGATGCTCTCATTTTCTGCCGGAATGAGCGGATCCCGGAATTGCAGATTCAGTTGGACCGGGCCAGCGGGGAACAGCCCGGTGCCCTGTAATGCTTCCAGCGCTTGTTCAACGCAGGCACCGGCCTGGTGACCGGCAGGCACGTTGATCGCCACGCGCACGTGGTCGCCGAAAAGCGCCTTTTGCTTTGTGCTCTGGCTGGCCCCGGTCCCATGCAATTCATCCGGGCGGTCTGCCGAAAGAACGAGCAGTGGCGTGGAAGTGTGGTTGGCTTCCATCACCGCCGGAAGCATCTGGCCGATGGCCGTGCCGCTGGTGGCTGCAAGGGCTACCGGCGTTGCGGTGCTTTGCGCCAGGCCCAGGGCCATAAAAGCCGCCGAACGTTCATCGATTCGCACATGGACCCTGAGCAGCCCAGCAAATTCAGCTTCCGCCGCGGCATAGGCCAGTGGCGCACTGCGCGAGCCGGGAGAAATGACCAGGTCCCGGATACCCGCTTGAATCAGAGTGCCGAGCACCGCACGAGCCGTGGTGATGGCCAATTGCTGATCTGGTTGCTGCAATCCCACGCGGTGTGGCTCCTTCGATTCCTATGCTGCGGCAGTTCTCCCAGTCTATGCCTTGGCACCGGTTCACGTGGTACGACGATGCGCAAAGGCGCCAGGGCGATCGGTGTTCCGATCGTCCTGGCGCCTCAGGGCCAAAGAAGCTGCAGGCTACTTGTTCTTGCCCTTGCCCTTGCCATGCCCGTTGCCCGGGTGCGAGTCTTCCTTGAAGACCTGCACCACGCTTGGCCGCGGACCATAGAACTGGCCCGCCGAAGCCGCCGCCGAGTTGGCCAGGTAGTCCGGGAACAACGACGTTGGTGCAGCGTAGGTTCCGCCTTCACCCGGGTGCTGGACCGCGACAAATACCGAGTCGTCCTTGTCGTGGATCAGCGGGCCGCAGGTCTCCGCGCCGGTTGGCACGGCGAGGAACTGCTCGACTCGGCCACGGTCCTTGCCGGTCAGGGTGACCTTGTGCAGGGCATCCGAGTAGCCGATGGTGCTTGGAGCGCCGTCAGTGGAGATCCACAGGTTGCCTTTCGAGTCGAAAGCCAGGTTATCCGGGCAGGAAATTGGCGAGACCTTGTCGGTGGGGTAACCGGAGAAGTAGGTGGAACCGTTGACCTTGGGATCGCCGGCGACCAGCAGGATGTTCCAGGTGAACTTGGTACTGGTTGCGTCGTTGCCGGCTTCGGACAGTTCAATAATGTGGCCATCGCGGTTGGAGATGCGCGGGTTCGGCTCGGTGGCGCCTTCCTTGCCAGCCTTGCCGCGGTCCGAGTTGTTGGTCAGGGCCACGTAGAGCTTGCCGGAGATCGGGCTTGGCTCGACGTCTTCCGGGCGGTCCATCTTGGTTGCGCCCACCTTGTCAGCGGCCAGTCGGGTGTAGACCAGAACCTCTTCCACGCTCATGCCCTCGACCATGGAGGCACCGCCCTTGACCAGTGGCAGCCAGGTGCCGGCGCCATCGAAGGCGCCGTCGGATGGAACTTGGCCGCTGCCGTCGATTTCGCTTGCTGGCGAGTTGCCGTTGAACTGCGCGACGTACAGGTCGCCCTCGGAGAGCAGCTTCATGTTCTGCTGGCGGTCGTGCTTGGAATAGGTGCCCTTGGAGACAAACTTGTACAGGTACTCGAAGCGCGAGTCATCACCCGAGTAGGCCACGGCCTTGCCGTTCTTGGCGATGCGCACATTGGCGCCCTCGTGCTTGAAGCGGCCCAGGCTGGTGTGCTTGACCGGGGTGGACTTGGGATCCTGCGGATCGATCTCGATGACCCAGCCGAAGCGGTTTGCCTCGTTTTCGTAGCCTTCGTTGCCCAGGCCAAAGCGCGGATCGGTGTCTTCCCAGCCGCGCTCGGTGGCGCCGGTGCCGATACCGTAGCGCGCTTCCTCGGCGGTGCCCTTGCCGCTGAAGTACTGGTCAACGTTTTCTTCGCCGGAGAGAATGGTGCCCCATGGGGTGGTGCCGCCGGAGCAATTGTTCAAGGTGCCCAGGACCTTGGTTCCGGTCGGGTCGGCAACGGTCTTGAGCAGGTCGCTTCCGGCTGCCGGACCGTCCACGGTGAATTCAGTCTGCGCGGTAATGCGGCGGTTGCGCTCGCCGCCCTGGACGTAGCTCCACTTCTTGTCCTTCTTCTTGCGCTTGACCTCGACGACGCTGAAGCCGTGCGCGTTCATGGCGATGCGGCGGGCTTCATCCTTGTTCGCTTCGAACCAGGCAGCGTCAAACATCATGTCTTCGTTGGTGTATTCGTGGTTGGCTACCAGCACGCCGGTGCGGCCCGAGTACTTGTCAACGATGATGTCGAGGTAATCGCAGTTGTAGCCGAATTGTTCGGCCTGCTTGCGGGCGCTCTGCTTGGTGGCGTCGAATTGCGCGGTGTTCTTGAATAGCGGATCACCCCAGCGGATGATGGCATTCCAGTCATATCCTTCAGGAACGCTGACGTTGTCTACCGATCGGGACACCGGCTCAATGGCGTCGAAGGACAAGTGGCCGCCGGCGTTGTTGCCGTTCTTCAGCGGAACCAAAGGCGCCGCGCTGGCTTCTTGCGCGCCAAAGAGCTGTGGCCCGACAACCAAGGCCGACGCACCGATTGCGCCAAGGCCCAGCATGCTGCGGCGGGAGAGCGACTTGTCGGCGATGTCTTTGAAGTAGCTGTTGGTCGAGGTATTGCAATCCGGCTTTACGCAGGCATCTCCACATTTGAAGTGGCAGGTTGCTGCGGACCGTCCGCCGCGGGTATGGCCTAGCATTGGCAAAAGGGTACGGGTTGGATTCATGATCCATCACTTCCTCGGTTGGGGCTCGCTGTCAGGGGAACGACGCGATATGAGGTTTTCACCCTGAAGTGTGCAAAATGCAACGCCCAAGTTAACTGCGGGGAAATAGATGGTTGTTGGAAACTAGGCTTTGACTAGTTGTTCGTAGCACTGCTCGACTCTTCGTAACCACCAGTCAACCCGCTGCTGCTCGGGGCGCAGCTGCTTCAGTTTTCGGGGATCGGCGTCGATGCGCCGCACCGGAAGATAACCTGCGGTGGCCAGCAGCGGTTCGGCGCAGACATCATCGGCAAAAAGGGTTCCGGTGGAGAGCCCGCAGGCATAAGGCAGCTCGGGCAGTGCGCTAGCCAACGCAGCGGCCTGGGATAGGCCCACGGAGGTGTCCAAGGCGCTGGACACTACGACGTCGAGCTCCGCCTGTTGGGCAATGTCCAGGACGGCTCGGATTCCGCCCAGTGGCTGGGCTTTAATCACCATGAGGTCTGCGGCACCCAGCCGGGAGACTTCCAGCGGGTCGGTATGCTTGCGCACCGCTTCGTCGGCAGCAATTTTCAGGTCGATGCCTGCCGTGCGCAATTGTTCTCGCACCTCGGCCAAGCCGGTGATGCCGGGCACCGGCTGTTCAGCGTATTGCAGATCGAATTCGCTCAGGGCCTTGAGCGCATGGACCGCCTGGCCGATATCCCAGCCCATATTGGCATCAACCCGCAGCGCCGCCTGCGGATAGAGGCGACGGGCTTCTGCGACCCGGGCCAAGTCCTGCTCGAGCCCCTGGCCTTGTTCGGCGACCTTGATCTTGATGGTGTGCGGAGCATCGTACTTTTCCAGCACGGCCCCTACCTCGCTCGCCACTACCGCGGGCAAGGTTGCGTTGACTGGAATGGTGGTGCGCAGCGGTTCGGGAAAAGGCTGGTACGCAGCTTCAATGCCAGCGGACAGCCAGCGCGACGCCTCGGCTGGGGCGTATTCGACAAAGGCCGAGAATTCGCCCCACCCTTCGGGGCCTTCGATGAGCAGTGCTTCTCGCTGGGTGATTCCCCTGAATTTAACGCGCATCGGGAGGCGGACCACGTAGCTATGTGCCAGCAAGTCAGCCAGCGGTGGAAGTTCAAAGCTCATGTTCCAAGCCTAGCGAGCGTGGCCATGGTTACAGTGTCATCGGCTGACGTTTGACGGAGAAATTGTGCAAGGCTAGAGATATGCCTCGACATTCAGCAGCCACGCGCCCACACCACATTCGGTGGTGGCTGGCCTTGCTGCTGCTGGTCTCCTTCTTCTGCATCGAGTATTTTTTCTTTGTCCACCTTCGCGCGGGACAGTGGGCCGATCAGGCTGGGTTCATGGCTTGGTCCCAATGGTGGCCGCGGACCGAATTATTGGATCCGGTTCGTGAATTCCTTGATCTGCTTCCGGTAATTTGCGGCGCGATTGCCGCGATTTTCCTGCTCTACCGGGTGATCAGGGATCGCCGGTTCCTTCGTGCGACGGTGGCGATTCTGGCCTGCGCCGCGGCATTGGCCACTACGCAGTTGCTCAAGCATGAGGTCCTTGTCAGGCCGGATTTCAATTTTGGAACGACGGGCAATTCATTTCCCTCCGGGCACACCACCGCGGCGGCAGCGGCAATGGGATTGATGTATGTCATTTCTCCGCCCAGGCTGCGACCTGTGGTCCAGCCAATCGCATGGCTCTTTGCCACGATCACCGGTGTGGCCACTTTGGTGTGCGGTTGGCATCGGCCCAGCGACATCGCTGCCGGCTTCCTGGTGTCGGCCTTTTGGATGGTGCTGGCCAGCGCGGTCTTGCAACGCATCCAGCCGCTGAGCCACGAGGTGCGCAAGACCAGCTGGTCCAGGAGCGTCGGAGCAGCCAGCATCATCGTCTGGGCCATCATCATTGGCCTGTCATTTTTCCTGCCGCACCCGCATATCCAGAAGATCCCCGATGATTTGCAACTGGTTTACGCGTGCCTTGGAATCTTCCACGTCATTGCGGCCTCGCTGATCTCGTCGCTGGCCTTGCGCTCCGTGGTGATCGGGCCGATGCGAACCTTCCAGAAGCAAAAAGCCTCTTAGGCCGCCGGCAAAGGAAACTAGCAGGATCCGTTCTGCTGCATGCGCGCGTTCAGCTGCTCTGCGCCACGCTGGGAATTCGGAACGGTCACGGCAAATCTCGATGAATTCTTCAGCTCGAAGGCCAAGCCCTCATGACGCCGCAGCACCACGGCCGATCCGCCAGGAAAGAAGCGCCAGCCCCATCCGCCCCACGCCATGGGGTCAATTTCGGTGCTGGTCACCGATTGGATTTCCCCGGGCTTGATGGTGCGCAAAGGAAAGCCAAAGATGGCAGAAGCCACCCGAATGCGCTGTTCAGTGATGGTCACCCGGATCAAGCACAGTCCAAAGGTCAGCGGGGTAATAACCAGGCAAGTTGCCAGGCCGATCATGGCTGCGGTCCAATCCATCGCCCCTGGACGCATGGAGATTTCAAGGAGCAGGAATGCTCCTGTCCCTGCAACGACAATCCCGAGCGCCCACAGCCACCAAGGGGCCTTCATGGTTTCACTGAATTCAGTGCCGTCCGCACCCTGGGTGCTTCGAGGCGCGGGCGACGCGAGTCCTTGGCCCCGGTTGATTCGCGCCTGTCGCTCTTCTTGCACTTGCTTCGAATAGGACTGGTACACGCCGCAAATCCATAGGGGAACAAGGGACACCAGCGTGCAGGCCGCCATGGGGAGCATCCAGATGCCGATGACGGCAGTCTGAGGAGTTTCTGCAAGCGCGGTTGGAACCACCGAGCCGATGAAGACCCCTGCGGTGGTCCACGAAAGAAGGGAACCAATAAAGAGCAGGGCCAGCAACAAGGCCGGTTTGCTGCGTTGAGCCAATGAGCTCAACCCGATGATGGCTCCTGCGATACTCAGACCAATGGACACGGGAACAAGTACTCCAGTGCGGGTAAATCCGTCTGGGTAGGTGGATGACCAGTGCGTAGCGGTCATGCCTGGCAATCGATTGGCCAATGGGAGGTAGATGCCCAGGACGATGATCACAGGAAGGATCAAAAGAACATATAACCACGGCCGGTTCTTCACTGTCTGGATAACCATCCTCGTCCCATCCCTTATCCCAGTTGATCGATGCCCACTCCGGCGGAGCCACTGGCCCCGCGGATCTGTTCCCACCATGCAAGCTAATGCCCATCCTGTCCTATCAACACTAACTTGACATGCGAATAAATGATCAATCAATACTGAAATATCAGCAAAAAGGATGATGCCCGCCAAACCTCAAGGGTTCGACGGGCATCATTAGCACCGCTACGGCAAGCAGCTCCATGCCGTAGCGGCTACAACGTCGCCAGGGCCCGCTTCGGGTCGGTCATCGCATCGGCAACGTAGCGCAGGAACCCTGCAGCAGTGCCGCCGTCACAGACCCGATGATCAAAGCTCAGCGTCAATTCGCAGATGGAACGGACCTTGAGCCGCCCGTTGACAACCCATGGTTTGTCGATGATGCGCCCCAGGCCAAGAATGGCGGCCTCAGGATAATTGATGATCGCGGCCGAACCGTCGACATTGAAGACACCATAGTTATTGATCGTGAAGGTACTGCCCGAAAGGTCAGCCACACCCGCTTTGCCATCTCGGGCCACCGATGCCAGGCGCGCGAACTCGGCCGAAAGCTCCTGGGCATTGAGCTTATGGGCCCCTCGCACATTCGGCACCACCAGGCCGCGCTCGGTCTGCGCAGCAAAGCCAAGATTGACTCCCTCGAAGAGGGTATGCCGCAGGGAGCCGTCAGATTCGACCTCGATGCGGCTATTGAGTTCAGGGAAGCGTTGCAGCCCAGCCACGGCAAAGCGCGAAATCAACGCCATGACGCTCGGTGCTTGGCCCTCGGCTTCCTTGATCTTGGAGCGCAGCTTCAACAACTTCGTGACATCCACGTCGACCCACACGGTGGCCTCTGGGATCTCTCGACGCGAAGTGCTCATGGCGTGCGCAATGGTCTTTCGAACACCAGCCAGCAGCTCTGAGGAAGCCACAGGCAAGCCCGTGCGCGAATCCTTGTCCCCAACGTCAGCCGCCTGCCCGGGTATAGCTGCCGTCGCCGCCGAGGCTTGCGGCGAGCCAAGGGCCAACGAACCGCTGGCAGACGGTTCTTGAACTGGACGAGCCAGTGCGGCTTCAACATCGGAGCGCAGGATCAGCCCCTGCGGGCCGCTGCCCTTCACCGAGGAGATATCAAGTGAATTCTCGCGCGCCAGCTTGCGCACCAGCGGATTGATCACGCGAACCGCTTCTCGCGCTTCCTGGACTGCGACCGAATCTCCAGCGCCCATGGCCCGCGGCTTGCGCCGGCGGCTGGTCTTGCGCTGGGCCGAACCGGTGCCGTAGCCAATCAGGACATTGCCGCTGCCCTCGTCCTCTTCAGAATCCTGTGCGGCATGGCCCGCCGGCACCTGGGTTCCAGCCAGCTCTTCTTCCCGGTAGGACTGCGCGCGCTCGCCGTTGGACTCCGGCGCAGCAGCTGCCTCTTCCCCACCGGTATTCACGGAGATGAACGGCTCGTCCACCAGCATCATCTGGCCCGCTTCACCATGCAAGGTCGAGACGACGCCTTCGTAGGGACACGGGATCTCCACGAGGGACTTAGCCGTTTCCACTTCCGCAATCGGCTGATCCACCGCGACAATATCGCCGGCGGCAACCATCCAGCGCACGAGTTCCGCCTCAGTCAGTCCTTCGCCAAGGTCTGGCAATAAGAAGGTCTTGACAGTCATTTATGCCTCCCACTGAAGTTGATCGACGGCATCGAGGATGCGTTCGGCGCTGGGCAGATGGAACTTTTCCAGGGTTGGCGCTGGATATGGAATATCAAAGCCGGTCACCCGCAATACCGGCGCTGCCAGTGAATGGAAACAACGCTCCTGCACACGGGCAACGATTTCGCTGGCTACCGAAGCAAATCCCTGGGCTTCGGCCACCACGATGGCCCGACCGGTTTTGCGCACCGAAGCGCACACCGCCTCGTCATCAAAGGGAACGATGCTGCGCACGTCGATCACTTCCAGGTTGATGCCTTCTTCGGCGGCCATCTTGGCCGCCTCCATTGCGGTTGAGACGCTCGGCCCGTAGGTGATCAACGTGGCGTCGCTGCCGGCGCGAGCGATTCGTGCGCGGCCTTCAGTCGGTGCGCTCTTTTTTGCCTCGTACTCTTGAGCCAGCTGCTCTAGGTCCACCTGCTCCTTGGACCAGTACAGCTTCTTTGGCTCGAAGAAGACCACCGGATCATCCGAGTCAATGGCTTCACGCAGCATCAGGTAGGCGTCTTCCACGCAAGAGGGCGTGAATACTTTCAGGCCAGGTGTGTGGGCGTAGTAGCCTTCCGAGGAATCGCAGTGGTGCTCGACGCCGCCTACGCCGCCGGCGTAGGGAATGCGAATCACCATCGGCAGCGACAGCTTGCCCTGGGTGCGGTTGCGCATCTTGGCCACATGCGAAGCGACCTGTTCAAAGGCAGGATAGGCAAAAGCATCAAACTGCATTTCGATGACTGGGCGCATGCCGTTGATGGCCATGCCAACCGCCATGCCGACGATGCCTGATTCAGCCAACGGGGTGTCAAAACAGCGCTCGGCTCCGAAGCGGGCGGTCAGGCCATCGGTGATGCGGAAGACGCCACCGAGGGTTCCCACGTCCTCGCCAAAAATAACGACGGATTCATCAGCAACAAGCCCGTCGGCGAGCGCGGTGTTCAGGGCCTTGCCGAAGGTCACGGGCTGGTTTTCGCTGGCGGCTTTGGCAGCAGCACGTGCGGTAGCGGCACTCACATTGGGGTTGACGCGCGATGTCGTGGCGGTCATCTTAGGCCTCCTCGCGGTCTAGTTCGTCAGCAAGCATTGCCTGCTGCTCGGCGAGCTGGGTGCTCTTGGTGGAATAAACATGTTCAAAGAGTTCGCGCGGATCCGTGTTGGCGTCCTGGTTCATGCCATCGCGCAGGGTCTTGGCCACGGCTTCAGCATCCTCGGCGATCTTGGCAACCACCTGATCGGTCAGCAGCCCGGCGTCGTCGAGATACGCCTTCATTCGCGTGACCGGGTCCTTTGCGATCCAGGCCTGCACCTCGGAGTCCTCGCGGTAGCGCTTGTCATCATCGGCGTTGGTGTGCGCCTGCATGCGGTAGGTATGGGCTTCAATCAGCAGCGGCCCATTGCCTTCGCGGGCCATGCGCACCGCACGGGTCATGATGGCCATCAGGGCCATCAGGTCATTTCCATCCACGCGCTCGCCGGCCATGCCATAGCCCACTGCCTTGTGAGCCAGCGACGGGGCGGCGCTCTGGTGCGAAAGCGGAACGGAGATGGCGTACTTGTTGTTCTGCACGAAGAAGATCACCGGCAGATTGAATACTGCAGCGAAGTTGAGCGCTTCGTGGAAATCGCCTTCGCTGGTGGCGCCGTCGCCGCACATGGCGACCACCACGGTGTTTTCACCGCGCAGCTTGGCCGCGTGGGCAACGCCAACGGCATGCAGCAGCTGGGTGGTCAGCGGCGTGGACATCGGAGCGCATTTGTAGGCCTTGGGGTCATAGCCGCAGTGCCATTCGCCGCGGAAGCTGGTCATGACTTCCATCGGGGCTACGCCCTTGGTGAGCACGGCTACGGTGTCGCGATAGGTCGGGAAGAGCCAGTCGTTTTCTTCCAGGCAGAGCGCCGCGGCGATCTGGCAGGCCTCCTGGCCATGGCTTGATGGGTACACGGCCATGCGTCCCTGACGAACCAGCGCGGAGTTCTGGTCATTCACACGGCGGCCGGTAACCAGCGCAGCGTAGGCTTCCATGAGCCGTGCAGGACTTGGCAGTGGATACTCGTGCCCCGGTTCGGTGCCTTGCTCGCTCTCCGGGCGAAGCGATCCATCCGGGTTCAAGAGGTTGATCATGTGCCGTGCTGGCAGCATGTAATCTTCAGGGCTAATGCCGAACTTCTTGCTGACTTCAGACATGCGATCCGAGGTAGCTTCTGCGCTCATGTTCTCCCGCCTTCCGTACTTTGGGCTCAGTCCATGGGCGCACGCCCTTGTGACTCAGTTCACCTAAACATCATTTGCAATCAATTATGCGTAGCGATTGCATTCTGTATCCACTCAAGCCAAGAATCGTGGAAAGTTGTGATTCAGATACGTATACTTGTAGACGAAATGTTTCAATAAAATGTGTTTGGCGTGGAGATGTCAGACACATTGAAAAGGAGAGTCATGGCCGCGGAAGCGGAGCTGAAACTTGATGAGGTTGACCGTGCCATTCTGGCGGAACTGACCAAGGACGGACGCCAGTCGGTAACAACGGTTGCCCAGAAGGTCCATGTGTCGCGCGCCCATGCCTATTCACGCATCGCCAAGCTGCAAGAAGCCGGCGTGATCACGCGTTATACAGCAGTCATTGACCCGGTCAAGGCAGGGCTCAAGGCCAGCGCCTATGTCACCCTGAAACTTCGCCAGCATTCATGGAGGGAACTGCGAGATCATCTTGCAGCCATTCCCGAAGTTCAGCACATTGGCCTGGTCGGAGGAAACTTTGATGTGATTCTTCTGGTGCGCGCCAAGGACAACCTGGATTTGCGCCGTGTGGTTTTCGAGGAACTGCAGGCGTTGCCCACGGTGCTCGATACCCAGACCCATCTGATCTTCGAGGACACCGACACCCGCTAAGGCCTGGGACCCGGCCATCGGGCCAAAGTGCACAGAAGACAAGAAGCTGCTCCCTGGAGCCACCGGTTCGAAGAGAACCAGCGGCCAGGGAGCAGCTACTTGTTTCAAGCAGGAATAAGCCCGCCAGGCATTACTTCTTGCCGAAGAATACCGGCGGCCGTTTCTCCTGGAAGGATTTGAATCCTTCGGCATAATCAGGCGTATCGCACAAAGCGGCTTGGGCACGATTTTCATTGTTCATTGAAGCCCAGAGTCCTGCTCGCTGGTCCCGGATTTCTTGCACTAATTGCTTGGACGCGACAAATGCCTGGGTGGCGCCTTGGGCAACTCTTTCAATCAAGGCCTCGCTGCGGCTCGCCAATTCTTCGGCAGGAAACGCGCGGGAGAACAATCCCGAGCGCACGGCCTCGGCCCCCGAAATCAATTCGGCCGTGTAGATCATGTCCAAGGTGCGGTGGGCCCCTAGGCGTTCAGTGAACAACCAATGCCCACCGGAATCCAGCGTCGCGCCAAGATTGGCAAAGGGTGAACCGATCTTGGCGTTCTCCGCAACATAGACCACGTCGGTAGCGATCGCCAGGCCCAGCCCAACTCCCAGACACGCTCCCTGGACCAGGGCGAAGGTTGGTGCCGGGAAATTGGACATCTTTTCCAGCAAAGGCTGCACCTTGCCTTCGAGGTAGCCGATGACATCATCATCGGCCGGATCCACCTTGGAGATATCCCGCCCCGCACAGAATCCCCTTCCCTGGCCGGTCAGCACCAACGCACGGACCGTGCCATCGGCGACACCAGCAGCCGCAGTGTCATAAGCCTGCGACAACTCGGCCAAGGCCTGCTCATCCAAGGAGTTCATCTTCTGCGGCGCATTGAGCACAACGCGCGCTACCGAATCGGCAATCGTCAGTTCGATCATGGTTGCTCCCTGTTTTCCTATGCGTCGAAATCGACGGTCAGCTTGTCGCTGGTCGGGTGCGACTGGCAGGTCAGCACGTAGCCTGCTTCAACTTCTTCTGGTTCCAGTGCATAATTTTCCGCCATCGTCACCGAACCGCAGGTCACCTTTGCTCGACAAGTGCCGCAGACACCGCCGGCACAGGCGAATGGCACATCCGGGCGGACCCGCAATGCGGCGTTCAGGACCGTTTCGTTGGCACGGGCCGGGGATTTGACCTCGCCCTTGAGGCCGTCGAGGTTGAAGCTGATCTCATAGCTTTCCTCGTTTTCGTCCACGATCACCGGACGCCCGATGTGGCCTTGCGGCTTATTCGGTTCGCCCGTGCTGAACAGCTCGAAGCGGACCCTGTCGGCGGGGACCTCAAGGGCGGTGAGCTGGTCCCGGACCAGCTGGACCAGTTCGAAGGGGCCGCAGAGGAACCATTCATCGACCGTTGGGGCCTGGACAACATTGGTCAGCAGCGCTGTCAGCTTCTGCGCATCAATGCGCCCCGAGAGCAGTGGTGAAATCCGCTGTTCCCGGCTCAGCACATGGTGCAGGGCCAATCGTGCTGGATAGCGGTCCTTGAGGTCCGCCAGCTCTTCGAGGAACATGACGTCCATGGCGGCTTTGTTGGCATAGATCAAGTCAAAGCGGCTATGGTCGTTGGCTTCAAGAATCGTGCGGGCAATGGCCAGGACCGGGGTGATCCCCGAGCCAGCTGCAACCGCGACAAAACGATCTTGGCTGGTCGTATTGATCTTCGACGGATCGTTGATTTCGGTGAGCTTGTGCTTGGAAATGAAGGCGCCGGCCGGGCTCATCACGTCGATTTGATCGCCGGCGGCCAGTTCTTCATTGGCCCAGGTGGAGAATAATCCGCCAAGGTCCCGCTTAATGGCAACCTTGATCTCATCGCCGGTCGGGGCCGCGCAGATCGAATAGGAACGGCGCAGCTCGACGAGCTCGCCCTCTGCATTGGGCAGCTCCTTGCGCAGGGCCACGTACTGGCCTGCTACATAATCGTATTCTTCGCTGAGCGCCTCGGGAATGGCGAAGGTGACCTCGATGGAATCCTTGGTCAGCCGACGCACGTTGGAGACGGTGAGCCGATGGAACGAAGCCCTGCGGCGGGTGGAAGTTTGTGGTTCGGTCATGAGAGCACCTTGAAGTAGTCGAAAGGTTCCAAGCAGTCTTTGCAGGTGTAGAGCGCTTTGCAGGAAGTGGAGGCGAAACGCGCCAGTTCACGGGTATTCAGCGAGTGGCAGCGGGGGCATTTCACGCTCATTCCCAGCGTGATGCGACCGGCATGGCCTCGTCCGGTAGGCGGTGCGATGCCGTACTCCTCGAGCTTTTTCTTGCCTTCATCGCTCATCCAGTCGGTGGACCAGGCTGGCGCCAGCACCAGCTTGATATCGACCTTCCCATAGCCGGCTTGCTTGAACGCCTGGTACAGATCTTCGCTGATGACGTCCATCGCCGGGCATCCGGAGTACGTTGGCGTGATGACAATCTGCACCGCGCCATCGTCGTCGAGATTCACCTCGCGCAGAATCCCGAGGTCGGCAATGGACAGCACGGGAATTTCCGGGTCATTGACCTTCGCTGCGATGGCGAACAGCTCTTTGGCGTCAGCGATCAGTTTGCTCAAGACTGCTCCCCCTAACGGGCTTAATGTGTGGTTACCAGCTGGCGCCGGGATGCTTGCGGGCCAGTACTTGCATTTCAGCTAGCAGATAGCCAAGATGCTCGGAGTGCTCGCCCCGGCGGCCGTAGGCCATGGCTTGTCCGGTGGCCGGAATCTCCAAACCTGCTTCGGCTAGTACTGCGGAGATCTCTTCCTGCCAAGCTTCGCGCAAGGTAGAAGGAAGTACGGCGATTGATTCCAGATTCTGATGGACTGCTTCGTCGCGGAACATCTCATCAACATAGGGCCAGAGGATTTCCAGGGCATGGCGCATCTTCTCGGCTGATTCCTTGGTTCCCTGCCCCAGGCGAATGGTCCACTGGATGGCGTGGTCACGGTGGTAATCCACTTCCTTGACCGCCTTGGCGGCGATGGCTGCCAAGGTTTCGTCTTGGGAGGTGGCCAGCTTCTGGTAGAGCAGGTGCTGGAAAATCGAGACGATCAGCTGCCGGACAATGGTGACACCGAAATGCCCGTTGGGCTGTTCAACGATCCACAGCGAGGTGAATTCCTCCTCCTCGCGCCAGTAGGCCAAATCATCTTCGGTCTTGTCCCATGCCAATCCCGCATAGGTCAAGAAGGACCGGGCATGCCCGAGGACGTCCAAGGCAATATTGCCCAGGGCAACGTCCTCTTCCAGCTCGGGGGCGCGCGAAATCCAGTTTGCCACGCGCTGGGCCAGGATCAGCGCGTCATCACCGAGCGTGAGCGCATACTGCGCGACGTCCTCGCCAGGTGCGATGCCGTCCACGGCGATGTCTTCTGGGCGAAGCGCGTTGCCGGGGGTGACTCGGGTGGCCGAGGCCAGCGCGTCGCCGAAGCTGTCCAGCGCAGCATCCAATTCGTCGTGCTTCACAGGTGCTTCACCCCTTCGCTGGCCTTGTAGTACGTGGCATGTCGGTAGTCTTTGCCCTGGGGCGATTCAAAGAAGGAATCCTTCTCGTCGGGGTCAGAGCTGATGATGTCGGTGGACTTCACAACCCAGAGGGAAACGCCCTCGTTGCGGCGGGTGTAGAGGTCGCGGGCATTGCGCACGGCCATTTGGGCATCGGGTGCATGCAGGGACCCGGCGTGCACGTGCGAGAGGCCTCGGGAAGAACGGACAAATACTTCCCACAGGGGCCAATTGTTCTGCTGGCTCATATTAGGCGACCTCGCTCTGTGCTTGTTTTGCGGCATATGCCGATGCGGCTTCTCGGACCCATGCGCCCTCTCGGTGCGCTTCGCGGCGGCGTTCCAGGCGCTGGGAGTTGACCGGGCCGTTGCCCTTGATCACTTCCATGAATTCATCCCAGTTCAAATCCTTGTGGATCCACTGCTTCTTTTCTTCGTCAAAGCGCAGCTCCGGGTCAGGCAGGGTCATGCCCAATACCTTGACCTGTTCGGAGATCATCCCGACAAAGCGCTGGCGCAGTTCGTCGTTGGAGAATCTCTTGATCTTCCATGCCATCGACTGCTGGGAGTTTGGCGACTGGTCATCAGGCGGGCCGAACATCATCAGCGACGGCTCGTAAAAACGGTTGATGGCATCTTGTGCCATTTTCTTCTGTGCTGCAGTTCCCCTCGAAAGCGCAAGCAGGATTTCAAAGCCTTGGCGCTGGTGGAAGGATTCTTCCTTGCAGATGCGCACCATGGCACGGCCGTATGGTCCGTAGGATGCCCGGCACAGCGGGACCTGGTTAGCGATAGCAGCTCCGTCGACCAGCCAGCCGATGGCGCCCATATCGGCCCATGAACGGGCGGGGTAATTAAAAATCGAGGAGTACTTTGCCCGACCAGTCAGCAGTTGGTCGTTGAGCTCGTCGCGGCTGGTTCCCAGGGTTTCCGCCGCGGAGTACAGGTAGAGGCCATGACCCGCCTCGTCCTGCACCTTGGCCATCAGAATGGACTTGCGCTTCAACGATGGGGCGCGGCTGATCCAGTTGGCTTCAGGCTGCATGCCGATGATTTCCGAGTGAGCGTGCTGGGAGACCTGGCGAGTCAGGGTCTTGCGGTAGGGCTCAGGCATCCAGTCGCGTGGCTCAACACGCGAGTCCTGATTAATCAAGGCATCAAAGCGCGCTTGCGACTGCTCTTCTTCGTAGCTCGGAACGGCGCTTAGTCCCGGTTCCTGCGGTGTGGTCGAAGCCATGGGTTCACCTCATCGATTACAAATTACATACTGACCGTTCGTTCAGTATGTCAGAGTGCGCTCCGTCACGTCAACACGAGATCTGCAGATACAGCAAAACCCCAAGGACTATTCCTTGGGGTTTGCCGCAAATGCTGCCAGCTAGGCGTTGATCAACCCGCGCCGAGCGGCCTTTCGGCCAACAAACAAGCGGTCCAGGGCCCAGCTTCCCGGTCCCATCAACGCAAGGGCCGCGGCACCGGCGCCAAGGGCGAGAACCAGCTCAAAGCCGCCATTGGCCACGAACACGCCGCTTTGGGCATGAACCATGGCGATGGCACCGACCATATCCAAGGCCAAGAGAACGCCGACGATTCGAGTGGCCAGGCCCAGGATGAGCGCCACGCCGCCAACAAGCTCCAGGGTTGCTACGACCGGGGCTACAAGGCTGGCCGCGGGAACCCCCATCTGGGTGAAGCTGGCAGTGGTGCCCTCAATGGTGAATTGCGAAAACTTCTGCCAGCCATGGGCTGCGAAGAGAAAACCGATTGCCAGGCGCAGCACGAGCTGCGCGGAAGCAAGCAAGCGGGGATTGTTTTCCAGTGTGGTCATTATCTAGCTCCTAGGTAAGGACGTCCGTTCAGGGATATTCCTGCTTGATTTCCTACTCCACACTATGTGGCACAAGTTGAAGCTTCAAGCACCTTGACGTTAAACGTCAGTAAGCTTGATCACGCAAAAAGCCGTGCCGCCCGAGGCCAGCAAAAGCTGGAACGGGCAGCACGGCTCAGGAACTAGCCTTGGCTCGAAGGCCTAGAGGACCTTCGACAGGAAGTCGCGGGTGCGCTCTTGCTGCGGGTTGCCGAAGAGCTGTTCAGGTTCGCCCTG
Source organism: Glutamicibacter halophytocola (assembly GCF_001302565.1). Taxonomy (NCBI): domain Bacteria; kingdom Bacillati; phylum Actinomycetota; class Actinomycetes; order Micrococcales; family Micrococcaceae; genus Glutamicibacter; species Glutamicibacter halophytocola. The sequence goes on from NZ_CP012750.1 coordinate 2,730,465, forward strand.
CTCGCAGACCACGCCGTCAGCCATGAAGATCACCCGGTCGCCCACTTCGCGGGCAAAGCCCATTTCGTGGGTCACTAAGACCATGGTCATGCCGGATTCTGCCAGTTCCTTGATCACCTGCAGCACCTCGCCTACCATTTCGGGGTCAAGCGCGCTGGTTGCCTCGTCAAAGAGCATGATTCCAGGAGCCATGGCCAAGGCACGGGCAATGGCAACGCGCTGCTTCTGGCCGCCGGACAGGGACGACGGACGAGCATCGGCCTTGTCCTTGAGCCCGACTCGCTCCAGCAGCTCCAGCGCGCGTTCACGGCCCTGCGCCTTGTTCATCTTCTTCAGCTCAACTGGCGCGAGCATGATGTTCTCGGCAACCGACATATGCGGGAAGAGATTAAAGTGCTGGAACACCATGCCCACATGGCGGCGGACTTCATTGATGTCCACCTTGGGATCAGTGACGTCAAAGCCGTCAACGACGACCTTGCCCGAGGTAATATCCTCCAGCTTGTTCAGGCAACGCAACAGCGTGGACTTGCCCGAACCCGATGGACCGATCACGCATACTACTTCGCCCTCGCGGATGTCGATGTCAATGCCCTTCAGGACATTATTGGAGCCAAAGGATTTATGCAGGTCCTTGACCTCGATCTTCACCTGGGAGCTCTTTACAGTTTCCGCGCTCACTTGTTGAACCTCCGATCGGCGTAGTTAGCCAACTTGGTCAGGGCCATGATGGCAATGAAGTAAATGACACCTACGATGAGCAGGGTTTCGGTCACGCGGAAGTTCGCTGCGTAAATCTGCTGGCCTTGGTAGAGCAATTCGCCAAAGCCGATGGCCAACAGCAACGAGGAGTCCTTCAGGCTGATGATCAGCTGGTTGATCAATGATGGGGTCATCATCTTGAAAGCCTGGGGAACCACGACCTTCTGCATGGACTTGCCATAGCCCAGGCCCAGGGAGCGCGACGCTTCAAGCTGTCCCGGATCCACCGACTGGATGCCACCGCGAACGATTTCCGCAACGTATGCGCCGGCGTTGAGCGACAGTGTCAAGATACCGGCGGTCCACACCGAAATTTCCCAACCGGTCAGCTGCGGCAGGCCGAAGTAGAACATGAACGCCCAGAGCAGCAGCGGGGTGCCACGGAAAATATTCACGAACGTCGTGGCAATGCCGCGCAAGACAATGTTGTGCGAGATCTTCAGGAAGCCGAAGACCAGGCCAAGCACCATGGCAATTGCGAAGGAAATCGCCGTCACCAGCAAGGTGTGCCACAGGCCGGTCATCAGCGCAGGGAGGGACTTGGCTACCAGGTCGAAGAAGTTGCTTGGTACCGCGGCGCTGGGATCAGCAAGATACTCGTCGAGAATCTTCTGGTACTCGCCATTTGCCTTCAATTCGGCCAGGCCGTCATTAAACGCGGCCAGCAGGGCAGTATTTTCGCCCTTGTTCACGGCGAAGCCGTAGGAGCCGCCGGGCACCTTGTCGGTGACGGTCTTCAGGCCATTGCCCTGGGCAATGCCGTAGGCCAGCACGGGATAGTCATCAAACACCGCAACAGCCGAACCGGACTTCACCGACTCGTACATTGTTGCCGACTGGTCCAGCGACTTGACCTTGAATCCATATTCCTTGGAAATGGACTTGGCGTAGGACTCGCCTTCGGAGCCGGTCTTGGCTACAACCGTCTTTCCGTCCAGGTCGTCATAGCCCTTGATGTCCTCATCGTTCTTGGACACGGCCATCTGAACGCCGGACTCGAAGTAAGGCTCGGAGAAATCGTAGATTTCCTTGCGCTCGTCGGTGATCGACATGCCAGCGATCACGCCATCCACCTGGTTGGCCGACAAAGCAGCCAGGGCGGCGCTGAAGCCGAGGGAACGGACTTCAACCTTGAATCCCTGGTCTTCGGCAATTGCCTGCAGGATATCCATGTCGATACCGGTCAGTTCCCCATCCTTGCGGAATTCGAAGGGGGCGAAGGTGGTATCTGTACCAATTACGTAGGTCTGGCCTTCGACGCTCTCGCTGCCTTGGGCCATGGCCGACGGTGCGCCGACGACCAAGGCCATCAGGCCGATGGCCGCGGCCGCAACCCAACGCCTCAGGCGCCCGGTGCGGGCAACTCTTTGAATCTTTTCCACTGATGATCGCTTTCTCGTGCTGAAGGGCGAGTGGCCCAAGCTGCCGATAGGTTCCTATTCCAGCAAGCCTAAGCGCAATAAAGTCTAGCCGGAACCCTTGGCCCGTTGGCACCACGGGTTTTTCGCATTGGACTTGGCGGTTCTGTCCGCGCTGAGCATAGCTTGCGCCCATCAGTCCCCGCAGTGGGATTGAATAGGGATATGACTGATCCATCGTTGACCGCCAATCCCCCGCACGCCGCGCAGCGTCCGACCACCCGCAGCTTCCATGGCGATGATTTCATCGACAACTACGAGTGGCTTCGCGAGAAGTCCAGCTCCGAGGTCATCGAGCACCTCAAAGCCGAAAACGACTACACCGATGCAGTCACGGCCGACCAGCAGCCACTGCGCGATGACCTCTTCAACGAGATCAAATCCCGCACCGTGGAGACCGATTTGTCGGTCCCGGTCCGCCGGCGCGGATGGTGGTATTTCACGCGTTCCGCCGAAGGAAAGCCCTACACCGTGCAGTGCCGGGTCAAAGCCGCAGATTCCTCGGACCCGGTCGCCGATTGGACCCCGCCGGTGATCGATCCCAAGCAGCCGCTGCCCGACGAAGAAGTCTTGCTGGATGGCAATGCGTTGGCCGAGGGCAAGCCGTTCTTCTCGCTCGGCGGCATGGCATTGAACGAAGAAGGCAACCTGCTGGCCTACTGCGTAGATAATGCCGGCGACGAGCGCTTCACCCTGTACATCAAGGACTTGCGCACCGGGCAGTTATTGCCAGATGTCATTGACGGCGTGTTCTACGGCCTGGCTTTCTCCCCCGACTCCTCCACTGTGTTCTACACCGTCGTTGACGAGACCTGGCGTCCGAACCGGATTCTTGCCCACCGCCTTGGCACCGATGCTGCGCAGGACCAGCTGGTCTTTGAGGAAAATGATCCCGGAATGTGGCTCGGATTCGATCTGAGCCCCGATCGCAAGACCCTTATGATTTCCAGCGGCAACTCCGAGTACTCGGAAACCAGCATGCTGGATCTGACCCGTGATCAGGCGGAGGTGGCCTTGCTGGTTCCCCGCGGCCTGCGGGTGCTGCACGGAATCGACTTGATGCCAGGCACCGGGCAGGCCTTGATTACCCATGACTACCAGGCGCCAAACAACATGGTCTCGTTGGCGGCCTTGGACCAGCTGGGCCAGGATGCCAAGCCAGAGCAGTGGCAGACCGTGGTGGCTCATGAAAATACGACGAAGATCGAAGGCACCGCCTTGACCGGCTCGCACGTGATTCTTTCTGTGCGCCGCGATACCTGCGAACGAGTCCAGCTGATCCCGCTAGAAGGCTTGGGCACTGTAGAACAGGCCCCCGCGCTCGAACCGCAGTTTGAAGATGAGCTGTTCACCGCCTCTCCAACCTTCGCCGAACTCGATGCCCCGCTGATCCGCATCAGCTACACATCCGATTTCACGCCGGCGCGCGTCTACGACCTGTGGCTTCAAGACCAGCTGCTGGTGCTGCGCAAGCAGACTCCGGTCAATGGCTACGACGCCTCCAAGTACCTCTCCACTCGCGAATGGGCCACGGCAGCGGACGGAACCAGGATTCCGCTGACCATCATGCGCCGTTCGGACCTGGATACCTCCGTGCCCCAGCCGGTGCTGATCTACGGCTACGGTTCCTACGAAGCGTCCATGGATCCGGGCTTCGGCATCCCGCGCCTGAGCGTGCTGGATCGCGGCGTCGTATTCGTCATTGCGCATGTGCGCGGCGGTGGCGAACTGGGCCGCGACTGGTACCTGCAGGGAAAGAAGCTGCATAAGAAGAACACGTTCACCGATTTCATCGATTCCACCCGGCACCTGGTCGATTCGGGCCTGGCGGATCCGAAGCGCATCGTTGCCCTGGGCGGTTCTGCCGGCGGGCTGCTGATGGGCGCCATCGCGAATATGGCTCCGCAGCTGTACACGGCGGTCATTGCCCAGGTTCCATTCGTGGATGCGCTGACCTCGATCTTGGACCCCGATCTTCCGCTCTCCGCGTTGGAATGGGAAGAATGGGGCAATCCCATCGAAAGCAAGGAAGTCTATGACTACATGAAGTCATACTCGCCTTACGAGAATGTCACCGCCCAGGCCTATCCCAAGATCGCGGCGGTGACTTCGCTCAACGACACCCGCGTGCTGTACGTCGAGCCGGCCAAGTGGGTTGCCAAGCTCAGGGAGCTGGGCACCGGAAATGCTCCGATCGTGCTCAAAACCGAGATGGACGGTGGCCACGGTGGCGCCTCGGGCCGCTATGAATCCTGGAAGTCGCGGGCTTGGGATTATGCCTTTGCCTTGGACTCCCTGGGCTGCACGAAGCTCATCTGAATTCTGCCACTGACCGGGAAGGGCGGCCATGCGCCATATCGACATCAAGGACTACCGCGGCGATTCGTCGGTGCGCCGGTTGCTGGTGCTGGCCGCCGATCCTGTCGGAGAACAAGGGCTGCAAGACCTCCTGGATGAATGCGAGAACCTCCAGGTACTCGCTCACTTCACCAAGGAGGGCGACGTTGCAGCGCTGGCAGCGTATCGGCACAGTGATCAGTATTCGCTGTGCCTGGAATATCTTGCCGTTCTCCCTGAATTCCAGCATCGCGGTTTGGGACGAGCGCTGCTCGAAGAACTTCGCGCCCTGCATGGCAAGAATCTGTGGGCCACCACGGATGATGACGCCATCGATTTTTACCGCGCCCTGGGCTGCGTGATCTCCAATTCGGCAGGAGATCCGCGCTGGCCCGGCGTTGAGCGATACTTGTGCACCTTGCCCTATTTGCCGCTGCTGTCCAGCCAGCCCAAGGAAGATCCGGAATATGAGCCCGTCAACGGGCAGCTGACCCGGGGAAATATTCGCATCGAGGAACCCTCGCCGAGCTGGCCACATCACTTCCAGGAACTCTGCGAGCAAATCAGCATGGCCCTGGGGCCTCAAGCGCTGGCCATTGAGCACACCGGTTCCACTTCGGTCCCGGGGCTTCCCGCCAAGCCCATCATTGATATCGCATTGCTGGTCCCCGATGCCAACGATGAATCGAGCTACGCTCCAGCGCTGGAGCAAGCAGGCTTGGTGTTTTGGCATCGCGAACCCGGTTGGTACGCGCACCGCATGTTCAAGCCGCCTGCCGCCAGTGGGCGCATGGACGCCAACGTCCATGTTTTCCCCGCAGGCAGCCCTGAGTATTTGCGCATGATGCTGTTCCGCGAGCACCTGAAACTGGATGCTGCTGACCGCCGGGCTTATGCGCAGATCAAGCGACAGGCAGCGGCGCAGTTGCTGGCCGAGCAGGGAGAGGATGCGCTGGTCATGGATTACAACCGCATCAAGGAACCCTTCATCCTCGAATTGCATCGAAAGCTCTTCGACCCTTAATCCCGGCATCTGCACTCCGCAATAGTTCGCCACTTGACGCCCGAAAACTTGACTTAGCTCACATTATGTTATTACCTAATGATCGTTCGGTAAATAAATGGGCGAAGGACAATGATGACCAACACACAGGTAGAAGAACCGGTACCCCACGCCATACTCCGCAATGACTATGCGACCCAATGGATGGGCATCAACGTCATCGAAGTTCGCGAAGGGCACGCTGTCATCAGCATGGAACTGCGCCCTGAAATGCTCAACGGATTCGGCATCGGGCACGGCGGAATGATCTTCGCCTTGGCCGACACGGCCTTCGCACTGAGCTGCAATCCAGCAGAAGGCTCCGATCAGAGCATCACCGTAGCCTCAGGAGCAGATATCAACTTCCTGCGGCCTGCAATTCCGGGACGAACACTCACCGCCACCGGCAAATTGGTCTCGCAACAAGGGCGTAGCGGGGTCTATGACATTACGGTGACCCAAGAATCAAGTGACGGCGCCTTGGAAGTGGTTGCCGAATTCCGTGGACGTTCCCGCACCGTCCCGAAGCCCAGCTAAAGGCCTCTCCCCCATTCACTTCTCACGAAAGTTTCAGCATGTCTCAGACACCCAGCCGCGATGCACTTCCGAATCCTCTCGATCCCGAAGAGACCATGAGCCGCGACCAGATCGAAGCCATCCAGCTTGAGCGGCTCAAGGAAACGCTGCACCACGCCTATGCGAATGTTCCGCACTACAAGGAAAAATACGACGCTGCCGGGGTCCATCCGGAGGATCTCAAGGAGCTTGGCGACCTTGCGCTCTTCCCATTCACGGACAAAGAGGACCTGCGCAAGACCTACCCCTTTGGCATGTTTGCCGTGCCCCAGCACGAGGTCTCCAGAATCCACGCCTCCTCCGGAACCACTGGAAAACCGACCGTTGTCGGCTACACCCAGCAGGACCTGGCGGACTGGGCGAAGCTCGGTGCGCGATGCCTTCGGCTTTCGGGAGTCAAGCCTGGCTGGAAGGTCCACAACGCCTATGGCTACGGCCTGTTCACTGGCGGTCTAGGCGCCCACGCCGCTGCCGAACGCCTGGGTGCCACGGTCATCCCGATGTCTGGCGGTCAAACCGATAAGCAGATTTCGCTGATCCAGGATTTTGCCCCGGACGCGATCCTTTGCACTCCCACCTACCTGCTGACTATCGGCGATGCCATGCAGCGCATGGGCCTGGACCCGCGCAGCACCTCGCTGAAGGTCGCAGTCCTCGGCGCAGAGCCATGGACCGAGGAGATGCGCCATGAGCTCGAAGAGATGTTCAACATCGATGCCTGCGACATCTATGGGCTCTCCGAAGTGATGGGGCCCGGCGTGGCCGGCGAATCAAATGAGCGCAAAGACGGCAGCCACATCTGGGAGGACCACTTCCGTCCAGAAATCATTGATGCCTTCGACTCCAGCAAGGTTCTGGGCGACGGCGAACATGGCGAGCTGGTATTCACCTCGTTGACCAAGCAGGCTCTGCCAATTATTCGCTACCGCACCCATGACCTGACTCGCCTCATGCCAGGCAGTGCCCGACCTGGCCACCGCCGCATGGGACGCATCACCGGACGCAGCGATGACATGATTATTCTTCGCGGGGTCAACCTCTTCCCGAGCCAGATCGAAGAGCTGATCCTCAAGGTTCCAGGCCTCTCCCCGCATTTCCAGCTTGTCCTCTCACGCCCAGGCCGGATGGACCAGTTGGCGGTGAAGGTGGAGCGCCGCACGGATGCGTCAGCCGAGCAGGCGCAACATGCCGGGACGGAACTGGCGAAACTCATCAAGATCCATATTGGTTCATCCTGCGCCATCGATGTTGTTGAGCCCGAATCGCTAGAGCGATCCATGGGCAAGCTCAAGAGGATCTATGACCTGCGCAATCAGTAATACGCGCAGGGACATGGAATAATCGATTCATCATGGACACTACCGACACTGCCAGCCGCCCGGTGAAACGCGGGCGCCCCGGGTACGACCAAGACGCCGTATTGAGAATTGCCGTCGAGGCTTTTAACGAATATGGCTATGACGCGACCTCGATGGGCAAGCTTGCCGACCGCTTGGGCATCAGCAAGTCCGCGATTTATCATCATGTTCCGTCAAAGGAGGACTTGCTGCGGCTGGCGTTGGACGCGGCACTCATCCCCCTGGAAGCGGTCAATACCGAGGTGCGCGCGCACGCGGGCAGTGCCGATGAGCGCCTGGAATTTTTCCTGCGCTCGACGATCCGCATTTTGATCGAAAAGCGCCCCTATGTAACCCTGCTCTTGCGCTTGCGGGGCAATACCGAGCTCGAACGCCAGGCTTTGGAACGCCGCCGTGCGATGGACCGCCAGCTTGCCGAGCTGGTCACGGCCGCGCAAAGCGACGGCAAGCTTCGAGATGATCTTGAGCCGCGTTCCACCGCCCGCCTCCTGTTCGGAACAATTAATTCGATCGTGGACTGGTACCGCGTTGATGGACCGCTCGAAGCTTCGGCGCTGGAAGAACAGGCCGTCTCGCTGCTCTTCCACGGTTTGCACACGGAAGTGAAGTAGGCCAATATCGTATCCCTCGAATGAGGCTCCCTGCTTTCGGCAGGGAGCCTCATCGGGCATTGCTGGCATCATGAGCTCAGGTCTTGTGGCGCATCCAACCTTCTAGAATTCTTTGGCTCACAGGATTCACCGTTAGCATCGAAGGGGTGCCTTGTGCACCAGTCGTTGCCAATCGATCGAGTGAAGAGCACCGTGGATTCCATCTTAGAAACCCTGTTCATGGCTACTGCTGACAGCGGTAGTTCCTACGTTCAGATCCTGCTGTCTGCCGCTAGCATGCTGCTAGTTTTCGTCTCCGCAATCCTGCTTGCGCATCGCAATGATTTGGGCTGGTGGACCCTGATCCTCTCGGTTTTTGTCGGCCCGATGATTTCCGCGTTGCAGTTTGATCTCTTGGGGCTGATCTACGCAATCCCTCTGCTGGTGCTGCCGATTTTTGGCCTTTGGCGCTTTTCGCAATTCAAGCTCAATGGCAAGTTCAGTCGCGAGGTCACCACGACGTCCATCACCAGCTGGTCAGCCGTCGGCATGATCGCGGGCTTGATCTTGCTTGTGGCCCTGCGCTTTGGCCCTTTCCTGTTCAACTCCGGCTTCCTGTCCGCTACGCCAGAAGTCTGGGTCATGTACTTCGCTGACGCCGCTATTTTCGCTTCCTTCGTCATGATCGCCCGCGGCGTGCGTGAAGGGTGGCTGCTGCTGGCCCTTGCAGCCATTGCCGATCTGGTGATCTACTTCGTGATTTCGCCAATGCTTGGCATGCTTGGCCTCTACGTTTTCATTGCCTTGGCCGCCGCCTACGGCTTCTTCCTGTGGCGCAGTTTGCCTGCGGCAGGGTCTGAGCCCGTGCAGATGGAGCTGGGTGAAGAAGAGCTTGCCTTGCAAAAAGCGAAGCAGGCGACCTTGGACAAGATGAACGCTGAAACCGAAAAATAACTGAAGGCAACGTGTTCCCGCACCATCTTGGAGCGGGAACACTTTTTTGTTGCTAGTTGCGCCAGTTGTCAGCCAGGTTCAAGGATCCGTCGGCTTGCACGGTGGCGGTGCGGTTGCTCCCCGATTCCCATACGGCATTGCCACTCTGGTCGTACTTGATGTACTTGTATTCAAACTGGGTCCCGGCAGGAAGATCTGCCGTTCCAGTCCAGCTGGGGTAGTTCGCCGGCGATAACTGCACAGCCTTGGCAGGATCCCAGCTGCCTAGTTCTGGCTGGTTGCCAACTATGCGGATGTTCTGTCCCATCGTGGTCTCTGCGGTCACGGCCACGCTGACATCGGCGGTGTCTTCCACTGGATCCGGCGTTTGTGATCCGCCGCCGGAACCATCAGCAAGGGCTCCGATATGCAGTGCCACGGCGCCGTAGGCAGGCAGGGTGGCCATGAATTTACCGTCCGCTCCCACCGTGATGGTCTTCGAGCAGTCTCCTGCACCCACCACATCGCAGTAGGTTCCAGCCGCCAGGGTGCTGGTGTATTCGCGGGTGGTGGCTGCCCCGGTGTTGTTGATAGCTACATAGCCCTTGTTCCCCCGCCCGTAGGCTATCTGGTTGCTTCCGTCATCCCACCAGTTGCTCACCGCTGCGTCGCCCACAGCGTTGTTGAAGCCGACCATGCCGGTGATTTCATCTTGCCGCTGCTCACAAGTCCAGGACGAAGAATCGCAGTTCGCATTTGGCACCGAGGAATCGCCCGCTCCGGGAGCGCCAGCTTCCTTGTCAGTGAAGGTGAAGCCCGAGTAGACCGTGGGCGACCCATACGGCCAGGAGAGCATGAAGACGTTGGCCAGCAGGTACTTCGCGCCCCACTTGTAGTTCATGGATTCGCCATTGCGCTCGGTGTCGTGGTTGGTGACGAAAACTCCGGCGCGGTCGCTAGCGAGCTTGCCATCGCCGATGAAGCGCAAGTTGGCGATCTGCGCGTCGAAGTCGTGCTTGAGCTGGCGGGAATAGTCGAATTCGTGGGAGTCGCCGCTGCCCAGGTATTCGCTTTCCTGGATTGGCTCTCCCGAGGCGCCGATGACTTCGTGCACCCAGTAGGCACCGGAGTTCTTCATCTTTGATTTGATGGCTTCCAGGTCTGTTGCCGGGATGTGCTTCGAGGCATCGATGCGGAAGCCGGAGACGCCGAGCGAAACGAGATCATCCAGGTAGTCGGCGATGTTCTGCTGGACGTAGCTGCTGGAGGTCTTCAGATCCTGGAGGCCTACCAGGCGGCAATGCTGTACTTGCCAGCGGTCAGCGTAGTTGGTGATGTTGGTGCGGCAATCATTAAAGTCCTGGGCCGAGTACTCGGGGAAATGATCCTCGGAGAAGGGCGAGCCAGCGGTGCCGGTGCCGGATTGGCCGGCGCCAGCCATGTGGTTGACCACCGCGTCGGCGATGACTTTGACGCCAGCGTCGTTGCAGCTGTTCACCATGGCGGAGAATTCCTCACGGTTGCCGAGCTTGGAGTCCACTTTGTAGCTCACCGGCTGGTAGGAGGTCCACCATGCCGTGCCACGCAGGTGCTCTGCCGGAGGGGAAACCTGGACATAGCCGAAACCTGCCGGGCCGATGCTGGACTGGCATTCCTGAGCCACTGAATTCCAGTTCCATTGGAAGAGGTTGAGGATGACGTCTTTCCCGTCGTTAGATGGGGTGGCGGCCTGGGCTGGCGCGGAGAACAACGGCGCGGCGAGCAGGGCCAGTGAAGCGCCTAGGGCCGCGACTGGTTTGGCCCTTCCGGCGCCGATCCGGCGTTTTGTTGATTTGGCACGTGATGGCAAAAGTCCCACAGAAAAGCTCCTTTGATGTGATGAATGGGCTGCGATCCATCGACGCCGCTGCGCCGGGATCGCTCAACCACACGCTCCCCATCAACGTGTGACCTGCGACATAACTGTAAGCGCTTTCTCATGCCTTACCAACAAGTAAATTTTTGTAAACATATTAAATCCGCGAAACCAAACGGATAAATTGCCATAAAATTTTCCGGCCACAATCAAAATCTTGTCCATAATGGAAACGCTTACACAGCTGTTTAAAAGACCCTGTGCTCGCATTGAGGCACGAAAAAGGGTGGACGCCGCATTCGCGGCATCCACCCTTGAACGGATCGGTTATTAGACTCCGAAGTTGGCGTAGGTGAGGTTTTCTTTCTCCACCAAGGTCAAGACATCGTAGGTCGCAACAATTTCATCGTTCTGGTTATGCAAGACAGCGTCCCAGGCGACTTCACCGTATTCGTCGGTGACGCGAGGAGTGATCTTCTTGGCCGTGAGCGTCACGCGGATGGAGTCTCCCGCAGCCACCGGCGTAATGAAGCGCAATGACTCCAAACCGTAGTTGGCCAGCACCGGCCCCGGAGCCGGCTCAACGAATAGTCCAGCAGCCCAAGAGACCAGGAGGTACCCGTGGGCAACGATGCCCGGGAAGAACGGATTCAATTCGGCGGCCTTCGCATCGGTGTGCGCATAGAACGTATCGCCGGTCTTCTGTGCGAAGTCGCTGATGTCCTCCAAATTCACAACACGAAGGTCCGAGGCGAACCCGTCTCCTATGCGCAGCTCAGCCAGCGACTTGCGGAATGGGTGGGTGTTCTTGGCATCGCCACCAAATTTTTCGCATCCCGCCAGGCTCTGCTCAGCGCCGGCATGCCACACCCCGCTCAAGGCAGTAAGCATATTCGGCGATCCCTGCACCGCCGTGCGCTGCATATGGTGCTTGACCGACCGGATTCCGCCGAGCTCTTCCCCGCCGCCGGCACGGCCCGGGCCGCCATGCACAAGGTGAGGCACTGGTGAGCCATGGCCGGTGGTTGAGCGTGCGGTTTCCCGGTTCAGGATATGCACGCGGCCATGGTGGGCAGCGATGCCCAGAGCCAGCGAACGCACGGTATTGGCATCATTGCTGCACACTGTGGCCACCAGCGAGCCGGAGCCCATCGCGGCCAGCTGGACCGCTTCCTCAAGATTTTCGTAGCCAATTACGGAGCTGACCGGCCCAAAAGCTTCTCGGGAGTGGACCAATGGGTTGCGGGCGTCGTCCCAGCGAAGAATCACCGGCGACATGAACGCACCGGCGTCCGCCACGGCGTCTCGCTCCGGAGCCACGCGCACCGCCGGGGCTTCCAAGCGCCCATAGGCCAGCTCGCCACCGGCGTCGATCATGTCTTGAACCGCTGAGCGCACATCAGCCAGCTGCTCCAATGACGCGAGTGCGCCCATGGTCACGCCATCGACGCGCGGATCGCCAATAACAACTCGCTCGTCGATTCGCTTGCCAATGCCTGCGATAACGGGATCAACGAGGTGGGAGGGAACAATATTTCGGCGGATGGCGGTGCATTTCTGGCCAGCTTTGGAGGTCATCTCGGTGACGACTGCCTTGATAAATGCTTCGAATTCCGGGCTTCCCTCCTGCGCGTCAGGCCCAAGAATAGCCGCGTTGAGCGAGTCGGTTTCTGCCGCAAATCGCACTCCCCCGTCGATGACATTGGGATGGGATTTCAACTTGCTTGCGGTGGCCGCCGAGCCGGTGAAGGCGAACATGTCGCGGTAGTCGAGATGATCCATGATGTCCCTGGCCGACCCCGAAAGCAGCTGCAGGGAGCCTTCGGGAAGGATGCCGGATTCCAGCATCATGCGGACGGCGGCCTCAGCGAGGTAGCCAGTGGGAGTTGCAGGTTTAACAATGGTGGGAACCCCTGCGATAAAGGCCGGCGCAAACTTTTCAAGCATGCCCCAAACAGGGAAGTTGAACGCGTTGACCTGCACCACCACACCACTCATCGCAGTGTAGATATGCGTGCCGATAAAGGAGCCGTCTTTGCTTAGCGGTTCCGTGGAACCGTCGAGGATGACGTTGCTGTTAGGCAATTCGCGGCGGCCCTTGGAGGAAAAGGTGAAGAGCACCCCAATGCCGCCATCGATGTCCACCATGGAATCGATCTTCGTGGCGCCGGTTTTGAACGAAATCTCGTAAAGATCCTTGCGCCGTTCATTCAGATACAACGCCAGCTCCTTGAGCTTCAGCGCGCGCTCATGCAATGTCAGCTTGGCCAGCTCCTGTTGCCCGGTACCTCGTCCATAGGCGACCGCTGCTGCGACATCCAATTTGTCATTGGTAACCGAGGCAAGCAGTTCCCCCGTGTTGGCGTCCCGAACCTCCGTTCCGCCTCCGGATTCGGGAGTCCACCATTTTCCCGCGATGAAGCTGGGCACTACGCTGATCTGTTTTGTCGGCATTGACACAATTCCTTCCTGAACGGTCGGTCAGTATTAATATTAACCATATCAGGAAGAGCGTGACCAAGGACACCCGCAATTGGCGATTTTGAGATCATGAGCCCAAGATCCGACGGCGCAATGAGGGCAAGGCCTGCACTGAATCAGCGCTGTGCTGCCAGTGAACGCAGGCGCTCGAGATCGCAATCTTCCATGCCTTGGGCCAACAGATAAGTGCGCGCTGAACCGATCCAGGCGCAAAAATCCTCCAGTGCCTCAGCGCGCTCGCTGATGATCCCCCGCAGTTCTTCCTCGGTGCGATAGCTCTCGTAGGAATGCTTTCGCCCAGAGACCCGATGCCATTCATTAATGCCCCGCACCGCCAGCTCGTCGTGCACGAGAATGCGATCCTCCAGTCCGGCCAGGTCCAGCAGCAGCGTGGCGATCAGCCCCGAGCGGTCACGGCCTGCCGAGCAATGGATGACTGTTGCGCCTTGCGAGTTGGCCAAGTCCTCGAATATTGCACGCAGCTGGCTGCCGAATTCCTCGCAGACCAGCTGATACAGGCCCGTGTGATTCATATATGGCACGGCCATCGATTCAAACCGCTGATTGCCCGGTGTTTCCAGCGGCAAGTTCACAAGTTCAATGCCGGCAAGGCTGGCATCCGGAACCGCCGGATCGTGTTCGCGCCGATGAATCTCGCTTGGATTGCGCAGGTCAACGACCTTGGTGATGCCATCACCCTGCATTTGGCGCCACCCTTCCGCGCTCAGCCACTCATGGCGCCCCATGCGGTAGAAGGCGCCACAAATATGCCGCGCGTTCACGGCTCCTGCCCACGGCAAATCCCCGGTTTGCTTTTGGTAGTTCAGGCTCTGGTTCATTCCCCCATTGCAACATATTGATTCACTGTTGTAGAGTTCTAGTCATTGGCAAATGCCAACCAGTCTATTGAAGGAGGGGTAACGATGATTGCCTACCGCCGTTCCCGGTCATTTTTCCCTTTTTCTAAGGACTTTTCCCAATGCATTTTCCTGCTGGAGACCCATCCACCAGCTCGCGGCTGATTACTCCCGAATCCGCAGATCCTGACACGCAACTCAAATTCCACAGGCACAAGCCCGCCTGGAAAGAGTCGGCCATTGACGAGCCGCCTGCCGGCCAGCGCTATTCCACGTGGCCCTTTGTCGAGAAGGGCTTTCGCGGTCCGCAGCCGTATCCCCTGTGGCTGATCGAGGATGCCGGTGCCATGGACACCGAACTGGGCATTCTCAAAACGGGCAAGGAAGGCGATGTCTTCCTGCTCGAACGCGCTATCGGCGGGCGCACAAGCCTGCTGGCCGCAAAACGCTACCGTTCGCGGGATCGCCTGCAATTCAGCCGGTCGCAGGCCTACAGCGATGGCCGATCAGCCCGTCGTTCCCGTGACAATCGAGCCATCCGCAACAACTCCGCGTACGGCCGCGACATTGCCGCCTTGCAGTGGGCCAACGCAGAATGGACCTACCTGCTGCGCTGCTATGAGGCGGGCATTCCCGTCCCGTATCCAGTCCAGATTGACGGCACTGAAATCCTGATGGAATTCATTGCGGACCCGGATAATCCTTTGGCAGCCGCACCTCGCCTCCAGCAACTCACGCGCTTTGACCCGCGCCTGCCCTCGCTGTGGGAGCAGCTCAGCGAGGCCCTGGAAAAATTCGCTGGCCTGGGAGTGGCCCACGGCGACTTGTCGGCCTACAACCTCCTGGTTTCCGGCGAGCGCCTGGTGGTCATCGATGTTCCGCAGTGCGTGGATCTGGCCGGCAACCCGCAGGGAATGGACTTCTTGCATCGCGACTGCGTCAATCTTTGCGAGTGGTTCTCTTCCAAGGGACTGCCCCGCGATCCCGATGAGCTTTTTGCCTCGCTGCTGGGCCACCTGTTCTAGCAGCCCTGAAACGCCGCAGTCCCCGACGGTTGCGTGACCGGCGGGGACTGCGGCGTTCAGCGGCTCGGCTTGGCGACGCCTACCAGGAATAGAATCCCTGGCCGCTCTTTCGACCCAGCTTGCCCTGGGCCACCATGTCCTTGAGGATCTGCGGTGGCGCAAAGCGCTCGCCCAGCGTTTCGTGCAGGTATTCAGCAATTCCCAGGCGCACATCCAGTCCGACAATGTCCGTGGTCTTCAACGGGCCAGTCGGATGCTTGTAGCCCAGCACCATGGCGTTATCGATGTCCTCGGCGCTCGCCACGCCTTCTTCAACCATGCGCATGGCCTCCAACGCGATGGCCACGCCCAGGCGCGATGAAGCAAAACCTGGAGCGTCATTGACGACGACGGGGGTCTTGCCCAGGGCTTGCACCCAACCGCGGGATGCCTCGACCAGATCCTTGCCGGTTTCCTGCCCAATCACCACTTCGATCAGCGTTGAGGCCGGAACGGGGTTGAAGAAATGCAGCCCGAGGAACTTGGCTGGTCGTGCCAGCTCCTTGGCCAGCCCGCTCACCGACAACGAGGAGGTGTTGGAGGCCAGCACAGCCTCCGCGTCCAGCACCCGCTCCACCGCTTGCAATGAAGATACCTTCAGCTCCCAGATTTCCGGCACCGCCTCGATCACCAATTGCGCCGTGGCGAACTGCTGGTAGTCGGTGCTGACCGAGAAGCGCTGCAGGATTTCGCCCCTGGCTTCGCTCGCCAACCCGCGGGCGATGGAGCGATCCACTGATTCTGCGACCCGCTCAAAGGCTGCCTGCGCCGAAGCCTCATCGCGCTCAACCACGACCACGGTGCTGCCGCCCATGAGCAGGGCGTGGGCAATGCCAGCGCCCATGCGCCCGCCGCCAAGCACTCCGCAGCGCTGCGGCAGGTGGCCGGTGGCGCTATTGCTAGTTGCACTCATAGTTAGTTCTTCTTTCGATCAAGGAAGGCTTGCATGCGATCAAACTTGGCTTGGGATTCAAAGAGCATTCCCTGAGCCAGGGTGTCAATGACCGGGTGCACTTCGCGCGGGGCATGGAACACGGATTTGGTGATGCGCACGGCCAGCGGGTCTTGGGCCGCAATGCGATCGGCCAGCGCGTTGGCCGCGGGCTCAAGTTCCGTGGCCGGATGCAGTTCGGTCACCAGCCCAGCGGCCAGGCATTGCTCGCCGGTGAGCACCTTGCCGGCCATCAGGATTTCCTTGGCCAGCGGCTCGCCGACCAGTTCCTTGAGCCTCCAGGTTGCGCCGGCGGCAGCCATGATGCCCAGATTGGTTTCGGGGTTCCCCATGCGCAGCTCGGGGGTGCCGATGCGGAAGTCAGCTGCGTAGGCCAGCTCGGCGCCACCGCCCAGGGCAAATCCGTCCAGGGCTGCGATCACGGGCATGGGCAGCTTGGAGATGCGATCGAAAATCCCGGAGTTGATCCCGGCGAGCGCGTCATCGCGCCGGCGTTCGCGCAATTGCGAGATATCGGCTCCCGAGGCGAAAATCCCCTTGCTGCCCTTGGGATGCTCTTGGCTCGGCGCCTGGCTGGCGGTTCCGGCCAGGATCAGGATCTTCGGGTTCCTCTCCAGATAGGCGCATACGGCATGCAGCTCGTCCACCATTTTCTGATCGATGGCATTGCGCACTTCGGGGCGGTTCAGGCGCACCCAGAGCCGGTCGTCGCTCTCCACCACCTGCAGGGTGTCAAAGTGTTCAGCGGTGCTATCCATGATTACGCGCCTTCCAGGAGAATTGCCGAGCCTTGGCCAACGCCGACGCACATGGTGGCCACCCCGAGCTTGCGCCCAGCTGTTGCCAGCTCGCGCTCCATGCGGCCCAGCAGCGTGATCACGATGCGCGAACCGCTTGATCCCAGCGGATGGCCCAGCGCGATGGCTCCACCATCGCGGTTGACGATCTGCGGGTCTACCCCGAGTTCGCGCATGCTGGCCAAGGACTGGCTGGCGAAGGCCTCGTTGATTTCCATGGCTCCGATCTCGCCGATCGAAAGTCCGGCACGGTCGAGCACCTTGCGGGTGGCTGGCACCGGCCCCATGCCCATGATCTCCGGTTCCAGTCCTGCGGATTGGCCATCGATGATGCGGGCCCGCGCAGTCAGCGCGTACTTCTCCAGGGCCCGTTCGGAAACCACCAAAATGGCAGAGGCGCCATCGTTGAGCGACGAGGCGTTTCCGGCGGTGACAACGTGGCCGCCTGCAACCACCGGGCGCAATCCGGAGAGAACGTCCATGCTGGTTCCCGGGCGCGGGCCCTCATCGGTATCCACGATGGTTTCGCCCTTGCGATGCTTGACCGCCACGGGCACAATTTCGTCGCGGAAGCGCCCCTCTTCGATGGCTGCCATGGCTTTGGCATGGGAGTCGACGGCAAATTGGTCGCAATCCTCGCGGGAGATGCCGTAGACGCGGGCTACTTCTTCTGCGGTCTCCGGCATGGAGAAGGTCGTTTTGCCATCCCGGGATAGCTCGCCGGAGAGGAATTGCGGGTTGGTGAAGCGCCATCCGATGGAGGTGTCGAAGATGGCTCCGGGCTTGGCAAATGGCTTATCCGGCTTTTCCATCACCCATGGGGCTCGGGACATGGACTCGACGCCGCCGGCAATGACAACATCTGCGGCGCCGGCTTTGACCATGTGGCTGGCCATGGTGATGGCGCTCATGCCCGAAGCGCACAAGCGGTTAACGGTAATACCGGGCACGCTCACTGGCAGCCCCGCCAGCAGTGCCGCCATGCGGGCCACATTGCGATTTTCTTCACCAGCGCCGTTGGCGTTTCCGAGGATCACTTCATCAACCGCGGCCGGGTCGATCCCAGAGTCATGGATGAGGCTGCGAATCGCCAGGGCAGCCAGATCATCGGGGCGCACAGCGCTGAGCGCTCCCCCATAACGGCCCACCGGGGTACGTGCCCCGCCGACGAGAAATGCTTCAGTCATTTGTACTCCTTGCGCCAAAACTGTTCAGTGATCCTCAACACCTAAACTTACCGACCATTCGTTCAATAATAAAGTCATCGGCCCCAGCAATTTCCAGATTCTTAGAGATCGGAAGGAAACCGACTAGCATTCATAGGGTGAGTAGCCAGAATAAATCCGCATTGCCCCAGAAGGTTTCCGACGTATTCGATCCCACGCGTTGGCGAGTGATTGAGGGATTCGACTTCACCGACATCACCTACCACCGCCAGGTGGAACGCGATGAACTGGGCAACATCGTGCGCGATCTGCCAACGGTGCGCATCGCCTTTGACCGCCCCGAGGTGCGCAACGCCTTCCGGCCGCACACCGTGGACGAGCTCTACCGCGCCATGGATCACGCACGCATGACCAGCAATGTCGCCACGGTCCTGCTCACCGGCAACGGCCCTTCGCCCAAGGACGGCGGCCATGCGTTCTGCTCCGGCGGAGACCAGCGCATCCGCGGCCGCGACGGCTACCGCTATGCAGAGGGCGAGACCCGCGAATCCATCGACCCCGCCCGCGCCGGACGACTGCACATTCTTGAGGTGCAGCGGTTGATGCGCACCATGCCAAAGGTCGTCCTCTGCGTTGTCAACGGCTGGGCTGCCGGCGGCGGACACTCGCTGCACGTCGTGTCGGACCTGACCATCGCGTCGAAGGAAAACGGCAAGTTCAAGCAGACTGATGCCACCGTTGGTTCCTTCGATGCCGGGTATGGCTCGGCCTTGCTCGCCCGCCAGGTTGGCCAGAAGACCGCACGCGAAATTTTCTTCCTCGCCCGCGAATACTCCGCAGACGACATGGTTCGCATGGGTGCGGTCAACGAATCCGTAGAACATGAGCGCCTGGAAGAAGTGGCCCTGGAATACGCGGCAGACATTGCCAAGCAGTCCCCGCAGGCCATTCGCATGCTCAAGTTCGCTTTCAACCTGGCCGATGATGGCCTGGCCGGCCAGCAGGTCTTCGCCGGCGAAGCCACCCGCATGGCCTACATGACCGATGAAGCAGTGGAAGGACGCGACGCGTTCTTGGGCAAGCGCGACCCTGACTGGTCCGATTACCCCTACTACTTCTAAGCGGCGGCACCTGCAAAAGGACTACTACATGGACGCACTGCATCAGGAACTGCTCACGGCCTTGGCTGGCGCTGCCAATGACAATGGTCCAGCGGTCGAGGTCATCGCCGATGACACCAGCAGCGCTGGCTGGCGCATCGAGTACCTCGGGGCAGAAGATCTGCCAGGATTCGAGCAGCCCATGGCCGTGGTGCGCACTTCTGGATCAACCGGGCGGGCCAAGCGCACGGTACTAAGCGTCGAAGCCCTGGCTTCCAGCGCCCAAGCGACCGCCGAATATCTCGGTTTCGAAGGCCAATGGCTGTTGGCCCTTCCGGTGCACTACGTCGCCGGGCTCAGCGTGCTGACCAGGTCCCTCTTCGCTGGCACCAAACCGGTGATCATGGACTTGGATGGCAGCTTTTCGGCTACGGCGTTCACGCAGGCCGCCGGCCAGATGGTGGAAACCCATCGGCTCACCTCCCTGGTGCCTACCCAGCTGGCGCGATTGCTTGATAATCCGGACCCTGCCACCTTGCAGGCGCTCAAGCGTTTTGATGCCATCTTGCTGGGCGGGGCGCGAGCCAGCAAGGACTTGCTGGTGCGTTCCCGCCACCACGGGCTGAAGATCTTCCAAACCTATGGTTCCTCGGAAACCTCGGGCGGACTGGTCTATAACGGCACAGCCCTTCCAGGAGTTCAGCTGGCCGAGCATGATTCCCGCATCTGGGTTTCTGGCCCGATGCTGGCCGATGGCTATGCCAATGCTCCTGAGGCCACGGCAGAACACTTCGTCGAGCGCGATGGCCGCCGCTGGTACGTTACCGATGATTTGGGCAGCGTCCAGGGGCAACGGCTGAGCATTGTCGGCCGCGTTGACGACGTGATCAACACCGGGGGAATCAAGCTCTCAGCATCAAAAATCGAGGGCCTGCTCGAAGAGTTCTTCACCCAGACGTTGGTTGTTTCGGTGCCGGATTCGCAGTGGGGCCAAAGCGTTGGCCTGGCCTATTCTGGCCCCACCAAGACCGACGAAGCCTTTGACGCGGTACGCCGTACGCTAGGCAAGGAAGCAGTTCCAAAGCATGTGCGCCACTACCCGCAGGGCCTGCCGTTGCTGCCCAACGGCAAGTTCAACCGTCGCTTGATCATTGATGAATTGGCGGTTCGGGACTAGCCCCGATTCGCCATGCCCGCATAATCGCGGGAAACTAGAGGGTACGAGTTTTTCTCTTGCCCTGAAAGGACTGAAAGTGGCCACACTTTCCCAATGGGTTTCCGGTGCACGTCTGCGCACCTTGCCTATCGTCATTGCCCCGGTAGTCATCGGCACTGCGGCTGCACTGGGCGAAACCGGAACCATTCATTGGTTCCGTTTTGTCCTGGCGTTGCTGGTTGGCTTGTTGCTGCAAGTTGGCGTGAACTACTCCAACGACTATTCCGACGGCATCCGAGGCACTGATGATGACCGGGTTGGACCGTTGCGCCTCACCGGTTCCAAGCTCACCGATCCGAAGAATGTGCGCAATGTTGCCTTCGGCTGCTTTGGCCTGGCAGCAATCTGCGGATTGATTCTTGTCGTCGTCTCGTCTTCATGGCCGTTGCTGCTTGTCGGTGTCGCCGCGATCTTTGCCGCGTGGGGCTACACCGGTGGCAAAAATCCCTACGGCTACCGTGGACTGGGAGATGTTTACGTCTTCATCTTCTTCGGCTTGGTCGCGACCTTGGGTACGACCTTCACACAGATCAACGAACTGACCCTGACCTCGTTATGGGGTGCAATTGGCACGGGATTGATTGGCTGCGCGCTTCTCATGGCCAATAACGTCCGTGATATTCCCACCGATAAAGAGGTCGGGAAAATTACTCTTGCGGTACGGCTGGGCGAAAGCAATGCACGGCTGAGCTACGTCCTGATGTTGGCCATAGCGATCTTGTTGCCGCTTTTGTCAACCGGAACGTTCCCGTGGCTGTGGCTGGTGCTGATCACCTTCATTCCGGCGATTGCACCTTCCATGCTCATGCTGCGCGAACACGAGCTTCCCAAACTGGTTCAGGTCCTGAAGCAGACGGGCATGCTGAACATGGTGTATGCCGTGTTGTTTGCCCTGGCGATCATTCTTGGCGTTTGGTTCTAAGCAACACAGAAGGCCATAGATCATAGAAAAAGCCTTGGCTTGTCAGTCCATTGAATTGGCACTGGCAAGCCAAGGCTTTTTCGTTGCAGGCAGTAGCACTCGGTGATTTTACTCGGCAGGTGGCTGCGTCTTGCGCCGGGACTCATCGAATTCGTCCTCGATGGCTTCTTCCGCCAGCTGCTTGCTGGTCTTGTTCGCAGAGGTCTTATTAAAAGCATTGCGCACATCTTCGTTGGCTTTGAGCCGAAGATTGTTGAAGAAAAGATAGGCAATGGCAAAGGCGAAAATCAGGCCAATAATTCCGGCGATGAAGATTGGCCAGCTCAGGCCAAGCCACAAGCCCAGGAACACTGCGCAGAATATGCCCAGACGAAGAACTGTATATTTCAGAAACTGCATAACTTCAAGTCTACCGATGAAGCTGTGAGCCGGATTATCACTAGAATGGAATCATGGTCCGCCTCCTTATATTCGCAGCAGTAGTTTCGGTCGCCTTGATGATTTACACGTTGATTGAATGCAGCCGTGCGCAGAAGCATCTCGTGCGGTCTTTGCCGAAGACAGCTTGGTTCGTGGTGATCATCATCCTTCCACTGGTCGGTGCCATTTTGTGGTTCGTTTTGGGGCGTCCCGTGAACACCGGCAACCAGCCATCGGCACACCAGACGGCACCGGATGACGATGAGGATTTCTTGCGCCAACTCGAAGTCTGGCGACGACAGCAGCAGCGAGAAGAAGAGTCCAAGACCCGTGAGCAAGAGCTCAAATCCCAGGCCAAGGATCCGAAGAGGTCCGATTCGCCATCGAAGCCAGAGGACACAGGCTCAGCAGCTCCCGAGAAGCCCGAGCACAAGCCCGAGGACACCGACAGCGACGCTCCTGATTCCAAGGCCTAGAAGCTGGCTCCAGCCGCTTCCCAGCACAACCAGGCAAAAGCCCCGTGCCGATCCCCCGCTCACCGATCTTGTGAGGGGGAACGCCGGGGCTTTCATGTACCCACGAGCCATGGATGCTTGACGGCCGTGGCACAGCCGCTTTGCGCCTAGTGGCCACGCGCTGCAGGAATTCCGATAGTGCACTAGCGCGCGTCCAAGCCATCCGCTTAAACGCAGGAAGCGATACCCCATCAGGGGTATCGCTTCCTGCTTGTCGAAGTTTTCTAGGCCTTAGACACCAGCGTAGGAGTGCAGACCATTGAAGAAGATATTCACAATAGTGAAGTTGAAGACCACGCACAGGAATCCGACAATGGACAACCATGCCGAACGTGGACCAGTCCAACCACCGGTAGCACGCGCGTGCAGGTAGCCTGCATACACAACCCAGATCACGAAGGACCAAACTTCCTTTGGATCCCACCCCCAGTAGCGTCCCCATGCAGCTTCAGCCCAGATAGCGCCGGCCATCACGGTGAAGGTCCACATCACGAATGCAATGGTGTTGATGCGGTAGGCGAAGTTTTCCAAGGCGCCTGCACCCGGGACAACGCGCATGAATGGCAGCTTGTCGCTCTGGCCGGTTGCCAAGCGGTTCATGCGGGAGTGCTGCAAAAGCTGAAGCACATTCATGGCAAAGCTGATGGCGAAGAGCGAGGAAGCCAAGACGGCGATTGACACGTGAATGACGATCCATGGCGACTGCAGCGCTGGAACCAGGTGGCCAACCGGAGTCGGGAATCCAATGGTAGCTGCGCACAGCATCAGGGTGACCAAGCCAGAGATGAATGAACCCATGAAGCGCAGATCCTTGATGAACAGCACTACCAGGTACACCAGGGCCACAACGAAAGCGCCGGTGGTCAGGAACTCATACATGTTGCCCCACGGCACGCGGTGGGCAGCTAGTGCGCGGGAGACCACGGCGAAGCCGTGCAGAGCAACTGCCAGCCACATCAGCACCACAGCCATGCGGGCCATTGGGCGCTTGGACGAGAACTCGGTGTAGTTCATCTTGTCGGTGACAATATCGTCGCTGATGTTGTCCGCACGCTCGCTCGCGCCGCGGCGCTTACGTCCGGTTCCGGCGACAGCGCCGTTGGCGCCAACCAGCATCTCTGCATCGCGCTTGAGGGCCGCGGAATCCATTTCCGTAATGGACTTGTTGGTCTTCGCCAAGTCGAGGGCGAAGATGATGAAGACCACCCCATAGACCATGGCTGCCAGCAGCATGAACAACTGGCTGTATTCACCGAGCGATTCATTAATTGGTGCTAATGCCCCAGCGTTACCCATTTACTGCTCCTTGGTTTTGCTCCTGGCTTGCCAGTGGCCAAGCCTTGTCAAAGATCTTCTGTAGTTCTGCCGCTTCGCGTTCCAGTCGCGGATCTTCGCCACGAGCCAACAATGCGTATTCGATACTACGCTTGCCATCCTGATGCTTCAGCTTGATCCAGACTCGGCGACGAGGAGTGAACAATGAAACTCCCAAGCCGAGCAGTGCCAAGGCCGCGAAGATGCCGATGGGAAGCTTTCCCGGATCGTAGTTCACGTCCAGTGCAACATAGCGCTTGAGGTCATCAAAGCTGATGCTTCCCTTGCCGTCGGGCAGCTGGTAGGTCTGTCCGGCTTCGAGGATGATGCCGCCGGCGTCAAGCTCGCGGCTATTGAGCGCCTTCATCTTCTCGGTGTCCAGAACAAAAACGTTCTGCGGATTACCGTTATCCAGCCCCAAATTCCCGTAGAAGGAATTCAAGTGCAGCTGCGGGTTGATGGCATTGGGGTCACCTGAAATGCCAAATCCATTTTCATCAACCAATGCGGTAGGAAGCAAGAATCCCTGGAAACCCAGCTGATCCGGGACCGCGTCAGGAACCTTCAGAACGAACATCGAGGTGTAGACCGAGTCCTGCGGGACCGATACTGCCGGGCCCGAGTAGGCGACGTTGCCCTTGCCATCGCGCACAGTGATCACCGGGGCGTAGCCGTTGCCAACCAGATAGACGTCGGCGCCATTGATGCGCAGTGGGTGGTTCACCTTCAGATCCTGCTTGACCGGATCCGACTGGGCATCCTTGCGCACCTGGACGTGTGCGGTGAAGTCCAGCGGCTGCCCGAAGTGCGACTCGGATTCACGGTCAAAAATAATGTCGAACTTGTCGAGCTTGACAGAATATCCAGGCAGTTTATCCGCGTTGAAAGTCGTGCCCGGAGTGAAGGAATCATAGGCGACCAGCGAGTTGACGAAGGTCTCCCCCTCGACCAGCACACGCTGTCCGGTGTAGCCGAAGGCCCCGCCAATTGCCGCAGATACAAGGACTCCGATCAAGGAGATGTGGAAGAGCAGGTTGCCAATTTCGCGAGTGTATCCGCGTTCTGCCGAGACCGAGCGGACGCCGGCATCATTACGCCGTTCCACGCGGTAACCGCGTTTCTTCAGAATCTTGAACGAGTCATCAATGACCTGATCCTCATCTGGGGTGTCCGCTTCGCCTTCCAGAATTTCATGCGACGCATACTGCGGCAGGCGATCTAGCCGGGCCGGGGTGCGCGGTGGAGGCGTGCGCAATGCCTGGGCATGCTTCTTCACACGCGGAACGATGCAGCCAACCAGGGAAACAAACAACAGGATGTAGATGGCAGAGAACCAGACGGAGGAATACACCTCGAACATCTGGAAGCGGTCAAGCCATGGACCGGCAACTGGATGCTGGTCCAGATACTGCACAACCGTCTCTGGATTTGAAGCGCGCTGCGGGAAAATCGAGCCTGGCACTGCGGCGACGGCCAGCAGCAACAGCAAGAAAAGTGCCGTCGACATGGACGTCAGCTGAGTCCAGATCCAGCGCATGAACCCTACAAATCCCAGCGCCGGAGCGTCCTGGGACCCTTTGAGTTTCCGTTGTTGTTTCGCCATTAAATTGGCAACCTCACTTCATTGGCAAACCAGTTTTGCAGTTCTGAAACCCATGTTCCCCACAGCCCGGTCACCATGACCAGGCCCAGGGCAATGAGCAGAGCGCCGCCAAAACGCATAATGAAAACCTGATGCTTCCGGAAAAACGCCAAGGCCTGCATTCCGCGCTGCAGTCCCAGCGCAATCAGGATGAAGGGCAAGCCCAGCCCGAGGCAATAAAACACAGTGAGCAAAGTTCCCCGGGCGACGTTGGCATCGGAACCGGTGGACATGATCAACACGGCGCTCAGGGTTGGCCCGATGCACGGCGCCCAACCCAGGCCAAAGGTCAGGCCAAGGACAGGGGCGCCCCATAAACCGGCAGGTGGCTTCTTGTGGATCTTTCGATCACGCTGCATCCAGGAAAATCCGCCCATGAAGACGATGCCCATGAAAACAACGACAATTCCCAAAGCCTGGGTGACCCATGAACCGTTGAACTTCAGCCACGCGGTTGCCTGGCTGAAGAGAACCCCGGCGGCTATGAAGACAATGGAGAACCCCAGGACAAAGAGCAAGATGCCCAGAATCACTCGTCCACGGCGATGATCTTTCAGATCTGCGCCGGTCAAGCCGGTGACGTACCCAAGGTAACCGGGAACCAACGGCAGAACACAGGGAGAGAGGAAGGAAACCAATCCCGCCAACATGGCCACGGGTGCGGCAAGCAGTAAAGACCCGTCCAAGACGATGTCAGCAAATGGGTTTGAGGTCACCGCCTGGATCACAGCTCTTCGGTCAAGGCGGTGTCGATCAGCGACTTCAAGGTGCTCGGGTCGACGGCGCCGATAACTCGGGCGCGGACACGTCCCTTGCGATCGAGCACCAGAGTCGAAGGCACGGCCTGAAGCGGCACATACTTGGTCATCGCCAGCTGCACGTCGCCATTGGTGTCCTGAATGGATTCGTACGGCAGGTCAAAGGTACGCTCGAACGCCTTCGCGGCTTCTGCTTCGTCGCGAACGTTAACACCAATGAATTCGACCTTGTCGCCAAAGTTATCGGCGAGCTTTTTCAGGTCCGGTGCCTCGATGCGGCATGGTGCGCAGGCGGCGTACCAGAAGTTCATCACCACTGGCTTGCCCTGCCACTGGCTGAAATCAACGGCGGTCCCGTGGTAGGTCTCTGACTTGATTTCCACGGGTTCGCTGCGTTGGGAAACTTCGTATTCCTGTACGGCTCCGTCGCCGGCGATGTAGTTTTTCCCGTCACCGCTATTGGCTTGGGCGGTCAAGGAATCCTCCTTGCCGCTGCAAGCCGCCAAGGGAACAATGGCGGCAGCCACCATCAGCGAACGCAACATCGTGCGACGGCTCAGATTGCGAGGATTAGGCACAGGATCAGTCATTTCCTTAGGCTCCCGGAATATTTGCGGCACCGGCCAACAGCTCGGGGCATGGTTCGGTGTATCGCACGGAGACTAATTCGTCCCCTTCAAAATCAAAGCTGGTGATGGATGCCAGGGTGCACTCCCGCTGGCGAGGGTCATGCCATAGGGGCTTCTTCTCAGCTGCGCGGCGGGTTACCCAGATAGGCAACTGGTGGCTGACGATAATGACTTCGGCACCTTCGCCGTGTTCGGCAACAGCAGCCCGACGGTGGCCATCCATGGCTTCGCGCATGCGCTGCACCTGCTCCGCATAAGGCTCGCCCCATGAAGGCTTCAGCGGGTTGACCAGCAGGGGCCAGTACTTCGGCTGGCGGAGGTGGTCTGCGACCTTGGACAGGCCCTGGAGCTTATTGCCCGCTTCGATGACACGATCTTCAGTGTGAATCGGAAGGTCCAGGGCGCGGCTTGTAGGTGCAGCGGTCTGCTGTGCACGGATCAGCGGAGAGGCTACAAGCCGGACCAGATTGGCCCCGTCGGCTTGGCGCTGCGCGAAGAATTCGCCAGCAGCATCAGCCATCTTGAAACCGAGGTCCGAAAGCCCGAAACCTGGGATCCGTCCGTAGAGAATACGGTCAGGGTTGTAAACTTCCCCGTGGCGCAACAAATGGACGGTCGATAAAGGCATGCTTCCAGTGTCTCAAAAATTCAGTGCGAAATAGACATATTGTGTCCACCGTCAACTATTCACAGCGCATGCATGGGATTCCCATATGGAAAAACCATCCTTTCGGAGGGCTCGCTCACAAAGTTGTCCCACTAGGCTTGGGTATAAAGGCAAGACGAACCAAAGGACGATGAACCATGAGCAACTACGATCCAAATCAACCCGGCCAACCCTACAACCCGGAATCTGGGGCTCAGAACCCGAATCCGAACCCGTATGGCGAAAACCCCTACACGCAGCCGCAGCCGCAGTACGGGCAGAACCGCTATGGCCAGTCCCCCGTGGCACCTGGTTTCAACCAATACCCGGACCAGGGTGGCTATGCCGCCGTGCAGCCACCAGCTGAGCGGCCGAAGACCCTGCAGATTTCATTCCTGCTGATTCTGCTCTCAGGCATCGTCGGGGCAATTTCCAGCTGGATGATTTCCACCTCCAACATGTTTGGCAACATGGTTTCTTCCCAGTGGTCGATGGTTGAGCAAGAATTGCAGACCCAGATGCAGTCGACTCCTGAGATGGCCCAGGATCCCACGTTGCAGCAGATGATGAGCAGCCCAGAAGCGTTCATTTCCCAGGCCAACACCATGATGACCAGCTTTGCCCTGGTGGGTGCGGTCATTTCGGTGATTTTGTACTTCCTCGTCGGATTCTTTGTTGGCCGTGGTGTTGGCGCCATGCGCATCATCGCCACCATACTGGCAGCCTTGTCCTTGTTGGGCCTGTTCACGTCCGTGCCAATGATCAGCATGTTTGCCGATAGCCAGGCCGGGGCCTTGAACGCCGTCTATATTATCGGCATCCTCCTCGGCATCGCTGGCGTGGTCTTCGCGTGGTTGCGTCCTTCATCGGAATACATCGCGCAGCGCCGCATGGCGCGTCGAGCAGGCTACCGGTAAACGGAAGCTCAGCCCGAATCTTTAAGCAGCAAGCGGTGCCATTTCGTCAGCTTTGACGAAATGGCACCGCTTTTTGCGTACCGCCGCGGTCCTAGCCTTGGACCGCCAAGTAGGCCAAAATCTGGAGTTCCGTAGAAAGGTCGACCCGGCGCAGGTTCATGCCGGCTGGAACTTTCAATGGCTTCGGCGCAAATGAAAGCACCGAGCGCACAGATAACTCAGAAAGCGCATAGACCAGGTCTTGGGCAGCATCGCCGGGCACTGCGAGAACGACGATGTTGATTTCTTCACGGTCGATGACTGGGGCAAGGTCGCTAATGGATTCCACCCGCAGCTCACCGACTGGCTCGCCAATGAGTGCAGGATCAACATCAAAAATGGCCTTGACGTTGAAACCTCGCGAAGTGAATCCTGCATACCCGCTCAAGGCCCGGCCAAGGTTACCGGCGCCGACAATGGCGACTTTCCAGTCCTGGTTCAGCCCAAGGGTCCTGCTGATATGCTCTGCCAGCTCGCGTACGACGTAGCCGACGCCACGAGTACCGTAGGATCCAAGCCAGGAAAGGTCTTTGCGCAGGATCGAAGGGTTCACGCCCGCTTCCTTGGCCAGCACCCCGGAGCTGGTTCGTTCCAGCCCTTGGGCTTCCAGCGCATTCAGTGCCCGCAAATACTGTGTGAGTCGCGCCAGGGTGGCTTCAGGCAGGACACGAGCTTCAAGCTCAGACATCTTTGTACTCCTGCACTTTCCAATGGGCTAATCGAGCACAATGCGTAGTCAGCTTTGCCACCGCGGCTAGTTGCTGAGCAGACGCTCTAGCCGTTGCGGGTCGATAGTCCAGAAGTCTTTGACCTGCCCATCGATAAATAGCACCGGTACTTCCTCATGGTGCTTGGACAGAAGTTCTGGGTGCTCGTCAATGTCAAGTTCAGAAAATTCCATGTTCAAGCGGCTCGTTACCTCAGCAACTGTTGCTCGTGCCGCGTGGCAAAGATGGCAGTCTTTACGAACCAACAGCTGAATCTGATGCAATGTACTCACCTGACTATAATCTCACGAGCCGTAACCGCGCTTGAACTTTACGATGAAATAAACTGGATCAAATGCCTTCCACCGATAACGCCTCCGCTGGCACCGAAGCCCAAGCCCCTGGAACTGTTGCCGCATTTTTTGATGTGGATAACACCTTGGTTCGTGGTGCCTCGCTGTATTTGCTGGCCCGCAAGCTCCGTGAGCATCGCTTCTTCCAGCTTCGTGAAATCCTCTGGTTCGCGTTGAAGCAATTACGCTTCGCCGCACGCGGCGAGCATCTGGGAGACATCCACCAGATTCGTGACCGGGCGCTGATGATGGTTCGCGGCATCCCCGTAGCCGAGATTGAACAAATCGGCAACGAGATTTATGACGAATACATCGAGCCGAAGTTGTGGTCGGGCACGGTGGCGATTGCCCGCCAGCACTTGCGCGTCGGCCGTGAAGTTTGGCTGGTCACCGCTACTCCCCTGGAAGTGGCGAATGTCATTGCAGATCGCCTCGAACTTTCAGGTGCATTGGGCACCGTCGTGGAGAGCCGCGATGGTTTGTATACCGGAGCTCTGGCCAGCCCGATCTTGCATGCGGCCGAAAAGGCGCAGGCTGTCAGGTCCTTGGCCAAGGCGCGTGGCATCTCGCTGTCGCGTTCTTGGGCGTACTCGGATTCCTACAACGACGTGCCACTGCTGGAAGCTGTAGGGCATCCCGTCTGCATCAATCCCGATGCCCGGTTGCGAGCCTATGCCAAGCGTCGCGGCTGGCAGGTCTATGACTTCCGCACCGGTCAGCGGGCCGCAAAATTCGGTCTGCGCGCCGCTGGCGTACTCGGCGCCTTGTGGGCTGCCAGGCGCTCAATTCTGCGTCGTTCCGGCTCGTAGCGGGCCCTGGAGCCTTTTGGATAAAGCAATCGCCACCGTTTGCAGGTGACCTGCGAATCGGTGGCGATGATTGCCTAGCGGCAAAATGCTCGAAGTAGATTTACTTCTTATTGCGACGCTGGTGGCGAGTCTTACGAAGCAATTTACGGTGCTTCTTCTTGGACATACGCTTGCGGCGCTTCTTGATAACAGAGCCCATAGTGGTTCCTCACAAACTAATTAAATGCGTCAACCTAAAGCATCTGCTTGCAAGCAAGCAAAAAGACAAGGTTGACCGGACGTTAAACGTTCCTTAATAGATTACCCGCTTTTCGGCCATGCTCTGACCATCGCGCGGACTATCGACCGTAAGAACCGGTACCGTGCTGCGGATCAATGGCCGCAGCACTGAGGTAGGATTCCACAGCGTTCTCTGGAACGCGATAGGAGCGGCCGAACTGAACGGCAGGCAGATCGCCTGCGTGAATCAGCCGATAAACCGTCATTTTGGAAACGCGCATCATGTCAGCCACTTCGGCCACCGTCATGAAACGGGCTCCTGCAAAATTCTGTTTATCCGTCATGCGGGATATTCTCCTGACGCTGATCTCTATTTCGTCGCGTTACTAGCGAAGGTGAACTTACACGACTTTGGATCAACATCGGCGATCTGGTTCACGTTCGCTTTGTCCTAGTCTAATCGCACTTTAGTAACTTTTGCATCACGAAACACTTCAGGACTCTTCAGAATCAAAATTTTGTTGCCTAAACGAGACAATCCGCACGGCAAGTCCCAGCTCAACGAGGGATACCGTGCGGATCGCAACAAACTGTTTTCTTAGATCACGCCCTGCGCAAGCATGGCATCGGCAACCTTCACGAATCCGGCGATGTTTGCGCCAGCGACGTAATTGCCGGGAATGCCGTACTCGTCGGCGGTGGCGGCACAGCTGTCGTGAATACCGACCATGATTTCGCTGAGTCGCCGTTCGGTGTGCTCGAAGCTCCACGAATCACGGCTGGCATTCTGCTGCATCTCCAACGCGGAGGTGGCCACGCCACCGGCGTTGGCGGCTTTGCCTGGGCCAAAGAGCACGCCGGCACCCTGGAAGATGGCGGTGGCTTCGGCCGTGGTCGGCATGTTGGCGCCTTCTGCAACAGCGATGGTGCCAGCGGCGACCATCTTCTTGGCTGCTTCTTCGCCGAGCTCGTTCTGGGTGGCGCATGGCAACGCCACGGTGCCCGCTACGTCCCATACGCTGCCTCCAGAAACGTACGTGACATTGCTGGTGCCACGACGCTGCGCGTATTCAGAAATACGTCCTCGCTCGACTTCCTTGATCTGGCGCAGCAGTTCAAGATCAATGCCGCCTTCATCCACGATGAAGCCGGCAGAGTCTGATGCGGTGACAACTGTGGCGCCGAGGTCCTGGGCCTTCTCGATGGCATGGATGGCAACATTGCCCGAGCCCGAAACGACCACGCGCTGTCCGTCGAAGGACTGCCCGCGAGTCTTGAGCATCTCTTCGGTGAAGATTACAGCTCCATAGCCAGTGGCTTCTGGACGAACCAATGATCCGCCCCAGCTCAGCCCCTTGCCGGTCAAGACCCCTGATTCGTAGCGGTTGGTGATGCGCTTGTACTGGCCGAAGAGGTAGCCGATCTCGCGGCCGCCCACGCCAATGTCGCCGGCAGGGACGTCGGTGTATTCGCCGATGTGGCGGTAGAGCTCAGTCATGAAGGACTGGCAGAAGCGCATGACTTCGCCATCGGACTTGCCGCGTGGGTCGAAGTCTGAACCGCCCTTGCCGCCGCCGATTGGCATGCCGGTCAGGGAATTCTTGAAAATTTGCTCAAAGCCAAGGAACTTGACGATGCCCAGGTAGACCGAAGGGTGGAAACGCAGACCGCCCTTGTATGGACCCAGCGCGGAGTTGAATTCAACTCGGAAGCCGCGATTGATCTGAACCCGGTTCTGGTCATCAACCCAAGGCACACGGAAAATGATCTGTCGCTCGGGTTCGCACAAGCGCTGCAGAATGGCGGCCTCGGCGTATTCAGGGTGCTTGAGCGAAACCGCTTCAAGGCTTTCAAATACTTCCGTGACGGCCTGGTGGAATTCTGCTTCACCGGGATTGCGTCGGAAGACTTCGTCGCGAATCGAAGCTAAGTGCTTGTCCAAGTTTTTCTCCTCATCATGGGACAGGAACAAGCGCCTGAGGAACCTCACACATGGCGTCACTGCCCCGTTCACGAGAATCCCACGCTGAGCACCGTGAAGAAAAATCCTCGGTTATAAATCGGAAACATGGCCGTAACGTGAATCACTGGCCACGCTGCCAGCAGCGCCAGCACAGTTGGAAGGACCAGCTAGCGACGGCGCCCAAAACGAGGGAGCCGTTCCAGGAATTCTTGGGCCCGCCCGGTGACTTGTTCCAATCCGCGCCCGACGCTGCGGCCAATTTGCTGAGCCGTTGGATTCGCTGCAGTCGCAAGCTGCGAATTCGCTTGATGGCCGGCCTGCTGCTCTTCAGCTTCCGGAACGGGCACCAAGTCGGCGCACCAGTGCACCAAGTCCTCCAGCGCAGAAGTATCAATGCTGTAGATACGACGTTGGCCGGCAGCGGCCATGCTCACCAGCTGCGCCTCGCGCAATACCTTCAGGTGCTTGGACACCGTAGGCTGGGAAATCTCCAGCTCGGTGACCAGCGCACCCACGGCTTTTGGCTCATTCTTGAGCGCTTCAATAATCTTGCGACGGGTTGGCTCTGCCAACGCCGAAAAAACTTCATCAATTGCCACATACATAACCCTAACGGCATATGATCAAATGGTCATTGATTTGGCGATCTATTCCGCACGAAATTCCAGGATCGAATGCTTGCGGCCAAGCCACCCTGGCTAGTCAAACCACGGATCGAGACCATAGAGCGGGAAGATTTCCTTGCGCGTCGCAATAATTGTGCGGTCCACGGGGTCGGCGGGGTCGTATCCGACTTCCCAGTTTCTCCACCACAACTGCGCGTCGTCACCCATGAGATAAGGCACCGCGCGCCCATAGCGTTCAAGAACGTGCCTGCGGAATGTCTCAGGCACATACGTGCGCAGCGGAACAGGCTTGCCAGCCACGATGGCGGTCAAATGGGTCCAGGTTCTTGGCACCACCGCAGTGATGTTATATCCACCGCCGCCGGTCGCCAGCCAGCGCCCCTCGCAGACATCGTCTGCAAGCTGGGCAATATCCAATGCCGCTTGGCGCTGCGCGTCAACCGAAAGCTTCAAGTTGGTCATGTCATCATCTCGATGGGCGTCACACCCATGCTGGGACACAATGATTTCTGGCTTGAAGGCGTGTATCAGCTGCGGAACGATTGCGTGGAAGGCCCTCATCCAACCCGAGTCCCCGGTCATTGCAGGCAAAGCCACATTCACGGCGCCGCCTTGGGCCTGCTCGCCACCAATTTCATTGGCGAACCCAGTGCCCGGGAATAGGGACAACCCAGACTCGTGCAATGAAATTGTCAGCACCCGATCATCATCCCAAAAGATGGATTCTGTGCCGTCTCCGTGGTGGGCATCGACATCGATGTAGGCCACTCGCTGCGCACCCTGATCAAGCATCCTCTGGATCGCGGCTGCCGCGTCGTTGTAAATGCAGAATCCGCTCGCCTTGTTCTTCGAGGCATGGTGCATGCCTCCGGCGAAATTCACCGCGCGCACCGTGTCCTGGTCCATGATCGCTTGGGCCGCGATAACGGATCCGCCGACGATGCGCGCAGCGGCGTCGTGCATTCCGGAGAAGACTGGATCGTCTTCGGTGCCTAGCCCGAATTCTTCGGCTATCAGCGACGGGTCGTCGCTAACGCGCCGGACCTGATCAATGTAGCCCTGGTCGTGAACCGTGCGGATCACCGCATCGCCGGCAATCTCGGGCGCATGAATCTTAACGTTGTCTGCGTCCAGCACCTGAAGCGCTTCACTGAGCCGATAGGTCAGTTCGAGCCTGAGCGGGTGCATGGGATGCCAGTCGCTGAATTTGTACTTCAGGTACTGTTCATCCCACATGACCATTGTTGGCCGAGGGGCCTGTTGCGGATCTAACACTTTTTCAGGCTACCCGATGGTGATCCAACTCATGAATATATGGCGCTTTGGGCGACCCCGCCATTCTTTTGGCCCGCAAGGCAAGCGTTTAGCGCAGGAAACGCGTAAATTACTAGAAGGACTTCAACTTCCACTCTCGTTATCCACCTGTCCCGAAGAAACAGCGAGTTACAGATGAGCACTGCCAGTGATCTGGGCCCTCGGTCCCGGGCAGCTGAACTGCGCGAACAGCATCGCAAAAGATGGCTAATGTTCCGCATGTCGGTTGCCGACTTCACCGTGCGCTCCCCCGCACGCTTGACCCTCGGCGTCTTCGTCCTGGCCATCACCGTCTTCACCTCGCTGCTGGCTGCGCCTTTTTCCTCTTCAACTGGAGAGGCCACACCGCTGCATGATGCGCTGTTTACCGCTGTTTCAGCAGTCTGCGTCACCGGCCTGACGACGGTCTCCACCGCCGTGCATTGGTCTTTCCTGGGCCAGCTGATCATGCTCATAGCCGCCTTTATGGGCGGCTTGGGCATCCTGACGTTGGCATCAATCATGTCCCTCGCGGTGTCGCGCAAGCTAGGCGTCAGGGCAAAACTCATGGCTCAAAAATCCATGGACAGCTCCGGCGCCTCGGC
Organism: Glutamicibacter halophytocola; assembly: GCF_001302565.1. Lineage (NCBI taxonomy): Bacteria > Bacillati > Actinomycetota > Actinomycetes > Micrococcales > Micrococcaceae > Glutamicibacter > Glutamicibacter halophytocola. The sequence goes on from NZ_CP012750.1 coordinate 2,765,346, forward strand.
CCTAGGCGAGGTCAGCTCGCTGCTGCGCATTGTCATCTTGACCGCCATCAGCCTGCAGGGATTAATCGCGCTGTTCTTGATTCCGCGTTTCTACATTTTGGGCGAAAGCGTCCTTTCGTCGATTTGGCATGGCATCTTCTATGCGGTTTCAGCCTTTAACAACGCTGGCTTCACCCCGCACTCCGATGGACTGGTTCCCTACGAGACCGACCTGTGGATCTTGACCCCGCTGATGGGCGGAGTTTTTGCTGGATCCCTGGGCTTCCCTGTGATCATGGTCCTGCTGGCCCACAAATTCAATGTCAAAAAGTGGAATCTGCATACCAAGCTGACCTTGTTGGTCACCACAATCCTGCTCTTCGCTGGTGCGTTCCTCTGGCTCATCTTTGAGTGGTCCAACCCTCGGACACTTGGCGACATGTCCGTGAGCGACAAGGTCATACATGCCTTATTTGCTTCGACCATGACACGTTCGGGCGGATTCAACCTGGTTGATCAGAACGACATCCATCAAGTCACGGTGCTATTGACCGATGCCTTGATGTTTGCCGGTGGCGGTTCCGCTTCCACGGCAGGTGGCATCAAGGTCACAACCATCGCCGTGATGTTCTTGGCAATTATGGCCGAGGTACGGGGCGATACCGAGGTGAGGGCCTTTGGCCGCCAGATCCCGCAGGGCACCATGCGCGTGGCAATCTCCGTAGTTGCCATGGGTGGTTCTCTGGTGATGGTGGCAACTGGTGCCCTGGTCACCATCGACGAGTCAGTTGGTTTTTCCCGGGCCCTTTTTGAATCGATTTCAGCGTTCGCTACTGTCGGTTTGAGTACCGGTGTTTCCCAAGAAATGCCGCCAGCAGGAAAATACGTCCTCAGTGTTTTGATGTTTGCCGGACGCATTGGCAGCATCACCCTGGCCAGCGCGCTGACCATGCGCCACCGCAATTCACTATTCAAGCTTCCGGAAGAAAGGCCGCTCATTGGCTGACAAGAATATGGACCACAATGCCCCAGTCCTCGTGATTGGCCTGGGCCGTTTTGGTGCGTCCGTTGCCGAGACACTGGTCAAGCAGGGCCGAGAAGTCTTGGCGATCGAACGAAGTCCCGAATTGGTTCAGCAGTGGGCCAGCACTTTGACGCACGTGGTGGCCGCCGACGCCACGAACATTGACGCTTTGCGCCAACTCGGCGCCCAGGAATTCTCTTCTGCCGTCGTTGGCGTTGGCACGTCCATCGAATCCTCCGTGCTGATCACGGTGAATTTGGTAGACCTCGGCATTGAACACTTGTGGGTCAAGGCAATTACTCCTTCACACGGCAAGATCCTGACCCGTATTGGAGCCAACCACGTAATCTACCCGGAGGCTGACGCCGGGGTCCGTGCCGCGCACCTGGTGGGCGGACGGATGCTGGACTTCATCGAATTTGATGATGGCTTTGCCATCGTCAAAATGTATCCGCCCAAGGAAACCCAGGGCTTCACCCTTGCCCAGTCTCAGGTGCGCTCAAAGTATGGCGTGACCATCGTTGGCGTGAAATCACCAGGTGAGGACTTCACTTATGCAGTCCCCGATACCATCGTGACGCGCAGAGACGTGCTGATCGTCTCGGGCCATGTGGATCTTCTTGAACGCTTCGCCGCCCGGCCATAGTTTCTGCACTGAAAACGATCGTGGTCGGCACCCATCTTTGATGGGTGCCGACCACGATTTTTAATTGGTGTTGCTGCTGGCGTCTAGCCGAGTTCTTCGCTGAGCTGTGCTGCGCGGGCCGCTGCGGCCTGCGTACCTGCGGCGATGATCTTCGGAATGCCCTGCTCGTCAAAGGTCTTGATGGCCTGCTCTGTGGTGCCCTTGGGGCTGGTAACGGCCTTGCGCAGCTCTCCCGGGATGGCCTGCGGGTCAGAAAGCATCTTTCCGGCGCCTGCGACGGTGGCACGCGCCAGGTCGATGGAGAGCTTTTCGTCCAGTCCCATAGCCACTCCGGCATTGGCCATGGCCTCGGCCAGGTAGAAGGCATAGGCTGGGCCCGAACCGGAGATCGCCGACAAGGCGTTCTGCTGCGCTTCATCAATGACATGCACGTCGCCGGATCCGGACAGCAGCTCGCTCACCAGTCGGGTCTGCTCATCGCTGACGCTCAGTGCCGGGCTCAAGCCGACAACGCCGGCACCGACCATCAACGGCGTGTTGGGCATGGAGCGGATGACCGGCTGATTAGCTGGAAGGTGCGCCTGCATGCTTTCCAGCGTGATTGCGGCGGCGACGGAAACGACAACCTTGTCTGGGGTCAATGCTCCCGAGATCTCTTCGCACAGATCGGTGATGCCCACTGGCTTCACGCCAAGGAAGATGACATCCGTTTCGGCGGCGGCCTTGGCATTGGCCTCCGGGTCTTGTTCGCTGACTATGACGTTGATTCCAAGTGCGCGAAGTTCTGCCGCGCGCTGGTCGCTGCGCACAGTGGCGGTAATCAGCTTGGGGTCGTGGCCCGAAGCGATGATGCCTCGAAGGATGGCACCGTTCATCGAGCCAGCGCCGAGGAAGGACAGGGTCAGGTTCTTTGTTGCTTCACTCATAAGTTCATTGTTTCATTGGGTTGCGGTCATTGCTCGCAGATAAGTGCTCGCGGGCAAACTCAAGGGTCTTTCCCAGCCATTCTTCTTTTTGGCCAGCATTCTTGGCCTTGCGTGTGGACACTTCCACAGCCAAGGTTCCTTCCCACGCGACATCTCGCAAATATTGCAGGGATTCCGCCACCCTCTGGGTGCCAAGGCCAGGGACCAGGTGCTCATCTTTTCCGTTGTCCAGCCCATCGCAAAGGTGTACGTGCGCCAGCCGTTGTCCAAGATCTACCACTGCTTGCCGCGAATCCATATTGGCGATGGCGGCGTGGGAGAAGTCCCAGGTGACGTGCTGATAGTGCTGCGGTACGGGGTTCCAATGCGGAAGGTACATTTTGGCCTCGCGACCGCGTGCCCGCCAGGGATACATATTTTCAACGGCAATTTTCATGCCGGTGGTGTCAATGAGCCGCTGCACTCCCTCGCCGAAATTTTCGGCATAGGCGCCTTGCCATCTGAATGGCGGATGAGCGACAACTACGCTCGCTCCCACAGCCTGGGCCAGGATCACCGAGCGCTCAATTTTTGCCCATGCTGAGCCCCACACCTGCTGCGTGAGCAGCAATGTCGGGGCGTGGATGGCCAAGATGGGCAACTGGTACTTGTCCATTAGTTCTTTTAGTGCGCTGGCCGACTGGCTAGCGGCATTTCCGGTAACCAATACTTCGATGCCGTCGTATCCGACGTCTTTGGCCATTGCGAAGGCATCATGAACGCTCAGCGGATAAACTGACGCGCTGGACAAGGTGACTGGCACCTTATAAGAACTCTTCTGGTCTTCCATGCCCTGCCTCCTGTTACCGTGGCCCTCGTGCAGAGGAACACCTGTATCACCGAGAAAGTTTAGTTGCTCGGCTCAGCGAGAAATTGATGTTTTTCATGAGCCAGCGCTACTTCTCCTACACCAACGCTACTACTGAGCGGTGTCGCGGAGTCAAACATCACGTGATCAAAACGTCGCAACATCAAACCTTCACGAATTGCCCATGGACAGATCCGTACAGATTTCAATTTCAGCGCGCTCATCGCCTCGTGGGCGACAATTGCACCAGCCAGCAGCTGCGGGGCACGAATCTCGGAGACGCCCGGCAATTCTGCACGTTCGGCCCAGCTCATGGCCGTCAGGCGATTGGTCCACAGCTTGAGCGCTTCCCGGTTCAAGACTCGCTTGACGTAGGGTCCTTCATCGCTCGGTGCCGCACCGGTGATGCGGGCCAGCGAACGGAACGTCTTGGATGTGGCCGTGGCCAAGGTCGGTTTGCCGTATTGGCGAAGTTCTGTCGCCGGGTCGCTGAGCACGTCGCGGACGTAGGTGCGCAATTCCTTCACTTCCTTGATGGAAGGCAGATCGTTGGGCAGCCACTCACGCGTCAGGCGGCCAGCACCCAGCGGGACCGAATAGGCGGTCTGCGGAAACTCGTCGGTGCCCCATGCCAGTTCCAGGGAACCGCCACCCATATCGAGGTTGAGGATGGACTCCGAAGACCAGCCGAACCAGCGGCGCACCGAGTAAAAAGTCATGCCGGCTTCTTCTTCACCGGTTAGTTCCAGCAGGCTCACGCCGGTCTCGGTTTTCACCCGGTCCAAGACGCTGGAGCCATTGGAAGATTCGCGGATCGCCGAGGTGCAGAACGCCATGAAGTCTTCTACCTGATGGCTGCCGGCGAACTTGACCGCTTCATTGATGAAAGAAATCAGTTCCTGCTGGCCCTCTTCGGTGATGGCACCGTATTCGTTGAGGTAGCGCACCAAGGACAGCGGACGCTTGTGCGATGCATAGGGAACCGGTCGGGCTCCCGGGTAGGCATCGACGAGCAAAAGGTGAACGGTATTCGAACCGATATCCAGTACACCTAGTCTCATGGTGCGCTCCTCGTTTGGCCGTGCAAGGACTGTTAGTCAGTCTTTTTTGCGGTGGTCTTCTTGGCTGTGGTCTTCTTCGCGGGTGCCTTTTTAGCGGTGCTCTTCTTGGCCGGGGCCTTCGTAGCCGTGCGCTTGACCGGACCGCGGGCTCGCTTATCGGCCAACAGTTCGATGGCCTTTTCACGAGTCAGTTCTTCCAGCGACGTTCCGCGAGGAACGGTGATGTTGGTGATCCCGTCAGTGATGTACGGACCGAAACGGCCATCCTTGACCACGATGTTCTTCTCGCTGGTCGGGTCCACACCGAATTCCGCCAATGGCGGCACGGCGGCACGGCGGCCGCGCTGCTTTGGCTGGGAATAGATCTCCAAGGCTTCGTCCAAAGTGATGGTGAAGATCTGGTCTTCGCTTTCAATGGATCGCGAATCGCTGCCCTTCTTCAGGTAGGGCCCGAAACGGCCGTTCTGCACGGTAATCTCTTCACCTTCAGCGTCGGCGCCCAGCACACGTGGCAGGCTCATCAGCTTCAGCGCGTCATCCAAGGTCACCGATTCCACGCTCATCGATTTGAACAGCGAGGCGGTACGCGGCTTGATCTTGACAGGCTTCTTCGGCGGCTTTGGCTTGCCGTTCTTGTAGTACTCAACGGGCAGCGCAGCCAAATCCTCGGCCGTTGGTTCTGGAATGATCTCGGTGACATAGGCGCCGTAGCGTCCATCCTTGGCCACGATCTTGCGACCGGTTTCCGGATCGTTGCCCAAATCCTTTTCAGCAACCTGGGCGGTGGCAAAGAGCTCTTCAGCTTTCGCTGCGGTCAGCTCATCAGGGGCAAGATCTTCTGGCACGTTGGCGCGCTGCGGTTCGGTGCCCTCTTCAGCGCCTTCCGGGATGGCGCGTTCCAGGTATGGCCCGAACTTGCCTACGCGCAAGGTGATGTCATCGGTGACTCGAATCGAGTTGATGGCACGGGCATCAATATCGCCGAGGTTATCGACCACATGCTTCAAGCCCTCGGTCTCGGACTCTGCGCCCTTGCCGAAATAGAACAGGTTCAGCCAGTCGGTGCGTGCACGGTGGCCCTTGGCGATTTCATCCAGGTCGTCTTCCAACCGGGCAGTGAAGTCGTAGTCGACGTACTTGGCGAAGTGCTCTTCAAGCAGGCGAATCACCGAGAAGGCAATCCAGCTTGGCACCAATGCCCCACCGCGCTTGGTCACGTAACCGCGATCCATGATGGTGGAAATAGTCGGAGCATAGGTCGATGGGCGACCGATTTCGCGCTTTTCCAGCTCAGCGACGATCGACGCTTCGGTGTAGCGTGCTGGCGGGGTGGTCTCGTGGCCCAGCGCCAGCAGCTCGTCGCCCGCCAGGTGCTGTCCCACGGACAGCTGCGGCAGGCGGGCTTCCGCCTCCTGTGCGGCAGCTTCAAGGGCCTGTTCGTCCTTGCCCTCTTCGTAGGCGGCAAGGAAGCCGCGGAAGGTGATCACGGTACCCGATGCGGAGAACTCGGCAACACGGCTATCGCCCGCAGTGCCCTGCAGCTTGATGGTTGCGGTGAACCCCTTGGCATCGGCCATCTGCGAAGCCACGGTGCGCTTCCAAATCAGCTCGTAGAGCGCGTATTCATCCTTGGACAGCGACGAGCGCACGTCCTTCGGGCGACGGAACATGTCACCGGCGGGGCGGATCGCTTCGTGGGCTTCCTGGGCGGCATCGGACTTCGCCTTGTATACGCGTGGCTTGGCAGGCACAGAGTCGGCGCCGTACAGCTCGGTGGCCTGCTTGCGTGCCGCGGTGGTGGCTTCCTGGGAGAGGAACACCGAGTCGGTACGCATATAGGTGATGTACCCGTTTTCATACAGACGCTGAGCGATCTGCATGGTGATCTTGGAGCTCCAGCGCAACTTGCGGGAAGCTTCCTGCTGCAGCGTGGAGGTGGTGAATGGCGCTGCTGGGCGGCGGGTGTAGGGCTTGTCTTCGACCGAGGTGACGGCAAAGTCGGCATCGGAAAGATTCGCAACCAGCGACTGGGCCGAGTCCTGGTCCAGGTGCGCCAGCTTGTTGCGCGAGGCCTTGAGCTGTCCGCGGTCGTCGAAGTCGCGGCCCGAGGCAACACGGGCGCCGTCCACGGCGGAGAGCTTGGCTGAGAAGCTTTCGCCGCCGGCGGTGGCGAACTCGCCCTTGACGTCCCAGTATCCGGCGGGGATGAAGGCCATGCGTTCGCGTTCGCGCTCTACGACCAGGCGGGTAGCCACGGACTGCACACGGCCTGCGGAAAGGCCACGGGCTACCTTGCGCCACAGCACAGGAGAGATCTCGTACCCGTACAGCCGGTCGAGGACGCGGCGGGTTTCCTGGGCATCAACCAGGTCGGTGTCCAGCTCGCGCATGTTATCCAGTGCGCGGGCAATGCCTTCCTTGGTGATCTCGGTGAAGGCCAGGCGGCGAACCGGAACCTTGGGCTTGAGCACCTGCAGCAGGTGCCACGCGATGGCTTCGCCTTCGCGGTCCGCATCGGTTGCGAGGTAGAGTTCGTCGGCCTCTTTGAGCTTGGCCTTCAACTCCGAAACACGCTTTTTCTTGTCCGGGTAGACCATGTAGTACGGCTCGAAGTCATTATCCAAGTCGACTGCGAACTTGCCCACCGAGGTCTTTTTAAGCTCGGTTGGAAGCTCCGATGGCTGTGGAAGATCGCGAATGTGCCCCACCGATGCATCAACGTCGAAGCCCTCGCCCAAATACTTGGCGATTGACTTCACCTTGGCAGGAGACTCTACGATTACGAGTTTCTTACCAGTCTTTTCCTTGGCCTTGGGGGGCACAGCACTCCTTTATACAGTACGGATTCTCAGGACCATTATGTGGTCCATTTTAAATCCGCCATCACAGCTTCGTTCTTTGTGCCTACTCTATAGCCACATTTCCCGATGATCTTACACCGAAGAATTGCTGTGCTTTGAGCGAGGCAATTTATATTGTTGCCTCCACTGATGTCTGATATTCAGGAAGCAACGAGATTAAGTAGAACATACGACGCGAGTCAATACTGCGTTCCTCTGCAGTAGCTTTGGCCTCGTACTCGTAGACGAGGTCCAACATTCTGCGGTTGAACTCACGCTGCTTTTCTTCTGAAAGGAAGACCAAGCCGCTGGTGAGCATGGGTGGCCGATCCGGATCGGGGGTGATCCCAGCCTTCGCTTCCGCCTCGCGTCGCTGCACTTCGGCATTCAATCGCGTTCTAAATGCGTTCAATTGCACGTTCAGATATGCGGTCTTTGCGTTGGTCGAGTCGATCTGGGTATTCAGCTCCAAGCGTTCGCCGGCAGCGCGCCAGCGACGTTCGCGAGCATCACCCTCGCTCGCGGCGCGAATCACATACCCATACTTCTCCAGAGCCCGCAGGTGGTAGCTCATGGCGCTGGGCGTCAGCGCGCACAGCGAAGCCAACTCGGTTGCGGTACGGGTCGTCTGGGAGGCGAAGAGTTCATCCAAGACGATGAGTCGAGCGTCATGGGCCAACGCTCGAATGGCTTGCGGGTCTGTGATGGAGACGAGCTTGGGAATACCGCTCTCCACCGACGAGGCAACCTCCGCCTGTTCCTCAATTGTGTTGCGTGTCATAGGCAAAAACTTTAGCGCTTGTTTCACATTTTACGAAGCATGCCATGTAGCAAGAGGCGCTTCACTGCTTCATAAAGCCGATCAGCGAAGTCTTCCTGCCCCTCGCCGATCAACGAGTCCAAGGCGTTGACTAGCTGAAATACTGATAAATCACCGTCGCACGCCGAAACGAAACCAGCCTGAGCAGTGTCGAGCAACTCAGTCCTGCGAAGACCGGCTCCCTGCCGCAGCAGAATCACCCCAGGATGTTCCGCCCCGGGGCGCTGATGGCGTTCTTCGGTCACATCGTCGGCAACGAGCAGATGCCATTCCTTGAAGCCTTCTCCGGCGCGCCCCAATTCATCTGCCATGGCAATATCCCGTTGCAGTGTCGGAGCCAGAGGCTGCTCCACCGGATGATTAATCTGCTCGTAGCTTTGGATTACCGGACGCTGGCCATCGGGGCGCCGGAAGTACACGAGCCCAAAGCCGACGGCCGCAACATTCCTGGATTCGAAATCGTCGAGGTAGGCATTGTAGGCGGCGATATAGGATGCCTGGTCTTCAGTCTGCGAGGAGTCACGCAGCCAGGTTTCGGCATAGCCGCTTGGCGTGGCCTGTTCGCGTTCGATCACCCAGACATCCAGCTGATCGCCAAACCACTGGCGCACACGGGCATCCCATGGAGCATTTGAATCATCGTCCAGGCGAGGAATCTCCCAGTTGGAGAGCATCTGCATCGAGCCGCCGGGGTTCAAGAACTCGGGCGCCTGTTCTATGAGGGTACTGACCAATCGGTCCCCTGCCATCCCGCCGTCACGATAGGTGAAGCGGTCCTTGGCCCGCTCGGTGGAACTGCGTGGCGTAATCACGAACGGTGGGTTGCTGGCGATCAGGTCAAAGCGCTGCCCTTCGACCGGTTCAAACAAGCTGCCCTGAAGCAGCGTGACTCGGGACTCAAGGTTTTGCGGATCGAGCCCGAGCGTGCGGTGGTTCAGCAGCAGGTTGAAGCGAGCAAAGCCCAAGGCCCGCTTGGACAGGTCCGTTGCGGTGACGTGCTGCGCGTGGGAGAGCAAATGGAAAAGCTGGATGCCGCAGCCGGTGCCAAGATCAAGGGCTCGATCAACCGTGGAACGGATGGTCAGCTGGGCCAATGTGAGCGAGGCCTGCCCAATTCCCAATACGTGATCGGTGCGCAGAACTCCTGGGCGCTGATGCGCGCCCAGGTCATGGGCGACCCACAGTTCACCGTCTGCGTCCGAGGAATGCAGCGACAAGGCGAGCGTGGCGCGGAATCCGTTGGCCCACGCTTCAATCAATCCCAGCTTGAGCAGGCCTTCGGTCTTCAAATTGCCGAAGGCCCGATTGATGGCAGATTCCGCTTCGGACTGCCCCAATTGGAAAAGGCGCACCACGGTGACCAGAGGCGATTGCGGCTTCTGGCGCTCAAGGACCCGCAAAGCAGGATGAATCTGATCCCGGTCAAAAGCAGCGGCCGCTTCCTCGCCAAGCAGGTCGGCTACCTTCTCGTAGCCGTAGCCGACATGGCTCAAATCCTTGGCAAGCATGTCAAGCAAGTGCTGGTCGGCACTTTGAGGAGTATCGTCTAGGGCAGAAAATTCGGCGGCATTCACGCGTTCAAGTCTACCTAGTCACGCCGCCGCCAATGGAAACGGCCTGGCATGCTATCGACACTAGGATAGTGGCATGACTCAAGTGACGGTTACCTTTCTCCAGCAACTGAGCGCCAGCGAAGTCATCCCTTCCAGCAAATCATTGCCGAAGAACGCGCGCATCGAGCAGGCTCAGGACATCACCCCCGAATTCTCGCGATTCCTCTACCAAGGCGTCGGCAGCGAATTGCATTGGGCAGACCGGTTGGATTCGACTCGCGCCCAGTGGAACGAAGTCCTGCAGCGCCCCGGTTCAGAAACCTGGGTCCTGTATCTGGACGGTTCTCCCAAGGGGTATTTCGAGCTCGCCACCACTCTCAGCAATTCCGGCAGCGAGGTAGAAATCTTCTACTTCGGGCTCTTCCCTGAAGCCACCGGACGCGGATTGGGCGGCGTTCTGCTTACAGAAGCGCTCAGCCGGGCCTGGGATCTGGCCTCGCGCTGGCCCGAGTTGCCAGAAGTCGCCCGCGTTTGGCTGCATACTTGTTCCTTGGACGGGCCAGCGGCCCTGCCGAATTATCAGGCCAGGGGCCTGAAAATCTATCGCACCGAAGACGAAGAATCACAGATACGCGATGCCTCGCTGGGTTTGTGGCCTAGCGCAGCTGACTAGTCCAGCAGCGAAAAACTCGGCACCAGCCTTCATATGAAGGCTGGTGCCGAGTCAAAGGTCCGTCTGCGCAATCAGGCGTCGACGCTGCTGCAATCCGGGCAACGTCGCAGTTGCTCATCTTGTGCGCAGTCTTCGCAGAACAGTCGCAGGTTGCGGCAGGTTGGGTTCGAGCAGTTCTCGAACTTGTTCGTAGGGCCTTCGCAGCCAACGCATTTGCCGATAGTTGTCGCGTTCTCGGAGAACTCGGTGTGCATGCGCTTGTCGAAGACGTACAGGGAACCTTCCCACAGGCCTTCGTCGGCGTACTTCTCTCCATAGCGGACGATGCCGCCCTGCATCTGGTAAACCTCTTGGAAGCCGCGCTTGACCATCAGGGCCGACAGCACTTCGCATCGGATACCGCCGGTGCAATAGGTAACGACAGGCTGATCCTTCAGGTGGTCGTATTTACCCGAATCGAGTTCAGCGACGAAATCGCGGGTGGTGTCCACTTCAGGAACAATGGCGTCCTTGAACTTGCCGATCTGCGCCTCGAAGGCGTTGCGCCCGTCGAAGAAGTGCACCTTTTCGCCGGACTTCTTCTTGGTGTCCACCAGCTCGTGCAGCTCTTCGGGACGCAGGTGAGTGCCGCCGCCAACAACACCGTTCTCATCGACTTCCAGCTCACCCGGTGCGCCGAAGGTGACGATCTCGTCGCGGACCTTGACCGAGATGCGAGGGAAGTCTTCGGCCGAGCCTTCGGACCATTTGATGTCCATCTTCTTGAAGGCAGGTAGTTCGCGGGTAGCTTTGACGTAGGCCTTGACGGCCGAGATTTCGCCACCGACGGTACCGTTGATGCCGTCTTTGGAGATGATGATGCGTCCGCGCAATCCCCAGCGCTCCAATAATGAACGCTGCCACAAGCGGATAGCTTCGGGGTCAGGAAGCGGAGTAAATGCGTAATACAGAACAATGCGATGAATGGCCACCATACAATATTAGTAGCTTTTGGCCGCGAAACGCCGAGTGAAAGAGCAACGTCACAATGATTAGTCGTGATTTCTCGGGCAGTCCAAGAGTTTCAAGTAGGCAACGATTAGTTCAATGTCAGCGAATTCCTAGGAAAGACAAGGTAGGGTCAAATTATGGCATCAAACGCAAGCGATGAACTGATCGGCACCTGGGTAACCGGCTGGGCAGGAGCCCGTGGCTATGAAACTCGCAACGAGGGACGAGTCCACGCTGCCCTGCGTCACGACACCACTGAGGACTGGGAATACGTAATTTACGGCCCGTCCAAAGAGGAACTGGCCGCGGTTGCCGAGACCCTGAAAAAGCACCCTAACCGTCGACTCACTGCCTTCGACGATTCGGCCGAAAGCCTGGTCGCAATCGCCAATGAAGTTGGCCTCCAGGTCACGGCCGACGACGAAGCACTTATGGTTACCGAACTTGCCGTGCATGACGTTGAGGTCCCACTTCCTGCTGACGGTTTTATCTTCCAGATTGAGCGCGATGGCACCCACGCATACGTGTCATTGCACCCCGAGGACGACCAGCAAGTTGTCGCCGCGTCCGGCCATGTATCTGCCGTTAATGGCTTCGCCATTTTCGACCGCATCATCACCGGCGCAGATTTCCGTCGCCGCGGCCTGGGCACACTGATCATGCGCGCATTGGCGTCCCTGGCTCAGGAACATGACGTTGAGGAAGGCCTGCTGATCGCGTCGGTTGACGGACAGCAGTTGTACGCATCCTTGGGGTGGACTTCACTAGGCAAAGTTGTGATGTTCAAGGCCTAAGCCATTCAGAATTTCCCTCTCGCCGTACCCGACACATCAAAGTGTTGGGTACGGCGATAGTCTTTAACTTCAGCAATTCATGGTTCCGAAAGGCGTTTACGTGAAGTCAGTGCGTTCCTTGTTGGATCCGAATGACCGCAGCAATGACCCCGAGGCCGTATTGCATCGGCGTTCTCGGCCAGCCAAGGATGAAATCACGAGCGATTGGCCGCAATGGCTGAGCCATGAACTGGTTGAAATCTTCCAGGGCTTGGGCATCCAGCGCCCGTGGTTGCACCAGGCCCAAGCAGCGAATCTCATCCACGAAGGCCAGCACACGATCGTGTCCACTGGCACGGCGTCCGGCAAGTCGATGGCCTATCTGATGCCTGGCTTGGACGCCCTCTACAACTCCCGCGATAGCGGATTTAATGACGCGGATGCCGCCGCGTCTGTCCTCTACATATGCCCGACCAAGGCATTGGCTGCAGATCAGCTCTCCGCGGTGCAGGCCCTCGATGTCCCCGGCGTGCGCGCATCTGCCTACGATGGCGACACCGACCAGGCCACGAGAACCTGGGTTCGCCAGCACGCAAATTTTGTCTTCACCAACCCGGACATGCTGCACCGCGGGATCATGCCGAATCATCCTGCCTGGTCTCGGTTCTTCAAGCGGCTGCGCTACATCATCATCGATGAAGCCCACTCGTACCGGGGCGTTTTCGGGGCACACGTGGCGAACCTGATGCGACGCTTGCGACGGATATGCGCCCACTATGGCGCCTCCCCCATTTTTATTGGAGCTTCCGCGACGAGCTCCGACCCGGAAGAATCATTTGGCCGGCTCATTGGCGCGCCGGCCAAGGCCGTAACCCATGACTTCTCTGCCAGTGGTGAGCTTGTCATTGGCTTGTGGGAGCCTCCTTTGACGGAACATCGAGGAGAGAATGGAGCGCCGGTACGCCGCACGGCTATCGCTGAAAGCGCGTCAATTCTTACCGATCTCATGGCGGATCACACTCGAACCATTGTTTTCATCAAGTCTCGTCGTGGCGCGGAAACCATCGCAGCACTCACCCGGAAGCATCTAGAACGATTCGCCCCCGAACTCTCTGTACGATTAGCCGCCTACCGCTCCGGCTACCTGCCGACTGAACGCAGGGAAGTGGAAAGGCAGCTGCGCAGCGGCGAACTCCTTGGAGTCACCTCGACCTCTGCCCTGGAATTGGGTATCGATATCGCTGGGCTGGATGCCGTAGTCGTTGCCGGGTGGCCCGGGACGCGTGCTTCGTTCTTCCAGCAGATCGGTCGCGCGGGGCGCTCCGGCCAAGATGCCTTGGCCATCTTTGTGGCTGCGGAAGATCCCTTGGATACCTATCTGGCCCACCACCCCGAGGCTATTTTCGATTTGGGTGTGGAAGCCACGGTTTTTGATCCGCATAATAAGTACGTGCTCAGCGGGCACCTTTGCGCCGCCGCCCAGGAATCTCCGCTGCGCCCCGAGGAACTTGGGCTCTTTGGCCCGCACACCGAAGATCTGCTGGAGTCCCTGGTTCAACGAGGCTATCTGCGCCGGCGGCCAGCTGGCTGGTTCTGGACCCACCCGCAACACGCTGCTGCGATGTTTTCCATCCGTGCCGACGGCGGCGGCCCCGTTGACATTATTGATGCTGAAACCGGTGCCCTGTTGGGAACCATGGATTCCCCGCAAACTCATTATCAGGCACATCCCGGAGCCATTTACGTCCATCAGGGAGCGAGCTACCACGTCGAAGAATTGGACGAGCAAAACCACGTAGTGGTCGTGACCCGGGTGAATCCTGACTACTACACCACTGCCCGGGATCTAACCACTGTGGCAGTAGATTCGGAAGAGCGGAATAGCAGCCACCAGGAGCTGAATATCCATTTCGGCGAAGTGACCGTCACGACTCAAGTCGTCTCGTTCCAGCGAAAATCCGTCGCATCCAATGAGGTGCTCTCTGAGGAACCGTTGGAGCTTGAAGCACGCGATCTGAACACCAAATCGGTATGGTTCACGATGACGGAGCAAAGGCTGCTACGGGCCGGACTCACCGTGGATCAGTTCCCAGGGGCGCTGCATGCCGCCGAGCACGCGATGATCGGCTTGTTGCCGTTGGTGGCAACCAGCGACCGATGGGATATCGGCGGTGTCTCTACCGCGTTGCATATGGATACCGGGCATCCGACCATCTTTGTCTACGATGCACAGCCCGGTGGAGCAGGGTTCGCCGAGCGCGGGTTCGAACGGTTCACCGACTGGGTGCGTGCAACCAGGGATGCTATCGAATCGTGTGAATGCCAATATGGGTGCCCTAGCTGCGTCCAGTCTCCGAAATGCGGCAATCGGAATAATCCACTGGATAAGGCCGGAGCGATCCTCTTGCTGAGCGCCGTCTTGGACGATGTCGAGCCGCGCCACCACCGCTAGTTCAGTTCTGGCTGCTATTCGGTTTGGTCTAGTGGTGGCGCTCCTGCCCGGGCTTTGGCCCTAGCGGCATATAATTCGATTCCCAGGGCATGGAACGACACTGGGACTTTTGCCGAAACTGCCACCGTCTGGCCATCGGGCTCGACGATGCAGGACTCCAGCAATGCGCTATTTGCCTGGGCAAGGGATCGCGCGACGCCGCAGGGGTCTCCCGGGCGCAGTCCGCGTGCCGTATCCGCGCCAGCTAGGGCTGCCAGATCCGCAGCTGCCGCCGCGTTCATTGCGGCATGCACGGCAGCGACCCACGCAAGAAGCACCCCGGCCAACAGCAAAGCCATGATCACCAAGGCGGTGGTGACCACGGTACCGCTGCCTCGCTCAGAAGCCAGATGTGAAATTCGTTGATTCATTCGACAGCCACACTCGCCTCGCCGCGTATTTGAACACTGCCCACGAGGGGCACCTGAACCGATTTGCGGACGGTGACTTTTGAAAATCCGCCTCCGGTGGAAATAGCAAAACTCGCCTTGTTTCCCGCTAGCCGAACCCCACTGGCTTGCGCGGTTGCCCGGTCTTCACCGCGGGCCAATTCCCTGGCCATCGCTCCCGCGGCTTGTTGTACCTGTATCTGTTGGATGCCCAGGGCGCCAAAGCACAACAGCAACGACAGCATCAACGCGACCGCGGGGAGCAGCACCGCAAATTCTGCGGTGCTGCTCCCCTTGTCATCACTGAGCTTCATGACCTACAACGACAAGGCTTTGGTGATCAGGCCCATCAGCATTCCACGCACATCGCCGCTGGAAAGGATGCTGATCAGCAGCCCGGCGAATGCCACGGCAGCCAGGGTGACCATGGCGAATTCGGCGGTAGTGGAACCTTGCTCGTCCTTCAGCTGGTCCATGATCTCGCGGAATTGTCGGTTCATTGTTTTGACCTTTCTCAATATCTTTTGTCGACGGCCTCGGTGCCGTTGACGGTGTGATTTCACTGTCAGCCATTTGCCGCTGGCCGGGCTCCGGTTCGCGGCGATCTGGGTATAACTCATCGATCAAAAGCTGCAGGTCCGCTACATGCTGGGGAACAACGCAATGATCAGCGGAACAACACCTAGGGCGATGAATGCCGGCAAGGCGCAAGCGCCTAGGGGCAGGACCAGCCTTGTACCGAATTGCGCGCCAAGACGAGCCACTTTCTGCGTGTGTTCTCGACGCTGCAGCGCCGCAGTGTTGCGCAGCAAGGTTGCGGCTGGCGCACCCGTGGCATGGGCGAAATGCAATGATTTTCGCAGAGGAGCCAACCAGCTTGGTGCCGCTTCCCACGCTTTGTCCCACGGCAGATTCATTTCCAGGCACCGGGCGACACTGCGCAGGACCTTGCACTGGTCGATGCTGCTTCCCAATAAGTCGAGGATGTCTGTAATGGGCATCCCTGATTCCAGCAGGCTGGCGCTGAGGTCCAGCACCAATTCGATGGGGTGATGTTGAGTCTGGCCCTGGTCTTTTGCCTTTGCGGGGCTACCGCGGTTCGACGCCCGCTCTGATGCGCCCGTGCCCAGCATGAAAGCTGCGGAAAGGGCCGCGCAAAGCAGAATCAGGAGATTCATGACAGTGCCTGGGCCGAGGTCGAATGCATCAGCCGCTGGCACCACACCCTATTGGCCGTCCAGAGTACCGCGCCGATGCCGACGCTTAGTTGCGCAGCCCATGAGGAGAGAAGTGTCCCGAGAACGTCGATGCCTACCAGCAGGCCAAAGCCGAACCCCACTAGTGGCAGCCAGGTGAGCAGCTTCGTCGTAGCCCTGGGCCCGGCCATGGCGGCATCGAATGACTGCTGGGCGACCGAGGCTGATTCCAAGTCCTCGGCTAGGCGCTCGAGAACTTCTGCCAAGGTTGCTCCGCTGCGCTGCGAGATCTGCAGGCACCAGTGCAGCCGCTGGACGGCGGCATGCTCTGGAAGGTTATCTCCCTTGGCGTCGTAGCTGTTCTGGTTGTTCAATCGATGGACTGCCCGCAGGTCTTTCAATGCCTGGACAATATTGCCCGTGCCATTTTCAACTTCCAATAATGCGTCCAGCGCTGGGTAGAATCCGAGGCCGCTGCGAAGCAAGGCGGAGAGTTCTCGAATTATTCGGGCGTCGTCGTTCAGCGTGTGCATCGGTTCATGGTTGTGCCATCTGAGGCCGCGCCACATCATCCATTTTTTCGTTGACAAGCTTGCCTCGCCGCTCATGGCGGGCAACCAGAGCCACAGGGCTGCGGCGCTCAGGACCAAGATCAGCATGGTGATTCCCCTGCACTGCCCACCGCGGCTAGTTCGTTTTCCAGATCCTCTGCGAGAGCATTTCCGAACTTCTGTTTCACCATCTTCCGGCCATCCGCGGTCAGAGGCCGATTGCTGTGCAAGTCAATCAGGGTGCTCATGCGCATGCGCCCCGCCTCATCTGTTTCAAGGCATCCCAGTCCAACCGGCCCGCGCCGTCCGTGCTCACCGCGGCTCATGTGGATGACCAGGTCCAGCGCACTCGACGCTTGCAGTGAGGTGGCTTGGACGCTCCAGCCTGCCAAGGCGCCGAGCGCAGCAAGCCGGGCGGGAACCGACGCCGGATTATTGGCATGCAATGTACCGGCAGCACCTTGATGGCCGGTGTTCATCGCTGCCAAGAAGTCCCTGATCTCTTCACCACGGCATTCCCCGATTATCAGGCGGTCTGGGCGCATGCGCAGGGCCTGGACGACGAGGTCCTTGAGCTGTACCAGCCCAGCTGATTCCACATTTGCTGACCTGGTTTGCAATGAAACCGCGTGCGGGTGATTGATTTGCAATTCCTGGGAATCCTCCACGATCACCAACCGCTGTTGTTCATCGGCTTGGGCAAGCATGGCCTGGAGCAGCGTGGTTTTGCCGCTGCCGGTTCCCCCGGTCACCAAGAAATTCAGTTGCTTCTCAATGACTGCTTTCAAAAGTGGAACCCAAAATGGCAGGGAAGATTGCAATACTTCTTCAAGGCCGAGGCGGGCTGCATGCTTGACGCGTATCGAGATCAGCGGTCCTTGCGTGGCAATTGGTGGAAGCACGGCGTGTACACGGTAGTTCTTCAGGCTCATGTCCATGAACGGGCTAGCCGAATCAAGTCGTTTCCCTGCCAAGGTCGCCAGGTGCACGGCCAATTCTCGGACTCGTTCCGCCGAAGGAAACTTGAAATCCGTCAGCTCTAGTCCGCGAGGCGAATCGGTCCAGACCTGGCCTTGTCCGTCAACGAGCACATCGGTGACATCGGGGATCCTGGCGAAAGGTTCCAGGACCGATAACCCTGCGACCTCGTGCTGCAATCTCTCCAGGGACTGAGCGGCGCCTTGCGATCCCAGCGCTGCCCCGGAATCGTGGACCGCCCCCGCCAGCGCGATCGCGTCCAATTGCCCTCCGGATTGCAAGGCCCTTTCCCGCACCGATTCCAAAATTTTGGCGTTCAGTGCGTGACCGGAAAAGATCATCCCGCTGTCTTTGCTGTGTCGCCCGGAGTTCATGGTTTCTGGCCTTGAAGTTGCGGGAGCAGGCGCAAGTTTGCCAGCGACTGGCGCAGGCCCCGGGATTTGAAGCTATCGAACAATTCGCCACGGCTTTCGGCTTTGATGATGCGTGAAGAAGTTGGAAAGGTGCCAAGTATTTCTGCGCTGGAGGCTGGCTCGTACCGCGGTTGCTGTTTTCCGCAGAGCACCACCTCGCCTTGTGCAGGAAGGCTTGAGCCATGCGCGGTGTACACCTGCCGGTTGATGAATTGGTTGATAACGCCCTGCTGCGGATGAGGGTAGCGCCCGGCATCCAGCACCACGAAGTCGAAGCCTTGGCGCGCGGCAGCCAGCAGGCGGATCATGAGTTGTTCTTCCACTGCTTCGTGCTCGGTTGCCTGGGACCAGGTCAGCACGGACGTAGTGCGCAACTGCGGCAAGGTCTCGGCTAGTTGATGTGCCGCAAGCCTGCCTCCGGAATGCTGCAGCTCTTCCCACCCGATACCTGTTGGCGGCCGTGCAGTGGCCCGCGGCCACAAACCCTGGGAATGCGGATCCAGGTCAACGACTATGCTGCGCAGCCCGCTGAGTGTTCCGGCATGGGCCAGCAGCAACGCAAGGGTGCTGGTTCCCAGTCCACCGGCGGTCGCCCCCAAGGAAAGGGTATGGCCGTGACCGGCACGCATGGCCCACAGTCCCAGATATTCTCCGAGCCACTGTCCTGCCGAAGGCAGGAGCGCCACCCGCGCTTTGGGGAACCTGCTGGCCAGCGACCACAACTCGCTGGCCGCGGTTTCGAGCCCTGCCAGGACATCGACCCTGTGCCCGGCATCGCCTGCCAGCCCAGCCATGTCGCTGCCCCAGAGCACTGGCCCGGTAGCAGCCCGGTTCAAGGCCTGCGGATCAGTGCATTGAACAATGCGCACCGCGGCGCCAACCGCAACGGCTGCGCACAATTCCACGATCTGCGGATCGCTGCTGACGATGGTGCAGACCGGTTCATCAGCAGCTCCAGGCCCGCTTCCAGGCGCATGATCCGCCGACAAGACGGTCCTCAGGTCATCAAGCTGCGTCATCACGAAGCGGTTGTTGTGCTGCTCTTGGAGCGCGGATGGGGAGCCAGTTAGCCATTTCATTTATCGATCGTGGCATTTGCGCACAGTGCTGGTCCCCGTGTGCAAGCCAAATGGGGATATCTGCTCCCGGCACGGCACAATGTACATATGAGTGCCATTGCCTTCCTCGCGCCTGATCCTGATGGCTACGCCCTCATAGACATCCGCGACAGCGATTCAGCTCAGCCTTTGAGAGCAGTTTTTCCGGTCTCGCGAGAGGATTTTGCACAGGTTGTGGCCCAGACCGAAGCCGAGCTCGGGCCCCGCTGGGCAATGCTTCGCACGACCCCATGGATGCAGCCGCTGATTTCCGCTGGCGTTTATCTTGCCAAGGCCCACGTATTGTCCTTGGCCCAGCGCATCATGCACCGCTCGCCCATGGCCAGTGGGCAGCTCGCCGATTTTGACCTTGAACATCCAGTGGCCGTTGCTGGACGCATTGACCAGGATGCCCTCTTTGATACGCCGGCCTTTGGCGAATCGCTGGCGGACCTGATCCAGCTATATGCCCAGCAGCGCGGTGCGCTGCCGCAAGACGCGGTGGCCCGCAAGCGCCTCGAGCTGCTGGTTCACGCTGAATCGGTGGGCGCGCTGATCGCCTGCGAGATGGAGCATGCGGGGCTTTCATGGGATGAGTCCGGCCATCGTGCCTTGCTGCGCGAGCAGCTGGGCCAGAAGGTCTCCGACTATGCGCGCCCTCCAAAGCTGGCTGCCAAGGCCCAAGAGCTGGCGATCGCGCTGCAGAGCCCCGGATTGAACCCCGATTCACCGCAAGAATTGCTCAAGGCTTTGCATAAGGCCGGTTTTGCGGTGCGTTCGGCCCGTGCCTGGGAGCTGGAGCAGATCAGCCATCCGGTGATCCAGCAAGTTCTGGATTACAAGAAGCTCTCCCGGTTGGCCAGTGCGCACGGGGATACCTGGCTGGACCAATGGGTGAAAAATGGCCGTTTCCATCCCCACTACGTCTTGGGCACCGTGGTCTCCGGACGGTGGGCAGCTTCTGGCGGCGGGGCATTGCAATTGCCTCACGCCATCCGCCAGGTAGTCCGCACCCAGCCCGGACGGACCTTTGTCGTGGCAGATGGACGCCAGCTCGAACCGCGAATTCTGGCCGCAATCTCCGGCGATCAGCAATTGCAGCAGGCCGGCCAGCAAGATGACCTGTATCAATGGCTCCTGGATTCAAAGTTGGTGTCCACCCGCCAAGAGGCCAAGCTGGGAATGCTGTCGGTCATTTATGGCGGTGGCGGAGGCGCCAGCGGGGCGGTTGGAGCCGCGCTCACCAGGAGTTTTCCCGCGGCGATGCGCTTCGTCGAGCAAGCGGCGCAGGCCGGGCAGCAAGGAGCTGGCGTCCGGAGCTTTTTGGGACGCGGCTGTCCACCGGCCGATGAGCAGTGGATGCGGGCGCAAAGGGATACCGCGGATGAAGGTTCCCAGCGCGCTGCAGATGCTGCGGCCCGGGCCCGCGGCCGTTTCACCAGGAATTTTGTGGTCCAGTCCACCGCGGCCGAGTGGGCCTTGGTGTGGATGGGCCATGCCCGCCATCTGATTCATCAAGCTGGCTGGGGCGAGCTGTGCCAGCAGGTATTTTTTGTGCATGACGAAATCGTCTTCGAATGCCCTGTGGAACGTGCCGACCAGCTCAAGCAGCTGATACAGCATGCGGCGATGCTGGCCGGACGCACCCTTTTTGGAGCCGCGTCCCCGCGCTTCCCGGTGAGCGTAGCCATCTGCTCGAACTATGCAGAGGCCAAATAGGCGCTGGGACTTCAGGCCATGCGCATTTCCCGGTGCCGGTTCCAGGCGCGCGTCCACCCCAGTTCCGTGAAGAGCCGGTCAAGCACGATCGCGGTGAACCCCCAAATGATCCGGTCGCCAAATTCGAAGGCCGGCGAGGTGAACTTCTGCTGGTTTCGCTGCACTACCCCGGTCAGCCGGTTCCTGGGATCGAGAAGCTGCGCCACCGGTGCCCTGAAAACTCCGGCGCTTTCGGCGGGGTCAACGGCATGGACCGGGGATTCGGTATGCCACCAGCCCAGCACCGGGGTGACCAGGAAGTTGGTGACCGGCAGTTCGGTTTCGCTCAAATTGCCGAGCACCTCGACGCCGCTGGTATCCACCCCGGTTTCCTCCCAGGCCTCGCGCAGTGCAGCGTCTGCGGCGCTCGAATCGCCCTGGTCTATGCCGCCGCCGGGAAAAGCGATCTGCCCGGCGTGCTTGCGCAGCGTGGCGGCCCGCTCGACAAAAAGCAGGTCCAGGTCCTGGGCGCGGGCCTGGTCGGCAAGCGGTGCGTTGCCGGCAGCGCCAAAGAGGATCAGCACCGCGGCCCGGCGGGCCGGGTTGCTGTCCAAATCCATGTTGATCCACTGGTTGGGCAGCTTTTGGGGTGCTCCAGCGGTGGCTCGATGTTTTGCGACGACCTGCTTCAACTCGCTGCGTGCGCTCATGCGTCTAATCCATATCCTTCGGCTCTCAGCTGCCTCCGGGTCGCACCTGCCTGCATTTTTGCCAGAAGATCCTCGCGCCCGGGAGCGAGCTCATACTTGAGCAACTGTTTTGCCTTGGCGGGTATTTCCTCGCCAATGCCGAACGAGGGGCACAGCTTGGCTACCGGGCACACCCCGCAGGCGGGTTTGCGGGCGTGGCAGATCCTCCGGCCGTGAAAGACTACGCGGTGGCTGAGCATGGTCCAGTCGCGCTTGTCGAACAGCTCCCCTACCGCATGCTCGACCTTCACCGGGTCGGTTTCATCGGTCCATCCAAAGCGGTTGGCCAGGCGTCCGAAGTGGGTGTCGACGGTGATCCCCGGAACGCCAAAGGTGTTGCCCAGCACCACGTTTGCGGTTTTGCGCCCGACCCCGGGCAGCTTGACCAATTCCGCAAGCTCCGGCGGGACCTGCCCATCGTGGCGTTCCACCAGCGCGGCCGAAAGGCCCAGGAGCGAGTCGGTCTTGGCGCGGAAGAATCCGGTGGGCCGAATCAGCTCCTCGACTTCGCTGCGTTCGGCTTGGCTCATGGCTAGCGCGTCCGGGAACCTGGCAAAGAGCGCCGGGGTGATGGCGTTGACCCTCACGTCGGTGGTCTGGGCCGAGAGCACCGTGGCGACCAGCAGCTCGAAGGGGTTCTCGAAATCCAGCTCCGGGACCGCATAGGGGTAGGTTTCGGCCAGCACCCTGTTGATCTTGCGAGCCCGCCGCTTGAGCCCCAATTCGGTTTCCATTTTTGCTTTATTCGCCACGCTTAGATCGTGCCATGAGTACCTGCACTTTTCACCCTCGGACACCGCAATCCGATGCAGTTCGTCGCGGCACGATGACCACTCGGCGCAGAATTCACCCGCAATTCCCCTTGCTGGTGACACAAACCACTGCCGCCGACCCCAAAGCATGTAACTTTGATCACAGAGAATATCTATGACTACGCGGAAGGATGCGAAGCCCGTGAGCGATTCGAAGACCTTGGATAACCTGTCGAATGAAACCCGTGCCTTTGCCCCCAGCAAAGAGTTCAGCGACCATGCGGTGGCCAGTTCGGACAGCTATGAGGCAGCCGAGGCTGATCGCCTGGGCTACTGGGCGGACCAAGCCCGCAAGGTGCTGACTTGGGATACTGATTTCACGCAAACCCTGGACTGGTCGCAAGCGCCGGTTTCCAAGTGGTTTGTCGGAGGCAAGCTCAACGCGGCCTACAACGCGCTGGACCGGCACGTGGAAAACGGCCTGGGCGACCGGGTTGCGATCTACTTCGAGGGCGAGCCAGGCGATACCCGCACCTACACCTACGCCCAGCTGACCGAGGAGGTCAAGAAGGCCGCCAATGCCTTCGAGTCCCTGGGCGTGGCCAAGGGCGATCGCGTGGCCGTGTACCTGCCGATGATTCCCGAAGCCGTGATCACCATGCTGGCCTGCGCCCGCATCGGCGCCATCCACTCGGTGGTCTTCGGAGGCTTCTCCGCCGACGCTTTGCGCAGCCGCATCGACGACGCCGACGCCAAGCTGGTGGTCACCGCCGACGGCACCTGGCGCCGCGGCAAGCCATCGGCCTTGAAGGCCGCAGTGGACGGCGCGCTGGCCGCTCCAGGACACACCGTGGAAAATGTCCTGGTGGTCAAGCGCAACGCCGAGCCAGTGGAATTCGGCCACCTGGACAAGTGGTGGCACGAGGTGGTGGACGCAGCCTCCACCGAGCACACCGCGGTAGCCCACGATTCCGAGCACCCGCTATTCGTGCTCTACACCTCGGGAACCACCGGCAAGCCCAAGGGCATCGTCCACACCACCGGCGGCTTCCTCACCCAGGGCGCGGTCACCCATCGCGACACCTTCGACTTGCACCCGGAAACCGACGTGTACTGGTGCACCGCCGATATCGGCTGGATCACCGGCCATTCCTACGTCACCTATGCCCCATTGATCAATGGCGCGACCCAGCTGATGTACGAGGGCACGCCGGACACCCCGCACCAGGGCCGCTGGTGGGAGTTGGTGGAAAAGTACGGCGTCTCCATTTTGTACACCGCGCCTACGGCCATCCGCACCTTCATGAAGTGGGGCCGCCAGATTCCCGATGGCTATGACCTCTCCTCCCTGCGCGTGCTGGGTTCGGTCGGCGAGCCGATCAACCCCGAGGCCTGGATGTGGTACCGCGATGTCATCGGCACCAACAACGGCAAGAATGGCGAGCGCAAGGAGCACCCGACCCCGATCGTCGATACCTGGTGGCAGACCGAAACCGGCGCGCACATGATCGCTCCGTTGCCCGGTGTCACCCACACCAAGCCAGGCTCAGCGCAGGTCGCGGTCCCGGGCATCAGCATCGATGTGGTGGACGAAGCCGGCGAGTCGGTGGGCAACGGCGAAGGCGGATTCCTGGTGATCCGCGAGCCTTGGCCTTCGATGCTGCGCGGCATCTGGGGCGACATGGAACGCTACAAGGAAACCTACTGGTCCCGTTTCGAGAACATGTACTTCGCCGGCGACGGAGCCAAGAAGGACGACGACGGGGACCTGTGGCTGCTGGGCCGCGTGGATGACGTGATGAACGTGTCCGGCCACCGCCTGTCCACCACCGAGATCGAGTCCTCTCTGGTCGCGCACCCCTATGTGGCTGAGGCTGCAGTGGTGGGCGCCAAGGATGAAACCACCGGCGAGGCCGTCGTCGCCTTCGTCATCTTGCAGACCGAGCCTGCCGAAGGCGAGGACGTCGTTGCCACGCTGCGCAACCATGTGGGCAAGGACATCGGCCCGATCGCCAAGCCGAAGCACGTGCTGGTGGTCCCCGAATTGCCAAAGACCCGCTCCGGCAAGATCATGCGCCGCTTGCTCAAGGACGTGGCCGAGGGACGAGAAGTGGGTGACGCCACCACGCTCTCGGACTCGACCGTGATGAGCCAGATCGCTCAATCCATGGGCAAGTAGTCCGCACCGGACCGCCCGCGCTGCCGCCGGGCAGAACGCTGTTCGCGTTCTGCACGGCGGCAGCGTTTTTTCTCATTCATCAATAAACAATTGCCGTGGTTCACGACGCTTTGCATTAGATTTGAGTCCATGACTGACACCGCACCACGCACGATCCTGCTGCTCAACGGGCCAAATCTGAACCTCCTGGGCACCCGCGAGCCGCAGATTTACGGACATGACACCTTGGCCGATGTTGAACAGCTGGCCCGTGATGCTGCCGCCGCGCACGGATTTGAGCTGCGCGCCCTGCAGTGCAATCATGAAGGGGTGCTCATCGATGCCATTCATGAAGCTCGTACCAGTGCCGTGGGCATCGTGATGAACCCGGGAGCCTTCACCCACACCTCGGTCGCCTTGGCAGATGCCATCAGTGGTGTCCAGCTGCCCACGATTGAAGTCCACATCTCCAACGTGCACCAGCGCGAGGCATTCCGCCACCATTCCTACATTTCGCCGGTGGCCAGTTCCATCATCGTCGGCGCTGGCGTCAACGGCTACAAGCTGGCCGTGGAACAGCTGGCGTACCTGCTGGGCAAATAATTTGCCCCTTTGGCTAGTTGGCGATGCAGTCCCCGGTCTTGACCGAGGTGCGCTGCGATCCGCCGAGCTCCATGGCGCGCTCCATCTCCTCTAGGCTCAGGGCGAATCCAACCTGCTCGTCGCTGCGGGACTTCGCGAAGATCAAGCCAACGGCCTCGCCGCTTTCATCCACCAGCGGGCCACCGGAATTGCCCTGGGCCACTTCGGCGGTGATCTGGTAGACGGAAATTCGCGACGGGTCGGTGCCGTAGATATTGGAGATCGAGACGTTGGCCCGCGAGGCGATCATGGCGCTGCGAATCTGCTGGGGGCCACCAGCCGGGTAGCCGATAAACGCCGCGGCGTCGCCACGGGTGAGATCCTCATCGGCCAGGTCAATGGCCGGGGCCTCCAAGCCCTGCACGTACAGCAGCGCGATATCGGTCTCGGGATCGAAGTAGACCACCTTTCCGCGGTGAACTCCGTCACGACCGGTCTCCACGGTGGCTGCCCCAAGACCGGCCACCACGTGGGCGTTGGTCATCACCATTTCTGGAGCCACCACAAAGCCCGAACCGGTCAGGTTGACACCGCATTGCACTGCCGTGCCCGAGACCTTGGCGGCGGATTCCGCTGCGGTCCGCTGGAGATCGGTGGCCACCCAGTCGGTGTCCATGGGCTGGGCCACCGGCGGCGCAAAGGGCTCCAGGAATGCTGGCAGGGTTTCGGCGATCACCTTGGAGCGGGCCGAGGAAATGGCCGAGTTCACAAAGGGCGGCGTCGCGCCGCGAATGGCCTGGATCATGGTGGACTTTCCAATTTCCAGGGACAGGCGCGGAATGCCCATGCTGGAGGTGGAAAACGCCAGCGCGCCAATGATCGTGGCGGTAATCAGCACCGAGAGCACGCCACCGGCAATGCGGTCTGCAGAGCGCAGGAAATCGACGTTCATCCAGTGCCGGATGCGGGTGGCAATGACCCGGCCCAGCGCCTGGCCCAGGATGATCAGCACGGCAGCCGTGGCGGCCATCAGCGCAACACGCCACCAGGGGTTGTTGGCGAAAGTGGAAACCAGCGGGATGGCAAAGAACGCGGCAACACCTCCCAGAACGAGGCCCACCATGTCGCCAACGGTCAAGAGAAAACCGCGGCGAAGTCCGATAATGAAAAAGGTCAGCAAAACAGCGCAGATGACTACGTCGAGCCAGCTGAAAATTCCGAGCACCAAGACTCCAATGCATTCAAATACTTTGTATTAACCCAAGGTACCCTTAGAAGCTGATGGATTTCTGCGAGCATATTCGCGAGTTTTGGCCGAATGAGCGTGACGTTCAACATTTTCTCGGTGAAACCACGTGTGGAAACTGTCACATTGTTACTGAATACGGCACAATGAAGTAAGCGCCTACTACTGTTGACAGGAGATTTAATGGATATCGAGGTACTGCGTCGCGCGCCACTGTTTGCGTCGCTTGGTGATGAAGTATTCGCCGCGCTCACCGAAGAATTGACCGAGGTTGATCTGTCCCGCGGTGCGTCGGTGTTCCGTGAAGGCGATCAGGGCGACCGCCTGTACTTCATCGTTTCGGGCAAGATCAAGCTGGGCCGCACCTCTTCGGATGGTCGCGAAAACCTGATTGCTGTTCTTGGCCCAGGCGAACTGTTTGGCGAGATGGCCCTATTCGATCCACACCCACGCAACGCGACTGCAACCGCCGTGTCGGAAACCCGACTGGCTGGCTTGAGCCACGAGAACATGCGCAAGGCGATCCTGAACTCCCCTGAGGTCTCGATCCAGCTGCTGCAGGCTCTGGCTGCACGTCTGCGCCGCACCAACGAGTCCCTTGCGGACTTGGTCTTCTCCGATGTTCCTGGCCGTGTTGCCAAGGCTCTGCTTGATCTTGCTGACCGCTTCGGCCGTCCAGCAACCGACGGCATCCTGGTCGCTCACGAGCTGACTCAGGAAGAGCTGGCCCAGCTGGTTGGCGCATCGCGTGAAACCGTAAACAAGGCTTTGGCTGAATTTGTACAGCGCGGCTGGCTGCGCCTGGAAGCACGCGCCGTCGTGATTCTGGACATCCAGCGTCTGCGCCAGCGTTCACGCTAAGCCAGTCAAAATAGTGTGGGCCGAAGATCCTTTTGGATCTTCGGCCCACACTATTTTTATGTTGTTCTAGCTAATTCATTGGCGGCCCGCGGCGGCCTGCCAGGGGCGCGAGGATTCGGCACTCATCGAGCCCAGAACCTCCAGATAGTAAATGCCGTCGCGCACCAGCAAGTCGGGGTGCTTCAAATCCAGGGACCGCGCCCGCGACAAATACGCCACCACCCCGTTGGCCTCGGACATTGCCTCGAGCATCATTTCCACGGCCGGGTAGCTGATCCGCGAGAAGTTCAGGCCCACGGTATTGGGCTGCCCCACCAGGTCGCCGAGCTCGCTGGTGTTTCGCTGGGCCAACACGCCGCTGGCCACCTGCCACCCGCCCCATTTGCCCTTGCCTCGAAGCAGCGTCGCCTCTTGGCGGTTGGGCACGGTGGCTGCGAAGTACCAGGTATCAAATCTGCGCAGGGCAAAGTTGGGATTCAGCCAGTGCGAGACCGGCCGCAATAAATCGGTGCGAAGCCCCAGGCCGCGACGGCGAAGAAACTCATCGAATGGAAGATCCTGGCCGGCAATCGCCTCGCGGGCGCCCATCCACTCTTCGGGGTCGGTCATTTCGATGATGGATTGCTCGTCGGTACCCGCCAGCAGGATTCCGGTTTCTTCAAAGAGCTCGCGAATGGCGCAAACGATATGCGCTTGGACCAGCTGCTGGTCCAATACGTCCATGCGCTTGGACCACTGCGAAAGGCTCGGTCCGAACCATTGATAGGTTGCCCGGTCGCTGGCCTCGTGGCTGCCGCCGGGGAAGGCCACGTTGCCCATCGGGGAGCCTCCAGGCCGAAAGGTCAGGTAGGTCTCGACGCCCTTGGAACAGTCCCGCACCAGGCACACGGACGACGCGCGGCGCGGTGAGCGGGGGGTGCGGGAGCCGAAGGTGAACCAGTTTTCGGCCGTAGGGATCTGGTGTGGCGGCAGATCAAAGACTCTGCGCACCATGCCGCTGCGCGGCCCGCAAGGGAAAGCCTTGGCAGGCCGCGCAACAGGCAACTGAGGTGAACTACTCAAATTCGGCGATGACCTCAACCTCGACGGGTGCATCCAGCGGAAGCACGGCAACGCCAACGGCCGAACGCGAATGCAGGCCTGCGTCGCCAAGAACCTCGCCGAAGAATTCGGAAGCTCCGTTGATGACTCCTGGCTGCCCGGTGAACTCCGGTGCCGACGACACGAAACCGACAACCTTCACGATGCGCTTAATGCGATCTAGGTCACCAATTTCGGCCTTGATGGCTGCCAGTGCGTTCAGCGCGGCAACCTGTGCCTGGGCCTTGGCTTCTTCTGCTGAAACCTCTGCGCCGACCTTTCCCACAACTGAGAGTTCACCATTAATCAGCGGAAGCTGGCCGGAGGTGTAAACGTAGTTGCCGGTGGTGACTGCTGGCAGGTAGGCAGCGACGGGCTTGGCAACGCCTGGCAGGGCATAACCCAGTTCAGCCAGGCGCGTTTCGACACGCGAGGAAGTCGCTTCTTGCATGGGCTTTTTCTCCTTAAGGAAGTATGTTTTGGCTACTCTTTTGGACGCTTCATGTAGGCCACCGGCGATGAGCCGTTGGGGCCAGGAACTACAGTAACCAGCTCCCAACCATCATCCCCCCATTGGTCCAAAATCTGCTTTGTTGCGTGAATCAAAAGTGGCAAAGTGGCGTATTCCCATTTAGTCATACTGGATACGTTATCGCGTCCTTGTAAACTAGTGGGTATGGCAGCCAAGAAGTCCCCCTTTTTTGATACCGCCACCACCCTTGGGAAAGTCGTTGCATTCTTTGGAATCAGCGCCCTGTGTGGTGTGCTCGCAGCAGGTATGCTCGTGCCCGTAGCGGCGATCGCAAAAACCGGTTTGACCACCGGTAACAACATCGTCAGCGCACTCCCGAGCTCCTTTGAGAAGCTTCCGATTTCGGAGCCGTCAACGATCGTCGACGCCAACGGCAAGACCATCGCGAATTTCTACCAGCAGAATCGCGAACCTGTGTCACTTGATGACATCTCGCCGTATATGCGCAAGGCCATCGTCTCGGTGGAAGATGAACGCTTCTACGAGCACAACGGTGTCGACCCCAAGGGCATCGCCCGAGCCATCGTCGGCAACCTGACCTCCACTTCGCGCTCTGGTGCGTCTACCCTGACTCAGCAGTATGTGAACAACCTCCTGGTGAACAACCAGGAGCTCACCGGTTCCGAGGAAACCACCGTGTCCGGCAACAAGGACTACTCGGAAAAGATCCGCGAGCTCAAGTACGCGGTAGCCATCGAAAAGGAAATGTCCAAGGACGAAATCCTCGAAGGCTACTTGAACCTCGTGCTGTTCTCCGGTCGCGAATACGGCGTACAGGCTGCCGCACAGCGCTTCTACTCTGTGGATGCCAAGGACTTGAACGTCCAGCAGTCGGCCATGCTTGCTGGCATGGTCCAGCTGCCGAACGTCTACAACCCGATCAACAACCCAGAGCGTTCCCTTGACCGCCGCAATAAGGTGCTGGGCAACATGTACCGCACCGGCGCGATCAATAAAAAAGAGTATGACGACGCGGTGAAGTCCGGACTTGAGCTCAAGCCCAGCACTTCCCCATCGGGCTGCTCAGCGGCCAAAGACAACGCATACTTCTGTGATTACGTCACCAACCTGATTCTGGGCGACGACACGTTCGGCAAGACCAAGGAAGACCGCGAGGGCCTGCTGTACCGCGGCGGCCTGACGATCAAGACCACCTTGAATAGCGAGCTGAACAAGAAGGCTGCCAACGACGCTCGCAAGTCCATCGACCCGAACGCCAAGTCCAATAAGGATGTGTTCTCCTCGATCGTCTCGGTGGAGCCTGGCACTGGAAATATCCTGACCATGGCCCAGAACACCACCTATGGTGCTGAAAAGGGCAACACCGCAAAGACCATGCTGAACTTTGCTGTGGAGAAGTCCATGGGTGGCGCTGGCGGCTTCCAGGCCGGTTCGACGATGAAACCGTACACCACGCTGGCTTGGCTCAAAGAGGGCCATCACATGTACGACACCATCAATGCCAAGCGGCCCTACTTCGCTCCTAGCCACAAGTGGCGTGCCTCGTGCCTGCCTGGCGGCCAGACTGTCACCGGTGGTGGAGAAGCTTGGCAGCCCCTGAACGCGTCGCGTGGCTTCTACCGTCCCATGACTGTCGACTACGGCTTGAAGTGGTCCATCAACTCCGCAACCATCCAGGAAGCATCCAAGCTCGACCTCTGCAACATCACCGATTTTGCCAATAGCGTTGGGCTTCGCGATTTGGACAGCGGCCAGCCTCAAGAGCTTTCGCCAGAGCATCCATCGTTTGTCATCGGTACGCCCAAGGTCGCTCCGCTGGCACAGGCTGCCGCCTTCGCCACCTTCGCCAACAAGGGCGAATATTGCGAGCCACGTGCGCTGACCAGCGTCACAGACAAGGACGGCAACCAGTACAAGGTCAAGAAGGAATCCTGCTCGCAGCAAATTGATCCGACCTACATCGCTGATCTGAA
Organism: Glutamicibacter halophytocola; assembly: GCF_001302565.1. NCBI lineage: Bacteria > Bacillati > Actinomycetota > Actinomycetes > Micrococcales > Micrococcaceae > Glutamicibacter > Glutamicibacter halophytocola. Next base: position 2,796,185 of record NZ_CP012750.1, read on the forward strand.
CGGCACGCTGAAGAAGATCGCCACGGATCGCGTGTCCAAGGGCAGAGTCGCCGGACCAATCGCCGGCAAGACCGGTACCAACAACTGGTCCACCTCCACGTGGTTCGTCGGCTACACCACCGGCATTTCCACCGCTGCCTGGGTTGGCCGAGTTAATGCCACTGCCGCTGAAGAAGCGAACACCCTGCAGGGATCGATGATCAATGATGAGCGCGCCCCAAGCACGCTCGACTCCTCGACCTACGCAGCTCCGCTGTGGGTGGACTTCATGGAGGAAGCAGTCCAGGAGTACGATCGCAGCGGCTTCGGTGCGCCTCGCAGCAAGCCTGCCCCCAAGCCTGAACCGAAGGAAGAGGATTCTTCCAAGGAGGATTCCAAGTCCGACTCCGAGGACAAGGACAAGGAATCCAAAGCAGACCAGTCCGAATCCAATGAGTCGAAGTCTGATTCCGGAAATAATGAATCGGATAATGGCAATGGCAACGGCAACGGCAACGGCAATGGCAATGGCAATGGCAAGGGCAACGGAAAGAAATCCGACGACTAGCTAAGCGCCGTTGAAGGCCGCGTTCAACTTTGGTTGAACGCGGCCTTCGGTCTAGATTGGCAATAGCGGACTTCACCAGAAGTTGCCCCCGGGCATGAAAGGACGATGGCAGACAGGTCATGGTTGAACACAAAACATTTGCTGCAGCACTACGTCATGCGGCCGGTACCACAGCGCTGGCTGCCGGTGGAGCCCTGGCGCTAGGTGGTGCACTAGTTGGCTATGGCATGCTCGAGACCCAGAAATTCGGGTTGCGCCGCGAAACCCTGAACGTGCTGCCCCGCGGCGCCTCGGACATCAAGGTCTTGCACCTCTCGGATATCCACATGGTTCCGGGCCAGGAAACCAAGATCCAATGGCTGCGCGAGCTTGCAGACCTCAACCCCGACTTCATCATCAACACCGGAGACAACCTCAGCCACCGCAAGGGTGTCCCTTCACTGGTCAAGGCGTTGGAACCGCTGATGGCTTTCCCTGGAGCCTTCGTCCCGGGATCCAACTGCTACTACGCGCCCAAGCTGAAAAACCCGTTCAAGTACTTCGCTCGCAACGACGGCATCCCCAACCCGTCATCCCGGGATCAGCTTCCGTTTGAAGAGATGCACCGCGCTTTCGGCTCTGCCGGGTGGGTCAACATGTCCAATCGTTCGCATTCAATGGTCCTGAATGGACTGCGCCTGGATTTGACCGGAGTTGATGATCCGCACATCGACCGGGATCACTTCGCAGGCTGGCCACGAGGGTCCTCGACCAGCAGCCAGGCTCCCCACGTCCGCATTGCGCTGACTCACGCGCCCTACCAGCGAGTCTTGGACCAGTTCGCCCAGGCGCAAGCCGACGTGATTTTTGCTGGCCACACCCACGGCGGCCAGGTCTGCATTCCTGGCTATGGCGCGTTGGTCTCGAATTGCGATTTGCCGACGTGGCGCGCCCGTGGCCTGAGCGATTGGGAGTACGCCGGCAACAGTGTTCCCCTGAACGTCTCGGCGGGCCTGGGCACCTCCCGCTTCGCGCCAATCCGCTTTGCCTGCCCGCCGGAAGCCATCCTGGTGACACTCACCGGGCGAAAGTAGCCGCGAAATCCATCTTCTGGATCCCGGTGCTGCACGGAATATCGTGCGGCGCCGGGATTCCCTTTAACCTCATCTGAAGCATTTCTTTCCCAAATGAGAAAATCGATTGAATTCTCTCAACCACTGGCGGTAAGCTGAAGCTCTGTCTAACTTCTGGATGAATGCGGGGTACCGTGGCGCAAGCACAAAAGGCCGATTCTAGAGATCCGGTTCCCCTCTCAGCAACGTTGAAGCGGCTTTACCCGTTCGTGAAGCCAATCCTCCCGCGGCTTTTCTGCGGCTTCCTCTGCGCGCTCGGAGCCGGCATCATCGCCCTGGTGATCCCCCAGGTTTTGGCCTGGCTGGTGAACTCGGTTTTGCACCGGGACGGGGACTCATCCGAGGTCTGGATCTCCGTTGCCATCGTGGCAGCCCTGGGATTCGTCGAGGCCCTGCTGATCTTCCTGCGCCGCCAATTCGTGCTGAACCCAGCCGCCGGGCTGGAAACGAAGATGCGCATTCGGTTCTACAAGCATCTTCAGCGCCTTCCCGTCGCCTTCCACGAGCGCTGGGGCTCCGGCCAGCTCCTCTCGCGTTCCATGTCGGATCTCTCGCTTCTGCGCCGATGGCTGGCCTTCGGCGCCATGATGCTGGTGGTGGAGACCGTCACCGTCATCACCGGCTTGATTCTCATGTTCACCCATTCATGGATTTTGGGCCTGCTCTACCTGTTGGGATCCATCCCCATTGCCATCAAGGCCTACCGCTTCCGCAACGAGTACCGCGCCGCCAGCCGACTTAGCCAGGACCAGGCTGGTGACCTCGCCACCGCCGTAGAGGAATCAGTGCACGGCATTCGCGTCATCAAGGCCTTCGGCCGCGGCCCGCACATCTACGAAGGCTTTAATACCCAGGCGAAGTCGTTGCAGGAAACCGAAATCGCAAAGGCCAAAACCCTGGCAAGTTTCCTGCTCACCGTTGTCGCCGTTCCAGAAACCATTTTGGGCATTGGCCTGTTCATCGGCATTGCCCAAGTTGCCAACGGAACCTTGAGCGTTGGCGCCCTGGTGGCCTACTTCGCCATTGCCGCAGTCATCGCCGGACCGGTCGAAGGCATGGGCATGCTCCTGGGCATGACGCTGAGCACCAAAACCGCACTAGACCGCCATTTCGAGGTCATGGATTCGGCCAACGACATCGTCTCTCCAGAACAGCCCCGCATCCCCGGAGAGCGTGATGGCAGCGTGCAGCTGCGCCACGTGCGCTTCGCCTACCCTGACACGGCCGGAACCCACCGGCCGATCCTGGCCGACATCGACCTGGAAATCCGCCCCGGTGAAACCATGGCCCTGGTCGGGATCACCGGTTCCGGAAAATCAACCCTGTTGAACCTCATCCCCCGGCTCCATGAAGCCACCGCCGGAGAGGTCCTGATCCATGGGCAAAACGTCAAGGATTGGGAGCTCGACCAGCTGCGCACCGAAATTGCCGTGGCTTTCGAGGACACCACCTTGTTCTCCAGCACCTTACGGGACAACGTCCTGCTGGGCGCACCCGCGTCCCTGGACGAGCACGAGCGCGAAGCACTGCTCACCGAAGCACTGGATGTAGCCCAAGCGCACTTCACCTACTCGCTGCCGCAAGGCGTGGATACGCTCATCGGCGAAGAGGGCCTGTCGCTTTCCGGCGGCCAGCGCCAGCGCATTGCCCTGGCCCGCGCCATTGCGGCTCGTCCGAGCGTACTGGTGCTCGATGATCCGCTTTCAGCCCTCGATGTGCGCACCGAGGAACTGGTCACCGAGAAGTTGCGGGAAGTACTGGCCGGAACCACCACATTGATTGTGGCTCACCGCCCATCCACCGTGATGCTGGCAGATCGGGTTGCCCTGCTGCGCGACGGACGCATCGATGCGGTCGGAAGCCACACCCACCTGTTGAGCACCAACGAGCACTATCGATTTGTCATCGCAAGCCTGGATGACGAAGAACTGCCAATCGCCGAGGAGGCCTCACGATGAGCAAGCCATTGGGCGTCACCAACGAGGACTCCATCAAGCTCTCGGCCGCTGAGCGCAAGGTGGTGCGCCAGCGCTCCTTCCGATTGCTGGCCACCCTCGCCTTGCCGCAGAAAAAGCTCTTCATTCTCACGGTCGCGCTGGTCCTGGTCTCCAATGCCGCCCGCGTGATGCTGCCGGTGATCATCGCCTTTGCCATCGACTGGACCTTGCCCCAGGTCCGCGAGGGCAATTGGGGCGCCCTGGGGCTCACCGGCGCCGGATACATCGTCTGCGCAATCCTCAGCGGGGTCCTGCTGGCCTGGTACATCAACTCCGCGGCAAGAATTTCGCAGGCCATGCTGCTGGATCTTCGCCAGCAGGTCTTCCGGCATACCCAGCGGCTCAGCCTCGAATTCCACGAGAACTACACGTCCGGCCGCATCATTTCCCGCCAGACCTCGGATCTGGAGACCTTGCGCGAGCTGCTGGACCAGGGAGTCTCCGAGCTGGCGTCCTCCTGCGTATTTATCATTTTCACGCTGTTTTCAATTTTCCTGCTGGACTGGCAAAGCGGGTTCGTGGTGTGCATCGCGGCCGTGCCGGTAGCCATCCTGTTCTACTGGTACCAGCGCCGTTCCGAAGTCTTGTACCGGGAATCCCGTGTTGTTTCCGCGAAGGTCATTTCCACCTTTGTGGAAACCATGACCGGCATTCGCGCGGTGAAGGCTTTCCGCCGGGAACGCGCCAACGACCAGAACTACCAGCAGATCGCGGAGAAATACCGGGACAACTCGGTGCGCTCCTTCAACCTCTTCGGCATCTTGCAGCCGGGGCTGGTTTTGATTGGCAACCTGACGGTCGCGGCACTTCTGGCCTACGGAGGCTTCCGCATCATCAACGGCTCCATGGAAGTCGGTGCCATGGTGGCCATCCTCTTGGCATCCAAGCGGCTCTTCCAGCCGGTTGAGCACATTGCCATGTTCTACTCTTCCTTGCAGTCCGCCACAGCGGCCTTGGAAAAGGTCTCGGGACTTCTCGAAGAAGAGCCGACCGTGCGCGAGCCGGAACAGCCAAAGAGCATCGGCAAAGTGGCCGGCGAGCTCGAATTCAAGGACGCGGTCTTCGGCTATGGCGACGGCCCGATCATCATGGACAAATTCGATCTGCGCATTCCAGCAGGCCAAACAGTCGCCGTCGTCGGGCAAACCGGCGCAGGCAAGTCGACCCTCGCCAAGCTCATCGCCCGTTTCTATGATCTGCGCTCAGGCACGCTGAAACTGGACTCGGTGCCGATCAACGAGCTGTCCAACAGGGAATTGCGGCGGCATGTGGTGATGGTGACCCAGGAAGCGTTCCTGTTCTCGGGCTCGGTTGCCGAGAACATTGCCCTGGGCAGGCCTGGAGCATCCCTTGAGGACATCCAGTCGGCTGCACGAGCCGTAGGCGCCCACGAATTCATCCTGGACCTGCCTGAAGGCTACGACACCGATGTGAATAAGCGTGGCGGCCGAGTCTCCGCGGGGCAGCGCCAGCTGATCTCCTTTGCCCGCGCCTTCTTGGCGGATCCGGCGGTATTGATCCTGGACGAGGCGACCAGTTCGCTGGATATCCCGTCGGAGCGGGCAGTTCAGCGCGGCCTGCAGACTTTGCTGGGCAACCGCACGGCTCTGATCATCGCCCACCGGCTCTCTACGGTTCAGATCGCCGACCGTGTCCTGGTGGTCCACGATGGGCAGATCTCCGAAGACGGCACCCCGCAGCAGCTGATTGCCGATGAGGGCCGTTTCGCCGCCTTGCACAAGGCGTGGAAGGACTCGCTGGTCTGATCAAGTCCAGACTGAAGCAGCCCCTGTCGACTCGGAATACTTCCGAGTCGACAGGGGCTGCTTTTTGCGCCGGCTGCCGGTGCTAGGCGGTGAAGCTCTGTCCGGTCAGGCGCTCGTAGGCTTCGATGTACCGGGCACGGGTCTTCTCGACAATCTCAGCCGGCAGCTGAGGAGGCTGCTCGCCGGAGTTCTTATCCCAGCCCGATGCGCTGCTGGTCAGCCAGTCGCGCACAAACTGCTTGTCGAAGCTCGGCTGGGCCTGGCCTGGCTGGTAGGCCGCGGCGTCCCAGAAACGCGAGGAGTCCGGGGTCAGCACCTCATCGCCCAAGGTGATCTCGCCGGTCGCAGGATCCGCGCCGAACTCTACCTTGGTGTCCGCCAGGATGATGCCGCGCGCGCGGGCAATCTTCTCGGCCTGCTCGTAGAGCGCAACAGTCTTCTCGCGCAATGCTTCGGCCACATCGTTGCCAACACGCTCGGCGGTCTGCTCGTAGGTGATGTTCTCATCGTGCTCCCCGACCTCGGCCTTGGCCGATGGGGTGAACAATACAGGCTCCAGCCGGGAGCCATCCACCAGGCCATCAGGCAATGGCAGGCTGCACACGGTCTTGGAGACCTTGTACTCGGCCAGGCCCGAACCGGTGAGGTATCCGCGGGCGATGCACTCGATGGGGTACATTTCCAGCTTCTTGCAGACCATGGCGCGGCCGGCTACAGCCTCTGGTACATCGGTGGAGATCACATGGTTGGCGAAGTCGCCCAGCTGTTCAAACCACCATAGGCTCAGCTGCGTCAGCACCTTGCCCTTGTCCGGGATTTCGCTGGTGAGCACAAAATCGTAGGCGCTGATGCGGTCCGAAGCGACGACCAGTACGCGGTCGGTTTCTTCGAAGCTCGCACCAGCTGGCACGTAGAGGTCGCGCACTTTGCCCGAGTAGAAATGGTCCCAACCCTCAAGGTCGAGAACTTCGGTCTGGAATCCTGCCATAGCTATCTGGTCCTCTACTTGCTTTGCTTTGCAACGACGATTTCGCCGCGTTCGGCCTTCAGCGCGATGTCGGTGCGCGACTGGGCACCGTCCCAGCTGATCTGGGCGACACCGGCGTAGGCGGTGGCACGAGCGGCTGCGAGGTCATCGCCCAGGCCGACTACTGCCAGGACACGTCCCCCGGAAACGATGATGTTGCCCTCGGCGTCAGCAGACGTGCCAGCGTGCATCACGTGCACATTCTCCAGCGCGTTGGCTGCATCCAAACCGGAAATCACTGCGCCCTTGACCGGGGTATCCGGGTAGTTCTCGGCGGCGATAACAACATCCACGGCGGTGAGCGGCGACCAGTTCAGCTGCTCTGCGTCATCCAGCTGGCCCTTGGCAGCGGCCAGCAAGACACCGCCCAGCGGGGTCTTCAACCGGGCCAGCACGGCCTGGGTTTCCGGATCGCCAAAGCGGGCATTGAATTCGATAACGCGGATGCCGCGCTTGGTGACGGCCAGGCCGCAATACAGCACGCCGGTGAATGGCGTGCCGCGCTTTTCCATTTCGCGCAGGGTTGGGTAGGCGACGCGGTCCATGACCTCGTCAACAAAGTTCTCTGGAAGCCACTCAAGCGGCGAGTAGGCACCCATGCCGCCGGTATTCGGGCCTTCGTCATTGTCGAAGATGCGCTTGAAGTCCTGTGCAGGAGAGAGCGGAACGGCATGCTTGCCGTCGCAAATGACAAAGAGCGAAACTTCCGGTCCATCGAGGAATTCCTCGATGACCACGGTGCCGCCGGCTGCGAAGCAGGCTTCGGCGTGCTCCAGTGCTTCATCGCGGTCCGAGGTGACCACAACGCCCTTGCCAGCGGCCAGGCCATCGTCTTTGACCACATACGGTGCGCCGAAGTCATCCAGCGCGCTGGCTGCTTCCTCGCGGTTAGTGGCCACGTGGGCCATGGCGGTGGGCACTTCAGCGGCAGCCATGACGTTCTTGGCAAAAGCCTTCGATGCCTCAAGCTGCGCTGCAGCTTTGGTAGGACCGAAGACGGGGATGCCAGCCTCGATCAATGCATCGGATACACCGGCAGCCAGTGGCGCTTCCGGGCCGACAACCACCAGGTCGCTGGCCAGTTCGCGAGCCAGGGCGAGAACCGCGGCAGGATCCTGCGCGTCGATGTTGTGGGTGGTGACATCCTGCGCGATGCCGGCGTTGCCGGGGGCGCAATGGACTTCTTTGACGTAGGGGTCTGCACTCAGTGCTCGGACAATTGCATGCTCACGGCCGCCTGGGCCAATAACCAGTACCTTCACTCGCCCGAGTTTACCGGAGAAACCGGCGGTGGATGCTGTCTATGACATCCGCTGAGCCTGTGCTTTTACCCGCATCGGCTACTGGCTCGCAGCCCGCCACGCGGCACGGCCCTCCCACGCGAATAAACTAGGGGAATGGACCGACCAATGGATATTTCCGATTGCGCGCAGCTGGTACAGGTGAGCCGCAACGGCGTCACTGAATCCCGCCACTATGGCGCCGCAGTGGTGCTGGGGCCAGACGGCACAACTCTCATGGCCCTGGGCAACCCCGAGGCGCTGATCTTCCCCAGGTCCGCGGTGAAGCCATTCCAAGCCATCGCTTCATTGCGCTGTGGCGCCGAGCTCGACGACGAGCAGCTGGCCCTGGCCTGTGCCAGCCATATCGGCACCTTCGCCCATCAGGACGTTGCCCGGCGAATGCTCGCATCGGCGGGGCTGAATGAATCGGATCTGCAATGCCCGCAATCCTGGCCCGTGGATTCGGCAACCAGGACGCAGATGACCCTTGAGCACCTGCCAAAGTCCGCAGTGGCATTCAACTGCTCCGGAAAGCATGCCGGGTTCCTGCTCGCGGCGAAGGCCTCAGGTTCTGGCACTGCTGGCTATCTTGATCCGGATCACCCCGTGCAGCGGATGGCGCGCTCGGTCCTTGAAGAATTTTGCGGCCCGCTGCCATTCACCGGGATTGATGGCTGCGGGGCACCGGCCGTCCAGATGTCGTTGAAGAGCCTGGCCCACGGCTTCCAGCAGCTCGTTGTTTCCGAGCAGAAAGAAGCCCAGCGCGTTGTCGCCGCGATGCGCAATCACCCGTGGGCCGTTCGGGGCAAGGGCCATCCCAATTCCGAAGTCATCGAACAGACCGGGGCCATAGCCAAGCTGGGTGCCGAAGGCGTGCTGGCCATGGCGGCACCCAATTCGCTGACTGTGGCCATCAAAATGCTCGATGGCTCTTCGCGGGGCACCGACCTTTTGGCCCTATCGCTGCTGCACGAATTCTCGGCCATCGAGGAAGCGGCTTATCGCGATTTGCGCCAGCAGCTGCAACCGGTTGGAGGCACTGCCGGCGCACGGGCTGCTGGACTACAGTTGGCTGGGGCCGATTTCTGATTTACAGAGTTCCGCACCCCACATCAAGTCCAGGCAAATGTGACGGTTTTACGTCATCGAGAGAAAGAGATGCATCACCCCATGGCAATCAAGCGACGCGTTGACGAAATTGCTGGGCGCGCAGCGGTGCGCGAGTGGGCTGGTGCCGGGCAGGGACAAGGAAAAATAGCCCGTCCGGTGCTGGCCATGGCAGTTCGCTACCTGCTGGAGGAATTAGCCTCTCGTGCCGAGGGCAATTCCGTAGAGGTGCGCATCCCGCCCTTTGGTGTGACTCAGTGCATAGCCGGACCCCGGCATACCCGCGGAACCCCGCCGAATGTGGTCGAAATGCCTGCTGAACTCTGGCTTTCACTGGCTACCGGCCTAACCTCATGGGCCGATGCATTGCAAACTGGGCAATTGCACGCCTCCGGACTTAGGGCAGACTTGTCCGCGCACCTACCACTTATTGAGTACCCTTAAGGGTATGGAGCAACACCCCGCTACCCCGACATCTGCAGATCAAAGTGTCGAAGTGCAAATTCACTCGGCGCCCAAATTCTGGCCATTCATTTTGACCTTCGTCGTACTTGGTGCGCTGATTGGCCTGGTCATTGGCTTGCTCGGCGAGCCATCGCAGGAGTACACCCGTGCATCAGCTTCCGGATTCTTTGCAATGTTCGGTGCTGGACTGGGTGTGGGTATCGGCGGGCTGGTGTTCGTGATCATAGATCGCTTCACCTCGCGTAAATCCACCAAGCATCTGGCAGTTCCTCTGGCCGAGGACACTGACTCCAGCGGACAACCAGGCTAGGCAGCTTTTCCCTTCCACTGAAAAGCGGGCGGCCGCGCACCTGGCCGCCACCCACCACACAAACGGTCGGTGTCGACCAAACCAGAACATGAGAGAATAACTGACATGGCGCGTGGCGATGGATTCTTAAATCACGACCTGCTTCCAGGCGAGAAGGGGCCGCAGGATGAATGCGGCGTTTTCGGCGTCTGGGCTCCTGGCGAAGAGGTTGCGAAACTGACCTATTACGGTCTGTACGCCCTCCAGCACCGCGGGCAGGAATCGGCGGGCATTGCGACCAGCGATGGCGCCCGCATCAACGTCTACAAGGACATGGGCCTGGTTTCCCAGGTCTTCGACGAGAATACGCTGAATTCCATGAGCGGCCAGCTGGCCGTCGGCCACTGCCGCTACTCCACCACCGGCGCCAGCCACTGGGCCAATGCGCAGCCGACCCTGGGCCCAACCCAGACCGGCACCGTGGCCCTGGCGCACAACGGCAACCTGACCAACTCCGCCGATCTGGCCGACATGGTCGCTGCCAAGCAGCAGGCCGACGGCGGCAAGGTCCGCGGCGAAATCGCCCAGGGCAACACCACCGACACCGCCCTGGTCACCGCCCTGCTCGGCGGCATCGAGGGCCAGTCGCTGGAAGAAACCGCGCTGGAACTGCTGCCAAAAATCGAAGGCGCCTTCTGCTTCGTGTTCATGAACGAAGACACCCTGTACGCTGCGCGTGACCCGCACGGCGTTCGCCCATTGGTTCTGGGCCGCTTGAACCGCGGCTGGGTCGTCGCATCCGAGCAGCCTGCCCTGGCTACCGTGGGCGCATCGTTCATCCGCGAAATCGAGCCAGGCGAAATGATCGCCATCGATGAAAACGGCGTGCGCTCCACCCGCTTCGCCGAGGCCACCCCCAAGGGCTGCGTTTTCGAGTACGTGTACCTGGCTCGCCCGGATGCTGCCATTGCCGGCCGCTCGGTGTACGAGTCCCGCGTGGAAATGGGCCGCCAGCTGGCCCGCGAAAACCATGCGGAAGCCGATATTGTCATTCCGGTTCCGGAATCCGGCACCCCGGCAGCCATCGGCTACGCCGAGGAATCAGGCATTCCCTTCACCCACGGATTCGTGAAGAACGCCTACGTGGGCCGCACCTTCATCCAACCTTCCCAGACCTTGCGCCAGCTGGGCATCAAGCTCAAGCTCAACGCCCTGGAAACCGTGCTGCGCGGCAAGCGCGTCGTAGTGGTCGATGACTCGATCGTGCGCGGCAACACCCAGCGCGCCGTGGTGCGCATGCTGCGCGAAGCCGGTGCTTCCGAGGTCCATGTCAAGATCTCCTCGCCTCCGGTGAAGTGGCCTTGCTTCTACGGCATCGACTTCGCCTCGCGCGCCGAATTGATCGCCAATGGCGCTGCTGTGGACGAGATCGCCACCTCCATCGGCGCCGACTCGCTGGCCTACATTTCCGAAGACGGCATGATCGAAGCCACCCGGCAGCCACGCGAGCGCCTGTGCACCGCGTGCTTCACCGGCGACTACCCGATCGCGCTGCCGCATGAGGAGCGCCGCGGAAAGAACCTGCTGGAGCGCAGCAACCAGCCAGGTTGCGAGCCCGGCCCGGATTCCGAATTCGAAAACGCCAGCTAGACCCGACCGTCCTCCCCCATATACCTCGTTGCAAGCGGCACCGGAGAACCGGTGCTCACGACAGAAAAGGAACCCTCTGCCATGAGCGGCAATGATCAGCCAACTTCCATCACCTATGCCGGTGCCGGCGTTGACGTCGAGGCCGGTGACCGCGCCGTTGAGTTGATGAAGGGTGCGATCAAGGCCACGCACACTTCCGGCGTCGTCGGAGGGGTTGGCGGTTTCGCCGGGCTTTTTGATGTCTCCTTCCTGACCGGCTACAAGAAGCCCTACCTGGCGACCTCCACCGACGGCGTGGGCACCAAGGTGGCGATTGCCCAGAAGCTGGACATCCACGACACCATCGGCCAGGACCTGGTCGGCATGGTCGTTGATGACATCGTCGTGGTGGGCGCCAAGCCGCTGTTCATGACCGACTACATTGCCACCGGCAAGGTGGTTCCGGAGCGCATTGCCGACATCGTGCGCGGCATCGCCGAGGGCTGCAAGCTCGCCGGCACCGCGCTGGTCGGCGGCGAAACCGCTGAGCACCCTGGCCTGCTGGCCGAGGACGAGTACGATGTGGCCGGTGCCGCCACCGGTGTTATCGAGGCTGACCAGCTGCTGGGCCCGGAACGCGTGCGTGCCGGCGACGTGGTCATCGGCATGGCTTCCTCGGGCATCCACTCCAACGGCTACTCGCTGGTGCGCCGGGTCATCGCCCACGCCAAGTGGGAGCTGGACCGCGAGGTGGCCGAGTTCGGCAAGACCCTGGGCGAGGAGCTGCTGGTGCCAACCCGCATCTACACCAGCGCTTGCCTGGATTTGATTGGCGAGTTGAACGACGGCGAGAACTTCGGCGTGCACGGCTTCAGCCACGTCACCGGTGGCGGCCTGGCCGCCAACCTGGCCCGCGTGCTGCCACAGGGCCTGATGGCCCGCGTGGACCGTTCGACCTGGGCACTGCCGGCAGTGTTCTCCACCATTGCTTCCCTGGGCAACGTGCCGCAGCCTGACTTGGAGCGCACCTTGAACCTGGGCGTTGGCATGGTGGCGATCGTTGACCAGGCCGTGGCCGACCGCGCTGTGCAGCTGCTGAACGCTGCTGGCATGGGCGCATGGGTTATGGGCCAGGTTGAGAACCTGGATCCATCGGCTGCCGAGGCTGGCCTGGACTTCGTCCAGGGCGCCAAGGGTGTTGACGGTGGCGCCGTGCTGCTGACCGGGGCCTACGCCAAGTAGCACCCAGAGCTTCGAATCCACCGGCGGACCAGTTTTCTGGTCTGCCGGTGTTCGCTTATCCACGGAGTAATTCCGCCATGGCCGAACCAGCAGAAGCCTCCCAGCTTCGCCGCCGGAGCTTCATCTTCGCCGGGCTGTACCTGTTTTTCCTCGCGTGGATCATCCTCTTCAAGCTGGCCCTGCCGCATCTGGGCAGCGGCGAACTGCGTTCAATCAAGCTGCTGCCTTTCATTGCCGATGCGCGCTTTGCTGCCAGCGGCTTGAAGGAAAGCCTCGTCAATCTGCTGCTGTTCATCCCAATCGGCTTGAACCTCCGGCTTTTGTGGCCCCGGCTGCGTTGGGTGCAGGCGGCCGCAGCCGGGCTCGGCCTGTCCTTGCTGCTTGAAATCCTGCAGTACACGCTGGCGGTGGGAAGCTCCGACACCTCGGACCTGGCCACCAATGTAGCAGGGTGCCTGCTGGGCTTCGCCGCTGCTGGCCGGCTGGAACCGCTGCGGCGCATCTGTGCATGGATTGGAATTGCAATGACGGTGCTGGCCTTGGCTTTCATCGCCTCCCCCATAAGATTCGCTGCCGCCGGATAGCGGAGAAGTTCTTCGCAACACTCTTTACACTGGCTTAACACCTGATTTGATGTTCTTGGCTCATGAGAAAAACACGAGTCATGATTTCCACGGTGCTTATCGCGATCGCGGCCCTGTTCCTGGGCTCCTGCGCTGCATTGACCACCAGCACGAGTGCTACCGCCGATCTCGGGGCCAAGGCAGTGAAGACGATCTTCACGGCCTCGGAGGACGACGAGCTGCGCGAGAGCCAGGTGAGCCCCTTCGATGACAGCCATCGCGCAATCAGCAACCTGGATCCCCAGCTGCGCGAGGCACTTCAGGAAGCGGCCGCTGCTGCCAAGGAGCAGGGCATCAAGGATTTCTGGGTTACCTCCGGTTGGCGTTCACGCGGCTACCAGCAGGAATTGCTGGATCAGGCGATAGCCAAATATGGCAGTGAAGCCGAAGCCTCAAAGTGGGTGGCATCCCCGGACGATTCCTCGCATGTCACCGGCAATGCCGTTGATGTCGGCCCGACAGTTGCCGCGGACTGGCTCTCGCGCAAGGGCCAGCGGTTCGGGCTGTGCCAGAGATACGCCAACGAGCTCTGGCACTATGAGCTGGCGGCAGACCCCCAGGGGCAGTGCCCGGCGATGCGCCCCAGCGCCGCTTCCTAGCTGCTGCCGAGTACTCGGAACCGTCCTAGGATAAGACCATGAGAGTATTGCTCATCGAAGACGAACCGTATATTGCCGAGGCAGTTCAACAGGGGCTGCAGCAGGCAGGCATTGCGGCGGATGTGGCCATGGACGGCCACCGTGCCATCGAGCTGCTGTCGCTCAACGACTATGACGTGGCGGTGGTCGATCGCGATATTCCGGGCCCGTCGGGCGATGAGGTTGTTGCATGGCTGCACGAGAAGCGCTTGGGCACCCGGGTGCTCATGCTCACCGCGGCGACTCGGCTCGATGACAAGATCTCGGGTTTCGAGGCTGGCGCCGATGACTACCTGACCAAACCGTTTGCGCTCAAGGAAGTCATCCTGCGGCTTCATGCGCTCTCCCGGCGCCCGGCGGTGAGCGCCCCTCCAGTCATGGAGCTGCGCGGCATCACGCTGAATCCCTTTAAGCGCACTGTGCAGCGCAACGGCGTTGGAATCGACCTCTCAAAGAAGCAGTTTGCCATCTTGCAGATTCTGATGGAAGCAGATGGCGGCGTAGTCAGCTCCGAAGAACTGCTGGAGAAGGCCTGGGATGTGAACGCAGACCCATTCACCGCGGTAGTCCGCGTAACCATGTCCTCGCTGCGCAAGAGGCTCGGAGAGCCAACACCCATTGAAACAGTGACCGGTGTCGGCTACCGGCTTGTTGACCCGGAATTTTCTGCATGAACAATGTCGATCGGCCCCGTGGCCTCAGCGCCAGGCTCAAGCTGAGCATCACCATGTGCCTGCTCGTCGTTGGCACAGGTGCAGTGCTCTTCGCCCTGGTCTACCTCTTCCTGCTTCGCTATATCCCCGATGGGGTGCTGAACACGAAGTTCGGCGAATTCGCTCCGAGCCGCAAGGACCTGGCCAGGGCTTTTATTCCGCGGGCGCTTTGGGCGCTGGGCTTCCTCGTAGCAGGCAGCGGCATCGGCTCCTGGTTCTTGGCAGGACATCTGCTGCGCCCGCTGGCACGCATGCAGCGGACCGCGAATTCGGTCAGCTCAGGGGATCTGAACCGTCGTGTCCATCTTCATGGTCCACGCACTGAATTCTCCGACGTGGCCGACGCCATGGATTCCATGCTTGACCGGCTCGAAAACCAGATCACTCAGCAGCAGCGATTCGCGGCGAATGCATCCCATGAACTGCGCACCCCTTTGGCCGCGCTGCGCACCACCTTGGAGGTGGGTCCCAGCCAGCAGCTCCCCGGGCCGCAGTTCATCCAACGCCTGCAGCACATCACGGCCAAGGCCGAGCGTTCCGTGGATTCATTGCTCACGCTCTCGCGCGCCCAGTCCAATGGCCTGGCCAAGATGCCCATAGACCTCTCGCTGCTGCTTGAGGATTTGGTGGAGCAATACCTTCCCGAGGCGATCACCCGCGGCCTCGAATTCGACATTCAGCTCGGCGATCTTCCCGCGGTGGAAGCCGATGCCGACCTGTTGGAACATGCAGTAGCCAACTTGGTTCGCAATGCGCTGTCCTACTCGAATTCGAAGGCTTGGCTCTGCTCCGGATCTGATGGGAGCATGGTCGAGATTACCGTTGAAAATGATGGCGAAGTGCTCACCGCGGAACAGGCCCAGCTGATCCTGGAGCCTTTTCACCGCCTGGAACGCATCGGAAGCATCAAATCCTCGGGAAGCGGCCTGGGGCTGCCTATTGTTGCCGCCGTGGTCCAGGCCCATGGAGGAGCCTTCCGGCTTGCTCCCCGGCCTGCCGGTGGCCTGTCCGCTGTGATACGACTGCCGGCCCTGAAACCCTGGGCCCCGAGCTTCTAGGTCAGCTGGGACAGCGCGGTTTCCAGCGGAACTCGCCAGCGCCAGGTAGCCTTCTGTTCCCCACGCACGTGCCCGTTGGTAATCAGGGCTACTGGCAGTTCCCTTTTGACGAAGTTCAGCAGCACCTTGTAGCCGCTCATCACGGCCAGTGATGACCCGAGGACCAACAGCGCGCTGGATTCTGCTTCCAGCGCCGCCATGAGTTCCTTGCGCTCAGGCGGAACGCTCTCCCCGAAGTACACCACATCTGGCTTCAAGGCATAGGAATCACAGTTCAAGCAGCGGACCATGGCAAACTGGTCGATCAGGTATTGAGGCAGCTCCACGTCGCCATCGGGATTCACTGCGGAAGGGTCGATCTCTACCGCTTCGAGGTATCCTTCGTTCGCTGCCTCAAGACGGACGTCGAAGTCTCGGCGGTCCTCGCTGAAGCCGCAGTTCAGGCATCGAACGGTAGACAAATCCCCATGCACCGGGATGACCCGCTTTGATCCAGCCTGCTGGTGCAGGCCATCCACGTTTTGCGTGATGATGCCGGTAATTTTTCCTTCTTGTTCCCACTGCACCAGCCGCCGGTGGATCTGGTTCGGCTCGGCCTTGTCCATATGGCGCCAGCCGACATAGCCTCGGGCCCAATAGCGCTGGCGCGCTTCCGGGCGGTAGCGGAACTCCTGGTACGTCATCGGACGGTGGCGCTGCAGCGAGCCGTTCGGCCCGCGGTAATCCGGGATGCCCGAATCGGTGGAGACACCGGCGCCGGTGACCACCAGGACGCTGCCTGAGTTCAGCATCTGCTGCACCCCGGCGCGGGCTTCATCCTCTGGTGACGCTGGCGCTTGTTGCTCCACTATGCGCTGCATCGAGCGGATCGCCGAGTGATGCGCCATCTGGATGGCTAGCTCTTCTTTGGTGCTCACGTTCCACCTCATGCTTGTTGGACACGACAAAGGCCGCAACGACTTAAAGCTAATCTAGCTTAGTCGCTGCGGCATGTCGCAAAATGTACTGAAGAGCTGTACCACTGCGTGCTCTAGCTGTGGCACTCCGAGCCAAGAACTCCCGGTCTCAGAAAAGGAACCTAATCCTCGTCGTCGTCTCGCGAGTACTTCTTAGTCAGCTCGTCGTAATCCGAATATTCTTCGTCATACGATGAATCATTACGCTCGGTGTTCTGAGCATGATGATCGGACTGAACGCCCAACTCGCGTTCAAGTGCCGAAAGGTCAGTGGACGGCGAGTAGTACTTGATATCTCGCGCCTGACGCTGTGCTTTAGCCTTTTGACGGCCGCGCCCCATGGCGTGACCCCCTCTTTTCAGTAGAGTCGGGAGGTGGTCCATCTAATTAGATGAAGGCCCCCGAATATGTGATCAGTTCTTTCGTAATTAAAGGTTAACATGATTCACCGGCGAGCGCTGAACGCAACACCCGTCGATACAGCTAGACTGTCGATTAGTCCAACGACTATGTATTGAGCTGACGAATAACTGAACGCCCCCGACCATGAAGGAGCTCAGCAGGTGGTGGAAGAAAATCTGCCCGAGCCGCAGGCGGCTTTACCGCCATTGCAGCCCGAACCGGAAAAGCCCAAACGGCATGGTGGCCAGTGGGCCCTCCTGGTCATTGCCGTTTTGGCGCTGGCCGCTGCTCTGGTTTTCTTGGTGTTGCGCATCATAGATCCCCCCGCTTCGCCCGTTGCGAACAACGTGGAACGCAATGAAAATCCGGGGCTTGATGGGGTCATCGCTACCGAAATGCCCCCTGCACAGTTGCAGCTGGGTGATTGCTTGCGCGGGTTTGACTCACCGCTGGATGCCCAAACCGTGGTCACCTGCGATTCAGCGCATAATGCCCAGATGATCGGTTCTTTTGAGGTCTCCGGAACCGATTACCCTGGCGCCAGCGAATTGCTCACCCAGTCAGAGGACCTGTGCAAGTCGGTCTCGCTGGATCCGAGCGCTGGCCTCGACTCCACTTGGACCTATCACTTCTCCCGTCCCTCCCAGAGCACCTGGGAACAGGGCGACCGCGCCGTGTCCTGCTTCTTGAGCTTGGCTGAAGGGAACGTGCGCACCTCGCTGTTGCCACCAGAGGCAACGGACAACGCAACCGATGAAGATTCTTCGGAACCCGACAATGGGAACTCCGACGATGAGAGCCAAAAGGCTGAAGAGACCACCGAGAGCTAGCTGAATTCAAGCAGTGCAAGCCGAGGGCGTGAACAGGATCCTGTTCACGCCCTCGGCCATATTGAGCTAGCTCTTTTTCTGCACCTTCAGCTGGTCACCGGGCTCATCCAGCGACACCTGAACGATGTCCCCGTCTTGCACGGTGCCGGCAAGGATCTCCTTGGCCAGCCGGTCCCCGATCTCGCGCTGGACAAGTCGACGCAGCGGGCGAGCTCCATAGGCGGGATCGTAGCCTGTCAGGGCCAGCCATTCGCTCGCCCCCTGGTCTACCTCCAAGGTCAAACGGCGTTCGGCCAGGCGCTCCGAGAGCAAATCGATCTGAAGCTTGACGATATTGCCCAGTTCCTCGATGCTCAGCGGATCAAAGAGGATCACCTCATCCAGTCGGTTCAGGAATTCCGGCTTGAATGACGCGTTGACGACGTTCATCACGGCGCTCTTCTTGGCTTCGTCCTCCAATGCGGGATCCACCAGGAACTGCGAACCCAAGTTGGAGGTGAGGATCAAGATGGTATTCCTGAAGTCCACCGTGCGCCCCTGGCCGTCGGTCAACCGGCCGTCATCGAGCACCTGCAACAATATGTCGAAGACTTCTGGATGGGCCTTTTCGACCTCGTCGAGCAAGATCACCGAGTATGGGCGACGGCGCACCGCCTCGGTGAGCTGTCCGCCTTCCTCGTAGCCGACATATCCCGGCGGAGCACCGACCAGCCGGGAAACAGCGTGCTTCTCGGAGTATTCCGACATGTCGATGCGCACCATGGCACGCGGGTCATCAAACAGGAAGTCCGCCAGGGACTTGGCAAGCTCGGTCTTGCCCACGCCGGTTGGGCCAAGGAACAGGAAGGATCCGGTAGGCCGGTTCGGGTCGGCAATGCCGGCCCTGGTGCGGCGGACCGCATCCGATACGGCAGACACTGCCTGCTTCTGCCCCATCAGGCGCTGGCCGATGATCTCTTCCATGTCCAACAGCTTTTGGCTCTCGCCCTGCAGCATGCGCCCGGCAGGGATGCCGGTCCAGGCCGAAATCACCTCGGCGATGTCATCCGCGGTGACTTCCTCGGCGACCATGCTCGGCTGCGCAGAACGGTCTGCTTCAGCCAGGGCTGCTGCGTCGAGTTCCTTTTGCAGCGCAGGGATCTCCCCGTATAGCAGCCGGGACGCCTTTTCCAAATCGCCTTCGCGCTGCGCCTTGTCCGCCTGCCCGCGCAGTTCATCGAGCTTGACCTTGAGATCACCGACGCGGTTCAAGCCGGCTTTCTCGGATTCCCATTGCGAGTTCATCGCATCGAGCTTTTCCTTCTTGTCTGCCATGTCCTTGCGCAGGGCTTCGAGGCGCTCCACCGAAGCTGGATCTTTCTCATCCGACAAAGCGAGCTCTTCCATGGTCAACCGGTCAACCTCGCGGCGCAGCTCGTCGATTTCCTCCGGAGCGGAGTCAATCTCCATGCGCAGCCGGCTGGCGGCTTCATCAACAAGGTCGATGGCTTTATCCGGTAGCTGCCGTCCCGAGATGTAGCGGTTGGACAACGATGCCGCAGCGACCAGCGCAGAGTCGGCGATGGACACCTTGTGATGGGCTTCGTAGCGCTCCTTGAGTCCTCGAAGGATAGCGATGGTGTCATCCACGCTTGGCTCCCCGACGTACACCTGGGCAAAGCGGCGTTCCAGAGCCGGATCCTTCTCGATGTTCTCCCGGTACTCGTCCAAGGTGGTTGCACCGATCAGGCGCAGCTCGCCGCGGGCCAGCATCGGCTTGAGCATGTTGCCTGCGTCCATGGCGCCTTCCGAGGCTCCAGCACCAACCACGGTGTGGATCTCGTCGATGAAGGTCACGATCTGGCCATCGGAAGATTTGATCTCTTCCAGCACTGACTTCAGGCGCTCTTCGAATTCGCCACGGTATTTTGCACCCGCGACCATCGCGCCCAAATCCAAGGAGATCAGCGTCTTGCCGCGCAAGGACTCTGGCACATCCCCAGCGATCATCCGCTGGGCCAGCCCTTCGACTACAGCTGTCTTGCCCACGCCCGGCTCACCGATGAGCACCGGATTGTTCTTGGTGCGGCGCGACAATACCTGCACCAGGCGCCGGATTTCGCGGTCCCTTCCAATGACCGGATCCAGCTTGCCCGAGCGCGCCAGCGCTGTCATGTCGGTGCCAAACTTTTCCAGGGACTGGAAGGTGGCCTCGGGGTTGGGATTATCTACCTTGCGGTCACCGCGAATGGTCGGCAAGGTTCCAACCAGCAGCTCGCGCGTTGCCCCGAACTCCCGCATCGCTTCGCCGGCCTTCGACTGGTCGGCGGCGAGGGCGATCAGCAGGTGTTCGGTGGAAACATAGGTATCGCCCATTTCGGTGGCGGTTTCCTGGGCGTTGCCGACTACCTGCAGTAGTTGGCGGGAGAACTGGGCCTGGGCTACAGAACTTCCTGAGCTTGTAGGCAACGCGCTGATTGTGGCACTGGCCTTAACGGAGAGCGCGTCGACATCAAGCCCGGCCGTTTTCAGCAAGGCAACGGCGACCGAGTCGCGCTGGTCCAGCAATGCCTTGAGCAGGTGCGCAGGTTCAATCTGCGGATTTCCTGCCGTTGAAGCGTTCATGCCGGAAGCTGAGAGAGCCTCTTGGCTCTTGGTGGTGAGTTTGGTGTCCACGCGCATCCTTTCCCTTGTTGGGTGAACCCATAAACTTGAGTGTACTTAACTCAACTCTACTCGCTGCCTTCTTATTCCGCCTAGAACTAGATTCTCGAAAAATTTTTATCGCTTTGCCTGCAACTCGAAAATCCGCGCCACGGGCAACTCCTCCGGTTAGGATGAGGCATGCCAAACCCGGATTCGCATGACATCTACCAGCTCGGCTACGACGACATGGTGCAGGTATTCATTGATCAGCACCGCCTCATGCTCATGACGTGCCTCGACGGACTCACCGAAGGCGAAGCCCGGGCCAGCTTGGTCAGGTCCAAAACCACATTGCTTGGGCTGGTCAAGCACGCAACCTTTGTTGAACGCGTGTGGTTCGGCGAGGCCGCCACCGGTAAGAGCCGGTCAGAACTGGGAATCGCCGCCACACCGGACGAGTCATTCGCGCTGAAAACCTCAGACACCATCGAAACGGTGCAGCGCGACTACACCCGGGCCCTGGAAGAATCCCGCCAGGCGCTCAGCGGCAAATCGGGTGACGACATTTTCCCCGGCAACCGCCGCGGACCACTACCCGTCCGATGGGTGCTGTTGCATATGCTGCGCGAATTGGCACAACACTGTGGCCACGCAGATATTCTGCGAGAACAAATCCTGGCTTCGCGAAAGCAGTAACCCGGACAGCCAGCTAGACTCCGAATATGCCGCTTACACTTCTTCCACTTGCTGCAGAACAATTTTCGTCATGGATGAAGAGGAGCGCTGCAGAATACATCGCAGACCTTCTCGCCGCCGGGGTCACGGAAAGCAAAGCGCAGGCAGACGCGTACGGCACCATGGCGCGCGCCTTCCCAGATGGACTGCCCAGCGCAACAAATGCGGTATTCACCCTGGAGAGCTCCGCACTTGGCAATGTTGGATACATATGGGTCGGATGCGACGCCTCAGGGGATCTTGCCTCGTGGTGGGTATGGGACATCGTCGTCGACGCGAAGCACCGCGGCAACGGCTTTGGCCGCCAGGCCATGATCCTGGCTGAAGGTTATGCCCGATCCCAAGGCGCAGAAACTCTAGGGCTGAATGTATTCGGGTTCAACACTGCCGCCCGCGGACTCTATGAATCATTGGGCTACGAGACCACCAGCATCAAAATGCGAAAAACGCTTTAGTGCACATCCGAATCTTCGAATTGCCCTCAGCACCTATCCAAGCGCAAGGCAACGAAGTACATTACAGTTCACAACGACATTTAGAAGACAAGAACTTTCCTCAGAACATCAGATCAGGTTAGGCTGGAAGCACGTAAGGGAGTATTCCTAAGCGCTTGACCCGTCAATACGTAGATCTTCGTAGATCCACCGGGTTTTGCGGCCAGCCTCCGGGCAGGCGAAGAGACTTACTCGACAGCGTGCTTGCGCGCCTTACGAAAGTAGGAAACCCTATGGAAGTTTCTCCTTTAATCTGGGCCATTACAGTGGCCGTCATCCTGGCGCTTCTCGCCTTCGACTACTTTTTCCATATTCGCAAGGCGCACGTACCCAGCCTTCGGGAAGCTGCAATCTGGTCGAGCATTTATGTCGGCCTCGCCTTGATTTTCGGTGTGGTCGTGCTGGTTTTCGGCGGCATCGATATGGGCGCCGAGTACTTCGCGGGGTACATCACGGAGAAAGCGTTGTCCGTTGACAACCTCTTTGTCTTCCTGATCATCATCGCAAGTTTCCGGGTTCCGCGCGAAGACCAGCAGAAGGTCCTGCTCTTCGGCATCGTCTTCTCCCTCATCGCCCGAACGGCCTTCATCTTTGTCGGTGCCGCGTTGATCAACCAGTTTGCCTGGGTGTTCTATCTCTTTGGCCTGATCCTGCTGCTCACCGCGGGCAACCTGCTGAAGAAGGATGATGAATCGGACGAAGCGAACAACTTCATCATCCGCATCGCCAAGAAGCTCTTCCACACCACCGACAGCTACGACGGCGACAAGCTGTTCACCAAGATTGATGGCAAGAAGGTCCTGACCCCAATGCTGCTGGTCATGGTGGCCATCGGCGGAACAGATATCCTCTTTGCACTGGATTCGATTCCCGCCATCTTCGGGCTGACCCAGAACGTGTACATCGTCTTCACGGCAACCGCCTTCTCGCTGATGGGCCTGCGCCAGCTATACTTCCTGCTTGATGGGCTGCTTGACCGCTTGATCTACCTTTCCTACGGTTTGGCAGCCATCCTCGCGTTCATCGGCGTCAAGCTGATCCTGCACGCGCTGCACGAAAACAATCTGCCATTTGTCAACGGCGGAGAGCCAGTCCACGTGATCGAAATCAGCACGGGCCTGTCCCTGAGCGTAATCATCGGTGTGCTGGTGGTGACGGTCTTGGCTTCCTTGTTCAGCAAGGCCGGCAAAGCGCAAACTGCCATTGGCAACCTGCGGCGCCACGCAAACAGCTACACGGATTTGACCTACACCGCTGATGCAAACGAGCGCGAGCGCATCTATCGTGCGCTAGTGGAAGAAGAAGCCTACTTGAAGACCATGGAAAAGAAATACCGAGACAAGGCCAAGGACGTGGATAAGATCCGCGAAGAGGTCAAAGAAGCCCATCGACAGCACGATGAGTACCTCAAGAGCTAGCCGTCCGCTCGGCATTAATTGGCAACGGCCGCCATCCCGATCAAGGGACGGCGGCCGTTGCCGTGTCTGGGCAGCTAGCGCTTCATGCCGGCAATGTAGTAGTCCGAAGGGACGATAACTTTGCCCAGCGGCATCAGGGAAATCGGGATCATCTTCAAGTTTGCGATTCCCAGCGGGATGCCGATGATCGATACGAACATCGGAATAGCGGTCACCACGTGTCCAATGGCAATCCAGATGCCTGCGAAGACCACCCAGATGACATTGCCCAAAGTGGAGAATGCCCCGACTGGCCCCCGGTCAACTACGGTGCGGCCAAATGGCCACAGCGCATATCCGGCAATGCGGAAGGAAGCGATGCCAAAGGGAATGGTCACTATCAGCAAGCAACAGATGATGCCGGCCAAAACGTACCCCAAGGCCAGCCAGAGCCCGCCGAACACCAACCAGATAACGTTGAGAATACCTCGCACTAAATCAGTCATGATTTCATTCTTCAGCCCCGCCCGGCTTCACGCCATAGGTGATCCCCCGGATCATCCCCTAGGGTGTCCAATCCCCTAGTCCCTGGCGAGCAGTGGAGCCCTTGGCTCAGCTAGGATTAATCATCATGAGCGAATCGAGCGATCAGCAGCGCCCAGCCCACGGCACTGCCCCCAGAGACCCGAATCTTTTCCGCGCAGAGCCAGTGTCGTTCGTACGCCGCGGCAACCGCCTGCAAGGCCGGCGCGCCAGCGCGTGGGAACGCAATGCCGAGCAGTACGTCATCGAGCCACCGCGCAAAATTGCCGACACTTCGGTGGCCGACGACTTCCGGCTAGATCCTGCCGAAGCTTTTGGCCGCACCGCCCCACTGGTGGTCGAGATCGGCACGGGTCTGGGCGAGTGCATCGCCAACGCAGCCAAGGATGATCCCGAGCGCAATTACCTGGCCGTCGAGGTTTACCGCCCAGGGCTGGCACAGCTGATGCTGAAGGTCGAGTCCTTCGGCATCAGCAACGTCCGCGCCATCCAGGCCAATGCGCCAGAAGTCCTGGACGTGATGCTCGAGGAGAACAGCGCGGATGAAATCTGGATCTTCTTCTCCGATCCGTGGCACAAGCCTCGCCACCACAAGCGCCGCCTGATCAAGAAGTCGTTCCTCGACAAGGCCTCACGCGTGCTCAAGCCAGGTGGAACCCTGCGCTTGGCGACCGACTGGTCCAACTACGCCGAACAGATGCGTGAAGTTCTTGAAGCACATGCGGATTTTGAGAACCAGCATCCGGGCAACCTGGCCGGTGAAGACAGCAACCTGACCAAGGTGCGCCGTGGCGGCATGGAAGGCTTTGATCCGGAGCCTGAATTCACCGACGGGCAAGGCGGCTGGGCGCCACGCTTTGAGCGTCGCATTCTCACCAGCTTCGAAGGCAAGGCGCTGAAAGCCGGTCGCCTGGTTTTTGATTTGGCCTACACCCGCGTCGGTTAATATCGGCGACGAAAGCCATTGAAGGGCCATGGAATCCATAGGATGGATTCCATGGCCCTTACTTCATCCGAGATCAATAGCTACGCGCAGGCGCCCACGATGGAATATGCCGGGGTGCGTTTAGAACAGCTCTCCCTTGGCCACGCAGAAGACTTGTCCGAGGCGGTCACCGCAGGCCAGCTTGATGGAATCTGGTACACGTCTATTCCATCGGCGCAGGAAATGGCCGGCGATATCAACAAGCGCTTGGCCCTGCAGGAAGCTGGAGCGATGGCGCCCTTTGCGATCATCGATTTGTCCACGGGCAAGGCCGTGGGCGCCACAACGTATTTGAACATTGATGAACCGAACAAACGCGTCGAAATCGGCTCAACCTACCTGTCCCCATCAGTCCACGGCACAGGAATCAACCCTGCAGCAAAGTTCATGTTGCTGCAGCGGGCTTTTGACGAGCTGGATTGCTATTCGGTGGCGTTCTGCACGCACTGGCACAATGCCGCTTCTCGGGCAGCCATTGCCCGCCTAGGCGCCAAGCAGGATGGCGTGCTGCGCAATCACAAGTATGATCCGGCAACTGGCACGCTGCGCGACACCGTGATTTTCTCGATTCTTCCGCACGAGTGGCCGGCCGTGCGCACCAATTTGCTGGCGCGGCTCGCACGCCATGGCCGCTGCTAGTTCGCGTTCATCCCGGATCCCTGGGCGGCATTGTGCGTTCGCTGGAGATCTGCCACTGCCAGCATAATTCGCTGTGGCTCCTCAGCCAGCCGATTCAGCACGTACAGCCAGTATTCTGGCCCGAAAACCGCGTATTCCCGGGTGGTGAACCCCTCCTCGCGCAACGCGTCCAGCTGCTGCGTCCCGAGGCCCTGGAGCATCTCGAATTCCACCTGCGGCGATAGCAACGCCGCTCCGTGCTCCTCTTTAAGCCTGCGGATCAGCCGCGCGTCGTGGGTGGCAATATTTGTCTGCCTGCCTGAGGAGATCAGCGCTCCGGCCAGCTGCGCGTACCTGTCGGCCAGGCCTGGATCGTTGCGCGCCATGGCCGTTTCCAGCGGCTCCTGGAAGGCTCCCTTGACCAGCCGGACAGGGCCTGCCTGAAGCTCTAGAACGCGCACGAGATCCTGCGATGTTCGTGATAGGCGAGCCTGCAAGGTGATACCCGTTTCCGGAAAATCGCAGATCAGCTTCTCCCAGAGCTCAAGCACCAGGTCGGTGCGATCCGATCCTTCGGCCGAAATCATCAGGTAGGTTCCCGCTTCGCGCGCGGCTCGGGCGACGCGCAACGCATTGCGCAATCCCAGCTCGGGATCAATGGCGGAACCGAGATGCGAGAGATCGAAGCTCAAGGTCGTATCGGTTTTCGAGCGCTTCAAGCGTTCGGCGAGGCGCAGGAATATTCCGGTTTCCGCCTCAGCGACGTGGCGATCCCGAATCGATTCGCCCACGCATTCAATGCTGCTGCGATGCCCTCGCGCCGTGATCTGGGCAACCTGGGCGAAGGCAGAGTCGATGGAGTCCCCGGCCAGGTATCGTTGCGAGATCCGTTGCGCAATCCTGGCCAAGGCCGGCGTAGCCATGACTTGCGCCTTGAGCCGTTCGTCCAACGCCAATGCACGCAGATTATCTGCGGCCAATTCAAATTCTTCAGGTGAAATGAGCATGGGATGATCATTTCGCATGCCTGATGCTAAGGTCTTGAACGATATTGCAGCGGCGCTCGGTACTTTCCGGGGGCCGCTGCAACGTGCGAGCGAAAGACCCTGTGGAAGTGGCTCTGGTCTGAGAAGCCCAGCTCTGCCGCGGTCTGCGCTATCGAGGCTCCCGAGCGCAAGAGTTCGCGCGAGCGGTTCACCAGCTGGTTATGCCGCCACGCGATCGGGGTGAAGCCGGTACTGCTGTGCATGAGCCTGATCAGCTGGTACTTGCTCAAGCCGGCGAGCAGTGCCAGCTCGCCCAGCTGCGGGGCCACAGCATCGTTGCCCAATCGCTGCAGGACCGGAAGCAATCGCGCATCGCCGGGCCCTATCCCCGGCGGGAGCGCCTCGAAGACTGGAGCCAGACCCTGCACGACGGAAAGCATGGACCCCAGCGACTGCTCAACGGATCGCCTTTCCATGCCGGCGAAGAGCTGCTGGTTAAAGTCGTTCATCAACTCGTAGAGCTCCGGCACCCTGAATATCCGTATGCCCCAGAACAGATCCTGAGCTGGGATTGGCGCAAGCCGGGAAATCCACGATTGGTCTGCATGAATCATCTGGTATCGCCAGTAGCCATTTTTCGGATTACAGGCATGGAGGTGATCGCGCGGAATGACGATCACGTCGCCAGGGACCAGCGTTGCCTGCTGCCCGTCATGCCCGGTGAATTTGGTTTCGCCTTCGTCGATGATCCCCATTGAAAAACGTTGATGGGCATGTGGCCGGTAGCAGGAAATTTCTTGGCACGAACGCCGCGACTCTAATTCCGGGAATTCCGGGTCATGCCAGAATTCGGAGTCGTCCGGGATTGGCAGATTGGCTGCCAATCTAGCGGCCGATGGCCCGGCGGGCGGTAAATAGCGTGACAGTCGGTTCACGGCGTTCCGGACGCATGCCGCGGGCCAAGGACACCACGTCTCCGCCGGAGGTTCCTGCTGCAAAGATGCGGGTTTGGCCTTGGCGTACCGCGCTGAGTTCATTGCGCAGGTCGTTCACTTCGGTTTGCAGGTACGCGACCTGGTCCTGCAGGTCCAGGATTCGCTTGATGCCTTCAAGGGACACGCCGTCCTTGCTCAACGCCTGGACTTGGCGGAGCAGTGAAACATCGCGCTGCGAATAGCGGCGTTGCTTGCCCGACTGGCGGCTCGGCGACACCAAGCCAATCCGGTCATATTGGCGTAGCGTCTGCGGGTGCATATCTGCCAGTTGAGCGGCGACGGAAATGACGAAGACAGGTCGCAGGTACTCCCCGTTCACGTTGCTTCGACCACCTTTCTACATGGCTAAATGGCTCTGCAGCCTCTGTTCATTGAGTCTAGCCTCCCCGGCCGGGCTACTTCGAGGGCACGACCGGAAAGGCAAGACGCAGTCTCTCCTAGAGCTTGGCCTTGGCAGCCAAGTCGACACGTGGATCTTCGCCTTCGGTGGCAGCGGCAAAGTCCTCCACCGCCTTTTTCGCGGCATCCGAAAGATTCTGCGGAATCACCACATCCAGGATGATCAACAGATCTCCGGTGGCCTTCGAGGTCTTCACGCCACGCCCTTTCAGGCGCAGTGTGCGACCGGAATTCGAGCCGGCCGGGACCTTCATCGCGACCGTTTCACCATCCAATGTCGGGACGTGGATCTTGGCGCCCAGCACTGCTTCGTCAAAGGTGACCGGAACATGGATGCGGATATTGTTCTCTTCGCGCTTGAAGAAGGGATGCTCGGTGACCTTGACCTTGACCAGCAGATCGCCGTTGCCGGCCGCCCCTGGTTGTCCCTTGCCGCGCACGCGCACGGACTGCCCGTCCTTGATGCCTGCAGGGATGCGCACGTCGATGACTTCGCCATTCTGCTCGCGCAGCCCGATGGTGGTTCCCTTGATGGATCCTGAGAAGGAGATCGTGGTATTCGCGGTGCGGTCCGCTCCCTTGCGTGGCGGTGCGCTCTGGCCGAAACCGCCACCGCCAAATCCTCCGCCACCGCCGAACAGGTCGGAGAAGTCCGGCTGTCCGCCGCGGCTTCGCGACGAGCCGCCGCCGCCAAAGAGATTGGAGAAGATGTCCTCGAAGCCGGCTTGGCCTCCCGGAGCCCCGCCAGGTCCTCCGGCTGAGAATCGCGCTCCCCCGCCCATGGCCCGGATCGCGTCGTATTGCTCGCGTTGTTCCTTATCCGCGAGCACCGAGTGGGCTTCGGAAATGTCCTTGAATTTTTGTTCCGCTGCTGCATCGCCCTGGTTGGTATCCGGGTGGTACTTGCGTGCAAGCTTGCGGTATGCCTTTTTGATGTCCGCCTCGCTGGCGTCCTTGGCGACGCCCAAAATGGCGTAGAAGTCTTTTTCGATCCAGTCCTGACTTGCCATCAGGGCACCGTCCTTTCAATGCCAATTCGAAACTGCCCACTGACGATTTCTCGGCAGTGGGCAGTTTCAAATGTGTTATTCGTGGCTATTCGCCGGTAGCTACCAGCACCTGGGCTGCGCGCAGGATGGTGGCTCCCTTGCGGTAGCCGCTGCGCAGCACCTGCCCCACGTGGTCGGCAGGAACTTCCGGAACAGCCTGGCGAAGCAGTGCTTCGTGGATGTTCGGATCGAATTCCACGCCGGCCTCGTTGATTCGCTCCAGGCCATGCTGGACCAGAATGGTATCCAGCTTGTTGGCGATCGAAGCGAACGGCCCGTCGGTCAGATCCCCGTGCGCCCGGGCTGCATCGATATCATCGAGCACTGGGAGCAAGGTGGTCAGAACCGACTGGACGGCGTTTTCCCGCGCCACAGCCCGGTCACGCTCAACGCGCTTGCGGTAGTTGACGTATTCGGCCTGCAGGCGCAGCAGGTCGTTGCGCAGCTCGGCTTCGCCGGCGCCAGCTTCTTCCTGCTGCTCTGAGGACTCGTCGACACCAGCGGCAGCTTCGTTCAGGATCGCCTCGGCCTGGCCCAGGGCGTCAGCGGTTGGCTGCTCGCTGGCAGCCTCTGGCTGGTTCTCCGACTCGGCGTCGAAGTTCTCGTTCTGGTCTTTTGCCTCGGACATGTTCCCTGGCTCCCTACTTCTTGTCGGCTTCGTCTTCGTCGATGACCTCGGCGTCGACGATGTCTTCATCAGCGTTTGGAGCCTGCTCGCCCTCAGGAGCGGCAGCACCCTCGGCCTGTGCGTTGGCGTAGATTGCCTCGCCCAGCTTGGTCTGCGATGCCTGCAGCTTCTCGAACGCGGCCTTGACCTCGTCGTCGTTGTCCTGCTTCTCAAGGGCAGCCTTCAGGGCGTCAACGTCGGCCTGGACCTCGGTCTTGACCTCTTCTGGCAGCTTGTCTTCGTTGTCCTTGATCAGCTTGTCCACCGAGTAGGCGGCCTGCTCAGCGGCGTTGCGGGTCTCAGCAGCTTCGCGGCGTGCCTTGTCCTCTTCGGCGTGTGCTTCAGCTTCCTGGACCATGCGCTCGATGTCTTCCTTGGACAGCGAGGAACCACCGGTGATGGTCATCGACTGCTCGGTGCCGGTGCCCTTGTCCTTGGCAGATACGTGCACGATGCCGTTGGCGTCGATGTCGAAGGTGACCTCAACCTGCGGGATGCCGCGAGGAGCCGGTGCGATGCCGGTCAGCTCGAAGGTGCCCAGCGCCTTGTTGTCGCGGGTGAACTCGCGCTCGCCCTGGAAGACCTGGATGGAAACCGAAGGCTGGTTGTCCTCAGCGGTGGTGAAGGTTTCCGAACGCTTGGTCGGGATCGCGGTGTTGCGCTCGATCAGCTTGGTCATCACACCACCCTTGGTCTCGATGCCCAGGGACAATGGGGTAACGTCGATGAGCAGAACGTCCTTGCGCTCGCCCTTCAGCACGCCTGCCTGCAGGGCTGCGCCAACGGCGACAACCTCATCAGGGTTCACGCCCTTGTTTGCTTCCTTGCCGGCCAGGTCCTTGACCAGGTCAGCAACGGCTGGCATGCGGGTGGAACCGCCAACGAGGATCACGTGGGCGATGTCCGAAACCTTGACGCCTGCTTCAGCGATAACGTCGTTGAATGGCTTGCGTGTGCGCTCCAGCAGGTCCTTGGTCAGGTCCTGGAACTTGGCACGCGAGAGGTGCTCGTCCAGGTGCACTGGGCCTTCTGGGGTGACCGACAGGTACTGCAGGGAGATGTTGGTGCTGGTAGCCGAGGACAGTTCCTTCTTGGCCTGCTCAGCAGCTTCCTTCAGGCGCTGCAGGGCGATCTTGTCCTTGGACAGGTCTGCGCCCTTGGCCTTGGCCTGGGCCAGCAGCCAATCCACGATGCGCTGATCCCAGTCGTCGCCGCCCAGGCGGTTGTCGCCAGCGGTGGAGCGAACCTGGATGGTGGAGAAGCCGTCGTCGTCCTTGCCAACTTCGAGCAGGGAGACGTCGAAGGTACCGCCACCGAGGTCGAAGACCAGGATGAGCTCGTCTTCGTTGCCCTTTTCCAGGCCGTAGGCCAGTGCGGCAGCGGTTGGCTCGTTGACGATGCGCAGCACGTTCATGCCAGCGATCTCGCCGGCTTCCTTGGTGGCCTGGCGCTCAGCGTCGTTGAAGTAGGCAGGAACGGTGATCACTGCGTCGGTGACCTTTTCGCCCAGGTAGGCCTCGGCGTCGTTCTTCAGCTTCATCAAGGTACGTGCGGAGATTTCCTGCGCGGTGTACTTCTTGTCGTCAACGTCGATGGTCCAGTCGGTGCCCATGTGGCGCTTGACCGAAGCGATGGTGCGGTCGATGTTGTTCACGGCCTGGCGCTTGGCGATGTCGCCAACCAGAACTTCGCCGCTCTTCGAGAAAGCAACGATCGACGGGGTAGTACGGTTGCCTTCCGCGTTTGCGATAACGGTTGGCTCACCACCTTCGAGCACGGAAACTACGGAGTTGGTGGTTCCTAGGTCGATACCTACGGCACGCGACATAATGGCTCTCCTTTGCCTTGGTTGAAAGTACTAACGCCGAGGGCCCTTACCCTCATTGAGCGTTCTGGACTCAAGTTTACTCAGCCGTTTTCGACTGTCAAATCAACTTGAGCCAACCTCACTCAACTTTGCGTTCTGTCTTATTCAACGGGCGAAGTGCGAAAATGATTCCCGTAAACCAGAAAATTTTCGGCACCCCGCCACCAGCGGTGGCAGTTGTCGAAAACTCCCAGATCAAGGAGCACATCATGGCAGCAGCAAAGAAGAATAAGTTCTCCGAGCTATCCCTTGCCAGCAAAGTTTCGCTGATCACAGCTGCCACCGCGCAAATCACCTTGCTGATCGCCGCGCAGATCGATCTGAGTCGGCGCGACAGCTCCCAGGTCCGCGGAAATAAGCCAGTCTGGGCTGCGGTGAACTTCATCAGCTTTATCGGTCCGCTCAGTTACTTCACCTTTGGCCGCACCCACAACAAGCGCTGAGCCCAAGGCTTAAACCAGCGGGCCGGCAAACCTGTCATCAGGTTTACCGACCCGCGATTTTCGCAGTGCCCAGAGCTACCGGGCGCCCCCTTCAGCTTCCACCAGCACCGCAGCGGTCCTTGCAGGAATCATCAGCTTGCCCGACGAGCTGTCAAACGATGTGGATTTCACGCGCTTATCGCTTCCCTGTTCGAGCGCTTCAGCCAAGTCGTATTCATGTCCTGCCAATTCCTCGACGACTTGCGTGTGATCCTGCGGCGAAGCATTGAAGACCACTAGGGCTCCGTCATGCTCGCTATCGGCGTCCTCGCCCGCCCTGTCATCGATACGCATCACGATGATTCCTGGTTCCGCTTTTGGACCACTGAGCGGGAAACTCACCTTCTGCTCGATCAGCTCAGCAGAGCCCAATCGCAGCAAGCCGACGTCTCGACGGGTGCGCAGCAGATCAAGTGCCGCACCTTCAGCCCGAGACATCGCTTGCGCATCCGGCTTAAGCTCTGGATCTTCCAGCAATGGAGCCATCAGGTCCCATTTCTCATTATTATCGGCCTCCGGCGGCAGGCCGGAACCGAAGGTATTCTCCTGCCCGGAGAAGTCAATGCGATTGAACCAGTCCCCCGAGTTATAGCTATTGCGGTCCAGTGATTTGGAGCGCAGCAGCTCAGTTCCGGCATGCCAGAACGGAACTGCTTGCGAGTACATCACTGCCGCCTGCGACAAAGTATTCATGCGCACCCGGTCCTCCATGGATGTGCCACGAGGCAGCTTGAGCACGGTCAGATCGTAGAGCGTCTCATTGTCATGGGCATCAACATAGTTGATCACTTCCCCGGGCTGCGAGGCATAGCCGGCTGCCGCTCCGCGGTAGTCCAGTTCATCACCGCGCTGCATCTGGCCCTCAGACGTCAGAAACTCATACCCGGCAAGGTTGCCAACTAGACCCAACCGCACGAGGTCGGTTTCGTGGCCCAGATCCTTTAGCGCTTCTTCGGCAGTACCGTTGACCGCATGCCCGTTGGGGTCGGTTCCCAAACCGGTTCCAAAGCCCTGCTGGAAAGTCGAAGACGAATCGACCGGACTTCCACCGTGGATCGCATCGCGCAATCGATCATTGAATGTACCAATTCCGGTGCCGTTCAGCTGCCCCTGGGTCGCCTGATAGAAACGGGCATTGTCGGCGACTTCCCCGAAGTTCCATCCCTCGCCATACAGGTAGATGGACTCGCCATCCACGCCATCGCGCCCTGGCTCCAGCTCATCCAGCGCACTGCGTGCTGCTTCCATGGTTTCCCGCGAGTGGTGTCCCATGAGATCAAAGCGGAAACCATCAACCTTGTAGTCCTTCGCCCAGACCACCAGTGAATCGATCATCAGCTTCTGCGCTGCGGCGTGCTCGGTTGCCAGATTCTGGCAGCAGGTAGAGGTCTCGACCTGGCCGGCGGCATCCAGCCGGTGGAAGTAGCCGGGCACGATCTTGTCCAGCACGCTTTGATCCGCCTGCCCCGAAGCCGCCGTGTGGTTGAAGACCTGATCCAAGACGACTTCCAGCCCCATCTCATGCAGAGACCCAACCATGCCGCGGAATTCCTCTACGCGCTCGGCGCCATCGGGATTGCTCGCATAGGATCCCTCAGGGGCCATGAAATGGAATGGGTCATAACCCCAGTTGAATCCATCGTCGGCAGCGTGCGCGCTCACGCATTCTTGCTGCTTGGGTGAGGCGGCGGGCAGCGATTCCAAATCGCAGCTGGTTTCGATGCGCTGGTTTTCATCTTCTTCGATGCTCGCAATATCGAAACTTGGCAACAGGTGAACTGTAGTCAGCCCGGCTTCGGCGAGCTGCTTGAGCTGCTTGCTACCAGCACCGTTGGTTCCGAAGGCTCCGTAGCGACCTCGCTGCTCTTCCGGCACCGAAAAGTCGGAGACCGAGAAGTCGCGGATCTGCAGCTCATAAATGCTTCGATCCACGTCTTTTTCCACGCCGGCTGCTTTGGCTTTGCGCCACTGCTTGGGCTGATGCTTGGGATCTTCCAGGTTCACGGCCACCGACTGGGTGGAGTTCATGGTCAACGCGACCGAATACGGGTCGGTGACAATATTCGTTTCAATCTTGCCGGTCTCTGGAACAAAGACCTGAACTTCCCAGAGGTATTTGGCTTCAGTGAATTGAGGCTTGCCCTTGACGGTCCATGCTCCGCTGTTTTTGTCGAAGGTGGCATCATGCCGCGAAGTCTTCTCGTTTTTATCAGTAATGAGAAGAGTCGCCCGATGCGCACTCGGAGCCCAGAGCCGGAATGTGGGCTTCTTTCCTGTGAAGCTGACGCCTAATTCGACATTCTCAAGCCCCTGGGCGTAGAGCTCATCAATCGCTCCAGCAGTCTGCACGCCGGTGAAGGCTGTCAGCTTAGAGTCCTCTCCCTGCGTCTCAAAACGTGCCAATGCCAACTGGGAGCGCAAGGCGGTGGCAGTTTCTTCGTGTGCCATGTCTACATGTACGGCACGGTAGTTGACCAGATGCGGGAATTTCTTCCGCTGAGCGTTAGTGAGCCCGCCTATAACCGTAGCTAGTTCTATGGGCTTGGCTCCCGAGATCACTTCCCCGTCCAATCTCAGGCTGGCGTCCTTAGAAGCATAGAGGGCAAACCTCTGCCCACTACCCAGATCCCGGGGGATGGCAATCGTATCGGTTGAAATCCATTGAGCCTTGGACTGTCCTACGCCGGCCACTGATTCACTGGTTCCGCCGATCTGGACAATGTGAGTTTCAGAATCGTATTTGAAGCTCACCTGGTCCCCCGACTTTACCGAGAGAGTGTAGTTCGCACCTCCAGCAGCCCCGTCTACACCATAGTTTTCGTCCCAGCCGAAGTTGTGCGTTGCCTTGAAATCGTAGGTCCCATCTGGAATTTGGCCTGTCGTAAACTCATAGATTCCGTCCCCGTCAGAATCGTCCATCAAGGTGGCCACGCAGCTTGGATCCCAGTCTGCAGCGCAACCCAACTCGTCTTGGAAACTACCTGCCAATGTCACGGTGGCTTCCTCGGCAGAGGCAGGGGACACGGCTAGTGGAACCATGGACACCAGGACCAGCAGGGGCGTGGCCGTCAGAGCGGTCAATCGGCGGCGCCATAGGTGCTGCGGCCCTTGGTGTGGCGGATATTCTTTGCACGCAGCTAAGGCAGCGCTTTTGCTGTTCACGAAATGCTCCATTGGAATCGAAGGGGCGAACGACAGGCCGCAAGAAGCAGCATGTCGGTGATCCAAACCACACTACTTAACGGAAACCTTCGAGTGCAAGCGTTTCCAATATTTACATTTTTGAACGCGATGAAGTGAAAATTTTACAATTTTTATCGGTCTTTTTTGAGGTAAGCGTTTCCAAAACGACAGCACAGTGCCGTTACGCTCATCTTTTCCGCGCAGCGCACAGGAAGCAAGCCACCCCCAAGCCTGAAGGCGAGGCCGCAAGATGGAACTGCACGGAACCCCGGGCGGCGCTTTACGGCGGCAACACTGTCAGGAGAGTGCAAAGAGCCGAGACGCATTGTCCGAGAACAGCTGCTGGAAATGGTCAGCGCCGACAGCCTCGCGATCCCATGCCTTGAGCTGCCCAAAGTAATTGTCCTCATGGCGAGTGAAAGGCCAATCGCTGCCGAAGACCATGCGCTCCCCCGCCCCGGCAGCCAGCAGCTCCGCCACCATGGACGAGGCCCCCTCCAGCGTGCTGCGGTAGCACCCGGACACCTTCACCTAGGCGCTGTCGCGCACGGCGAGCTGCAGCACCGCGGCTCGGCCTTCGGGCACGGCGGCATCCGGCAATCCCAGATGATCGATCACCAGCAGTGCCGGCCACTGAACCAGCGCCGGCCCCAGGGTTACCCATTGCTGCGCACTGGCCTGGATTTCCAAATGCCATCCGTGGCGCTGCATAATCCGTCCGACCAGCTGCCAGCTCGCTCCCGATATCTGCGGCAGCGGCTTGCCGAGCAGGTTCAGGCGCACCCCTCGCACGCCGGCAGCGTCCAGATGCCGCACGCGCTCT
The DNA here is from genome assembly GCF_001302565.1 of Glutamicibacter halophytocola. Taxonomy (NCBI): domain Bacteria; kingdom Bacillati; phylum Actinomycetota; class Actinomycetes; order Micrococcales; family Micrococcaceae; genus Glutamicibacter; species Glutamicibacter halophytocola. Next base: position 2,831,717 of record NZ_CP012750.1, read on the forward strand.
TCCGACAACTCGCGCTCCAGCTTGTAATCATCCACCACGATGACACCCCGCAACCTCTCCGGGTGCCGAGCCAGGGCTTCGAGCAAATAGCTGTTGTCGGTGCCCAGGAAACTTGGCTGCACCAGCACACCGTGGCTCATGCCATGGGCATCGAGCACTCCCAGATAGTCGCCGAGCGTCGCGGCATAGTCCGGTACATAACGGGCGTCAGCGGCTACGGGAAGCCCCGGTTCAAAAATATGGGCGTGGGGCATGTGCATGATCGTAGCCGCCCGGTCCTGGCCTGGCTGGCCTTCATCGTCCTGTAGCCGCGGATCCGGCCGGAAAATAAAACAGCCCGGGGACCAGTTCACAATGCTGAACTGGTCCCCGGGCTGGTTTGCTAGATCGAGGCTTTAGCGGCCGCTGTGCGTTGCAGGGCTGCTCGCCCGGCGCGGTCCGCGGCCGCTGCCGGTGGCTGGACGGGCGGACTGGCCGCCCTGGCCGGCAGTGCGTGTACCGCGGCCGCTGCCGGATGGACGCTCGGTGTTGGCGCCACGGGCTCCGCGGGCCGGTCGGTCGGCGTTGGCACCACGCGATGCGCGGGCTGAACGCTCGCCCTGGCCCATGGCGCCGTCGCGCTCCGGACGGCGGCGCTCGCCACCACGGCCCTGGCTTTCACCAGCAGGCTTGCCACCGCGTGCGTTGCGTCCGCCACCACGGCCACCACGAGCGTTGGAAGATTCGCCAGCAGGCTTGTTCTTCGCCGGGTTTCGCTTCTGCTGCACTGGAGCAACGTAAGGAACGTGCTCGGCAACTTCGCCAACAACCTTGGCCACAACTGGCGATTCCAGGTTGACCTTTTCGAAAGGCACCTTCAGTCCGGCCTGCCTCAGCAAGGTAGCAACGTCGCCCTGCTGATCAGGGGTGCAGATGGTGACCACGGTTCCATCCGAACCTGCACGCGCGGTACGGCCCGAGCGGTGGGTGTATGCCTTGTGCTCTGCTGGTGGATCGATGTGAACGACCAGCTCCACGCCATCAACATGCACGCCACGGGCGGCAACGTCGGTGGCGACAAGAACCTTTGCTTCGCCGGATGCAAAAGCAGCCAGGTTGCGGTCACGGGCATTCTGCGAGAGATTGCCGTGCAGGTCTACTGCGGGAACGCCAGCCTTGGACAGGGTGACGGCCATCTTCTTGGCGTGGTGCTTGGTGCGCATGAACATGATGCGGCGGGCCGTGCCCTGGGCCAGAACCCGAATGAGTTCCTTCTTGTCATCGCTGGGAACCACGAATACGTGGTGCTCCATGGTGTTCACAGCGGCTTCCGGCGCATCCACCGAGTGAATGGTCGGGTTGCTCAGGTAGCGCTTGACCACCTTGTCCACTCCGTTATCCAAAGTGGCAGAGAACAGCATGTGCTGGATGCCGGTTGGCATGCGATCCATGATGCGGCGAACTACCGGCAGGAAGCCCATATCAGCCATGTGGTCGGCCTCGTCCAGCACCGAGATCTCCAGCTGGGACAGGTCAACGATCTTCTGCTTGATCAGATCATCAAGTCGGCCAGGGCAGGCAATGACAATGTCAACACCGTCATTCATGGCCTTTTCCTGGCGGCTCTGGGCCACGCCGCCGTAGATGACGGTGGTGCGCAGGCCGCTAGCCTTCGCCAGGGGATCGACAGTCTTGGCGATCTGGGTTGCCAATTCACGGGTTGGCGCCATGATCAATGCGCGGGGGAAGCGGGCCTTGCGGCGCTGTGGACGCTGTGCCAAGCGAGCGACCAGTGGCAACGAAAAAGCCAAGGTCTTGCCGGAACCGGTCTGTCCGCGGCCAAGGACATCGCCGCCAGCCAAAGTGGATGGCAAAGTGGCTTCCTGGATCGGGAAGGGGGTTTCGATTCCGCTCTCGGAAAGGACTTTGGCAAGGTTTCCAGGCACGCCCAGGGCGCTAAAAGTTACGGACATATTCAAGCTTTCTCTCTGATTCGCACGCCACGAGCCGTGGCGCTGGGTCTCGCCGAGCCAGGAGGAAGTCCGCACCGCGCAGGGCCATCGTTCTGGCCTGCAACCACCGGTGAATCCGCACGGAATCATTCCGGGGAATCAGCTGGAGGGGAAATCTAAACTGTCGACGCATGCATCCGGTCAAATCCGGAGGTGCACAAGTATCCACTCTACAGTGCTTGAACCCGATTGGCCTGTGACCATCCCCGCTTTGCCCTTGATATGCCGGAGACTTTCACCACGTTCCCGCTACTTGCTGGCGCCAGTTTTGCGTGCCAATTTGGAGGGCCACCAGACCTTTGGCCCAATCTCCTCCACCAGTGCTGGCACGAGCAGACTGCGGACAATAAAAGTGTCAAGAAGCACGCCGAAGGCAACAATGAACCCCAGCTGTCCCAGGAACATGATGGGTACAACCCCTAGTGCGGCGAAGGTTGCCGCAAGAACAACACCTGCAGAAGTAATCACGCCGCCGGTGACCTGCAGCCCGCGGCGCATGCCTTCATAGGTGCCGATTTTCAAGGACTCCTCGCGCACTCTTGTCATGAGGAAAATGTTGTAATCCACGCCCAGCGCTACCAGGAATACAAAGCCGAACAACGGCACCGAAGGATCCGCGCCAACATAGTTGAAGACATTATTGAAGACCAATGCGCTAACGCCCATGGCCGTTCCATAGGAGAGCACCGTGGTGATCATCAAGAGCAATGGTGCGAGCACCGAGCGCAAGAGCAGCATCAGAATCACCAGGATCGCGCCCAGAGTTGTGGGGATGATCTTGTAGAGGTCCGCCTGCGCCGTTGCATTGGTATCGAGCTGCGTGGCGGTGGTGCCGCCAACCAGCGCTTGCGAATTGACCTGGTGCACTGCATCGCGCAGCGCAACGATAGTTTGCTTGGCCTCATCGGAGTCGGCGGCATCGGCCAGGGTCACAGAAATGAGGTTCCGCCCCTGGACCTCATACGGCTCAATTCCGCGCTCGGCAACCGCAGGGCCGCCATTTTCGGCCTGCAGGTACGCTGAGTCAACGCCCGTCACATCAAGAGCCTCGTCCAGGGTTGCCTGGGCATCTGCTTGATCAACAATCACCGTTGCCGGGGAGCCGGTTCCTCCCGGGAAATGCTCGCCCAGCGCTACCTGGCCATCCCGGGCTTCGGAACCGCCAACCACCAGTTCGCTTTGAGGCACTCCGTGGGCCTTGAGCCCGGTGACACCCAGAACTCCCGCGGCCAGGACGACAACTGTGATCATCCAGATCGGCCGTGGATGCCGGGCGACAAATCCAGCGATCCTGCCCCACAGGCCCGCCGGGATCCCCTGGTCCTGTTGACCGCTTTGAGGCTTGGGAGCAAATGGCCAGTAGGCGGCCCTGCCCAAGAGCCCCAATGCTGCTGGCAAGAAGCTCAGTGCAGCAATAATCGAGAAGATGATGCCCGAAGCGCCGATGGGCCCCAGAGCCTTGTTGGAGTTCAAATCCGAGAAGAGCAGGCAAAGCAGGCCCACGGTAACGGTGCCACCCGAAGCGATAATCGGCTCCAGCGAGCTCCTGAACGCCGTGGACACTGCCTGCCACTTGTCAGCGCCGGCGACCAAGGCTTCCTTGTGCCGTGCGACAAAGAGCAACGAGTAATCCGTGGCCGCGCCTATCACCAAAATGGAAAGGATGCCTTGGGCCTGGCCATCCAACCGGATCCAGCCTTCCGAGGCCATGAAATAGACGCTCAGAATCGCGGCGCAGAGGGCAACCATCGAGGTCATCAGCACCGTGATGGGCAGCAACAACGAGCGATAGACCAGCAGCAGGATAACCAGCACCGCTGCCAGTGCCACGCCCAGCAGAACACCGTCGATGCCGCCGAAGGCTTCAGCCAGGTCCGCGCTGAACCCTGCCGGACCGGTCACGTAGGCAGTGGTGTCTTCGGGCTTTTCCTCGGCGATCAGGGAGCGCAGTTCCTCCACGCCTTCTTTGGCTTCGGTCTCGCCGGAGATTGGTACGAGCAGTTCAGCAGCTTGCCCGTCCTTGGAAATAAACGGGCCAACCACATCCCCTTCGAGGTATGTGAAGCCGGCAAGCTTTTCGGCGAGCGCAGTGACGGCAGAAGTCTCTAGTTGCCCCGTGCCGGTTAGGACCACGACGGCGGGGATCGCTTCAGAAGTTTGGAATTTGTTCTGCCATTCAAGGGCCCGGGTGGCTTCTGCGCTGGCCGGAAGGAAAGAGGTCTGGTCATTGGTCTGGACTTCGGAAAGCTTCCCGAAAGTGGGTCCGCCAAGTCCAGCCACGCCGAGCCACAGCAGAATCAAGACAGCGTAGATTCCAGCTCTTATACCTATGCTTTTTCTTTTTCTGGTAGTGGACGAGCCGTTTGCTAGCTGGGTTTGTTGTGGCACTTTCGCGTTTCCTCATTCATAGTCGCGCTCTGCGCATCGATCCTCGATGTGAATCCAACATTACCCTAGATAGTTCCACCATCGAACTATTTTTTCTGGACACCGGCCAAAACGGTTTAGGATTGCGGCTATGACTGCAAGCGACTACCAGCAGCTGGTGGTGCTCCTACAGGAATTCAGCCAGGCAACCGACCGCTATGTTGAATCCACGGGAGCGCAATTCGGCACCCACCGAACGGACATGAACGCCCTGTCCATCATCATGAAGTACCAGCAACGCGGAGCACTGCCGTCCCCCAAGGACCTGAGCCATGAACTGCAATTGAGTTCCCCCGCCACCACTGCGATGCTGGACCGCCTCGCACGCCTGGGCATGATTGAACGGCTGCGCTCCGACCAGGATCGACGAGTCATCCGGATCTCTCCAACCGACAAGGCCCGGCTCAAGGGACGCCAAATGTTCATGCCGCTGGGCATGAAAATGATGGAAGTCATCGGCACCTACAACGACCAAGAACTCCAGATCGTTACCCGCTTCATGAACGATGCCATCGCCGGGGTCGACGCTGCCCGTCAAGAAGCCGTAACGCAAAGTCCCGCGAATCCCTCGAACCCGCCAGCGGGCACTAGCATTAACCGGTGACTCTTTCACTGTGGTTTTCCCTGCTCAGCGCCTGCATCATCATCAGCTTCACTCCCGGTGCTGGCGCCATCAACACCATGAACAATTCGATGCGCCAAGGCTGGCGCGCCTCCATCTGGGGCATCCTCGGACAGCAAATCGCCTTGCTCATCCATGTAGTGATTGTCGCCGCCGGCGTTGGAATCCTGGTAGCCAATAGCCCAGCGCTCTTTGCCATCATCCGATATGCCGGAGCGGCCTACCTGGTGTATCTGGGAATCCGAATGCTGCTGTCCAAGCCGGAAGTGGCCTCCGATGGAACCACCTCGGGGCGGCAGCTGACCCGACGCGCGATGCTCAACCGCGGGATCCTGGTCAACTTGCTCAATCCCAAGGCCATCGTGTTCTTTTTGGCTTTCACCCCGCAATTCATCAACGCGGATCAGCCGCTGCTGGGTCAATACGCGTTGTACATCGGAACGGTCATCGCCGTGGACATCCTGGTGATGTACTTCTTCTTTGCCGGAACCGCACGCACTTTCCAGCGCTTCACCGCCACCTACCGCGGCGCAAAGATGCTGAACATCCTCTTCGGGGTCCTGTTCATCCTTGTCGCTCTTCTGCTGCTGTTCCTGCACTAGCGGCATCAACCCTGAAACGTTACCGATTTATGCCCGACTTTCGGGCGCGTAGCTATCGCACCAGAGCGCTTGTGCCCATAGACTGATGCCATGTTCCGGATAATGATCGTGTGCACGGGGAATATCTGCCGTTCGCCTATGGCCGAGTACATGCTCAAAGACGCCTTGGTTAATGCCGACGTCAACGAAGTTCAAGTACTCTCGCGGGCCATCACCGACGGCGAAGTCGGCAACCCCATCGACGAGCGCGCCGCCAGCATCCTGCACAGCCATGGACTGGACGCCTCAGAACATGTCGCTGCCCAAATCGACGCCGATGAATTGGCCGATATGGATCTCGTCCTGGCCATGGACACCGACCACTTCGAAGAACTGGTACCAGAGTTGGCGGAGCTCGACCCGTCGCAACGACCTCAGCTGCGCATGTTCCGCTCCTTTGATCCGCAGGCCGCCAGCTCGCCGCATGACCGCCAGGGCGTTTACGACCCCTGGTATGGCGATGCCGGCGACTTCCGTGAAACCTGGAAACTTATTTCTGCTTCCCTGCCCGCCCTTGTAGATTACGTGCGGAGTAATATCGCTTCTCGTGGAAACCGCTAGACCAACTTTCATTGCCATTGATGGACGCTCCGGTTCAGGCAAAAGCACCTTCTCATCAGACCTAGCGCAACGCCTCTCAGCCACTTCGCCGGTGGCTGTGCTGCGCCTGGAAGACCTCTATCAAGGCTGGCACGGACTGGGCCATGCCTGCGAGCTGTACAACCAGTTGCTTCCTGCACTGGCCCGCGGGGAACAAGTCGCCTACCCCACCTGGGATTGGGCCGCTGGCTGCCTGGGGGAACAGCAAATCTTCTCCCCGGGCAGGATCGTGATCATCGAAGGTGTCGGCGCGCTCAATGACCAGGCGGCGAGCTTCATCGATGTGGGCATCTGGCTTGACGCGCCAGAGGACCTTCGGCGCGAGCGCGCCCTCGCCCGCGACGGCCAGACCTACACGCCATTCTGGAGCACCTGGGCTGATCAGGAAAACGGCTATCTGGCCGCAAATTCGCCGGAGCACCATGCTGACTTGGTCATCAACACCGCAACACTCGCCGATCCGCTCTCCGCCCTGGTCGAGGCTTCGCGGTTTCTGCCGGCAGGGAGCAAGCCATTGGGCCTGATCGGGTCCCAGGCCAACAGCGTGCCCACGCTGCGCCAAAGCTATCAAGCACCAGCCGACGCGGCCGCGCTCTTCGAAGCGCTCACCGAGCGGCTGCCGCATGCAGCCCTGCTGGAATCCACCAGCCAGCATCTGGAGGATCCGCTAGGACGCAACCGGTATTCCCTGCTCGCATTCTCCACCGCCCAGCAACCCCCGCTGCTCACCGCCGATGCCAGCGGAACCACGCTCCGCCTTCCCGGTGCACGCGTGCAACTGGGCCACGGCTTTTTTGATTCGCTCGCAGGGCTGTGGCCGCCAACCGCTCCGCTGGACACCGAGTACCCCTTGCCGTTGTGGGTCGGCTACCTGGGCTACGAGCTCAAGCGCGAAGTGGGTGCCGCGAATCTCCACGCGCACATCGCTGAGGGATCCTGCCGTCCCGACGCGCAATTCTTCGCCCCCGATACCATCGTGGTCATCGACCACCAGCTTTCGCGGATGCACCTGCACAGCACCGGCAAACCGGATGCCGCCATCACCATCCTGCTAGGCAATCCGCCATCGCATCGCGCCAGTGCAGCACTCCCCGTTCCGCAATTCAGCTGCGCCGACACGGCCTCCGGATACCAGGAGAAGATACGCCGTGCCCAGCATGAAATCTACGAGGGCAACACCTACGAGGTTTGCCTGACCACCGAGCTGACAGCCCATGCAGAGGACTTCAACCCCTTCGAAGCCTACTGCCGGATGCGCCAGTCCAGCCCGGCGCCGTTTGCGCACTATCTTCGGCTCACCGATCTTGAAGTCGCCAGCATCTCCCCCGAGCGCTTCCTTGCGCTGTCCAAGAACGGCCGGCTGCGCGCCGAGCCGATCAAGGGAACCCGGCCGCGAGGCATCGACGAGGAAACCGATCTGGCGCTCAAGCATGATTTGGCCACGCATCCCAAGGATCGTGCCGAGAACATCATGATCGTCGACCTGTTGCGCAACGATCTCTCCCATCATGCGGTGCCGGGGTCGGTGCGCGTGACCCGGCTGTGCTCGGTGGAAAGCTATGCCACGGTGCACCAAATGGTCTCCACCATTGATGCAGCCTTGCAGTCCCCAGAACTTGCAGCCGATGCTTTGCGCGAAGCCTTCCCGCCCGGATCGATGACCGGCGCCCCCAAGCTATCGACCATGAACATCTTGGACGAACTCGAAGAGCATCGGGCGCGCGGCTTGTATTCCGGCGCCGTGGGCTATCTCGGGGCCGATGGAGCCGCGGATTTCTCGGTAGTCATCCGCACCCTGGTCTGCGACAGGCTCCCCGACCAGTCGTGGCGCTTGTCGCTGGGACTCGGCGGCGCCATCACCGCGGATTCGGTGCCTCAGGATGAATGGGACGAAGTCATCACCAAGTCCCGTGGCGTGCTCCAGGCGCTGGGAGCCAGCTTCCCAGCCGCTACTGCAAGGTAGCGGTCAAGCGGGCCACATTGTCGATCCAGCGCTGCATGCGCGGACGGCGGCGCCACTGCGACAAGGTAATTTCCGAAGAAATCTCCCGATAGTGGTTCTGCACCGCATTCACGGCATCGACCATGTCCTTGCCCAGGAGCATGACCGAAATTTCCATGTTCAAGCTGAATGAGCGCATGTCCATATTCGAGGAGCCCACCACGGCGACGTCATCGTCCACGGTGAAGCACTTGGTATGCAGGACCATCGGAGCGGGATAGCAGTGGATGCGCACGCCTGCTTCCAGCAGTTGCTGGTAGTAGGACTGCTGCGCGTGATGGACCAGGAACTGGTCTCCTTCTTCACAGACGAACAGTTCCACTTCCACCCCGCGCTGCGCGGCCGTGGTGATCGCATAAAGCAGCGAATCGTCGGGGACAAAGTAGGGGCTGGTAATTTCCAGGCGTTCGGACGCCGAGTAGATCAGCGTGTTGAACAGGCGCAGGTTATTCTCCGTGCCAAAGCCCGGACCGCTGGGAAGCAGCTGGGCCAGAGTAGAGCCCGGGCGCTCTTCATAAGCCAGCGGATGCCGTGCCTCGTTCATGTCCATCAGCACTTCTTGGTCGTCATCCTCTTGCCACCAGTCGATGGCAAAGGTCACGTCCAGGCTGCGCACCAATGGGCCTTCAACGCGAAGCATCATTTCAACCCATTCACGCCCGACCTTGTGCGAGGACTTGCGCTTGTAGCCGGGCTCAATCAAGTTCTGGCTTCCGGTGAAGCCGACTTCCCCGTCGATCACCAAGATCTTGCGGTGGTTGCGCAAATCCGGGCGGCGCCAGCGCCGGCCAATCAGGTCGATGGGCAGCATCGGACGCCAATTGATGCCCGACTTCTTGAGCCGTTTTTTCAGCTCGCCATAGCCCTTGACCCGCAAGGTGCCCAGGTGGTCGAAGAGCAAGCGCACGTGCACCCCGCGCTGGACTGCCCGCTCCAGCGCGTCGAGCACCGGTCCAACATATTCTTCGTCATCACCCATGATGTAGAACTGGATGTGGACATAGCGGGTGGCCTTGTCGATTTCTTCGCGCATCGACTCCATGGAGGAACGATACTCGGAAATCACCTCGACACTGTTGCCGCCTTCCAGCGGCATCGCGCCGAGGTTGCGGTTGAGCATCACCGCGGATTCAACCCACTCTTCTTGTGAATGGAACTCCTCCGGCATCTGCATGTGCCTGGTGGCATCCATGATCTGCGCATGGGCGCGTTGCTGCTTTTCCAAGCGGCGGCGAGAAAGGCGCGGATTGGCAAACAGCCAGTAGGCCAGCAGCCCGACCACGGGGAGGAAGAAGATCGCCAGCAACCAGGCCATGGCCGTTGTCGGGCGCCGATTGCCGGGGACGATGCCGATCATGAAGTAGCGAACCGCGAGTTCGATAGCGACCAGGATGCTCCACAGCACGCCACCGATTTGCACCAGCACTTCATTGCTTGGCAACACTAAGGCACCCCCTTGGCAATGCACGATGATCGACGCAATTTTCGGCTCTGATCTGCGTCAGGCAGCTCAAATGCCTCCGCCCAGCTTATCTAAGATTCTTCGCCTTGTCTGAACACCATTCAGAAGAAAGGCCACGGAAGTGGCATGGGTTCGATAATCTGTAGGTATGAGCTCACTAGTATTCTTGGATCCGGCCTATCCGGCAGGCTACTTGGCCGATATTTCAGCACCCCAGCTTCTGGTCACCGCGCAGGGAGTCACCCGCGGTGACGGTGTTTTCGAATCGATGCTCTACACCAACCAGGCTGTCCGAAAAATCGAGGCCCACTTGGCCCGCCTGGCCACCTCGGCCGAGGTGGCCGATCTGGTCATCCCCGATGCGCGCAGCTGGTACGCGGCGGTGGATACCGCAGTCGCCGACTTTGATGCCACCGGCGGCGCCGAAGAAGCAGTGGTCAAGCTAGTTGCAGCCCGCGGCCAGCACGATGAGGATCCGGCCATCTGCTGGGTCACGGTCACCCCGGCCCCGGCCTTGGGCAAGGAACAGCGCGAGACCGGTGTCGACGTGTTGCTGCTGGATCGCGGCTACGACTCGAAACTCTCCGAACGCGCACCGTGGCTGATGATGGGCGCCAAAACCCTGTCCTACTCAGTGAACATGGCGGCCCTGCGCTACGCCCGCAAGCACGGAGCCCACGACGTCATTTTCACCTCGGCCGACGGCATCGTGCTCGAAGCGCCAACCTCTACCGTGCTGGTGGCCCAGCGCGATGGCGAGACCAAGCGCCTGCTGACCCCGATGCTGGAAACCGGCATCTTGCCGGGAACCACGCAGAGCGCCATTTTTGATGCGGCAGCCCAGGATGGCTGGGAACTGGGCTACGGCCCATTGCGTCCCGAGGACCTCTACCAGGCAGACGGCGTATGGCTGGTTTCTTCCATCCGCCTGCTCACCCCGGTGCGCACCATCGACGCCAAGCCGCTGCGCTTGGACGCCGAGCTCCATGAAGAGCTCAGCGCCCTCAGCGAGGCGATCCGCTAGCCCCAGACCAGGTTGTAGGTGCCGGCCAGCACGGCCGCGCCTACAGCCACGGTGCCCAGCACGATGCCCGCCAACAGCACCGCGGCATCCTTGCTGGTGAAGGTGGCTGTGCGAATCCAGGTGCGTTGCCCGATGCCGAAGCCCTTGGCTTCCATGGTGACCGCCAGCCGCCCGGCCCGGCGAAGTGCTTGGACCAGCAGGGCCAGGCACTGGCCCAGCTTCGCGGAGATGCGCTGGGCAACGGTGCCGAAGCTGCCCACCCCGCGCGCCCGCCGAGCCAGCCCGAGAGTGGCGAATTCTTCGACCATCAGCCCTAGCAGGCGCATGCCAGCCAGCGCTCCGAGCACAAAACGGTGCGGAACTCGCAACTGCTGCGACAGTGCCCCGCCCAAGTCGCTGGGATTGGTGGTTGCCAGCAGCAAAATGCATGGAAGCGCCAAGGCGAAGGCCCTCAAGCCGGTGGCGATACCGCCGTGGACCGAGCCCTCGGTGATGCTGAAGATCCCCAGCTGCGCATACACGGCGCCGCTGTCCTGCCCCACCAGGGCAATGCCCCAAGCGGCCACCACCCCGGCGATCAGCAGGGGCCAGGCCCGCTTGAAGAATCTTGCCGGGCTCAAGCCCGCCAAGGGGAAGGCCAGGATGGTCGCAGCCACGACCACCAGCGCCGAAACCCAATCCAAGGTGGTAATCAGGGGCAAGGTGGCTGCTGCCACCGCGCCCAGCTTGGCCAGGGGATTGATCTTCGCCAGCCAGCTGTGGCCCACCGGAGCGTCCAGGACCGGGCCCCTGGCTATCGCGGGCTGTTGCTTCGCGACAGCGGCCAGGTGAATCTCCTGGGCCCCCAGAACGCTGGCCAAATGCTCATCGTGAGTCACTGCGATAATCGCAGTGTCCTGCTCCAATTGCTCCACGAGCAACCCGGCAAGCTCCCGCCACGTCCTGGCGTCCTGCCCGAAGGTTGGCTCGTCCAGGATCAGCACGTCCGGGGCCGCGGCCAACACCGTGCCCACCGACAACCGGCGCTTCTCCCCTCCCGAAAGGGTGAAGGGATTGGCTTCGGCCAGATGCTGCAAGCCCAAACGCTGCAGCAGCGACTCGACCAGGGCATCAACCTGCTGCGGTTCATACTTCAGCTCATGGCCGCCGCTTGCCTTCGCCCGCAGCGGCGCAAATGCCAATTCTTCGCGCACGCTCTGGGTGACAAATTGGTGTTCGGGTTCCTGGAACACCGACCCTATCCGGCCGATCAGGGCTCCTGCCCGCCAGCTGAACGGTGATTTCCCCAGGCCGTTGGCTAGCGCGTCGGAAGCCTGCAGGGCTCCCTGTGCCGGTTCCAGCAAACCGCCCAAGGTCAGTGCCAAGGTGGATTTCCCGGCGCCATTCTCCCCGCGGATAACCGTCGCCGTTCCGGCGCTCACCGCCAGATCCACCGCTTGGGTCCGGGGCGCTTGCCCGCTGCGGGCGCTGACCAGCTCGGCGGCTTCCAGAAGCAGCGCCCCGGGCCGGGGGCTGGCCGGTTGGACCTGTGGCGAATAGCCTGGCACCCACACCCCGGCCTCCGAAAGCTCTGCACGCAGGCTTTCATCGTCAATGAGCCGTTGCGGGTCCAGGTCGTGGGCGACACCTCCGCCTGGTTCGAGGACGATCACTCGATCCATATGTTCTGCCCACGCATCCAGCCGGTGCTCGACCACGATCAGCGTGGCGCCACTAAGCTGGGCGGCGTTGAGCACCGCATCGCGCAATGGCCCGATGCCTTCCGGGTCGACGTTGGCGGTGGGTTCATCAAGCAGCATCAGCCCCGGCTGCATGGCCAGGATTCCGGCCAGGGCCAGGCGCTGCTTTTGCCCGCCGGACAGTTCCTGGGTGCGGTGGTCCATGGGCAGCATGCCCAGCCCCACCGCGTCCAGGGCCTCGGGAATTCTCTGGCGGATGATGGCCGGATCCACCGCCAGGTTTTCGGCGCCAAAGGCCACATCGTCGGCGACCCGGCTTTGCACCACCTGGGTCTCCGGGTCCTGCTGCATCAGTCCCACCGGGTGTTCCCGGGCGAAGGCGTCCGACCCGTCGATGAGCAATTGACCGGCGATCTGCTCGGCCCCATCGACTTCCAGCAGTCCGGCCAGGGCATGGAGCAAGGTTGACTTGCCTGCCCCGGACGGGCCGATCAGCAGCACCTTTTCGCCGGAGTTGATCTGCACGTCAAATGCCGAGATGGCAGGTTGCGAGCGTTCCGGGTGTTGCCAGCAAAAACCTCGAGCAATGATCTCGATGCCTCGCCGAGTTTGTGCCGTGGCACCGGTGTTAGCCACCGAACTCATTTTGCGGCCAGTTTTCCGGATTCAAGGTGTGCCCGGCGGCTGGCCAAAGCGCTCAACGCGCCGGTCTTGGCCAGGCCGCGGGTTGCCAGCCAGGACAGCAGGCCTGCAACAATCAGCCCGGAGACACCGGTAGCGATCACGTGGAACAGCTTCAGCGCCGGGGTGTATTCAACGTAGTAGGCCATGATGTAGGCCTCGGAAATACCGGCGAAAAGTCCAGAGAAGAGCCCTGCAAGCAATGCCACGCCCAAGTTCCACTTGCGGTAGCGGAACGCGGCAAAGACCACTTCAGCACCCAGGCCCTGGACCAGGCCGGACAGCAGCACGGTCAGGCCATAATGCGAACCGAGCAGCGCTTCGACCACCGCTGCCAGCAGCTCGCAATACAGGGCCGCGCCGGGCTTGCGGATAATCAGCGCGCCAAGCACTGCGGGGAAGAGCCAAACGCCGGTGAGCAGCGCTGCCGCGGGCGGGAAGGCCGCAAAGGCCAGCGAGAACAGCCCGTAGCCTGCGCTCCAGGCCCAGAAGATGACGCCCGAGGCGACTGCGATGACCGATGCGGTGACGATGTCTACGACGCGCCAGCCAGAACGCTGGTTTGCTGCTGATTGGTTCATTGGTGGTCCTCCTATATCAAGGAGGGGAGATGTACGGATCCAGGGCACAATGCTCCCGGTCCGCATCCGAGATGCTCGACTTCCTTCGCCGGTACTAGCCGGAGCAGGTTCGAGGGTCTGCGATCTATCGCACTCTCAGCGTCTTGCGACTCCAGTTTCGAAGTCTGACGCTCCCCTGTCGGAAAATTACTGCCCACCTACCATACCGCAGGTATGCTGGGCAGAGGAACGATAAGTCACGACGTTGAAGCGAGGGCAAAATGAATACAGTGCAGAAACTTGCCACCACGGGAATTTCCATTGGCGCCGGTTTTGTCGGCAGCAAGCTGGTTGACCAGCTGTGGAAGGGTTTCACCGGAAACAAGGCACCCCGCAAGGGAAGTGAAGAAGCCGCCGAGGCTTCGCTGCGCCAGGCTCTCGGATTTGCGATCTTCTCGGCCATCGTGGCAGCCACCATTCAGGTGCTGGCAGACCGCGGTAGCAACAAGGTAGTCGCACGCTTTAGCAAGTAGTGCACACAGCACGGGCATCCCGCCGTCGGCGGGATGCCCGTGCTGTGTTGTCCTAGTCTTCAGATTTTCCCGATGCACCCGAGGTTGCATCGAAGGTTCCGGTGGGCGGGGCACTGCTGGTCTTGTCTACAATCTGCTTGAGCTCATCGGCATAGAGCGAATCCTTGGCAGCGTGCTTGGTGCGGTAGCCGGAGCGCCCGATCATATGGGCCGAAACCGGCGCGGTCAACAACTGCATCCCCCATGCCAGGAAGAGCACGGGAACCACAGCCCAGCTGCGCAGATGAATCGCCAGCCCGGTGAAGATCAGCAAGAACCCGAGGACCTGGGGCTTGGTTGCGGCATGCATGCGGGTGAGCATGTCGGGAAAGGTCAGCAGGCCAATACCGGCAATCAGCGACATGAGGCAACCGGCAATCAGCAGTACTGCCACGAGAATATCCACGAACATCTCCATCAGGCATTCCTCTGGTCAGAAACGTAGCGCGAGACGGTGACCGAGCCGATGAAGCCCAAAGTGCAAGCGGCAATGACGAAGAGCAGGTAGTCGGAGTGCCGGTTGTAGACCATCTCCAGGCACAGGGCCACGGAGATGATCAGCAGCATCACGTCCAGTGCGAGGACGCGGTCGAGAATCGAGGGGCCCTTGGCCACGCGGATTACACAGGCAACGGTGGCCAAGCCCAGCATGATGCCGCAAATCCACATCACGATTTCCATCATTTTTTGCCCTTCATTCGCATCAGGTTCGGTCCGCATTCGTGCTTGATCGCGTCGAATTCATCCCGGCTGCCGATGGCCATGATCATCCGGCGTTCAATGTCGCGCACGGCTTCGCGGGCGCGGTCCATATCCTGCCTTGATTCGATATTGATGTAGTGCAAGTACAGCGTTGAGGAACTGCGGTCCACGTCAATGACGAAGGATCCCGGGATCAGGGTCAGCACATGGCCAACCGTTGTCACGATCAGATCCGAGTCGGTGCGCAAAGGAACCGCAATGACCCCGCTGCGGGTCTTCTTTCCCCGGAAGATGGCCAGTCGGGCCACTTCGAAGCTGGCCACAAACACCTGGCCGATAAACCAGATGAATAGCTGCAGGCAGTACCAAACGTTCATGCGTCCCGAAAGCACCACCGGAGGCAGCGGAAAGAGCGTGACGATGACCAGCGCGATAATCACACCGAAGATCAGGTTCGCCGGAGAGAAATCCTGCCACAGTGCGCACCACACAAAAATCAGCAGGGCCAGCAGCGGCCATTCCTGCTTGAGCGTCGCCCGGTGGCGCACGCCTGAGGTATCCAGCGCATCATCAATACGCTGGTCACCGGGTTTCAATTTTTTAGTCGGCATCATCCCTCCAATCAGAATGGCAAGATCGCGTTGATGTATGCGTCGCGGGCAATGAGCTCCGCGGCGACCCGTTCACAGAATTCAAAAATCGGCCCGGCAAAAATAGTCAGGGCAATACCCGCTGCCACCAGCGAACCGGTGGCATAGCGCATGCCCCAGGGCAGGGACGCAGCTTCCAATTCCCGGGCCAGCTTCAGGCCCAGGCCGGGGTTCTGCGCTCCACCAGCCGCGGTTTCGGACGCCACCTGGGCTGCTTCATCCACCAGCTCCTGGTTCGGCACCTCGGCATCGGCAGCGCGACGCCAGAAGATGCGGGCCCAGACACGAATGATCGCCAGCAACGTCAGCAGGCTGGTCAGCAGGCCGGCGCCCACCACCACCCAGGTCAGCGGGTCGGCATCCTGCACGGCGGCATGGAGCAGCCCGAACTTGCCCAGGAAACCGGAGAACGGAGGAATGCCGCCGAGGTTGATCGCCGGAATGAAGAAGAGCAGGGACAGGGCCGGGGAAAGCTTGGCCAATGAGCCCAGCTTGGTGACATTGGAGCTTCCGGCACGGCGTTCTATCAGGCCAGCGACCATGAACAGCGAGGTCTGGACGATGATGTGGTGGCCCACGTAGTAGATGGTCGCCGCAATGGCCAGCGGTCCCCCGACAGCCACGCCGAAAATCAGGTATCCGATGTGGCTGGTGAGGGTGAAGGAGAGCATGCGCTTGAAGTCCGTCTGCGCCAGCGCACCAAGAATACCGATCACCATGGTCAGCGCCGCCACCACCAGCAGCCCGGCGTTCACGGCGCCACCCGGGAAAATCAGTGTTTCGGTGCGCACGATTGCGTAGACGCCCACCTTGGTCAGCAAGCCGGCGAACACCGCGGTCACCGGTGCCGGTGCCGTCGGGTAGGAGTCCGGAAGCCACAGGGACAGCGGGAACACTGCCGCTTTAATGCCGAAGGCAATCAGCAGCAGCACATGCAAAATCAATTGCGGGCCCTGGTCCAGTTCGGGCAGCTTCACGGCCAGGTCGGCCATATTCACCGTGCCGGTCGCCGCATAGGTCATGGCGATGGCCATCAGGAAGATCACCGAGGACACCACCGAAACCACCACGTAGGTGGTACCGGCGCGGATGCGTTCGGCAGTTCCGCCCAGGGTCAGCAGCACGTAGCTGGCGGTCAGCAGGATTTCGAACCCGACGTACAGGTTGAACAGGTCGGCGGCCAGGAAGGCGTTGGACACACCGGCGAGCAGGATCAGGTAGGCCGGATGGAAGACCGACACCGGGCCGGGCTCATCGCCGTCGGCCAGGCCCTGGCTGGTGGCGAAGAAGAGCACTGCCAGCGAGACCAGGGTGGAAATCAGCAGCATGAAGGAGCTGAAGCCATCGACCATCAGCGCGATGCCAAAGGGCGACTCCCAGCCGCCGATGTGGATGGCGTAGCTTTCGCCTCCCCATACCGCGGCGAGCATGCCCGCTTCCAGCACGAGGGTCAAGCAGAGGATCCCGATGGTGATCAGGCGCTGGGTGCGCACCTGCCGCCGTGCCAAGAACGCCGCCCCGGCACCGATAATCGGCAAGACCACGGCCAGGGGTGCTAGATCCAGAAAATTCACTCTTCCCCCTCGCGCACTGGGCGGCCCTCTTCGTCAACGAATTCGGTCGTATCCTCTGCCACCGGCGAGTCTTCCTCTTCGTCGTATGCGGTCTTCTGCGAGACCTTGATATCTTCGGTGTCATCGGCCAGTTCATCGGCGCTGGTCAACGTCCAGGAACGGTAGATCATGGCCAGCAGGAAGGCGGTGACTGCGAAGGTGATCACGATGGCCGTGAGGATCAGGGCTTGCGGCAACGGATCCGAATATTCCTCGGCAGCCAATCCGGATTGGAACAGCGGTGCCACTCCGCGCCGGCCGCCGCTGGTGAGGATCAGCAGGTTGATGCCGTTGCCCAGCAGCATGATGCCCAGCAGCACGCGGGTCAGCGTGCGTTCAAGGACCAGATAGAATCCGGCCGCCAGCAGCACCCCGGTAATCACGAGGAAGGTGATGTTCACGCTCATCGTCCAACTCCTGTCCGTGATGCTTCAACAAAGTCGTGGCGATCCACCGGGCTGCGTCCTTCGGAGAGCGAATCGATCTCGCTGCCCAGCGAACGCAAGACATCCTGCACCAGGCCCAGCACCACCAGGTAGACGCCGATATCGAAGACGGTGGAGGTGACAAACTTGTGGTCGCCGAAGAACCAGAATTCCATGGCATAGGTCGTGAATATTTCATCGCCCATCAGCAGCGGCACAATTCCGGACAGCCCGGCCAGCGCAATCCCGCCACCGATCAGCATGCCCGGGGCGATCCGCATGGACTCGGAGAGCTCGATGCGTCCTCCGGCCAGGTAGCGGATGGTTAATGCCAGCCCTGCGATCAGCCCGCCGGCAAAACCGCCACCTGGCGTATTGTGCCCGGTGAGCAACGTGTAGACCGAGAGGATCAGCACCGAGTGGAACATCAGGCGGGTGACCACTTCAAAAATGATGGAGCGCCGTTCGGCGACCAGGGTGCTTCCTGCCATCAGCCAGTCCTGGTTGCCGCTGGAGGCGAAACGCCTGGCAATGCGCAGTTCCACTTCCTTGGAGTCCTTGCCGCCCATGGCTTCGGAGCCCGAATCGATGCTTCCCGGGGCCACCTCGTGGGCACGCACCCGGTTGCCGAAGCTGCGTCCTGCGAAGATCAGCGACGCCACGCCGGTGGCAGCTGCCGCCAGCACGGTGATTTCACCGAAGGTGTCCCACACACGCATATCCACCAGGGCAACGTTCACAATGTTCTTGCCGTAGCCCTGGTTGTAGGCCAATTCCGGCCAGGCCAGCGAGATGCTGGCTTCTTGGCGGGCGCCCATCATGGCGATGGCAATGTAAATGACCATCACTGCCAAGGCAATCGCCATCAGGGCGCGGCCCCACTTGATACGGACCACCCCGCCCCACAAGCGCTTGGGCAGGGCGCGCAGGGCGAGCACGAAGGAAACCAGCACGATGGTTTCGACCAGCAGCTGGGTCAGCGCCAGATCCGGTGCCCCCTGCAGCGCAAAAATTGCCACCATGCCATAGCCGGTAACCGAGACCATCAGCACCGCCATGAAGCGCTTCGGGGCGATGATTGCCACCACGGCGCCGGCGATAATAATCGCGCCGATCAGCAGCTGGGCAGGATGATCGGCAACAATCCAGTTCTGTGGCCATGGCGTAGACACGGTCAGGGCGATGCCCAGCGGAAGCACCAGCACTACGCCCAGGATCACTCCCAGGTAGAAGGACAGCGAACCACGCTGGGTGCGACCGGTGATCCAAATCGCCGCCATGTCCAAGGCGTTCACCGACATGCGGTAGATTTCTTCGGCCGAGACCGTCATCCGGCGCAGTGGTGCCCCGGTATCGGTTCGCCGGCGGATCCAGTAGAAGGCCAGGCCCAAGCTCGCCGACAGCGCGCTCAGCCCGAGGGCCGCATTAAAACCGGCAAACGGCAGCAGGTGCATCTTGCCTGGTCCGCCCTGGGCCTCAGACCACTGCAGCATCAGCGGTTCCACCAGCTGCGGGTAGACGCCAAGGAGGAGCGTCAGCGCCGAAAGCACCAGCAGCGGTGCCAGGAAAATGAGGGTGGGCGCCTTGCAGATCAGCGCAGGCACCGAATGCTTCTTCACCCCGAAAGCCCCGAAGAAGAAACGCAGCGAATAGCCCATGGTCAATCCGGCGCCCAGCACCAGACCGATCAGCGCGATCATGCCCCACGGGGTGTCAAGGTGCAACGCTGACTCGTAGACTGCTTCCTTGGCGACGAACCCGAAGAGCAGCGGGATTCCGGCCATCGAAGCGGCCGCGATCCCGGCGGTGGCTGTGAGGATTGGCATGGCACGGCGCAGCCCGCTGAGCTTTCGAATATCACGGGTGCCGGTGTTGTGGTCGATGATGCCCACGCTGAGGAACAGCGTCGCCTTGAACAGCCCGTGCGCCAAGGTCATGGCCAGCGCGGCGAAGGCAGCTTCCGGGGTGCCGAAGCCGAATATCGCGATGATGAATCCGAGCTGCGAGACGGTGCCAAAGGCCAGGATCAGTTTGAGGTCGTACTGCTTGAGCGCACGGAAGCCGCCGATCAGCATGGTCGCAATGCCGATGCCCACCGTCATCGGCGCCCACAGGTTGGTGTCGGCGAAGCCCGGTGCCAGCCGGGCGATGAGGTAGACGCCGGCCTTGACCATCGCGGCAGCGTGCAGATAGGCGGAGACCGGGGTTGGCGCGGCCATGGCGCCGGGCAGCCAGAAGTGGAAGGGCACCAGCGCCGACTTGGAAATGGCGCCCACAATGATCAGGGCCACTGCCACGTCGGTGTAGCCGCCCAAGGCGACCAGCTGATCTGAAGAAGCGATGATCTCGGAAAGCTGGTAGCTTCCGGCCTTGGCACCGATCATCAAGATGCCGGCGAGCATCACCAGCCCGCCCAGGGTCGTCACAATCAGCGCATTCATCGCCGAACGGCGGGCCGTGATCAGGGCCTGGTTAAAACCAATCAGCAGGTACGACAGGACACTGGTGATTTCCCAGAAGATGAACATGATGATCACGTCGTCCGCGGTGACCAGGCCGGTCATTGCTCCGGCGAAGGCGACCATCTTGGCGGCAAATCCACCGATTTGCGGGTCATCGTTCTTGAAATAGCGGGCGCAGTAGAACAGCACCAGCGCGCCAACGCCGAGAATCAGCAGCAGGATCGTGGCCGCTAGCGAATCCAGCCGGAAGTTCAATCCGATATTCAGTCCGGGAATCCACTGAATGCCAATGGATGGTGGTGCGTTCGGCGCGCCGTTGGCCAAGGATTCATCGGCGGCGAGCACCCCCGGAAGCTGAGTCAAGAGCCAGGCGAATCCCGCTGCCGGGACGACCGCCACCACATAAAAGGCGTTTCGTTTCAGCGCCCGGAAGAGCATCGGGCACAAAAAAGCGGTCACAAACAACGCAGCGAGAATTACTAGCACGTGTCTCCTCTGTCGTCTGGCGGATGGGCAGAGTGCGATGACCACGAAAAAATAGTCTGCACCTGTAATTTTATCAGCCGGCCGCTGCCTGATTCCGTGGGATGTGACGCTGGCGGCATATTTTCTGCTGTTTCCGCGATCAGCTGATTTTGGGCTTTTACACAGGAACGCCTAATTTCTGTGTGGGGTTCACCAATGGTTCTCATGCAACGGGTACGATTCGACCATGTCAATCAATCAGCCGATGTCGAGGCCAGTGAGCGAAAAATGGCTCAACAAGTACACCTTGGCATGGGCAAGCTGGGACTGGGGCCAGGCCGCCATCAACGCGGTCATGATCACCTTTGTATTCACGGTGTACCTGACCAGCGATCTTTTTGGCGACAAGGACCATGCCTCCCTGGTGCTCTCCCAAGCACTGACCGTCGGCGGCCTGGCCATCGCCTTTTTGGTGCCCGTCACCGGGTTGCGCGCTGATGCTGCTGGCCGGCGCAAACTATGGATTGTGGTCAATACGCTGATCCTCGTTGCAATTTGCGCCGCCTGTTTCTTTGTCTACCCGAATCCGGCGTTCTTGTGGTTCGGGGCCATTCTTATCGCGTTGATGTCGGTGGTCAGCGAGTTTGCCGGGGTGAACTACAACGCCGTGCTCAACCAGATCTCCACCAAGGCCACCGTCGGCAAGGTGTCAGGATTCGGCTGGGGCATGGGCTACGTTGGCGGAATTCTCGCCTTGGCACTCGTGCTCTTCGGATTCGTTGAACCGATCGTCCAGTGGCCGGGGGCTTCCAGCGAGAACTCGCTGAATCTGCGATTGATCGCTCTCTTCTCGGCGGGCTGGTGCCTGGTCTTTGCCCTGCCGCTGTTTTTCATCATCCCCGAATCCCCACCGGCCAGTGCAGTCAAAATCCCGCTCAAGGATTCCTACAAGGTGCTGTTTGCGACCATCAGGAACTTGTGGAGCAGCGACCGCAACCTGCTCTTCTTCCTCTGCTCATCCGCAGTCTTCCGCGATGGCCTCGCCGCGATCTTCACCTTTGGCGGCGTCATCGCTGCAGGAACGTTCGGCTTCGCCCCCTCGGAAGTCATCATCTTCGCCATTGCCGGCAATCTGGTCGCGGCCCTCGGCGCAGTATTGGGTGGCCGGCTCGACGACACGCTGGGACCGAAAAAGGTCATCTGTGGTTCGCTGGCGGGACTGCTGGTTGCCGGCGCCGGGGTCTTCCTCTCTCCGGGGGCCAGCGGCTTCTGGATCTTCGGATTGCTGTTGTGCCTGTTCGTCGGTCCCGCCCAGTCCGCTTCGCGGTCCTACCTTTCCCGGCTGGTCCCCGCCGGGCGCGAAGGTGAGCTCTTCGGCCTCTACGCTACGACCGGGCGAGCGGTGTCGTTCTTGGCACCCGGGCTTTTCGGGTTGTCCATTGCCTTGGCCACCCCGTTTGTCGCTTCGGGGAGCGCCCAGCGTTTTGGCATCCTGGGCATCCTCGTGGTGCTGGCTCTCGGCTTGCTTCTGTTGTTGCCGATTCGATCGCCGCGGAATCCAGATGCCTAGGCAATTGCTGCTTTGAAGCAGATAGCACAATGGGTCGGCCCCCGCGGGGGCCGACCCATTATTGTGTTCAGCTTTCGATGTTCGTGCGATGGAAGTTCAGGTGGCTGCGCGACGCCGTGGGGCCACGCTGGCCCTGGTACCGGTTTCCATAGGGGCCAGAACCATAAGGGTGCTCGGTGGCTGAGGTCAGCTTGAAGAAGCACAGCTGGCCGATCTTCGATCCCGGCCAGAGCTTGATTGGCAAGGTGGCCATGTTGGAAAGTTCCAAGGTCACGTGGCCCGAGAAGCCAGGATCGATGAAGCCTGCTGTGGAGTGGGTCAGCAATCCGAGACGGCCGAGCGAGCTCTTGCCTTCCAACCGCGCTGCGATGGAGTGCCCGAGGGTCACAACTTCGTAGGTCGAGCCGAGCACAAATTCGCCGGGGTGCAGAATGAAAGGCTCGTCCGGGTCAACCTCGACCAATCGGGTGAGCTCATCTTGTTCCACCGATGGATCGATGTGCGCATATTTGTGGTTGTCGAAGAGCCGGAAGAACCGGTCAATACGAACGTCCACTGATGCGGGCTGGACCATATTCGGTTCAAAGGGCTCAAGCCCAATCTCCCCGGACGCTATTTCTCGACGAATGTCACCATCTGAATACAACACGCCTTCAAATTTATCGTGAGAATGCCCAATCGTTGAACTCTTCGAAGAAATATGTAGGTTTTCTTGTTTGAAATGGACAGTCAATCCACGGAAAGTCATCATTTGTTCACCACGGCCGTGACGCAATTCCCATTACTTCCCCAGCAATTCCAGCTATCGTGGGATTGGGGTTTGCCCCCTTCATCATCACTTCGCAACACAAGGGTTCATCACATCATGCGTCTAGCCTCCGCGCTGACCAGCTCCGTTCTTTCCGCGGCACTGCTGCTCTGTGCAGTTCCGGCTGCGCTGGCCGCGCCAGCCAAAGACCTGCCTGCCGTTGAAAGCTCCCAGCTTTCAGATGCGTCGAGCATGCTGGCCCTTATCAATCCAACCACCAAGCTGTCGCCTGAGGATTACACCCCGGCCAACCTGGTGGGTGTTGGCGGCACCGGGCTGACCTTGCGCCCCGAAGCCGCAGAAGCCGTCGAGGACCTCATCGCTGATGCCCGCGCTGCCGGGCACTCCATCAAGCTGCTTAGTGCCTACCGCTCATATCAACGCCAAGCGGCCCTGTTCAGCCAATATCAAGCGAAGTACGGGACGGCTTATGCTGAACGCATTTCGGCACGCCCCGGAACCAGCGAGCACCAGCTCGGGCTGGCAGCAGACCTGGGATACACCAACAGCCGGGCTGAGCTGAAGGAAGAATTCGGCCAAACTCCCGCAGGCATCTGGATTGCCGAGCATGCCGGGGATTACGGCCTGATCATCCGCTACCCGCAGGGCAAAGAAGAGATCACCGGCTACAAATACGAGCCATGGCATGTGCGCTACATCGGCAAGGATCATGCCAAGGCCTTGGCTGAATCTGGCGCAGAGACCTATGAAGACTACTTCCAGATGCTCAGAAAGTCGCTGGAAGCACCGAAGGAAGAAGCCGGCTCGAAAAAAGCCGACAAGGAAGCCGACAAGGAATCCGATAAGGACGCCCAGAAGGCTGGCCACGGCGTGATGAAGGAAGACGACCTTCTGGTCCTGCGCTTCCTGCCGCCCTACCGTGACTGGGGCTTCGGCTTCACAGAAAAATAAGGCAGCCTAGAAGAACGCTGCAATACCCAGAAACACTGCGGTCGGAATCAACGAGGCCGCCAGCGCAATGCCCCAGTGCAAGTACTTGCCGCTGGTTTTCTGGCAGGCGCCTGCGCGCTTCCTGCGGTAGATCAGGTTCACGTTGGACAGCACCCAGATCATGGTTCCGATGGCCAGTGGCGGGCCGAGCACTACCTGGACAGGCAAGAACGAGTGGGCCTCATAGAGGTCCCGGGCTGCCCTCCCCCATGTGGTCAGCGGGTCGGCAAGCACCATGAGGCTCAGCATCCAATAGTAGATAATTCCGGGGATGCCCAGCAGCACATTCACGACCAGTAGCCGTCTCACAGTCCTGCCCTTCATCCCGGTAATGCATCCAGCGCATGCGAAGCACCATGAATTCTACCGAAGCAGCCCCCGGTATTCAGGCTTTTATCCCCCGCCGCAGCCTGTGCATCGGCTAGGAATTGCACAGGGGCTGCCAGCGGTTGCGATAACCGCTGGCAGCCCCCGTCCAGAACGCCGAAATCTACTTTGCGCGTACCGGGATGCCGGTGAAGGTCGGCTTCAAGGTCTCGGCAAAGAAGTCCTCGCCCTTGTCGTCAACGACGATGAAGGCCGGGAAGTCCTCGACTTCGATCTTCCAAATGGCTTCCATGCCCAATTCCTCGTATTCGAGGATTTCGACCTTCTTGATGCAATCCTGGGCCAGGCGTGCGGCTGGGCCGCCAATGGAACCAAGGTAGAAGCCGCCGTGGGTGTTGCACGCATCGGTGACCTGCTTGGAACGGTTGCCCTTGGCCAGCATGACCATCGAGCCTCCGGCTGCCTGGAACTGGTCCACATAGGAATCCATGCGCCCTGCCGTGGTCGGGCCGAAGGAGCCCGAAGGCATGCCTTCCGGGGTCTTCGCCGGACCTGCGTAGTAGACCGGGTGGTCCTTGAGGTACTGCGGCATCTCTTCGCCGGCGTCCAGGCGTTCCTTGATCTTGGCGTGAGCGATATCGCGGGCAACCACCAATGGGCCGGTTAGCGACAGGCGGGTCTTGACCGGGAACTTGGTCAGTTCGGCCAGGATCTCATCCATTGGCTTGTTCAGGTCGATCTTCACCACGGAGCTGCCACCGGTGCCGGTGACGCCGTCGGTTTCATCGTCGTGGGCGGCCAAGGCCGGGTGGTTTTCTTCTGGCATGAAACGGGCCGGATCGGTTTCCAGCTGCTCCACGAACAGGCCCTCTTCGGTGATCTTCGCCAGCATCTGGCGGTCAGCCGAGCAGGATACTGCGATGGCCACTGGCATCGAAGCACCGTGGCGAGGCAAGCGCACCACGCGCACGTCGTGGCAGAAGTACTTGCCGCCGAATTGCGCGCCGATGCCGAAGTGGCGGGTCAATTCGAGGACCTTTTCTTCCAGCTCGGTGTCGCGGAAACCGCGGCCGGTCATCGCCCCTTCGGTAGGCAGCGAGTCCAGGTATTTGGCTGAACCGTACTTTGCGGTCTTCAGCGCCATTTCGGCACTGGTGCCGCCGATGACGATGGACAGGTGGTACGGAGGGCAGGCCGCGGTGCCCAGCGAGCGCAGCTTCTCGTCGAGGAACTTCAGCATCGAGTTCTCGTTGAGGATGGCCTTGGTCTCCTGGTACAGGAAGGACTTGTTGGCCGATCCGCCGCCCTTGGCCATGAACAGGAACTTGTAGCTGGTGTCAGCGCCGTCCTTGGTGTTCGCGTACAGGTCGATCTGCGCCGGGAGGTTGTTGCCGGTGGCCTTCTCTTCCCAGGTGGTGATCGGTGCCAGCTGCGAGTAGCGCAGGTTCAGCTTGGTGTAGGCGTTGTAGATGCCGCGCGAGAGCGAGATTTCATCCTGCTCTTCGGACAGGACGCGCTGGCCGCGCTTGCCCATCACGATCGCGGTGCCGGTGTCCTGGCACATCGGCAGGATGCCGCCGGCTGCGATGTTGGCGTTCTTCAGCAGATCCAGTGCAACGAACTTGTCGTTCGGGCTGGCTTCCTCATCGTCGAGGATGTTGCGCAGCTGCTGCAGGTGGGCTGGGCGCAGGTAGTGCGAGATGTCGTGCAGTGCGGTTTCGGCCAGCTGCTCCAAGGCATCTGGTGCGACCTTGAGGAAGTTCTTCCCATCCGGGCCGGCGACGACCTCGACGCCTTCGGAGGAAATCTTGCGGTATGGGGTTGTATCTTCGCCAATAGGCAGAAGATCCTCATAACGGAATTCAGGCATGCTCTGTCCTTGATTCAATCGTGGATGCTCATCTGCCATTTTAGGCCTTTACCCCGATTTTCCCGCATTCGCCGTTTGCACCTGAGGCTTTATCGCGACATGCTGGAGTACATGAGCACCGAGAACACCCCAGCTGCGCACGATGGCCAGAATCCGACACAAATCCCGGATGCGATCATCGAGACGCCCATGGACCAGCACCGTGCCAAGCCTAAAACGCACTTCGAAATGATGCTGCAGGCCGGTCTAAACAAGCCTGAGTTGTCCGGTTCCGTCATTGGCGCCTTCATGAGCGCCGAGGTGTACTTCCTCTCCCGCGAAGAGGTCACCGAAGAGAACAAGAACGCCCAGCCGATGCTGCTGACCAACCCGACCGGCGAGGCCGTGGTGGCACTGTTCACCACCCTGGAACGCATTCCGTCCAGCTACATCGACCAGGCGCCATTTGGCGTCAAGGTCCAAGGAGCCACCGTGGTGCGCGCACTGGAGAACACCGGATTCGTAGTGAACCCGGGCGATGAGCTGAGCTTCGAGGTACCCGCAGATGGCGTGGCCATCTTGCAGCAGCAGCTGCTGAAGCAGAAATCCGAAGGCCAGGCGTAACTTTCCGCACGATTATCCGCGCCGTTTACCGGTCGGTCGAATTCGTGGGATATGCTGATTGTTGCCCGAGCCGTCATTAGGCCGCTCGGTGCACCTGCGGGCGTAGCTCAATGGTAGAGCGCTAGCTTCCCAAGCTCGATACGCGGGTTCGATTCCCGTCGCCCGCTCGCACTGACGTCGGGGTACCACCAGGTGCCCCGACGTTTTCGTTTTACCAGGCCAACGCCCAAGGAGCATGATGACCGGAGTCCTCGAAGGCTTCTCCATCATCTGGGTGGTGATCGCCGTTGGATATCTGGTTGGGCGCACCGGGGTGCTGGGCGAACAGGGGCGCAATGTCCTGAGCCGGGTCACCTTCTTCATTGCCAGCCCGGCCCTGTTGTTCACCACCTTGGCCGAGTCCGATCCCGTCGCCGTGCTGGGCCCGCTGTTGTGGGTGGCCGCCATCTCCGCTGCGCTCACTGCCCTGGTCTACTACCTGGCGACGGCGCGCTGGCTGAAGCGCTCGGCTTCGGAGCGGATCATTGCCGCGATGTCCGCGTCCACGGTGAACTCGGCCAACCTCGGGCTGCCGATCGCCCTCTATGTCCTTGGCGATGCGTCTTTTGCCGCACCCATCATCTTGTTCCAGCTGGCGCTGTACCAGCCGATCAATTTGGCGATGCTGGATGCCACCACCTCGCGCCACCGCACCACGCCGCTGGCACTGCTGGTGGCCACCGCGAAAAACCCGATGATCATCGGCTCCATGCTTGGCCTCGTCGTTGCGCTGACCGGCTTCAGCCTGCCCTCGATCGTGCTTGAACCAATCGATCTGATTGCCGGCGCCTCGATTCCATGCATGCTGATGGCCTTCGGCATCTCGCTGGTGGGGTCCAGGCCGCTGGAGAAGAAGTCCGGCCGACGCGCCGATGTGCTCATCGGAACGGCTGCAAAACTGGTCATCCACCCGGCGCTGGCCTGGGTGCTGGCCTATCTGGCCTTCGGGCTGCGCGGAGAAATGCTGGTCGCTTCAGTGATCATGGCCGGCCTGCCGACCGCGCAAAATATCTTCGTGACCGCCTCGCGCTACAACCACGGGGTGACCGTGGCCAAGGATACGGTGCTCATCACGACCATCTGCGCGATACCGCTGATGATGTTGCTGGCCGTCATGCTGGGAATTTAGTGTAACTTTTGAGCTTCGGAATAAGCGGATGTCTCTAGACTGTTGTTAGGACTAGAGCATAATCACCCCCTTTTGAATGAGGTCACCATGAAGCGCACCGTTCCACTGCTGGCTACCGCCGCAATTCTTGCCCTATCTTTGAGCGCCTGCGGTTCATCTAGCGGCACCGCTGGCTCCTCCTCGTCCGAGCAGAGCGATTCAGCCCTGCAAAAGGTCAAGGACGCCGGCGTGCTGACCGTCGGCACCGAGGGAACCTACCGCCCCTTTTCCTTCCATGAAGGCAGCGAGCTGACCGGCTACGACGTTGAGGTCATCAAGGCCGTCGGCGAAAAGATGGGTGTTGAGGTCAAGTTCCAGGAAACCCAGTGGGACGCGATTTTTGCCGGCTTGGATGCCGGACGCTTTGACGTGATCGCCAACCAGGTGGCCATTACCCCGGAACGCGAAGAGAAGTACCTTTTCTCCAAGCCATACACCGTTTCCGAGGGCGTCGTTGTCACCAAGAGCGACAACACCGACATCACCTCCTTCGACTCGCTCAAGGGCAAGAAGACCGCGCAGTCGCTGACCAGCAGCTTCTATGAGGCAGCCAAGGCCGCTGGAGCCACCATCGAGCCGGTGGAGGGGTGGGCCCAGTCGGTCACCCTGCTCAAGCAGGGTCGAGTGGATGCCACCGTCAATGACAAGCTGACCTTCCTGGATGCACAGAAGACCAATCCGGATGACAGCATCAAGATCGCCGCCGAATCCGAGGACAAGAGCGAATCGGCAGTCACCCTGCGCAAGGGCTCGGAGGATCTGCAAGAAGCGATCGATGGCGCCCTGGACGAGCTGCGTGCCGATGGCGAACTGGCATCGATCTCTGAAAAGTACTTCGGCGAGGACATCAGCAAATAACCGGTACCATCCCTGGTGAAACAGTAGACTGGCTCCACACGTCTCCAGCGTGGGGCCAGTCTCGTTTGTCTCAAAGGTAGCTTATGGATTCGAATTGGCAGTTATTCATCGATTCGCTCTGGCCCCTGGCCAAAGGCGCAATCACGGCAACCATTCCGCTGGCGCTGATCAGCTTTGCCCTCGGACTGGCGATCGCCTTGCTGATGGCGCTGATGCGCATCAGCAAAAACCCGGCGCTCTCGGGCATCGCCCGGGTCTACATTTCGATTGTTCGCGGCACTCCCCTGCTCGTGCAGTTGTTTGTCATCTTCTACGGCATGCCCAGCCTGGGAATCACCATTGATCCCTGGCCCAGTGCGATCATTGCCTTCAGCCTGAACATCGGCGGCTATGCCGCCGAAATTATCCGCGCCGCGATCCTCTCGGTCCCGGCCGGACAGTGGGAAGCCGGATACACCCTGGGCATGTCGCGCACGCGCAGCCTGTACCGGTTGATCCTTCCGCAGGCCACCCGCGTGGCGATTCCTCCTCTGTCCAATTCCTTCATCTCATTGGTGAAGGACACCTCGTTGGCCTCGACCATTCTGGTCACCGAAATGTTCCGCAAGGCCCAGGAGATCACGGCCTCGACCTACGAGTTCATGCTCCTGTACTGCGAAGCGGCCGCGATCTACTGGATCATTTGCCTGTTGCTCTCTGCGCTGCAGAACTCTGTTGAAGGAAAGCTGGAAAAGTATGTCGCCAAGTAGCACAACCTTGCTCAGCGTCACCGGCCTGCACAAGGCTTTCGGCGAGAACCAGGTGCTGAAGGGCATCGATTTTTCCGTGCACTCCGGCGAAGTCGTGGCCTTGATCGGCCCCTCCGGTTCTGGAAAGACCACCGCACTGCGCTGCCTGAATGGGCTGGAGATCGCGGATGCGGGAACCGTCGGCTTTGAAGGCGGCCCGGCGGTGAGCTTCGATGCCACAACCAAGCCAAAATCAGCGCAGGTGCTGCGCGATCGTTCAGCCATGGTTTTCCAAGGGCACCATCTCTTCCCGCACCTGACGGTGCTGCAAAATGTCAGCATTGGGCCGATCGAAGTCCAAAAGCGCCCGCGCGACCAGGTGCTGCCAGAAGCGCGCAAGCTCCTGGATCGCGTGGGGCTGGGCTCCAAGGCCGAGGCCTACCCGAACTCGCTCTCCGGCGGACAGCAGCAGCGCGTAGGCATTGTCCGCGCGCTGATGCAGCAACCCGACCTGCTGCTCTTCGACGAGCCGACCAGTGCGCTGGATCCCGAACTTGTTGGCGAAGTGCTCAGCGTCATCAAGGAACTGGCCCAGGAGGGATGGTCCATGGTGCTGGTGACCCACGAGCTGGCCTTCGCCCGGGATGTGGCCGATACCGTCGTCTTCATGGATGGCGGAGTGGTCGTGGAGACCGGAAACGCTGCCCAGGTTCTGTCCACGCCGGCAAATCCCCGCACACAAGCCTTCGTCCAACGTCTTTTGCACCCGTTCTAGAAAGCATAGAGTAGCGCTATGACCCAGGATACAAATGCATTGCTGGCAGGCCTCATCGAAGGCTACAACTTCCAAGGAGAGAGCCTCGATCTGGGCGCAGCCCTGATTGACGGCAAGCCGGAGCCCACCGCGCCGATCCGCTTGCCGCTGAAAATGCTCAACCGCCACGGCTTAGTCGCCGGTGCTACCGGCACCGGCAAGACGGTCACTTTGCAGCTGATGGCAGAGCAGCTGAGCAAGGCCGGTGTTCCGGTATTCCTCGCCGACATCAAGGGTGATCTCTCCGGACTGGCCCAAAGCGCCGAAGGCTCGGAAAAGCTCACCGCCCGCTTGGCCGAACTCGGCAAGGAATTTTCTCCCCGCGCCAACCCGGTGGAGTTCCTCTCGCTGGGCGAAGGGGCCCACGGCACCCCGGTGCGCGCCAGCGTCGATGCCTTTGGCCCGATCCTGCTGGCCCGCGTCCTGGAGCTGAACGAAACCCAGGAAGAATGCCTGCAGCTGATTTTCCACTATGCCGACACCAACAAGCTTCCGCTCGATGACCTCAACGACGTCAAATCGGTCATCAGCTTCCTGGTCAGCGACCAGGGCGCCGAAGCGCTGAAGGGCCTGGGCGGGGTGAGCGCGGCGACCGCATCGGTCATCCTGCGTGGCATCACGATCATGCAATCCCAGGGACTGGACCAGTTCTTCGGGCAGCCGGAATTCGACACCGCCGATTTCTTGCAAGTGCGCGAAACCGGCGGCGTGATCAACGTGCTGGAACTGCCTTCGGTGAACCAGCAGCCGATGCTGTTCTCCACCTTCCTGATGTGGCTGCTCGCGGACCTGTTCGAGGACCTGCCCGAAGCCGGCGACCTGGACAAGCCGAAGCTGGTGTTCTTCCTTGACGAAGCACACCTCTTGTTCAAGGACGCCACCAAGGCGTTCACCGACGCGATCATCAACACCGTGCGCCTGATCCGTTCCAAGGGAGTGGGCCTGTTCTTCATCACCCAGTCCCCCACCGATCTGCCCGATGAGGTGCTGGGCCAGCTGGGCAACCGCATCCAGCATGCGGTGCGCGTTTTCACCGCCAAGGACCAGAGCGCGCTCAAGGAGATCATCAAGACCTTCCCGGTCAACGGCGTGGACCTGCAAGAGGCGCTGACCCAGGCTGGCGTGGGCGAAGCGGTGATTACCGTGCTCGGCGACAAGGGCGCACCCACCCCGGTGGCATGGACCAGGATGTCCTCGCCAGGATCCACCATCGGCCCGGCATCGCCGCAGGTGCTGGAAGAGAATCTGTCGGCCTCCCCGCTGGCTTCGCGGTACGCCACCGCCGTGGACCGCGAATCAGCCCGGGAATTGCTGGAAGCCAAGGCCGCCCCCGCTGCTACGGCGACGCCGCAGCAACCGGCTGAGGCACCGGCTGGCGCGCAGCGGGCCGAAGCGCCTCGCGAGCGGCAGGCCCCGGCACAGCCGAACCCGATGATGGACATGGCCTTGGATGCCGCATCGATGATTGGGCGCGAGTTGCTGCGCGGAATGTTCGGCAACCGAAAGCGCCGCCGCCGTTGAGAAGACCCGCCGTTTTTGACCTGCCGGTTACAGTCTGGAGCCCGAAACCAGATAGCCTAGCTACTGATGAAGACTCCTAACTCCACGCCGATCGCCGCCACCCGCCTGGCCCTTCGCTGGGCCCTTGCCGCGGTGGCAGTGCTCGTTCTGGCTGTTGCCGGCGTGATAATCGCTAATCGCACCCTGTTCTCCCCTGCGCACGAGGTCAAGGTCCTGCAGAGCTACCTCGCCGACGGCCAGGGCGCCAAGGCCCTGGGGCTGATGCAGGCCAGGGTGCCGAAGGGCGATGCGGTAGCGCTGGACGGCGAGGTGCTCAAGCGCACCCAGTCAGGCATCACGGACTTCAGCACCGACAAGCCGCAGCCGGTGGACGGAGACAGCGAGCTGCGCACCGTGACCGCGCATTACAAGGCCACGGGCGTGGACCAGCAGTCCACCTACACGCTGCGCCATGCCGGCAAGTCCTGGTTCTTCTTCGATGAGTGGGAGTTCGAACCCTCCACCCTGCCCAGCGTGAAGATCAAGGCCAACACGGTCAATGAGGTGGCCGTCAACGAGCAGAAGATCCCGTTGGAGGCCGGTGTCAGTTCCCTGCCGGTCTTCTATCCCTCGGTGCTGGATGCAAGCTTCAGCACCAAGAATTTTGCCGCCGATACCCGCGGTGTCGTGGTCACCCAGCCTGCCAAGGAGCCAGTGGAGATCGCGTTGAAGACGCAGCCGACCAAGGCCTTTGTCTCCGCGATCAACTCCAAGGTCAAGAAATACCTGGACGGATGCGCCAGCCAGCAGGTCTTGATGCCTTCGGGCTGCCCCTTCGCCTACAACACCTCGGCGCGCGTTGATTCCTCCACCATCAAGTGGGACATCGCCAAATACCCGAAGATCGATGTCAGCTACTACAACGGCGCGTGGGTGCTCTCCCCGCTGACAACCACCGCCAATCTGACGCTGACCGAGCAGGATCTGCGCACCGGGGTGAAGGAAAAGAAGACCATCAAGGACACCTATTCCTTCACCGCGGAGCTGACCACCAGCACCACCGAAGTCTCCGTGGTTCCGGTGGCCGGCGGCGAACAGCCCGCACAGTAGAGTTCTTGCGGCCGGGAGCTTATCGGCCGAGCAGTTCGCGGAACTGGCTGCGCAGCGGCACCGCATTGGTCTTGAACCTCTGCCACAAGAACAGCGCCAGCAAGCTCGCCACCAGGGACAGCACCGCGCCAATGGACACGGCGATCTGCGTGCCGAAGAGCTCGGCGAACCAGCCCACCAGGGGCGAGCCGATCGGCGTCCCGCCCTGCACCACCATCAGGTACAACGCCAGCACCCGGGCCCGGTATTGCCCGGGCACCGACATCTGCACCATGGTGTTGCAGCTGTTCAAGAAGGTCAGCGCTCCCAGTCCCACCGGGATGAGCATGAGGGCGAAAAGCAGGTAGTTCGGCATCCAGGCGCTGGCCAGGGCCGCGCAGCCGAAGAACACCCCGCCGCCGATCAGGAAACGCCAGCGCGGGGCCGAACGCCGCGCCGCCAGCAGCGCCCCGGCAAAGGTTCCCACCGCCATGATGCTGCCCAGGATGCCGTACTCCCCTGCGCCCACCCCATAGACCTCGGTGGCCATCAGCGCATTGGTCAGCTGGAAATTCAGCCCGAAGGTGCCGATGATGAAGGCCAGGAAGAAGATCAGCACCAGGTCCTTGCGGCTTCTGACATAGCTGAACCCCTCACGCACCTGCCCCTTGGCCCGGGCCACCGGAGTGGTGGGATGCAGGGCGTCCTTGCGCATGAATACTAGCGAGCTGATCACCGCCAGGAATGAGGCGCCGTTGAGCAAAAACGCCGGGCCGGTGCCCACCAGTGCGATCACCACGCCGGCAATGCCGGGGCCGGCCAGGCGGGCCAGGTTGAAGTTGGCGCTGTTCAGCGCCACCGCGTTGGCCAGGTGGCTTCCGGGAACCACCTCGGAGACGAAGGCCTGGCGGGCCGGGGCGTCAAAGGAGACGCCGATGCCCAGCAGCCCGGCCAGCACGTAGACGTGCCAGAGTTCTGCCGAATCCGTGACGACCAGCAGCCCCAGGAGCAGTGCGCACAGCCCCATGAAGCTCTGGGTCGCCATCAGCAGCCGGCGCTTGTTGAACCTGTCGGCGATCAGCCCGGCATAGGGTGCCAGGAGCAGGACGGGCAGGAATTGCAGGCCCGTGGTGATTCCGGTGGCTACCGCGTCATGGTTGGTCAGTTCGGTCAGCACCAGCCAGTCCTGGGCTACGCGCTGCATCCAGGTGCCGATATTCGAGACCAGGGCGCCGATGATCCACAACCGGTAGTTGGGTATTTCCAATGCCCGGAACATTTTCACTGCCATAAGCTCTCGCCGGATCCCTCCGGTGCCTCCCGCACTACAGTCTAGTGCGGCACAGCGGGGAATGCTGAGGTTTCCTCTGCATTCCCCGCTGCGGGTTGCGCGCTTCCCTGGCCTCCGCGGCTAGTTCACGCCGCGAAGGTCGAGCAGCAGCTCGTTCTCGCCCTGGGCATCGAGCAGCACCGGAATGCCCCAGTCCTGCTGGTACAGGTGGCAGGCCGCGTGATCCGGGATCTCGCCGCCCGGCTCGCCATCGCAGGCCGCGGCACGAGCGGTAATGTGCAGCACGCCCTCGGAAACCTCGGGGTTGAGCACCAGGGTGCGGGTCAGGCCCACCGAGGTGCCCCCGCCTTCCAGGATCAGCTCTTCGGGGCTGGCCGAGATCTTCAACTGGGTCGGGTCGCCCCAGCGGTCATCGAGCTTCTGCCCCTTCGGAGCGGCAAAGCGCACCAGGATCTCGTGGTTGCCGGCCTGCACGCGGGTCTTCGGGCGCTGGGTCTGGCTGGCGCCCTCATCGACGACCAATGCCTCGGCAGGGATCGGGATGCGCACCAGCTGATGGGTGTTGGTCTCCACGACCAGCAGCACTGGGTCCCCGTCCACGGAGGTATCCACCAGCACATCGGCTGGCTCCTTCAGGCCCTTGGCCAGGGTGGACACCGTCTTGGTGGCCGGGTCGAAACGGCGCACCGCCCCGTTGTAGGAGTCGGCAATCGCGATCGAGCCATCAGGCAACACCGCCACGCCCAGCGGGTGCTGCAGGCGGGCCTGCTCGGCGGCTCCATCGCGGAAGCCGAAGTCGAACAGCCCGGTGCCGATCGCGGTGTTCACGCTCTTCGCCTCGCCGTCCTGGACCTCGATCCAGCGCAGCGCGCTGGTTTCCGAGTCGGCGATCCACACGTTCTCGCCGGAGAGCGCCAGGCCCGAGGACTGGGCGAACCAGGCCTCATCCGGCGTGCCGTCGTTCAGGCCCTCCAGGCCGGTGCCGGCGAAGACCGAGACCGCGGTAGTGCGCGGGTCGAAGGCGAAGATCTGGTGGGTTCCGGCCATCGCGATGATGACCTTGCCCGATGGGTGGTAGAGCACATCCCATGGGGAGGACAGCGAAATATTCAGCGCATCGGTGCCCAAATCGGTGGGCTGGGTTTCCTGGCGCGCGTTGTCCGAATCCAGCAGGCGCTGCACGCCGTTGCCGGCCACGGTGCCCACCTGGCCGGTGGCCAGGTTGACCGAGCGCAGCCGGTGGTTGACGGTGTCGGCGACGATCACGTCGTAGCCCACCTCCGCGGCCAGTTCCGCAGGCAGCGCGGCCAGGCCCTGCAGCTCGTTGAACTGGGCGGTGCCGGCGTCGCCATCGGCGTAGCCCTTGGCGCCCGAGCCGATGGTGCGCACCACCGAGAAGTCCGCGTCCAGCTCCACCAGGCGGTGGTGGCCAGAGTCGCCCACCAGGAAGTTGCCGTTGTCCAGGGCGATGGCCTTGCCCGGGAAGCGCAGGTCGCCCTCGCGGGCTTCCGGGGCGACGTACGGTCCATTGCCGCGATGCAAGGTGCCCTTGGCTTCGTGTTCGGCGATCAGTTCATCCACCAGCGAGCCCAGGCCCTGGGCGTGGCCCTCGCCGGACAGGTGCGCGACGATGTAGCCTTCGGGATCCAAAACCACCAGGGTCGGCCAGGCGCGGGCGCCGTAGGCCTGCCAGGTGACCAGCTCCGGGTCATCGAGCACCGGGTGATGGATTTCATAGCGTTCCACGGCCGCGGCCAGCGCATCCGGGTCCGCTTCGTGCTCGAATTTTGGCGAGTGCACGCCCACGGTGACCAGCACATCCGAGTACTGCTCCTCGAGCGGGCGCAGCTCGTCCAGCACGTGCAGGCAGTTGATGCAGCAGAAGGTCCAGAAGTCCAGGAGCACGATCTTGCCGCGCAGTGCTTCAAGGTCCAGCTGCTTGCCGCCGGTATTCAGCCAGTTGCGGCCCAGCAGTTCGCTGGCGCGCACCTTGTAGTTGGCGCGGACCGATTCTGTTGCGCTCATGGTCATCCTTTCGCAATTGCCGTGGCTCGGCAGTTAGAACTTCATTATCGGCCACGGTCCGGGGCAGTACTAAACGGTGTTAAGGAACATTGAGGTGCAACAGGTGCCACCCGGCTTCTATTCCGCTAGGGCAGCTGGGCGATGGCCGCATCCATCACGCTGGTGGCCACCTTGTTGAACTTTTCGTCGGCCAGCGAGCTGCCGGCCACAAAGGAGACCATCACCGCATACTGCTTGGTCTTCTTGATCAGCACCAGCGAATTCTGTGCGTACTGCCCATCGCGGCTGTAGTACAGGGCCGAATCCACGGAGTCCACCTGCGGATCGGAGAACTTCAGGGTTTCGGTGTAGTCCATGCCGTTGAGCTTCGCGGACTTGCACTGCTCCACGATGGTGCGCACATTCTTGTTGTGCGAGTCAACCGCGGCTGCGCCATTTGCACCCAGCTTCGCCACTTCCACCGAACCGGTGATGGACTGGTTCTCATTGGTGAAATCGGTGCGCGCCGCTTCGGTGCCCAATTGCACCGGCGACCAGTTCAGGTCGTTGATCGGGGCCGAGCACTGCGCCGGCAGCACCACAATGTCCTTGAGCGTATCGGTGGGCGGCGTGGCCAGCGCTTCAAGGTCCTTGCCCTGGATCTTGGCGCTGTTCGGGAAGCCCAGCTCGGTGGCGAGCACCGCGCCGGCGGTGGTGGCCACCTCGGCGGTGGTCAACTGGCGTGCGGATTCGCTGGGGCTCGGGCTGGCGGTGGCCTCGGCGGCCTTCTTGTGGGTCTGGTCCTGCGGCATTTGCGCCTGGGTGGACGAGCAGCCGCTCAGGGCCAGCGCAGCGCACAGGGCCAGGGCCACAGTCATTTTCTTAGGCATTCGGGTTCCTCTTATCGGCCTGCTGGTAGCGGGCGAACATCGCGTTGTAGGCTTCCAGCTCGGCGTCGTTGTCGCGATCTGCCTGCCGGTCATAGCGCTTGGTGTCTTTTTTGTCCTGCTTGAGCCAGGAGAGGACCACAAAAATGGCCAGCACCAGGGTGGGCACCTCGCCGATGGCCCACATCGCCCCGGCCCCCACCACCTGGTCTTCCAGCGCGCTGCCGCCCCAGGTGCGGCCCATATTGCCGAAGTAGTCCGGGGCCAGCAGGGTTTCGGTGCTCATCAGCGCCACCCCGAAGAAGGCGTGGAAGGCGACGGTGGCCAGCAAGACCACCAGGCGCATCGGGTAGGGGTAGCGCTTGGGCACCGGATCGGCGTCCACCAGCGAGAGCGCAAAGAGGTAGCCGGTGAGCAGGAAGTGCAGGTTCATCAGCTCGTGGCCCGCGTGGTAGAGCATGGCCGGTTCCAGGATCGGGGTGAAGTAGAAGACCACGATCGACCCGGCAAAGTTCACGGCCGCGAAAATCGGGTGCGTGATGACCTTGGAATAGCGCGAATGCACCAGGAAGAGGATCCATTCGCGCGGGCCGCGGGTGTCGTCGGTGCGCGCCGGCAGCACCTGCAGCAGCAGGGTGATCGGGGTGCCGAGCACCAGGAAGATCGGCACGATCATGGTCAGCGACATGTGGTCGACCATGTGGGTGGAGAACTGGATCTTCCCGTACACCGCCACGCCGCCGCTGGTCACGTAGAACAGCGCGATCAGGCCGACAAGCCAGCTGGCCAGGCGCAACACGCTGGGCTTGTCCCCGCGGCGGGCCAGGGTGATGAACGCCCAGAGGTAGGCGGCCAGCCCGAACAGGCACACGGCCACCCAGATCCAGTCCATCCGCCAGGTGGTGAACCAGCTGGCGGTATCCGGGGCCGGCGGCAGGTCGTAGCCGGTCAGCAAGCGCGCCGGTGTGGTCTGCGCCGGGGCTTCATCGGAGGTCGGCGGCGCCGTGCGGGCCAGCACGGTGGCCAGCGACATGACCGAGCCCATCAGGATGACCTCCCCGAGCACGATCTGCCAGGCCGCGCGCAGCGCTCCGTACTGCCCCGCCAGGAGCTTGGGGATCACAAAGCGCCGGTGGCACAGGCCCAGCGCGCCCAGGGCCAGGGTGATCAGCAGCTTGGCGATCACCAGGGTGCCGTAGGGGGTCAGCCACTGTTCCCAGCTGGTGATGCGGATGACCGCCGAGGCCAGCCCGGAGCCGATCATCAAGAACACCACAAAGGCGGCCAGCGCCGAATAGCGTTGCAGCACCACTCCGGCGAGCGCCTGGCCGCGCTTGCGTCCGGGTGCTTCGCCGGCCAGTGTCGGAGCCAGCAGCGCCAGCACGATAATGCCGCCAAACCACAGGACCACGGCCAGCAGGTGCAGGCCGATGGAGTTCACCGCGGCAAAGTGGTCATCTCCCCCGGCGGCATGGCCGATGAAGGCCAGCGGCAGGATGCCGAACAGCGAGAAGAACGCGGTGGCTCCCACCCCGGTCTTGGATCGCACCGCCAAGGCCAGCGAGCTGACCACCGCGGCGATCACCACCATCCAGGCCCAGGCCCGGCCGGTGGTGATCGACAGGATGTAGTCGAGGATCGCCGCTGAATACTGCGCGTCCAAGTTGATCGGCAGGCCGGCCAGGTCCCAGAAGGTCAGCACCATCACGCTGGCCGCCGACAGCGTCCACAGCACCGCCGCTGAGGCGGCAATGTTCATCGCGCGGCTGAAGGCCGGATGATCGGCGCCCTGCACATCGCGGGTGACTTTTTTGCTGCGCGGCAGGATCGCGGCGGCAAAGATCAGCGCCGAAATGGCCACTGACATGGAAGAATGGTGGATTGCACGGGCGATCGGCAGGCTCCAGCGGATAAAGGCTCCCGGGTCGGCCAATTCGGCCGGGCGGGCAATGCCGGTGAACATCACCGCGGCCAGGAAAACTGCCGCCGAAGCGAGCAGTCCGGGCAGGATGAAGCGGGTGGCTGAAACCGTGCGCTGTGCTGTATCCATATCCTTCTTATCATCTCATTTTTGCCCGGCCCCGTCAGGCTGGAAGTGCCAGCGCTGCCCCGCTACGGTGCATCTCACACCATGGCGGGGCAGCGGCCGGGGCTAGCTGAAGAGCTGCTCGCCCAAATACCCGCCCTCGGCGATCCCCGGAAGGATCGCATAGAGGGCCGAACCCACCGGCTTCAGCCAGGTGTTCAGCGCATCCGCGGCGGCCAGCCGTTGCTGCACCGGAATGAAACTTGTCGCCGAGTCGCGCTGGTAGCTGGCAAACAGCAAGCCGGCGTGCTGCCCGTCATCGAAGTTGTAGCCCCGGCGATGGATGCTCTCGGCTGCGTGGCTCGGCTTGGCCAGGGCCACGTGCGCGTTGGCGGCGATGCTCGGCAGGCCCAGGTCATTTACTGCCGCCAGATCCACCGGATCATCCACGCTGGTGCCCGAGAGCGGCGAGCCATCGGCCTGCCTGCGGCCCAGGGCGAAGTCCCGGCCCGTGGCATCCACTTCGTCCCAGCGGTCCAGGTCCATTTCGAAACGGCGCAGCGCCAGCGTGGTGCCGTTGGCGATCCAGCTGTCCTGCCCATCGCCGAATACCGCCTGCTCGCGCAACTGGTCTTTCGGATTATTGACCCCGTCCACTTGCCCGAACAGATTCCTGAAGGTTTCCCGTCCGGGCATCGGGCGCATGAAGCCAGCCTGCGCAAAGCGCTGCCTGGCCAGCCCGCGGAGGTTCTTGGCCACCGCTCGCACCGCATGGTGCAGCACCGTGGGGTCCTGCGAACAGAACTGGATCAGCAGGTCGCTTTGCTGATACTGCTCTTCAAGCTCATCGCCGGCAAAGGCCGGCAGCTGCGCGATGCGCCCGCGCCCGGCCACATCGAGCAGGCTTTGGCCCAGCCCCACGGTCAGCGTCAGTTCGCTGGGCGGCTGCGCCATCTCCGGTTCGGTATCGGCCAGCACTCCCCGCCCGCCCATCAGCCGGGCCGCATCATCGGTGAGCATCTGCAGCAGGGCCTGCAGCTGCTGCTTGCGCGAGCCATCGCGCCAGAGCACATCCCATCCGGCAAACACCGCATGTTCCTGCTGCGCATCGATAATCCCGGACTGGTACTGGCCGTAGAACGACCTGAACCCCGGGCCGCCAGGAGCCTCTTGCGCTGGAGCTGCCGCTTCGGCGGAGCGCAGGCCGCCAGCGCCAAATCCGGTGAGCAGCCCGCCGGCCGCGGCGGCAGCGGTGCTGCCCAGCAGCAGGCGGCGGGGAACATTAATGTCCGGCATGCTCATCGTAGTTTTCCTTGGCGCCATCAAAGTTGCGGATCGCGAAATCAATGTCGGTGCTCGAGCCGTCGGAGAACTGCAGGGTCAGCGTCGTGGTTTGGGCGGCGACCAGCGGCTTTTTCAGATCCATGAACATCAGGTGATTTCCGCCGGGAGCCAGCACCGCGTCGGCTCCGGGAGCGATCACCAGGTCGCCCTCAAGCTGTTTCATGCTCATGTTCTGCCCGCTGCCGGTCATTTCGTGCAGCTGGATCTCATCGCCCTGCGCGTTGCTCACCTTGCGCAATTCCAGCGGGAAGTCCGCGGAATTGTGCAGGGTTCCGAACGCCGCACTCATCCCTGATTCGGCCGCCTTGGCCCAGGTGTCGCTGGCCACAAGCCCCTGTGCTTGCGTGCTGTTTTGCTCAGCGGACTGCGATGCCTTGGAGCTCTGGCTGGCAGCTGGTGCGTTTTGCGCGCAACCGGTGAGCAGCAGTCCGAAGCTCAGCAGCAATGCGGTCATGGTTCTAGTCTTCATCGTCTCAAGCTTTCGTGGTGTGGGCACAGAATGTGCGGGCACGCCAAAGGCCGCGGTGGCCTTGGGCGCACCGGAATAAAGTGGCTGCTTACTTGGTGTTGCGCATGAACTTGGCCAGAACGCCAATGACGCCGCCAAGGACCACGACGCCGATAATGACCCAGATGACCGGGCTCATCGAGCTGCCCGCATCCTGCAGCGGGTTCTCGCTAGGCTGTGCCGATTCGCTTGGAGCGGCCGATTCGCTTGGTGCGCTTATCATCGATGGGGTCGGCTTTGCCGAGGCATTCACGGTGAACTCCAGCTTGTTCTCCACCGGGTGCCCGTCCTCGGAGACCACGCGGAAGGCCAGCTCGTACTGGCCGCTTTCCAAGGGCTTCGCCGGGGTCACGGTCACGGTCTTGCCCTTGGTTTCGGCTGACGCGTCGACGGCCTCGCCGTCCTGCTTCAGCACCACCTTCGTGGAATCCACGCCGGACATGGTTTGCAGCTCGCCGGAGAACTCGAGGGTCAGCTCTTTGGGCGCTTGTTTCAGGCTCGCACCGTCTTTGGGAGTGGAGCTGACCAGCTCGTCGTGGGCCGAGGCGGCGGTCATCGAGGTGAACAGGGCCAAGATCGATAGCGCGATCACAGCGGCCAGACGGGTCAGGGTCATTTTGGGCAGCGTCATGTTCTTCATTGTTTTCCTTCCAATCCCCCCTCTCAGGGGGCACGTCGTTATTGTCTTAGGCGGCAAGAACGAAGGAAGGAGGACCCCGGCGCCCGGGCAGCCGTCCCAATTGCGCAAGCTTGAGTTGAAAACGCAGCGGGAAGTAGGCCGGAAGCACCGGTGTTTCAGGAACCTGCCCACGGATGAGCGAAAAAATTCGCCGTGCCGAGGACAGCGTGAGGTATGAGCCCAAGAGGGCCAGCAGGCGCTCGCCGCGGTTGAGCACGAGAATGCTGACCACTGCAGCAAGCACGTGCGCGTAGAGCATCGACTCGGTGTGCACCTCGGCGTAGTGGGCGCTGATGTTGTGTGCCAGTTCGAGGCTGCGCCCAGTATGCTGCACGTGCTCCATGCCGGAGACCCCGGAACCGCCGTGGCTCATCACCGACAGGCTCAAGTGGAATAGGCCCTGGCTGGCGATCACCACCAGGCTGGTCGCCCACAAGCTGTATTTCTTCCCTACCAGCAGCAGCGCGATCACCGCTGAAATGCAGGTGATCAGGCCCATTGCAACCAGCGACATTCTTGTCGGGGCGCTGTGGGCGTGAGCCGCAAAGGCCGTCCAGGTGCACACGCTCGCCGCCAACCAGCCGCGCAGTACGCGGGTTGCGGGATTCTGTGGCACCGGGTTCAGCCTATTCTTCTGGTGGATCATCAAGCACGCCTGATTCTACGCGAAGTAGAAGATCGGCTCAAACGTGCAGAAAAGCGGAAGGCCCGATTCATCCGCCGGAGGGTTCCAGCGGAGAATCGGGCCTTGCTCAAGCCTGAAGAAGCTTACTTCTTGGCAACAGCAGCCTTCAGCTTCGAACCAGCGGTCAGCTTGACCGAGTGGCCAGCAGGAATCTGGATTGCTTCACCGGTCTGTGGGTTGCGGCCGGTGCGAGCTGCACGATCGGTGCGCTCTACAGCCAACCAGCCTGGGATCGACACCTTCTCACCCTTGGAAATCTGGTCGACGAAAACCTCGAACACAGCATCCAGAACACCGTTGACGGCAACCTGGGAGTTTTCGGTCTTCGCTGCAACAGCAGCAACAAGTTCGCTACGGTTCATAGCCAATGTATGGTCCTCCTGGACTAGTGATCCAAAGCCCGGTTCCGGGCCTCGTACGCCGCACGGTCGCACGGACTTATCAGTGAGAACATATCAAACCTTGGGCCGCGAAATGCCCGAAAACAGGCGAAATACCGGGATTTTTTCATCTTCTTACAGATTTCTGGGCCTAACGGCATCATTTTTGAGCTCAACGACCAGTTCTGATACGCCCATTAATGCAGCAAGGCCCATCTCCCCGTCGAGGGAAGATGGGCCTTGCTCAAGCCTGAAGAAGCTTACTTCTTGGCAACAGCAGCCTTCAGCTTCGAACCAGCTGTCAGCTTGACCGAGTGGCCAGCAGGAATCTGGATTGCTTCACCGGTCTGTGGGTTGCGGCCGGTGCGAGCTGCACGATCGGTGCGCTCTACAGCCAACCAGCCTGGGATGGTGACCTTCTCGCCCTGGGAAATCTGGTCGACGAAAACTTCGAACACAGCATCCAGAACACCGTTGACGGCAACCTGGGAGTTTTCGGTCTTCGCTGCAACGGCTGCAACAAGTTCGCTACGGTTCATAGCCAATGTATGGTCCTCCTGGACTAGTGATCCAAAACCTGTTTCCAGGCTTCGAATGCCGCACGGTCGCACGGACTTATCAGTGATGAACTTACCAGTTGTGGGCGACAAAAAGAGCATCGTCCCGCGGATTTTGCCGAATTCCTCTAGAGATTTGAGGTGTGAAAGCTCACCCGGGAGCTACAGCGCAAACGGATCGAGTCCCCCATTCGCTTGCACAAACAACTCCCACACTTTGCTTTGCAGGGCTTTGCCCCGAGTCGATTTCACCGGTCTGGCCAGTGATATTGGGCCTTTGGAGAGGTAGCGCGGGCCAAGGTAGGTGCCGCGTGGCGCCGACTCGAGCCCCGGGGCCAGCGCGGCTTCCACCAGGGCCACCGCGCCTTCGTGTTTGCCCTGCGCGAAACTGGCCTGCAATTGACCGGCAAGCCGCTTGCTATAGCCAGGCTCGTTGATCTGCGGCACCTGCGGCGTCAATCCGGATATCGAGTAGCCGGGGTGGATCGCCAAGGAGCGAGCGGGCAATTCCAGTTGCCGCAACCGGTGGTCCAAGGCCAGGGTGAAGGCCTGGACGGCGGCCTTGGACTGCGCATAGGCCCGGTAGGGGTGGTAGTCCCTGTGCAGGTCGAGGTTCTCATGGTCCGTGGCCAGCAGCCTGGTGGACAGGGAGCCCAGTCCGATAAAGCGCAGCGGGCTGCCGAAGTGCTCGGCCAGCTCCCCGACCAGCCGAGCGTGGCCGATGAAATTAGTGCTCATGGCCTGCTCGTAGCCAAGAAGTCCCGGCTGGCGGTCCTTGGGGGTGCGAATGATCCCAGCGTTGGCGATCAG
Source organism: Glutamicibacter halophytocola (assembly GCF_001302565.1). Classification (NCBI taxonomy): domain Bacteria; kingdom Bacillati; phylum Actinomycetota; class Actinomycetes; order Micrococcales; family Micrococcaceae; genus Glutamicibacter; species Glutamicibacter halophytocola. The sequence goes on from NZ_CP012750.1 coordinate 2,875,791, forward strand.
TGCGTGCAGCGGCCGGGTTCGCAGTTCTGCGGCCAGGCTTATCGCTGAGTCGATGCTGGAAGAGTCGAATTGCATGAAGGCCAGATCGGCGTGGGGCACGCGAGCAGAAATCTGTTCCATGGCGTGCCCAGCCCGCGCTTGGCTGCGGCAGGCGAGGATGACCCTTGCCCCGGCATCGGCCAGAGCCAGGCTGGCGAAGAATCCGAGCCCCGCGTTGGCGCCGGTCACCACCACGGTCTTTCCCTCCCCGTGGCCAGCCCAGCGCCCACGGTTTGCATAGATGTCCGTTGCAGGCGGCTGGTAGGTGGGTGCTGGAGTCATGGCCTCCACGCTACTACAGCGTCCGGGGCGCCCCGGCGCAGTGACAGGCCCTCCCCTGCATACTCCCAGCCGCGGATTTGCCAGGGCCAAGGTGCGCTGCGAGCCGGCGATCATTGTCCGGGCCGCGTGCCAAGTGGGATCATGGAAGCATGAAGGGCCCGAAGAAGAACGACGCCGCGCTGAACGCCGCGCGCTATCAGATGGAGAAGGCCAGCGAGGAGCCGTTGCCGGTGGACGAGTATGCGCAGGCCACAGGCATGGCACCGGTGGCCAAGCAGAAGACACCGCTGCAGCTGCATGCCGAGGACGAAGCGTGGGAGGTGGCCAATTCGGTGCTCGATGAGGCCTTTGCGCGCGGCGACTTCGATCATCTGGCCTTGGCCGGGCAGAAGATCGACCACATCACCAGCAATGACGATCCGGACTGGTGGCTGAAGTCGATGATGCGCCGCGAGCAGATCACCGGCCTGGGTCCCCCGGCGCTGACCTTGCGGGTGGAGGACGAGCAGATGGAGCAGACCCTGGATCGCTTGCCTACCGAGAAGTCAGTGCGCGAGCATATCGAGGATTTCAATCAGCGGATTATCGAGGCGCGGCGCCAGCTGCTGGGCGGACCTCCGGTGATCACGGCCCTGCGTGATGCCACCGCAGAGGTGCTCGCCTGGCGGCAGCGCCGCGCCAGCGTTGCCGGGGCCGTTCCTGCCCAGCCGGCAAGACGCCGCTGGTGGCAGCGCAAAATCTAGTGCTTAACGGCAAAAGCCGCCTTCCGGAAAGGAAGGCGGCTTTTGCTAAGCCAAATGGCTTGCAGGTCTTACCAGGAAGACTTGGTGATGCCCGGAAGCTCACCACGGTGTGCCATGTCGCGGAAGCGAACACGGGAGATACCGAACTTCTGGAAGGTACCGCGTGGGCGGCCGTCGATCGAGTCGCGGTTGCGAACGCGGATCGGGGAAGCGTCGCGTGGCAGCTTCTGCAGGCCTACGCGGGCTGCTTCACGAGCCTCGTCAGTTGCGTTTGGATCTACAAGGGTCTTCTTCAGCTCGAGGCGCTTCTCAGCGTAACGCTCGACAATGACCTTGCGCTGTTCGTTCTTTGCGATCTTGGACTTCTTGGCCATGTCTTAGCGCTCCTCTCGGAATTCGACGTGCTTGCGGACTACTGGATCGTACTTCTTCAGAACCATGCGGTCTGGGTCGTTACGACGGTTCTTACGGGTTACGTAAGTGAAACCGGTACCAGCGGTGGACTTCAGCTTGATGATCGGACGTACGTCCTTATCCTTCTTTGCCATCTTAGAGCTTCACACCCTTCGCAATCAGGTCGCCAACAACAGCGTCGATTCCACGAGCATCGATGAGCTTGATGCCCTTGACCGAGAGGGTCAGGGTCACCTTGCGGCGCAGCGAAGGCACGTAGTAGGTCTTCTTCTGGATATTCGGATCGAAACGACGCTTGTTGCGACGGTGCGAGTGGGAGATGCTATGTCCGAAGGCCGGAGTAGTACCGGTTACCTGGCAAACAGCTGCCATGATCACTCCTCAGTTAGTTAGTAGTAAAATTCGGCGGTACTCGCGCACAGTGCCCATAAGCAAATATCGGCACCGCTTAGTGCGTTATGAGTCCCGCCAACCAGTGAAACACCGTTAATACTGCACACTAGGAAGGTAACCAGGCTGGGTGAGAACCAACCGAAGAGCCTTAAAGTATGTAAGTCGGTGAACTTCGCAACCGGTCGAGCAATGTCCCCGTACTCAGGTGGTCACGATATTCGGTATTACGGGCAACGCGTCGTTGTTCCACCGCTAGACGGCATAACAACACACGCGATTAACGCCTGATTAGCTTATCGAGAAATCTTCAGTGTTCCAAATCGGTGGCGCCCGGCTTCAGGATCCAATGATCCTGGTCCAGCGAGGCAGTCACCTTGCGCATAATCGCGTTCAGGTTCTTAACGTCCTTGTCATCAAGGGGATCGAACAAGAGGGCCCGAACCGAGCCCACATGATGAGGCGCCATATTCACCACTGCGTCCCACCCGGCATCCGTTAATGAGGCGATTTTCACACGGGCATCTTCATCGGATTGCTCGCGAACCACCCATCCCCGGCTTTCCAGCTTCTTCACCACATGCGACAGGCGCGAGAGCGACGCGCTGGTATGCGATGCCAAGGCGGTCATCGACAATTTCCGGTCCTCGGCCTCGGAGAGCATTGCCAGCATGTGGTAGTCGAAGAGCGTGATGCCTTCCAGGCCTTGCAGATCGGAATCCAAGGTGGCCGGGAGCAGGGTCATGACGGTTTGCAATCCCAGCCAGGCGTCGCGTTCGGACTGCGTGAGCCACACAGGCTTATCGCTCATGAAGTTTCCAATCGTTCAAGGCCTGCCGGAACAGGGCGTCGAGGTACCAATCTCGTAGAGACTACATTCTAAAGCTAGGTATCCGCCGAAAGCCTGCAATAGCGCACGCAAAGACAGGGCCCGCACTCGCGTGCAGGCCCTGTCCAGCTCAGGAATTTTCCAGCTGCTTCTTCTTCCGGTAGCTGATCACCTGTCCGATGACCACTACCAGCAAGGCAACTATGAACATCGCCGAACCAATCACGTTGGCCTGCGGCGGGATGCCGCGGGTGGCCGAAACGTAGATGAACTTCGGGAAGGTCTGGAAGGAGCCGGAGTTGAAGTTGGTGATGATGAAGTCGTCGAAACTCATCGCGAAGGACAAGAGCGCGGCCGCCACAATCCCGGGAAGCAGCAGCGGGAAGGTGACCTTCCAGAACGCCGCCCGCGGGGAGGCATAAAGATCGGCCGCCGCCTCTTCCAGCCGCGAATCCAGCGAGGAGACCCTGGCCCGCACCGTCACGATCACGAAGGACAGGCAGAAGACCACGTGGGAAATCACGATGGTGGTGAAGCCCAATTCCCATCCCAGATTCAGGAACTGCGCCAGCAGCGAGGCGCCGAGCACCACCTCGGGGGTGGCCAGCGGCAAAATGATCAGCACATCGGTGAGCTTGCGGAAGCGGAACTTGTAGCGCACCAGGCCGATGGCGATCCCCGTGCCCAAGGCGGTGGCAATCACCGTGGCAACGCTGCCGATCTGCAGCGAATGCGCCAGCGACTCGCAGACCGCAGGCGCCCCGCAGGGGTTGAGCCAGTTATCGAGGGTGAACCCCTGCCATTGAAGGTTGGCCCGGCCGCCATCATTAAAGGAGAAGACAAATATGTAGGCGATCGGCACCAGCAGGTAGATGAATGCCGCACCGCCGATCACGGGGATCAGCCAGCGTCCAATTTTCTGCTTCACGCTACATCAACTCCTCGGTGCCAAAGCGGCGGATATAGATCGTGACCAGGATCAGGATCGAAATCATCAAGACGAAGCTCAGCGCCGAGGCGCCGGGGTAGTCGATGACCTTGAAGAATCGCGAATCGATCACCTGCCCGATCATCGTCGTATCGCGGTTGTTGCCCAGCAGCGCCGAGTTCACGTAGTCGCCGGCCGCCGGGATGAAGGTCAGCAGCGTGCCGGCAAAAATGCCCGGCGCGCTCATCGGGAGCGTGACCTTGGCGAAGGAGCTGATCGGGCTGGCATACAGGTCCCCGGACGCTTCGAGCAGGCGGGTATCAAGCCGGCCGAGGTTCGCGTAGATCGGCAGCACCATGAAGGGCAGGAAGTTATAGGTCAGGCCGGCCACCACCGCGATGGGCGTGGCGGTCAGGTGCCCGTCAGCTGGCAGGATCGCGATGAACTTCAGCGACTGGGCGACAAATCCTTCATCGGCCAGGATCTGCTTCCAGGCCTGGGTGCGCAGGATGAAGCTGGAGAAGAACGGGGCGATCAGCAGCACCAGCAGGATGCCCTGCAATAGCGTGCGCTCACGCAGCCGCACGGCCACCAGGTACGCCATCGGGAAGCCGATCAGCAGCGCCAGCACCGTGGCGATCAGCGCAAACCAGAAGGAGCGCAGCAGTTCTGGCCAGTAGGCCGAGAGCACCGTGGCGTAATTGCCCAGCTCGAAACCGGGAACAAATTCGCCGATCTCCGCTCCCGGCGGCTTCACGTACAAGCTCATGGCCAGCAGGATGACCACGGGCAGGGCGAAGAACAGCGCCAGCACCAGCAATCCGGGGGAAACCAGGTAGATTCCGGTGCGGTTCTTGCGCTTTTCCGCTCGCACCTCGTCCTTGCTGCGCAGATCGACGCTCATGATTCGACTCCGGCATTCACGCTTTCGTCCCCGGCCAGCCCGAAGGAGTGCTCGGCGTCCCAGGCCAGGAACACGGTATCCCCTTCCTGGGCCGGCTGCTGTCCGCGGTTCTGCGAGAAGGTGCCGATCAGGCCGATCTGCTCCACCTCGACCAGGTACTCGGTCGTGGTCCCGGTGAAGGACACGTCGATCACGGTGCCAGAAAGCTGGTTGTCCCCGGCCACCGCCACCCGGTCGATGGTGATCTTCTCAGGGCGGACCCCGATCACCACCTCGCCGGCAGTTTGCACCGCCCGCTGAGCCGGAAGCAGGATCGTGCGCCCGGAAACATCCACGCTGAGCATGCCGTTCTCCTGGCCGGTGACCATGCCCCGCATCAGGTTCGATTTGCCCAGGAAGTTGGCCACAAAGGCGGTGCGCGGCAGTTCATAGAGGTCGCGCGGGGCGCCCATCTGCTCGATCCGCCCGCCGTTCATCACCGCGACCACGTCGGCCATGGTCATGGCCTCCTCCTGGTCGTGGGTGACGTGGATGAAGGTCAAACCCACCTCGGTCTGGATCTTCTTCAGCTCCAGCTGCATTTGCCGGCGCAGCTTCATATCCAGCGCGCCCAGCGGCTCGTCCAGCAGCAGCACCTGCGGGCGGTTGACCAGTGCGCGGGCCAGAGCCACACGCTGCTGCTGGCCGCCGGAGAGCTGGGCCGGCTTGCGGTTGGCCAGGTGCGAGAGCTCCACCAGCTCCAGCCCGGCCTTGGCCTTCTGCATCGCCTGCGGGTCCTTTTTGCGCTTCAGGCCAAAGGCCACATTTTCCAGCACCGACATGTGCGGGAAGAGCGCGTAGGACTGGAAGACCGTATTCACCGGGCGCCGGTGGCTGGGCAGCGCAGTCACATCCTGCCCGCCGATCGAAATGCTGCCTTCGCTGGGCGCTTCGAGCCCGGCGATCATGCGCAGGGTGGTGGATTTGCCGCAGCCCGAGGGGCCGAGCAGCGCAAAGAATGTTCCGGAGGGAACCAGCAGATCCAATTCCTCGACGGCGGTGAAGCTGGCGAAGCGCTTCGAAATGCCCGACAGGTTCAGATCGGCCCCCGCCGAGGTCTCGGTGCTTTCGGTTCGTTCTGCCAATGTAGTCATACCCCTATCACTTCCTGGTCAATTGCTCTGGGCCAAGCCTGGCTCAGGCGCCGATGGCTTCTTGGAATTGCGAGCCCAGCGTGGACTCTTCCTCGCCGTCCAGCGAGCGGAAGACGTGGGCATTGGCCAGATCCTCGTCGGTCGGGAAGATCAGCGGGTTCCCCACCAGTTCCGGATCGATTTTCTCCATCTCTTCTTTGGCGCCGAGCACCGGGCAGATGTAGTTCACGTAGGCGGCGACCTCGGCGGCCACCGCAGGATCGTAGTAGAAGTCCATGAGCTTTTCGGCGTTGGCCTTGCGCGGCGACGCGACCGGAACCATCAGGTTGTCGCTCCACAGGGTGCCGCCGGCCTCCGGAATCACGAACTCCCACTGGTCATCGTTCTCGAAGTTCATCTGGACCAGGTCCCCGGACCAGACGATGCCGGCGATCGCGTCCCCGGAGATGAAGTCCTGCTTATAGGAGTTGCCCTTGACCTGGCGGATCTGGCCGTTGTCGATGTTCTGGCGCAGCACGTCGGCGGCAGCGCCGAATTCGGTCTCGCCCCACTGGCCCGCGATGTCCACGCCGTTTTGCAGCATCAGCAGGCCCATGGTGTCGCGCATCTCGTCGAGCACCGTCACACGGCCTTTCAGCGCTGGATCCCAGAGGTCTTCCACGCTCTTCAGGCCCTTCGGGAACGCCTTCTTGTTCCAAGCGATGCCCGCATAGCCGGTTTGCCAGGTCAGCGAGTGCTTGCGGCCTGGATCGAAGTCGACATTCTGCAAGGTTGGCAGCAGATTCGCCGAGTTCGGGATGTTGTCGAGGTTCAGTTCCTGGGTGTAGCCCTGGCGGATCAGGCGCCCGGCCATCCAGTCGGTGAGCGTGATGATGTCCTGGCCGATGTCCTGGCCGGACTTCAGCTGGCCCTGCACCTTGCCGTAGTAGGAGTCGTTGCCATCGATGTCTTCGGCGTAGTTGACCTTGATGCCTGTCTTCTTGGTGAAGGCGTCGAGGGTCGGGTAGGTCTTCTTCTTGTCGTCATAATCCAGGTACAAGGTCCAGTTGGCCCAGTTCACGGAGGGATCGGACTCGGAAATATCAGTCACCGACACCTCGGATTTCGTTCCGCTGGAGCCGCCGGTGCCGCAGGCTGCCAGCAATCCGGTCAAGCCCAGCGCCCCGGCGGTGGACAGCACAGACCGGCGGGAGAAGCTTCGCTGGCCCATGGCTTGGACCAGCGCGCGAATTTGTGGATCTTGCGGTAGTCGTCGTTGCGAGTGCGACATGGCATCCGTCCTAACATCTGCGAAATGTGATCTGGCACATACTGAATGTGATGACGTTTATCCTGTCAGCTATGCAAAAGCCAAACAAGACCTAAACAAAAGATTCCTCAGATATTTAACGAATCTGAAACGAGAAACTTACAAAAATAACCCTTTCGCAACTGAATCAGTGGATGTAGGGTCGGTTCCAAGCCCAATGACCCAAGGAGGTCGATATGACGTTACCCTCGCACTCAGCACAGGCCATCGATGAAATTTCCAAGGAAATCATCGAGCAGCTGCAGGAAGACGGGCGCCGTTCCTATGCCGCCATCGGCAAAGCAGTCGGCTTGAGCGAAGCCGCAGTGCGCCAACGCGTGCAGAAGCTGGTCGAGAGTCGCGTTATGCAAATCGTCGCAGTCACCAACCCATTGGAGCTGGGATTCACCCGCCAGGCGATGATCGGCGTCGTTGCCAACGATGACATCAGCGGCACCGCCGACCGCATTGCCGAGCTTCCCGAGGTGGACTACTGCGTAGTCACCACCGGAAGTTCCGACATCCTTGCCGAGGTCATCTGCTCGAACGACGAGGACCTGCTTCGGGTGATCGGAACCATCCGCGGAATCCAAGGCGTGGTCAGCACCAATACCTTCACCTACCTTTCACTGAAAAAACAGGAATACAACTGGGGAACACGATGAACACACCACGTGGTACCGATCGACAGCAGGCCGCTCGCGATCACCTTTGGATGCACATGGCCCGGCATTCCGGGATCTCGCAAGGCGCGCAGGTTCCGATCATTGCGCGCGGCGAGGGGCACAAGATCTACGACGATTCCGGACGCGAGTACTTCGACGGACTGGCCGGGCTGTTTGTGGTCAACGCCGGCCACGGACGCGCCGAGCTGGCCGAAGCGATGGCGAAGCAGGCAGAGAAGCTGGCCTTCATGCCGCTGTGGTCCTACGCCCATGAACCAGCAATTGACCTGGCGGAGCGCCTGGCCAGCTACGCGCCGGGCGACCTGAACCGCGTCTTCTTCACCACCGGTGGAGGCGAAGCGGTGGAATCGGCCTTCAAGCTGGCCAAGCAGCACTTCAAGATGAAGGGCAAGCCCGGCAAGACCAAGGTCATCTCCCGGGCGCTGGCTTACCACGGCACCCCGCAGGGCGCCTTGGCCATCACCTCGCTGCCCGATATGAAGACCCCCTTCGAGCCGCTGGTGCCTGGCACCTTCCGCGTGCCGAACACCAACTTCTACCGCGCACCGGAAATGTATGCGGAGAACGAGAAGGACTTCGGGCTGTGGGCCGCCGAGCGCATCCGCGAGGCCATCGAATTCGAGGGCCCGGATACCGTGGCCGCCGTCTTCCTGGAGCCGGTGCAGAACTCCGGCGGCTGCTTCCCGCCGCCGCCGGGCTACTTCGACCGGGTCCGCGAAATCTGCGACGAATACGACGTGCTGCTGGTTTCCGACGAAACCATCTGCGCCTTCGGGCGCATCGGCTCGATGTTCGCCTGCAACGACTTCGGCTACGTGCCCGACATCATCACCTCGGCCAAGGCCCTGACCAGCGGCTACGTCCCGCTGGGCGTGATGGTCGTTTCCGACAAGCTCTTCGAGCCCTTCACCAAGGGCGACACCACTTTCTACCACGGCTATACCTTCGGCGGGCACCCGGTGGCGGCCGCGGTGGCGATGGCGAACCTGGATATCTTCGAGCGCGAAGGGCTCAACGAGAACGTCAAGAACAACGCCGACGCCTTCAAATCCACGCTGTCCAAGCTCAAGGATCTGGACATTGTGGGCGACGTGCGCGGGGCCGGCTACTTCTACGGGATCGAGCTGGTCAAGGACAAAGCCACCAAGGAAACCTTCAGCGACGAAGAGTCCGAGCGGCTGCTGCGCCAATACCTCTCCCCCGCCCTGTGGGAGGCCGGACTATATTGCCGAGCCGACGATCGCGGGGACCCGGTCATCCAGCTGGCGCCGCCGATCACCATCGGGCAGCCGGAATTCGACCAGATCGAATCCATCCTTCGCACGGTGCTGAAGGAAGCCGCCAACAAGATCTAGTGTTTTATGGCCCGCAGGTGCAACCTGTGGGCCATAAATCTGCATGTCAGCGTCATATGAAGCACCAAGTCTTCACGCTTTGCCGCTCAATTGGTGCTTTGTGTCATAGGCCACTAGTCTGTGGTCTAGGACGATGAAGATCGCCTTTGGAAGATGGCAGGAAGCTCATGACTTTGGAACCGACCAGAATCAGGCTCGCACGCGAACGTGCAGCTTTGAGCCGGTCTGCCCTGGCCGCGTCACTGGGCATCTGCGAGCAGGAGCTGGCCCAGGCACCGGAGCGGCTGGGCGATGAATTGGCCGCCGCGCTCGGATGCACCCCGCGCTTCTTCCACCTGCCTGCCGCCAGCGGCATCGATACCGAACGCATCTTCTTCCGCAGCCCCCGGCGAACCAGCACCGCGCAGAAGCGGGCCGCTGCCGCCGCCGGCCGAACCGGCGTGGAGCTCTATCGCCTGATCACCCAGAATTTCGCCCTGCCAGCCACCGAAGTCCCGGACCTGACCGGATATTCGCCGGCCGATGCGGCCGTGCAACTGCGCCTGGACTGGCAGCTTGGCTGCGGCGCGCTGCCCGATGTGCTGCACCTGCTCGAATCCCACGGGGTCAGGGTGCTGAGCCTGCCCCCGGAACTCGAAGCGGTGAAGACCTTCAGCTTCTGGGAGGACTCCCAGGCCTACATCTTCCTGGCCTCCGGGTCCGCGAAGGCCAGGCGTTTTGCCCTCGCCCACGAACTGGGGCACCTGCTGCTGCATTCGTCCTTGGGCGCAGGCAGCGAACAGGTAGCGGCTGCGGAATTGGAAGCCGATCAGTTCGCCGCTCAGCTCCTGCTGCCGGCCTTGTCCCTGCAAATGCGGATTTCCGATTCCCTGCAGATCCCGCAGCTGCTGACCCTCGAAGCACATTTCGGCGTGCCGGCCACGGTGATCCTGGCCCATAGCCGGGCCAGCGGGTTGCTCGGCGAAAAGGCCTACTGCTGGCTATCCCAGGAGATCGCGCTCGAAGCGCCGGCACCGGTGCAGCCAGTGACCTCCCGCGTCTTCTCGATCGTCTTCCCTTCGCTGCAGCTGGAGCATCGAGCCAGCACCTCGGTGATCGCCCGCGAGCTGGGACTGCGCGAACAGCACATCCACGAGCTGACGTTCGGGCAGGCCTTTGTCGTGCTGGCTGGCCAGAACGAGCAAGAGCCCGGCGAGATCCATCGCGGGCACCTGCGCGCACTCTAGCCCGTGTCCTCAGGGGTCGACGATTTCCATTTCGAGCTGGCCTGCACGCCATTGCGCGGTCATGCGCTGCGCCAGCTCCTCGGCGGCCAAGGCCTCATCGGGAGTCATGAAGTAGGTGTTGATCCGCAATTGCTGTTCCGGGTCCAGATCCGGCGATAGCAGGACCATGGGGCGGCAGCCGGGGATCTTCACCGCGTGGAACAGCCCGCAGTGCCGTTCCACGTGATGAACCGGGCAGCACAGGGACGCCGAATGGATGTCGGTGCATCCGCCGTTCTCCCAAGCGTCCAGATGGTCCAGTTCGCAGCGTTCGACGGGCATCGCGCAGCCCGGGTAGGCGCACCCGCGGTAGGCGGCGCGGATCGCCCGGCCCTGCGCCTTGGTGAACAGGCGCTGGGTTCGGCCCAGGTCAAGTGGCAGAGATTGGCCGTTGAGGATGACCGGAAAGATTCCGGCGTTGCACATGGCGGCGCGCAGTTCACCGGGCGAGAACGCCAGCCCCGAGGAGCTCACGGCATAGCGCGGTGCTCCGCTGAGCATTTTCTCGTAGTCCAGAATAATGCTGACTTGCGCGGTGGCCAGGCCAGCACGCCTGGCGCTTGTCCCGTCATTGGCTTGATGGTCCTCACTGGCTCGATGGTCTTTGAGCAATAGCGCCATGAGGCCGATCAGCCGGCGCCGTTCGGGTTTCAGATCCTCCCATGCAGGTGCGGGCTCAACGGGCCTGGCTTCGACTTCTGGTTCGGTGTCGGGCTCCGCGTTGGCGCCCAGTGCAGGTTCGGAATCCGGTGCAGGTTCGGAATCCGGGCCGGCGCCGGAATCCGGGCCGGGCGGGCCGGTGTTGCCTTCGCGGGCCCAGTCGGGCTTGGTGGCTTCATCGTCCCAGCCCTCGCCCGGATCGCCGGTGAATGCGGCTTCGGCTTCCTGCAATCCCTGGCGGTCCCCGGCCTGCGTGGCGGGGTTGCCGGTGCGGGCGAAGTGCGCTTCGATCACCGCGGCCTGGGAGGGCAGAACGCGCAGGATGTATTCGATCAAGCCGCGGCGGGTGCCCCGGCGGAAGAGGCCGACCTCGTCCAGCAGCGCTTTGAGCGGGCGCTTGCCGGCTTTGACCTGGGCGACCATGTCGGCGATGTGCTTGCGCGCGGATTTGGGCTCGCTGTGGATCAGCGCCCGGGCGTCGGACTGCAGGCGCTGTTTTTGCTCGGCCCCGGCCGCGCCATCGGGCAGGTCCTTGCGGGTGGAGTGCAGCTTCAGCGCGGTGGCGGCCACCAGGCGCGCATCGATGGCGGGTTCGGCGAAGTCCGCGGCCAGCTCTTCGAGCCACGGTGCGAGGGGCTGCCCGGCCTCGTCCACGCCGCCGATCAGGCAGTCGGCTTGGATGAGCCGGTCGTGGGCGGCACTGCGCGGAATATCCAACCAGTCCTGCAGGAAGGAACGGGCCGAGCGGAAGGCGGTGCGCCCGGCGGTGGTTTGGCCTTCGGCGGCGGCGAGGTTGGACAAGCTGGGATCGGCGCCGGCCTGGGCCACGGCTTGCAGGGAGGGCTGGTCGAGCTTGTGGGCGCCGCTGCGCCGCACGGCGTGGGCGACGTGGATCTGCGCGCGGGATTGGGCTGCGCCCAGCTGCTCGGCCAGGATCCCGAAGCAGGCGGCGTGGCCGGCAGCGATTCCGGGATCGCTGAGCGCAGCGGTGGCTGAAGTGATCAGCCGGGCCGCGGTGGCCAGATCGGCCAGCGCCTGGGTTGTTGCTGTGCTCATGTCCCCCAGCGTGCACGGGTGCGCGGGCGGCGGAGCTGCGCCGGGATCGAACTGTGGAGAACTTCGGCGGGGACAGCCCCGGCCGGCGGGGCTCAGCCGTGCATGCGGTACCAGAGCAGTGCGACCTGCAGGCTGGCGCGGGATTCGGCGGAGTCCAGCACCACGCCGAGCTTTGCTTCGAGCTTGGCCAGCCGGGAGTAGAGCGTGGGGCGCGAGAGGTAGCCGGCCTTGGCCAGGGCGGACTTGTTTCCGCTGTGCGCGAGGTAGAGCTCGAGCAGGTCCAGGGCAGGTTCGTCGACGGGGTTGAGCAAGGAGGCCAGCTCGGCGTGGGCGAAGGTGCGCATCCGGGGGTCGCTGCCCATGGCCGAGAGCACCCCGCGCAGGCGCAGGTCGGCAAAGCGGTAGTAGGGCTGGGCGCGGGTAGGCAGGTGCGGCACGATTTCCGCCACCTGCGCGGCTTGTTCCAGCCCGGTAATCGCCGCGCCCAGGGTGCCTTCGGGCCCCACGCCGATGGCCACCGGCTCGGCCCGCTGCTCGGCCAGCCGGCGGGTGAAGCCCTGCAGGGTGGAGTCGATCAGTTCGCGGGCGCGCACCGGCAGCAGGATCGAGAGGTAGCCGGGCTTGCGCAGGCCGGCGAGGATGCCCAGGTGCATGGAATCGGCGAGCTGGTCGAGCTCCTCGAGCAAGGCGCGGTCGGCCAGCTGGGTTTCGGTGGCGCTGGCCGCGGCGGAGGTGGAAATGACCACCGGGACATAGTAGGCGGCCGGGGCCAGGCCCAGGGCCTGGGTGCGGATGGACAGCTCCTTTTCGCTGTAGCTGTGCCCGGCGGCCAGTTCGTGCAAGGTGGCGGTGCGGGTCTGGTAGAGCAATTCGCGCTCGTCGCGTCCGGAAAGCCGGGCGATGGTCAGGGCCTGGCCGGCGCGTTCCAGGACCAGGGCGGCCCGGTCGTCGTCCTGCAATTGGGCCGGGACGATCAGCCGGCCCCAGCGCCGGCGGGCCGCGCCCACCGGGGTTTGCAGCCAGTTCTCCGCTCCGGTCGCCCGTCCGGTGTGCTGGAGGTAGCCGACGAACTTGGAGCGGTTGATCCAGTCCTCCAGGTGGGCGTCGGCGTGGGCAAGCACCCGGTGGCGGACATCTTCGAGCACCACCGGGGCGCGCAGCAGCTCGGCGGTGCGCGCGACGATGTCGGCCTCGTCGGCCTCGGACAGGGAAAGCCCGGTGTAGATTTCGTGCACGGTGCGGGAGAATTGCACGGCTTCGAGCTGCTGGGCCACGAGCAGCTGGTGGATGACTTCGGTGATCGCCACGAAGCGGGTGCGGCGGCGCAGCACGATGACCGGCAGGCCCAGGTCCGCTGCGGAAATGTCGCTGCCGGTGGTGTCCTCGATGATGACCGCGGCCGCGCCGGCGGCGCGCAGGGCGGTGATGAAGCCCCGGACGTCGCTGACGTTGCGCAGGGTGGTGAGCACCAGTTCGCGCCCCAGGAGCAGCTCGGTGTTCTCGCTGGATTCGGTCACGTGCACCCAGCGCAGTTCGGAGTCCAGCCCGTCGGCGCAGAGGATCCGGGGGTCGGCGGCTTGGACCACCGGCAGTTGCAGGACCTCGTTGACCGTCAGCATTTTTTACACTCCGTAATCGTTCTTACATAAATCATGACACAGTAACGGTGTTCCCGGTCACCGCAATGACCCATGATGAAGGAAAGCCCGATGAAGGACCGTGAAAGGAACACCCGCGATGAGCACCACGCTGACCGACACCCTGCAGCACTGGATCAACAACGCCGCCTACTCCGCCAACGAGCGCACCGGCAACATCTACAACCCGGCCACCGGCGAGATCACCCGCACCGTGCAGCTGGCCTCCAAGGCCACCACCGAGGTGGCCATTGCCGCGGCCGCCGAGGCCTTCCCGAAGTGGCGCGACACCTCGCTGGCCCGCCGCACCGCGATCATGTTCAACTTCCGCCAGCTGCTGGCCGAGCGCAAGGGCGAGCTGGCCGCCATCATCACCGCGGAGCACGGCAAGGTGCTCGACGACGCGCTGGGCGAGGTAGCCCGCGGCCTGGAAGTGGTGGAGCTGGCCTGCAACGCCCCGTACCTGCTCAAGGGCGAATACTCGCAGAACGCCTCGACCGGTGTTGACGTGCAGTCGCTGCGCCAGCCGGTCGGCGTCTCGGCCATCATCTCCCCCTTCAACTTCCCGGCCATGGTCCCGCTGTGGTTCTTCCCGGTGGCCATCGCCGCCGGCAACGCCGTGGTGCTCAAGCCATCGGAGAAGGACCCGACCGCATCGATCTGGCTGGCCCAGCTCTTCGCGGAGGCCGGCCTGCCCGAGGGCGTGCTGAATGTGGTGCACGGCGACAAGGAATCGGTGGACACCCTGCTGACCGACCCGCGGGTCAACTCGGTATCCTTCGTCGGCTCCACCCCGATCGCCCAGTATGTCTACTCCACCGGCACCGCCCACGGCAAGCGCGTCCAGGCCTTCGGCGGAGCGAAGAACCACATGCTGGTGCTGCCCGACGCCGACCTGGACCTGGCCGCCGACATGGCCGTGAACGCGGGCTTCGGGGCGGCCGGCGAGCGCTGCATGGCGATCTCCGTGGTGGTGGCGCTGGAATCCATCGCCGATGAACTGGTGGCCAAGATCGCCCAGCGCGCCAAGACGCTGCGCGTGGGCGAGGGAACCCGCGGCTGCGATATGGGCCCGCTGATCACCGGCGAGCACAAGGCCAAGGTGGCCGGCTACATCGACGCCGGAATCGAGGCCGGGGCAGAGCTGGTGATCGATGGCCGCACCGGCACCGTGGATGCCGACGGCGAGGGCTTCTTCCTGCACCCGACCCTCTTCGACAAGGTCGGCACCGGCATGTCCATCTACACCGATGAGATCTTCGGCCCGGTGCTCTCGGTGGTCCGCGTCGAGTCCTTCAACGACGGGATCGACCTGATCAACTCCTCGCCCTATGGCAATGGCACCGCGATCTTCACCAACGACGGTGGAGCGGCCCGCCGCTTCGAGGACGAGATCCAGGTGGGCATGGTCGGGGTGAACGTGCCGATCCCCGTCCCGGTGGGCTACCACTCCTTTGGCGGCTGGAAGGCCTCGCTGTTCGGCGACCAGCACGCCTACGGCCCGGAGGGCTTCAAATTCTTCACCCGCAACAAGGTGGTCACCAAGCGCTGGCTGGATCCCAGCCACGGTGGCATCAACCTCGGCTTCCCGCAGAACGACTAGGAGCATCATGAGCGAGCAAGCAATCGCACAGGTCCAGATCACCGAAGAGCAGATCGCCGCCGGGCGCCGCGCGTACGAGCTGGACCGCGAGCATGTGTTCCACTCCTGGCAGGCGCAGGGCCCCTTCGACCCGATGACCATCTTGAAGACCGAGGGGTCCTATGTGTGGGACGGCGAGGGCAACAAGCTGATCGACCTGTCCAGCCAGCTGGTCAATACCAATATCGGCCACCAGCACCCCAAGGTCATCGCGGCTATCGTCGAGCAGGCAGGCAAGCTGGCGACCATCGCGCCGCAGCATGTCAATGACGCGCGTTCCGAGGCGGCCCGGCTGATCGCCAAGCACACCCCGGGCGAGCTGGACAAGATCTTCTTCACCAATGGCGGGGCGGATGCGGTGGAGCATGCGGTGCGCATGGCCCGGCTGCACACCGGCAAGCACAAGGTGCTCTCGTCCTACCGCTCCTACCATGGCGGCACCCACCTGGCGGTGAATATCACCGGGGATCCGCGGCGCTTCGCCTCGGATCATGCCAGCGACGGGGTGGTGCGCTTCTTCCCTGCCTACCCCTACCGCTCCTACTTCAACTCGGCCACCTTGGAAGAGGAAACGCAGCGGGCGCTCAAGCACCTGGAGGACACGATTCTCCTGGAGGGACCGGGCACCATTGCCGCGCTCATCCTTGAGTCGATTCCGGGTACCGCCGGCATCTACCTGCCGCCTCCCGGATACCTCCAGGGCGTGCGCGAGCTGACCAAGAAGCACGGCATCGTGTATATCGCCGACGAGGTCATGGCCGGCTTCGGCCGCAGCGGCGAATGGTTCGCGGTGAACCACTTCGGCGTGGTCCCGGACCTGCTGACCTTCGCCAAGGGCGTGAACTCCGGCTACGTGCCGCTGGGCGGGGTGGCCATCAGCCCGCAGATCTTCGAGACCTTCCGGGAGAGGGCCTACCCTGGCGGGCTGACCTATTCGGGCCACCCGCTGGCTTGCGCCGCGGCCGCAGCCACCATCACCGCGATGGAGGACGAGGGCATGGTGGAGAACGCCAAGCGCTTGGGCGAGGAAATCATCGGGCCCCGCCTGGCACAGTTCGCCGCCGATCACCCGTCGGTGGGCGAGGTGCGCGGCACCGGGGTGTTCTGGGCCATCGAGCTGGTGAAGAACCGCGAGACCCGTGAGCCGCTGGCAGCCTATGGCGGCAGCAGCCCGGAGATGAACCAGGTGATTGGCGCCGCGAAGAAGGCCGGCTTGCTGCCGTTCGCCAACTTCAACCGGCTCCATGTGGTTCCGGCGATGAACATCCAGGACGAGGTGCTCATCGAAGCGCTGGATCGCCTGGAGCAAGCGCTGATCGTCGCTGACAGCTTCGTCGAATAAGCACCTGGCTGGCAGGAAGGCATGAGCCTTCCTGCCAGTTTTCTTTTTGCGGGAGGACCATGATGATTTCAGAAAGCAACCAGCAGCTCTTGGACGCCCATCCCAGGGCTTCGGTTGATCCGGATGACCGGGCACGGGCCAGCGTGGATCGCTCGGGGTTCATCCCGCAAAGCTTCGCCGACGGGGTGATTTTCGCCCAGGACGTGGATGACGTTGTGCTCACCATGAAGCTGGCCCAGGAACACGGCGTGAAAATCGTCCCGCGCGGGGCAGGCACGGGCCTTGCGGCAGGTTCCTGCGCCCAGGCTGGCGAGGTGGTGCTGGACCTGTCGGCGATGAACCAGATCCTTTCGCTGGATCCCGTGCAAGGGATCGCGGTGGTCCAGCCCGGAGTTATTAACGCGGCAGTGAACCAGGCAGCCTTGGAGCACGGATTGTTCTATGCCCCGGACCCGGCCAGCACCGCTATTTGTTCCATCGGCGGCAACATTGCGACGAATGCCGGGGGCATGTGGTGCGCCAAGTACGGGGTGACCCGTGAATCGGTGCTCAGCTTGCTGGTGGTGCTGCCCGATGGGCAGCTGCTGCGCACCGGGCGGCGCACCATCAAGGGCGTGGCCGGCTATGACATGAATGCGCTGATGATTGGCTCGGAGGGAACCTTGGGCATTGTGGTCGAGGCGATGCTGCGGTTGCGCCCGAAGCCGAAGCACACTGCCACCCTGGTCGCCTACTTCCCCGATGAGTCGTCGGCGGCCTTGGCGGCTTCAGCGGTGGCAGCCGCCGGGCTGACACCATCGGTGCTGGAACTCATGGACGGCAAAACACTCGGCGCGGTGGATGCCGCTTTGGGAACCGATCACCACAACCGCGGTGGTGCGCTGCTGCTCGCCCAAACCGATGGCTACGGTGCGCACTTGGAAGTGCAGGCGTTGCAGGAGGCCATCGGGCCATTAGCCGGACACAGCGAATTGGCTGTAGACCCGCAGCATGCCGATGCTCTGCTCGAAGCCCGGCGCCAGGCCATCCCCAGCGTGGAAAAACTGGGTACGGTGTCGATCTGCGATATCGGAGTCCCACGCAATCGGCTAGCCGAGGCGATCCACGGGCTGCAGCGGATCGAAGCCGAACGCGCTGTATCGATTTTCATCATTGCCCACGCGGCCGATGGAAACCTCCATCCGATCATCATCGTTCCCCGCGGGCAGTCGATTACTTCAGGTGCCCCCAAGGCAGCCTTGGCGGACATGTTCCATCTGGCCAAGGATCTGGGCGGGACATTGACCGGCGAACACGGCATCGGCTTGCTCAAGCAGGACTGGCTTGCCGAAGAACTGGGAGAAACTTCGTTGCAGCTGCAGCGCCGGCTGCGTGCCGTCTTCGATCCGCAGGGAATCCTGAATCCTGGCAAGGCGATCTAGCCTGGCTTACGCCGCCTGACTGGGCACAGCCCGGCCAGGGACCAATACCCTTGGATAGATTTTGGCACGGCCATCGTTGTTCCGATGGGTGCTAACGCCTCCTTGGCTCCCCTGCGCCGAGGCAAATTCTTGCGCGCGATCGTCGCTGCACGCTCAATTGGCCGTCCGGGCAATTGAGCGTGGAGCTGTTGCCGGCTGCACTGCCGTCGGTTGCGGCAACCACCTCATCCTCAACGACGCACCGCGTAATGATCAGCTAGCAGTGAATCTGGGCACCAACAGCTATCGGAGTTATGAAATACTGATCAGCAGAGTATTTAGTGCCGTTAACTTGTGGAAGGACGACAATAATGATGGGAAATGGTGCGCCAGCTGGCGATCCGTTCCAGCCGCATCTGGAATGGGGCCTGAAAGCCTCGTTCGTGGGTTATATTTCTTCCCTTGCTGACGGACGCATCGAAGCAAGCAATGGTGTCTGGCAAGCCGGCAACTCCTTGGTCTTCCCCGCATCCCCGGCAACTGATGTCCCGGATAATGAGGTGTGGTTCAACGGCCACGTGTCCTTCTCCGGACACGGAGGCATGATGAAGCTGGACCTGATAGAGCCTCGCGTGGAAAACCAGGATGAAGCCATCACGCTCACCATTGGTACGGCTAATGGTCGCGTTGCGATCGCTGAACTCACTGAAACTGCTGTCTCGCGCGCTTTCGGCTTGGTCAAGACCCGTTTCTCTGCTGTCCTCACCGAGGATGGCTCGAAGCTTTTCAACGGGCAGTATCCTGCAGGCCAGCAGCTCGAAGATCTGGAGATAGTGCTCCGCGGCTGATCCGCCCAAGCCAAGTGCCAAAAAACATGGATCAACTAGATAATGGTGACTCAAGCGTGAACCCATTAGTGCCTAATGCCTACGAGCTCATCGTGTTCTATATCGTTCCGGTGCTCTTTGTCATCGCACTGGTCGTTGTCATCGTCCTCGTGGCCCGGGGCCGCAAGTCGACAACCGTGGAATTCGTTGCTGATGATGAGACGGATTCAAGAGGCGAATAGCCGCAACGCCTGACATAGCTCATGCCAGCACCAAGGTCTTGGTGCTGGCATCGGCTATTTGGCGTTGCAGTACATTGACCCGCAAGGATCAATAGGCGGCTACTGGCGCGAGAACTCCGAGGCCCGCGCAATCTGCTCATCGCTCAGCGAGTGCCCGGTGTACTTCTCGAACTGGGCGGCAGCCTGCAGTGCGATGACTTCCGCGCCGGTGATCACCGGCTTTCCTGCCTTCTGGGCGGCCAGGATCAGCGGAGTCTGGCTTGGGAAAGCGACAACATCAAAGATGGCTTCAGCAGCGGCAATGTGCTCATCGGAAAATGATTGGACGTCGGCTTGCGCCCCATCCATGCCTAGCGGAGTCACGTTGACCAAGATCTGGCTTCCAGGTGCTGGATCAGCAGCAGCAAACTTGTAGTTGTACTTCTGAGCCAGCTCTTGGCCGGCTTTTTCGTTCCGGGCCAGCACGGTGAGATTCTCAAAGCCAGCATCGCGGAACGCTGCGACAACAGCCTTGGCCATTCCTCCGGATCCGCGGACCAGGACGCTGTGGCTCGCATCCAGCTCGTGGCGTTTGATCAGGGTCGCAATTGCTTCAAAATCAGTATTCGAGGCCACCAGGCGGCCCTCGGTGTTCACGATGGTGTTGACCGAATCGATAGCCGCGGCAGAAGTCTCGATCTCATCGACCAGCTTCATCACGTCTTCCTTAAAAGGCATGGAGACCGAGCATCCACGAATTCCCAAAGCACGGACTCCAGCAATGGCGCCTGCCAAATCATCGGTGGAGAAAGCCTTGTAGATGAAGTTCAGCCCCAATTCTTCATAAAGGTAGTTGTGGAATCGGGTCCCGAGGTTTGATGGTCGCCCCGACAACGAGATGCACAGGGACATGTCTTTATTCAAGATGGGCACGAGTAATTCTCCAAAGCTTGTTCGCGGTTCACCACCCAATATACGTGTCCGGGTACTTGAAACTCTTCAATTGCCCGCCCTGTGGCTGCTCGGCCAGCGCCTCTTTTACCGCCGTAGCCAATTCGCTATGCTCGGGTCCATGACCAAGGATTCGGAAGCAGGACCGTTCTACCACGGCACCAAGGCGGCATTGGGCCCCGGCGATTTATTGTCCGCTGGTTTTCCCTCGAACTATCGACCCGAGATCCTCATGAATCACATCTATTTCACGGCGTTGCCCGACGGGGCTGGCTTGGCTGCGCAGATTGCGGCACTTGACGGAACTCCGCATGTGTATGAGGTGGAGCCGACCGGAGAATTCGAAGATGATCCTAATGTCACCGACAAGAAGTTCCCGGGAAACCCGACCCGCTCCTACCGCAGTTCCAGTCCATTGAAAGTTGTCCGCGAAATCCATGATTGGACGCGGCTGTCTCCTGATCAGCTGCAAGCCTGGCGCGAACGCATCGCAGCGATTGCAGACAGCCCCAAAGGCGACATCATCAACTAGCCCTATATGGGGAAGTGGCGGTGTTCACAGGTCCCGGCCCGGTCCCGCGAACACCGCCACTTCTCGTTTTCCCTTGAGCTTGTCAGCCCTTGATGATCTGCGGCTGTGCCAAGGACTTCAGCCCGTCAATGCCGAATTCCAGGCCGTAACCTGATTGCTTGGCACCACCAAATGGAATGCGCGGATCGATGGTGCCGTGGGAGTTGATCCACACGGTCCCCGACTCAATCTGGGCTGCTACTTCCAGGGCCTTGTCGCGGTCGCTGCTCCAGACCGAAGCGCCGAGGCCGACTTCCAGGGAGTTGGCGTGGGCAACTGCTTCAGCACTGTTTTTGACCTTGATGATCGGCAGGGCCGGGCCGAATTGTTCTTCGGTCACCAGCCGGTTGTCCGGGTCGATGTCGGCGATGAGCGTTGTGGGGTAGAAGTAGCCCTTGGCCTGCTCATCCGGGTTCGCACCGAGCAATACGGTGGCTCCCGAATTCACAGCGTCCGCGACGAGTCCTGCGACGATGTCGTACTGCGCCTTGTTTTGCAGGGGACCCAGGACATTGTTCTCGTCCAAGCCAACGCCCATCGGCATGGCCTTGGCTACCGCGGTGAGCTCGGCGCACACCTCGTCGTAGATGGATTCGGGAACGTAGAGCCGCTTCAAGGCAGCGCAGGTCTGGCCGGTGTTGATGAAGGCACCCCAGAACAGGTCCTGGGCGATGGCTTTTGGATCAGCGTCTTCCAGCACGATGCCGGCATCATTTCCGCCCAGTTCCATGGTCAGTCGCTTGACCGTGTCTGCCGAAGAACGGATGATCGCTTTTCCGGTGCGGGTGGACCCGGTGAACATGATCTTGGCGATGTCTGGATGGCCGGAGAGCTTTTCTCCCACTTCGCGCCCACCGGCGACTATTTGCAGGACGTCGGCTGGAAGCACTTCATTCAGGATGTGCACCAGTGCCAGGACCGATAGCGGCGTGTACTCGCTGGGCTTCATCACCACCGTGTTGCCCATGCGCAGCGACGGTGCCAGCTGCCAGATGGAGATCATCACTGGCCAGTTCCACGGACCGATGGCCCCGACCACACCCAGCGCGCGATAATGCTTTGCGGCATAGGTTTCGCCGTCATCCACGATCACTTCTGGCTCTACCTCATAGGCGGTTGCTGCGCGCAGCCATGCTGCTGCCCCTCCCACTTCGAATCGGGCATTAGGGCCATTGAGCGGCTTGCCCTGCTCGCGGGAGAGCAGTTCGGCCAAGGCTTCAGCGTTAGCCTCGATATTGTCCGCAGCGGCATTCAGCAAGCGCTTGCGTTCAGCGTGTCCGAGCTTGTCCCAGGCAGGCTGGGCAGCCTTGGCCGAAGCGACCGCGGCATCCAGGTCTTCGGCGGTCTGCTGCTCGACCCGTCCCACGAGTTCCCCGGTGGCCGGATCGAAAATTTCGGTTCCGCCGGTGGCGGGCTGGATTGCGTCCAATAGTTCTTGGGCGTTGGCGTATGCCATGGTGCAACTCCTTTGTTGTGCTTTTACAAGACGGATAGTTCTGTTGCCGGCTGGGATCCCTTGCCGGTTAGCCTGATGATTGCCGCGGCCAATGAAGCCAGTACCCCGGGGATGATGACGATGCCTTGGAGCGCGTATCCCAGAAGGCCCGGGTCTTCAACGCCAAGCAGGATATCGAAGTTGATGATGATCTGGGCGAAGACGTAGAACAGCGCGATGCCTGAAATCGATGGCGCGATCACCCGGGTGACCAGCGAGTCGTCGGTTTTGCGCCGCGCAAAATATCCGATGACAGCGAAGGATGTCAGCGCCATCAGCAGCACCAGGCCAAAGGCCGCGGAATTGGTCATCCAGGTGAACATGGTGAACACGATGTACATGGGTTCTTGGCCGCGCGATGCGATGGCGAAGGCAATGATCACGATCAGCCCGAGCACGGACTGGGCCATCGATCCTGCAATCGGCGCGTGAGTGGTTCGCGAGGTGACCGCCAAGAACTTCGGCAGGGCGCCACCACGGCCCATGGAGTAGAAATACCGGGCAATAACATTGTGGAAGGCCAGCAATGCGGCGAACAGGCTCGTGATAAACAGGATGTTCGCAAGATCCACGAACCACGTTGGGGCATGGGCTGCGAAAAAGACGAACAGCAGATCCGGGCCATTCTCGGCCGAGGCGGCGATGACGTTGTCTGCCCCCTCGCCTACCGCTACCGCGAAGGCGGAGAAGGCGTAGAAGCAGGCGATGATGACGATGGCGATCATGGTGGCGCGCCGTGCCGTTCGCTGCGGGTCCTTGACCTCTTCGTTGTAGATGGTTCCCGATTCGAAGCCCATGAACGCCGCAATGGTGAACGCCACGACTGCACCCATGCCCGGGGCCAGCGCGTCGGAGAAGTTGAAGGCGGTTTCTGGTTGCGGCGCCTGTGGTGCCAGCGCAAAAGCCATGATGTTGTAAACGACAACGACCAGGAATTCGGCGGCCACGATGATCCCCAGGACCTTCACGGAGAAATCCACGCGGTTCATGCCGAGGAACCCGACGGCTGCCCAGGCCACGAGGGCCATGCCCCACCACGGAATTGCCGTGTTGAACGTGGCATTCGCGAAGGAAGCCGCCGCGAATCCGAACATTCCATAGATGCCGATTTGCATCAGGTTGTAGCTAACGAGCGCCACCATTGCGGCCCCGACTCCTACGATCCGCCCCAGCCCTTCGGCCACATAGGCGTAGAAGGCCCCCGCGTTGGGGATGTGCCGGCTCATGGCGGTGTAGCCAATGCTGAAGACCAGGAGCACCGCCCCGATGAGCAGGAAGGACAGCGGTACAGAGCTCATTCCGGTCACCGCGTAGTTTGTGGTGACGCCACCGGCCACTGCCGTCAACGGCGCGCTGGCCGCAATGATCATGACCACCAGCGCTGGCACCGTAAGAGTGCGTTGTTCCAGTGCCATAAGATCCCCCAAAAGTGTTGATTGTGCTCCCTTCAGGATCTACGGCGCGGGAGGATTCGCATTGTCATTCGGTGCAGCCTCATTGCTTCCCCGCGCAGGGCTGTGCGCCACGTCTCATTGCCCGGTGCGGTATTTGCCCGGAGTGCAGCCGAATTCCCTGGAAAACATCCGGCTGAATCCGGCCGCATCGGCGATGCCCACCCGCGCGCCAATTGCCTGGACTGATTGCGCCAACAGCAGCGGGTCGCGCAGCAAACGCGAAGCTTCGGTGAGGCGGCGGTGGCGGATGAGCGCAGCGACGCTATGGGGTTGATGCTCGAACAAGGCGTGCAAGCTGCGGATCGAGATGAAGTGCGCCGCCGCGATTTGCGCCGGCCCCAAGTCGGCGTCGTTGAGATGCTCATCAATGTAGCTGGTGATCTTCTCGCGCTGCTGGGCCTTGGTGTCCGCAACGGTATCGATTCCCAGCACCCCGCCGAGTGCCGTGGCAAGCAGATCCACGGTATTGCGGGCCAAGGGGTATCCCCCGTATTCGTCCCATTGCGCAAGATTGGCGCCAAGGTGGTTCATGAGCGGGGCGACGGTCCCGGAGAGCGGATGGTTGTTCTTGAGGGCCAGCGCGGTCACCTGCCCGACCTGCTGGGTTGAAAGCTTGAATTGGCCGTGCGGAATCAGTGCGACAACGACGGTGGCAGGCTTTTCGAAGGCCAGCGTATAGGGACGCTGGGTGTCATAGATGGCCAGGTCTCCCGGGGCGAGCACCGTTTCACGCCCGTCCTGAACCAGCAGGCCATAGCCGTCGAGCTGGTAGGAGACTTTGTAGAACTCCCCATCCCCGCTGTTGGTCAGATCCACGGTGCGCTGCACCGCATGGGGCCTGGCGTGGATGCGCATCAGGCCGATGTCGCCGAGCATGTTCACCCCGAGGGACGCGGTGAAGTGGCCACCGGTCACTTGTTCGCTGCGCAATTGCACGAAGGCATCAGAAATGAGTCTCGACCACGCGGTAAATGAGTCGACGTGCTGGATCTGATACATGCGTTCCCTCCCCCAATGACGCTTCCAAGGTGCGGGGCATCACATTTGAGGGTACGCTCGGCCGCGAAGATTGTCACTATTTTCTTCAACCCGAGAATATCGCTGGGAATTCTATCGGGCGAAGGAGTCGAGCAGGTCCAGCTGGTACTTCAGCTGTTCTTCCAACAGGACAGCGGTATTGACTTCTGCATCCAACACGCTGCTGGCCTGGGCACCCAAGAGGAAGTTGATCAGCGAATCGCGGGCCATCAGGGTGCGCGCGTCTGCTGCGGGGAAAATTTGCTCCAGCCAGCCATCGAGCATGGTTCGCCATTGGTCCATCGTCGATGCGTTCACGACGGCCAGCTTGGGATCGCCTAGCGCCAGATGCCAGAAATGCACGGCAATGCGCGCCTCGTTCCGCCGCAGTTCATCGAGCGGCAGCACTTCCCGGGCGAACGCTGCAATGGCTTCCAAGCCCTGCATGCCTGCCGCGTTCTGCTTTATGCGCTGGTTCGTTGCGTCCGCGACGAAGTTGAAGGTCGCCACAAGCAGCGCATCGCGCGTCGGGAAGTACGGCTTCAGCGCTCCGTTGGCGTAACCAGCGGCAGCGGCCAAGTCACGCAGATTCAGCTTCTCGATACCTTCGCGGGCGATGAACTTCCAAGTGACCTCCACGATCTCTCGGCGGCGCTGGTCATGATCAACGATTTTTGGCATAGCTCAAGCCTAGCCATTTTTAAATTTTTGTTCCCAAAGGGTTGCGCCCCGCAGTGCCGCTCCGTATTCTCTACATTCATAGAATAATAATTGATCTACATCACATTCAAAGGAGCCTAGCTCGTGACCATCACCGCAACGACAGATTTCACTTTGCTCAGTGAAGCGGAAATCTCTCTGGCCAAAGAGCTTCTGGTTGACAACCAACTGTTCGGCGACAACACCCGTATCGCCTACCTGGGCTTGGAAGACCCACAGCACTCCCGGCCCGGCCGGCATGTCCGAGTCATGCTCCTGGACAAGCTCACCAACTCGCCACGAGACATCGTGCTGGATCTGGGCAACCGCAGCGTGGTGTCGATCATCGATCTCGACCCGTCCAAAGTGGGCCAGATGCCGGTGCTGCTTGAAGAGTTCGAAATGGTCGAATCCATTCTCAATGCTGACCCCCAGTGGGTGGCCGCCCTAGCCAAACGCGACCTCACCACAGCTCAAGTACGCGTTGCCCCGCTTTCCGCCGGTGTCTACGATGACGAGTATCCAGAGGAATCCGGTCGCCGCATCCTGCGCGGGCTCGCTTTCCGCCAGGACTTCGCCGAGGATTCAGCCTGGGCCCACCCGGTGGATGGACTCGTGGTTTACATCGACACCATCGCCCAAAAAGTTGACCGCCTGCTGGATCTCCAAATCGTCCCGGTACCCGAGACCCATGGCAACTACACCGATCCCGAGCTGACCGGCCCGACGCGCACCACGCAGAAGCCCATTGAAATCACCCAGCCAGAGGGCGCCAGCTTCACCGTCGCCAACGGCAACCACGTGGAATGGGAAAAGTGGTCTCTTGATATCGGATTCGACATGCGCGAGGGCCTGGTGCTCTACAACATCGGCTTCAACGACAAGGGGGTCGATCGCCGCATCCTGGACCGCGCCTCCATCGCCGAAATGGTGGTCCCCTATGGAGACCCATCACCGGTGCGCAGCTGGCAGAACTACTTCGACACCGGAGAATACCTGATCGGCCGGCTGGCCAATTCGCTGGAGCTCGGCTGCGATTGCCTGGGCGAAATCCACTACATTTCCCCCGTGGTCACTGACGGCGATGGCAACGCCCAGACGATCACCAACGGCATTTGCATGCACGAGGAAGACGCCTCGATCCTCTCCAAGCACGCAGATGACTGGTCCGGCGTGAAGTACACGCGTCGCAACCGCCGATTGGTGATCAGCTTCTTCACCACCGTGGGCAACTACGATTACGGCTTCTACTGGTACCTCTACCTGGACGGCACCATCGAATTCGAGGCCAAGGCCACCGGCGTTGTCTTCACCTCGGCCATGCTCGACGAGCGCTTCGCATCCGAGATGGCGCCAGGGCTCGGCGCACCGTTCCACCAGCACATCTTCGGCGCCCGCCTGGACTTCGCCTTGGACGGCGGCCCGAGCCGGGTCATTGAGGAGGAAGCGGTACGCCTTCCCATCAGCAAGGAAAATCCTCGCGGCAACGCCTTCACCCGCAGCCACACGGTGCTGGGCACCGAGCAGCAAGCGGTGCGCGATAACAACCCAACTGCCGGCCGCACCTGGGTGGTGACCAACCCTGAATCGAAGAACTACCTTGGCAAGCCGGTAGGCTACAAGCTCATGTCCCAGGGACTGCCAACCCTGCTGGCCGCCGACGAATCCTCGATTCATCGACGGGCCGAATTCGCTTCAAAGGCGCTTTGGGTAACCAAACGCGATGCTTCGCACCGCTACCCCACCGGTGATTTCGTCAACCAGAACCCTGGGGTCGATGGCATCGGTTCGTGGATTGAAGACGACAAGAATATCGATGGCGAGCAAATCAGCATGTGGCACACCTTCGCCTTAACCCACTTCCCACGCACTGAGGACTGGCCAATCATGCCGGTTGACACCGTGGGCTTCACCATCCGCCCCGAGGGCTTCTTCGACCGCTCCCCGGTGCTCGATGTACCAGCCCCCGTCCAGCACGGATGCTGCTCCACCAAGGAAACCGATGGTTGCTGCGGCGATAGCGCCTAGCCCTTCCCGGCGGCTGATCCCTGCACATCGCGTGCTCGGGTCAGCCGCCTTGGGGTTGGGCCTCGCGCATCTGGCCAGCATTGCTGTTCTGCCGCATTCGCTGTGGTGGATGTCCATTCTGCTGGTCATGACCCTCTGGTGCACCAAATGCGCCTGGGGTGTTTGGCGGGGCGCGCCGGCGCAAAAGCTGCTGGTGATGAGCGCCCTGATGGGGATGCTCCACATGGCGATGGCTCTGGGCCTGCCCTGGATGGGCGAACATCATCATTCAGCGACGGCGCATTCATCCGCGCACGGAAATCTCATGCTGCTGCTGGCATTGCCAGAATTCGCCGTGATGTTCTGGGCGGCAATTCTGTGTCATATTCAGCGAAGCCGGTTGTCGCTTTCAGGCAATCTATTGACAGGTGGAAAAGCTCAAGTTTAGATAAGTAATGAATCACATTCAATTTGCGGATCTTCTGCCGAGAAGAGGGATAAGCCTTGATCGCCGACTGGCTCTCAACTGGCATCCTGCGTGCCCAGCAAACCGCAAAACCCCAGGGCCCCATGGTTGTTCCCCTGGATCAATAGCATTCTCACAACTCCGCTATTAATCCAGGAAAGAACCCATGAGCACCCAGCATCAAATTACTTTCGACCGGCATGAAGCAGAAGTCCCTTCATCTCTCATTGCCGAATCACTGGCATCAGCCAAGCACACCAGTTATTGGCTGGACAACGAACATCGTCCAGAACCCAGTGCTTCGCTGCACGGTTCAATCACCGCAGAATTGCTAATCGTCGGTGGTGGATACACAGGCCTGTGGACCGCGTTGCAGGCCAAGGAGCGGGACCCGAAACGGCAGGTGGTTCTCATCGAAGGCCAACGCATCGGCTGGGCCGCGTCCGGACGCAACGGAGGATTCTGCGAAGCGTCGCTCGTGCATGGAGAAGCCAACGGAGCGAATCATCTCCCCAAGGAAAATGCGCTGCTTGCCGAGCTTGGAGCGCAAAACCTTGATGAGTTCGAGGCTGCCGTTCAGAAGTACGCCATGGACGTCGACTTTGTCCGCCAGGGTGCACTGAGCGTGGCTACCGAGGCCCACCAGATTGCCTGGGCCAGAGAAGAAGCCGAATCATCCGGGGTAGATTTCCTCGACCAGCAGCAAGTCAAAACCGTCATCAATTCGCCGGATTTCTTGGCTGGCGCATTAGACCACCAATCCACGGCGCTGGTGCATCCAGCCAAGTTGGCATGGGAGCTTGCCCGGGTTTGCCGTGAGCTGGGTGTGGAATTCTACGAGCATACCCATGCTCTGGAAATCTCCGATGCCGGCGACACAGTCCAAGTCTTGACCGCTGGCGGAAGCATCATGGCAGAGCGAGTCGCCCTGGCAACCAATGTTTTCCCATCCCTGCTCAAGCGCCACCGGGCCCGTATCGTCCCGGTGTACGACTACGCCCTGATGACCGAGTCCCTGACCGAAGAGCAGCGCGCGGCCATCGGCTGGGACCAAATGGTTGGATTAGCCGACATGAATAATCGCTTCCACTACTCGCGGCCAACAATCGATGCCCATGGGAACTTCCGGATCCTCTACGGCGGGTACGATGCCGTGTACCATTTCGGCAGAAAAGTGCGTTCAAGCTACGACAGCAATCAAGCGACCTTCAACAAGTTGGCGGCGCACTTCTTTGGCAGCTTCCCGCAGCTATCCGGCGTGAAGTTCTCCCACGCCTGGGGCGGGGCCATCGACACCTGCTCGCGCTTCTTCTCCTTTTTCGACCTCACCCATGGCGGCAAAGTCGCCTACTGCGCCGGGTTCACCGGGCTGGGAGTCGGCGCGACCCGGTTCGGCGCCAAGGTCATGCTGGACTTGCTTTCCGGGGAGAAAACCGAATTGACAGACCTGGAATTGGTCCGCACCAAACCCATTCCCTTTCCACCAGAACCGGCCGCATGGCTGGGAGTCAAAATCATGACAAACCACCTGGTCAAGGCGGATCACCACGAAGGCAAGCGCTCCGTATTCTTGAAATTCATGGACAAGATCGGGATGGGGTTCGATTCCTGATGACAGATTTCCTTCCGAACCCTGAGAGCGAAAAGCTGCTTGAGCTCCCCATTGCCCTCCAACCGATAGAAACAGGGCAGCGCATCGAGGGACGGATTCCTGCAACCACAGGATTCCAGCAAGTCAGCACCCTTGGCGATGCTGAAATCGGAGTTTGGGAAATGTCGCCCGGCTCCATGCAAGACATCGAAGCCGACGAGTATTTTGTCGTGCTCTCCGGCCGCGGCAAGCTGCAAATTCTTGGCAGCGGCGGTTTCAGCGCGCAGGAAATAGAGCTGGCCAACGGCACCGCTGTGCGCTTGAAGGCCGGCATGCATACCCGGTGGGACGTGACCGAAACACTTCGCAAGATCTACTTCACCCTCTGAGCATCCACAGGAGCATCGCCATGGATTACTACAACCCAACTCTGGGACATCAGTTCATCAACGGAGAGCAGGTACTCGGCCAGGGACCTGTCCTGCCGCGGGTCTCCCCCGCGACCGGTGATAAATTGCTCGACGTTGATACGGCGAGCACGGAACAGGTGGACCAAGCGGTACAAGCCGCGGCACGGGCGTTTAAGACCTGGTCCGCGCTGACACCGGCAGAACGCTCTGACCATCTGCTGGCCTTCGCCCGCGAGCTCCAGGCGCATGCCGGCGAGCTGGCCCAGGTGGAAACGGCGCAGACCGGCAAATCCATTCGGATGTCCACGGAGTTTGACGTCCCCGGAACGATCGACAATGTGAACTTCTTTGCCGGCGCCGCCAGAAACCTCCAGGGCTTGGCTGCTGGCGACTATGCAGGGAACACCACCTCGATGATCCGCCGCGAGGCTATTGGCGTCATCGGATCGATCAGCCCCTGGAACTATCCATTGCAGATGGCTGCCTGGAAGGTGCTCCCGGCCATCGCCGCGGGAAATACCATCGTGCTCAAGCCCAGTGAGCTCACTCCCGGCACGTCCATGCTTTTCGCCAAGGCCGCAAGCGATTCGGGCCTGCCAGACGGTGTTCTCAATGTGGTGGTCGGCGATGGCCCTTCCGTCGGGGCAACACTGGTACGCCACCCTCTGGTGAAGATGACCTCGTTCACCGGTTCCACCGCGGTAGGGCTGAAGATCATGTCGATGGCCGCTGAACGCGCAAACCGCGTGCATTTGGAGTTGGGCGGCAAGGCGCCATTCGTCGTCTTTGACGATGCCGATATCGAGGCAGCGGCTCACGGCGCGGTGGCAGGTTCCACGATCAATTCCGGCCAGGATTGCACGGCGGCGACCCGCGCCTATGTGCACTCTTCTGTTTTTGACAAGTTCACCGCGCGGGTGGCGCAGCTGATGGATGCGATGGTGGTTGGCAGTCCCTCAGATCCCGACACCGATATGGGTTCGCTGATCAGCGAAGCGCATCTGGAAAAGGTTTCGGCGATGGTCGATCGCGCCAAGCAGGACGGCGCGCAAATACTGGCCGGTGGACGGCGCGAGGAACGCCCCGGGTTCTACTATCGCCCAACACTGGTCATCGGTGCCGCCCAGGATTCAGAAATCGTCCAGCACGAAGTTTTCGGACCGGTCCTGGTGGCCCTGCCGTTCGACGATGACGAGCAAGCCATGGATCTGGCTAATGACACGCCCTACGGTTTGGCTGCCAGCGCGTGGACGAAGAATGTCGACCGTGCAATGAAGGCCAGTGCGCAGATCCAGGCTGGCTGCGTGTGGATCAATGAGCATATCCTCATCGTTTCGGACATGCCCCATGGCGGCTACAAGGCTTCAGGCATGGGCAAAGATATGAGCCAGTACTCCTTTGACGAATACACCAATGTGAAGCACGTGATGCTCTCCCACGATCCTGCGCCTCACCGCCAGTGGCAGGACACCGTTTTCAAACAGCGCTAAAAGGCCTGCTACAGACCGGAGAACAGCTGGTTCAGCTTCTTCGTGGCCATCCCGGGTTCGGTGGTGGCGAAGAAGTACTGGGCCAGTTGTTTTTGCTTGCCGGCCACTCCGCTGGCAGCCAGTTTTGCTACCCGGTCCGCCAATCCGTTGGCGTTGCCAAGGTGCTGTTCCATCGGCAGCCCGTCACGCAGCTTGCTCGGGCGATCGGCGGCGAGCAGCAGCGGAATGTTCAATGCCACGGCGTCGTAGGCCATGGCTGAAGTATCGCAAATGGCCACGTCGGCCCAGACCAGGGATTGCGAAGCGTCGGGAACGGGATCCATGGTCGACTCGAACCTCGACTGCAAAGCAGCCACGGTCTTCTTGGCTTCGGCCAGGATATCGCCGGTTTTCGGATGGGGGCGGAAACGCACGTCGAACCGGTCATCGTTGACCAGCTGCGCAAGGATCCGTTCGCCCAGCCTCATTACCGAGGAATAGGCCATCGCCGAAGAATCGCCTTCCCATGTTGGCGCGTAGAGGACCCGGATCTTCTCTGAGGGCCCTTCCAATTCCAAGGCATCAAGTTGCGGCCGCCCGATCTGCACGAGGTGCGAAGAATCGAATCGAGAGATGTTTTCACAGATGCGATCCACCGCTGCGGGTCCGGCAACACAGGCATAGTCATAGGCCTTGAGCTGGTTGGAAACCATCGAGGCCTTTTCGCTCTCGCCATGGTTCAGATGAATATGCGCTGGACCGTTGAAGCGCAGCATGGTGAAGTTCCGCTGGGCATTGTTCACGTAGCTGATCGACTTGGTGTTCCACTCGCGCAGCCTGGACTCGATTTGCTCCATGGAACGCGTGAACAGCAGGGGCAGTGTGCTGGAGCTCAGTGCCTGCCGCGCGCTGAGTGAATCCATCAATACCAGGCCGATGCCCAGGCCTTGGGCGGCAAGTCGCTCAAAGGTCCCCAGCCAAACACCTAGTTGGTAGAACTGGCCGGGGCCTTCGGCAAAGAAGATGACATGGTCGGCTTGTTGTATTTCCCTTTGGCCTTGCGCTATTTCAGCTCGCACCGATCGCTCGGCGATCAAGGCTCGTGCTTTACCTGTCGCCTGAGTAATTTGGGAAGGAATCAATGCCATACATGTAGTCTACGTACCCGCTAGCCGTTGATCGCGGAAGCCAAGTTGGAAATGTTGGATTTCATCCAATCCAGGTAGCTTGAATCATCCTGGATGGTTTCTGCGAAATCGACGACTGGCACCTTGCCGGATTCAGCATCCTTTTTCAGCGCCTTGGTCTCGTTGCCCTCGG
Source organism: Glutamicibacter halophytocola (assembly GCF_001302565.1). NCBI lineage: Bacteria > Bacillati > Actinomycetota > Actinomycetes > Micrococcales > Micrococcaceae > Glutamicibacter > Glutamicibacter halophytocola. Next base: position 2,908,282 of record NZ_CP012750.1, read on the forward strand.
TCTGCACGTTGTAAGCGAGGACGTCGGTATTGCCGCCTTCCAACAGGTCCTGGGCCTTCTTGAGGGTCATTGGCGCAATGCCTTCCCCTTCTTCGATGGCCTCGCTCAGCCCTTCAGGCGTGATGTCCTCCATGCCTGCATCATCCAGAAGGTGGTACGGCACTGGTTCAGTCATGATGAACTTCTTGTCCTCGAGCTTGGCATCGCGCAGCTGAGTCTGCAGCTTCTTGATGCCGGCATTGAACTCTTCGGCGTTTTTCGTGTATTGCTGCGCGTTGGCGGCATCGGTTTTGCCGAAGGTTGTGGCCAGCTCATCGGCCAAGGCCGACATGGAGTCCAGGTCGTACCAGATGTGCTCGTTGTAGCCGGCATGATCGTGGCCTTCATGCTCCTCATGCGCTTCCTCTTCAGCATGCTCGGCATGCTCCTCGGCGCTTTCGCCTTCATGCGCTTCTTCTTCCTCATGCTCCTTGGCAATAGGCGAAGAATCCACCGCGTGAATCAGCTGAACGCCCGAAGCCTGGTCGCTGGGCAGGGACTGGACCAGTGAATCCATGAACTGGTCGTATCCCCCGCCGTTGGCAACAACGATATTCGCTTCAGAAACGGTGAGCTTGTCGCGGGTGGTTGGCTCATATGAGTGAGGGTCCTGGGCAGCCGAGGTGATAATCTCGCTGACGCTGACGGTGTCGCCTCCCACAGCACGGGCAACCTGGCCATAGACATTGGTCGTTGCCACCACTTTGACTGCAGAGGTATCCGCATCGCTGGCTTCGCTGCCAGTCCCGGCGCACCCGACGAGTATCATTCCCGCTGCGGGCACAGCGACGGCGGCTGCAAGCAATGAGCGATACTTCTTCATATGAGTTCTCCATCCAAACACGTTTGCTATTGAGAACAATTCTACATTACTTTTGAGAACCGTTCGCACCTAGGCGTCTGCGTTGGCGGCAAACAAGGATCGCTTGCCGTGTGCTCCGCCAGTACCGGTGGCCTTCACCACCATGACCGCTATGGCCGTGGTGACAGGAATAGCCAGTACCAAGCCAATAGAACCAATAAGTATCCGGATAACTTCCTCAGCCATCTCCCCTGAGCCCAGCGTCACACCGAATCCCTGGTTGCTCATCGCCGCAATGGCCAGGATTGGCAGCGCGGCCCCGGCGTATGCGAAGGCAATGGTGTAAACCGTTGAGGCAATGTGGTCCCGGCCAATGCGCATGCCGCGGAAGAACAGTTCCTTGGCCGAAGCCCTGGGCGAAGTTTCGGCCAGCTCCCATACCGTGGCGGACTGGGTGATGGTGACATCGTTGAGCACACCCATTCCGCCGACCAGCACGCCGCAGATCAGCAGGCCAGGCAGGGAAATTTGCGGCGCCACAGTAGACAAGGTCATTGCCGACTCGTCATTAGCGCCGGTCAGCGCCGCCGCGTCCGTCAGCCACAGCGCCAATGCCGCGGTCACTCCCAAGCCAAAGAGCGTCCCCAGCAGCGCCGTTGATGTCTTGGCATTCAAGCCATGGGCAAAATACAGCGCCACGAACATGATGGCCGTGGCACCGGTCAGGCCGACCACCACGGGATTCCCGCCCTCGATCAGCGCCGGGACCATGAAGAAGATCATGAACGCGATGCCGCCAACCAAGCCGATGACCGCTCGCGCACCACGCCACCCAGCCACCAGCACGACGACTATCCCGTAGGCAATAGCCAGCAGGGTCATGGGCAAGGTACGTACGAAGTCGACAAAGACGTAGGGACTGCCGCTGGTGGTATCTACCTTGGACAGGTCCAAATAGCGCAAGGCATCGCCGGGCCGGGCGTCCCGGGATTGCAGCATTTCAGGCGGAATTTCCATCTGGATTTCCGCCCCGCCTGACGCTGGCATGACGTAGGTGACCGTGCATTCCAAGGTCTTGCCGCCCACGTCTTCCAGCCCTTGGGACGAAGGACAGGTCTCAACACCGCTCCGGGTTACGGTGCCGGTCGCCATCGTGGCACCACCAGCGGTATCCATGGAGCCATCGAGGGCAAACTTGTTGTACGTTCCTTGGGGCCATAGGACGATGACCATGACCATTGCCAGCACGCCGATAGGCGCGAGCAATGCCCACAAGATGATCGAGGCACGGCGCCGTCGTTTGGGATCCTGCAATATCGGTTCGTCATGGTGATGGTGGCCCACTGGGTCTTTCTCCAAATCAATAAAGGCGAATCGTCTGCAACAAGTCTATGAGCACCACGGTGGCTACCTTGGGATGACCGATAAATCCTCCGCAAGGTTCATGTCGCAATGGGTGATCAGCGGGAGAATTGACCTATGAGCTCGCCACACTTTCTGCAGCCCCCTGCGCCCATAGCTGCCGGGGAACAAAGTTTTCCCTTCCACCGGCTAATGCGTCGAAACCATGATTACCGCTGGTGGCGCCCGCTGGCTTTTGCCGGAACCGGGCTGGGTTTTTTTGTAGCACTGTTCATCGTCGTCATGCTGATTATCTTCGTAGTGGCCCTGGTGAACCCCGCCAATTGGGCGGCTGATCCAAATGGCGCGCCAGACTCCCTCCTCACCGAGGCAGACCTGGACATGACCTCGCCCATCGATTTCACCATCACGATGGCGTCATTGATCATCATGATCCCCGCGGTATATCTGGCCTATCTATTGCTCGGCTCCAAGCCTGTCGGCCAGTTGATTTCCGTCGCTGGAAGATTGCGCTGGCGTTGGTTCGCAATGGCCCTCGGCACCAGTTCCCTCTTATTTGCTGCCTACTTCGCCCTGAGCTTCGGCCTGACGGCCGCCGGGGTGGGAGGGCAACCTGACATGGCTGCGGTCCAGGGTCCGGCTGATCCGCTCTTTTTCGCTCTCCTGGTCATTTTGCTGACACCATTTCAATGTGCTGCCGAGGAATTGGTGTTCCGTGGAGCATTGATGCAGATCATCGGCAGCTGGCTGAAGCACCCCCTTTTTGCCATTCTCCTGCCGGTGCCCTTGTTCACCTTTGGCCATCTCTACGACGTTTATGGCCTGCTGGATGTGACGGCGTTTGCCATCGCTGCCGGTTACCTCACCTGGCGCACCGGCGGCTTGGAAGCTGCAATGGCCATGCACATTATCAACAACACCTTCTTGTTCTTGCTCGGAGCAATGGGCCAGGTGGATTTGAATGCAACGTCATCCGGTCCGATGTCCTTGCTCTTCTCGGTCCTCTTCACGGCGCTGCTGACATTTGCCCTGGTCAAGCTGTCCAGCAAGAACGACGTCGCCCGCACCGCAGGGCCAATCCCGCCCATGACTCGGCCGCCGCTACTGCAGCCCTGGCCGATGGCCCAGCCGGTGCCTCACCCGCGCCAGGCTTATTGGGCGCCACCGATGGATCCGTCCGCACCGCAGGCCCAATCGCCTTACCCGCAGGACTATCCTCCGTCTCCCGGGTACCCGTCGACGCCTCCCGCTGATCCAGCTCATGGCGCTCCCGAGAATCATGATCGCTAAGCCACTGTTCTCCGGCTGAAAGCTGGGGCAGGTTCTGGCATGGCAATGGGCTCTTGACACGATTTTCCTCGTGGCAAGAGCCCAATTTCATATTATTGAGGGGTCAGGGCTTCGCCCAACGCAGCAGTGCAGCAATTCCTGCCCCGTCAGGTATGACCGAATCCGGGACATATCGAATAGTCGCATCCGTCAAAGCGGTGGCCCGCAAGAGCACTTCCGGTGCCGGCCACTCACCGGCAACCAATTCTGCGTGGTCATCCCCTTCTTGATGGGCAATCCAGGGCTCGGCACTCAGGGCACGCAAGGTGTGCTCGTCCTGGTATTGCCCGACAAGCACAGTTTCAGCCTGTGCCGACTGTAACGCTGTCACCACTTCCTCCAGGCCCACGGCCAAGAGCGAACGGCCGTTGCCTGACTGCGCCGCGACTTTCGCTTCCAGATCAGCCAGTGCCTTGGACTTCACGTCCTCGATAAGCTTGGCGACCCGGGCATCAACCTGTTTTGAATCAGCACCACCAGTTCTCGTGTGCGAATCGATGACTTCCACGTAATCCCGCAAGGCCACCGGCAATTGGGCAATGACCGCTTCGCGAGCCTTGATATCCCCGGAGATCACGATCAATCGAACGTAATTTTCCGCAGACATCTTTGTAATCAGCTCGGCGACTTCATCTGCGTTCCTGCGCACCATTTCGTCGGCAGCCGCCTGGGCCTTGGGCTGGTCGTATTCACCGGGCACCTTTCGAGCGTGGTGAATTTCCTCGGGCAGTCCAACGATGCCTTGGCTAGCGATGCGCTCAGGCGATGCCGTGTTATAAAGATGCACTTCGCCACCGTCCTTGCCCACTTCGGCGACCAGGTAAGAGAAGGAACCACCGCGAGCACGTGCCAATGCCGTGAAATTCGGGAAAGGTCCGACATCCACCGTTGGAGCCTGGACCTTGAGCCCGGGAATGATTTCATTGAGTACAACTTCGCCGTCATGGACAGCGACAAATCTTGCAACCGGTGCTCGCAGTCCTTCGGCAGGTTCCAACGCACCAATCAATGCTTGGATATCATCAGCCTGGGCCTGCTGGGACTTGAGCAATTTGGCGACATCCCCTGGAAGCCGATCAGCTGCTTCTTGAGCACCCGTCGTACCCAGTGAAGCATCCACGAGAGCCGTGCTCCATGATCCATTCCTTCGATAGAGCGAAGCGTCGATTCCATTAGAATCCGCGCGTAGTGCCATGCTGACTCCCTTCCGCACGCGACCCTTGGCCGCCTTGCGACTAGATCCGTGGGACTAACCTAACATCACTATTCAGTGGCTGGAAGAGGTAACCAGAAACTAACTTGTGATTGGAAAGAAATCAGCATGGCGGCAACAATTTACCAGCGGCCGCGCCAGTACTGCGGAGGGTGCGATTTCTCGGCGCCAAGCTGCTGGGCAGCATGGTTTGGCCACTGCGGATTGCCCAAGGCAGCGCGTCCAATGCTCACGCCGTCGGCCTGCCCTGAGACCACAATATGCTCAGCTTGGATGGCATCGGTGATAGCGCCTACGGCGGTGACAAATGCATCGTCCGGCAGTGCCTGCTTGACTGCCTGCGCCAGGGGCACCTGGTACCCCGGCCCCGTTGGCCCACGGAAGGGCCCGATGCCCGCGCTTGAGAGGTCAAATGCACGCACTCCGAGCTCATACAGTTCCCCGGCGAGTTTCACCGTGTCGGCAATGCCCCATCCGTCTTCCACCCAGTCTTCGCCTGAAAAACGAATGCCCAGCGGCTTATCTGCCGACCAAACGGCCGAGATCGCCTGGATGATTTCACGCAAGTATCGGGTGCGGTTCTCGTAGCTTCCGCCATATTCATCGGTGCGCTGATTGGTCAGTGGAGACAGGAACTGGTGGATCAGATAACCGTGCGCTGCGTGGATCTGGATGAGATCAAATCCGGCCGCATCAGCACGTTGTGCCGCTGCGGCCCAATCCTGGACGGACTCGGCGATCTGCTCCCGGCTCATGGCTGTAGCCGGCTTCAGGTCGAACAGCCCGCTCGGCGCGGACGTGAAGGTTTCCCAACCGCCGTCTTCGACACTGATGCTGCCCGAGAGTCCAGCTTCCTCCAGCTCTTTGAGCCATCCGTAGGTGGAGGCCTTCGCGCCGGCGTGGGCCAGCTGCACCCCGGCGGCAGCACCATGGGAGCGGATGTATTCGGTGATGGGCTTCCAGGCTTCGACCTGCTCGTCGTTCCATAATCCGGCGTCCCGGTCAGAGATCCGCCCCTCGGCAGCGACTGCCGTTGCCTCGGCGATGACAAGGGAAAAACCGCCGTGGGCCATGGATCCCAGATGCGCGAGGTGCCATGTGGTTGGCACTCCGTTGCGCTCGATGATGGAATATTGGCACATCGGTGGCAGAACCACGCGATTGCGCAGCTGGAGTCCTGTTCCGTTCTTGGCGGGGATGGTGACTGGGCTGAATAACTTGCTTTGTGGCATACCTAGTGTGACGTTGAGGTCGCCTGATTTATTCCGCCCAGCACCATCGAGCGCAAAGGTCACCGGCCCAGGACGAGTACTGCCACGGTGAGGTACACGATCAGCCCAGCAGCGTCCACGAAGGTGGAGATGAATGGGTTTGAGAAGACCGCCGGGTCGGCTTTGAAGAACTTACCGATAATCGGCATCGCTCCCCCAACGGCCGCCGCCACACTGCAAAGTGCCACGAGCGTTATCCCGATGATCAGGCCGACCTTCAGTTCAAAAACGACGCCGGCAATGAGGAAGGCAATAGCGCCCAAGCACACTCCCAGCATTGCCCCGATGCGCACTTCCCGGAAAATGACGCGGCCCAAGTCGCTCACGCGCACATCTCCCATGGCCAGGGCCCTTGTGACAGTGGTGGCCGCTTGGTTGCCTGTATTTCCGCCAATGCCAACGATCAGCGGGATGAACAAGCTGAGCACGACCATGGACTCCAAGGTCTGTTCGAAAGTGGCGAGCACTTGCACAGTAAGCGTGGCGCCGATGGCCAAGACCAGCAGCCAAACCACACGGGCTCGCACCAGCTTGCGCAGCGGAGTGCCAAGGTATGGGCGATACAAAGGCTCGGATCCAGCGCTGCGTGCGGTGCGTGATTCTTCGGCGTCTTCGAGCAGGTCGATGGCCTCGCCCAGCGGAAGCACGCCAATCAATCGTCCATCATTATCAAGCACCGGCATCAAGTCCAGATGGCGTTCGACAGCCCTGCGCGCTGCCTCGATGCCAGGCTCGGAGGCCTGTGCGGCAGGTACTTCCACGCTGAAGTCAGAGATGAGCTGCTCCCGAGGCTGTCCGAGCAGATCGGCCAGCCGCACCGCTCCGATGAACCGGCGGGTGCGATCAACCACCATGATGATGTGGCAGTGTTCCATCGTGCCCAGCTGAGGGATAATGCGATCCAGGGTCTGCCCGGCGGTGAGCTCCGGATGCGTGGAGAGGAAGTGGGCCGACATGACCCGCCCGGCGCTTGAATCCCGGTAGCCCAGCAGTACCCCGGTCGCTTGACGCTGCCGGGCGTCCAGGCCAGCAAGCAACTGCGTGGCAACGGTGGCCGGCAGCTCGTCAAGCAGCGCAACCCGGTCTGCGGGTTCCAACGCGGCGAATGCTTCAACGACCGACTCTTCCTGGAGCGTCTCGATGAGTTCTGCCTGTACTGGTGCATCGAGTTCTTGGAAGACTTCCAACGACCGCTCTTTGTCCAGCATGCGGTAAAGGATCGCAGCGTCGGTTGTCTTCAAGGCCTCAAATTGCTCGATGAGCTGCCCCAGCTTCAGTTCCCTGAGCAACGCGGCTAGGCGCTGGTATGCATCAGCTGCGAGGCAGGTGCGGATTTCCTGAGAAGTAGTTGAAAAGTCTACGTATTCGAAGGTGAACATAATGGTCGTCCCAACGGTTCGTTTGGCGCAATTTCAAGGCTCACAAGCAACTACTCACTGCTCCCCACCCGATAAATTGGGTGATAAATCAGTCAGTATTTGCGTGCGCAAATTTGCGCATGCCAAGGGTGGTTAGGCTGCGAACTCGCCGGACGCAGAGCTGTCCTAGATCAGGAAAATCAGCTGGCGCATGAAGAAAGGAACTGGTGAGCTCGCAGGTATATAGATCGACTAGAACTGCCGTCCATGAAGCTCACCTCCTGAAATTCCGAAGCATGGATTCATGCTGCGTGTATTGCCAGTTCTATCAGAAATCCGAGGCTGATAGCCAACAACAACGATGCATCTCACATTAAATGGCTTCGGGAGGCCGGATCAACCGGCCTCCCGAAAATAAAGCTCAGCTAGCGATTAGCATTCGACCACGTTGACGGCCAAACCGCCCATGGCCGTTTCCTTGTACTTATCGCTCATGTCCTTGCCAGTTTCGCGCATTGTGATGATGACTTCATCCAAGGTGACATGGTGCTCGCCGTCGCCCATCAGCGCCATCTTGGCAGCATTCACTGCCTTGGATGCAGCAATCGCATTGCGCTCGATGCATGGAATCTGGACCAGACCGCCAATGGGGTCACAGGTCAACCCGAGGTTGTGCTCCATGGCGATTTCCGCGGCGTTTTCCACCTGTGCCGGGGTGCCACCGAGAATTTCGGCGAGGCCGCCAGCGGCCATCGACGAGGCCGAGCCGACTTCGCCCTGGCAGCCAACTTCAGCGCCGGAGATCGAGGCCTGTTCCTTGTAGAGCACTCCCACTGCGCCGGCAGTGAGAAGGAAGCGCACTACGGCGTCGTTTCTTTCCTCTTCATTCCAGTACTTGGCACCTGGGGCATAGTGAGTGGCGTAGAACAGGACCGCTGGGATGATGCCGGCCGCGCCATTAGTCGGCGCAGTCACCACACGGCCGCCGGAAGCATTTTCCTCATTCACTGCCAAAGCGACAAGGTTGATCCATTCCTGCCAGTAGACAGGGTCGCGGTCCTTGTCTTCCTTGCGCAGGCGCTCATGCCATTCCGGCGCGCGGCGGCGCACCTTGAGCCCACCGGGCAGCACACCGGTACGTTCCAAGGCCGAGTCCTTGCAGTCCTCCATCACCTGATAGATGTGGACCAGTCCTGATCGGATTTCATCCTGGCTGCGGTAGGCCAATTCATTGGACATCATGATGTCGGCTATGGACTTGCCCGTGGCCTTCACATGCTCCAAAAGCTGGGCAGCAGTCGTGAATGGGTATGGCTGCTGTTGCAGCTTTTCTTCCAGATTCTTCTCGATGCGCTCTTCATCACCTTCACGCACGATGAAGCCGCCGCCGACCGAGAAGAAGGTTTCGTTGACCAGTTCATTGCCCTGTGAATCGAGGGCCACGAACTTCACTCCGTTGGTGTGGCGCGGCAGTACGGTCAACGGGTGTTGGACCATGTCATTGACGGAGTAGTTCAGGTCTTTGCGCTGACCTAGCTGCGCTCCCAACTGCAAGATTCCAGTGGCATCCATCTGCTCCAGGCGTTCATCAACCTGCGAAGGCAGCACCGTTTCGGGTTCAAATCCTTCAAGCCCCAGCATGATGGCAGTGAAAGTTCCGTGTCCGCGTCCGGTCGCGGCCAGTGAGCCGTAGACATCGACCCGGATATTATCCAGGGCATCCATCTTCTCTTCACGGATTACTTGGGCGATGAATGCGTGCGCCGCACGCATTGGCCCCACGGTGTGGCTGGACGAGGGTCCAATGCCAACCGAGAAAAGATCGAATACGCTTACCGCCATGGCGGGTCACATCCTTAGAACGTCGGCAATCCGGAGTGCTCACTCCGGAAAGATGGTGTGGTGTGCAAGAGGACATCCTTGCATCGGAACTTCCGCACAGCGTGGGGTGAACTTCTGCGGATGAAAGACTGCGGGCCCGAAAAGCGAATGTTTCCGCCTTCCGGGCCCCCACCTCACAAGATGGTGCTACTCGGAAACCTTGGCCAGGTCCGGATACAGCGGATGGGCTTCAGCCAGCTTCAGAACCCGGTCCTTCAGCTCCGGCAACACCGAGGTATTGCCCTCAGCACCAGCGATCAACGCCTGCGCGATGATCTCTGCAACCTCGGCGAAAGCCGCCTCGGAGAAGCCGCGGGTTGCCAGCGCCGGAGTACCGATGCGCAACCCCGAGGTCACCATCGGCGGACGAGGATCAAACGGCACCGCATTGCGGTTCACCGTGATCTCCACCTGCGCCAGCAAATCCTCGGCCTGCTGGCCATCCAACTCGGAATTGCGCAGGTCAACCAGAACCAGGTGCACATCAGTGCCACCAGTCAGCACGCTGATGCCCTTGGCCGCCACATCCTCCTGGGCCAGGCGCTCAGCAAGGATCTTCGCACCAGCCAAGGTGCGCTGCTGGCGCTCCTTGAACTCCTCGGACGCAGCGATCTTGAACGCCACCGCCTTGCCAGCAATCACGTGCTCCAGCGGGCCGCCCTGCTGGCCAGGGAACACCGCAGAGTTCAGCTTCTTCGCGATCTCGGCATCATTCGACAAGATGATGCCGCCACGAGGACCAGCCAAAGTCTTGTGGGTGGTCGAGGTGACCACGTGGGCGTAAGGCACAGGAGACGGATGCAAGCCGGCAGCGACCAGGCCAGCAAAGTGCGCCATGTCCACAAACAGGTAGGCGCCGACCTTGTCAGCGATCTCGCGGAAGCGCTTGAAGTCCAGCTGGCGCGGGTACGCCGACCAGCCGGCCACGATCATCTTCGGCTGGTGCTCGATGGCAAGGCGCTCGACCTCGTCCATGTCCACCACGTTGGTCTCTTCATTCACGCCGTAAGGCACGATGTTGAACAAGCGGCCGGAGAAGTTCAGCTTCATGCCGTGGGTCAGGTGCCCGCCGTGGGCCAGGTTCAACCCCAGCACGGTGTCGCCCGGGCGGACCAGCGCGTGGTAGACCGAGGCGTTGGCCTGGGCGCCGGAGTGCGGCTGGACGTTGGCGAAGTTCGCGCCGAACAGTTCCTTGATGCGCTCGATGGCCAGGGTCTCGATGACGTCGACTTCTTCGCAGCCGCCGTAGTAGCGGCGGCCAGGGTAGCCTTCGGCGTACTTGTTGGTCAGCACCGAGCCCTGGGCCTGCATGACGGCCTGGGCGGTGTGGTTCTCCGAGGCGATCATTTCCAGGCCGCGCTGCTGGCGGGCCAGTTCAGCGTCGATGCGCTGCGCTACCTCTGGGTCAAGGGCAGCCAGCGACTGGGTCAGCGATGCTGGTGCTAGGGATTCAAAAGTCGGGTTGCTCATTACTGGACGTCTCCACCGTTGGTGCTTGCGTAGTCTGCTGCCGACAGCAGCGGACCCTCTTCGGTCACTTCTACGGTGAACAGCCAGCCGGCACCGTAGGGATCTTCGTTCAGGATTGCGGGGTTGTCAACAGCCTCGTCGTTGATGGCAACTACCGTGCCGGTCACTGGCGAGTACAGGTCGGATACCGACTTGGTGGATTCCACCTCGCCGCAGGTTTCACCGGCGCTGACGGAATCGCCAACCTCTGGCAGGTCCACGTAGACCACGTCGCCCAGGGCGTCTGCAGCGATCTGGGTGATGCCGACCTTGGCTGGGGACGATGCATCGATCCACTCGTGCTCGGCCGAGTAGCGCAATGACGAAAGAACTTTACTCACGGTATTTCCTCTCCCAAGGGAATAAGCGGGCGTATGGCTTGGCCCTACTGATGTTTAACGTTACTTGGCTCGCGTGTAGAACGGCAGTTCGACGACGACAAATGGCAAAGTCTTACCGCGCAGATCTACTTCCAGCTCGGTGCCGACTTCGCTGAATTCCGCATCCACATACCCCAGGGCCACCGGGTAGCCGAGGGTCGGAGAAGGCTGTCCGGAGGTGATTTCACCAACAGTGGCCCCATCCTTCACGATGGCGTAGCCGCCGCGTCCCGCGCGCTTTCCCAGGCCCTTCAGGCCAACCAGCTTGCGTGCCGGGGTCTGCTCGCGCAGGGACTCCAGTGCCTTGCGGCCTACGAAGTCCTCTTCCTTCTTGAAGGAGACCACTGGGCCAAATCCCGCATCAAATGGGGTGCGATCCAGGCTCAGCTCGTTGCCGTACAGCGGCATGCCCGCTTCCAGGCGAAGCGAGTCGCGAGCGGCCAGGCCGCACGGAACCAATTCGTGGTCCGCGCCAACCGCGATGATCTTGGCCCACAGTTCGACGGCTTGTTCATTGTCGATGATCAATTCGAAGCCGTCTTCGCCGGTGTATCCTGTGCGCGCCAGCAGCACGTCGATACCGCCGAGCACCAGCTTGGCCGCAGCGTAATATTTCAGTTCTGTGACGCTCTGGGCGGTTTCGGCATCCGCTGCCAGTTTCGCGACAATCGCCTGCGCGTTGGGTCCCTGGACTGCGATCAGGCTCTGGCGGGCCGAGGCGTTATCCACCTGCACGTCGAATCCTGCAGCGCGCTCTTGAAGGGCCGCGGCCACAACCTCGGCGTTGCCGGCATTGGGCACCACGAGGAATTCTTCTTCTGCCAGGCGGTACACGATCAGGTCATCGATGATCTTGCCTTCGGCATCGAGGATCAGCGAGTACTTCGCCTTGCCCACCTTCATGATGGTGAAGTTGCCAGCCAGCGCGGTGTTGAGCGCGGTGCCGGCCTGCGGACCGGAAAGGTATACCTCGCCCATGTGGGACAGGTCGAACAGGCCAGCGGTGGAGCGCACGGCCTTGTGCTCGGCCAGTTCCGAACCGTACTTCAGCGGCATATCCCAGCCGCCGAAGTCGGTGAAGTTGGCGCCGAGCTCTGCGTGCTGGGCATGCAGGGCGGTGTGCTTGAGTTCTTGGGTAGTCTCAGTCATCTCAACGTCTTCCTAGTCTTCGAAGGCTTCAGGAGCCGGGCAGGAGCAGATCAGGTTTCGGTCGCCACCGGCGCCGTCGATGCGTCCGACGGCCGGGAAGTACTTGTCGGACTTCAGGCTGGCTACCGGGAAGGCGGCCTGCTCTACCGAGTACTTGCGGTCCCAGCCGCTATTGACCACAGCGGAGACCGTGTGCGGAGCGTTGCGCAGCGGGGACTGCTCGATGGTGTAGACCCCGGAGAGCACCTCTTCCATTTCCTGGCGGATGGTGATCATGGCTTCGATGAAGCGCTCGATCTCGCCCAGGTCCTCGGATTCGGTAGGCTCCACCATCAGGGTGCCGGCCACCGGGAAGGACAGGGTCGGTGCGTGGAAGCCGAAGTCGATCAGGCGCTTGGCCACATCTTCTGCGGTCACACCGGTCTTCGCGGTCAGCTCGCGCAGGTCCAGGATGCACTCGTGGGCAACCAGGCCCTTGTTGCCGGTGAACAGCACGGGGAAGTGCTCGTTCAGGCGCTTGGCAATGTAGTTGGCATTCAAGATGGCGTGCTTGGTGGCCTCGGTCAACCCTTCCCCGCCCATCATCGCGATGTAGGCCCAGGAGATCGGCAGGACGCCGGCCGAGCCGAAGGCGGTAGCCACTACCGGCACGCCGTCGCGCTCGGTGTAGGTGCCCGAGGCATCGCCTGGAAGGAATGGCAGCAGGTGCTCGCCCACGCCGATCGGGCCAACGCCCGGGCCGCCGCCGCCGTGCGGGATGCAGAAGGTCTTGTGCAGGTTCAGGTGGGAGACGTCTCCGCCGAACTTGCCCGGCTGGGCCAGGCCCACCATGGCGTTCATGTTGGCGCCGTCGATGTACACCTGTCCGCCGGCAGCGTGGATCTTGTCGCAGACCTCGCGCACATCGGCGTCGTAGACCCCGTGGGTGGATGGGTAGGTGATCATGATGGCCGAGAGGACGTCCTTGTTGGCCTCGATCTTGGCATCCAGGTCATTGGCGTCGATGGTGCCGTCGGCTGCGGTCTTCACGACCACGACCTTCATGCCGGCCAGCACTGCCGAGGCGGCGTTGGTGCCGTGGGCGGAAGCCGGGATGAGGCAGACATTGCGCTGTCCCTCGCCACGCGATGCGTGGTAGTCCGAGATGGCCAGCAGGCCCGCGTATTCGCCCTGCGAGCCGGCGTTTGGCTGGATGGAGACGCCAGCGTAGCCGGTGATCGCGGTCAGGCGGCCTTCCAGGTCGGTGATCAGCTCGCGCCAGCCCTCGGTCTGCTCGGCTGGTGCGTAAGGGTGGATGGAAGCGAACTCTGGCCAGGTGATGGATTCCATCTCGGCTGCGGAGTTCAGCTTCATGGTGCAAGAGCCCAGCGGGATCATGGTGCGGTCCAGCGCCAGGTCGCGGTCCGAGAGGCGGCGCAGGTAGCGCATCATCTGGGTCTCGGAGGAGATGGTGTTGAAGATCGGGTGGGTCATGAAGTCGCTGGTGCGCACCTGGCCTGCAGGGATCTCGAAACCTTCAGGAGCCGAGAGCTGCACGCCGAAGACCTCCAGCAGGGACTTCACAATGCCCGAGGTGGTGGTCTCATCGGTGGAGATGCCGACCTGGGTGTCGCTGACCTTGCGCAGGTTGATGCCCGCTTCGATGGCCTTGGCGATGGTTTCCCCGGCGTTCTCCACGTTCACCACGACGGTGTCGAAGAAGGTCTGCGAGGCCAGGGTGAATCCGCCGGCAACCAGCGAGCTGGCGATCACGCGGGCGTGGTTGTTGGCGCGCGATGCAATCTGCTTCAGGCCTGCTGGGCCGTGGTAGACGGCGTACATGGAGGCGCAGATGGCCAGCAATGCCTGGGCGGTGCAGATGTTGGAGGTGGCCTTCTCGCGGCGGATGTGCTGCTCGCGGGTCTGCAGGGCCAGGCGGTAGGCAGGAACTCCTGCGTCATCCACCGAAACGCCGACCAGGCGTCCTGGCATGGAGCGGGTCAGGCCATCGGCCACTGCCATGTAGGCTGCGTGCGGTCCGCCAAAGAACAGCGGCACGCCGAAGCGCTGGGTGTTGCCCACGGCGATGTCGGCGCCCTGCTCGCCCGGAGGGGTGATCATGGTCAGTGCCAGCAGATCGGCGATCACGGTAACCATGGCGCCGGCTTCCTTGGCGGCGGCGATGATGCCGGCGTGCTCAGAGATGGAGCCGTTGCTGCCTGGCTGCTGCAGCACGATGCCGGAGATGTCGCCTTCTGGCAGGCCTGCGGAGAGGTCAGCGACCTCGACTTCGAAGCCCAGCGCGTCGGCGCGGCCCTGCACGACCTTGATGGTCTGCGGGAAGATGTTGGAGTCCAGGACGGTCTTGCCCTTGGCCTTCTTCTTGTTGGCACGGCGCATCATCAGCACCGCTTCGGCGGCGGCTGAGGATTCGTCCAGCAGCGAGGCGTTGGCGATCGGCAGTCCGGTCAGGTCCATGACCATGGTCTGGAAGTTCAGCAGGGCTTCGAGGCGGCCCTGGGAGATTTCTGGCTGGTACGGGGTGTAGGCGGTGTACCAGGCCGGGTTTTCCACGATGTTGCGGCGGATCACCGCGGGGGTGATGGTGTCGTAGAAGCCCTGGCCGATCATCTGGGTCTTCATGACGTTCTTGGAGGCCAGGTCACGCAGGTGGGCCAGTGCTTGGGTTTCGCTCAGGGCGGCTGGGATATCCAGCACGGCGTCTTGGCGGATGTCTGCCGGAACGGCGGTGTCGATCAGGTCTTCGAGGCTGTTGTAGCCCAGAGTCTGAAGCATGGTGTCTACGTCGGAAGGACGCGGGCCGATATGGCGGGCAACGAATTCGCTATTCGTAGAAGCCGAAATCTGCGTGATGGTCATGGTGCTGGAGTCTCCACGGGGATCTGTCTTGGCGCATGCCAAAGGAAGGACGCTTTGCCTCCCCATCCCTGTTGCACTACCTGAGAGTTTTACGCGTCCGGCCAACTAAGCCGGGCGCTTGCACCTTCGGTGAACCGGTACTGGCCGGCTACTTTCCAGAGTTGCCTCGTGATGGCGGTACGGGGGCCTGAGAGTTTCCTGGGGAGGAATTGCTCCTACGGCGCCCGTCCATGGTGTGAACGGGACTCTCCCGCCATCCGTCTATGGCGCACGCTGCTGGTCACAGACCCGCAGCACACCACCATGTTACCTGCCGCGCGCGGAACATCAAAGACGCCTCGGCAGAAAAACCGTCACAAAACTTCTAGCTCGCCGGGAGGGCCAGCCGAACGTACTCTGGATACTTGGCTGACAAGGAGTCCCCGGAGGACGTTCCGGTCAGGCGGCGCTTGATCCACGGCACCAAATGCTCGGTGGCCCAGCCCAATTCTTCCTTGAGCTTCTCGCCGCGCGAGTTCATCGCCAGCTCGGGCAGCACCGGTGCCTGGATCTGTTCGGCCCAGTTGCCCTCGGCCACCTGTTCTTCGCCCAGGAGGTTGAGCACCTTGGAAGCCATCAGCGCATGGCCAAGCTCATTCATATGCAGGCGGTCGGCCGCCCAGTACCGCAGGTCCGAGAATTCCCGCCAGCGCCAGTAGTCGGCGATGATCGCGCCGTGCTTGTCGGCGATCTCGCGGACCTTCTCGTTATAGATGGCCGTGCGCGGGCGAGTCCTGGAAAACAGCGGGGACTCGACGGTATCAAAGCCGGTGAAGAGCATCACGGTGCAACCGGCCTCGGAAAAGCGGCGGACCATTCCCTCATAGCCGCGCATCAGCGCGTCCAAATCCGCGGTGGGCCGCAAAATGTCATTGCCGCCGGCGTAGATGCTCACCAGGTCCGGGGCCATGGACAGCCCCTGGTCCAGCTGCTGGTTGATCACCTGGCCAATTTTCTTGCCGCGCACCGCAAGGTTGGCATATTCCCAATCCCCCTGGGCGCTGAGCACTTCGGCAACTCGATCGGCCCATCCGCGCACCTGGTTTGGACGTTGTGCATCAACATCGCCGACGCCTTCGGTGAATGAATCACCCAATGCCAGAAACTTCTTCACTTCAATCCCACTTCGTCTTGCTGATGATTTTGCGTTGCGCCGTTGCGGCTAGCTGGATTTCGCCTTGGCGCCCTTGGCCAAGATGAGCTGGCGGCACAGCTGGCTCAATTGCACCCCGGTGGAGGTTTCCCTGGCGCCCTCGGTGCGCGAGGGGATAAACCCGAAGCCCAACTGGTAGGCCGGGTCCGCGAAGGCCAGGGAGGAGTTCGCCCCATCGTGCCCGTAGGCAAAAATCGAGCCGTAGTTGTTGCGCGCGGTGGCTTTCATGAATCCCAGTGCGAAGGCTTGCAGCAATCCATTGGTGCGGTCATGGCCGTAGACCAGCTCGGTGGACACTTGCGACCAGGTGTCTTCGCTGAGCAATCCGCGCGAAGCGCCGAGGGAAGGAACCGCACCGAAGGACGCCGCGTAGATGGCGGCCAGGCCCTGGGCGCTGGCTACGCCGCCCATGGAAGCCGGGCCAAGTTCGCGAACCTGCGCCGCATTGGCCAGCTCGTGCCAGTTGTACACCGGGCCGCTGTCCAGCGCGAACCCGGAGGAGGAGTTCACGGCGAGGCCCACCGGTGAGAAGGGGTCGAAAAATTCGGCGGGAGCTTCGGCGGCCGGCAAGACGTCGCGGTAGCGGGATTCCAGCGCGGGATCCTGCCCGATATAGGCATCGACTCCCAGCGGCTTGCGGATGCGCTCTTCAAAGATCTCCTTGAGTTCCTTGCCGGTGACCCTGCGAATCAGTTCTTCCATGAGCACCCCCATGGTGATGGCATGGTAGCCCACGATGTTCTGGCCCAGCGGCCAGATGCTTGGCATGGAGGCCAGGATCTTGGCGTATTCTGCCGAGTTCAGCAGCACCTGGCTGGGCACTCCCCCGGGAACGCCGAGGACGCCGGCCTGATGGCTGAGCACTTCGCCGACGCTCAGGGCATTTTTTCCGCCAGCGCCGAATTCCGGCCAGTAGCTGGCCATCGGCGCTGCGGGGTCGATCAGGCCATCCTGGACCAGCAGGGCAACGACCAGCGCGCCCAGACCCTTGGTGCAGGAGAAAACACAAGTCAGCGCATCCCCGGAAAGGTGCTCTCCCACGCTGTGGCTGAGCACCAGCTCGCCTCGGTGATATACGGCCAGCTGCGCCGAATAGTCCTCTTCTTCGGCAGCTCGCGCTTCAAGAGCCTGAGCCAACGGTGCGAAATCTTCGCTGATCACCGAGTCCATTTACATCCTTAAACTGCTTCTCGCTTTTCAACTAACCCTAGTCGGATTCCGCGCAATTCACGATTGGCGCCCCTGGGCATATCTACCAGCATATCCGTACGTCAAGTCACAGGTTTGCCGGCCATTTACCGCTTATCCCGCGATTCATACCGCTGAACTTGGGAAACTGTGAGCCAGCCCTGAAGACAGGTTGCCCGCTTTGGGTGCAGCCACTAAATTTGTCATGCTTGCCACCAATATTTGAAGGAGATGATCTCGATCGCATGACTGTGGATAGTGACACGCCAATACCCCAGAGCCAGGATGCAGAACTCAAGCGGGTGATCGGCCCCAAGCTGCTGCTATTCCTGATCATGGGCGATATCATCGGCGCTGGAATTTTTGCCATCACCGGCAAGGTTGCCGGACAGGTCGGCGGCGCAGCGTGGCTGCCATTCCTGGTCGCCTTCGCCATCGCAACCCTCACCGCTTTCAGCTACCTGGAGCTGGTGACCAAATACCCGCACGCCGCCGGCGCCGCGCTGTATGTGCACAAGGCCTTCGGCATCCATTTTGTCACCTTTATCGTGGCCTTCACCGTGGCTTGCTCTGGCATTACCAGTGCTGCCACGTCGGCAACCCTGGTGGGGCAAAACCTGCTGATCGGTTTCGGCCAATTCATTGACGGTGTGCCCACGACCCCGCAGGCGGGCATGTGGGCGGCCATTGTCATCATCGTTCTCCTTGCGCTGATCAACCTGCGCGGTGTGGGCGAGAGCGTGAAGTTCAATCTGGTGCTGACCATCGTTTCGCTGGCCATCATGGCAGTGATTATCGGCATTGGCTTCGCAGTTATCGCTTCGGGCCAGGGCGACGTGAGCCGCCTGGTGGTCTTCGAGACCCCTTCGGATCGCAGCCTCTTCGCCGCAGTGACCATGGGCACGGCCATCGCGTTCTTCGCCATGGTGGGCTTCGAGGACTCGGTCAACCTGGTGGAAGAGACGAAAAACCCGAACAAGATCTTCCCGAAGATCATGCTCATCAGCCTGGGCTTGTGCGCCGTGATCTACATGCTTGTGGCCATCACCGTCATCATGGTGATCCCCACCGGCGACCTGCTGAACCCGAAGAACCCGGATGCCGGCATTCTGCTGGACGTGGTGCGCATCGGCGCACCGAACATTCCCATCGATACCATCTTCCCGTTCGTGACGGTCTTTGCGGTGGTCAATACGGCGCTGATGAACATGCTCATGGCAAGCCGCCTGCTCTACGGCATGGCGCGCCAGGGCGTGCTGCCGCAGTTCCTGGGCAAGGTGCACTCCACCCGCCGCTCCCCTTGGGTAGCCATCCTGTTCAGCACCGCCCTGGCCATCGCCTTGGTGGCTTATGTGAACCTGGACAGCGAGAACGGCATTGTCGGTTCCCTGGGCGGCACCACTGCGCTGCTGTTGCTGTGCGTCTTCGCGGTAGTGAACATTTCGCTGCTGGTGCTGCGCCGCGAGAAGGCACCGGACGATGCGTTCCGCGCACCGACCATCATCCCGATTCTTGGCGTGGCCTTCTGCTTGTTCCTCGCTGGCCCTTGGGCGCGTTCGCGTGCTGACTGGGTGCAGTATGAGATCGCGGGCCTGCTGCTGGTCATCGGCGTGGCTCTATGGGCCCTGACCTGGCTGATCAACCGCGTCAATTACAAGAAGGGCATCATCGAGACCCGCCCTGGCGACTACAAATAAATAGTCTGGGCAAAAACATGGTCTATCGGGAATTTCCCGATAGACCATGTTTTTTGCCCTATGCCCGGCGGCAGGACCTAGGCTGGCTGCTCGATGGTTTCCTGCCGGAAGCGAAGCTTCCAGCCGCTGGCACCTAGCTGCCACCACGAAGAGACAATGAGCGTCCCGGTGTCGGCTGGCTTCATCCGGTAGGCCAGCAGCACCATTTCCCCGCTGATCTGGCGGGTGGCCAGGACCTGCATCTGGCCGGTGCCCGGGAGGGAAGATCCGGCGCTCAAGAGCGATCCGATCGTCGCGACATCAAGCAGGCCGCCATGCCGGGTCACTTCTTGGTAGCTGGGGTGCAGGAAATCCTTGAGCTCGGTGAAACTGGACCGGATCTGCGGGTCGAGGAAGCCGAGTTCAAGTTCGTAGACCGTGGCCGCGAAGTCGGCGCCCGGCTCCGCGTGCACCTGGGCGGCGATCGGAACTTCCGGTTCCGCCGGAACCGGTGGCGCAGCGGCGGTGCCGCCTGCGGCTGCTGCCGGGCGTGCACCACCGGCGTAGCCGGGTCCAGCATCCACAGCGGTGCCCTGCTGATGCGCCGTCGCTGCCGCCCGGGCGCGGTCATCGGCGGCTTCGTTCAGCTCATGGCCGGCGTGCCCCTTGACCCATTCAAAGGTGTACTTCCGCCCTTGGATCGCGGCATCAAGTTCCTTGAGGATGTCCTGGTTGAGGACTTGTTTGCCATCGGCTTTTTTCCAGCCGCGCTTTTTCCATCCGGGCATCCATTTGCTGATGCAGTTGATGGCATACTGCGAATCGCAGAGGATCTTCAGCTCTTCATCCGGCAGGTGCGCGGTGGAACGGAAGAGCTCGAGGACAGCTTGGAGCTCGCCCATGTTGTTGGTTCCATGGTCCCAGCCGCCAGCGGCCCAGTTCGCTTCGTCCACGTACCAGGCCCAACCGGCCGGCCCGGGGTTGCCGAGGGCGGATCCATCTGCAGCAGCAATGATCGTCATGGTTTAATCCTGCCACGCGCCGGGCCTGGCTCCGGCTCTTGGATTGGGCCATGTCGCCGCGAGATCTATGGCGTTGTTCGCACTTCATCTTGCCGTGCACTGGCTACCATGGGTGGCGTGAAGAAAATCTTGCCCCTCTTGGCGGCCACCACCCTGCTATTGGCCGCGTGCTCGGCGTCTTCGACTGATCAGTTCAGGGAGCAGGACCCAGAAGGCTATGCGGCCTGCATCCATTTTGGCGGCGGGCTTGACGCGCCCCAGGGGGTTGGAGAAACCAATATGCAAAAGGCCGCAGCCCATGGCGCGCAATCCGCAACCGTGCAATTGCGCGAGGCGGTTGATCTCCGGGAGCCGCAAACCCCTGAGATCACGGATCTTGAAGGATTCAAGAAGGCCTGTGAAGCCCAGGGGTTTGACTACTAGCCTGCCAGTTCGGCAGGGTACAGCGGATTGTGCCCGGACTGGACGCGCTCTTGCGGGCGCACCGGCGCCGGGGCCGTGCCTTCTAGCCACGGGCCCTGGTCGGCCAAGCGCTCGCGTTCTGGCGCTTCCAGCCAGTTCTCCAGGACCGGCCCCTTGGGGATGATCTGGGTGGGGTTGATATCTTCGTGGACCACATAGTAGTGGGCCTTGATCTGCTCGAAGTCGATGGTGTCGCCAAAGCCGGGAGTCTGGAACAAATCCCGTGCATAGCCCCAGAGGTTCGGCATTTCGATGAGCTTGTTCCGGTTGGTTTTGAAGTGCCCGTGGTACACCGGATCGAATCGAACCAGGGTGGTGAAGAGCCGGACATCTGCCTCGGTAATGTGGTCGCCCATGAGGAAGCGGCGGGTGGAAAGGCGCTCTTCAAGGAAATCCAAGGTGGCAAACAGCCGGTCATAGGCATCGTTGTAGGCGCTTTGGCTGCCCGCGAAGCCGGCGCGGTAGACGCCGTTATTGACCTCGGTGAAGATGCGCTTGATCAGCGGGAGCATCTCCTCCAGCTGGTCCTGCGGTATCAGGTTGGGCGCGCCTTCGCGATGGAATTCTTTCCATTGGGTGGACAGGTCCCAGGTGATTTGCGGGTAGTCATTGGTGACGACCGCCCCGGTGGGAATGTCCACGATAGCCGGCACGGTGATGCCCCGCGGGTAGTCGGCAAAGCGCTTGAAGTAGTTCTCTTGAATGCGCTCGGTGCCAAGGACCGGGTCTTTCCCGCTGGGGTCCAGGTCAAAGGTCCAGCTGCGGGCATCGTGCGTGGGGCCGGGCAGTCCGACAGACAGCGCGTCTTCCAGGCCAAGTATTCGGCGAACAATCAGCGTGCGGTTGGCCCATGGGCAGGCGCGAGCCGCGACTAGCCGGTAGCGTCCGGCTTCCACCGGCCAGAGCTGGGCGCCTTCGCTGACGCCGGCGTACGGGTGGCCGATCTTGCTGTTGTTGTGCTCGCTGCCGTAATTTGCCGGGTTCGCATCGGCCACGATCCGGTCTTGGATGTAATTGGTATCCCGGGTGAATTCCCCGCCGGTGACATAGGCACCCTTGGTTGAATATTCCTCGCTCATCTTTTCCCTCCACAGTCCGTCGTGCCAATCAAGATTGCGCGCTCCCCTATCGACACTATGGCAAGCGGCAGCAATTGAACATGGCAGCGAGATCAGATATCTGATTGACGCGTCACCATATATTGCAAAATTAAACTTTACACGAGATGATTGATGCGTCAACAAAATTTGCTGATCTGCAAGATTTCAAAAGGGTGAAGAAAAATGACGAGCGATGAGACCCGCTGGCTGTCCGAGAGCGAGCAGGACCTCTGGAGAACCATCCGCGAATTCCTCTGGCTATTCCCCAGCGCCATGGATCGCCAGCTGATGCGCGATTCCCAAATGCAGTCCGGGGAGTACTCGGTCCTGGCCGTGCTTTCCGAAGCAGCCGAACCCAGTTTACGTCCCGCGGACGTCGCCGAGGCACTGCGCTGGGATCGCTCACGCCTCTCCCACCTCTTGCGCCGCATGGAAGCCAAGGGCCTGATCAGCCGCTGCTCCGATGAGACCGACCGCCGCGGCCATCAAATTGCGCTGACCGAGCAGGGCCAGGCAACCATCGAAAACGCGGCACCAAGCCACGTGACCTTTGTGCGCGAAACCCTCTTTGATTCACTGGACGCCGCCGAACGCCGCGCTCTGGAGACCGCATTGCCCAAGATTCTTGAATCGATCGAGCAGCAGGGGCTCAAGGACTCCAGCTGCTAGCTTGCCCGCGAGGCCAGCTCGCTGTTCTGGACCAAGCGGGCGAAACGCCCACCAAGGGACACCAGCTCGTCAAAGGTTCCGGCCTCTGCGATCTTCCCGCCATCAAGCACCACAATATGATCCGCACGCATCACCGTGCTCAACCGGTGGGCAATCAGCAACGTGGTTCGACCCGCGGCCAGCTCATCCAATGCCTGCTGGACCAAAGCCTCGGTGACCGTATCCAACGCGCTGGTGGCTTCATCGAGCACCAGGACCTTGGGTTCTCGCAGCATGGTGCGGGCAATGGCCAGGCGCTGCTGCTCGCCGCCGGAGAACCGGTGGCCCCGCTGCCCCACTTCGGTCTCAATGCCCAGGGGCAAGCTGCGAATCAGCTCGGCAATCTGCGCCGATTCCAGGGCATGCCACAACTGCTCCTCGGTCGCCTCCGGCGCAGCCCACAACAGGTTGGCCCGGACCGTATCGTGCAACAAGTAGCTTTCCTGGACAACAACGGAAACCGCACTGGCGATGCCCTGCGGGTCGTATTCCCTCAGGTCCACCCCGTCAAGCAGCACCTGCCCAGAGGTTGGATCAAGCAGGCGAGGCAAGAGGGAGCCGAGCGTCGACTTTCCCGAGCCAGTAGCTCCCACCACTGCCGTCATGGTGCCAGCCTTGAGTGTCAGATTCAACTGGTCCAGGGTTGGCTTATGCGCCTGGGGGTAGCGGAAACTCACATCACGCAGCTGGATCTCGCCGCTCATCCGCTGGAGCTCCACCGTCTTTGGCTCAGCGGCCACCGGGAGTTCTTGATCCGCATCCAGGTATTCGAAGACGCGGCTGAACAGCGCCATCGCGGATACCCACTGCACCGAGAGCTGCATGAGCCCCATGACCGGGCGGAAGATCCCGGCCTGCAGCCCCGTGAAGGCCACCAGCGTTCCGATGCTCATGCCATCACCGGTCACCGGCAGGCCAGCAGCCAAATAGAGCGCCGCCGGAATGGCTGCGAAGATGATGCTCATGGTGGCCATGCGCCAGCGACCAGCTAGTGCGCTTTTCATTTCAAGATCAATGAGCCTGTGGCTGGAACCTGCGAATGCCTGGGCATCCGCGGGACCGGTGCCCATGATCTTGGAGAGGCGAACGCCGGAAATGCTCAGGCGCTCTTCAATGAGTGATGCCAGGTTCGACATCTCGCGCTGGCGCTTGCCGGTGACCGCTCGACGCAATTTCGCGGTTTGCTTGGCCAGCAAGATGGCCGGCGGGAAGACAACCAGCGAAATCAGGCTCAGCTTCCAGGAAATTGCCACCATGGCCACGGCCGTAGCCACCACGCTGGTCAAGTTCGAGGCGATGCTCGTTGCCGAGTTGGTGATCACCGACTGCATCTGCCCGACGTCATTGATCAGCCGGGATTGCACGTCGCCGGATCGCGAGTTGGTGAAAAATCCCAGCGATTGCTTTTGCAGGTGCGTGAAGAGCCCGGTTCGCAACCGGTGCATCACGCGCTGCCCCATCAGGGTGGCTCGCCAGGTCTGCAAAACCTCCAGCACCGCGGTGGCCAGGGCAATCGCGACCAGTCCCCCGGCACCAAGCACCAAGAAACGGATATTGGACTGGGGAATCGCGACATCTATCAGCTCACGGACAATGAAGGGCTGTGCCAAGCCGATGATGGACGAGGCTGCAATCAGCAGCACCACAGCAAGGACAGATCCCAAGTGCGGGCGGAACAGTGCCGCTACGCGCTGAAGCGACACCGGATGCTCGGCCAGCCATTGCCTGTCCTGGACGGCATTTTTCATTCGGCCTCCGCCGGCCGGCCCACCGGGATGTCCAGGCATTGAATTCACGCTCATCGGCCCTCCTCCATCATTCTCTTCCCCCAAAGAATAACAGAGGTAACCTCACTATGTGGTTCCATCTTGAAATTGTTCTGAAGAACACACTATTCTTGAAACCATGCTGAACGAAGAGTCCAAGCCTGACTTGGCAGATCTTTTCCTCCGCGCTTCACGCGTTATCCGGGGCCGCTGGAGGGAAGGGTTGATCCCCTTGGGAATCACCCCGCACCAGTCACGGGTGCTGACCCTGCTGGGGCATGCCGAGTCCGAGGGCTTGCGCAATTCCCAGCTTGCCGAGCGGCTGCATATCGCAGCGCGCTCCACCACCGAGGTAGTCGACCAGCTGGAGGCCAAGCAGCTGGTGATCCGCACCCCGGATCCTGCAGACCGCCGCGCAACGCTGATCGCATTAAGTCCCAGTGGCCGTGCACAGCTGGGCGAGATGTCCCGGCTTCGCAGGGAAAGCATGGAAGGGTACTTCGAAAAGCTTTCGCCGCCGGACCGCGAAGAACTCGCGAGGCTGCTGGAAATCCTCGACCGGGACAATCCGCGGCCGGCACGCTCGGCGTGCAAGGAGCCAGGGCCCGCACACTGAATTCCGCTTTAAAGGGCCACGGCCCGGACAACCGCTGCGTGGTTATCCGGGCCGTGGCCCTCGTTCTGCACTGAGGCAGAATTAGTTCTCGGTCTTGCCGTGGCGCCAGTAGCCCATGAACGCCACCTGCTTGCGGTCGATGCCAGCTTCGCGGACGAGGTAGCGGCGCATTTCCTTCACCGTTCCCGCTTCGCCGGCGATCCATGCATAGAACGGCGCATTATTGGCCTGCCCGGTCTCCCACAAGATCTGCGAGTCCACATCGATGTCCTCCGGCTCGGCATTGGTATGCACCACTCCTGCTGCAGGAATCGCCACCACCTGGCTCAAGGCATTGCGCAACAGCTCGCCATGGGCGTGGCTGCCACGAGTCAGCCACTGCACCGAAACACCCGAACGGGTCGAAGCACCCAGGATGTCGGTGGTCTCGGGAACCTCGATGAGCGCATGCCCGGTGACATTCGACGGCAGCGATTCGAGAATGGCGCAGATCGCCGGGGCCGCGGTTTCGTCGCCAGCCAGCACGATTCGCCGCGCTTCGCCCGGGCGGAATTCGATGCCGCCGTAGCTCGCGTCGTTCAGGAACTTGTTCGGGCCCAGCAACAGCAGCTGGTCTCCGACCTGCGCGCGGTCGCCGAATTCGGTGGCCGGTCCGCCTTGCAGCTTTCCATCCACCAGGTGCCCGTGCATCACGAAGTCGATATCCAGTTCCGCGGTCAGCCCCTGGTTGTCGCGGTGGCCGGCCTCGCGGAAGGCGCGAACCGTATAGGTTCGCATGTAGCCGCGGGTATCGGGATCAATGGACAGCCAGCGCTTGTACCAGCCTTCTTGTTCCGCTGGGCTGGTCATGGCCTGCGGGCGCATCGAAGCGATTTCATCGGTCAGGGCCGTTCCGCCAGCCGGAGGCAGCAGCAGCTTGATGCGCATATCCAGGGGGTGGCTGTTGGTCCCGAAATAGTCCAGGTCCTTGCCGCTGACGGTCAGCCGGCGGAAGGAAGGCGAGAGCTCTTGCCGGTTGACCACCGTGGTGTCAAAGGCCAGGGTCGGGACATGCTCATAGGCCGGACGGCAATCCAGCGCCGTGGCTTCGGCGGCATCCTCGTTGACACTCCGGGCGGCGGCCGGTGCGGCTTCAGGCTCCAGCGCCTGCGGCTCGCTGCGGAAAATGCCCTTGGAGGCCAGCACCTGTTCGGTGCGCAGCACCCGGTGCCGTCCAATGGGCAAGACCAGCGGGGTTCCGCCTACCGGGTCCGGGATCACCCGGCTGGGCATGCCGAAGACATCCTTGACGGTCTTTTCGGTGACCACTTCATTGGGGTGGCCCGCAGCGTAGATCTTGCCATGGCGCAGGGCCACCAGGTAGTCGGCGTAGCGGGCGGCCAGGTTCAAATCGTGCAGCACGATGACCACGGTGATGCCGCGGCTGCGGTTCAATTCGCTGACCACGTCCAGCACTTCCAGCTGGTGGGCCACGTCCAGGAAGGTCGTGGGCTCATCCAGCAGCAGCAGATCGGTTTCCTGGGCCAGGGCCATGGCGATCCAGACGCGCTGGCGCTGTCCGCCGGAGAGCTCATCCACCGCTCGATCGGCCAGCTCGATGGTGCCGGTCAGCTCCATCGCGCGATTCACCGCCGCTTCATCCTCTGCGGAGAAGCGCTTGAAAAGCCCCTGGTGCGGGTAGCGTCCACGGCTGATCAGCTCGCGGGCGGTAATCCCATCCGGCGCGGTCGGCGACTGCGGCAGCAATCCCAGGGTCTTGGCGACATCCTTGGCCGGCTTGGAGTGGATATCTGCCCCGTCCAGCAGCACCTGGCCGCCCGATGGCTTGAGCAGCCGGGACAGGGCACGCAGCAGCGTGGACTTGCCGCAGCCATTGGCGCCCACCACGATGCTCACCTGCCCGGTGGGAATATCCAAGGACAGCTCGTCGACGATGGTGACCTTGTCATAGGCCAAGGTCAGATCGCTAGCCTGCAAAGTGGCCATGGGTTATGCCCCGCTTCCGGTTGAGTTGGCGCGCACCAGAATCCAAATCAGGAAGGGTGCGCCGAATGCGCCGGTGATGACACCTACCGGCAGTGCAAGACCCGCGAACAAGTTCGCGGCAAAAAAGTTGGCAACGACGACCAGGGCAGCCCCGGTCAATCCCGCCAGCGGGATGTGGATCGGCCCGCGGCTCAGCGCCGCGCTGATCGGCCCGGCCAGGAAGGCCACAAAGGCCAACGGGCCGGTCATCGCAATGGGCAAGGCACCCATGGCCACGGCAACAACCACGAGCAGCATCCGGGCCCGGCTCACGTTCACGCCCAAGGCGGCCGCCGAGTCTTCGCCCAGCTCCAGCATCTTCAGCTGGCGCACGACGAAGGGCAGCAGGACCACTCCGATCGCCCCGAGGCTGATCAGGAGGACCAGGGCGCTGTGCCAGTTGCTGGAAGAGAGCGAGCCGGTCAGCCAGTGCATCACATCGCTGGCGGTATTCACCTGCGCCTGGGTCAGCAGGTATTGGATCAGGGCCTGAAGCATCGCGCCGATGGCCAGGCCGGCCAGGATCAGCCGAGGCCCGGTGCGCTTGCCCGAGGCCGAAAGCCAATAGATCAGCGCGGCAACAACCAGGCCGCCGGCCAGCGCGAAGGCATTGAGCCTCCAGTCGTTGTAGCCCAGGGTGATCATGGCCAGGACCGCGGCAGCCGATGCGCCATAGCCGACGCCGATGACGTCCGGGCTGGCCAGCGGGTTGCCCAGCCAGCGCTGGAAGAGGGCGCCGGAGATGCCCAGCCCGGCTCCCGCCAAGGCGCCGACCGCAACGCGCGGAAGCCTGTCGGACATGATGATGAAGCTGGTGCCGGGGACTTTCTGCCCGCCCAGCACCTGCAGGACTTCTGCCGCAGGCAATCGATCCCTGCCCCAGAACAGGTAGGCGATGATGGTGAGCACTATGGCCAGGGCCATCCACACGGCGGTCCGGCGTGCCAGGTTCCTTCTCACCGCGGCCTTGGCCGGCGCGCCTTGCGGCGCCGGCCCGGATTCGTCTGCGGCGGGCTGGCTCATAGCTGCTCTTGTCATTTCCTTCGTGCTCACAGGCTCACCGACTTCATGCCGCTGCGCATCATCAGGATGAACAGCGGACCGCCGATCATCGCGCACATCACGCCCACCTGGATTTCGCTCGGCGGCGCGATCACCCGTCCCACGGTATCAGCGGCCAGAAGCAGCACCGGACCGGCCAGCAGGCTGCCGGGCATCAGCCAGCGGTAATCGGAGCCCACCAGCAGGCGGACCGCATGCGGGATCATCAGCCCGACGAAGGCGATCGGCCCGGCCACCGCGGTAGCGGTGCCCGCCAGGATGACCACGCCGATCGATCCGAGCAGGCGGGCGCGGCCCAGGTTGAAGCCCAGGGCGGTGGCGGTGTCATCCCCCATGGCGACCGCATTGGAAACCCGCGCGGTGGACAGCAGGATCAGCGCGCCGAGGGCCACCATCGGTATCGCCCCGAGGAAGGTGTCGATCGGGGTGCTGGACAAGGATCCGATTTGCCATTTGCGGAAGCGGTCCAAGGTGGAATCAGAGACCATCAGGATCGCGTTGGTCATGGCCCCAACGCCCACTGCCAGGGCCGCGCCGCCCAGGGCGAGCTTGATCGGAGTGGCTCCCTCGCGGCCGACACTGGCCACCAGGTACACCAGGGTCATCACCACGGCCGCGCCAATAAAGGCTGCCAGCATGATGCCGGCCAATGAGCTGACGCCCAAGAAGGCGATGGCCACGACCACGCTCATGGAAGAACCCGCATTCAGCCCGAGGATCCCGGTGTCGGCCAGCGGGTTGCGGGTCAGCCCCTGGAGTCCAGCCCCGGCCAGGCCCAGCGCCGCCCCGACAACAATTGCCCCGACGGTGCGGGCAAAGCGCGAGGCCACCACGCCTTGGTCCCCGTTGTTCGGGTCAAAATGCCATAGGGCATCGCTGGCGGTGCCCAGCGACACCGAGCGGGCGCCGAAGAGCAGCGAAGCGGCGATGGCCACTGCCAGCAGCGCCCCGAGGATCAGGAAGGCACCGACTTTCCGGGGCAATCGGGGCCCGGTGCGCTCCTGCGCTTGGCGCGTCGTGCTTTCAGTCGCGGTCATTGGTTCCTACACTCATTGCTATGGCACATCTTTCCTCGCCCACCGTTATTGCTCCCGGCATCGGCCTGCTTACGGCCGATAATCCCTCGGAGATGACGCTGGATGGGACTAATTCCTATTTGCTCTTCGACCCGGGGTCCCCGGCCTTGGCGCCGGGCACCCCGGTGGTGCTCATCGACCCGGGTCCCGAGCTTGAAGCGCATTTGCAGTCGCTGGCCCAATTCGATATCCAGCTGGTGCTGGTCACCCATCGCCATGCGGACCATACCGGCGGGATCGATCGCTTGCGCCAGCTGGCCGCAGCGCCGGTCCGCGCGAAGCTGGCAGAATTCTGCCGCGACGCCCCCGTGCTGGAAGACCATGAAGCGATCAGCGTGGCCGGGGTGGACATCCAGGTGCTTTCCACCCCTGGACACACCTCGGATTCGGTGTGCTTCACGGTGCAGGACTCGCACCTGTTCACCGGCGATACCGTTCTGGGCCGGGGCACCACCATCCTGGAGCATCCAGATGGAACGCTGTCCGATTATCTCGCTTCGCTGAACAGGCTGCTGGATTTGCCGGACATGCCCTTGCATCCGGCGCACGGGCAGCAGCATGGAACCTCGCATCAGCTGCTGCGTGCCTACCTTGAGCACCGGGAATCCCGGCTGGGCCAAGTGCGCGCCGCCCTGCAGAAACTCGGCAAGGCCGGGGCGGACGCCACCCCAGCCGAATTGCTGGAGCTCGTCTACCCCGACCTGGATCCGCGCCTGGCGGGCGCGGCTAGCCGATCGTTGGAAGCGCAGTTGCACTATCTAGCGTCGAATCGCTAGCTGCTACTTTGCGGCTGCTGCGTTTTCAGCAGCCTTCACGATTTTTGGAACCACCTTGTCCAAGGACCATTCAAGGGACAGCGGCGAAGCGGCTGAAATGGCCAAAGTTGCTTCATCGGTGCCCGGCAGGGCCAGGGCATCGTTCTTCACGGCCGGAATCTGGCCATACAACGCCTGGGACTTCACAATGTCCTTGGTGGTGTTTCCGGCTACTGCCGAAGCGAAGACGATATCCGAATCCCACTCGTTGACCTTTTCAGGTGAAACGGTGAAGAAGAAGGTGTCCTTGGCGGCGTTCTTCTGGACATAGTCGGCCTGCTTCATGCCCAGGGCCTCGAGGAAGCGCGGGCGGGTGTCGCCCTGCGAGTAGACATAGGCGGTATCCGGAGCAGAGAGGTCGGCAGCAATGAAGGTGGTGTCCTTCAGTACCGGATTCTCTTCGCCGACCTTGGCCAGGTCTCCTTCGACCTTCTCGATCAGCGCGTCGGCTTCTTCTTCCTTGCCCAGCATCTGGCCGGCGGCTTCGGTCGCGTCCTGCCAGCTGGTCAGGTAGTTCGGCTCAATCGGGCCAACAACCGGAGCGATTTCCTGCAGCTTTTCGTACTGCTCTTTCTTCAAGCCCGAATACGGGGCGAAGATGACGTCCGGCTTGGTCTTGGCGATAGCCGTGTAGTCCGGATCGTCACCGGTAGCGAACTGCACCGGAGCCTTCTCGGAGCCGATGGAGGCGTCCAGCTTTGCGAGCGCCTCGTCCTTCCACTCGGTGGAGTTGTTCTCGTTCTGGCCGTAGGCGTCGGTGTCCATGCCCACTGGAACGGTATCCAGGGCCAGCAGGGTGTCGGCGTTGACCCAAGAAATCGTGGCGATGCGCTGCGGAGCCTTGTCGATCTTGGTCTCGCCATAAATGTTCTTGATGGTGACCGGAGTGAAGTCGCCTGCAGAGGTGCCTGAAGCATCCGCCGAGGAATCTGCGGAGTTGCTTGCCGAACCGCATGCGGTCAGGCTCAGGGCGAGGATTGCGGTGGACGCGGCGAAGATCCCGGCGCGACGTGAAATATTCATGGGTCGGTGATTCCAGACTATGCGAGGTTCTGTAAACATGTTGGTGTAGATAGGTTAGGTTTACCTATCCGAACCGTATGCCACATTACGCGCTAGGCCCATCAATACGCAACACGAAACATCTCTAATCACCGACCCATAAGTGAAGCTAGCCACACATGGAGGCAGGCCAGCAGCTGTTGACCACGGAATTTATTCTCGAGCCGCTAGCAATCGGCCCGGATCAGCTACCGAAATTGATGCTCGCACCAGCACCAATCCGAGTAACACTGCGACAATGACCGTGATCACCGTCAACGGGCTGAAGATCACTGCCATCCCAGCCAGCGGAAATACCAGCACGGTGGAAGCAATGGCAAAAGCGACGGAGGCCGCCAGCGCCGGGATCATCAAGGACTTGGTCCGTGCCGCATTCATCGTGCTCCATGGCATGCCCAGGCGATGCAACCCTGAATAGAGTTCCGCGCGGTCCAAGGTGCCGGCGCTCTGCGTAATGGCCGAGGATGCCGCCACGCAGATGAAGGTAATCGCCAGCGTCAGCAGAACGCCAGTCAGGATGTCTCCGGGCAAATAGTCGTACCAGCTGTTGCTGGCTTCCTCGGCTGGGGAAGCCTGCATCATCGCCGCGCCGCTTCCACCCACCACGGCAACAAATGATGCCATGGCAACGCCGGAAACCTGTCGCCAGGATTCGGCAGGGTTCTCCAGGATCATCCTGGCGGCCAACAGCTGTTGCGGGGTATCGGCTTTCTTCAGCTTGCTCTGCCCTACCTTGGACACCAGATAGGGCCCAACGAGATTCAACACCAGCAGGCCAAAGCCAAAGCCTCCAACAATTACCGTCAAGATCACTGCGATGCTCTGCGCCACCTGCCCCAGGTTGGAGAAGAGCAGGCACAACAGCAGGATGCCGCCCACGGTGATCAACGCCCGAATCCAGCTGGGGACCGGCACGCTGCGACGCGTGGCCACAGCCAGTGGAGTGATCATCAGCTTGCGCAAACCGGCTGCCGCGCTCACCGCCGAGAGCACGACGACTGCGAATACTGCAATCGCCAATGCCCCTGCGGGCAGGTAGATGGCCGTCCCGATGGGTGCGCCCTGGAACTGAATCAGCGATGCCACCGGCGCGCAGGCCAGATACAGCACGACCCCGGCGAGCGCTCCCGCCAGGGCAGTACCGGCGGCCTGCACAATGGCTACGAGGCTGATCTGCGAGCCGGTGGCACCAAGCAGGCGCAGCGAGGACAGCGCCCGGTCATTGGCTCGTGCCGAAAGCCTGGCCGCCGCGGAGCCGAGGACCATCAGCGGCACTACCAGCAGCACCACGGCAAGCCCGGCCAAAGGCAGATAGGCACCCTGTGCCTCAAGCTCAAAACTGGTAAAGGAATAAGCGCCGCCCAAGACGATCAGCAAAATCGCACTGACCAAGGCGTAGGCGCTAACGGTTAGGATTTGCGGTGCCAGACGGGTTTTAGCCGGACGCCCGAGCAACCAGGCAAGGTGCAGAATGTTCATCGAACATCCCCGCCCATCGCGCTGGTGCCGCGCCGGCTGTCGCTGATCAATTGCCCGTCGTGCAGTTTTACGACGCGATCGCACTGTGCAGCAACAGAAGGATCATGGGTGACCATAACCAGGGACTTGCCCTGGCCTACGGTGCACTCCAGCAAGGTCTCAAGCACCTCGGTACCCGTTGCGGAATCCAAGGCGCCGGTGGGCTCGTCGGCGAATACGACCATGGCCCCGGTGACCTGTGCGCGGGCGATAGCTACACGTTGCATCTGTCCGCCAGAGAGCTGCCCGATTCGCCGTTGCTCCATGCCGGCCAGCCCCAGGGCAACAAGCGCCTGGCCTGCCTGGGCGATGGCGGCAGCCCTGGGGGTGCCATTGATCATCAGGGCCATGGCCACGTTTTCTTCAGCCGTGAGTTCCGGGATCAGCAGGCCTGATTGGAAAACGAATCCGAAGGACTGCCGGCGCAGCTTGGTTCGCGCCTTATCTCCGAGCTCCTGGATGTCCACCGGCTGTTGCCCGGGCAGGTTGAGCATCAGGCTTCCCGAGTCGGGCAGCTCAATGCCGGCCAAGGCATGCAGCAACGTTGATTTTCCGGATCCGGACGGACCCATGATCGCCAATGATTCTCCAAGGGAGATTTCGAGATTAACGCGGTTCAGCGCGGTGGTTGAGCCAAAGCTCCGGCAAAGGTTCTGGGCAAGGAGTACGGGTGGATGGCCAATGGAATTTTCAAGCATGATTCCATGTTTTCAATATTGAGTTCTGCGCGCATCGGCGCGCAGGGCGAAGTCGCGCCTTGTCAGGCTCATCCTCCGGTAGGAGCGCCGGCGCCACGAACCAGTACCCCAGGAGTTCTTGAACTGCCCATGAAATTGGAACTGTATACGCAGCCGTTCTGCGCACCGTGCATCCGCACGAGGCAAACTGTGGCACGCGCCCAGGCACTGCTGCCGGAATTGCAGGTGGAAGAAATCAATGTTGTGGAGCAGGTCCAGCGCGGCGAGGAATTGGGCATCACCAGCACACCGGTAATCAGGCTGGTGCAAGGCAGCACGGAGAAATTCAGAGCCAGCGATACACCCACGCTGCCTCAGCTTTTGGCTGCGATTGCGCGCGCCAGCGACTAGTCTCACGTGACTTGGAACCCCGAGATGCACGCTTCTGCGGCAATGATGGGGAAGAATAGACCAAGTGATTACTGTGCCTGGCGTTGAACATGAGTGTTTCCAGCGTGTCTTAGCTGATTCAGCCAACCGCATTGAATGGCTCAGGGCACGCGCTCAAGGCATCACGGCAACCGACGTCGCCAAGCTATCCACCGAGAAGTCCATCAAGAACGCGGCCTGGGACAAGCTCTACGGCAATGGATTCTCCGGCAACACCTATACCGATCACGGGCGCAAACGCGAACCAGTCATCGCGGCCTGGGTGCAGGAGAATTTTAATATCTTCCCTTCATCCCAGTTGTTCCACGCCCAGAACTCCAAGCTCCATTTGGCTACCCCGGACGGCCTGGGCTTCGATGCGTCAGGCGCTCCGGTCTTGGCGGAAATCAAGACCACGAACAAGCCGTTCAAGAAGATCCCCAAGAACTACTTGCGCCAAATCCTCTGGCAACAGCACGTCATCGGTGCCGAGCGAACCCTGTTCGTCTGGGAAGAGCACCAGGACTTCGTACCGGTGCGCGCGGTGCCCGAGTACCTGTGGGTCGAACGGGATGATGACCTGATTCAAGACCTGATCGATAAGGCTGAAGCCTTGATTTCAGCATTGCGCGAGGCGACAGCCCGGCAGGAACGCTACAACGACTACGGCCCGGCGGCCCTGCGCCTGTAATTGCTGCACAACGCAGTAGATCCTTGGGAGCCAGTTCACTGGCGGCTTCCAAGGATCTACTGGTTTCTTGGCCATTATTCGAGGCTTAGGCCGGGGTTGTTGGAACGATTCTCGGATCAGGCAGGCATTCGGGATAGCTATCAAGCAACTCCGCCAACAGTTTTTCGCGAATCATATTGCGCAGGCCCCACAGGTCTCCAGCATTGCGCGCTGAGAGGTAGACGGTTACGGTTTGCAGACCGTTTTGCGCGTCGGTCACCAGCAGCTCATTGTCGCGCCCGTCCCACAGGTCCGAGGACTCAAGCAGTTCCGTGCTGCGCTGGCGCAGGTATTCGATTGGCGCGTTGAGCTTCAGCTGCAGTGCCACATTGCCCGAAATCTCGGTGCTGCGCCGTGACCAGTTCTCAAATGGCGTCGTGGTGAAGTACGTGGAAGGCAAGATCATTCGGCGGCCATCGAGCAACAGGACCACCACATAGGACAAGGTGATCTCTTCGACAGTGCCGCGCTCGCCTTCAACCACCACGGTGTCATCCACCCGGATGGAATCGGTGAAAGCAACCTGCAAACCTGCGAAGACGTTCGCGAGGGTGGATTGAACGGCCAAACCGACCACGACCGAGGCCAGTCCTGCCGAGGCCAGCAGTCCGGCGCCTAGCGCTCGCACTTGTTCAATAGTCAGCAAGACGGCGGCCACGGCCAAGATGCAGAGCACCGCGATGAGCACGCGGCGCATCAAGCCCACCTGGGTTTGCACCTTGGCCAGTCGGCGTCCGGGTCCGAATTTCGATTCGAAGCGGGACATCATCCCTGCCTCAATGACGAGAACCAGCTTGATGATGAACCAGGTCAGGAACGTCACCAGGATGATCAGAATCACGAATTGCCACGGGTTGTACCAGTCACGATCTCGATAGAAGAGCGCAAAGGCGGACTTGGCAACGATAGAAGTAATCAGGCCGAAAAATGGGAGACGGGTGGCCTTCACATCAGCTTCATCCACGCCAATGCGCTTGAGGATGCGGCGGGCAATCGCGCTGAAAGCAAAAGCCAAGATAGCGGCGACCACTGCGCCGGCCAGGAGAACAGCCCAGAATTGCAACGATGCGGGGAGGACGCTTGAAGCGCTAATGACTTCCTCGACGGTCTCGTCCAGAGGTTCAACGGGGGTAGGTGACATGTTTAAAGGATGTCATATGGCGCTAAATAAATGCTGTGCATGCCCTTGCCGCGGCCTACGGAACCCAGCGCATCCGAGCTGTCTTGATCACAGCCGAATAGCTACGGTGATTGCAAAAAGGATGGCACACTCGCTGGCCAGCACGCGCGGGAGAGGTTAATGACGTTTTATGTGTCCCTTCACGTAACACCCGATCAACCTGATGGTTAATGTGCCACCATGCTAAGTATGAGCCGAACATTTGCTTATCAGCAGGTTGATGTTTTTGCGCCCACTGCGTTCAACGGCAATGGGCTCGGAGTCGTATTCAACGCTGACAGCCTGACTGATGATCAGATGCAGCACTTCGCCCAGTGGATGAATTTGTCCGAGACCGTATTCTTCGTCGAGCCATCCCATGAAGAGGCCGACTATGCCATCCGCATTTTCACTCCGAGCACGGAGCTGTCCTTTGCCGGCCACCCGACGCTTGGTGCCGCCCATGCATGGCTGGAATCCGGTGGGGCGCCGGGACCTGCCGGACATTTGATCCAGGAATGCGGGGCAGGGCTCATTCCGGTTCGGATCGAACGCGAATGCACCGACAGCCATTCCCGCCGGCTGGCGTTCCTCGCTCCCCCGCTGACGCGCACCGGTCCACTGGAGCCAGATGTCCTCCAGTGGGCTATCAGCGGACTCGGCATCCACGAAGATGACGTGGTTGACCACCAATGGCTGGTCAACGGCCCGCATCCTGCTGGCTTGGTCCTGCGTGACGCAGACGTTGTTCTGGGCATCGAACCAGACTACGAGGCGCTTCAGGGACTGGAGGTTGGCGTCATCGGCCCCTATACGGCTTCCAGCGTGGCCCATGGCGTGTGGCAGCCGCGAGGTTCGGTTTTGCCCCGTGTCTCGGGAACGCGGGAAGAATTGCGCCCCTTGGATTCCTCGGACCTGGAGCGTTCCGAAGAGCGCTTCGGTTCCGTGGTGATGCAACCGCCAGCCGACTTCGAGGTGCGAGCCTTCGTCGCTGGCGAAGCGGTGTCAGAGGACCCTGCTACCGGCTCGCTCAATGCGGCTTTTGGAATCTGGCTGACCCAATCCGGGTACGCCCCGCAACGCTATACCGTGCGCCAGGGAACCCGCGTTGGCCGCAGCGCCATCTTGCATATCGAAGCCACGGAAAAAGGTGTCTGGGTCAGCGGAGATGTTGAAACCCGCATTTCCGGCAATGTGAGTTTCGACTGATTATCCGTTCATAGGCTCACTATCCATTCCACTTCCGCCAATCAGGTACTAGCCTTGTCCAGTGCCTGAAACTGCGAATCCCACCACTGACTTTGATAAGAAAGCCGCTTGGCGCGCCCTCTGGGCACTAGTCATCGGGTTCTTCATGATCCTCCTGGACACCACCATTGTGTCCACGGCCATGCCATCCATCATGGCCTCGCTTGATGCAGATATCTCTGGCATCCTCTGGGTCAATAGCGCCTATCTGCTCACCTTCGCCGTACCGCTGCTGGTCACCGGCCGCTTGGGCGACCGGTTTGGCCCGCGCAACATCTACCTCATCGGCATGGCCATCTTCTCCCTCGCCTCGCTCTGGTGCGGCCTCTCGGATTCCCTTGGATCGCTGATTGCCGCCCGCGCAGTCCAGGGACTGGGCGCCTCGATGATCTCGCCCCAGGCGATGACCATGATTACCCGCTTGTTCCCGTACCAGCACCGAGGCGCAGCCATGGGGTTGTGGGGTGCAGTAGCCGGGATCGCTTCACTGATTGGCCCGATTGCCGGCGGCCTGCTGGTGGACTCGGTGGGCTGGGAATGGATCTTCTTCATCAATCTGCCCATCGCAGTTCTCAGCTTGGTGATGGTTTTCAAATTTGTTCCGCGCTTGGAACCTCAGGCGCACTCCTTCGACTGGATCGGAGTTGCCCTGTCAGCAGTAGCGATGTTCTGCCTGGTCTTTGGCATCCAGGAAGGCGACTCGACCGGTTGGGAACCATTCATTGGCCCGGTTTCTTCGTGGCACTTGATCATCGCCGGCGTACTGCTGCTGGCCGTGTTCGTTTGGTGGCAGGGCAAGACGAAGTCTGAACCGCTGGTTCCGTTGCGCTTGTTCCTGGTACGCAATTTTTCGCTTTCCAATGTGGCCATCGCGTTCATGGGCCTGACCATCGCAACGATCAGCCTGCCGATGGTGTTCTTCTTGCAGAACGTCCGCGGATTAACTCCTACGGAATCGGCGCTGATGATTTCGCCGATGGCAGTGGTGGGCATTTTCATCGCACCTCGCCTGGGCAAGATGGTCAACAAGCTCAGTCCGAGAATTCTGGCAGTACCAGGCTTCCTGCTCTTTGGCGGAGCAACCGTGGTTTACGCCTACATGATGCACGCAGACATCGCCCTGTGGACCCTGCTGATTCCATCAGCCGTGCAGGGCGTTGGCTCGGCCATGATCTGGCCTTCGCTTTCGCTGGCCGCTACCCGCGACCTGACTCCGCGTGATGCCGGGGCCGGCTCCGGTATCTATAACACCACTCGCCAGATCGGCTCCGTGCTCGGTTCGGCGCTGATCGCCGTGATGATGGATTCGCGCGTGCAAGCACAGATCGAAAAGGCTTCTTCCAAGGATCCTGCAACACTGATGGAAGCAACCTCGGTAGGTTTGGGCCAAGCACTGCTGCTGCCCGGGTTCGCTGCCGTAGCTGCCGTGATTGTGGTGGCTTTCTTGAGCCCCGGCAAGAAGTCCTGACAACGCTTTCGTTGCTGTTCTGGATACAAGAGAACCCCGGATTGCCAGTGGAATTCCATTGTCGATCCGGGGTTCTCTTGCCAGTTATTTATGCTTGGTCTGAAGGACCATCGTTGCTGTCGCCATTCTTGAACTCATCGACCTTCTCGCCGATTTTCTCCTGCGCATCAGCGGCAAAGTCCTTGATGTTTTCGGTGGCGTCGCCGGCGAACTCCTTGGCGTTCTCGACTGCTTCGCCCAGCTTCTTCTTTGCATCATCTAAGAAACCCATTGGTTCTCCTCTTAGCTTGTCATCCAAATTTGAACCCTGAAAACCTCAGTCTTCAGAAACAATCTACTTCCGCCTGTGCACCGGACTGGGCAACGGCGCAAAAATTACTTTTCTTTTTTGATCTTCTTTGCTGCCCGACGGCCAAAAATCAAAGCCACGGCGATACCGGCTAGCCACACATCCTTGGCCAAGGCGGTGCCATCAGCAGTTGGACGTACGCCATCAGATTCGGTCATTCCCGGAGTGCGCAGATAAGACGACAACAGCACTGCGGAGAAGGCACCCAGACCGATTCCTGCCAAGCGCGAAGGAACCAATGGCAAAAGCAGTGCACTGCCCAGCGAAATTTCCGAAACGGATAGGATCTTGCCGAAGACTGCAGGTTCCAGTTCTGCCATCTGCGGTACACCGTTGGACGCCATTTGCTGCAACCCGGCCGCGCTGGCTTCATCAATGCGCAGCTTGTTAATGCCGCTGTTGAGAATGAATGCGCCGCTGACTAATCGGAGTGCGGCGTTTGCGATCGAGATTCCCATGGGCCCTCACTTTTCTTTCCAATAGTAAATACGCGTTCTGGAAAAGAACGCCCTTGCTGTTCAGCGTAGTCATGGCTGTGGGAGTTCACAATCATTTCAGCGGCGCGCTTGGCAGCCTTCAAGAATCAGGGATTGAGAATCGTGCTAAATTCGTGAATCATGATCGCTTCTTCCGCTGTACCACCGGCCGCACTTGATCTGCTCATTTCTCAAGGCTTCGACACCACCAGCGTCGATGAGCTGGCAGCAGCTGCGGGGATCTCGCGTTCCACGTTCTTCCGCCGATTCGGCTCAAAAGAGAACATGGTCTTTGCCGATCAAGAAATGATCATCACCCACGTTCAGACGACGCTGGCGGCATCATCTGTCGACGCGATCTCTACTTTGATTGACGCGGCTCATGTCGTCTTTGATCAGTACACTGTCAACCCCGAGGGTGCTCGGCTTCGGCACAGGCTGCTTTCCTCGGTCCCATCGCTACGAGAACGAGAGCTCGTTTCAACTCATCGGTACGAGCGCGCATTCTACGATTTTCTGGTCCGTCGCGAATTGGCCAACACCGCATCGGAAAAATCCTTGTGCCTCGGAGTTAGCGCCGGCCTGGTGGCCATCCACAATGATCACCTGCGCACCTGGATCAAGGATCCAGCCAGCACCGACCGAAGCAAGCTGGCACATGATGTTCGGTTATTCCTTGAACGCTTTGCAGACCTGCTGGGTGGCGAAAATACGGGCACCACTGCCGCTTCCCCAACGCCTACAGTCATTGTTTCAGTGATTGATCCAGGTTCCGACGAGCAATCCATTCTGCAGGCAGTTTCGGCGGCGCTGAAAGAACACAGCAAATAATAAACCACAGAACTTGAGACGTAGTTTCTTGACATGACACTGCGTTCCATTAGGCTGGAGTTAAAAGTTTTCACTCTAGCCAATTTGGAGCGCCTGAGATGACAGAGAAGTCGACCGGTTTGGAATTTCCCGCCGGAGTTGTTGAACCGGAGTACGATCTGTGGGCAGAAGACGTCAATATTGACCCCACCGGAATCTTTGCCGATATTAATGCTGCAGACCTCGCCTGGCGCGCCAAGGCACGCAAGTTCGTCGTAGAAGAAGTCAAAAAGGACATTCACGAATATTGGGACAAGGCCGACTACCCCCTGCATCTGATCAAGAAGCTCGGCGAAGCGGACCTGCTGCGTGACGGAATGAATCTGGACTCCCACGAAAAAATGAGTCCACTGGCAGCCGGACTGGTCAACATGGAAATGGCACGCGGCGATGGTTCCGTGGCCACCATCGTTGGCGTGCAGGGCGGGTTGGCGCTGCGCTCGGTGCTCTTCTGCGGCAATGAGGAACAGATCCAAAAGTACGCCATGCCGATGCTGTCCGGCGACCTGCCGGGCGCCTTTGCGCTGACCGAGCCAACCCACGGGTCTGACTCGGTGTCATTGGAAACTCGTGCGACAAAAGTCGAGGGCGGCTACCGGATCAGCGGTGAAAAGAAATGGATTGGCAACGGCTCCATCGGCGGCATCTCCATCGTTTGGGCTCGTGACGATGAGGGCAAGGTTCGCGGTTTTGCCGTCCATCAGGACGCCGAGGGGTACAACGCCACCACCATCCAAAACAAGCTGTCGCTGCGTGCTATCTGGCAGGCGCATATCCGCATGGAGAATATTTTCGTCCCCGACGAAGACGTGCTGCCGGATGCCACCAGCTTCAAGGACACCTCCCGAGTGCTGTTCGCTACGCGTCTCGGTGTCGCGTGGTCAGCTGTAGGCCATGCCACCGCTTGCTACGAGTCAGCGGTGAACTACGCAAAGCAGCGAGTGCAGTTCGGCCGTCCGTTGGCTGCCAGCCAGATTGTCCAGGAGCGCTTGGCACGCATGCAGTCCGAACTTGCAACCATTCAGGTATTGGTAATGCAAGCGACCAAGCGCGAGACCGACGGTGAGCTCACCGGGCCACAGGCCTCGCTGGCCAAGTACACGGCCACTCGCACGGCACGAGCCATTGCTTCCAATGCCCGCGACCTGCTGGGAGGCAACGGGATTCTCACCAGCAACCGCGTCGCCCGCCACTTTGCTGACGTGGAAGCTATTCACACCTATGAAGGAACCGAGACGGTCCAGGCCCTGATCATGGGACGCGACATCACGGGGTTCTCCGCCTTCGCCTAAGCAATCCAGGGTCGCTGGCAAGATGTCGGGGTGCTGACCGTGTCAGCAGCCCGACATCTTTGTGCGGCTATTGCCCGTTGAGCCGATTCTTCGTTTTCGCCGTGGCAACATGTCCCCAAGGATTTTCCGGCCAGGGATGCTTCGGATAGCGTCCACGCATTTCAGAACGAACTTGAGCGTAAGGGCCATTGAAGAAGCTGGCAATGTCTTCGGTAACTGCCAGCGGGTGGCCCCCTGGGGACAGCAGGTGGAACTGCACCGGCAGCTTCTCGTGCACCAGCCGCGGAGATTGGTCCAGGCCAAAACACTCTTGAAGCTTGACGGCCACCACAGCCGGACCGCTCTCGCCCACAGGTGGATAGGAGATGCGGATCTTGGACCCTGAGGGCACTTCCAGGCGTTGCGGCACCAACGAATCAAAATCGTGCGCATGCTCCCACGGAAGCAGGGTACGCAAGGCCGAATGCACATCGGCTTTGGCAGCGTTCTTGCCATGAGCTATCTGGCGCAGGATAGGTTGCAGCCATTCATCGGCCCGCGCTATCAGGGACTCATCATCAACCGCGCAGAACGGTTCGCCAAGCAACCGGTAGGCCACTGCCATGCGGCGGCGCAGGGCATCAAAACCCTCCTGCTCACCGAAAAACGCCAGCCCCTGCTCTTGCACAGCGAACTGGACCGCCTGCATTCCCAATTCCTCGGTTGCTTTGATGGGACGCGCGGAAAGTTCAATGGCGCGGAATCGTTCTACCTTGCGAGCACTGATTTTGCCGTCGATGAATTCGGCTGTTTCCTTGCTCTCGCGCATTTGCGGAAGC
Source organism: Glutamicibacter halophytocola (assembly GCF_001302565.1). NCBI lineage: Bacteria > Bacillati > Actinomycetota > Actinomycetes > Micrococcales > Micrococcaceae > Glutamicibacter > Glutamicibacter halophytocola. Next base: position 2,950,238 of record NZ_CP012750.1, read on the forward strand.
AATTCAAGGACCGTAGACAGCTCGATACCCGTCGCTCGCCTGATCGTTGCCCTGGTCCCGGTCCGCGCCACTTCGACCACGGCCAAATACTCCTCATGTGCCAAGTGGCTCCCCCGAGGAAGAACAGCCCTTGTTCCAGAAGCGAGCAGGTACTCATCGTGCCCAACTTTGCGGGCAACCCATTGCGGGTAGGCCAGTGCGCTGATGGCTGATAATGCCTCGGCCGACGAAGCAGTGGCTGGCGCAGGTTGTCCTTGCTTGCCGCGAGCCTTCACCTCTGCCAGCCGTTGCATGCGCGCTGCTTCATGTTTCCAGGCTCTGTGGCCCGAATGGGATGCCCTTCGAATCGAGACCAGCAGTTCTTGCAGATCTGCGCTGGCGATGCGCTCGGAGCTGGCCAGCAATGCCACTGCTTCGGCCGCCGGCAGCGAGCCGAACAAGGGCGCGCCCTCCAGCAAGGCTCGCGCTGCCCTGGGATCGGTGGGGATCTTGACCATTTGCTCGCCCATCGAGGTAATGCGTCCCGAATTGTCAACAGCGCCAAGGCTTTTGAGCACCAGCTCGTCGCTGCCCATGGCCGCGGCAGGGGGAACCTCCCACAGCTCCAGGCCCTCTCCGCGGGGCGTTCCCCACGCTGCCAGGGCAAGACCAGCCGAAACCAGATCACCGGTGCGGATTTCCGGGGTGGAATAGGCTGGTGCCGCGGCAAATGACTTGGGGTCAAGGGTGCGCACGACTTGGCCGGGTCCCAATCGGCCAGCACGGCCAGCACGCTGGGTGGCTGTGGCCCGACTTGCTACGACGGTGACAAGCCCGGACATTCCGCGGGACGTATCCCGACGCGGTTCCCTGGCGTAGCCAGCGTCGACCACGAGGTGGACCCGAGGTACTGTCAGCGAGGATTCGGCAATGGAAGTTGAAACAATAATTCGCGGCGAGCTGCCTGCCTCAGGTTCATTCAAAATCGCGTCTTGCTCGGCCGACGAGATTTGCGAATGCAGTGCCAATGCGGTGACACCATTGGCTGAAATCTGGGCGCAGACGCGCTCGACTTCACGCACGCCCGGCACAAACACCAAGGTGTCCACCGGATGCTTGCTGGCACCATTGGCTCTCGCCGAATGCTGTACGCTAACGGCCGCGACATGCCGCAAGTAGTCATCTTTGATACCGAATTCAGTGACTCTGGTTGATGAGTAGCTCTCGAAAATCTCCTCGACATCGAACTGCGCGGTTTGGGCGCTGAACACCCTCGCTGGTTTTTCAGTCGAAAGGAAATCGGCAAGTTCCTGGGCGTGCAGCGTCGCGCTCATCAGGACAAGGCAGAGATCATCTCGAAGTTCATTGACTTGCTTGACCATTGCCAGCAGCAGATCGGTGTCGATGGACCGTTCGTGAACTTCATCAATGACGACGGCGCTGACCCCAGACAAATCCGGATCGGCCAGCAAACGGCGCAGCATCAAACCCGCGGTGACAAATTCCACCTGGGTAGTTGCGGAACTCTTGCGTTCTCCGCGAACCGCAAAACCGACGTGCTCGCCGAGCACTGACCCATCCAAGTGGGCAAGCCTTCGGGCAGCGGCGCGGGCTGCCACGCGGCGTGGCTGGGTAACGATTATTTTTCCAGTCAGCCCGGCTTCCCGCAGTGCATTGCTCACCGTCGGCGGGACAACGGTGGTTTTGCCCGATCCCGGCGGCGCTTGAATTATCAGGGGGCCAGAAGGATCCGAAAGGAGCGCGCTGTGCAGGTCATCTCGAATGGGCCCGAACGCAAGCCCGCGGGCGACCCGCTCTAGATCAAAAGAACTGCCGCTCATGCCTGGCGCCCGGACCAGAAGGAGCGGATGGCGGTGATGACTGGCTCGATTGGGTACAGGGTGCTGCCATGCGTTCGTCCCGGCAAGGCCACCATTCGAGCGTTGGGCAACGTGCGAACCATAATCTTGTTCTGGTCAAATCGAGGCTGATCACGCGTGCCGATCAGCAGCAAGGTTGGGATCCCGATTTTGGCCAAGTCTGCAAGAGCAATATTCTGGAGCGTCTCGGCGGCCTCGTAGTACGCGGCCAAGGCTAGCGGATCATTTGCTTTGAAAGCCAGCCTGGTTGCAGGATCCAATTTTCCGCCGGTCTCCTGGCCACTGACGAACCCTTCGATATCTCCACGGCGCAACACTTCCAGATATCCGGGAAAGAAGAGTTTGCCGATTTCGCCAGGCGTGATTTCAAACGTGCCGCCGAGCATGATCAATGAGATCACTTGCTCCGGATGATTCATGGCCAAGTGCAGACCGGTACGCGCACCAAACGAGTACCCAACAATATGCACCCGTTCAAGGCCCAGATGGCGCAAGACTGCTTGGATGTCGCTGACGACCTTGTCCATGGTGTAGTCGGCGACGTCATGCGACTTGGCTGATTTGCCGTGACCGCGTAAATCCATGCGGATGGTCCGATGGTCCTCGCCAAGTTCCTTGGTGTAGCCCAGACCGCGCCAAATGGAGCGGGATAAAGCTGAGCCGTGCAGGAAGAGAATTGGTTCCCCGTCTGCTCCGTCATCGTCAAAAAAGATGTTGGAACCATCGACAGGATTATTGATCATCGGCATGCTTTCGATTAAATCCCCTATCCATGGGGAAGGGGAAATCTGAGTTGCCCCAAACCTATCGACAACGCCAATTAATAGGTGAAGACTGAATGTACGCGAAAAGGCCACCGCCAACAAAAGTGGTCTGGACCAAAATCAAAAGGGGGAAGATCATGAATGCACAATCAGCCAACGGGCAGCCGGTAGATCCCGACGAAGAGAAAAAGCTTCATGACCAGCATGACGAAGAGCTTGTCGAAGAGTGGGAAGATGAATCCTTCCCTGCTTCTGACCCACCGTCGAATTACTAGGCATCAACTTCCTAGGTGACCACACACGTCGCACTCAGCTTGTTTCAAGACTCGGCTCCTAGTGTGGTTAATACCTTCTCAAGGTGCGAGTGATCTAGAAGAACCGATCCGCGCAGGCGTTACCTCCTTGGCCTGACGGATCGGTTCTTCATTTAATTTCTTCTGATCAGATTCCCATCCACGCCGTTGCCGCAACGTTACGCACATAGCAGATTTGTCCCGGCAACATGTTGGACGAGTCGCCGTCTGGCATATTCTGAGGTGGAAGCCCTTTGCCCTCCACCCAGCCAGCATTGCTGCTGGTAGAAAGGTGTCTCGTGGAATACGAACGAATGTCATCCATCAAGGAATTGCACCGCCCCTACACTGCAGCGGCGGATCGCTACGAACACTACGGCTACCGCCGCGTTGGCGATTCAGGCTTGCGGCTGCCCCCGTTGTCCTTGGGATTATGGTGGAACTTCGGAGACAACCGGCCCTTCGACAGCCAGCGAGAAATTCTCCGCCATGCGTTTGACAACGGCATCAACCACTTCGACCTGGCCAACAATTACGGTCCACCTGCGGGTTCTGCCGAAGAGAACTTTGGGCGCATGATGCGCAAGGACTTCAAGCCTTACCGAAATGAATTGGTGATTTCTTCCAAGGCCGGCTACGACATGTGGCCGGGCCCGTACGGAACCTTCGGTTCTCGCAAGTATTTGCTTGCATCGTGCGATGCGTCGCTAGAAAAAATGGGCTTGGATTATGTGGATATCTTCTACTCGCATCGCTTTGATCCCAAGACGCCACTGGAGGAGACCATAGGCGCTCTGGATACCCTGGTGCGCCAAGGCAAGGCCACCTATGTTGGCATTTCTTCCTACTCTGCAGAACGCACCGCCGAGGCCAAGGCCATCGCCAATGATCTGGGGACTCCGCTGGTCATTCACCAACCTTCCTACAACATCCTCAACCCTTGGGTTGAACATGGCTTGCTGCAAACTTTGGAGAAAGAACGCATGGGGACCATTGCGTTCACTCCATTGGCCCAGGGCTTGCTGACCGACAAGTACCTGTCGACCACTGATGTTGAGCGCCAAGGAGGTCGCCGCTCACTTGAAAGCCAACTGACAGAAGAGAATATGACCAAGGTCCGAAGCCTGAACGAGGTGGCCCAGCAGCGCGGCCAATCCTTGGCACAGATGGCTTTGGCATGGCTGCTTCGTGAGGGCGCGGCAACTTCGGTGCTCATTGGCGCTTCTTCCACCAAGCAGCTGGACGAAAATTTGGGTGCTTTGAACAACCTGGAATTCAGCGAGACAGAGCTATCGAAGATTGCCGATATCGCGCAAGGAGATGCCGGAATCGATTGGTGGCGCGCCTCAGCCATCAGCTAGCGACACCCGGAGAGCTCCCTTGTGAGTTCATCTCAAAAGCCGTGGTTTCCCCGTGTTCACTTGGGGAGACCATGGCTTTGCTTTTGCTTGGATGCGTGGCCTGTTTTCCGCCGATGAATATTGCTTCTGCATACTGGCTCAAACGCAATTCTGGGGATAAGCTCGACGTAGACGCGCAATGAAGTGAATTACATTCATTTATTGTGTTAAGTTCGATAGCGTCAAGGAACAGGCTTACGCTGACCAATCTGCACAAACGACAGGAGCATTGATGAGCGCCCCAACCTACAAGGTCTTGAACCCGGCCACCGGTGAAGTTATTGAAGAATTCGCCGCCGCCACCGACGAGCAAGTCGAGCAGGCCCTGAGCTCGGCCCAGTCTGCCTACGAGTCATGGCAGAATGTTGACATCACCGAGCGCGCGAAGATCGTTTCCAAGGTTGCAGCCCTCTTCGCCGAGCGCGCTGAAGAGCTTGGCAAAATCATGACCACTGAAATGGGCAAGCCGCTCTCCGAGGCAGTCGGCGAGGCAGAATACTGCAAGGACATCTTCGAGTACTTTGCCACCGAGGGACCTTCCTTGGCTGCGGACCAGGAAATCAAGTCGTTCTCCGGCGGCAAGGCCGTCGTACAGAAGCTTCCGGTTGGCGCCCTTCTAGGCATCATGCCGTGGAATTTCCCTCTCTACCAGGTAGCGCGCTTCGCGGCGCCAAACCTGATGCTGGGCAATACCATCATCCTGAAACACGCCGAGTCCTGCCCGCGTTCGGCATTGGCCATTCAGGAAATCATGGACGAGGCCGGCGTCCCGGCAGGCGTCTACAACAACGTCTTCGCAACGCACGACCAGATCTCCACCATCATCGCTGATTCCCGCATCCAGGGCGTTTCCTTGACCGGTTCGGAGCGCGCAGGCGCCATCATCGGCGAGCAAGCGGGCCGGAACCTGAAGAAGGCCGTGCTGGAACTTGGCGGCTCGGATCCATTCGTTGTCCTGGATTCGGATGACGTGCCTGGCATCGTTGACACCGCGTGGGGATTCCGCATCGATAACACGGGCCAGGCCTGTAACTCGAACAAGCGCATGATCGTCATGGAAGACATCTATGACGACTTCGTCGCCGAGCTGACCAAGCGCGCAGAAGGCCTGGAGGCCGGGGATCCAATGGCAGAGCTGGAAGGGACCTTCGCGCCGATGTCGTCGCGCAAGGCAGCCGAGGACCTCCACGCCCAGGTGCAGGATGCAGTCTCCAAGGGAGCGACCCTGCACGCCGGTGGCGTGCTGCACGATGGTCCTGCGGCCTACTACTCCCCTGCCGTGCTGACCGGTGTCACCAAGGAGATGCGGGCCTTCTACGAAGAGCTCTTCGGCCCAGTAGCCGTGGTCTACAAGGTAGCCAGCGACGAGGAAGCTGCGGACCTCGCTAACGACACCATCTACGGCCTGGGCGGTTCAGTGCACTCCACCGATGCAGAACGCGCTGCCAAAGTCGCCCAGAAGCTGCAGGTTGGCATGAGCAATGTCAACATCGCCGCAGCTGAAGGTGCTGAAATGCCGTTCGGTGGTGTGAAGCGATCTGGCTTCGGACGCGAGCTCGGCCCACTGGGCATGGATGAGTTCGTAAACAAGCGCCTGTTCTACGTGGGCGAGTAATTCATGCATTGGCAGCCGCCAATGTGCCCATGAAACTCGGGGCGAACCATGAGCTTGCATGGTTCGCCCCGACTTATTCGTTTAAGCGGTCGAAGATGCCTTTTCCGGCCTGTCGGTAAATTCATCTTCTGGTTCTGAGGTACCTTCAGATGGATTCCTACGAAGGAACTTTTCACTCCATTGTGTGGCTAGCCATCCCTGAATAGTTAACCAAGTGCCGCTGGAGACAAGGACGGCGTCCGCAGATGCCATGATGCCCGAGAAGAACGGGAGCCCCATAACGACGGCGATACCGATATGCATCCCAAGAATCACGATCAGCGCAATCCTCCTGCTGATCTTATGGAACAGCATGAATGGGAACGCAATTTGTGCCACCACAGTTACGTAGGTAATCAGCGCAACTACCCAAGAGTTCGCAGTGATGAGGTCGCTGAGCCAAGGAAAGACACCATAAGCTTCAGAATTGACCGGGTAATACATGGCGGTGCCGTTCTGCCACAAACTACCCTGAACTTTGTATAGACCGGCTTCTAAATAGACCATACAAAGCTGAGCCACTACTAGGCACAACGCTAGATTATGAAGCACCGTAACGGCTTCGAATTCTTTTTTACTTTTTGCAGCGCGCTTACGCATCCAAGAATCGACCGACCAATGCTTCGATAGATCTGCAAAGATCAGATAAATCAGCATGATTCGGATGAAGTAGTTTCCACCGTCAGAAACAGGTGTGTTTTGAGCATTTATGGCCGTGTAGAAAATGAAAAAGAGTGGAGTGACAAAACGCGTCTTCCATCCGATTACAAAGGCGATCGCTAAAACTACGGCAACCACATACCAAAAGACGAAGAAGCCAAGTCCAGCATCACGCAGAATATCTAACGGCCACTTGTATCCAAGTACCGAGCGGTATGGTTCTAGATATTCCGACCCTGGACCCCAAATCTTGGAGGCGACGGGAACATTTACTACTAACCAGCCCAAGATAAAAAGGCCTGATGCCATGCGCATAACGGCCAAACCATATGCCGCATGGCGGTTTTCGGTAAACCAGCTGTAGAGCGCGGCGAGAAATTTCGAACCAAAATCTCTATTTTTTACCATCCAGTTTCGGATAGACGGAGCATTGACCGTCTCCTGATTTAGCTCCATGCCGACACCGCCGCTTTACTGAATTCTTTGGTATCTCGCCATCCGATATACGTTTCACGAGATTTCGTTTTAGCTTCATCGTTGTTTCGTTGAGCGAAAGGAACGATTGGTTCACGCCTGAGTTTAATTTCAACCATTGACGCTCCACCCCACTGCTCAATCGCATAAAGAGATGCGAAGCCGACGGCCGTGTCCTCCATTCGCTTGTAAGCTCGAAGATTACTCAATTCTGTAGCTGAGTATTCTTTCCTCGCCTGTGACGAACTGAGATCCACTCCGAATACTGGAGTCCCTTGAATAAACGGTTTTGCGATTTGTTCACGTGCGCTTGTACTCAAATCCGATGCGGCACTCCAAAGCCTTCCATGTATCGACTTTGACTGTTTGGACTCACGGTTAGCGAACATGTTACCGGCGCGGCTTTTCATCTCCTCAGCGGTGACGTCGCGCCATTCCGTGAATTTCGCGCCTTTCTTGCTTCCTTGTGCGCAAATTTCCGGACTCGATAGGCAAGCACGCATCGTAAAGTACTCATCTTGCGAATACGGACCGGGAGCAAAAAGGCTCCACCCTTGATCTAGCGGCCCAAGAAAATAACGATTCAATCCAGGTTGCAATGACGACTTAATTGGCGTGGAAGGTCCAGTGAAGGCCAATGTCGCACCAATATGCCCCAATGCTGCCGCACCTGCAATTAAAAGCACCAACACCGTGAACAGTTTGGGCCTAGTTTTATGTTGCCTCATCAGGCTATTGTCTCCGATCCCTCAATGCCCGTGAATAATTGCAATCACGACTTGAACGCGAAATGGGAGGGGCATCAATTGATGCCCCTCCTACTTCTAACTACCACTTGCTATTGACTAAGCTGAACGCTTTCGAGCGATCACAGTCACACCAGCTCCGATGAGGACAAGTGCGAGTGCACCCGCACCAATCCAGAGCGCTCCGTTAGAACCGGTGTCCGCAAGGCCACCATTCTTGGAATTGTCCTTTTGTGGTTCCTTAGAGTCATCGGAATTTGCATCCGAGTTGTCCGCGGCATTGGCGCTACCGTTCGCATCAGTGTTCGCATCCGTGTTTGCGTCAGTGTTCGCATCCGTGTTTGCGTCAGTGTTCGCATCCGTGTTTGCGTCAGTGTTCGCATCCGTGTTTGCGTCAGTGTTCGCATCCGTGTTTGCGTCAGTGTTCGCATCCGTGTTTGCGTCAGTGTTCGCATCCGTGTTTGCGTCAGTGTTCGCATCCGTGTTTGCGTCAGTGTTTGCGTCAGTGTTCGCATCCGTGTTTGCGTCAGTGTTCGCATCCGTGTTTGCGTCAGTGTTCGCATCCGTGTTTGCGTCAGTGTTCGCATCCGTGTTTGCGTCAGTGTTCGCATCCGTGTTTGCGTCAGTGTTCGCATCCGTGTTTGCGTCAGTGTTCGCATCCGTGTTTGCGTCAGTGTTCGCATCCGTGTTTGCGTCAGTGTTCGCATCCGTGTTTGCGTCAGTGTTCGCATCCGTGTTTGCGTCAGTGTTCGCATCCGTGTTTGCGTCAGTGTCGCATCCGTGTTTGCGTCAGTGTTCGCATCCGTGTTTGCGTCAGTGTTCGCATCCGTGTTTGCGTCAGTGTTCGCATCCGTGTTTGCGTCAGTGTTCGCATCCGTGTTTGCGTCAGTGTTCGCATCCGTGTTTGCGTCAGTGTTCGCATCCGTGTTTGCGTCAGTGTTGTCAGCAGTGTTCGCGTCAGTCGAATCATCGGCGACAACGGTGAACGTAGTAAACGCATACGCGTTCGTCTTCACATCAGTCGCAACGATCAGGTAATTTCCGAGTTCAAGATCAGATGAATCAACCTCGAAACTAATATCTCCCTTGTCGTCAGCGGTCACGCCTTCAGGAAGAGAAGCAGCGAAAGCCTTAGCCTGGGCCAAGGTCGTCGCGCCTAGTGGGCTCTGCTCGATCTTGACTTCGCCGTTCGAGGTGAATTCCTTGCCGGTCACGGTTCCGATTTCACCCTTGATAATGCGGTTCGGAGTGATATCGATGTGAACTTCGTTCTCAACAGCGTCCTCAGGATTTACCTGGAAGTACTCAGTGTAAGTCTTTCCAGTTTCTTCGTCCTGAACTTCGACCATGTAGATACCTTCTGGCAAACCATCGGTATCAAACTTGTAATCAAAGTGACCGTTCTCGTCAACGATGACGTCATCCTGGTGAATAGGAGCCTCGTCGCCGTTCGAGTTGCGAATAGTGATCTTGACGTTACCGTCTGGAGTGAACTTGTCACCAATTACGGTAATCTCGTCCCCTTCAGTAACGCTGTCAGGCAGCACGTTCACGATCGGATGTTCCGTGTTATCCGCCGTGTTGTCATCAGTGTTATCTGAAGTGTTCTCCGCGGTGTTCACATCGGTGTTCTCCGCAGTGTTCACATCGGTGTTCTCCGCAGTGTTCACATCCGTATTCTCCGCAGTGTTCTCCGCAGTGTTCACATCCGTGTTCACATCAGTGTTCTCCGCAGTGTTCACATCGGTGTTCACGTCGGTATTCTCCGCAGTGTTCACATCGGTGTTCTCCGCAGTGTTCACATCGGTGTTCTCCGCAGTGTTCACATCGGTGTTCACGTCGGTGTTCTCCGCAGTGTTCACATCGGTGTTCTCCGCAGTGTTCACATCGGTGTTCTCCGCAGTGTTCACATCGGTGTTCTCCGCAGTGTTCACATCGGTGTTCTCCGCAGTGTTCACATCGGTGTTCTCCGCAGTGTTCACGTCGGTGTTCTCCGCAGTGTTCACGTCGGTATTCTCCGCAGTGTTCACGTCGGTATTCTCCGCAGTGTTCACGTCGGTATTCTCCGCAGTGTTCACGTCGGTATTCTCCGCAGTGTTCACTCGGTGTTCACGTCGGTGTTCTCCGCAGTGTTCACGTCGGTGTTCACGTCGTGTTCTCCGCAGTGTTCACGTCGGTGTTCACGTCGGTATTCTCCGCAGTGTTCACGTCGGTGTTCTCCGCAGTGTTCACATCGGTGTTCTCCGCAGTGTTCACATCGGTGTTCTCCGCAGTGTTCACATCGGTGTTCTCCGCAGTGTTCACATCGGTGTTCTCCGCAGTGTTCACATCGGTGTTCTCCGCAGTGTTCACATCGGTGTTCTCCGCAGTGTTCACGTCGGTATTCTCCGCAGTGTTCACGTCGGTATTCTCCGCAGTGTTCACGTCGGTATTCTCCGCAGTGTTCACGTCGGTATTCTCCGCAGTGTTCACGTCGGTATTCTCCGCAGTGTTCACGTCGGTGTTCTCCGCAGTGTTCACGTCGGTGTTCACGTCGGTGTTCTCCGCAGTGTTCACGTCGGTGTTCACGTCGGTTTTCTCCGCAGTGTTCACGTCGGTGTTCACGTCGGTATTCTCCGCAGTGTTCACGTCGGTGTTCTCCGCAGTGTTCACGTCGGTGTTCTCCGCAGTGTTCACATCGGTGTTCTCCGCAGTGTTCACATCGGTGTTCTCCGCAGTGTTCACGTCGGTATTCTCCGCAGTGTTCACATCGGTGTTCACGTCGGTGTTCTCCGCAGTGTTCACATCGGTGTTCACATCGGTGTTCACGTCGGTGTTCTCCGCAGTGTTCACATCGTGTTCACATCGTGTTCACGTCGGTGTTCTCCGCAGTGTTCACATCGGTGTTCTCCGCAGTGTTCACATCGGTGTTCTCCGCAGTGTTCACGTCGGTGTTCTCCGCAGTGTTCACGTCGGTGTTCTCCGCAGTGTTCACGTCGGTGTTCTCCGCAGTGTTCACGTCGGTGTTGTCCGCTGTGTTCACATCGGTGTTCGAAACAACGACCGTGAATGAAACTTCGTCTGTAGACTCTTCGTCGTCGTCGCCATCGGTGGCAACGGCAGTATGAGGACCTTCGGTCAGGCCCTCAAACGTAGCCGTCCACTTGCCGTCGTCGCCAACAATGACTTCCTGAGCCGCTGCATCGTCGCCGTCGAGAGTCACAGTAATGGTCTTACCTGGCTCTGCCGTACCGGAGACATCGACAGGATCACCCTCGGTAAATTCCTGTCCATCAGTTGGTGTTTCAATGACCACGGGGGCTTCAGTTGGCGCTTCGTCCGCTGCGCGGACTTCCGAACGGGCGAAAGATACCTTGTTCGCAGCTTCGCCCATTGCTGGCAATAGCTCTACTGACAAAGCAGTGACAAAGTCACCCTCCTCAGTGGAGTCAGGATCGCTATTTGGATCGTCAATTACCGTGGTTCCCTGCTCGTTGACGGTAATCTCAACGATTTCGTTAAGCACACCTTCGATAACGGGTTCCAGAGGATCAGTAACGCCATCAACTACTCCGGTAATAACTCCTGGCAATCCGTCGATAACTGGGTTAACAACGGTACCCAATGCGTCGCCAACTACGCTTACAACACCTGCAGTCAGTGGGGTGATCAGCGAGCCTAGATTCAAGCCGGCCAGTGTCAAGTCAACGTTGGTAGTTGGTTCTTCTGGTACCAACCCCAGGAAGCTGGCAACGCTGCCTTCCACCGTTGCCGTACCGTCGGCGAGTGGAACGAGCAAGCTAGCTTCCAGACCGAGGTTGACCACAATGTCAATCTGATCAAGTGAAGCAACAAGGCTATCGCGAAGATCAGTGACCAAATTGGACAGCGCAAGAGTAATCTCGTCTGCGATTTCTTGAACAGCGGTCGCGCTTAGCACTTCATAGTTGGCCGGCTTGCCGTTGAGCCCACCGGTGGTGATCTTGGACAGATCGACGCTGATGTCACCCGTACCGAGGTCGATGCTCACCAAGCCGGTATCCGAAGTAATAACGCCAGTGAGGATGTCATCCTTGACTTGCTGCAGTGCAGCGTCGACGCCATTGAGCGCAACCGTGGAATCAGTGACACCAATGCGGGCCAGCGGGCGCAAATCAATATCGATCGCGTCAAGACCCGAAGTGATGGTGCCGAGCACACCATCGGAAGACAGAGCCGTGTTGAGCGTAGTGCCCAGACCATCAACGACAGTTCCCAACGAGCTGGTCAGACCGCCAACAGCAGGGCTGCTAACGGTTGCAGTGGCACCAGCAACCAAGTAGTCAGTCGACAGGGTTCCGTCAGTCTTGTCGGCCTTGGACCCGAGGGCGCCGATTTCCAATGATGCTTCATCTACAAGCTGGTCAGTTAGCCCGCTGACTTGAAGCTGATCCAAAAGCCTAGTCAAATCAACATTTGCAGTCATCGCGCCAGAATTTGCCGAATCGACGGCAATCGTTCCGTCCGAGCTAACTGCACCAGCTGCTGATTTTGCGCTCGTGGAGCTAGGCGCCTCAGCATACGAGCTGAGCAATCCGGCTTCGCCCAGAGTCAGAAGTCCTGACCCGTCGGAATTTATTAGTGGAAGTGCACTTAGTCCTGAACCCAGGTTCAGGTTCAAAGCTCCCAGCGCCTCAACGTTCAGAGGGTTATGCTTTGCATCTGGCGAGCTCGGGTTGCCCGCGTATGCGAACCCCGCATCGGCAACAGGAATGTCTAGAAGATTTAGATCGAGGACTCGTCCAAGAGCCTCGGAGCCATCGGCTGGTGCCGCATACGCGGCTGTTACGGTCGGCGCCACGAATAGGCTGGCCACTACCGCCCCAGAAAGTACGCGCCTCGCCGTACGGCGACCGGTTCCTTTCGATGGTGGCAAATTAATCGCTTGCACCAATGTCCTCCAAAAGTTAGTTGTGATCTTGAACCCTTGTTAAAGTCCCTACTTGACTCTACGGAAGCACGGCTTGCACTCACAGGGTTCTTTCAGCTATTTCTTGGCATACTCAGGTCAATTTTTTTGACCATACGGCCATTTTCGTTAGCTTTCAGGTCATACCGTTCAGTAATTTATTATCTACTTTTTGTAAGAATCAAAGTTGATATGTGACTTGACCTAAGGATTTACTAGAGGTTCCTCTTAAAACAGTTCCGATTGTTGTCAGATTGTTACTCATCAAGCAAAACAAGTTGGCTAACTGGTTATAAACTGGGCGTACCTGCAGACGACTAGCTAAGCAGGGGTACGGTTGGGGTTTCCGACCGGGTTTGTAGCTTTTTAGGACGAGGTTTCTTGAATGTCGCGTATTCGCGTTCATCTAGCCGATAGCGATTATTTTTCGCGTGCAGGCATCTCCACGGTTCTCTCCAACACTGAGGACTTCGATCTAGAAAACATCACGGACTCAATGGCAGATGCCATCGCTGGAGCCCTTGAACAGAAGCCAGACATTATCTTGATTGAGTCGACGCTGGACGGCCAGAACCTATACAGCGCCATTCGCGAGATCTCTGAAGCAACACCGCAAACCAAAGTGGTCGTGATGGCTTCGCGCTACAAGCGCAGTGAACTCGCGCAGGCTTACGATGCCGGTAGCGCTGCGCTCATTTCCAAGAGCTCAATCAGCTCAGAATTGCCTTGCGCACTGCGAATGCTTGTCGCGGGATACCAGCTCTTCGCGGCGCCAACCGACGGTTGGGAGCCCGCTTCACGCGTCGTTCGCCGCTCAATTCATCAAGAAGCGTTCCGCGAACTAGGAGACCGGGACCGCGGATTAGTTCGCCACGTTGCGGCGGGCCTGACCAATGCTCAGATTTCGCGTCTTGCGCATATCTCCGAGGGATCGGTCAAGCTTCACCTTGCCCGTGTCATGGACGAGCTCAGCGTTTCAAATCGCGTTCAGTTGGCAGTCATTGCGGCCGAAGCAGGCCTAGTTACCTCGGCTGATCTCAAAATCGCTTAGTAAACCGTACGCAGCTGGCTGGCGGGGATCCACATTTCTTCGCCATCGCGATCAATCCGGCGCCAAGCACCCTGACGCGCCACGATAACGACTGCAGTGTCCGCAGGAAGAATGCGCACGAGCGAGTAATGGTCGCCCGGTCCGCGACGGGCATTAAGACGAATTGTGGTTAGCGCCCGCTGATTGGGTACTGCGATCAAGCCGCCCTTGGCTGGTCGCGAAGGGATCTCCTGCAGATACATGCTGGGAACCCAGCCTAATAGCTTGCCTGCCTGGACCTGAGACCATAGGCCTTGCTGAAGCATGGAACGAACCTTGCTTCCCTGGTCAATGACCTTGAGAACCGGATAACCGGTCCCGCTGCCCTTGCGCAAGTTCAGAGTGGCCGTAGTGACATGAGTGGCCTCAATCAGCGAATAACGCGACAGCACAGGTTCTGCATACTCGTCGTCTTCGTCGGCAATGGCCGGTTCATCAAAAACCTCAGGAATTGGCTCCAGGTAGATCTCCGGCAGCCAACCGTAGGTTGCGTGAACAAAGACATGAGCCCATGAGCCTTTGACTTCGATGAGGGCAAGTTCGGTGCCGTGGGCAAGGTTGCTCTGGACAACATAGTGCCGACCTGCGCCTTTGCGCAGTTTGAGCGAGGCAGTCGTCCGATGCGTAAGTGCTACTGACGACGTCAAAGCCGATTTTTGTGGTAAGCCCACTTGGTTCACGACCACCTCAAATGAAAACTTAGGGAAGCAACCACCGGTTGCTTCCCTAAGTTTATTCCATTTTTAGAAGATGCGTGCTTCTTAGTCCGCTAGTCGCCTGAAGAACGCGAACCGAGCTCTGCATCCAAACGCAGGAGGCCACTTCCATCATTGCCGATTAGCTTCACGCGATCCAGAATTTCAGAGACGGTTGCTTCTTCCTCAATCTGCTCGTCGATAAACCAGTGCAGCAATGGCAAAGAGTCGATGTCACCTTCGGTCTGAGCCAGTCGGTACAGTTCGCGAATGGCTTCGGAGACTTTCTGCTCATGAGCCAGCGAAGCGGCAAAAGCGTCAGCGACGTTCTTGACATTCACTTCTGGCGCTGGCTGCTCGCCAATCTTCGGGTGAGCTGAACGGTCGGTCATGTGCGTGATGAACTTTTCCGCGTGGACGATTTCCTCGCCAGCTTGCGCACGGAACCATCCAGCAATGCCGGGAAGGCTCATGACGTCCATTTCAACTGCCAGCTGACGGTATACCGTCGCTGCGGTTAGTTCGAGAGTTACCTGGGTGCTGAAGGCTTCTGCCAGTTTTCCTGTAAGGTCCATGTCTTTAGACTAGGTCTCTTTCGCCAACTTGTCACCGAAGTTTGGACACACTTAGTCCAACTTGAATTAGGGAATCGCCCCACGTTGACAGCAGGTTAACCTAGCCGATGCTAAAAAAGGTTAGGTAAACCGAAGCCACCTTAATTACCGGTTCAGCCCAGCACGACGCAGCGCTTCTGCCATAGCAGTATTACCCGATGCCGAAGATTTAGGTTCTTGATTCCCCTGCCTGCGGTTTTGGCCGCTGCGATTCTGCCCATTGCGAGCGCCGGAAGCGCCTGTGCCTGCGTGCCGACGCTCTCGCGGAGCAGCACCCTTGGCCGCTTCACCGGCCACCGGCAATTCATCATCCAGACGCAAGGTTAGTGAAATGCGCTTCCGTGACGTATCGACTTCCAGAACCTTTACCTTGACGATCTGCCCGGAACTGACCACTTCGCGTGGATCAGAAATGAACTTGGTGCTCATCGCCGAGACGTGAATGAGTCCGTCCTGATGAACACCTAAATCAACAAAGGCGCCAAAGGCAGCGACGTTGGATACGGTGCCTTCCAGGATCATTCCCGGCTTGACGTCGCTGATGGTTTCGACGCCTTCCTTCAGCGAGGCCGTGACAAACTCGCCACGAGGATCTCGAGCTGGACGACGCAATTCAGAAATCACATCTCGAATGGTGGGCTCTCCGAATTGCTCGGTCACAAAGTCCTGGGGCTTCAGCTCTTCCAGCCTGCGGCCCTGCTCCTGGGCGGTTTTCTGCAGCGTCTTGGCCAATGCATAGGCTTCCGGGTGCACCGAAGATGCATCCAGCATTTCCTTGCCTCCGGTGATCCGCAAGAAGCCGGCGCACTGTTCAAATGCCTTCGCGCCCAAACGTGGCACCTTGAGCAGGTCTTTGCGCGTGGCAAAGGGACCATTGGCATTTCGGTGGTCAACAATATTCCGGCTCAACAGCGGTCCGACTCCGGCAACCCGCGACAGCAATGCCGGCGATGCCGTATTCACGTCAACGCCCACCGCGTTCACACAGTCCTCAACCACAGCATCCAAAGCACGATCCAGCTTCGATGCCGTGACGTCATGCTGGTACTGGCCGACGCCAATGGACTTCGGATCAATCTTGACCAGCTCCGCCAGCGGATCTTGGAGGCGGCGTGCAATCGACACCGCTCCGCGCAGGGAAACATCCATTCCGGGCAGCTCCTGGCTGGCCAGCTCGGAGGCGGAGTAGACAGATGCTCCAGCCTCGGAAACGATCACCTTGCTGATCCCGGAGCCGCCAAGCACCTTGATGACTTCAGCTGCCAATCGATCGGTTTCACGCCCTGCTGTTCCGTTGCCTACCGCGATCAGGGTTGTGCCGTGCTTCTTCGCCAGCTGGGCCAAGGTGGCCACCGACTCATCCCACTTCTTGGCAGGAGCATGCGGGTAGATCGTGGCTGTCTCAACAGACTTTCCAGTGAGGTCGACTACCGCAACCTTCACACCGGTGCGCAGGCCCGGATCCAATCCCAGAACGGCCTTGTTTCCCGCGGGTGCTGCCAACAGGACGTCGCGGAGATTCGCCGCAAAGATCTTAACCGATTCGTCTTCCGCTGCTTCAAACAGCCGCGAACGCAAGTCTGACTCGAAGCGTGTGAGCAAACGGGCCTTCCAAGCCAAGCGAACAGTTTGGGAAATCCAGGACGCCGTCGCCGCACCCGCTGGTACGTTCAGGCCCAATGATGCGATTATGGCATTTTCGAAACCCTGGCGTGCCTGGGCCAGAGCATCCTCGTCACGCGGATCTGCTTCAGCCAGCTGGAGGTTCAGGACTCCCTCGCGTTCACCGCGCAAGAGCGCCAAGACCCGGTGCGAAGGCAGTCGGTCCAGGTTCGCAACATAGTCCAAGTAGTCGGAGTATTTCCCCTGGCCTTCTGCGGTGGCAGTGCTGGAAACACTGGCACTGATCTTGCCCTTGTTCCAAAGGCGTTCACGAAGTTCGCTTGCGAGCACCACATCTTGGGAGACTCGTTCGGTCACGATGGAACGTGCACCGGAAAGAACATCAGCTTCGGTAGCGAATCCTGCCTCTGCGTTGAGGTATCCGGCAGCAGCCTGCAGCG
Source organism: Glutamicibacter halophytocola (assembly GCF_001302565.1). Taxonomy (NCBI): domain Bacteria; kingdom Bacillati; phylum Actinomycetota; class Actinomycetes; order Micrococcales; family Micrococcaceae; genus Glutamicibacter; species Glutamicibacter halophytocola. Next base: position 2,967,477 of record NZ_CP012750.1, read on the forward strand.
GATCGGTGTCCGGGGTGGAAAGCAACAAATCCGCCAACGGTTCCAAGCCTGCTTCGCGGGCAATCTGTGCCTTGGTGCGACGCTTGGACTTGAACGGCAGGTAAATATCTTCAAGTTCAGCTTTAGTGGTGGCCGCGGCAATCGTGGCGGACAACTGCTCGGTCAGCTTGCCGGACTCATTGATCGCGTCGAGGATTGTGGCGCGGCGATCTTCCAATTCACGCAGGTAGCGCAGACGTTCTTCGAGCAAACGCAATTGGCTGTCGCTGAGCATGCCAGTTGCTTCTTTGCGATAGCGGGCAATGAACGGAACCGTTGATCCCGAATCGAGTAGTTCTACGGCTGCCTTGATCTGCCAGACGGCGACCGTGGATTCAATGGATAGCTCCTGAGCCAGCTGGGCGACAATTCGCTCTTGGATGGCACGGTCATTGCTGGTGTTCTTCTGCTCGCTGCTCACCGATCCATTGTGCCTCACTGGCTGCAAAGTTCAGATGATCGACTCGGTTGGCATTCAGCAGAAATTCAACATTAATGGTTAGGATTTAGTTCCATGGGGAAAGTTAAAGTTCGTAAGGCAGCAACACTGTTTGCCATCACATCGGTGGTGGTTCTCAGCGCCGGATGCTCCGTTGTCCAGGACACTGCGTCGAGCGCAGCCAATCAGCTCACGGATGCCGCTAGCAAGGAGATTGTTCGCCAGGCCTGCGCTCCAATACAGGATGGCACCATTGACTCCAGCGAGCTGCGTGTCTTGTCTTCCATCGTGAAATCAGTGGATGGCGGCGGACTGCCCGAAGAGATGGTCCAGGTACTTAACGACCTCGCTGATGCCGGCGATCAGGCTCCTGTCGCTTTGCAGGACCGGCTCAAGGAAGCTTGCGACAACGCTGCAGCTGAAAGCAACTGACTGCGCCCTGGCCACTATGCCGGTGTTCTAGACTTTTCTCATGGTTGAGATTCCCACCAGCGGCAAAGTCAGACTCGATGCCTGGTTGTGGTCCGTGCGAATTTACAAAACACGATCCGCAGCGACGGCTGCGTGCCGCGCAGGTCACGTGCGTTTAAACGGCGACCCGGTCAAGGCTTCGCAGACTGTCGTTACAGGTGACCGCGTCCGTGTGCGCAAAGATGGATTTGACCGTGACCTTGAAATCACGGGCCTGCTTTCCAAGCGCGTTTCAGCTCCCGTGGCCACCAAGTGCTACTTGGACCATACGCCGCCCCGAGAACGTGTCGTCATACCGCAGGTTCCGGTGCGCGAACGCGGCGCAGGGCGCCCCACCAAGAAGGATCGCCGCGAAATGGATCGCTTGCGCACTTCCTGGCAGGAGCCCGACACCGAGCTGTAGTTCCCCACAGCGCCCGCGTCTAGGATAATTCGATGGCTGGAACGTCAGCCTCGAAATCAAAGATTTGCGAGTAGAACGCCAACGAGCTTTCCAGCGCCCGCACAATATTTTCAGACTTTCTGAAGCCATGCTGTTCGCCTTCAAAAAGGATGTACGCATGAGCGATGCCTCGTTCGGCGAGCGCGTCAGCGACCACCTGCGACTGAGCTGGCGGAACCACTTTGTCTTCATCACCCTGCAGGAGCAAAACCGGGCAGGAGATCTTTGAAACGTGGTTGATCGGTGCACGCTTCTCGTAGAGATCCGCGGCCTGCGGATATGGGCCGACCAGTGAGAACATGTACTGGGATTCGAAGTCGTGGGTGTCTTGAACCAGACCTACCAAATCGGAGACGCCATACCGGCTGATGCCAGCGGTAAAAACATCCGAGAAGGTCAATGCGCACAGTACGGTCCATCCTCCGGCACTTCCGCCTTCGATGCCAATGCGTGCCGGGTCAGCAATCTTTTGTCCGACCAAGGCGTGGATTACGGCGACCGTATCGGAAACGTCAACAACACCCCAGGCTCCACGCAATCGGTTGCGGTATTCGCGGCCATATCCCGTCGAGCCACCGTAGTTCACGTCTACCACGCCAATGCCGCGCGAGGTGTAATAGGCCACCGCCGCGCTCAACGTCGCCGAGGCCTGGCTGGTTGGTCCGCCGTGGACAAAGGTGACGAAGGGTGGCAGTTCACCGTCCATCCCGGCCATGCCGTCTTGGGCTGGACGATAGAGCAATGCGTGCACCGACTGTCCGGCAAGGTTCTTGCATTGGAATTCTTCAACAGATGGCAGCATCCCTGCTTCTGGCAAGTTCTCCATGGACCGGGTCACCGCGTGGTGTTCCAAGGATTCGAGGTTGATCAGGGTGATCTCTTCGCCATGGGTCATCGATGAGGTTCCGGCCAACAGCCAGTCATCGTTGACGGCAAAAGGCCGGACACGGGTGAAGGGCAATTCAAAATCGTCTAATCCCCCGGTGTCCGAATGCACGCGGGCCAGGGATGTGGTTCCTGTTCCGTAGGAGCACAACAGGGTGTGTTGATTTTCGACCAGGTACCAGCTGGTCCCGACCTGCCATAAGGGTCCGGCGAATTCTGCCGGGCGGTCAACAAGGCGAGTGGTACGCGAAGAACCGTTCTGGTACACATAGGGGTTCCACCAGCCGCTGGCATCGGAGATGAATGCCAGCCGGTCATCGTCCAGCCATTCGGGCTGCATGACGGATTCTTCTGCTCCGCCGGCAATCACTTCGCTCTCCAGCACTCCGGTTTCGGAGAATCCAGCCAGGTGCAAATAGGTGGAATCCCAAGGCATGTTCGGATGCTCCCAGCTGATCCAGGACAGCTTCTGGCCATTGGGGCTGAGCCGCGGGGCAGCCACAAATCGCGCAGGTTCGCTCAGGATCCTGATATTGGAGAGCTCTTGAGCTGCACTGCCATCGAGCGGGATTTGCACGATTTGGCGCACGGGCTCGCCGCGAAGGTCTTCCATGATGGCAAGGATGCTGCCCTCGGGGCCGCGGGTGAATTCTGCAAAGCGCAGTTGCGGGTCGCCCTCGACCGTGCTGGCCGGGGTCAACGGCGCCGGTTGATGCTCGCCAATGCCTACCGTGTACACGCGTTGGTCGGCAAAATTGGAGAAGATGATCTTGCCGGCTCCCGATTCGTCCAGCATCCAGCTGGAGCCGCCATATTCGTGAACCCGTGAGCGGACGTTATACGGTGCATTGACCAGTTCTTTGCCGTGTTGTCCATAGGTGCCGTATTCCACCAGCGTGATCCGGCCGCCTTCTGCGGGGCGCCCTTCCTGGACTATGACGCGGTCTTTGAAGAAGCAGGCGCCGCCTAATGGTTTAGTCCCCGCTGCAACGTCTTGAGCCGTGATTGATGAGGGCCAGGATCCGAAAGGCAAGTGCATAGGCATATTCTTGATCCTAGCGATCTTTGGGTTGCAGGACGACCCTCCGAAAGTATGATTCCGACGAGCTGGGATAAAACGATGAGCAAATATGCCGTGTTCCTCCGGGGCGTGAATGTTGGCGGCGTCAAGGTGCTGATGAAGGACCTCGCGCTCCTGCTTCAGGACGGTGGGTTCAGCGACGTCAAGACGCTGCTGGCGAGCGGCAACGTGGTGCTCGCCTCCGACATCCCGGATCCGTTGATAATCCAAGGCCGGTGCAATGATCTTTTGCGCACGTACTATCAACGAGAAATCCCAACCCTGGTTTTCACCCAAAAGGAGATCGAGGACTTGGCTGGGCCATTCGGGCTGCCGTTGCCCGAACCCGTGGAGCAGCATCATGGTTATCTCACCTTGTGCCATAGCGCGCAGGATGCCCAGGAGCTGGGGCAGGCCATCCAGGCCCTGGATGATCCGCGCGGCTTCTTGGTCACGGGTCGTGCAGTGCAGTGGATCGCGTCCAAGGGAACCAGTACTACCGATCCAGTAGCGAAGCTGGTTCAGGCCCAGGCCAAGCTACGGGTTCTGACTACCCGGAACCACAACACCCTGGTCAGGATCGCTAAGATTCTTTGCTGATCGGCACTTCGGGTAATAATTGGTCATTGACCACACGTCGCCGACCCCGTTTGAGGCACTGGAATGTACATCCTGATTGAACTCGTCGGTATTTTCTTCTTTGCCGTGGCAGGATCCTTGATGGCCGCCCGCAGGGGATTCGATATTTTGGGATCGGCCTTCCTCGGCGGAGTGTGCGGCTTGGGCGGAGGGCTGGTCCGCGACGTGATTCTCAATCAGTCGCCGGCAACCTTTGAACACCCGATCTATTTTGTACCTCCGGTCTTGGCCGCGCTGTGCGTCTATGCGTTCACGCCCGCCGTTCAGAAGCTGCACCGCCTGGTTCAGCTTTTTGACGCTGCCGGGCTGGGACTGTTTTGCGTGACCGGGACGTTGAAGGCCCTGGAGCATCAGTTCAATCCGGTGACGGCAGTGTTGCTGGGCGTGATCACCAGCGTTGGCGGTGGACTGCTGCGAGACGTCATTTCCAATGTGACTCCAGACCTCTTCAACCCGCGCGATATCTACGCGCTGGCTGCCATGGTGGGATCTGGGCTCACCGCCATCGCGTGGCATCTGGGATTCATGAGCGTTCCGGTGGGTGCAGCGATCGCGGCGTTGGCCTTCCTCATTCGTGTGGCGTCACTGCGTTTTGGCTGGTCGGTTCCGTTGGCTGCCGGCCACTGGCACCGTGCCCATCAGAATCCTCCGGCACCGGATGGACCCCAGCGGCACTTCTAGGTGGCAGCTGCGGATGCTTCTGGCTTCTCAGTCGATGCGCTCGAGCTTTCCCAGATCTTCGGTGCTCGGGGAATCGTCCTCGATAGTGCGTGGAGGGTTGATGATCACCGCGCCGATGAGCATCACAACCACACAGCCAGCGAGCATTGAGAATGCTGCGCCCCATGAATCTGTGGCCTTTTGCACCAGGCCAAAGAGCATCGGCACAATGGCCGCCCCGGCGTAGCCCAGGCCCTGGGCAAATCCCGAGAGCACGCCCGAACCGTAGGTGGTGCGCGAACGCAGATTCATCATCAGCAAGGCAATGGCAAACGTTCCCTGGCCCAGTCCGGCGGCGCAAACCCACAGCGCGGTGTTATGTGTTGGCGACAGGAAGATGCCCAGGTGTCCGATGATCCAGCAGGCAGTGAAAATCAGCACTGCGACAATCGGGTTTTTCAGCCGGGGAACCCACAGTGGAACCAGCAGGCTTACTGGCAGGCCGAGGATGGCAAACAGGGCCAGCATATTTCCTGCGGTCAATTCGTCGAGGCCACGATTTTGCAGGTATGGCGGCAGCCAGGTGAAGTACACGTAGGTTTGAGCCGAGTTGCCGGCAAGGTAGATGGCAAGGCCCCAGGCGACTTTGGACTTCCATGGATTGATTTTGGCAATGGGGTGCGCAGCCCCGCTCGCATTGACCGGGTGTTCCGGACGCGTGACGCCACGATCAGCAAAGAGCTGCACCATCCACGGGATCAGCACGAGGCTGGAGAGCAGCGCCCAGGAACCGATGGAGATTTTCCAGTTGCTCAGGTTGGCCATCGGGACTGAGAACTGCGGCGCCATCCAGGTTCCGATGGCAAGCATCGTGACATAGCCGCTGGTGACCAGCCCGATTCGTTCAGGGAAGTATTTCTTCACCAGCGGCGGCAGAACCACGTTGCCCATGCCATAGCCGGCAAGGGTGACAATCGACAGCGCCAGGAATGAGTACACCTCGGGCATGAAGACACGGGCCAGCTGGCCCACCACAGCCAGCGCCAGCGAAATGATCAGCGTTTTTTCCAAGCCGAAGGATTTGATCAGCCTTGGGGTGAGCAAGCCGAAAATCGCAAAAGCGATCGGTGCCAGCATGGCCAGCAATCCCGTGGTGAATTCGGTGAAGGGAATGTCGGCTTCAATGCGGGCCAGCAGCGGTGACACCGAGACAACAGCGGCGCGCAGCGATAGGGCCAGCAGCAGGATGCCAAGTAGAGCTCCTATCCGTGAGCGGATGGAGGTAGCAACGCTGTCTTTCGCCATTGAAGTCTTTCTGCTCAGTGTTCGTTGAGATTTCCCAACTTTTTTATTGTTGAGACCAACTGTAGTAACCGATCGAGCTCACCATCAAAATTACGCTGGTACCACGTGCCCGGAAGCGAGAGCTCGGCATAGAGCCCTTCACCGGTGAGCATGACCAAATGAGCCAGGTCCTTGCTGCCAACGTCATCGAGAATGCTCCGGTACCAGCGTTCGTTGGTGCTTTCAATTTTCTCGGTGGCATTCACGACTCCTGCCTGAGCCAATCGGTGCAGGGCGACCAGATGACGGTCTAGTTCCGTGTCCACTTCGGCGCTCGTGCGGATGAAGTAGGCGGCCCCGCCTTCCTCCGCGCCGCTCATGGCTTCCACGTCTCGAGCTATGTGAACTTCAGCCTCTTCGATAACGGCTTCTGCCAGTGCATCTTTGGAAGCGAAATGGTAGAGCAGTCCCCCTTTGGAAACTCCGGCACGAGCCGCGGTGGCATCCAGCGTCGCCGCGCGCTCCCCTTCTTCGCATAGCAGCGCAATATAGGCGTCCAGCACTTTGCCGCGGGCAGCTGGTGGGCGGGCCATGGTTCTCCGTTCTATTGGGTGGTGAGCGATTTAACCTTATCGCCAATTGTAACTGTACCGTCTGGACGGTATAGTTAACGGGAGTGGTCATCTCCACCGTCCAATCACGAAACCCCAAAGGGTGAAAGCCATGAGCTCAAACATCTCCGAACGCGCCACGGTTCTCAGCAAGCCGCGCCGCTGGGCGGCGTTAGCTGTTCTCATCTTCCCGGTCCTGCTCATTTCCGTGGACAACACCGTCCTGTCATTCGCAGTACCTGCCATTACCGCCGCGCTCTCCCCCAGCGGCAACCAGCTGCTGTGGATCATCGATATTTATCCTCTGGTCCTGGCAGGCCTCTTGGTTCCAATGGGTTCGTTTGGAGACCGCATCGGCCGGCGCCGGCTGCTATTGATTGGTGCCACAGGATTCGCTCTGGTCTCGGCCGTCGCGGCCTTTGCCACCAATGCCGAACAGCTGGTGGCAGCCCGTGCACTGCTTGGCATCTTTGGCGCCATGCTCATGCCGGCAACCCTGTCGCTGATCCGCACCATCTTCCCGGACGCCACCGAACGCCGTGCAGCCGTCGCGGTGTGGGCGGCGGCATTCTCCGGTGGCGCGGTCCTGGGCCCGATTGTCGGCGGCCTGCTGCTGGAGCACTTCTGGTGGGGATCAGTCTTCCTGATGGCCGTGCCAATGCTCTTGCCGTTGCTGATCGGTGGCCTGATTCTGGTGCCTGAATCCAAGGACCCGAATCCGGGTCGCGTTGATCCGCTGTCAATTGTGCTGATCATTTTCGCGTTGTTGCCCTTCACCTACGCTATTAAGTCCTTCACCACCGCGCCATGGTTTGTCCTGGTTGCTGCGGTGGCCGTGGCTGTAATTTGCGGTGTGGCCTTTGTGCGCCGCCAGCTGAAGCAAGAATCCCCGATGCTCGACGTGCGCCTGTTCAAGAACGCCCCGTTTTCCGGAGCCTTGATGGTTAACCTCATCGGCGTGTTCTCGCTGGTCGGTTTCATCTACTTTGTCTCCCAGCACCTGCAGCTGATCGCCGGCCTGAGCCCGATTGAAGCCGGGCTGTGGATGACTCCGGGGCTGGTGCTCACCATGCTCTTCGGGCTGGTGGCCGTCGCCCTCTCCCGCCGCTTCGGATCGCCGAACATCATGGCCGTGGGCCTGCTTTTCTCGGCCATTGCCTATGTGCTGGTCATGGTGGCTGGCGAGGGGTCCAATGCTGTCCTGCTCATGGTGGCGTTCGCGCTGCTGGGAACCGGCATCGGCATGACCGAGACCCTGTCCAACGACATGACCTTGGCGGCTGTTCCCGCTCCCAAGGCCGGGGCCGCATCAGCAATTTCGGAGACGGCGTATGAGATTGGTTCGGTCTTGGGCGTGGCAGTGCTGGGCACCATCTTGAATTCCGTATATTCCTCGAAGCTGCTTGTGCCTGGTTCGCTGAGCCCGGAGCAAACCGAACTGGCCAGCGAAACACTGGGCGGGTCGCACCAGGTGGCGTCGTCCCTGAATGGCAGCGACGCGCAAGCGCTCATTGAGTCTGCCGCGCAGGCCTTCGACCACGGTGTATTACTCACCTCGAGTATCGCCAGCCTGTTGTCATTGGTGGCTGCAGTTCTCGTATTGCGCGTCATCAAACCGGCAATTCGGTGAACTCAACGAACCACTTAACCAAATTTTTGATTAATTGGTTCAAAGTTATTCAATTGTCGACGGCAAACACGTAGGCTAGGCAGAGTAGTTCCAAAGTAATTCGCGAAGTACCCGTTAGAAGTATGTGAATGTCGAACCACCTCGGTTGACGCGAGCCCCCTTCTAGACGTGAAGTGAATGACTTGGCTGCTTCGCAAGAATAGCTGTCCTCCACGGGTTGCAGCACTTGCGTAGATTACAACCAAGCTCGCCAACAAAAAAACTGGCGAGGAACGTCTGAAAGGACCAAAAAGTAATATGGCAACCGGAATCGTAAAGTGGTTCAACGCTGAAAAGGGCTTCGGCTTCATCGCTCCAGACAGCGGAGACCCAGATGTCTTCGCTCACTTCACCGCCATCCAGACCCAGGGCTTCCGCACCCTGGACGAAGGCCAGAAGGTCGAGTTCGAAGTTGTAGAGGGTCCAAAGGGTCTGCAGGCTGCAGACATCCGCGCTCTCTAAAGAAGGTCTTTGGCTAACGCCTGACTTTTCAAAAGATGGCCACCCACTGGGTGGCCATCTTTTTATATTGAGGCGGTCACTTCCCGGAATACTTTATTGCACACGCTGGTTACATTAAAGGTGAAGCTTTCAATTCTGGATCTTGCCCCGGTCGCACCCGGGCAAAGTATTTCCGACTCTTTCAAGTCCTCCGTCCGACTGGCGCAAACCGCTGAACGCCATGGCTACGAACGCGTCTGGTATGCCGAGCACCACAACATGCCGACCATCGCCTCCAGCGCCACCTCGCTGGTCATCAGCCACGTAGCCCATCACACTGAAACCATTCGGCTGGGTTCAGGTGGCGTCATGCTGCCCAACCACTCACCTTTGGTGATTGCTGAACAGTTCGGCACCTTGGCCTCCATCTACGGGGATCGCATTGATTTGGGCCTGGGGCGTGCGCCGGGCACCGACATGACCACGTTGCGCGCATTGCGCCGCGAGCCTTCGGCCGCCGATTCCTTCCCCCATGATGTTCTGGAGCTCCAGGCCTACCTGGCTGGCGAGTCGCGCATTCCCACGGTGCAGGCAACCCCGGGCGCCGGGACCAACGTCCCCCTGTACATCCTGGGATCCTCGCTATTTGGCGCAAAGCTCGCCGCCCAGCTGGGCCTGCCCTACTCCTTCGCCTCCCACTTCGCTCCTGCGGCCCTGCATGAAGCGATCCGCGTCTACCGCGAGGAGTTCACCCCATCGGCCCAGCTGGCCGAGCCTTACGTCATCGCCGGGGTCGGCGTAGCCGCAGCAGAAACCGCCGAGAAGGCCCATGAAGTGCTCAACGTTGCCAAGCGTCACCGCGTGGCCAGCTTCCTGGGCCGCAATGCCAAGAAAGACTTCACTGAAGCAGAAGTAGATATGCTCATGGACACTCCCCAGGCGGAGCAAATCCTCGACATGATGCGATACACGGCGGTGGGCACCGGCGAGCAGGTGGCAGACTACCTTCAGCATTTCGCCACAGCCGCTCAGGCAGATGAGCTGATTACCATCCATTACCCCACTGCAGAGCAAGATCGGCTGGACTCGGTCATGATCACGGCCAAAGCCAGCGAGCTGGCCGCAGCCAAGTAAGTCGTTAAAGCACTATGTCCCGGCAATTGGCCGGGACATAGTTTTTTAAGGCTAGTTTTTGGAGCGCTGCGAGACGATAGCCCACAATCCCAAGCCGGCAGCCAGCACCGAGCAGCAGATGGCGAAAACCAGAATGCTGGCTTCTTGGCCGAAGACTCCCACAGCCCAGCCCAGGGCAATCACCGGTACTGCGCTGCCAAGGTAGGTCACCAGGTAAATGGTCGACACCGTCTGGGCATGCTGCCGGTCGCTAACGGCATCGACTGCCCGGCCAAAGGCCGTTCGGAAACTCATTCCCTGGCCCAAGCCAAGAATCACCAAGGCCAGCAATGCGAGGAACAACAGTTTGTGTTCAGCGGCTACCGCCAGCAAGACGGTTGATACTGCCATCAGGCCCAAACCTGCGGGCAAGAGTTTTGCGCCGCCACGCACCACCACCTGCGAGAGCGCCGAGACGCCCAAAGGCAGCCCGGCAATCAGCCCGATGATCCACAGCCCCTCCAGGTCAAAGGCTTGCGCAAAGTATCCCGGAGCGAGCGAGAGCACAAATCCGAAGATTGCGAAGCTCAAGAAGCCCACCATAGCGGCCAGCCAGAATTGGGAACGCGCGGTGCTGGGAATGCCCAAGCGCCGCGGGGCCAGCGCCTTGCCGCGCTGGCCGCGTTCAGCCATGGCGATTGCCGGTCGGGCTTGGAGCGTGCTCAGCGGAATCATCACCAGCACCAGGAGCACCGCCTGGAGCATGAACACGGTGCTGCGTCCACCAGGAAGGTCAGCCAGCAAGCCGCCCAGAACCGGGCCGAAGGCCACGCCACCGGAAGAAGCCAGCAGGGTGAAGCGCGATGCCCACTCAGGCTTGGATGGCAGCAGCTCGCGCAGCGCGGCGGCACTGGCACCAGTTGCCAGGGCGACACCGGCTCCTTGCAGTCCACGACCGACGCACAGCTCGAGGAGACTGGAAGCCGAACCGAAGACGAAGGTTCCGGCCAGGGATACGAGCACTGCGACCACCAGGGCGGCACGGCGGCCGATGTGATCGGACCAGTGGCCCACGGTGCACAAGAAGAACATCAGCGAGCAGACGTAGCTGGCGAAGGCGACGGTCGTTCCCATTGCCCCAAGGTGCAGTTCTGCCTGCAGTGCCGGATACAGCGGGGTGGCCAGGTTGGCGCCAACCAACAGCAGGAAACTGACCGCTACCGTGATAACCAGCCGTGTGGTTAATCCGGGATTCCAGGATAGGGTGCGGTGTCGCATGGGTTGCATGCGCAGTTCGCTGATGACTGACACGTTCACTCCCGGTATCAAATTAGCTGAGGCCATGGCGTCCAGGATCGTCCTGAAAAATTTTTACCGGTGGAGCCGCTCGCTGCCCCACCGGTGATTTGAGCGTTCTGCTTGAGTTTGTCTACTGCAACAGATCGTTCTTTCACTAATATCCCTGCTTTCAAAGCAAGCCGAATGAATTCTTGCTAGGATTTGAGCAGTTTGGTCAAAATAGTGGCCTTCGAGAGCGCCTGGAGTGAGCATATAGTGCGATTAGACGACGTAGACCTCAAAGTACTGCTTGCCCTCATCAAGGATCCGCGCATCCAGATCTCTGAACTAGCTGATGAGGTTGGCATTGCCCGCAACACGGCACAGTCAAGGTTGCGCCGCCTGCAGCGTTCGGAAATTCTGCGTGATGGCGGACGGGACATCGACCTCGCCAAGCTGGGCTACGACGTGCTCGCCTTCGTCACCCTGGAAGTTAATCACCGGGACCTCGATACCGTGATCACCGCGTTGCGGCAGATCCCCAATGTCCTGGAAATCCACGAGACCTCCGGGCGCGGCGATGCCTGGGTCCGGCTGATCGCCACCGACACGCACCAGTTGCAGTCCGCACTGCGTCAAATTTTGCGCATCAAGGGCGTCACCCGCTCGGAAACCACCTTCGCGTTGCACACGCATTTGGCCTATCGTGCCTCTCCGCTGCTGGAGCACTATTCCGAACACGACCATTAATAAGTCATTCACTCCCTGACCGATAAAACAAGACTTTCGTTTCGGGTTTTACGGTCCTACGCTGGTGCTACGAGAAGTCACGAGGAGAATCCCCCGGCTTCCTGGCGGATCCCTCGTAAGAGCGAAGGAGTACGTCATGAGCAGGGAATTTGAACCGGCAGAGTTCGCGCCGGAATTCGGCAACGACATCTATGAGCCAGATGATGGCCGTGATTCACAGGCCTACGAGGGCTCCAGCGACATGCCGGAGACCATGAGAAATCATGACCCGCTGGCCCAGCGCCAATACCTCTATGATGACGATCTTGAAACCGAAGAAGATCTGGATAATGAATTCCCCAGCGATGATTCGGAAGACGGTGAAGACGAGCGGTTTGAACCAGAGGACGAAGACTAGCGTCGCGGCTAAGCAAATCTTGGGCTAAAGGCCATAGACTTTAGAAGTGATTAATCCAGTTCACCTGCGCACCCTGCTTGAAGTAGTCGCGCATCGTTCCTTTGCCACGGCCGCGACACGCCTCGGCTACACGGCCAGTGCTGTATCCCAGCAGATGACAGCGCTGGAACGCAGCACCGGGACTACCTTGTTCGTCCGCGGCGCCCGTTCGATCACCCCCACCCCGGGAGCCATGCGCATGGTCCGCCACGCAAAGCGCGTGCTGACCGACCTTGACGCGCTCATGGCCGACGTCGCCACGATCTCTACCGATGCCACGGATCTTGAAGAAATCAAGCTGGGCATCTTCCCTTCGCTGGCAACCTATGCGCTGCCGCAAATTCTCAAAGCCCCCGATTGGGCCTCCCTGGGCGTCAATCTGCGCTTGTGGATCGGCGAACCGCAGCAGACCGTCGCCGGCCTGGGCACCGGTGGCGATCTCGATCTGGCCCTGATCTTCCAGGTAGGACCCGGCGGGCTGTCCTGGCCGGCCTCGCTGGAGCGCACCTGGCTGGGTGATGACCAGTTCCGCGTGGTGATCCCCGCGTCATGGCCCATTGCCGACGACTCCCAGCTCACCGTGGACCAGCTGGCAGAGTGGCCATGGATCTTCCATCACCCGGGCACCTCGGATGCGACATTGATTTCCCGGCTGTTCTCCTCGTACAACATCCATCCCCAGGTGGCAGCCTACTGCGACGACTTCAACGCCTCGCTGAGCCTGGTCTCCTCGGGACTCGGTGCGGCACTGGTCCCAGACCTGGCCATGGCCAATGCCCCCCAGGGCATCCGCATTGTCGACGCCCCGGAAATCCGCCTCGCGCGTTCCATCTTTGCGTTGAAGCCAGAAAATTCGAAGAAGCCGAAAGTCGCACTGGTCCTGGACCGACTAGCCCAAATCCTGGCCCAGTAGTTCTCGCCCATTCCGCCGGCGCCACAGGTGCCCGATTATGTAAGAGGAGTCAACCGTGGAATCTCTTCGCGCGCCCACCGACACGGCAACGAATGTTGTTTCCCGCGTCTATGGCCCCATCGGCCACATCGAGCTGGATCGGCCGGCCAAGCTGAACGCGCTGACTTTGCAGATGCTCACCGAATTGACCCGCGTGCTGGCTGCATGGGCCGAGGATTCCTCGATTTCCCTGGTCCTGCTGACCGGTCGCGGGGAACGGGCCTTCTGCGCAGGAGGGGATATTGCCGATTTCCATCGCGCCATCACCACCGGACGCCATCAGGAATTCATCGACCTGCTGGCCATGGAATTCGATCTGGATTACCTGATCTCCAGCTATCCCAAACCACTGATCAGCTTGGCTCACGGCATCACCATGGGCGGCGGTGTGGGACTGGCTTCCCATGCACCGGTGCGCTTGGCGACCTCCAGTGCCACCATGGGCATGCCAGAAGCGAAAATCGGTTATACCCCCGATGTGGGTGGAACCCATTTGCTGGCCAACGCTCCCGGGCATTTTGGCGAATACCTTGCCATGAGCGCAGCCTCCTTTACCGGCGCCGACGCGGTCTACCTGGGTTTTGCCGATGTCGTGGTCACGGATTCCTTCGCGGAAAATATCCTGGACGAGCTCGACGAGCTGGTGGGGCTGTCCGCCGCAGAAATCATCTCGGCCATCGAGGTGCTGCATGGCGCCCCGGAATCCCATGCCTTGGAGCTGAGCCAGGGCTGGGTGGATCACGCCTTCAGCGCCGATAGCCCGCAAGAGGTGCTCGAACGGCTGGAGCAGATGGTGCACCCGGCAGCACGGCAGGCAGCCCAATTGCTCTTGGCCAACTCGCCCTCCAGCGTGAGCTCGGCGTTCTACACGGTGCGCCAGGCGCGCGCCGGGCAAGACCTCCGCTCGGCGCTGGAGAGGGAATTGCGCATGGCCCGCCATCTGATGCATCAGCCCGATCTTGCCGAGGGCATCCGTGCCCAGGTGATCGACAAGGACCGCAACCCGCGCTGGTCGCCTGCCCTCATGAGCGAAGTCGATCACCACGGATTACGGTTGCTGGCCGAAGGCCCGCAGGCCTAGCTATCGGCGCCGGGCTTGCCTTCGGGACGGGTGACATCAGCATGCACCGGGCGGACCTTGGCAGAATCCTTGGGCTCGATGCGTGGTGCGCTGACCGCATCTTGGGGCTCGCGCACCGTGGCCGGTTCGATGCCGACACCCTGGGGCACTTCAAAGTGCAGTGGCGCGTGCTCGCCGAAGTGGTCGGCATCGGCTTCCTCCCAATCCTCCTTCCACGATCCTGGGGCGTCCTCCAGTAGTTCACCGGGGCGCAGCCAGTGGAAGAGCGTGGCGTAGGAGCGGGTGGACTGCAGGTTCACGCGTCGACGGAGCATTCTCGTATTCAGCTGGGTGGGGCTGCTCAGTCCCATGGACGCCATGATTTGCGCGCATTCGGTCACCGTCAAGCGGTGGTAGTTATAGACGCGGTGCCCCTTGTCCTCAACATCCAAGGCACGCATCAGGCGCTTGTTCTGAGTCGCCACGCCTACCGGGCAATGGTTCGTGTGGCATTGCTGCGCTTGAATGCATCCGGTGGCCATCATCATGGACCGTGCCGAGAACGTGAAATCCGCGCCCTGGATGAGCCTTTTGATGATGTCGGAACCATTGGCAACCTTGCCGGCTGCGGCCACCCGGATTTCATCGCGCAATCCGGCACCCACCAAGGTATTGTGCACCAGCATCAATCCCTCGGTCAGCGGTGCACCCACATGGTCTTCATACTCCAGCGGCGCCGCTCCGGTACCGCCTTCAGCACCGTCTACGGTAATGAAGTCAACAAGAATCCCGGTCTCCAGCATGCCTTTGCAGATGGCCATCACGTCGGTTCGGGAACCAACGCAGAATTTGATTCCCACTGGTTTTCCGCCGCTGAGCTCGCGCAGCCGTGCAACAAAGTGCATCAGTTCGCGCGGGGTGGAGAATTCCGCATGGCTGGCTGGCGAGATGCAGTCCACGCCCATGGGAACATCCCGGGCCTCGGAAATTTCCGCGGTGACCTTGGCAGCTGGCAACACGCCGCCCAATCCCGGCTTGGCCCCCTGGGAAAGCTTGATGGTGATGCCTTTGACGTTTTTGTGCTTGGCCTTGGCGGCGAAGGTCTCCGGGTTGAATCGGCCCTCTGGTGTACGGCAGCCGAAGTAGCCCGAGCCGATTTCCCAGAAAAGGTCTGCCCCGTATTCCAGATGATATTTGGTGAGTCCGCCTTCACCCGTTTCGTGAACGAACTCTCCCATTTCTGCGCCCTTGTTCATCGCCAAAACTGCGTTGGCCGACAAGGCGCCAAAGCTCATCGAGGAGATATTCATCAGCGAAATCTCATAAGGGTGAGTGCACTGGCTGGAGCCGACCTTGACCCGGAATTGGTTGGAGGGCGCTGCCACCGGTGCAACCGAATGCAACAGGTACTCGTGGCCTACTGCATTCACATTGCGCTCGGTGCCAAAGGCCTTGTGGCTGTCGGCGCCTTTGGCGCGCGCATACACCAGGGAGCGGGTGTCGCGGTCAAAAGGCTTGCCGTCGGTATTCCGCTCGATGAAGTACTGCTGGATTTCCGGGCGGATGAATTCAAAGAGATACCGTGCATGCCCGATAATCGGGAAGTTGCGCAGGATTGCATGCTTTTTCTGCACGAGGTCATGAATCCCCAGCAGAACCAGCAGGCCGGTCAGGGCCACCAGGATCCACCAGACCCAGCCGCCGGAAGCACCGGCCAGGATCGCGGTGACGACAAACCCTGTAGCGAGGACGCCAAGGAACAGCAGAACCACAATTCTCATCATGGTGCGAGCCTAGTAGCTAACAGCGCACTTGTCAGGCATCTAGCCCGGCAGGATCCGATCCACCTCGCGCATGGCCATTTGGGAGAAGAGCGAATCTGCTTGGGCCAACAGTTCGGACGCATTGCCGCGTTCGGCAACAACGCCTTCATCCAGGACCACGATCATCTGCGCCTGCCCGACGGTGGCGAGGCGGTGGCTGATCATCAGCACGGCCATTCCCTGTTGGCGGCGGCGTTCAACCGCCTCCAGCACGCATTGCTCGGTGGCTGCATCCAGCGCGCTGGTCGATTCGTCCAGGATCAGGACGGCTGGTTCGCGAATCAGCGCGCGGGCTAGCGCCAAGCGCTGGCGTTGCCCGCCCGATACCCGTGCGCCTCGGTCACCGAGACGAGTGTCGAGACCCGACTTTTGCTGGGCTAGCCACGTCGCCAGGCCCAGCTCTTCAAGCACGGCGACCAGTTGGCCATCGCTGATGCCTTCCATGCCCAGCAACAAATTATCGCGCACCGTGCCGCGCACGGTCAGGGCCTCCTGGGAGACGAGGATGACCTTGCGGCGCAGGTCTTCGAGGCTTGCCGCGGTGATGTCGACACCGCCAAGACTGATGGTGCCGGTGTATTCAAGCGCGCGTACCATCGCTGAGGCGACTGACGATTTTCCTGAACCGCTGCCGCCAACCAGAGCCACGGCTTCTCCGGGGTGCAAAGCCAGATCTACGCCCTGCACCACGCTGCTCGACCCATAGCTGATCCCGAGCCCCTGGATCAATAGCTCTCCGGTTTCCGGCAACGCCTCGGGGCATGCAGGACCGGTGACCGCTGGCTCGCGGGTAGCTGTGTCGTGCAGCCGGCGAGCGCCCGCCAGTGAATCCTGCAACCCGAGGATGAATCCATCTACGGCTCGGACTGCTTCGAATGAAGGGACCAGGGCACAAGACAAAATGACCAGCGCACCCAATTGCCCCTGGGTGCCAAGGACAATGAACAGCGCCAGCAGGGTGCCCCACATGATCATTTGAGTCAGGGCAGCTCGCAGTGCCGTGATCTTCCCCGTGCTCAGCGCAGCGGTGCCCGCTTCACTGGTACTGTCGCGTAGCCGCTGCATGGTCTTGTTGCCGGCGTGGAAGCCGTGGAGAACTTCTACACCAGCCATGGCTTCGGCGAGTAGCTGGTTTTGCGCGCTGCGCGACGCGGCGATGATAGTTGCGTCAGAGCGCAAGGCGCGCACGCCCAATGCGGGGATAATGACGCCAATGAGCAGGTATGCGCCAAGCACAATCAGCGCTGGCTGATCTCCGAATTGGGTCCATGTTGCCCACGTGGCCAAGACGCTGACCGCTACCGCTGACACTGCGGGCGGCAGGGTGTGGGCAAAGAATACTTCGACTTTGTCGATATCGCTCGTGGCTCGGGCCAGGAGGCTTCCAGAATTCTTGGTGGCCGCGCTAAACGGGGCTTGGTGTTCGAAGGCCGCGTATATTCGGCGGCGCAGACGTGCCAGGGAGAGGAATGCAACCCGGTGGCCGACATATTGTTCCAGATAGCGCAGTACGCCTTTGGCCAGACCCAGAAGAATGATGAGTCCAGCCATCTGGCCCCAGCCCAGGGACTGCAGCGCCGCGATGCCCTGCAAGTCGAGGACTTTGACCAGCCCAGCGCCAGCCAGCACATAGATGCCCAAGGAAATCAGCCGTGTCAGGCAGGAGAGGATGCTGGCCAGCGCGAGTGGCGCCAGCAGATCTTTGGTGGTTCCAATCAGCCAGAAGATGGTGGCAGCCGTGTGCTTCTTTTCGCTGTTCATGCTTGCCCCTCCTCGAGTGGATTCAGGCCGCTGGATTGCAGCCGCGCGGTGCGCTGGTTCAGATTCTGCATGGCGTCCTTGAGGTAGCCTTCTTGCCCAACGAGCTCATGGCGCGGGCCTGCTTGAAGCACTCGTCCGTGGTCCATGACCACCACGTGGTCATAATCGGCCAGCAATCCCAAACGATGGGTGACGGTGATGATCGTGGTGGATGGGTCCAGTTCACGCAGGGTCTGGATGATGCCGGCTTCGCTGTGCACGTCCAGTGCGCTGGTGGGTTCATC
This sequence comes from Glutamicibacter halophytocola, assembly GCF_001302565.1. Taxonomy (NCBI): domain Bacteria; kingdom Bacillati; phylum Actinomycetota; class Actinomycetes; order Micrococcales; family Micrococcaceae; genus Glutamicibacter; species Glutamicibacter halophytocola. The sequence goes on from NZ_CP012750.1 coordinate 2,985,574, forward strand.
AAGCAGCAGAATCGGCCGGTCGGCCAGCAATGCGCGGGCCAGGGACAGGCGCTGGGCTTGCCCTCCAGAGAGCCGGGCGCCACCCTCGCCAAGCTGCTGGTCGAGGCCCTGCGGTTGTGCTGCGAGCCAGGTTTCCATTCCCACCTGCTTGATGGCAGCGAGCAGCTGGCTGTCCGTGGCGGCCGGGGCTGCCAGTTGCAGGTTTTCGCGCAGGGTCACGCCAAAGAGCGTGGCCTGTTGTTCAACGACGGCGCTGTTGGCCTTGAGAGTGGCTGGTCCCATGGGCTGGCGCCCATCATGGATTATCCCCGAGGTGGATTCGAGTTGCCCTTGGAGCACGCGGATCAAAGTGCTCTTGCCGCTGCCCGACGCCCCAATGACAGCTGTGCGGGAACCTGCGGGGAATTGCAGATTGATGTCGTCCAAGGCAAGATCGCTGCCGCTATAGCTGGCGCACAGGTGTTCAATGAATAATCCGTTGCCAGCGAGGTTCACCCGCAGCGGGTTGGCCATGGACGGATGCATCGAAATGTCTTCAATTTCGGCCAGCTTTTTCTCCGCCGCTTTCCCGGTCATCCCGATGTAGAAGAAGCTGCCAACATAGTTCACTGGAGCCAGCATCAGGTAGCTCAGGATGACGAGTGCTATGGCAGATCCCGGCGGTATCGCCCCGCTGCCCGCACGCCACCACGCCAGCAGCGAGGCGCTGGCCAATAACAGCACGGCAAAACTGGAATCAATGACCAGGAGGATCAGCTGGTTTCGGGCCAGCAATTTCATAACCTGCTGGCGCACCTGCTCGGTGGCCGTATTAATGGCCTTGCCCATCCAGGAACTGCCACCGTTGAGTTTGAGCATGTTCAAGGAGCGCAGCGCATCCAGGAAGGTGGCTGAGAGGATGCCTTGGGCCCTGCGGTATTGTCCGTTGGCTGAACCGAAGCGACGTTGAAAACCAAGTACGATCACCGGAACCAGGGCTGTGGGAATCACGAGGAGTATCGCGCTGAGCGGGTCGACAAAAAACGCGATGAACATCAGGATCAACACCGGGGTGGCCACGGCGGCACTGGCTGGCCCGATGAAACTCGAACGATACTTCACCGATCGTTCCACCGAATCCATGGCCGCGTGCACCAGCTCCCCTTCGCCGGCACGGCGTACGGCCAAGGGCCCAATGGAGAGGTAGTGCTTGAGCAATTTGGACCGGTGATAGCTGGTCAGGGCCTGGCTGTCGCGGGAGATCACGACGGGGATCAAAAAGGTTGCGACGAGCAAAGCCAGCAGTTCACCGGCCACGCCGATATACCACTGGGCGTCCAATGATGAGCCGGTGTGCAGCCGGTCAAATCCCTGGCCCAGCAGGACCACGAGTCCCGCGGTTCCAGCGGCGGCAATGAGGCTGAGCGCCACGACAATTGCGGTTGCTGCCGAAAAAATTCCAAAGACCCTACGCACACCACTATCCTAGGACAGATCCGGTCGCGCCCTGCAGGGTGCTTGTCACACATTGCCGGTGGCGAGCCAAGTAGGCGAAACTGGAATGCATGAGCACTTCGGAGCTGAAACAGCGTCCCCATTCCGTCACCCTGCGATTCCTCGCAGCCCCGACCGACGTAGATGTCACCGGGATCGTTCCTGCAGGCACCGTCCTTGAATGGGTTGACAAGGCTGCTTATGCGGCCGCCGTCGGCTGGTCTTCGAGCTATTGCGTCACCGCGTACGTGGGCAACATCCATTTTGCAGACCCCATCCATTCGGGCGATCTGGTGGAAGTCACCGCATCGGTGGTTTATACCGGCAGCAGCTCCATGCATATCCATACCGAGGTGTCCTTCCAAGACCCTCGTGAATTGCGCCCGGTGGCATCCAGCAACTGCCTGGTGATTTTTGTTGCCGTCGGCGACGATGGCAAGCCAACTCCGGTTCCCGGCTTCATGCCTGGCACGCCGCGGGAAATCGAACTGCGCGAGAACGCTTTGGCGCGCATCGATATCCGTGAACAAATTGTTGCCTCGATGAAGGACCAGCAGTACACCGATGAAGGCACCGCTGAACGCGTGACCCTGCGTTTCATGGCTTCGCCGACCGATGTGAACTGGGGCGGCAAGGTGCACGGTGGCATGGTGATGAAGTGGATCGACGAGGCCGCGGAGCTGTGCGCGGCGCGATACTGCCAGCAGGAGACCGTTGCGGTCTTCTCCGGTGGCATTCGTTTCTACCGGCCGCTGCTCATCGGCCATCTGGTGGAAGTCGAAGCGCGGCTGGTCTACACCGGCAACAAAGGCATGCACATTGCGGTGCATGTGCGCTCGGGCGACCCGAAGACTCGCGAAATGAACCTGACCACCTACTGCCTGACAGTGATGGTGACCCGTGATGAGACGGGTACCGCGGTGCCTGTTAAGCCTTGGGTGCCGGTCAGTGCCGAGGACCAGCGGCTGTGGGATCACGCTCGTGAATTGGTGGCCATCAGGGCCAATGCCCCTGGCGGCTACACCCCGGTCCACCTCGGCGGATCGAGCGCTTCATGAGCCATCGCGCGCCTTTCGTGAAAGTCTGCGGGCTGTCTACCGCGGAGGATGTGCAAGTAGCCGTGGCGCACGGCGCCGATGCGATCGGCTTTGTGCTGACGGCCAGTGCCCGTGAGGTTTCCCCGCAGCACGCCGCGCAGCTGGTGGCCTTGATTCCGGAAGGCGCTGCCTCCGTGGCCGTGTTCCATGCCGAGGATCTGCCGACCGTGCTCGAACGCGCCACGCAGGCTGGAGTCGGGTGGGTCCAGCTGCATGGCCAGCGTTCTGCCGAAGATGTGAATCTTGCCCACGCTGCGGGCTTCAAGGTCATCCGCGCAGTCCGCCGCGATGCAAACGCAGAGGAATTTGCCGATTGGGGCGAGGACCTCTTGCTCATTGATGCTTCTGTTCCCGGCAGCGGCAAGAGCTGGGACTATGCCGCGGTTCGTGAATTGGCAGCCGGTCGCCGCTGGCTGGTAGCCGGCGGGCTGACCCCGCAGAACGTCGTCGAAGCCTTGACCCTGTCCGAGGCTACGGGCGCCGATGTCTCCTCGGGCGTTGAATCCTCACGGGGTGTCAAGGATCCTGCGCTGATTGCGCAGTTCGTTGATGCTGCCAAAGGCGCCTAGGTTCTAGCGGATCCAGTTGTGCGGGGCAGGCTTGCGGGAGCCCGGCAGGGCGCCCTGCTCGCGCCACTGGTGAATCCATTCCGGCACGACGCGATCTTCAGGAACTTGCAGTCCCACCGCGGCCAGGATTTCCTCGTTGGAGACCGCGCCCTGCTTGGAGGTCATGCGGGTGGCGATATACGCCCGAGCGTAGATTTCGCCCTCGACCACAATCCGCTGTTCAAAGTAGATGCACTTGTCATCCAGGCCCAGCAGTCGAGTTTCCTGCGAGAATCTGGTTCCCAGGCGCACTGACTTGCGGAAGGTGATGGTCTCGGTCTGGACCACCGGAGTCCATTTGTTTTTGCGCATGATCTCCCAGACGCCGGAGCGGAACATCAAATCAAACCGGCCCAAATCGAAGATCGAAAAGTACATGCCGTTATTAATATGGCCGGCGAAGTCGATGTCGGTCAAGGTCGCTCGCATGCTCACCGAGCTGGTATCAAACATGGAGAGCCTGGTGGATTTTTTGCTGTTCAAGAAAACCATGAGGATTCGGAAGATCATGTGCATACCATCACATTACCGCTCAGTAACTTTTCTGCCTAACCCTCATGCCACTGCCTAAACCTTTGACGTAGGCCTTGCGGACCATGCCTGCCCTGCGGCAAAGCGGTATGGTCAAAGTGCTAGCCTCCGTTTTACTCCGTCTAGGATCTTGATGCGCAGACTCCCCGATGTACTTCACCGGCGCCTACCTTCCTTGCCGCCGGCAGAGTGGGAGCGCCCTGCACCTGAGCCAAAAGGACTGCGCAGGGACGTAATCCTCGCACTGGCTTTTCTGCTTTTGGCATTGCTGATGCAAGAACTAGTCCTTTCGCTGACCGAAAAAGAGGATACGGTTCAGCGTCCGCTCGCGTTCTTGATCCTTGCCGCGTTGATCCTGCCGTTGATGTTCCGGCGGCGTTGGCCAATTCCAATGATGCTTATCGGTTCCGTCGCTTTCGTGGCCAGCGGCGGCTCTGAAACCTATACGGTGACCATGCAGCTCTGCGCCCAGCTTGCCTACTTCCTTGGTCTTTATACCGCAGTGACCTGGGCCAGGAATCGCCGGGCACTGTGGACGTCCCTGACCGTAGTGCTTCTGGCCATGGCCGTATGGATTGTCGTCTCATTATTCACCTCGGATCTGTATGCGGCGACCGGCATGAAAATGGTGGAGGATCCTGCCGGGCTGTTGCCGGTGGAGGTCGCCTATTCCCTCTATAGCTTCCTCGTAAACCTGATGTATTTCGGTGGCGCAATCTTCCTTGGACTGGTCAGCTGGTCCAATGCCTACTCCAGCGAGATCGTCAAGGAACAAGCCCAGCGAATCGCTGACCAGGCACAGCAGCTGGCAGATCGAGCCGTCAACGAGGAACGCTTGCGCATAGCCCGCGAACTCCACGATGTCATCGCCCATCACATCGCCTCGGTGGGCGTGCAGGCGTCGGCCGCCCGCCTGGTTCATGACCGGGACCCGGATAAATCCTTGGAGTTGATGCGCGGCATCGAGACTTCGGCACGCAGCGCCGTGCAGGAAACTCGCGCACTGCTCGGGGTGCTGCGCGAGAACAACACCACCGAGCTGCATCCGGAATCCGCTGACGGGACACGAAACCCGGAACCTTCGATGGCACGCCTCGGCGAACTGATTACCGCCAGCAAACTCCACGGGCTGACGGTGAATCTTTCGCGCGATGAGCACCAGCCAGGTTTCATCGATGGCTTGCCTGCAGGGCTATCACTGGCTCTCTACCGGATCAGCGGTGAGGCCCTGGCCAATGTCCGCCGACATTCCACCGCCCATCGCGCAACACTGTCGTTGCGTTCAGGATTGGATGAACAAGGTGCATGGGTAGAAGTCGAGGTCACCGATGACGGGCGTCCACGCCCTGATTCCTCTGGCACGGGATTCGGATTGCGAGGCATTCGCGAACGGGCCAATTTGCATCATGGACTGGTGGAAATTGGTCCCCGTATTCCGTGCGGTTGGCGCACGCGCGCCAGGCTACGTGTTCTCACGCATCCCGAAACGAATCCGGTCCCATGAGCAAGATATCCGTAGTGATTTGCGATGATCAGTCCCTGATCGTTTCCTCTCTCAAACTCATCCTGGAGACAGATGAGCACATTGAGGTCGTCGGCACCGCCGATAACGGTTCTGCCGGTATTGAAATGGTCCAGAAGCTGAACCCGACGCTGGCACTGATGGACATCCAAATGCCTCAGATGGATGGCATCGAAGCCACGGCAAAGATCGTGGCCGACACCGCTACCAAGGTGATCGTGCTGACCACTTTCAACCGGGACGACTATCTCTTTGACGCGATGGATGCCGGAGCCAGTGGATTCCTGTTGAAAAACAGCGAACCAGAAACGTTGATCACCGCGGTTCACCAAGTGGCCGCCGGCAACGGGTTGCTCTCCCCCGAAGTCACCTTGAAGCTCATCAAGCGTCGTACGTCCAAGGCCCTGGATCACGCCGGCATGCAGGAAACCCTGGAATCCGAGCAGCTCAAGACCCTGACGGAGCGGGAATTCCAGGTGCTGCACGAGTTGGCCAAAGGCAAGAACAACCAGGAAATTGCCGCTTCACTGGCTTTGTCCGAAGCAACAGTCAAAACCCATCTCTCCAATCTGCTGGCCAAGCTCCACCTGCGCGATCGGGTCCAGGGAGTGTTGTTTGCCCATCGTGCCGGACTCATCCAATAGTTTGAGCCTTCAGATTGATCACTTAGCCGGTCTCATTTCCTAGGCTGATGAGTATAAATTTTATTCGGTGGAGGAAAACTTGCTTGAGTTGCAGAACGTCTCACGCTCATTCTCGGAGCACCAGGTACTCGACGATGTCAGCTTCACGGTGCCCGGGGGCGCTTTGACCGGATTTGTCGGTGCCAATGGTGCCGGCAAGACCACCACCATGCGCATCATCATGGGGTTGCTGGCCGCGAATTCAGGAACCGTCAGTCTCAATGGCGTCGAGCTGTCATCGGATACCCGGCCGAATTTCGGATATATGCCCGAGGAACGAGGCCTGTACCCCAAGCAGCCAGTCATTGACCAGCTGGTCTACCTGGGACAGCTGCACGGCTTGGCGCGATCCACTGCTCGTTCACGGGCGATGGACTTGTTATCCCGATTCGGATTGGAGTCGCGTTCCAAAGCCAAGCTGGAGTCGCTCTCGCTGGGCAACCAGCAACGGGTGCAGGTTGCCGCTTCGCTGTTGCACGAACCCGATGTCCTGATCCTTGACGAGCCTTTTAGCGGGCTCGATCCCATCGCCGTGGATGCGATGAGCTCGATCTTGCGGGATTACGCTACACGAGGAGTTCCCGTGCTCTTCTCATCGCACCAGCTGGATCTGCTTGACGTGCTGGTTGACCACTTGGTGATCATCCAGAAAGGCAGGATTCTCGCTAGCTCGTCAGCCGATGACCTGCGGGCCTCCCAGGTTTCGCGCCATCGGTTGTCCTTGGGATCGGATGCCGGTTGGCTGCGCAATGAACCAGGTGTCACGGTCATCGATATTTCCGGGCCGGACGCGCTGGTCAATTTCGATTCCGAAACGACGGCGCAACGGGTGCTGTCCCAGGCCATGGAGCGCGGCACGGTGAACGAGTTCTCCATCTATCGCCCTTCCTTGGCCGACATCTACAGGGAGATCATCCGATGAAAACCACGACCCCTGCATGGCTGATCGTCGCCCTGCGAGAAGTTGAAACGAAACTACGCGACAAAGCCTTCATCATCAGCACGATTGGCACGTTGCTGGTGATCATTGGGTCGATAGTTGTCTCCAGCATTCTTGGCAGCCGCACTGCGGAATTTGCCGTGGCCGCTACCGATGAGTCCAGCTATGAGGTGCTGGACCAGGTCCAGAAGGACAAGCCTGGCGACATGCGCTTGAGCATTGCCAAGGCCACTGAACCAGAAGCGCGGCAGCAGCTCGCCGATGGCGAATTGGATGCGATGCTTTCCAGCAGCAACGGCTCCCAAGAGTATTCGCTCACCGGCTATGACGGAGTTGACGAGCAGCTGAGCCAACTGGTTGCTGACGGAGTCGACACCGTGCTCACGGATCGGGTGCTCTCTTCAGCCGGCCTAGACGCCACGAGCTTGCCCGCTGCCGATGCGCTGGCCGTCTCCCAGCTTCAGGGAGACGCGGACCGGAATTCAATGGTCAAGGCCATGGGCTTCCTCTTCTCCTTCTTGTTCTACATGGCTGCGCTGCTCTTTGGCATGCCGATTGCCAACTCGGTCATCGAAGAGAAGCAGAACCGCGTGGTGGAAATTCTCGCCAGCACCATTCGACTGCGCCAATTGCTCACCGGCAAGATCATTGGCAACGTCATTCTCGCCATGATCCAGCTCCTGGTCTTCCTGGGTGTTGGGCTGCTCGCTGCCTACCTCTCCCCACTCGAGATCCCGTTCCTTGGCGTTGTTTCCCAGGTTGCCGGATGGTTTGTTGTCTTCTTCTTTGGCGGCTTCCTGGTCTTGGCCGGGGCCTGGGCAGCGCTTGGCTCGTTGGCAACGAGAACCGAAGACCTGCAACAATCCAGCGGTCCGGTGGTGACAGTGCTCATCGCGGTGCTGTTTATCGGGCTCTATGCCAAGGACGGCTTCCTGGTTGCGGCCTCGTACGTTCCCATCGCCTCATCCGTGGCCATGCCAATCCGGCTGCTATCTGGCGAGGTTGCGCTGTGGGAGCCGATTCTTTCATTGGCCGTCCTCTTGGCCACCTGCTGGATCGTGCTGCTCTTCGCGGAGAAGGTCTACCGCCGCGCAGTCATGCATACCGGCGGCTCCTTGACCTTGCGCAAGGCCCTGAAGCTTGAAGTCTAGGTCCGTGGGCGAACGCTCGACCAAGCCCGCGCACAGCGAGCATTACTAGACTTGGCCCAGTGAGCGAAGAAAAACCCCTCTTGCAATTGCCCGCCCGGTTGATCGGCGTATGGCTGCTTTTGATCGTCTGCATCGCAGGCTCGACCATGTTGGCAACCGCCCATTACATCACCGGCGGAAGCCTGCTGATCATCGTGGCGCTGTGGGCCACCCGCTGCCTCGCTATCGCCAGCCTGTGGTTCCTGCCCGGAAGCAGGGACACCAAGATCTTTGCCATGGCTTTGGTGCTGCTCGCGCAGATCCTGGACGTCGTGCTGAAACTGCCGGTGATTGATTCCGTCGAATATGGCGACTGGTTCATGGTGTCGGCACTGGACTTCACCGGCCAGTACTCCGGCTACTTCATCGTCTGGGGCCTGTTGCTGCCGGTCATGTCCTTGGCCGGCTGGCTTATGTTGCGTTCGCGTTCACTCGCCGGGTGGATCACCGGCCTTGTTTCGGCCATCGGCATGGGTTTTGTTGCTCAGGCCGCCATTGCCTCGGAGCACGGTTCGCTGCCTGCCTTTGTCCTGGCAACATTGGGCCGCTACGTTATTCCTGCGCTTTTATCCGCTATGGCAGACTTCCTGATCCGCAAATACAAGAAATCCAAGAACTAGTTCCCCTGAGAACACAAATGCAGCCAGCATTCCTTATATAAGGAATGCTGGCTGCATCAGCTTTGGATGGAGACTAGACCAGTCCGTCGCTCAGGTGGTTAGGAGTACCAAAGCGGTGGGCGGTGATGGACACTGCCTGCTCGTGCAGGAACGGCAGCAACTCCACACGACCGGCAGCGGTCACCGGCGAAGCGTAGATGGCAACATCCGGCTTGCCATCGGTGGCTTCGGCGACGGCCTTCACCGATCCGCCAATCAAGCGGATGCGAGCGGCCGAGTCCGGGCCGGTCTTGGCAGCCAGCTTGGCTGCGTGGGCTGCGAACTGGTCGGCGCTTTCGCGGACCACGGTAACCGAGTTCTCGGCCAGCAAGGTGCGAAGGTCACGTGGAAGTTCAGCATCCAGGGACAAGCGGACACGCGAACCAGCGGTCACACCGGCAGCCACCACGCGCAAGGCCTCAGCCAAGCCATGGCCACTGGTCTCCTGCTCGAAGCGGACAGTGACATCCACCGAGCAGTAGCGGAAGACGTTGCGCTCCGAGATCAGTCCCGAACGGTCCTTGGCCTGGTTGAACTCGGTGTTCCACCAGAACTTGTCGCTGCCCAGGGCCGAGGTCAGCCACTGCGCCTGCGATTCATCAAGCTGCGCTGCACCCAGCAACCGCTCGTCGAAACGAGACAGGGCTGCGGTGTCCTTGACCGGTGCATCAACCCAGCTGCCCATGCCAATCAGGTAGTTCGGGCCGCCGGCCTTGGTGCCAGCGCCAATGGCCGACTTCTTCCAGCCGCCAAATGGCTGGCGCTGAACGATCGCGCCGGTGATGCCGCGGTTGACGTAGATGTTGCCAGCCTGGATGTTATCCAGCCAGTAGGCCATTTCGCCACGGTCCAGCGAGTGCAGGCCCGAGGTCAATCCGTAGTCCACCTCGTTGACGATCTCTACTGCTTCTTCCAGCGTCGCAGCTGTCATCACGCCCAGGATCGGACCGAAGTATTCGGTCTTGTGGTACTCGCTGCCACGCTGCACGCCGTAGCGCACGCCTGGCGAGTAGAGCTTGCCCGAATCGTCGAGCTGCTTCGGCTCGATGGCCCAGCGCTCGCCCTCGCCCAGGGTGGTCAAGCCGCGCTTGAGCTTTTCGCCTGGCTCGCCAATCAATGGGCCCATCTGGGATTCGGGATTCCATGGGTAGCCGACCTTCAGCGACTTCACCGCATCGATCAGCTGGTTGTTGAAGCGGCGCGAGTCGGCCACGGTGCCCACCAGGACGACCAGCGAGGCGGCCGAGCACTTCTGGCCGGCGTGGCCGAAGGCTGACTGCACCACGTCGCGGGCTGCCAGATCAAGGTCGGCGTGCGGGGTGACGATGATGGCGTTCTTGCCCGACGTCTCGGCCAGCAGCGGCAGGTCCTTGCGGAAGGAGCGGAAGAGCTCAGCGGTTTCGTAGCCACCGGTGAGGATCAACCGGTCAACACGCTCATCGGAGACCAGCTGCTGGCCCAGGGTGCGATCGCCCACGAAGACCAGCTGCAGAACATCCTTGGGAACGCCTGCATCCCAGAGGCACTGCACCATGACCGATCCGACGCGAGCAGCCTGGGTGGCCGGCTTGATGATCACGGCCGAGCCTGCGGCCAAAGCCGAGAGGGTGGAACCGGCCGGGATGGCCATCGGGAAGTTCCATGGCGGGGTGACCACGGTCAGCTTCGATGGCACGTACTTTGCGCCGTCGACCTCATCGAGCTCGCGGCCCAGCTTCGAGTAGTAGTGGGCGAAGTCGATGGCTTCTGAAATTTCCACGTCGCCCTGGTCGATGGTCTTTCCGCATTCGGAACCCAGGACTTCCAGGAGGGTGGCACGGCGTTCTTCAAAGAGCAGTCCGGCACGGTGCAGGATCTCGGCGCGCTGCGCCGAGCCCATTGCCTGCCATGCCTGGGAGGCATCCACGCCCATGGCGATGGCTTCATCCAGTTCACCGGCGGCGTTGATGGTGTTGGCCTTCACCAGGTCCTTGCCCAGTGGCGATGCTTCCATCTTGGCCAGGATCTCGCGTCCCCAGGTGCGGTTCTGCATCAGGTCCGGGTCGGTGTCCGGGGTGTTGAAGAATTCCGTGGAGCCATCGGCGAATCCCTCAATGCGGGCCGCGAGCTCTGGATCCTGGACCTGGCGGTTCTGGATGCGGTGCGGGGCAGGGACCTTGTTGGTCAGTGCTTCGAGGGAAGCGAGGAAGCGGTTCTTCTCGCGTTCGAAGAGCTGCTCGTTCTTGGACAGCTCGAAGACAGCGGACATGAAGTTGTCCTGGCTGGCGCCTTCTTCCAGGCGGCGGATCAGGTAGGCAATCGCCACATCGAATTCCTGCGGGTGCACCACTGGGGTGTACAGCAATAGCGAGCCGACTTCGCGGCGCACTGCTTCGGCCTGGCCGGTGGCCATGCCCAGGAGCATTTCGAATTCGATGCCGCCGGTGACGTTGCGGGCCTTGGCCAGCAGCCAGGCCAGCGCCACGTCGAAGAGGTTGTGTCCGGCGACGCCGATGCGCACGTTCTTCACATGCTCGGGGCGCAGGGCATATTCCAGCACGGACTTGTAGCTGGTGTCCGAGTCCTGCTTAGTGTGCCAGGTAGCCAGCGGCCAGCCGTGGATGTCGGCTTCCATGGTCTCCATTGGCAGGTTTGCGCCCTTGACTACGCGGACCTTGATCGGCGCGCCGCCGTCGGCTACGCGGGCTGCGGTGAATTCCTGCAATTCGATCATGGCGGACAGCGCGTCAGGAAGGTAGGCCTGCAGCACGATGCCGGCCGGCAGATCCTTGAACTCGGGCTTGGAGAGAATCTGGGTGAAGACCGCAATGGTCAGCTCCAGGTCCTTGTACTCTTCCATGTCCAGGTTGATGAACTTCTTCTTGGGGCTGCGTGCGGCCAGCTCGTAGAGCGGGCTGAGCTTCTCGACAATGTGCTCCACGGCCTCATCGAAAGCCCAGTGGTTGTGCGGGGCCACGGTAGAGGACACCTTGATGGAGACGTAGTCCACGTCGTCGCGGGCCAGCAGCGTGGTGGTGCCTTCCAGGCGGCGGGCGGCTTCGCCCTCGCCGAGGATGGCCTCGCCCAGGAGGTTGACGTTCAGGTTGACGCCTTCGCGCTTGATCTTCGTGATCGCGCCGCCGAGCTTCGCTTCGGAGGCATCGATGATCAGGTGGCCCACCATCTCGCGCAAGACCTTGCGCGCGATCGGGACAACAACCTGTGGCAGAACCGGTGCCATGACGCCGCCGAGGCCCACGGCCTTGCGCATGTACCACGGAAGGAAGCTTGGAACCTTCGGGGCCAGCTGCTTGAGGTTGGCGGCGGCAACGCGCAGGTCTTCGGGACGGATGACTCCGTCAACAAATCCCACGGTGAAGTCCAAGCCGTTGGGATCCTTGAGCACACCGGCCAGTCGGGCTGCCGCGGCATCAACAGGATAGCTGGACGCCTCGGTGAGCCAGCGGCGCACCAACGCGATGACATCTTCGGCGACATCTGCCGGAGAGGTAAGCGGGTTGCCCGCAGCATCAACTGCTGCCGGCACGGTGTGCTGGGTGGAGATTGAAGACACTTATTGGTCCCTTCGATGCAAAGTTGTTCAGTCTGGGTTCGGCACCGAACGCTAATGTCGTTGTGGCTTTCTGCGCGGTGATCCCCGCGGAAAAAGCTGTGTGCAAATTCGAGTATGACCCCAACTTGCGTTAAGCAAAAGCGAACAAAACCGAAGATATTTGTTCGGGTTTGCTAATGTATTGAGACGCATCACATCCAACCCACAGGAACGGCGGAAAACCGGTGCTTGAATTGCGACGATTGCGGCTGCTCCGAGAGCTCAGCATCCGCGGAACCATTGCCGAAGTTGCCGACTCGCTGAGGTACTCACCCTCCTCGGTTTCCCAGCAGCTGAGCCAGCTGGAGGCAGAAGCCGGGGTGCCCTTGCTGCGCCGCACCGGGCGCACCCTGAAGCTCACCGCCCAGGCCCAGCTGCTGGTCGCCCACACCGAAACCCTGCTCGAAGCCATGGAACAGGCCGAAGCGGATTTGGCTGGCACCATGTCCACGGTTGCCGGCACCGTGAGGCTGGCCGTCTTCCAGACCGCAATGCTCGCCCTGATGCCGCCGGTCTTGCGGGAATTGCGCGAAAAATACCCGGAACTCCGGGTGGAAATGAGCCAGCAGGAACCGGCCGACGCACTGCAGGAAACGAGCAGCCGCAGCTTTGACCTGGTGGTTGCCGAACAATACTCCGGCCATTCGGCCCCGCACTACGCCAGCCTTGACCGCCGCATGCTCACCCACGATCCCATCCGCCTGGCCCTACCGGTGCGTGGAGCGGCAGGCAATGAGGATTTCGACCGGGTCACACTGCTGGAACATGCCGCCACCTTGCCCTGGGTGGTGGAACCAGATGGGGCCGCCAGCCGGCATTGGGCCCTGCAGGCCTGCCGGCTGGCAGGCTTCGAACCGGACCTGCGCTACGAAACCGCCGATCTCCAGGCCCACGTGGAACTGGTCCAGACCGGAAATGCCGTGGCGATGCTCCCGGATCTGGTGCTGCGCTCGAACCACAGCGCCTTGCGCACTGTCGATTTGCCCGGCGCCCCGGCGCGCACCATCTTCACCGCAATGCGGCATTCTTCGACCAAGTCACCGGGGATTCAAGCGGTGCGCAACATGCTGCACGCACAGCCGGGAATGAGTGACGCAGACGACTCCGTAATTTTGGCTACACCCAAAGACTTCGATACGGTCGATTAGGAAAACAAACCATCCTGAAATTTTCGGCACTTGCGACAAACTGCGCAATTCGTGTCATAGTGGTGACTCGCACCACTTGAATCCGCGTCCCGGATCACCCCAGCGATCCGGGACAGCAACGGTAATGAGGAACTATGTCCGACCAGACTTTCCAGATGATTGCGATTGCGATCTACATGGCCGCCATGCTTGGCATCGGCTATGTGGCGTATCGCCGAACCAACAACATCGACGACTACATGCTGGCCGACCGCGGCCTGAAACCCTGGGTTGCCGCGCTCTCTGCCGGCGCCTCCGACATGTCCGGCTGGCTGCTCATGGGCCTTCCCGGAGCGATCTACCTAGGCGGCCTGCACGAGGCATGGATCGCCATCGGCCTGCTCATCGGTGCCTGGCTGAACTGGAAGTATGTCGCTCCGCGACTACGTTCCTACACCGCCATCTCCGAGAACGCGATCACCATTCCCAGCTTCTTCGAGAAGCGGCTGAAGGACAATGCGCACCTGCTGCGCATCGGTTCTGCCGTGATCATTCTGGTGTTCTTCACGTTCTATGTCTCTTCGGGCATGGTGGCAGCCGGCAAGTTCTTCGACGCATCCTTCGGCTGGCCCTACCTCTCGGGCATGTTCTTCGTCGCCTTCATTACCTTGCTCTACACCCTCTTTGGCGGCTTCCTCGGCGCATCGCTGACCGACATGGTCCAGGGCGTCCTGATGTTCATTGCTCTGATCTCTGTGCCAATTGTTGCCGTGATCAACATGGGCAACATCGGGGAGATCAGCACCAAGATCACCTCCTTGAATCCGGATGCATTCAACCTGTTCTCGTCGTTCAACGACAACAGCGCAATTCTGGCGGCGGTTGCCATCTTCTCCACCGCCGCGTGGGGCCTGGGCTACTTCGGCCAGCCGCACATCATCGTGCGCTTCATGGCCTTGCGCACCCCAGGCGAGGCAAAAACTGCCCGCCGCATCGGCATTGGCTGGATGCTCCTGACTACCTTGGGTGCCATCCTTACTGCATTCATTGGCGTCGCGTACTTCGCCGAGAAGCCGCTGGACAAGTCCAGCAGCGAAACCGTCTTCTTGCTGTTGAGCCAGACCTTCTTCCACCCGCTGATTGCCGGCCTGGTGCTCGCCGCAGTTTTGGCAGCGATCATGTCCACCATGTCATCGCAGCTGATCGTTTGCTCTTCGGCACTGGTAGAAGACCTGTACAACATCACCGGCCGCAAGGCTTCGCCGAAAGCACTGGTCAACCTTGGTCGCTCCGGCGTGCTGCTCGTGGCCATCATTGCCGCAGTGCTGGCGCTGAACCCGAACTCCTCGATCCTGGAGCTCGTGTCCTTCGCCTGGGCAGGCTTCGGTGCCGCCTTCGGCCCGATCGTCCTGTTGTCGCTGTACTGGCGCAAGCTGACTGCTGTTGGCGGATTCGCCGGCATGGTTTCCGGTGCCGTAGTGGTCTTCATTTGGGGAAATATCAAGCCGCTGTCCTCGGCCATGTATGAAATCGTTCCTGGTTTCATCGTTGCCCTGCTGGTCGCCTGGCTGGTCTCCCGGGCCACCTTCCGGCCAAACCCGACCATCGATGCGGAATTCACCGAGATGGAAAAGGAAGTCGGTTCGAAGGTCACCGCCTAGGAATCCACTGATCAAGCTTCCCGCAGCAGCAAACCATAATGGTGAGCAGCTGCGGGAAGCTTTTTTCATACCCCGCAGGCCTTGATGTCGCACCTGCATAACCGTCCCGGGCGCAGTAGCCTTGAGCTATGCCCGATGTCCCGAGCTGGAAGGAACTTTCACGATGAGCACCCAGAATAAATTCACCCACTGGCAGCGCACCGAAACCCAGTTCCTGGCCGCAGATCCCAAAGCCGTCTACTCCATCGTCGGCAACCTGTCCCAAACCGGCCTGTGGATGAAAAGCTTCGAGGGCTTCGTCGTCCATGACGACCAGCGCGGAGTTGGCACCAAGGTAGATCTCCTGCCACCTGGCAAGCTGTTTGGCCCCCTGCACCGGAGCACCGCACCGTCCGGAAGCATCACCCGGCGCAACCATCAAACCCGAATGGTCGAGTTCACCCAGCCGCAACCGGCAGGCGAAATGTCCTTGCGCTGGCAAGTCGACGAGCATGAAAACGGCTGCCTGGTGCACTTCACCGTTCGCCTCTCCGGTCCGGGCACCGCAGCCTTTAAATTCACCGTGGCCAATGCCCTGTGCAAGGACTTCGCTGTTGCCGCAGCACGCCTGTACAAGATCGTGGCTCCGACCGCGCATCGCAAGCGCGATGCCCAGATTGTCATTTCCGGTGGCCGCGGATTCCTTGGCCGCAACCTCGCCGCCGACCTTGTCTGCCGGGGAATGTCGGTAGCAGTCCTCACCCGCAAAGCCGAGACCGACTTCCCGGCCGAGCAATTCATCTGGGATGGCGTGCATCAAGGACCGTGGACCGGCGTGCTGCACAGCGATCACCCGGTTCATCTGATCAACTTGGCTGGCGAGCGTGTGGACAAGCGCAATACCCCGCAGAATATTGCGGCCCTCACCGATTCACGCGTGACCTCCACACAGACCTTGGCGCAGGCCGCAGCGGCAGCGCCAACGCTGGCCACCTGGATCCAGTCGAGCACCACTGCGATCTTTGGCGATGCCGGTGAAGCCGAGCTGACCGAGTCCAGCCCGATTCCTACCGACCACCGTGCGCTGCCGGAAATGACCGGCGTCGCCTCGGCCTGGGAGCAAGCCTTCAACGAGGCCGAGGTGAACGCCGCCCGACGCTACATCCTGCGCACCTCCCTGGTAATGCACCCGGATGCCCCCTTGCTCGGTCCGCTGAACATGCTGGTCAATACCGGTCTGGGCGGCCCCATGGGCAATGGCCAGCAGTGGTTCAGCTGGATCGGCTTGCAGGATTGGCTGCGCCTGATTCGTTGCATGCTCGGATTTGAATCGCCTCAGATTCCCGCCGGCTTGGTTCATGGAACCAGCCCCGTGCCCTTGCGCAATGCGCAGGTCATGGCTGCACTGCGTTCAGTCGCCGGCCTGCCGGGGCTGCCCACCGGCTCGGTACTGCCCAAGATCGGCGCGGCCGTCATGGGTTCCAATGCGCGCGTCGCATTGACCGGGCGAAAGGTCACCAGCGAGGTTCTGGACAAGGCGGGATTTGAATTCCAGGAAACGAATTTCACTGCCACCATCGCCGGCTGAACTATCGAAATAGTCAGTAACGTTGCCTGCTTATTGGCCCCGTGTTTTTATCTTTTTCCTAGTCATAGGTCAAAGACGAAGATCCGGGGCCAATGTTCACCGCGCGTTCACCGCAAAAGCCACTGTTGCTCACGATGGGACTTGAGCATGAAACTGTCACGCATTCTCTCGTGCCATCGCCCCTCCTTCAGACAGTTTCAAAGGACAGCAACACATCATGGCAAATATCCTTGAAGCCCACGCCCCGGCTTCTCGCCCCCGCATGCCCAAGCCAAGCGATTTGGACAAACTGCGCCATAAGGCGCGCACCGCTACAGATCATCTGAGCGCCAACGTCGCTGTTGATGCCGCCTACAATCAGGAATTGCCTGAGGAGATCTCCTCCAGGGTCCTGCCCTTTGAACGCAAGCTGAAGAACATGAGCGAAGTGCGCCATTTCTTCCGCACCAACAAGACTCCGATTTTTTTCCTCGGTGCTACCCCGGTCAATCTGCTGGGACTGGACCGGTGGGTCCGCAAGTTCAGCTACATCACCTACTACGACGGTTGGGATGGCCACCATCCCCGGGTCTTCACGCCAGCTGAGAAGCCCTACATCGAATTCCAAAGCGCTGAGGAAATCAACAACTGGCTGCTGGAAAACCCCGAAGTCCGCGAATACATCGACTCCCAGTGCACCCCCGGCGGGCCACGCCCCAAGATCGCCATGGTGTTCTTCGACGAAGACACCGAAGCGATCTGCGAAGAACTCGGCTACGACCTGATACTGCCTTCTGCTGCCCTGCGCGAGGAACTGGATTCAAAGATTGTCACCACCAAGCTTGGCAACGCCGCAGGTGCTCCTTCGGTTCCCAACGTGCTGGGCACGGCATCCAGCTACGAAGAGCTCATGGAGTTGGCCGATGAAGCCGGACTCGGCGATGACCTGGTAGTTCAAACCCCATATGGCGACTCGGGCAAGACCACGTTCTTCATTGATGCCAAGCAGCAGTGGAAGCAGCACTCCAAGAACATCATCGGCGAAGAGCTGAAGGTCATGAAGCGGATTAACAACCAGCCGGTTGCCGTGGAAGCAGTGCTCACCGGCTGCGGCACCGTGGTGGGACCGATCCTGACCGAACTCGCCGGCTACAAGGAATTGACGCCGTACAAGGGTGGCTGGTGCGGCAACGAGATGCACCCCGACGTGCTCACCGATTCGCAGCGCTCGCGCACCATCGATCTGGTCCGCAAGGTGGGCAACGGCTTGCAAAGCGCGGGCTACCGCGGATTCTTCGAGGTTGATGTCCTCGTTGACACCGATACGGACGAGGTATACCTCGGTGAGCTGAACCCGCGAATCTCCGGTGCCAGTGCCATTACCAACGTCACTGCCGGCGCCTACGCGGACATCCCGCTGTTCCTCTTCCACCTCCTTGAATTCTTGGATGTCGAATTCGACTTGGATGTTGATGAGATCAACGCCCGCTGGGAAGAGATGAGTGGAGCAGATGTCTGGAGCCACATGATCATCAAGGAAACCGATGACATTCTCCAGTACATTACCCACGCACCGCGCACGGGAAAGTACTTCCTTGATTCACGGGGCAAGCTGCAGTTCTCTCGTTCCGCACTGGACTGGCATCAACTGCAATCGCATAAAGAAGCATTCTTCCTGCGCATTTACGGCGTAGAAGACTACCGCTGGAAAGGGGCCGACCTTGGGGTCCTGGTCACCAAGGCCAAACTTCAGTACGAAGGCAAGAAGAAAACCAAGCTCAGCATTGATGCCAAGCACTTCATTGCCTCGATCCGCTCCCAATACAAGGGCATTGACGTTCCAACGGCAGAGCATGGCAACTGAGGCCACCGATGCCGCCGCGCCGCAGTCGGCCAACACCTCTGGCAACTCCAGCACTGCGCTGAACATTGCCACCTGGCAGTACCCGCAGAACATCAAGCGCTCTTTCCAGAACATCGCCCGCATCCACCCCACCGTAAAGGTCTCCCGCGGCAACGGTCCGATTGTGAAGCTTCATTTGGCCGAAGAAAAAATGGGAAAGCTGGAAGTAGCCAAGGCCAGCATTACCGACCCGGCGCTGACCGTGCGCGGGGTGATGCATGCGACCAATACCGATGCGGTGCTCATCATGCACAACGGCAGGATTCTCTGGGAAAAGTACTACAACACCATGACCTCGCTGACCGACCATTTGCTGATGTCCGTGAGCAAAACCCTGGTCGGCACCTTGGCAGGTGCACTGATTGATGCAGGGCTGCTGGATCCCGAACAGGAAGTCACCACCTATGTTCCAGCGCTGGCCACCAGTGGCTACGCCGGAGCACGGGTGCGCGATATTTTGGATATGCGCTCGGGCATCAAATTCTCGGAAGAGTACCTGGACCCGGGCGCGGAAGTACGATTGCTCGAAGAGGCCATCGGCTGGGCACCCGCCCACGGAACTGTCGGTCCCATCGGCATGTACGAATTCTTGCGGACCTTGCAGGCCAAGTCGGCTCACGGTGGCGCTTTCGAGTATCGCTCTTGCGAAACCGATGTTCTGGGCTGGGTGCTCGAATCTGCTGGTGGCGCGCCGATGCAAGAACTGCTTTCGGAGCGCATCTGGTCAAAAATTGGTGCACAGCAAGACCTGGTCATGGGCGTGGACCAATTCGGAACCGGAATGTTCGATGGCGGTTTTAATGCCACGCTTCGCGACCTCGCTCGCTTTGGGCATATGTACGTCAACGGCGGCAGGGCCTTGACCGGAAAACAGGTCGTTTCCGAAGACTGGCTTGCCGACACCTTCACCGCGGACCCGATGCAGATGCAGGCTTTCGCCCAATCCCCCACCGACAACATGATGCCTGGCGGCCGATATCGCAACCAGATCTGGTTTCCCAACCCTGCCACCAATGCCGCGGTGGCGTTGGGAATCCATGGCCAGATGATCTACATGGATCCGGCAACGAAGTTGGTGGCTGTGAAGCTATCGAGCTGGCCCTTGCCGCAGGATGCTTCCAAGCTCTTCCCCACCATCAGGGCTTTTGAAGCAGTCTCAAACTATTTGGCCGCCCAGCAATAACGGCTCGATCCTTAACCTGAATGGCACCCGCTTTCGCGGGTGCCATTCAGGTTTTGGAGCCTACGCCGTTGAGCTGGCTGGTTTCAGCTCTTCCAGGGATTCATGGGTGAACACCTGGTACCCGAGATCCTGGTGATAGCCATGGATCTCGCGGGTATCCAGCCGGTCCATGTAATCCAGGATGTTCAAGGTGACCACCTGGCCTGGCACCAGCACCGGGAATCCTGGCGGATAGGGAGTGACAAACACGGCCGAAACGATCTGCTCCCCAGCGATAATCCTTGCGCGGATCTGTGCCGAAGACAGGAAGTGCGTCGCCGGATCCTGATAGGTCAGGTAGTAGGCTTTGCGCAGATCGCCGCTGCCGCCCCCGGTATCGAATTCCGGCGCGAAGAAACTGAAGTCCGGAAGGCAGACCTGATGCTGATCGGTCGTCTTGCCCATGGCCAGCACTCGCCCGTCAAGGCGCTTTTTCCGTTCCAGCTCCTCGGCGATTTTCACCAGGACTTCAATCAGGTGCGCCACGGCGGAACGGGTGGTTCCGATATTGGTCATCAGCAGCACCGAGGTGCGGCTGGTCTTGTTGACCTGGATGGAATGCCCGTCCATCAGGTACTGGTGCTTGAAGGTATCCCCGTCCACCCCGGTCCTGCTGATGTCCAAGGTCAATCTCGAGGGGTCCACCACGAACTCGTCGTTTTGCCAGGCCTCATCCCAGGCGGCCAATCCGTCGCGGACCGGCGTCGCGCTGGTAGAGCACCGGTAGTCGGCGGGAATCAGGTCCTTGGAATCCAAGATCCGGAAGTACTTGCCCAGCAAAGTGTTTCGGCCCATGGCCCGGCAAATGGACTGCGCCAAATCCACTTGGCGCTGCACCAGGGCATAGCCTTCCAGCTCCGCCTGGCGCCGGCCGATATCCAGCGACGCCAAGATCTGGTAGTTCGGCGAAGTCGAGGTGTGGGTCATGTAGGCCTCGCGGAAGGCGTTGAGATTGCGCATCGCGAAGTCCTGGTCAAAGACGTGGATCATGGATCCCTGGCGCAGCGAGGTCAGCGTCTTGTGCGTGGATTGGGTGGAGTACACACGCAAGCGAACCTGTTCCGGATCTGGAATCAACCGCGTGTTCAGCCATGCGTCATCATTCTCAGGCCGGTCGCTGGTTCCAGGCGCTGGCAGGTCCTTGGCTTGCCGGGCATGGCGCTGCTGGTATTCCTGCGTTTCCATCTCTTCTTCCAGCACCTTGGCAACGCTCATCGCGGTGCGCTGCCGGTACACCGGGTGGAAGCTGGCGAAGGCAAACCACGCTTCATCCCACAGGAAGACCAGATCCGGTTTGATGGCCAGGCACTCTTCCATGACCCTGCGCGGGTCGTAGATGATGCCGTCGAAGGTGCAGTTGGTCAGGGTCACCATTTTGACCTTGTGCAGCAACCCTTCGCGCCGCAATTGCAGCAACCGGGCCTTGATGTCCCGCAGTGGAACAGCCCCGTACATGGAGTGCTCGTTCAGCGGGTAGGCCTCAAGGTAGCTCACGTGGGCACCGGCGAGCACTAGCGAATAGTGGTGGGACTTGTGGCAGTTGCGATCCACCAGGACGATATCACCCGGTGCCAGGATCGATTGGTGCACGATCTTGTTGGCTGTCGAAGTTCCGTTGGTGACAAAGTAGGTGCGGTGGCTTCCGAAAGCGCGAGCGGCCAGCTCGTGGGCCTTCTTGATTGAGCTCTGCGGATCCAGCAGGGAGTCCAGCCCTCCGGAGGTTGCCGAGGTTTCGGCCAGCAACAGGTTCTTGCCATAAAAATCCACCAGGTCCCGTGCCCACGGTGAATTTTGCACTGACCCGGCACGCGAGATGGGCATGGCGTGGAATACGCCGCCGGGCCGTTTGGCGTGCTTCTGCAAGGCGTTGAAAAACGGCGTGTGATAGCGCTCGATCACTTCGGCAATGATCGACAGGTGCAAGTCCATGCCGTCGTTGCGCGAGAAGATGCGGCGGAACCGCCCGGTGATCTCATGGGCAATGGATTCCAGCGCCACACCGGCCATCAGGTAGACCGGGATCTGCGGATGCAGCTTATCCAGGATCTCTTCCAGATCCAGCAGCCGCTGGATCTGACGAGTCGACTCGAAGTAGCCGGCGGTGCGGTTCACAATGAACTTATGCAGTGTTGACGAGAGCCTGCGCCGCGTGGCCAGTTCAAAGCGGGCTGTGAGCACCACTCCTTGAATGCTTGGATTGATCAAGACGGCGGCGAGGGCGTCTTCGACGCTGGGCACCACGATGAAGTTGTAGTGGAATGGATCGGTGCGCTGGCGTTGTGCGGCCAGTTCCTCGGTGAACCGCGCAATCTCATCGGCTGGCCCATTATCCAGCAGCAGGATCTCGACCATCGGCACGTAGGGTTTCGTCCCGCCCGGGGTGCTGGTGCCCGGTTCGTCGGTTTCTGCCTGGATGCCTTCGTGCCCTTCAAGATCCACGTACTGCGTAATGGTCCTGAACGACTGGTTGGCTTGATAGACCAAGCGCATGGCGTCGGCGTAGTGGCCGCTGGACATTAGTCCGGATACTTCGTTGAAATAGTCCAGGCCGGGGTTTGCCCAATAAGGTTCAATGGAGGCCAACAGCCCCAGCAACCTGCCGGCTTCTAGTTCATGTTCTTTGCGGCCGGGGCCATCCTGGTGTTCAGAGGAAATCTCGCTCAGCACGTAGCCGAGGTGTTCCCACGCGTCTTTGCGTTTTCGCCATGCACTTTCTGGAGTCGCGACGGCTTGGTTCTTCCCGAAGGTCAACCTCTTGCTCACGGTTGCCGGTATTCCTTTCACCCTGCTTGGTTAACTGGTTGTTAACCTTCTGAGTGGTTTTCAGAGCACTCAATAGAGCGAGAGTATGTCACTACCCGACGGTAGCAAGACGAAAATTGGCATATTACGCAGATTGCCCGTAGCCGTCCCGAAAGTTCATCTGGCATTTACGCAGGTGCCGACCAACAGCGAAATATGACTCACCGGCAGTTGGAATCCAGGTTAACTCCGAACCGCCTCCGGGGTTCCGTTCCGGCTTCCGGTCACTTGCTGATCAGGCGCCCGCCACGTTTTCGCGCGTCCACGACCAAAGACGTCTTGATCTGGATCATCGCCCCGGCCCATCCAATGCCGGATATGAATTCGTAGAGTTCAGCATGGTTGGCAACTGTCACGTCAACCACCAGCTGGCAGTCGCCCGCCACGGCCGCCGCATAGCGCACTTCGGGGCGCGTGGCCAGATGCTGGCCCAGCCTCTCGACGTCTGAAGATGTTGTAGAAACCCATAGCATTGCTTCAACGGCAAGGCCAACCACGGATGGCTCCACGAGGGCACGAATAGAAATTTGTCCCGTGGTCAGCAGCCAGTCGATTCGCCGCGCCACCGAGGTCTCGCTCATGGCTACTCGCCGGGCAATTGATTCAAAACTCGCCCTGCCGTCTTCTTGCAAGGCGGCGATGATCTGTTCGTCCTTCGGGTTCAGGTTCGGCTGGATCTGCCAGCTCGTCACATCCGGGCCCGTCTGAAGCGCCGCTTCTTCTGCGGGCTTCAACGAGCCCAGGCGCCATCCTCGAATGGTCTTGAAGTACTTCAATATCGGGTACACGACGATCGATGAAACGCCGGGCGTGGCAGGAAGTTCCAGGGTCAATACCTCCGTCACATCTCCGGAGTAGTGCATTTCCACTATGAGGTCTTCCCTGCCAGTGACCTGATACGCGAAGCTCGTATCCGGTCGTGACGACAGCGATGCGCTCGCAATCCGTCCTGCACCCGGAGCGCAGGCACAAGCGATGAGCAGCGAGTGCTCTCGGTGGCGGATGCCTGCCACCGTGACCAGCCCGTTTTCGAGCAGCCATGCACCATGGCGGGATACCGAGCGTTCGGGCAAATCCAGGGCCGAAGCAACCTTCCTCCACGTGGCCCGCCCGTCCACCTGGAGCGCAGCAATGATTCTGCGCTGAACCGTGCTGAGCTCAATCATCGCTCCAGCTCCCTCCACCATCTAGCGGCATCTTTGCCTGCGGATTGCCCACGGGGTCCGCTGGAAACAGCGCTCGCAGAATGCCCTTGTGAAACCCCCACCTGCTCAATCCTTGCACGTCTGGACCTGGTTGTGGCTGACCAGTGCACATTTCGCGCTTGCGGAACCCGCCGGCAGCAGTGGCACGTGACGGGGATGCGCACTGCCTGTACGGCCTGCCTTTCGCCAATTCTTCTTCAGAGAGTTGCCGTCTTGATTTCGCTGGCCGCTACCGACGCCGGATCGGCCACCAGGCGTGGCAGCTGATCTGCAAAGCGGGTCTGCTCTTCGTATCCGGCGGCCCAATCGAGCAGCTGGACATCGTGGTAGTGATTCGCAGCCATCTGCCATCCCACCGGAATCCCGGATTCGGTGAAACCGCCGGGCATGGATATGACCGGCAAGCCCGTGGCGGAGAGCAGGCAGGCCGAGCGCATCCAGTCCAGGTAAGTCTCGGCCGGGGTGCCAGCGATCCGCTCGGGCCAGCGCTGGGTGGCGTCAAAGGGCAGGACCTGGGCAGCCGGGGAGAGAAACAGGTCGTAGCGCGAGAAATAGTTCTGCACTGCATGCTCCAGCCGGGTGCGGGCCGCCATGGTTGAAATCATGGCCGCAGCGTCAAGCTCCAGCCCCTTCTTCACGTTCCAGAGGACTTCTGGCTTGATCAGGGATTCATGGCTGCGGACCAGGCCGCCGAGATTGGTTGCGAAGTCGAAGGCGCGGACGTTGCCGAAGACTTCATCTGCATCCGAAAAATCCATGCATGCCTCCTCGACAATGGCACCAGCCAGCTCGAACAACGACAGCTGGCGCTGCAGGACCTCGATGACTTCGCGCTCCACCGGGACACCGATTCCGAAGTCGAAGCTGTAGCCAATTCGAGCCCCGCGCAAATCCGGGATCGGCGTCTTGAAATCACCTGGAGTTAGGTTGTTCGGGGTCGCTATTGCGTGGTCACCGGTGCTGGCTCGCATGAATAGCGCGATGTCCTCCACGGTGCGCGCAATGGGGCCAGAGCGCGCTAGCCACGAGTATGCATTGGATGGCGCTTCCAAGGGGATCACCCCGTATGAAGGGCGGAAGCCGATGACGTTGCAGAAACTCGCGGGAATGCGCAGCGAACCACCCATGTCCGAACCGTCACCGAGCGGCTGGATCCGGGCAGCGACCGCGGCGGCAACGCCCCCTGAGGAACCGCCCGCAGATCGATCCACGGCATAGGGATTTGTGGTGGTGCCGTAGACCTCGTTGAAGGTATGCGATCCTGCACCGAATTCCGGGACATTGCTCTTCCCGGTCCTGATCGCACCTGCGGCGGCAAGTCGGGCGATTTGCAGATCGTCGTGCTCCGGGACGTTGTCCTTCAATGCGAGCGAACCCTGCGTAGAGAGCAGGCCAGCAGTATTGAACGTGTCCT
The DNA here is from genome assembly GCF_001302565.1 of Glutamicibacter halophytocola. NCBI lineage: Bacteria > Bacillati > Actinomycetota > Actinomycetes > Micrococcales > Micrococcaceae > Glutamicibacter > Glutamicibacter halophytocola. The sequence continues at coordinate 3,010,749 of NZ_CP012750.1, forward strand.
TGTGCGTCATGGGCAAACCATGCAGCACCCCCGTCGGCTCATTTCTGGCAGTGGCCTCATCCGCGGCCGCCGCAAGTGTTCGCGCACGATCAAAATCCGTGATGACCACGGCGTTGATCTGGGCATTAACTTCCCCAATCGCCTGGATATGGCTCTCCAGGGCTTCACGGGCCGAAAGTTCGCGACTGCGGATCTTCCCCGTCAATTCAGTCGCGCTCAAATGTTGAATCTCGTTCATGGCCGTTTCCACCTAGCTGTTTCGATATTGCGATTTGTGCCACAATCATCCACTTATGCTGACCGTAAACGGAATAGATCTCGCGAAAACTTTCCAGATTGGGGTATTTGGCCAAAAATGTGGCCGATTCACACATTCCTTGCCAAAGGATCACCCCACAGGGAACCTTGATTGAAATGAGATGCGCGTCACGTCAAGCAACTAAAACCTAAGGAGTTCCGATGCATTTCCCGCTTTCAGCCGGAGATCCAGGATCAACCGACATCCTGGCTATCGCCAACAACCCTTTCCTGTGGTTCTGCGCCCTGGGCGTTTTTGCGGTGATCTTCATCCAGACCATCCTCTATGTCCGAGCCGCCAAGGCCGCGGCACCACATGTGGATATGCCGGTGCGCGAAGTCAAGGAAGCCTTTCGCGCCGGTGCCGTCGCATCGATCGGGCCTTCCCTCTCAGTGGTCCTGGTGGCTATCGCCTTGCTGGCGCTTTTCGGTACCCCAGCGGTCCTCGTTCGCATCGGGCTGATCGGTTCGGCTTCCACGGAAACGGCCAGCGCTAATCTCGCGGCCCAATCCATGGGAGCCATTCTCGGCGGGGAGAACTACACCCAGCAGGTTTTTGCGGTGGCCTTCATGGCCATGAGCCTTTCGGGCGCCATGTGGATGCTGTGCACCCTGCTGCTGACTCCGGTGTTGAAGCGCGGCGGCAAATCCTTGGCCAAGCGCAATCCGGCGGCAATGGCCTTGATCCCCACGGCGGCTCTGCTTGGAGCCTTCAGCATGCTGACCATCGCTGAAATCCCCAAGTCCAGCATCCACATGATGCTGGTACTGATCTCGGCAGCTTCAATGGCCTTCTTCCTTTTCCTTGCCAAAGTGCTCCATGCCAAATGGCTCAAGGAATGGGCCTTGGGATTCGCGATCCTGATCTCCATAACCGCCGGATATCTGATGCACACCGCATAGCCGGCATGAAAGGACAGAACTCATGAGCACACCAACATTGACCAACGCCGACGCCTCGATGGCCCGTTTCGAGAGCCAGACTACGCGCTACGGATCGCTGACCATGACCGCGGGATTGATCCTCTCCCTGCTCGGCCCCATCTACCTCGTCTTCTTCTCAGGGCTCCAGATCAGTCCTTCGATGCTCTTGGTTGCCCTGGCTGCGGTCGCGGCCACCTTCGGAGTCTTCTGGATTGTCGAGCCGCTGACGTATTTCCCGATTCTCGGATCAGCGGCGATGTACCAGGCCTTCATGATCGGCAATATTTCCAATAAGCTGCTCCCGGCAGCCATCGTGGCCCAGTCCGCGATCGATGCCAAGCCCGGCACCCGCCGCGGCGACCTGGCTGCTGTGATGGCCATCGGCGGAGCTGCTACCGTCCACCTGACCAGCCTCTTGGTGTTCGTCGGAATCTTCGGATCGTGGCTCGTATCGGTCATCCCCACAGAAATGATCGAGGTTGCCCGCGTCTATATCCTGCCCTCGCTCATGGGCGCGGTGCTGGTCCAGGCGATTGTCGCCATGAAGCAGGTTCGCCCCACCATCGTGGCCATTGCGCTCTCGCTGATCATGTACTTCGTGGTAATCCCGCTTCTTCCATCCCTGGCCCTGTTCGGAACAGCACTCGTGGTGCTTTTTTCGATCATCGTTTCCTGGATCGTGCGGGACCGCAAAGCAATCCACACCCCCGCTGCCGACTAAGAGGAGTCATCGTGAATACCGAATCCCCCACTGCCTTGCAGACCGCTCTGACCGCCGAGCAGGCTGCGCACATGCATCAGATGTACCGGCATCTGCATGCCCACCCGGAATTGTCCATGCAGGAACACCAGACGGCCGCCTATATCGGCCAGCAGCTCGATGCCCTGGGCATCGAAAACTTCCTCTGCGGAGGAACCGGAGTGGTCGGCATCCAGCGCAATGGCGAAGGCCCGGTCGTCGCTTTCCGAGCCGATACCGACGGCCTGCCCATTGCCGAGGATACAGGGGCCGACTACGCCTCGACGGCTCGCGGCCAGCTGGCCGACGGCACCGATGTACCTGTGATGCATGGCTGCGGCCATGACACCCACGTCGCTGCGGCCCTCACCGCGGCCGCCCGGCTGGCCGAGCAGACTGCGGCATGGGGCGGAACCATCGTCTGGATCTTCCAGCCGGGCGAGGAAACCAGCGCCGGGGCCAGGGCAATGCTCGATGACGGACTATGGGACAAGGCCCCCAAGCCATCGGTCATCCTCGGGCAACATGTTTTCCCCTTCCCCGCCGGCACCATCGGGTTGACCAGCGGCCCTGCCATGGCCATGGCCGACTCGCTCAAAGTGACCCTGCACGGCAAGCAGTCCCACGGCTCACAGCCCCAGGACTCGATCGACCCCATTGTCCAAGGTGCTTACACCATCACCCGCCTGCAGTCCCTGGTCTCGCGTGAACTGCACCCGCAGTCTCCCGCGGTGCTCACCTGCGGGTCATTCCACGCCGGGCTGAAAGAGAACATCATTCCGGACCGCGCGGAATTCACCTTGAATATCAGGACGTTCGACGAGGAAACCCGCACCCAGGTGCTGGACGGAGTCACTCGCATCGTGCAGGCAGAAGCGGCCGCTTCGGATGCCCCGGCACCTCAGATCGAAGCCCTGAATTCCTTCCCCAAGCTGCACAACAACCCCGAGCACACGCAGCGTGTCAAGCAGGCTCTCATCGGCGAACTGGGCGGCGAGCAGGTCGCGGATTTGCCCGCGGCGATGGGTTCGGAGGATTTCGGCGCGCTAGGCGACGAGATCTCGGTTCCCTACGTGTACTGGTTCTTTGGCGGGTTTCTCCCGCGGGAAGACGCTCCGCCGGTCAACCACTCGCCCTTCTTCCTGCCTGACTACGAGCTTTCCCTGGCCACCGGGGTGCGCGCCGCCTTGGCCGGGCTGGGGCACTACCTGGCTCGGTAGCCAGCCGGAAAGCCGCTGCCTGCTAAAGCTGCGTGCGCCCTTCGAGGTAGGCGCGCAGAACCTGCAGGACACCGTGTTCGGTGTTCGCTGGCGCAGTGAAGTTTGCTGCTGCTGCCACCTCGGGATGGGCATTGGCCATGGCGAAGGAGTAGGTGGCTGTCTTGATCATTTCCAGATCATTGGGGTAGTCGCCAAACACCACCGTTTCGTCATCGCTGATGCCCAACTCCTTTTGCAGGGCACCCAGCGCCAGTCCCTTGTGCACCCCGTGGTTCATGGCATCCACCCAGTGGCTTCCGGAGATCACCACCTGCAGCGGCACATCGAGGGCGTCCGCCATTTCCTGGACCTTGCTGGTGCCCACGTTCACGGCCATCTTGATGATTTCGTCCTCAACGTCGTTGAGGTTCTCCACCACCTGCACCGCGCGGTAGTACGGGGCGACGGCATCGGCGAACTTCTGGTCCGGGCGCTCCACATAGGCTGTGCGGCGGCCGCACAATACAAGTCCGGCATCCAGGGCGCCCTGCTGCCGCACGGTCTCGATCACCGAGTTCACCAAAGCGCGATCAATGATGTTGGAGTAGATCTCATTCTCCCCATCCATGACCACTGTGCCGTTTTCGGCGATGATGGCGATCTCTCCGAGCTGGGCGAATTGCTCGCGCAAGGTAGCGAACTGCCTTCCAGAAGCGGGCACGAACTTGATGCCGCGCTGCGCCAGCTGGTCGATCACGCCCCAGGCTTGATCCGGGATTTGACCGTCACCGTCCAAAAAGGTGCCGTCCATGTCGACGGCAACGAGCTTGATCTGGGCGTTCGGGTCAATGGTATGCATGTGCTTCCTAAGAGCCCGGATGCATGGCGCGTTGCGCGGCGCCCAACACCCCGGCGGCGTTGTTGAATTCTGCGGGAATGAGTTTTGCCCTCACATCCAGCTTAGGCAAGAAGTGCTCGTGGTCCTCGGAGATTGCGCCGCCGATGACAATCAAGTCAGGGCTGCAGAGGAATTCCACATGGGACAGGTAGCGTTGCAGGCGCGCAATGTACTCGTCCCAGCTCAGGTTTTCTTCGCGCATGACGCGTGCGGCGGCTTTGCTTTCTGCATCGAATCCGTCGATTTCCAGGTGCCCGAATTCCACATTGGGGAAGAGCACTCCATCGCGGAAGAAGGCCGAACCGATTCCGGTGCCCAGGGTCAGCAGCAGGGTGCTGCCCTTCAGCGGCGCACCGTCCTTGGAGCCGGCGCCTGCGTACACCTCTGCCATGCCGGCGGCGTCAGCGTCATTAAGCAGGTAGACATCGCGGTCCAGCACCTTGCTGAACATGGCGGTGGCATCCAATCCGATCCAGGCCTTGTCGATATTCGCGGCCGAATGCACTACTCCGTCGATGACGATGCCAGGCACGGCTACCCCAGCGGGGATGCCCGCCAGATCCTCGCCAGTGGCCTCTTGCAGGTCGCGGACAATCTGCGCCATGACTTCGGCGACGGCCTCTGGATGCGCGCCCTCTGGGGTGATCGCCTTGTTCAGCGTGCTTTCGACAAGTTTTCCGTCCGTTCCGACCAAGGCGTACTTGATCGATGATCCGCCCATGTCAAGGCCGATGGCAGCGAACTGCGACTTGGATGCCGGTGCGGCAGATGATGCCATCAGGATTCTCCCCAACGTTGCAAAGAAATTTTAAGGACTCTTTACGATATATAGCTTCCGGCGTTTGGTCAACGTTCTCGGTAGTTTTCCCAAAGATTTTCCAAGGCGATGTCCCGGGCTCCGGCCACCGCACCATGGGCGGCCGACTGCACGCCAAGGGACGAGGGGCGCACGGTCACTGGCACCAGCAATCTGCCATTGACCTCTTCAGCCAGCGCCGCGCATAGTTCTTCGGTCACTGCCGGGCCGGTGACAACCAGTTGCTGCGGGTCCACGAAGCCGACCAGATTGGCCACGACCTGGCCCAGCGGCCGCAAGAAGACCGGCCACGTTCGCTGGTCGGCCAGTTTCTCCCAGAGAATCCGGGTCTGGAACATTCCCAGCTCGTCCAGAACCTCGCGCAGGTTCTTCTCGCCGAGCAACTGGTTCTCCAGCTCGCCGGCCGTGCCATGGCGTCCGCGGTGAAGTTTTCCGTCGATGACCAGCCCGGCCCCCAAGCCAGCTCCGATGTACAGCATCATCAACGACCCATCGGTGCTTTCGGCCTCGGCAACGGCCATCCAGTTCACGTCGTTATCCAATACCACCGGAACGCTGGCATCAAACAGCCCGGCCAAGTTGGCACCAGAGGCAGGGAAAATCACGGTGGGAACCACGCGTTCTGCATCCTCGCGCAACACCGGTGCGGCCTGGCTGACCGCGGCGGCCAGCAACGGCGAGCGCAGCTGCTTGTGCACCCTGGCAATTTCGGTGGCCGCCATCTTCTCCACTTCCCCGGCACTGATGTGCGGGGTCAACGGGTAGAGGCGATCAACCAGGATCGTTCCCGATAGATCGGTGGCCCGAACCTGCAGGGATTCTGCTTGCAGGCACAAGGCCAGCACATGCCCGTACTCGCTGCGCAGCGCGTACCGCTCAGGGGTTCGACCGCGCTTGGTCTCCGCCGGACGGTCAATGGCGATCGCCAGCCCGTTCTCCTGCAGGCGGGAGATCGCCTGGGATGCCGTGGGCTTGGAAATTCCCAGGTCCGCGGAAATCTGGGTGCGTGTAGCAGGAGCGGCACACAGGTAGTCGAACACCCGGATATCGGTCAGAGTTGCCAGTGCCCGTGGGCCGGCGGTCGAATCAGTCACCCCTCGATTCTACTAGTCACGGCAGCAGCACCTGGCGCACCGAGCGTCCTTCGGCCAGTTCGTCCAGCGCCTCGTTGATCTGTTCCATCGGCCGGGTGCGCACCAGCTTCTGCACCGGGAGCCTGCCCGCCCGCCAGAGGCCCTCATAGTAGGGAATGTCGTTGGCCGGCAGGGCCGAACCCATATAGCTGCCGATGATGGTTCGCGCCCCTGCGGTCAGGGACAGCGGCTCGATAGCGCTCATTGCCCCGGGCGCCGGCAGCCCGACGGTCACCAGCGTTCCGCCCACGGCCGTGGCAGCCAGTGCGGTTTCAAAGGCCCGTGGGTGCCCGGCGGCCTCTATGGCAATTTCTGCGCTGCGGCCAGCCACCTCTTGCGGTGTGCAGGCCGCGTCGGCGCCCAGTTCCAGGGCCACGGCCAGCTTGTCCTCATTGGCGTCAATGGCCAGGATCTTGCCGGTGGTGCGCTGCCCCACGGCCACTAATAACGCGGCCATGCCCACTCCGCCGAGCCCGACGATGGCCACATCTTCGGACCCGCTGGCACCGGCGGCATTGCGCAGGGCACCGCCACCGGTGAGCACCGCGCACCCCAGCACAGCAGCAACTTCCGGCGGTACGTCGTTGCCGACGGCCACCAGGCTGCGCGCATCCATCACCGCATAGTTGGCGAAGGCCGAAACCCCCAGATGGTGGTGGACCGGCTGTCCGTCCATCACCAGTCGGCGAGCGCCGGTGAGCAGTGTTCCTGCCGTATTGGCTTCGGTGCCGGCGGTGCAGGGCAGTTTGCCTCCGGTGGCACAGGCAGCGCAGTTTTCGCAACGCGGCAGGAATACCGAAATCACCTGCTGCCCCAGAGCGAGTTCCACCCCGGGCCCGGCCTGTTCAATAATGCCCGCCGACTCGTGGCCGAGCACCATGGGCACCGGGCGAGACCGGTTGCCATCAATCACCGACAGGTCCGAATGGCACAGCCCCGCCGCGGTGATCCGCACCAGAACTTCGCCGGGACCCGGTTCCTGAAGCTGCACTTCGCGCAGCGTTAGCGGCCGGTGCTTGGCATAGGGTCGCTGATTCTCCTGCTGTTCAAGGACGGAAGCCTGGATCCGCATGCTAGCTGGCCTTCTCGGGGTCCCACCCACGAACCAATTCATCGGGCAACAGGTTCTTGACGATCAGCGAACAGTCCCTATCCCCCAGCCCCTGGGCGATCAGCTCATCAAAGTGATCCCTGGCCAGGGTTGCCGCGGGCAGGCGCACCCCGGTGCTTTCGCCCGCGTCCAGCGCCAGGCCCACATCCTTGCGCGCCAGATCGGTGCGGAAGGTGGCCTCGAAGTTGTTGTTGGCCGCGGCGGTATCGATGACATCCGGGACCGGGTACCAGGTCTGCTGGGCCCAGGACCGTCCCGAGGAGACCGAGGCGATCTCCCAGAACACCTTGGGATCCAATCCGAGCTTTTCGGCCAGTTGCGATCCCTCGGCACTGGCCATCAGGTCAATGAAGAGCATCATGTTGTTGCAGATCTTGGCGGCAATGCCCATGCTGGCGGCCCCGGCGACAATGGTCCGCCCGCTCATCGGGGCGATATAGCCAGTGGCTCGCTCCATGAGCTGTGCCTCCCCGCCGAGCATGAACGCCAGGGTTCCTGCCGCCGCGCCGGAAATTCCGCCGGACACCGGTGCATCCACAAAGTTCAGCCCACGCTGCGCCGAGCCTTCGTGGATGTACCGGGAGGTTTCGATGTCCACGGTGGAGGAATCGATCAGCAGCATCTGGTCCGTGGCGTGGGCCCAGATCCCTGCTTCGCCCTCATAGACCGCGCGCACATGCTGGCCCTTGGGCAGCATGGTGAAGACCGCATCGACGCCCTCCATGGCCTCGGCGATGGATCCGGCGATCTGAACCCCGCCCTGCGCTGCCGCGGCGCAGGCTTGTTCGTTGAGGTCGAAGCCTTTCACTGTGTGCCCGGCCGACACCAGGTTGGCGGTCATTGGCCCGCCCATATTGCCCAGTCCGATCCATGCGTAGCTGCTCATTGGTTTTCCCCTCGCCATCGAGTTTTGTCTTCTCAGGCCAGCGTAGGTTCCTGGATGCCGGGCGCTCAATGGTCCGAAGCATGCCAATTGCGCATGCACGGTGTGCGCCAGCGCACACCGTGCATGGCAGACTGGTGCCATGGACCGCCAGATCGATTACCGCCACCTTGAATCCCTGATTGCCTTGCTCACCGTGGCCCGCTTGGGCCGGTACACCGCGGCGGCAGCGGTTCTCGGGGTGAACCACTCGACGATCTCCCGGCGCATCGACGCATTGCAAAAGGCCATGGGCGGCCACCTCCTGGCGCATACCCCTAATGGCTGGGAGCTGACGGATTTGGGCCGCCGGGCCATGGCCAGTGCCGAAGCCATCGAGCAGGCAGTGGCCGCCATCAGCACCGAAGAGGATTCCCCCACGCTGACCGGGCATGTGCGGCTGGCAGCACCCGATGCCTTCAGCGCGCATCTGGCGGCGCCCGCCTTGGCGAAGCTGCAGGCCAAGCACCCGCAACTGGTGTTCGAAATAGTCTCGGAAACCACCCGCGCCCGGCAGACGCGCACCGGCATGGATCTGGAGATTGTCATCGGGCAGCCCAGCGTGCGCAAGGCAGCTTCCACCAAGCTCATGGATTATGAATTGCGGCTGTACGCCACGGCCGAATATCTTCAGGCCCACGGAACCCCGCACCAGCTGTCGGAACTGGCAGGCCACAGCTTGAATTACTACATTGATACGGCGTTGACCGTGGACAAGCTGGACGAGGCAACCAGCCACCTGCCGCCAATGCATCGTGCGATTTCTTCGACCAGCATTGCGGTCCAGTACGCGGCAACCATGAACCATGCGGGGCTTGGGCTGCTTCCGGTCTTCCTCTCCAAGCACTATCCGAATCTGATTCCGGTCTTGCATGACCAGTTCAGCTACCTCTCCGAATATTGGCTCGTGGGCCGCGAGGAGGCGCTGCGCAGCAAGGCGGTCCAGGCAACCGTGCGGGCGCTGAATGATGCGGCCGCCCATGGGGATTGGTTCATACTCCCCTTCGGCAACCAGGTTCCCAGCTAAGCACCGCGTCACGCAGCTCGTGCACGCTGCTCGAGCTTTCCAGGCGCAGCACCGGTCGATCCAAGGTTTTCAGCCAAGCTTCGTGCCGTGCGCGGCTGCGCCCGCTGAATTCTGGATCGTCATAATTGCTGGCCCAGGCCAGGAATTCGCCAAAAGCCCCGGTATTGATCTCCTCGCCGGCTCGTCGGATGATTTCTCGCTGCTTAATACGCCGCAGGCGTTCTGGTGTACCGAGCGTCAAGAACACCACGGCATCGCATCGTTGCAGGATCTTCTCTCCCCAGCCGCTCATCGCGCCGGAAAGCACCCAGGCCGAACGCCGCGCAAAAATCTCCAGCATCAATTCCACCCTTCTGGCAGGGTTTCGCTGCTGCGTGTAGGGCGGGTCGGTAGGTACCCAGAAGTAGTCGTCCGAATCCGCATGGGGAACAGACCAGGCATCGGCGATGGAACGGCCCAGTGTGGTGGTTCCGCTCCCGCTGCCACCCAAAATATACAGTCTGCACGGTTGCATGGGTACTCCTTATTTGGGTTGTGGCCCCAGGCGACGATTCTACGGCTCCTCCATCGCAGACGGAGGAGCGTACGACGCAGGGAACTGCGCACATTGCCCCTCCTCCAAAAGTAGGATTCATTTTCTTATGACACCTCGCTAAGCTCTAAATAAGACAACTGAATGACTAAGTAGTCTTTTGAATGATCACAGGCAGGAGCATGATGCTGAAGTATTTTGGGCTGGTCAAAAGCGAAGACGACTCTGAGACAGGTCAGATCCCGCTGTGGCAGGGAGTAACGAAACGACAACGACTCCTTTCCATCGCCATATCCTTGACGCTGACCAACATCATGTATTTCGCAACAAGCTGTCTGCTAGAAAGCTCGGAAGGCTTCGCCCGATATATTCCAGGCATGCTGGCCTGCCAGACTCTTCTGCTGTGCGGCGTCATCTCCGAGCGGGCACTGCTGCGAGCCAATTAGCGCGATAATGGCCAGCCCCGCAAGGGACTGGCCATTGTTCTGCGGCAAGCGGGAAGCTATTTCTTCGCATTCATCTGCTGTGCCGCTGCGCCATCGCCTCCGGTGGCCAAGCGGTCCGCTTCATCGATCGCACCCAAATCGGCGCCCCTGGTTTCCTTCATGAAGTACACGGCTACCAGGGTGACCAGTGCCGCGAAGACAATGTATCCAGCCACCGGAACCCACGAGCCGTAGACCTTCAGAAGCCAGGTGGCGATGATCGGCGCCATGGAACCGGCCACGATCGAGGTGACCTGGTAGCCCAGCGATACGCCCGAGTAGCGCATCCGGGTCGGGAACATCTCTGCCATGATCGCCGGCTGGCCGGCATACATCAGGGCGTGCACCGCCAGGCCGAGCACGATGGTGGACAGGATGATCGCGTGGTTGGCGGTGTTGAACAGCGGGAAGGCCGCCACGCCCCAGATCATCATGAGGATCACGCCCGTGCCATAGACCGGGCGGCGTCCGCGGGTATCGGTAAACCGGCCCACCAGCGGGACCAGGATCGCGTGGATCACGTGGGCGATCAGCATCAGCCCGAGAATCGTGGAGGTATCCATCTTCAGCTGCGTGGCCATGTAGGTGATGGAGAAGGTCACCACCATGTAGTACATGATGTTCTCGCCAAAGCGCAGGCCCATCGCGGTGAAGACGCCGCGCGGGTAGCGCTTGAAGACTTCCTTGACGCCATATCCGGCGGCGGCATTCTGTTCCAGCTCCGCCTTGGCCTCCTGGAAGATCGGGGCATCGGACACGCGGGTGCGGATGTAGTAGCCAACGACCACGATCACTACCGAGAGCCAGAAGCCCACGCGCCAGCCCCAGGCCAGGAAGGCCTGGTCGCTCAGTGCCGAGGAGAGCACCAGCAGGACGATCGTGGCCAGCAGGTTGCCCACCGGCACCGCGGCCTGCGGCCATGAGGCCCAGAAGCCGCGTTCCTTGTTCGGCGCATGCTCGGCCACCAGCAGCACCGCGCCGCCCCATTCGCCGCCCACGGCAAAACCCTGGGCGAAGCGCAGGACGATCAGCATGACCGGTGCCGCGTAGCCGATGGAGTTGAAGGTGGGCAGGCAGCCCATGAGGAAGGTGGTGGCGCCGACCAGCACGATGGCCACCTGCAGCAGGTGCTTGCGCCCGTACTTGTCGCCGAAGTGGCCAAAGACGATGCCGCCGATCGGCCGGGCGATGAAGCCCACCGCGTAGGTCAGGAAAGCCTTGATGATGTTATCCAGGTCGTTGCCGTTATCCGGGAAGAAGATCTTGTTGAACACCAGGGTGGCAGCGGTGGCATAGAGGAAGAACTCGTACCACTCGACGACGGTGCCGGCCATGGAGGCCGCAACGACCCTGCGCAATCCTTTGCGCTCAGACTTTGATGAGGTTTCACTGACCACAGTGGGTTCCTTCCGCCCTTGCTAGTTGCCCCGGTGGAACTAGCCTTCAACAGCGAGTATGGCGCGGATCACATCGCCAAAGATACCCAAAACGGTGCATAGTGGGACACAGATTGTGCACATTCGGCGTGCTTTTTTGCACAAGCGCAACAAATTCGGCAGGAGGCTCCATGGAAACAGGCGTGAAATTGCGCGGGGTGCAGATGGACGGGCAAACCCGTTGCGCGCACTACCACCAGCTGCGCGACGTGATTGCGCTCAAGCACTTCTGCTGCGGCACCTACTACCCGTGCCACCTGTGCCATGCCGAATTGGCCGGCCACCGGGCCCAGCCGTGGCCAGCGCAATTATTTGACCAGCCCGCGGTGCTGTGCGGCGTCTGCCGCAGCGAGCTGACCGTCAACGAGTATCGCAGCGCCTCCTGTTGCCCGCACTGCCAGGCGCTGTTCAACCCGGGCTGCGCCGCCCACGCGCACCTGTACTTCGAGATCTAGTGCGAACCGCGCAGCGGAACCACTAGCACCGGACGCTGCTGCTTCTGGGCCAGGGCCAGCGCAATGGAGCCATCGAGCAGTTCTGCGACCTTCTGGCGCAATCCCGAGCGCCGGGTGCCCACCACGATCATCCGCGCCTCCTGCTGTTCGGCCACCGCGGCCAGGACCTTGGCGGGGTCCCCAGCCACGGCATAGCTTTCGAAGCTGGTGCCGGTAATCGACAGCGACAGCTCCCACGCCAAGTCCTCGCCGACCGGATCGGCGGAGTCCAGCAGATCCCCTTCGGCGAGCTTCTCGGTCACATAGCGGCCGCTTTGCGCGTGAACGCAGATCAACCGGGCCTTCAGATCACGGGCCAACTCCGCGGCGGCGACCAGCACCCCCGACGGCATTCCCAATTCAACACCCACCACAACGGTGCTCATCAGCCGCACCTCCCCCTTCTCTTCGCCGGCATTACAGGTCAGCGAGCTCGATCTGCGGGTCGGCCAGGCGCTCGGCCGGGATTTCCCGCCCCACCAATTCCCGCAGGCCATCATTGACATCCCAGATATTCACATTGGCGGCCGCGGTGATCTTCTGCCCGTTCTGCCAGAACACCACGAACTGGCCGCTCTCGACATCCCCGCGGACCACCGTCTCGTCCCCGGGATCGCTGTACCCCACATATTCCATGCCCAGATCGAACTGGTCTGTGAAGAAGTAGGGCAGCCAGTCATAGGACTTCTCCTGGCCCAGCAAGGTGGCGGCCGCCAGCTTGCCCTGGCGAATGGCATTGTCCCAATGCTCCACCCGCACCCGCCGGCCCAACACCGAATGGGCGGCCTGCGCGATATCCCCGATGGCCAGGATCCGCGGGTCGCTGCTGCGCAGCGCGGCATCTACCAGCACCGCCTGGTCCACGTCGAGCCCCGCCGTTTCAGCCAGCTGCACATTGGGCACGGCGCCGATGGCCAGCAGGACCACATCGGCCCGCGAGGAACCGGCATCGGAGAGCACCTGCAGGTGCCCGTCCACCTGCTCGATGCCCTGGACCTTGGCGGTGCGCACATCAACCCCGTGGCGCTGATGCAGCTCCAGCAGGTGGTGGCCGAAGCGCTCGCCGAACACCGAAGCCAGCGGCACCTTGGAGGAGGAATAGACGGTCACCCGCGCCCCGAGCTGGCGGGCGCTGGCGGCAACTTCCATGCCGATCCACCCCGAACCCACAACGGAGACCCGTGCCCCGTCGGTGATGTGCGCGCGCAGCGACTTGGCATCGGACAGCTTGCGCAGGGTGTGCACCCCGGGCAGGTCGTAGCCGGCAAGGGGCGCATCGCCGCCGAGATTTGCCCGCGATCCGGTAGCCAGAACCAGCCGGTCGTAATCCACGAAGCTGCCATCGGCGAGCAGCACCTGGCGCCGGGCGGCCTCGACGCTGATGGCTGCCACCCCCAGCTTCAGGGTGATGTTGTGCTCCTGGTACCAGGCGGCATCATGCACCGTGAAGCCTGCCGGCTCCTCGTTGCCTTGCAGGAACCCCTTGGATAGCGGCGGGCGCTCATAGGGCAGCTCGGTTTCGTCGCCGATCAGCGTAATCGGCCCGGCAAATCCCTGGTCGCGCAGCTCGGTGACGGTCGTGGCGCCGGCCAGCCCGGCACCCAGGACAACGATCGATTCTTCAGCCAAGAGAACACCCCTTTGCTTTGGTCCACGGCCAATGGGCAGTACCTGTCCTTTGATACTCACACCCCCGGGCCACCTTTGGCAAGCAGCTTTTGCGCCGTTCACCGTCCATGGAGGAACGTGGCCGGAACCACGCTTGACTTAAATATCTGAGCATACTCATAATTGACTTGAGTCACCAATTTTCGCAGGAGATCAGCCGATGAAAGCTTTTGTTGTCCGGAAGTACAAGGAACCACTGCAGCTGGCGGAGGTCGCCGAGCCTGGCGTGGGCGAGAACGATGTCCTTGTGAAGGTTCTGGCCGCCGGAGTGAACCAGCTCGACGAGAAGATCCGCGACGGCGAGTTCAAGGCCATCTTGCCCTACAAGCCCTCCTTCATCCTGGGCCACGATGCCGCCGGGACGGTGCTGGAGGTCGGCTCCAAGGTCAATGGATTCAAGGCCGGCGACCTGGTCTACGCCCGCCCGCGCGATCACCGCATCGGCACCTTCGCCGAGCGCATTGCGATCCACCAGGATGATGTCGCCTTGGCGCCGGCCACCATCAGCGCCACCGAGGCCGCCTCGCTGCCCCTGGTCGCCCTGACCGCGTGGCAGGCGCTCGTGGTGCGCGGCAAGGTCCAGCCGGGCCAGAAGGTCCTGGTCCATGCCGGGGCCGGCGGAGTGGGGACCATCGCCATCCAGCTTGCCAAGCACCTCGGGGCCCACGTGGCCACCACCGCTTCGGCAAAAAATGCCGAATTCCTGCAAGAGCTGGGCGCCGACCAGGTGATCGACTACCGCAGCGAAGACTTCGAAAAGGAACTGTCGGGATTTGACCTGGTCCTCGACAGCCTCGGCGGCGAGAACCTGGAAAAGTCGCTGCGCATCCTGGCACCGGGCGGGAAGGCCGTGGGCATCACCGGCCCGCCGGATCCGGCATTTGCCCGCAAAGCGGGGATGAATCCCCTCACCCGATTGGCCATTGCCGCGATGAGCGCCACGATCCGCAAGCAGGCCAAGAAGCTCGGCGTGGGCTACGAATTCCTCTTCATGGATGCCAGCGGAGAACAGCTGCGCGAGATCGCCGCGCTCGTTGATTCCGAGGTGCTGCGTCCGATCGTGGGCAAGACCTTTGGCTTCAGCCAAGCGCCACAGGCCCTCAGCGCGCTGGCCCAGGGCGGCTTCCGTGGAAAAGCGGTGATCACCGGTGCCTAGCTGCTACGCCGAAGCCCCAACCAGCTTTGTTTCGGCCAATGGCGTGCGCTTCGCCTACCGCGAGCTCGGGCCCCGGGGCGGGATTCCGGTGGTGTTCTTTGTCCATCTGGCCGCCAATCTGGACAATTGGGATCCGCGAATCATTGAGGCCATCGCCCAGCACCGCCATGTGATTGCCTTCGACCAGCGTGGCATCGGGGCCTCTTCGGGCCGCGTCGCCGGGACCATCGAGGCCGCGGCCGATGATGCCTATGAGTTCATCCGGGCACTGGGATACGGGCAGATTGACGCTTTCGCCTTTTCCATGGGCGGGTTCATCGTCCAGGATCTGATCGTCAAGCACCCGAAACTGGTGCGCAAGCTGGTGCTCACGGGCACAGGGCCTCGCGGCGGCCGCAATATCGACAGGGTTGCGGCAGTGACCTGGCTGGATATTCTCCGCTCAGCCATGGCCCGCGCGGACCCGAAGGAATTCCTGTTTTTTGAGCGCAACCAGGCCGGAAAGCGGGCGGCAAAGGACTTCATCCAGCGCATTAATGAGCGCACCTCACATCGCGATGCCAAGGTCGGACTCAAAGCCCTTCGCACGCAGCTGAAGGCCATCGAGCGCTATGGCCGCTCCGCCCCCTCGGATCTTTCGGTGTTCACCGGAACCGCGCTGATCGCCAATGGGGACCGGGACCGGATGGTCCCCTCGATCCTCTCGGTGGATCTGCACCAGCGGATCAAGGGCTCCGAGCTGGTCATCTACCCGGATTCGGGGCATGGCGGAGTTTTCCAGTACTGGGAAAAGTTCGCCCCTCGGGCCGTGGAATTCCTCGCGGGCTGATTAGCCGGGCAGGATCGCTTCGACCTGCGCCCGGATGCCCTGCAGAATCTCCCCAACCGCAGCTGGAGCATTAGCGGATGCGGCCATGGAAAGGAACATGATCGACGAGACGACCTGGGCCAAGGTGGCCGCCGCGCGCTCATCCAGCTTTTCGCGTTCGCACAGCAGGCCGGTCATGGCCTGCTGTGTTTGCGCAACAATCTCCAGCGCTTCTCCATGGCGCGGCTCGCTGGGGTCGCCGAACACCATTTCCCGCAGGTAGGTGCGGCCATTCTCGGTGTGGACCCGATTGCACTCCACGATCGGCTCCAGCAGCGCCATCAGCCCGTCCAGGGTCTTCGTGGTGGCGGCCGCGGCCTGCACTCCGCGCTCCAATGCTTGCGCGTAGTGGATGTTCTGCACCAGCAGCAGCAGTTCGCCCTTGGTCTTGGCATAGAGGAACAGCGTGCCGGTTCCGATATCGGCGGCTTCGGCTATTTGCTGCGTGGTGACCTCATCGACACCGTACCGGGCAAAAAGCTCGCTGGCGGCTTCGGTAATGCGCTCGAGCTTTTCTAGCTTGTTGCGCTCGCGCCGCCCGGCGGGTTGGGGCACCACAGGCATTGATGTTCCTCCAGCAATAAACGATGACTACACTCACTTCTGATTGTAGTCACCATTTGGCGGGTTGGGAATTCCCCTGGCGCGACGCTCCGGCAAGCCGCTGGGCGGCGCCAGGTAAAAGCTTGCTGGAGTTTGTGCCCGATCATGGTTAATTGTCCCGGGCCCCTTGTACAGTGCGAAGTACCCGCAAGGGCCGCGTCCCCGAACCAGCAAGGAGCCAGCCATGTTCAGCACCCACTCACCCGGCACGGCAGCCACCGAAGTTCCCGACCGTTTTGTGCTCATCTTCGATGCCCCCGATGCCGCCACTGCCGGCATCGCCGCCCAGGCGCGCGAGCAGGAAGTTCCGCAGCTGTTGCGCGAACAGGGCTATTCGATCAGCGAGTACTACCCGGCCCTGGGCATCGCGGTAGTCACCAGCAAGGCCGATCAACTCGAGGACTTCCGCCAGCGCTGTGCCGGGCACCATTTGCCACCGGCGGTCGTGCCGGAACTGGTCTACCGGATCCTGCCCGAAGCCGGCGCCAAGGATTCCTACGCGGACACCGAGCAGTTCACCTGGGGTCTGCAGGCGGTGGGCGCGGATTTGAGCTCCTTCACCGGCCAGGGCATCAATGTGGCGGTGCTGGACACCGGCTTTGATGCCGCCCACCCCGACTTCGCCGGGCGGACCATCACTGCCAAGTCCTTTGTCGAGGGCGAAGATGCCAGCGACGGCCACGGCCATGGAACGCACTGCATCGGCAGTGCCTGCGGACCGCGCACCCCGGAACAAGGACCGGGCTACGGGGTCGCCAGCCAAGCCAATATCTTCGCCGGCAAGGTCCTGGGCACCGATGGCTCGGGATCCGACTCGACGATCCTGGCCGGCATCAACTGGGCGCTGGAAAACAAGTGCGAGATCATCTCGATGTCCCTGGGCGCGGACGTGAAAACCGTACACCCGCCCTATGTCACCGCCGGGCGGCGCAGCCTGGAACTGGGGTCGCTGATCATTGCTGCGGCCGGCAATAATGCGCAGCGTTCGGCCGGGAACCCCGGCTTCGTGGGTGCCCCGGCCAACAGCCCGTACATCATGGCTGTGGCGGCGCTGGATTCGAAGCTGGCCGTGGCCGACTTCTCGGCGCAGGCGCTGGCCACCGAGGGCGGCGAGGTGGATATCGCCGGCCCCGGAGTTGATGTCTACTCCTCGTGGCCCGGCGCCCAGCGCTACAACACCATCAGCGGCACGTCCATGGCCACCCCGCATGTGGCCGGCGTAGCCGCCCTGCTGGCAGAATCCACCGGGCTGCGCGCCCAGGAGCTGTGGGACAAGCTGGTGGCCGATTCCCGCGACGTGCAGCTGCCCGCCGCGGACGCAGGAGCCGGGCTGGCCCAAGCCCCGGCCGGCGCGGAAGGCTAGCGCCATGTCCAGCGCCCAAGTGCACATCTACGTCATCACCCTGGTGGCCGATGTCCAGCCCGAGGACATCGTCGATGAGCTGGCCGCCCACGGCTTGCGGGTTAAGCAAGTGCTCGCTGCCCTGGGCCAAATCATTGGCGAGGGCAGCGAGCAGGTTGCCGCGCAGCTGCGCGGCCTGGACGCGGTGGTCTCGGTGGATGCCCAGCGCACCTATCGGGCGCTGGGCGATCCGTCCTAGTCCACCGGGTCGGAGGCGAACTCCAGCATCGCGTCGATCATCCAGTGCACGGTGTGCTCGGTGAAGGAGGCGCGCGGCATGATCCGCCAGCTTTCCTCGCCGGTGCGCCACAGCAGCACCGGAATGCCGGCCAGCGAGGTGGTGATCGCCTGGTTCACCGCGAAGCTGCGCGGGTGCAGGTCTGCCGGGCAGCTCTTGCGCAGCACCAGCGGGGCGTTGGCCCCGCAGAGCTCGAGCACGCTGCGGTTGGCCGAGAGGTCAACGACCTGCCCCGGCTCCTGGCCCAGGGCCGCCTCCAGCCTGGAGGCCAGGGCGGCATCTTCCGGCGCGGTCACCAGGAACTCATCCGGGCCCAGCCACAGCACCCCCACGCCGCCTGCTTCGCCGGCGACCTGGCCCGCCTTTTCCGGCAGGCCCACGCCGGTGGCCTCGGCCAGCGCGCCGTAGCCGGCGCTGCCTGGCGCGCAGCGCACCGAAACCTGGGTGGTGAAGGCGACTTCGCCCAGGTTCAATCCCCCGGCGACACTGGCCTCGGCCATCAGCTGCTGCAGGTGCGCGGCGGGCGAACGGCGGGCTTCAATCAAGGTGTTGCTAGCCATCTCGACGGCTTCCTTCCGGGTCAAAGAGGACGGTTTCTGCGATGGTGACCTCGGCCAGCTGGCCGTTGATCGGGGTGCGCAGGGTTTCACCAATGCGGTTGCGCCCATTCTTGATCAGCGCCAGCCCGAAGGTCCGGCCCAGGGCCGGCGAGTTGTACGAGCTGGTCACCCAGCCTTCCATCGGGGTGATGCCCTCGGCGCCAAGTTCTTCCACCGACACCAGCGCGGCGCCCTCTGGCAGATGCAAAGTCTTGTCCACCGGCAAGACCGAGACCAGGTGCTTGCGGTCTTCGCGCTGGTTGTCGACACGGGAGTAGGAGCGGGAGCCCACAAAATCCTTGACCTTGGAGACGACCCAGTCCATGCCGGCATCCTGCGGGGTCACCGTGCCGTCGGTGTCCTGGCCGACGATGATGAAGCCCTTCTCGGCACGCAGCACGTGCATGGTTTCGGTGCCGTACGGGGTGATGTTGAATTCCTGCCCGGCGGCAAAAACATCCTCCCAGACCTTCAGCCCGTGCCAGGCCGGGATCGCGATTTCGAAGGCCAGCTCGCCGGAGAAGGAAATGCGCGAGATGCGCGCTTCGATCCCGGAATCCAGCACCACGTCCTGGAAGGCCATGAACTTGAAGGCCTCGTTGGACACGTCCACCGAGGAGGCGACCTTGGCGATCACTTCGCGCGAGCGCGGTCCCACCACGGCCACGGTGGCCAGCTGTTCGGTCACCGAGGTGCAGGTGACATCGAGCTCGGGCCATTCGGTCTGCAGCCACTCCTCCAGCCAATCCAGCACGGTGGCCGCATTGCCGGTGGTGGTGTGCATCAGGAAGCGGTCCTCGGCCAGGCGCAGGGTCACGCCGTCATCGAAGATCATGCCATCGGCCTTGCACATCACGCCGTAGCGGCCCATGCCGACCTTCAGCTTGGTGTAGCCGTTGGTGTAGATGCGGTTCAGGAACTCGGCCGCATCCGCCCCGCGGATCTCGATCTTGCCCAGCGTGGTCGCATCGAGCATGCCGACCGAGTCGCGCACGGCCTTGGCTTCGCGGTAGACCGCGGTTTCCATGTCCTCCCCGGCCTGCGGGTAGTACCACGCGCGCTTCCACTGCCCGACGTCCTCGAATTGCGCCCCGTGGGACAGGTGCCAGGAGTGCATGGCGGTGATGCGCGCCGGGTCCAGCTGGTCCCCGCGGTTGCGCCCTGCCAGAGCCGCGAAGGCCACCGGGGTGTAGGGAGCGCGGAAGGTGGTGGTGCCCACCTGTGCCGGGTTCTCGATGCCCAGCACCGCGGCGATCACGCCGATCGCTGCCACGCCGGAGGTCTTGCCCTGGTCGTTGGCGGTGGAGATCGAGGTGTACCGCTTGATGTGCTCCACCGACTGCATGCCGGCCCCGGTGGCGCGCAGCACGTCGGCCACGGTCTGGTCGCGCTGCAGGTCGACGAAGTGGAACTTGTAGTTCGCGGCATCATCGCCGAAGCGCGAAGGCACCAGCCAGACCGGGCTGGTTTCGCCGGCGGGAACCGGCAGCGCCTCGGGGGTGCGGGCGATGGTGCTGTAGCCGGCGGCGGTGGCTGCCGCCGCTCCGGTGGCGGCACCGGTGGACAGGGCGCTGGCGGTATCCAGCCGCCCGGTCAGCGCGCCGGCCAGGTGCTGGTTGGCGACCGCATCAGCGGGCACGAAGGCGTGGATGGCGGTGTCCCAGTTCAGCTTGCCCTGGCGCTGGGAGTGCAGGTGCACCACCGGGTTGAAGCCGCCGGCCACGGCCAGCACGTCGGCCTCGATCCGGGACACTTCGCCCAGCTCGCGCTGCTCGTCCAGCTCGGCCACGAAAATCGCTGAAAGCTCCCCGGACTCGTTGGCTTCGGTGTCCACCACGGCGGATCCGGAGATCACCTGGACGCCGTCGGCCACGGCCTGGGCGGCCACGGCGGAAATGCTTTGGCGCGCATCGATCACCGCGACCACCGAACCGGAGGCAGCCAGTTCGCCGACCAGCTCGTAGGCCGAGTCATTGGTGGTGAATACGGCGATCTTCTGCCCGGCGCGCACGCCGTAGCGGTTCAGGTAGCTGCGCACGGCCCCGGCGAGCATGATGCCCGGGCGGTCGTTGTTCTCGAAGACCACCGGACGCTCGTGGGCGCCGGTAGCCAGCACCACCTGGCCGGCACGGATGTGCCAGATGCGTTCGCGGGAGACGCCCGGGGCCGCAGGGCCGTCGTGGTGCCCGGTGCGGCGCTGGACGGCGACCAGGTAGTTGGCATCGTAGGAGCCGAAGACCGTGGTGCGCTGCAGGTGGGTGGTTTCCCCGGCCTGTGCCAGTTCTCCGACCACCGATTCGATCCAGGCGGTGGAATCCACGCCGTCGATCTGCTCGCCGGCGGTATCCAGCAGGGTGCCGCCGGCCTCGGGCCGCTCATCGAGCAGCATCACCCGGGCGCCGGAGCGCGAGGCTTCGCGGGCCGCGGCCAAGCCGGCCGGGCCTGCGCCAACGACCAGGACATCGGTGTGCACATGCACGTGGTCGTAGTACACCGAGTCGGTGCCTGGATCCAGCACGCCCAGCCCGGAGAGCAGGCTGGCCGAAGTGCCCTCGGCCACCGAGACGGTGGTGGCAGGCAGCATGGACTCGTTGACCTCGCCCTCGTGGCGGGCGGCCACGGTGATCAGCGCGTTGGGCTCTTCCACGCCGGCGGCAAGGATCCCGCGCGGGCGCTTGAGGTAGAGCGAGGGGCCGCACTGGCGGATCTGGTTGGCCAGCATGGCGCTGGCGACGGTGTCTCCGCGGAAAGCGGAAAGCTGCTGCCCGTCGATGCTCAGGGCCAGAGGCTGATCGCTGTCGATCCGGGCGCGTGAGCGCAGTTCAACAGGTAGTCGCTGCGGCTTGCTCATCGGGTGCCTCCTTGAAGTGTGTCGATCTGCGGTTGTGCCTCGCCGGCGCCGTATACGGCCAGGAATTCGTAGCTGACGGTGTCGCGCAGGGCGTTGAACCACTTGCGGCAGCCGCCGGCGTGGACCCAGCGCTCGGCGAAAATGCCTTTTTTATTGCCCCGGTAGAACAGGTAGCGGGACCATTCCTTGTCGGTGAGTTCCGCCGGATTTTCCGGGTAGGCCACGTGGGCTTCGCCGCCGTAGCTGAATTCGTTTTCGTTGCGTGGCCCGCAGTGCGGGCAGTCGATTAGCATCATGATGGCTGCTCCTAGTGTGCGACGGCTGCGGCGCCGTGTTCGTCGATCAGGTGGCCGGTTTCGAAGCGCTCCAGGCTGAACGGGGCATTGAGCGGGTGCGCCTCGTCGTGGGCGATGGTGTGCGCCAGGGTGAAGCCGGCGCCCGGGGTGCCCTTGAACCCGCCGGTGCCCCAGCCGCAGTTCACGTACAGGTTCTGGATCGGGGTCTTGGAGATGATCGGCGAGGCATCCAGGGTGGTATCCACGATGCCGCCCCAGGTGCGCAGCACGTGCGCCCGGGCAAAGATCGGGAAGAGCTCCACGGCCGCGGCCATCTGCTCTTCGATCACGTGGAAGGCGCCGCGCTGGCCGTAGCCGTTGTAGCTGTCGATCCCGGCGCCCATCACCAGTTCGCCCTTGTGGGCCTGGGAGACGTAGACGTGGATGTGGTTGGACATGACCACCGTCGGGTGGACCGGCTCGAACAGCTCGGAGACCAGGGCCTGGAGCGGGTGGGACTGGATCGGCAGTTCGAATCCGGCCATTTCGGCCAGCACCGAGGAGTGCCCGGCACCTGCCAATGCGACCTTGCCGGCGTTGATGGTCCCGCGCGTGGTCTTCACGCCGGTGACCTTCTCGCCGTCCTTGATGAAGCCGGTGACTTCGCAGTTCTGGATGATGTCCACGCCCATCTCGTTGGCCTTGCGGGCGAAGGCCCAGGCCACATGGTCGTGCTTGGCGATGCCGGCGCGTGGCTGCCAGGTGGCGCCCATGACCGGGTAGCGGATGTTGTCGCTGGTGTTGATGATCGGGCAGGCTTCCTTGACCTGGGAGGGGTCGAGCCATTCGGCGTCCACGCCGTTGAGCTTGTTCGCCTCCACGCGGCGCACCGATTCGCGCACATCTCCCAGGGTGTGGGCCAGGTTCATCACGCCGCGCTGGGAGAACAGGAAGTCGTATTCCAGGTCCTCGGGCAGCTGCTCCCAGAGCTTCAGCGACTTCTCGTAGATGCCGGCCGATTCATCCCACAGGTAGTTCGAGCGGATGATGGTGGTGTTGCGGGCCATGTTCCCGCCGGCCAGCCACCCCTTTTCCAGGACTGCGACATTGGTGATGCCATGGTTTTTCGCGAGGAAGTACGCGGTAGCCAGGCCGTGGCCGCCACCGCCGACGATCACAACGTCGTAGGACTTCTTGGGGTCCGGATTCGCCCACAGGAACTCCGGGTGTTCAGGCAGCAGATCAGCCACAGTGAATCTCCAATCTTCGACAGTACCGCGTGCAATGTATGAATTGCCGACAACTGATATATCAATCTGCGATTCACTGTATGATAGAAAGCGAAACCCGGTCAATGGGTACGCGAAAATTACTTTGATGCTACGCACCGCAGGAGGAGCCCCCATGAGCGAATCCCTCTCAGATCGCGCCTACCAGATACTGCGCGATCGCCTGATCATGATGGATATCGCCCCGGGCGAGCCGATCAACGAGGCCCAGCTGGTCCAAGAGC
Source organism: Glutamicibacter halophytocola (assembly GCF_001302565.1). Taxonomy (NCBI): domain Bacteria; kingdom Bacillati; phylum Actinomycetota; class Actinomycetes; order Micrococcales; family Micrococcaceae; genus Glutamicibacter; species Glutamicibacter halophytocola. The sequence goes on from NZ_CP012750.1 coordinate 3,033,936, forward strand.
TCAACATCGGCCGCACCCCGCTGCGCGAAGCGCTCAAGCGGCTCGAGGTCGACCACCTGGTCCACTCCTACCCGCGCCGGGGAACCTTCGCCACGCGCGTGGATATCACCGAGCTCGCTGCCATTACCGAAGTGCGCCTCGCCCTCGAGCCTCTTGCGGCCGATCGGGCCGCCGCCCTGGGTGGCGGTCACGTCCGCGGTGAAATCGAGCAGACCCTCCACACCATTTCCCACCTCACCGGCGAGGAGACCCGGCGCAGCCTCATGGAAAACGACCTGGCCGTGCACCGCCTGATCTACCAGGCAGCCGCCAACCACCACCTGGAAGAGACCCTCATCCGTCTCGATAACCTCGCCACACGCATCTGGTGCCTCACCCTCGATCGCCTGCCGAGCATCGACGCGCATATCTCCGAGCACCAGGCACTGCTCAAAGCGGTCCTCGATCACTCCCCTGAAACTGCCAGCACCCTGGCTCGCGACCACATCGCAAGTTTCGAATCTTCGGTCCGCGCAGTGCTCTAGCTCCGCACCAAATCACGGACTCGCACCCCCGGCCACTCTGCCCCGAAACACGACTAATCAACTTCTGACCTGCAATATTGCCGTGCCCTAAAAGTTATCCACCTGTAGTCAAATTATCGAAGACATCTTCGATTTAGCAGCGTAAAATTAGAATATGTCCGAAACAATAGTCCCTTCCTGGGACCGGCCCAACCCACCGGACCACGGCAGATTCACCGCCGTGGTCACAGCGTTGGAGACTGATCTGGCATCACTTGAAGAACACGGCAGCAAAAACGAGTGCGCCACCGCCATCGCCGACATCGAATCCACGATCTCGTCCCTGCGCTACCATCAGGCAGCTCTCTCACATCAACTGGAAATTGATCTGGTCCGCACCAACGCCGAGAGCAACTCCCGCAGCAAGGCACTCAAGCAGCTGAGCCGCGGGGCTGCCGCGGCTATTGCCCTTGCCCGGCGTACCGACTCCCATGGCTACGGTACATACTTGGAGAGCTGCCGGATCCTCTTTGAAAGCACTCCTCATCTGGCCGCAGCCTACAGCCGTGGTGAATTCACCGAAGATCAAATGCGAGCCATCCTCACCCCGTTGCGCTCCGTCAAAGCGGAACGTCGCGCTGAATTTGATGACCTGTACGCGAAGAACCCGAAAATGCTTGAGAATCTCGGGAACAAGAAAATCAGTGACACGGTCAAAGACTTCACCCTCGCCTATGCCTCGGATCAGCAGTGCAAGGAACAGAAGAGCGCAGAGGAACAGCGCTTCATCAAGTTCACGCCGAATGCCGAGACAGGGATGATGCGCGTCAACGGGAACATCCCCATCACCGCCGGACTAGCGATGAAAAACGAGATGAAGGCCAAAGCTCGCAGCCTCAAAGCAAAAGGCGATCCCCGCACGAGGGCGCAGATCGAAGCGGACTACTTCGCAAGTTTCTGCACCCACCCGGAAGCAAAAATACCGGTCACTTTCACTCTGGGATTGGTCATGACCGATAAAACCCTGTTCCTCGGCGACCGGGATCCTGCCAACCTTGAAGGTTATGGCGCCATTGCGCCACAGTACGCTCGTGAACTAGTTGCGGGCCAGGAGATCCTGAACAATATGACCCTGGCCGAGATGGCCGCCACCCGGTCCCCCGCCTTTGTCGAGACCATGGAAGCCACCATTGAACTAATCAGGTTATATACGGCTCCAGGGGATAAAGACTTGATCGCGATGGACTCCAAAGCGCGGATCTTCCCTGAGAAAATGAAGAAGTTCATCAAGATGCGCGACCGGCATTGCCGCACGCCATTCTGCGATGGATTAATTGAAGAGATTGATCATGTCACCCAGGCCTATTTAGGTGGGCATACGTGTGTGACTAATTCCGATGGCCGGTGCAAGCTGTGCAATCAGGCAAAAGAAACCCCTGGCTGGCAGGAAATTGTCATCAAGCACGGGCCGCATTCCATGTTGATCAACACCGGAATGGGAACGGTGTATCGATCCACGGCGCCGCCGGCGACGGGGTTTGCGCATAAACCCTATCCGCAGTGCATGAGTGAAGCTGACTGGGTGCGCTCTTTCGAAGAATGGCTCAACCGGCCACCGGACACGGGGAGCGGTCCGCGCAACGGCGATGAAAAACCACCGGATATCGAGGATATTTCCGCCTGATGGCGCTGATGAACTACCCACAAGGGAACAAGACACGGTTTGTAGCAATAGACGCCCGGGTACGGTCTGCCACGGCTGGAAACCTTTCGCGTACTCTTGCTGGCCGCATCGTGAAGAACTTACATATTCGAACTTCATGGCAGATTACCTCCAGCCACAGAGGCTAAGAAGATTCCGCATGCCAAAAAAGCATAAGTCCTGGCAATCCAAATCAATAACCAGCCTGCCCCTGATGCACAGGGATCAGTTTCTGAAGAAAACAAAAACCTCCCGGCCAATGACCGGGAGGTTTTTATTCGATTTTGTGGAGGTAAGGGGATTCGAACCCCTGACCTTCTGCATGCCATGCAGACGCGCTACCAACTGCGCCATACCCCCAAAAGAGCTGGTCTCGCCGGTATTTCTACCGCTGAACCGAGATAAAACTCTACCGGAGGAGTTGGGGAAATACCAAATCGACTATCCGAGACGCTGATCACATCCGCACTATTCTATTTGTCCGCCGGCGGTGGTAAGAATGGATTCGGGGCCGATCGGTTCCACTAAATCTTGAGTGAAAGGCGCGACCCCATGGCCATTGGATTGACCCCATACCTTCGCTTCGCCGGTGATGCCCGCGAAGCCATGGAATTCTACAATGCTGCACTCGGCGGCGAGCTATCGATGATGACCTTCCAGGAAGGCATGAACGACGGCAATCCTGCCACCGCAGACCTGATCATGCACTCATCGCTGTTCCTGGAACGCGGCATCCACCTGATGGCCTCGGACAGCACGCCAGAAATGACCGTCACCAGCAATGGCGCTGTCGCCCTGAGCAGCGATGCCACCGATGAAGCCGACAACGCAGTTCTAACCAAGTGGTGGGAAGCGCTGACGGCCGGCGCAACCGTCGAGGTGCCGTTGGAGAAGGCGCCGTGGGGCGACTCCTTCGGCCAGCTTCGCGACAAGTTCGGCGTAGTGTGGATGTTCAACATCTCCGCCGTACAGGGCTAGCAGCTAGTCGACGACGGTGTGCTCGTGGGCTGCAATTGCATCGCGGCCCACGAGCAGGCCAACCTTCTTGGCTCGCGCCTGGGTGATCATGGCGATCAGCAGGCCCAGGACCGCCAGGCCTGCGCCCACCATGGATGGGGCGCGGTAGCCGAAACCTGCTGAAATCACCACAGCCCCCAAAGCTGCACCCAAGGCGTTAGCGACATTCAAGGCCGAGTGGTTCAGCGAAGCAGCCAGCGACTGGGCGTGCGGCGCCGAGTCCATGAGCAGTGTCTGCAGGCTCGGGATCAATAGCGAACCGACGGCTCCCAGCACGAACACCATGATCATCGTCGGGATGATCCAGCTGGCCACCGCCGCGAATACCAGCATGGTGGCTGCCATCAGAACGCTGGAAAGCTTGATGGCGCCAAAGACCGACCAGTCCGCGATGCGCCCACCAATCAGCGAGCCGACCACCATGCCCAGCCCGTAGAGCGCCAGGGCGATCGGTACCAAGGTGATCTTGAGTCCCGATTCTTCGGTCAGCGTTGGCGAGATGTAGGAATACACCGCAAAGAAGCCGCCGAAGCCCACGATGCCGGTGGCCATGGCCAGCCAAACCTGCGGGCTTTTCAGCGCCGTCAGCTCGCGTCGGATGCTGGCACCTGGTTCAGCTTTGCGCCACGGAATAAACAACGTGATCAGTACCGCGGTAATCAGCCCGATGAACGCAACGATGTAGAACATCGAACGCCAACCAGCCTGCTGTCCCAGCGTCGTAACCAGCGGCACGCCAATGACGTTGGCGACCGAAAGGCCGAGCATCACCCAGGCAATGGCGCGGCCGCGCATGGTTCCAGGAACCAGGCTTCCGGCCAGCACGCCGGCCAGTCCGAAGTAGGCGCCGTGAGGCAACCCGGCAAGGAAGCGGGTAATCAACATGGTGTTGTAGTCGGGCGCGAACGCCGAGGAAAGGTTCGCGAGGGTAAAGAAGAGGATTAGCAGCTGCACCGCGCGCTTGCGCGGGATCTTGGCGGCCACGGCGGTGAGCACCGGAGCGCCGACCACCACGCCGATGGCGTAGGCGCTGATCATCAGGCCCATCTGCGAGTTGCTGACATCGAGGTCGAGGGCGCCTTCTTGGAGCAGGCCCATCATCGAAAATTCGGTAACGCCGATGCCAAAGCCGCCCATGGCCAGAGCGAGGATCGCCAATAGTAGTTTTCCGCCGGATAGGTAGGCAGTCATTCAGTTCTCAATTCTAGGCAGGTGCATGATCGCGGCATCCTCGGCGCGCTATTTCCATCGTAGTGACTATGGCGAATCGCCGGGGCACTTCTCCAGCAGAAAATTACGATTCCCACAGTATTTTGTGCCACTGTTTAAGTCCTATGTCTCATGCATCGCACCAACGCCTTTCGGCCCCGCTGATTATCGCGAGGGTCTTCTTTGTCCTGCTTTGCTTAGCGCTGGCAGGGCTGATGGTATTCCATCAGCAGGTCCCCGACCTTCTGGGCCTTGGCCTGGTCGTGGACAACCTTGCGCCCTGGGCAGGCTTGGGGATCCCCGTATTGCTAGTCATCGCCCTGGTGGTGCGCGGACGAGCCAGCTTCATCGGACTGCTGGTTCCCGTGGTGGTGTGGTCGGTGCTTTTTGGCAGCAGCTTCATTCCGCATGCAAAGTACGCGCCGCAAGCCTCGCTAGAAGTGGCCACGCAAAATGTCCACGAGTCGGCTGGGCTGCAAGCGGCCCGGGAACTGGCCGCTTCCGGGGCGCAGGTCATCACTCTGCAGGAGATCGGGCAGGGACAGGAAGAGCAGATCAGCCAGGAGCTGTCCGAAACCCACCCCTACCGGTACATGGTCAGCACCGTGGGCGTATGGAGCGCCTACCCATTGAAGAATGCGCAGCCGCTGGATCTGGGGCTGGGCTGGAATCGCGCCTTGCGTGTTGATGTCAGCACCGAGCATGGCGACGTGCGGCTGTACGCGGTGCATGCCGCTTCGGCCCGGCCTACCGGACATCATGAACGCGATGCCATGCTCGCCTCGCTGGCCAGCTATGTCCAGGCCGATGATTCAGCGAAGATCATTGCCGCCGGCGACTTCAACGCCACCAGCACGGACCGGCACTTTGCCCCGGTCCTGGATGCCTTGGACGAGGCGGCCTACAGCGATTGGGGGCTGGCGATGACCTGGCCGCGCTCCCCCTTCCCGGTGCTCGGGATCGACCACATGATGCTGCGCGGAGTGGCCTCGGCCGATCTGAAGCGCCTGCCGATCGGCGATTCGGATCACTACGCCCTGCAAGCCACCATCGATCTGGACAACGCGCATTAGCCCAGCTGGCAACCCTAAATGGCCTGCAGCCCGGTTTGGCGCAGGGTGATGTTGATGCGCCCAGCACCCAGATGGCACCCGGCAGGGGCCGTTGAAGGGTGGATCCTGGTCACCCCGTGATAGGCAAAGCGCGCCGGGCCATCAAAGATGAGCAGGTCCCCGGAGGCCAGGCGCAGGTCTTGCCATGGCCGGTTCCGGTTCTCGGTGTTGCCCAGGCGGAAGGTTGCCGAGTCGCCGATGGACAGCGAAACCACCGGCGCGTTAATCCGCTCGTCGGCATCTTGGTGCATGCCCATGGTGGCCTGGTGGTCGTAGAAATTCACGATGGCGGCATCGGGAAGATAGGCTGCGGCGCGCTGGGCATCGCCGGTGGCTTCGGCCACGGCGTTCTGGCCCAGTCGCACCAGCCATTGTTCCATCGGCGCCACCGGTGCGCCGCCGAGGTCGTCGGCGGTTTTTGAATAGCGGTTTGGGCTCCAATGCCAGCCCAAACTCAGCGATTGCACACTCATGGGATGGCCATTGATGTGCGTGCGGTGGGGCGGGACGGGTCCGTGTCCCCACTGGAAAAAGCGTGCAACGATCCAATCCTGCGCGGCGGGGCTGAGCCAGCCGGGCAGATGCCACACCCCGGGTCGCACTATTCCCCCGGCGCGGGCCAAGGCACTGTCATCAAAAAGCGATTCCATGCACCCAGCGTGCCCGTTGCAGGCATCGGTCGGCAAGCTCCTGCGTATTCGCTCACTGAATTTTGCAGGTTGCCGGCCCAGTGCCTTGCAACACTACTGACATTAATGACCTAGTGTTTCATCCCGCCGACTCGAACATTTCCAGAAGGTTAACCTTTATTCGATTTATTACACCTGAAACATTTGCGATACCTACGGGAAAAGCTGGAGCCCTACGCTGGGTAGCACCCACTTATTCCAAGGAGCACCCCATGTCATTCAGGAAAATCCAGCAAGGGTCGAAGCAATCATGATCGGCATAGACCTCGAGCTTTCCCAGTGCATGGTGCTGATCGCAGGCAGCCGATCCGCCAGCAAAACCACCGCCGACCGCTTCAGTGCCGAAGGCTGCAGCCTCCTGTTTGCCGAGGATGCGCAGCAGGCGCTGGGGCAGCTGGAACAGGCGGGCCTGCTGGTGATTTGCGATCACCGTCCCGAGCGCTTTGACCAGGTGGCCGCCGCGGCCAAGGTCCCGGTGCTGCGGGCTGCCCCGTCCGCTGCCACCGGCTCGATCACCTTGCTCGGCGGCGGACCAGGCGCCTTGGACCTGATGACCCTTCGCGGGGTGCGCGCCCTGGCCGAGGCCGAGGTGGTCTTCGCCGATCGGCTCGGTCCCAGCGAGCATCTTGCGGTCCTGGCGCCGCAGGCCACCATCATCGACGCGGGCAAGCTGCCCGGCCACCACAAGCTCACCCAGCGCCAGATCGAAGCGCGGATGATCGAGGCGGCGCAGGCCGGTGCCAAGGTTGTCCGGCTCAAGGGCGGGGACCCCTTTGTTTTCGGCCGCGGCTTTGAAGAAGTCGCCGCAGCCGCCGCGGCCAAGATCCCGGTCAGCGTGATTCCAGGGTTGAGCTCCTGCATCACCGTGCCGGCAGCCGCGGGCATTCCGGTGACAGCCCGCGGGGTGAACACCATGTTCACCGTGGTCTCCGGGCACGATCCGCTCGGCGAGCAGCAGCTGGAGCAGTTGGCCAAGCTGGGCGGCACGATCGTGATCCTGATGGGCATGGGAACCATCGAGCAGACCGTCTCGGGGCTGCTTCGGGTGGGAATGGCCAAGGACATGCCCTGCGCCATCGTGCAGTCGGGCACCACCGATATCCAGCGCACCAGCCATGCGCCACTCTCCTCCCTGGCCGAGGTGGCCCGCGCGCACTCGAATCCGGCCGTGATCGTCATCGGCGAGGTGGCGCAATTGCCGCAGTCCTTGCTCGATGCGGTGCCGGCCGCCAGTACCGAACCTGCTTTGGAGAGAGCCTGATGAATATCGCGAAACCCTTGGCTGGATTCCGCATCGCCGTAACCAGCGATCGGCGTTCAGCCGAATTGATCGAAGCCTTTGAACGGCGTGGCGCTGAGGTTACCCACACCCCGCTGCTGCGCCTGGCCCCGCTGGATGACGAGCAGCAGCTGCTGGCGCAGACCCACAAGCTGATCGAGGCCCGGCCGCAGGTTGTGGTGATCACCACCGCCTACGGGCTGCGGCGTTGGCTCGATACCGCCGAGGCGGCCGGGATCGGCGACGAGTTGATCTCCGCCTTCAGCCAGTCCGACCTCTATGTGCGCGGGTCCAAGGCCCATGGGTCGGTGCGGGCGCTGGGCCTGGAGCCGGCCGGCGTGGCCAAGGACGGGCGCAGCTCTTCGCTGCTTGAGATGCTCAAGGGCAAGCTTGCTTCAGCCACCGTGGCCCTGCAGCTGCACGCCGACTCGGATCATGGGATGCCGCAGCAGATGCGCGAATTCGGGGCGCGGCGGGTGATCAAGGTCGAGCCCTACCGCTGGCAGGACACCAGCAGCGACACCGGGATTTCGGCTTTGGTGGAGGGCTTGTGCGCGGCGCACTTCGACGCGGTGACCTTCACCAGCGCACCGAGCGTGCACGCGCTATTTGCCGCCGCCAATGCGCGCAATCGGCTCCCCGCCCTGCAGCGTTCCTTGGCCGAGCGCGTGGCCGTGGCCACCGTTGGGCCAGTGACCGCTTCCCCGCTGGAAGAAGCCGGCATCAATCCGCTGGTTCCCGAACGCCACCGCATGGGCGCGATGATCGGCCAGCTGGTTGAGCATCTGGGTTCGCTGGGCACCTTGCAGGCGCAAACCGTGCATGGCCAGGTGCAGCTGCGCGGGCGCACCCTGTCCATCCAGGACCAGAATTGCGAGCTGACTCCGGGGCAGGCCGAGCTGGTGCGCGCGCTGATCGAGGCCGGCGGCAGCGTGCTCTCGCGCGATGAGCTCAGCGCCGCCCTGCCCGAGGTCAGCTCGCGGCACGCGTTGGATATGACGCTGAGCCGGCTGCGCCGGGCCTTGCCCCAGCCGGAAATCATCAGCACGGTGATCAAGCGCGGGTACCGGCTGAACGTCTAGCGAGCATTTTCTGCCCGGGTTACGTAGGATCGAAACCATGGTTTCAATTCAGGTTGCCGGCGAGGCATTGGTGGACATCGTCAACTCCGTGGCCCATCCCGGAGGTTCTCCGCTGAATGTCGCGGTGGGCCTGGGCCGGCTGGGCCATGAGGTCACGCTGGCCACGGATCTTGGCACAGATGAGCATGGGCAGCTGATCGCCGATCACCTGCAGGGCTCGGGAGTCGAGCTGGCTGAAGGATCGCAGTCGGAAGCGCCAACCTCCACGGCCACCGTGGTGCTCGATGAGTCCGCCAATGCCAGCTACGAATTCGAGTTGAACTGCAGCTTGGGCAAGCTGGCCGCGAGCGAGGCGTCGCTGCTGCACACCGGGTCCATCGCCGCCTTCCGCTCCCCCAGCGCGCAGAAGCTGATCGACCTGTTCCTCTCCGCGCCGCCCCACCAGCTGCGCAGCTACGACCCGAACCTGCGTCCAGCCCTGGTTGGGGACCGGGCCAAAGCCGTCAGCCATATCGAGAAGCTGAGCTCCTTGTCCCATGTGGTCAAGCTCAGCGACGAGGATTCAATGTGGCTGTACCCCGGGTGGGATACCGACCGCGTGCTGGAGCATCTGCTGGACCTTGGAGCTTCCCTGGCCGTGATGACCTTTGGCGCCCGCGGCGCCGAAGCGCGCACCCGGAATTGCGAAGTCGTGGTCCCCTCGCTTTCGGTGCCCACCGCTGACACCGTGGGTGCCGGGGATGCGTTCATGGCAGGGCTGCTGCATGGAATCGTTGATGGCCCGCTGGCCCAGAACCTGCGTGATGGCAGCACGCTGGATCGCGCCGAGCTGGAGACGGCATTGCAGATCGCGGCCGCTTGCGCAGGGATGACCGTTGCCCGCACCGGTGCCAACCCGCCAACGCTGAGCGAGCTCAACGAGTTCATGGCCGGGGCCGGGCGCTAGAATTTGTCGCAGAACATGATCCGAACTGTGCCAAGGAGGCCACATGGGTAGCAAGGTCCCGGCATCGGATAACACCCTGAGGATCCTCCAGCTGCTGGCCAGCAGGAAGGCTCCTACTCCGGCAGCCATGATTGCCACCCTGCTCGATTTGCCCCGCTCCAGCGTTTACCAGCTGCTCGCGGTCATGAACGAGCGTGGATTTGTCACCCATTATCCGGAGGACAAGTCCTATGGCTTGGGGATCGCGGCTTTTGAGCTTTCCAGCGCCTACACCCGGCAGGAACCGCTGGCCCGGCTTGGCGCACCGCTCATCGCCCAGCTGGTGGACAAGGTCGGCGAGAGCGCGCATCTGGCAATCCTGCATGGATCCGATGTCTTGTACATCGTGGAAGAACGCGCCAAAGGCCGCCCGTCGCTGGTCACCGATGTAGGGGTGCGCTTGCCTTCGCATCTGACTGCTTCGGGAAGGGCCATCTTGGCGGCCTTGCCCAAATCCCAGGTGCGCGCGCTGTATCCCAGCGCGGCCAATTTCTCGGATCGCGTGGAACGCTCTTCGATCACCGGCTACGCGCAATTGCGCCGCGAGCTGGAGCAGTGCTCGCAGCGCGGCTACGCAGTGGAACGAGGGGATGTCACCCCGGACTTCCACTCGCTCGCGGTGGAAATCCGGGATGCCGGCAACTGGCCGGTGGCCGCCGTGGCAGTTACCTTCCTGGCAGACCGGGTGCCCGAGGAACAGTGGGACAAGCTGCTCAAGCAGATCCGTTCGACCGCGGCACTGATCACCACGCGAATTCAGGGAAAGCGTCCGGCGGGCCCCTCGATGGCCGGCTAGAGAAAACGGCGTCGAAACATGATGATGCCGGATTGCCAGTGCGGCACCTCCCGGCAGCCTGCCGCGCAGGATCGCCGTGGGATGCGGCGCCACGCAGCACCACGCTCAACCCATGGATCTGAAATCCCAGACAAGTCCGGTGATTGCGAGGTACTCAGCGGCTGCTCGATGGCCAATGATGTAAGTAGTTAGCTAGATTACATCGTTAGGAATCTTCATGAGCCACGAACCACGAGTTGTCCGCGCGCCACGCGGCACCGAACTGACCGCCAAGTCCTGGGCCACCGAAGCCCCACTGCGCATGCTGATGAACAACCTCGACCCCGAGGTGGCAGAGCGCCCCGAGGATCTTGTGGTGTACGGCGGCACCGGCAAGGCTGCCCGCTCCTGGGAAGCATTTGATGCCATCGTTGAAACCCTCAAGGACCTGGAAGACAATGAAACCCTGCTCGTTCAGTCGGGCAAGCCGGTCGGCGTCTTCAAGACCAACAAGTGGGCTCCGCGAGTCCTTATTGCGAACTCCAATCTGGTCGGCGACTGGGCCAACTGGGAGCACTTCCGCAAGCTGGAGGCCGAAGGCCTGATGATGTACGGCCAGATGACCGCTGGTTCATGGATCTACATCGGCACCCAGGGCATCCTGCAGGGCACCTACGAGACCTTTGCGGCAGTTGCCAAGAAGCGTTTCAACGGCACCTTGGCCGGAACCCTGACCCTGACCGGCGGTTGCGGCGGCATGGGCGGCGCGCAGCCGCTATCGGTCACCTTGAATGGCGGTGCGGTGCTGATCATCGACGTGGACGAGTCCCGCCTGCGCCGCCGCGTTTCCAAGCGCTACCTGGACGAGGTGGAGCTGGATTTGGACAAGGCGCTGGAAAAGGTATTGGCCGCTAAGGCCGAAGGCCGTCCGCTCTCCGTGGGCTACGTCGGCAACGCCGCCGAGATCTTCCCGGCACTGCTCAAGCGCCACCAGGCCGGCGAGTTCGCCATCGACATCGTCACCGACCAGACTTCGGCCCACGATCCGCTGAGCTACCTGCCGACCGAATACACCATGGAACAGTGGGACGCCGAAGCCAAGGCAGATCCTATCGGCTTCACCAAGAAGGCCCAGGCTTCAATGGCAGCCCAGGTCCAGGCTATGGTCGAGTTCCAGGATGCCGGCGCAGAGGTCTTCGACTACGGAAACTCGATCCGCGACGAGGCCCGCAAGGGCGGCTACAACCGCGCCTTCGAATTCCCGGGCTTCGTTCCTGCCTACATCCGCCCGCTGTTCTGCGAGGGCCTGGGCCCATTCCGCTGGGTTGCGCTCTCCGGCGACCCGGAGGACATCCGCGTTACCGACGAGGCGCTGAAGGAACTGTTCCCGGAGAACGAGCACCTGCACCGCTGGCTGGATGCAGCCGCTGAGAAGGTCGAGTTCGAGGGCCTGCCGGCACGCATCTGCTGGTTGGGCTACGGCGAGCGCCACAAGGCCGGCCTGCTCTTCAACAAGCTGGTTGCCGAAGGCAAGGTGTCCGCACCGATCGTGATCGGCCGCGACCACCTCGACTCCGGTTCGGTAGCTTCGCCGTACCGCGAAACCGAATCCATGAAGGACGGCTCGGATGCAGTCGCCGACTGGCCACTGCTCAACGCCCTGACCGCCACCAGCTCCGGCGCTTCGTGGGTTTCGATCCACCACGGCGGCGGCGTAGGCATGGGCCGCTCGATCCACGCTGGCCAGGTTTCGCTGGCCGATGGCTCCGAGATGGCAGCAGCCAAGCTCGAGGCGCTGTTGACCAACGACCCAGGCATGGGCGTCATCCGCCACGTGGATGCAGGCTACGAACGTGCAGAGGAAGTGGCAGCGGAGCGTTCGGTGCGCATTCCAATGCAGGGCAAATAAGTCCATTAGGCGGTTCGCGCGCCTTGCCTGCTGATCAGCTGGCAAGACGCGCGGACCTCTTGCTTTAACCGTCCTTTAGTGATTGAAAATTGCCCCTGACATGGGTGTAGTGAACGTTGCATTAACGTGAAATGGCGAATGCCTCAGAGCTTCCAGTTAAGCCTTGTAGGCCATTTTTCGCGTGCTTAGCGTGGAACACGTCAGAAACGACCGACCCACGGAGGACATTATGTCTGAGCAGGATTCAAACGAGCAGTTCGGCAATTTCGAGAACGTCCAGTCCGAGGAAAACGCCGGGTACGGCTCATCGGATGAGCAGCAGTACAACGAAGGACAGTCGTACAGCGACAGCAACGAAGAGCAATCGTACGGCGGTAACAACGAAGGACAGTCCAGCCAAGACTCCTTCGGCGACGAGAACGAAGAACAGTCATACGGCGGTAACAACGAAGGACAGTCCAGCCAAGACTCCTTCGGCGACGACAACGACAGCCAGCCCAACAGCGACAACGAAGAGCAATCGTACAGCGACAGCAATGTGGGCGAGTCCTACGGCGACAGCAACGACGATGCAGTGCAGGAATTCGGCAACCTGGGCCAAAGCGAAGGGTTCTAGTCTACAACTCCGAAGCTATTGGCTTTGCAGAGCAATGCTCTCTGGTTCTACAGAACTATTTCTTGCAGAAAAGATCCACGCAAAGAAATCGCTGTTCCCCTTGAACATGGGGAACAGCGATTTCTCTGCGTTCAGCGTAGGTCATTTACACCAAATGCGGTTGCCCGTCCTCTACGGACGACGGGTTTCAGCACTGATGAACCATGTCTGTTGCTCAAGGTCAGCAATATACTGATGCAAGATGTCAGCCGTTGTGGGATCTTCTTCATCGACCGGATCATGCACGTCGCGGATGACGCCTACGGTGGTCTGAACCGCTTTCACAACCATGTCGACAGCGTCCTTGGTCAGAATTTCCCCAGTGACAGGTTGCTCCAATTTTGTGTACTTGGTGATCGTGGAAGCTAGCCCGTCTGGAGTAGCGTGCAATGCGCGCATGCGTTCGGCAATTTCGTCAGACCCCTTGCGGGCAATGCCGACGACCTCGTCCAAGTTCTGGTGCAGATCTCGAAAATTCGGACCTACGACATTCCAATGAATCTGCTTGCCTACCAACTGGAGGTCCAATAGCTGGATGAGCACTAATTGCAGGGCATCTCGGAGTGACTCGGAAGCCACAAATCCGTGCTCTGCGTTTTCTTTCGTCGTTTTCTTCGCGGTGGTCTTCTTGATGTCCGTCACGGCATCTCCCTTGCATTGAAGTTGACGTTGTCGGCACCGAAAGAATTCCGATGCCCTTCACCGCACGATACTTCTGGACAGACCCGATTCCGAATCTATCTCGCTTCTTTGAGAAGGCATTCAGGGTTCGGACATGAGATGCCAAGGTTGCACAATGCTGGCGAGCACCAAGTGCTCGCCAGCATTCCCTATGACCCTGCGTCAGTTCCACCGTGCGGGTGGTCCAACGACGACGGTCCGACAATCAGCCTGAAGAATCCCCAACACATGGCAAGACCGCCCCAGATGATTCCGAGCCACATGGGTGTCATGGCCTGCGCATCAGCAGCCGGTGTGATGAGTATGAACATGAGAAACAAGGCGACGATAATTCCGCCACCAACAACGAGACCTAATCCAAGAGATTTCTTAGGCATCTTTCACTCCAGTGATCTTTCATAAACAAATGAACCGACCAGGCTGCAGCGACTTGTCCATGTCTACTGCTAGCCGGCGAATTCTCTGACGCGTGTTCCCACATTGCCTCCTAAACGTGCGCGCATACGCACACGGTATTGTCGATAGATACAGAGTAGGCCTGATTCATGCGCAACTCTAGTGTCTTCTGACCTCAGAATATGCGTGAATTCCTGGTCATCTTGGTGGTCTGTTCCAGCAGTAGTTTCTGGTGACCGTGCATTAGCGACCGCACTGCAGGACAATAGCCAATAGGTTCATGCGAATCTGGGGACAATTTGCCGACACGACAGGATGGACATGTATTCTCACCTCGCCAAAGTCTGTGGACTATCCCTTGCGACCGGGCTCCTGGCTGCGACCCTCGCCGGGTGCGTGAGTATTGAACCCTCGAATGATGGGCAGAGTCCGTCAAGTTCACCCACGACTGCGCCCGCCGAAAACACTCCACCCATTGAGGGGACTGTCACCCCGAGCGCCAAGAATCCTGATGGTGAAGCAACAGGCAGTGGCACAGTTCCGAAGGAGACTGGTGGGGATTCCTTCTCTCAGGCCTTCGAAATCATAGAAGCCAAAGCCATCGAGAAAAAGTGCACCGGAAAAATGACTCTCGACTCGGATGGCGAGATGGTCAAGCTCATCGGCAATTGCCAACAGGTGGAAATCACAGGCACTGGAAACATGGTCGTCGGCGGCCGCATTAAGGATCTGTCCATATCCGGAAACGGCAATATCGTGGCAGTGAATAATATTGAGGACGTCGGTGCCAGCGGGGTTGGCAACTTGGTAGCGTGGCGGAACGACAACGCTTCAGCCCACGACTCCGGCCAGTCGAACCGTCTTGGCCCGGATGCCCTTTCCGGCGTGGATCTAGGCTACTGAATCGCCTGTCGAGCGCGTCCGGTATTTCGGACACATCACCCAGTTATCGGCCACCAGCTAATCTCAACTGCCGAACAATGGAAGCTAGAGACTTCCTTGTACCGCAACGATTGGATTTGATTGCCATGGCTTCCGCTCCTCAAATAACACTTGGCCTAAGTGGCACGACCGCAGACGACGTTATCGCTGTTGCCCGCCACGAAGCCCACATCAGCATTTCTCCGCAAGTACTTGAGGAACTGGCTTCCGTCCGAGCACATATCGATGCACTGGCATCCGCTGATACCCCGGTTTATGGCATTTCAACCGGCTTTGGCGCGTTGGCTACCCGCCACATCGCACCCGAGGATCGCGCCAAGCTGCAGCGCTCCCTCATCCGTTCCCACGCTGCTGGCATGGGTGAGCCGGTAGAGCGCGAAGTGGTCCGCGCATTGATGTTCTTGCGTGCAAAGACCTTGGCTTCCGGCCGCACGGGCGTTCGCCCGGTCGTCCTTGAGACCATGGTCGGCATGCTCAATGCAGGCATCACTCCGGTAGTCCGCGAATATGGTTCACTGGGCTGCTCCGGTGACTTGGCTCCGCTGTCGCACTGCGCATTGGTGCTGATGGGCGAGGGCGAAGCCACCGATGCCCACGGCAACATCCGCCCGGTACCGGAACTGTTCGCCGAGGCCGGATTGACCCCTGTCGAACTGGCAGAAAAGGAAGGCCTGGCTCTGGTCAACGGCACCGACGGCATGCTCGGCCAGCTGATCATGGCATTGGCGGACCTCGATGAGCTGCTGGACATCGCCGATGCCACCGCCGCCATGAGCGTTGAAGCCCAGCTGGGCACCGATCAGGTATTCCGCGCAGAACTGCACGAACCACTGCGCCCGCACCCAGGCCAGGGCCGCAGCGCCCAGAACATGTTCGCCTTCCTGGCCGACTCGCCAATTGTTGCCTCGCATCGCGAGGGAGACGGCCGAGTGCAGGATGCCTACTCGCTGCGTTGCTCGCCGCAGGTCACCGGTGCCGCCCGCGACACCATTGCTCATGCCCGCCTGGTCGCCACCCGCGAGCTGGCTGCTGCCATTGACAACCCTGTGGTGCTGCCCAGCGGCGAAGTGACTTCCAACGGCAACTTCCACGGCGCACCGGTAGCCTACGTGCTGGACTTCCTTGCCATCGCCGTGGCCGACCTCGGCTCCATCGCCGAGCGCCGCACCGACCGCATGCTCGACCCAGCCCGCTCCCGCGACCTGCCGGCATTCCTGGCCGACGATCCGGGTGTGGACTCCGGCATGATGATCGCCCAGTACACCCAGGCCGGCTTGGTGGCAGAAAACAAGCGGCTGGCAGTTCCTGCCAGCGTTGACTCCATCCCATCCTCGGCCATGCAGGAAGACCACGTTTCTCTGGGCTGGCATGCCGCGCGCAAGCTGCGCACCTCGGTAGCGAACCTCCGCCGCATCCTCGCAGTGGAAATGCTGATTGCCGGCCGCGCACTGGACCTGCGTGCCCCATTGAAGCCTGGCCCAGCGACCGGTGCGGTGCTTGAAGTATTGCGCAGCAAGGTTGCAGGACCCGGCCAGGACCGCTTCCTTTCCGCAGAACTGGAAGCAGCCTATGACCTGCTGGCCAATGGCTCGGTGCATAAGGCCCTCGAAGCTCACCTGCCTGCATAACCTGTAGCGCAGGTCGCCGCAAGGCGTCGTCAAGCGTCCCCGAAGAACCTACCGGTTCTTCGGGGACGCACTTTTTAACTACCGCCTATGGACACCGGGATGCCAGCTGGCGGCCGCAGGCCTGATGGCACTCGCCGCGTTGTCCTGGCCACAAGGTCAAAGCGTAGACTTGATGTTCGAAAGACTACGCATCATCCAAGGACGTCTGATTCCATGCAACGCACCATGTTCAAATCCAAGATCCACCGGGCCACTGTAACGCAAGCGGATCTGCACTACGTCGGTTCGGTGACGGTGGACTCCGACCTGCTTGCCGCCTCGGACATCCTGCCCGGTGAACTGGTCAGCATCGTCGACATCACCAATGGCGCCCGCCTGGAAACCTACACCATCGCTGGCGAACCCGGCAGCGGCGTGATCGGCATCAACGGCGCCGCAGCGCACTTGGTCCACCCGGGTGACCTGGTCATTTTGATCAGCTATGCGCAGATGGAGGATGCCGAAGCCCGCAGCTACGTTCCCAGTGTGGTTCACGTTGATGCCGATAACCGCATCATCCACCTGGGCGATGACCCTGCCGAGGCAGTCGTCGACGGCGTGCAGACTCCGCCATTTGCCCAGCTGCGCAGCAGCTAGCTGACAGCGCTGGCCACTCCGGGCGGCTTGGCTGCAAGGTTTTTCGATGGCGGTCAAGCCGTTGCGCAGGTTCAGCGCTCCCGCGTTTCACCTGCGGCAGTCCTCTTCGGGGCATCCTTGCCAGGTTTTCGAGAAGTACCCGACGATCTCCAGGTTATGGCGCAGCGGGTAGATCTCGTCGACTCCGCCATGGATCGCCTTGGCAGCCTCTTCTACTGCGAGCTCGAAGAACCGGCAGGCCTCGTCATGCATCCACACGGCCGCAGTGAGCTCCGTGAGTTCTTCATGGGTCAGCATGCGTGAAGGCTCCAGGCCAATTTCAATCAAGGTCTTGAAAACAAAGTCTTCGGTCAGCTCATGGTCATCCCCGCAATCGCACCAGGCGAGACCGCGATTGGGCATGGACCACACATCCTCAAAGCCTTCCGCGGAATGGATCCAGTCGGGAAGACTGCCCCCAGAACTGTTTTCTTGCGCCATGGCCATCGCCTCTGTCCTCTCCTAGCCCGATGTGCCCAATGTAGCGGGCAGTGCCGACAGTATGGACGAGCAGGCCCAGGCAGTTGTTGCCAGATGTGCTCAGGGTTGGCATAGTTCGAGGCATCAGCCAATAGCCGCTTTCCAGCCAAGATTGCTCCAGGAGTTCTCCCATGAACACACGGTCCCACCCGGATACCAGTGATGGTGCCGCGCATCGGCAGTGGAACGAATTGCTCCAGGAAATGCGGGTCATGCAAACCGGCGTGCAGATTCTCGCTGCGTTCTTGGTGGTGCTGCCGTTTCAGGCGCGCTTCGAGATGCTCAGCCGATCCGATGAAACGATCTACATCGTCTTGTTGGTTGCTGCCACGCTGCTGATTTTGCTGCTGATCACCCCGGTAGCAGTCCACCGATACTTCTTTGGCCAGCGGCTCAAAGAGCAGACGGTGGCCCTTGGGCACATCGTGCTGAAAATAGTGGGCGTCGGCGTTGGCCTGCTGGTCTCGGGTTGTGTGTGGTTTGTCCTGCAGGTGCTGTTCGGCTGGCAGCTTGGCGCGTGGATCGGTGGCGGACTGGTGCTAGCAACCTTGTTCCTGCTCTTGGCATTGCCGCGCATTCTGCTTCCGGCCCGCGCGCGGGACGCTGGCTGATCAGTGCTGGCCCGGGGTCATCCGGTCGACGTGGCGAAGCATGATCTTCATCGGAAGATGCCTGATAGCGGTAGGCAGGACCCGGCTCGCCATCCGGGCCGCGGCAATGGCCACCGCGTTGCGCCGATGGACCTTCTTGCTTAGTTCATACCCGAATTGATCGCGCACCAGCGCTGGCAGCTGGGCGATGGTGACATCCCGCATCAGGGGCAAGCAGGCGCGGATCCACCACGGCGCATTGCGCGCGGCAAAAAGGTCTTCGGCAAGTTGCCGGGTCCGGCCGGTGGTGCTGAGAGCTGCCAGCGCCTGCTCCAGGTACAGGTCGAAATCCTGGATCGTAGCTGGCCACAAATCCTTGGGCATCTGCAAGGCCTCGCCCAGCAACAAGTACTGCTGGTAGAGCTCTTCGTCGTGGGCGGCATCGCCAGCCAGTACCTGCCGGGCAATGACACGGGCCGAGTCGAAAAGCGTGGCGGCAACCCATAATTGCAATCGCGGATCCAACGCCGAATAGGCTGGGGTTCCTTCTGCTTCATTGCGCGTTCCGCGGACGCTTCGATGCGCGTCGTTGACGTAGGCGATCATGGTGCGCTGTTGTTCCGCGGTGCCGTTGCTCAAGGCATAGATGTAGCCGAGCGTGTGCATGAGCCGGCTCAAGGGATTGCTGGCGAAGTCGGAGTGCTGGGCGATGGCTTCGCCAATTTGCGGATGGGCCAGTTGCATCAAGATCGCCCGCCCGGCCCCGAGGAGCAGGCCGCCTTCTGGGGCAACGCGCGAGAATGCGCTCGGTTCACCAGTTTTTCGAACGTGCCTGCTCATGGCTTCGATCTTAGGCGGTGAGCCTGTGCCTGCGCATAAAACAGCGCGATGGATGCCGCCACGCACTATGCTCTGTGGCCGCATCCACCGTGTTGTCCGAGGTGCATCTCCTACCGGGTTGCCGAGGTGAACATCGATGGCTCGAGCTCGGTGACCTTCAGCGACTTCAGCTTCGCGGTGCCGCCATGGGCGAAGACTCCAAGCCGGTCAGCCCCCTGGTTCGGGAAGACCTGATCGGTCAACGTGCGCTGGCCGTCCTGGGCGAATACCTCAACCGACGAACGGTCCAGATAGACCCGCAGTACCACCTCGCCATTGCTGTTCAGCTTCACTGGCATCTGCTCAACCGAGGCGAAGCCGGGATGGAATCCGGTATTGCCCGAGTTGCGGCGGTCAACGTAGGCCTTCTTGCTTTCGGCGTCATAGCCGATCACCGTGGAGCTGGTGGCATCGCCGTGGACCGTAATGCCCGAGGTCTTGGCGGTGCCCGGGTCGAGAACCAGGTCCACCCGTGCAATGGAGCCGGAGGCCGCCTGCGGCAGCGTGCGGGTTCCCTCGCTGATGGATTTGTTGTGTTCCATGTACTGTGGCTTGCCGCCCAGCTTGCCGACCTGTTCCACCGGCGCCTGGGTGAGGCGAGGCCCCTGCGCGGTCTGGGTCAACTCCACCTTTCGAGGCAGCGACATGGCGCTGCGCCATGGAGAAGTCGGAATGTCGTTGGCATAGTCCCAGTTGTTCATCCATCCGAGCATGATCCGCTGGTCCTGGGGCATGTTGGCGAAGGAAACCGACGCGTAGTAATCGCGCCCGTAGTCCAGCCAGTCATAGCTTTCCAGCGAAGATTGCGCAGCGGTATCGGACTGGGTGAACTCATCGGCCAGGATGTGCCCCCATCCTTCGCGGTTGTTATCGACTATCTCGATTTGGGCTTGCTTGCCGGCAAATTCCTTCACGTTCCATGAGGCGAAGTCCAGGCTCTCGCTGTTGGATCCGGTAATCGTGCGAACCGTCTGGTGATCGACCACGAGGTTGACTGTCGTTTCATCCGAGCGTGGCACTACTTCTTCGTCGGTCTGCACGATGTGGTCCAAGGTCAGGTGTCCCCACCCGCCGGTGGCTTGATCGACGACGCGAATCCGGGCGTTCTGCCCGTTATACGCCTCGGTATCAAACGACTTCCAGTTCATGGCCCCTGCATTGTCGCCTGCCAGGGACTCGACCACGGCGCCATTGACCAGAAGCTGGACTTCAAGCTTCTGGCTTGGATCATTGCGCCGGTGCCCGCCGCCAATGAGCATGCCGATGCGCTTCTTGGTAATGGCGAATTCAGGCGAGCTGGCGGTGCCCATTTGGTCATCGCCGCCAGCTCCCACTTCGTAGGTGTTGATGATATGGCTTCCAATGGCCATATTGCCGCCACCGGCGAAGGGCAGGTTTTCGGGGACCAGGGAACCGGTGCCGGTCCAGCCATAGTCCGAGAGGTCGGAGCCTTCGGGAACCTCAAACCCGTCAAAAAGCAGCTCGCCTGCCGGGGCCTTGTTGTCGCGCTTGTCGCTGACACGGGGATGTTTTCCGCCGCCGACCAGGAAGTTCAGATAATCCTGTTCAACGGTGAAAGGGTCCGACAGCATGGTGCCGGTCGGCTGGTCGAAGCCGAGGAAGGAGTTGACCAGCCCGGCGCCCTGGTAGCCGGTGACTTTCTGTTGCCCTGGAATCGTGCCGCCTGCCGGCTTGGCACCGAACGGTCCTCCTTCGCCGCTGGCCGGATCATTGGTGACGGTCCAGCCGTTGTACGTTCCGTCGTTGAATCCAGCCAGCAGCTTGCCTTCCGGCATGGTGGGTGCTGGCTTGGTTGTTTCGGAGGTGAAGGTGGTTCCGTCGAAGTCGCCAACGAAGTACTGTCCTGCGGAGCCGCCCGAGACTCCTCCGGGGTTCATGTTGATGACCATGACCCATTTGACGTTCTCGGGGTCGCCGTCGACCGCCAGCGGGAACAGGTCAGGGCATTCCCAAATGCCGCCGGTGGCGTTGGCCGGTCCGAATTCGCTGAGCTTGGTCCAGTCCTTGAGGTTCTTGGACTTGTAGAGCACGGCCTTGTGATCTGCTGCCTCCACAGCGGTCATGACCCAGTAGCCTCCACCATCATCGCCGGAGTACCAGAAGACCTTGGGGTCCCGGAAGTTTGCCGAGTTGCGGTTGAGCACCGGGTTGTTCTTGTATTTGGTCCAGGTCTGCCCGTCATCCAGGCTGTAGGCCAAGGATTGGGCTTGCAGTCCGGCGTATTCGGCACCCTCCTTATACGCGCTGGTGTATATGGCGATCAGTGGCGGGTTCTTGGCTGTGCCGAGTCCCGAGGTGTTGTGCGTGTCCACGACAACGCTGCCCGAGAAAATGTCCTCTTCTGCATCGCCGGCAATGGCCAGCGGCTGCTGTTCCCAATGCACCAGGTCCTTGGACGTGGCGTGCCCCCATGACATGTTGCCCCAGACGTTGCCCTGGGGATTGTGCTGGAAGAACAGGTGGTAGACGCCCTTGTAATAGACCATTCCGTTGGGGTCGTTCATCCAGTTCTTTTCCGGGGTGAAGTGGATGCCGGGGCGGTAGGGTTCGTCGCCTAGTTCGGCGGCAGCAGCTGGCAGGGCGCCAGCTAGTCCTACGCCCAAGCACAAGCTGGCGGCCGTGGCCAGGGCGATTGATTTTTTGGTTCGCGCAGTACATGGAGGCATTGCTGGACTCTCTGATTGAAGGGCGACGTTGTGGACAACGTTGTCGACAGCAAGGACTGTAGGCGAAGTCCAGCAGACAATTCAAGAGTCCCGAAAAAGTATTATTTTTACAGATCAGACAGGGTTTTAGGCATGGCAATTGGCCCCGCCGGGCAGTGCCAGCGAGGCCGCTTTGTGCAGCTACGGCGAATTATTCAACTGGGCGAAGCCACGTCAGCTCCGAGGCATCGGACTCAATATGCTCAGCGAGTTCGGCGTTGAAGACCGCTCCGTAGTCGGCGGTGATGTGCTCCTGGAAGGCTTGCTCATCGGCGTAGATCTCGAAGACGAAGTATTCGCGAGGCCGCTCTTCGCGCACATAGGGAAGGAAGAGGATGTTCCCCGGTTCTTCGCGCACCTTTTGCGCGAGGTCATTCATCATTTCTGCCACGCGTTCTTCACTGCCTTCCTTGACGGTGAATTCTGCATAGAGGGTCTTCTGGTCCACGGATTTTCCTTCCATAGTGGGTGAGGCGCTTAGGCTGCGGGCGGGATTTCCCCGGAGCCGCGAATGATCATGGTGGTTTCAACGATGTAGGTTTGGGGCGGCTGGGCATCGCCTTCGATCCTGGCCATGAGCCGTTCGGCCGCCAGCGCGCCAATTTTCTCTGGATGCTGGGCAATCACCGTGATGCCGGGATCCACCATGTCCGAGAGCGTGAAGTCATCGAATCCCACCAGGGCCACCGTGTGGTTCAGTCCCAGTTCGCGCAAGGCTCGCATGCACCCGAAGGTGACGAGGTTCTGGCTGGAGAACAGGGCCGTAGGCGGGTTCTCCGAGGTGAGGATTTCAATGGCGGCGAGCCTGGCGCTTTCGACATCGTGCAGGTTTTCCCGGACGGGAATGCTGGCGGTCGAAATGCCGAGCTCGCTCAGCGCATCTATGAATCCCCGCCGGCGCTCGCGAGCGGTTTGAATGTCCGTGCGGTCACCGAGATAGCCGATCTTCCGATGGCCAACTTCGTACAGGTGCTGAGCCGCTTTGGCGCCACCGACCGCATTGTCCGTGACCACCGCGTCCGCCTTGAGCCCCACCGGTTCGCGGTCAATGAAGACCACCGGCAAATCCCTGGAGTGCTCCGGAATTACATGGGCCTGGTTACTGGCAATTGGCGTGAGCACCATGCCGTCAACGCGGCGCCCGAGGAACGCGCGGACCATGGATTCTTCCCTCTCGGGTTCATCGTCCAGGCTGGCGGCGAAAACCGCTACGCCTTTGAGGCTCAGCGCATCTTCCATGGCCCGGTGGATTTCGGCGCTGAACGGGTTGGAGACGCTGGGAAGCAGCAAGCCCACAGTTTGGGTCCGCCTGCTTGAGCGACGCAGGCTTCCTGCTGTGACATCCAATTCATAATTCAGCTGCTTCGAGGCCAGCAGGACTTTTTGCCTCGTTGACTCCGAGACCCCAGGTTCCTCGTTCATGACGCGTGAAACAGTTTTAATGCCAACGCCGGCCAAAGCTGCCACATGTCGCATAGTTGGGCGGGATTTGGCACCGCCGCCGACATTGAGTTCTGACATCGTTGTCAAATTCTTTCTTCTTTCTATTGACTACCGCTTGTGATCCAGCTTACATTCTACATGATCACGTTGTCAGGGCAGTAGAGAAGCCCACTCGCAAAGGAGCACCACATGGCAAATTTCAGCACTCGTCGAACCCGCACCACCCGCATGCTGGCAGCAGGAGCAGTCTTGGGGCTCGCCGCCCTGTCGCTCTCGGCCTGCTCGGGCGATTCATCCGCAGGCGCATCGGGCGACGGCAATGTCGGTGTCTCGCTGATCGTGAAGACCACCACCAACCCGTTCTTCGTTTCCATGCAAGACGGTGCCAAGAAGGCAGCGGAGACCAGCGGTGTGGACCTGAAGCTGGCCGCCGGCAAATCCGATGGCGATGAAGCCACTCAAATCCAGGCCATCGAAAACGCCATCTCCGACGGCGACAAAGGCATTCTCATCACCCCCAACGGACCATCGGTGGTTGACGCACTGAAGAAGGCCCGCGATGCCGGCCTCTACGTCATCGCCATGGACACCCCTCCGGATCCTGCCGATGCCGCCGATATCACCTTCGCCACCGACAACTTTGCCGCCGGTGAGCAGATCGGCCAGTGGACCGCCGAAAAGCTGGACGGCAAAAAGGCCGTCATCGGCATGGTCGACCTTTTCGACGACAAGATCGTTTCCGTTGACTACACCCGTGACCAGGGATTCCTCACGGGCATGGGCATCGACACCGCTGATGACAAGGTCAATGGCGACGAAGCCAAGTCCGGCAAATACACCGGAGGCAAGGGCGGCGACTACGAAATCGCCGGCAACCAGGCTTCCCAGGGCGCCGAAGACGGCGGCCGCACCGCCATGGAAACCCTGCTGGCCGGCAACCCGGATATCAACGTCGTTTACACCATCAATGAGCCAGCTGCTGCCGGCGCCTACGAGGCCCTGAAAGCCGCCGGCAAGGAGAAGGATACCCTCGTGGTCTCCATCGATGGCGGCTGCTCAGGTGTCTCCAATGTGAAGCAGGGAATCATCGACGCAACCGCGCAGCAGTACCCGGTGAAGATGGCCGAGCTGGGCGTCGAAGCCATCACCAAGTTGGCCGAGACCGGCGAGAAGCCAGAGACCACCGAAGGCCTGGACTTCTTCAACACCGGCAGCAAGCTGGTGACCGAAGAAAAGATGAGCGGTGTGGATAGCATCGACGCGGCAGAAGCTTCAAAGATCTGCTGGGGCAAGTAGCCCCCGAGGATTGCACCTACCAATAGATCAGGATTTATCGTGACACAGCAACATACCGACAGTCCCCCGAACTCCGGGAAGGTCGACCTCGCCGAAGAATTCCTTGACCGCCAAACGACGCTGGGCAAGGTGCGCCAAACACTGCACCGCTATCCCGCATTGAGCCCGGCGCTCGTGCTGATTATTTCGGTGATCGTCTTCGGGCTGCTCAACGAGCGCTTCCTGCGCGTGGAAAATCTGTCGTTGATTACCCAGCAGGTCTCGGTGGTCGGCACCATCGCCATTGCCCAGACCCTGGTCATTCTCACCGCCGGCATTGATTTGTCGGTGGGTGCCGGCATGATCTTGGCGTCGATGGTCATGGCGCAGACGGCTGTAAATCAGGGAATTCCGGCCCTTGTGGCCCTGCTGATCGGTTTGCTGGCTGGTCTTGCGACAGGTGCAATCAACGGCTTCCTGGTCACCAGGCTCAAGCTGCCGCCGTTCATCGTCACCCTCGGTACGCTCAATGTGTACCTGGCCTTGACCTTGCTGTATTCGCACGGCGCCACCGTGCGGGGCAGCGATATGCCGGGCCTGCTGACCTGGACCGGCACCACCTTCCCGATCGGTTCGGTGCGTATTTCCGCCGGCGTGATCGTGATGCTGGCCCTGTACCTGGTGATCGCCTACATCCTGGGCAGGACCGCCTGGGGACGCCACGTCTACGCGGTGGGCGATGACAAGGAAGCGGCCCGCTTGGCCGGTATTCCGGTCAACCGCGTGCTGATGAGCGTTTACCTTGCCGCCGGCGCGGTGCTCGCCATCTGCGCCTGGCTGCAGATCGGCCGCACCAACTCGGCCAGCCCGAATGCGGGCTTGGACCTGAACCTGGACTCGATCACCGCAGTGGTGATCGGCGGAACCAGCCTCTTTGGCGGTCGCGGCTCAGTCTGGGGCACTTTGCTCGGCGCACTGATTGTCGGTGTCTTCCGCAATGGCCTGTCGCTGGCCGGGCTGGACGTGCTGTACCAGACCCTGGCAGTAGGCATTCTGATCATCGTAGCTGTGTCCGTGGACCAGTGGATTCGAAAGGCAAAGTCATGACCATGACTGATTCAGCTGCTGCCAAGGCAGAAACCCGCGAACCGATCCTGCGGGCCCGCAATCTGGTGAAGACCTTCGGCCGCGTCGTTGGCCTGGATGGCGTGAGCCTGGACCTGTACCCCGGCGAGGTGCTGGCGGTGATCGGCGACAACGGCGCCGGCAAGTCCACCTTGATCAAATGCCTGACCGGCGCCGAGATCCCGGATTCCGGCGAGCTTCACGTTTCCGGCCAGCAGGTCTCCTTCAAGCGCCCGCAGGATGCCCGGGCCCATGGCATTGAAACCGTGTACCAGAACCTGGCGGTCTCCCCCGCCTTGGATGTGGCTTCCAATCTGTTCCTGGGCCGCGAAATCCGCAAACCGGGGCTGCTGGGCAGCGTATTGCGGATGCTTGACAGCAAAGGCATGCGCCAGCAGGCCCGCGAGGAGCTGACCCGTCTGGGCATCTCGACCCTGCAGGATGTGACCGTTCCGGTGGAGAACCTCTCCGGCGGCCAGCGCCAGGCGGTGGCCGTGGCCCGCGCAGCGGCCTTCGGCTCCAAGGTAGTGGTGCTCGATGAGCCGACCGCAGCACTGGGCGTGCGCGAATCGAACCAGGTGCTGCAGCTGGTGCGCGACCTGCGCGAGCGGGGCCTGCCGGTGATCTTGATCAGCCACAACATGCCGCACGTTTTCGACGTGGCCGACCGGATCCACATCCAGCGTCTGGGCAAGTGCGCTGCGACCATCACCCCGCAGTCGCACAGCATGACCGATGCGGTAGCCATCATGACTGGTGCCGCCACCGCCTAAGGCCAGCTGGCGCCCAGCACTGTTCATGGGCACTGCGCACGGAACCACACACCGTGCCCAGTGCCCATTTCTCCGCCATTTTCTTCCTCACGACACTTCGTACAGTAAAGAGATCCCTGATGAATGCTTCCAGCCCGCACACTGATTCCCACGAGATCCTGGTCATCGGCGAAGCCCTGATCGATATTGTCGCGACCGAGCAGGGAAGCATCGCCCACCCCGGCGGCTCCCCTGCCAATGTGGCCTTCGGATTGGGCCGGCTCGGGGTGGATGCCGGGCTGCTCACCGCGCTGGGTGATGACGAGTTCGGCGCAAAGATCCAGGCCCATCTGGGCACCGCCAACGTCAAGCTGCTGCCCGGATGCTTGAACCTGGAACGCACCGCTTCGGCCACCGCGGTGCTGGCCGCCGATGGTTCGGCCCGCTACGAATTTGATATCACCTGGGATCTCGCGCCCCATGAACTGGACCCCATGCCAAAGATCGTGCACACGGGATCCATTGCCACGTTCCTGGAGCCTGGCGCCGAGGCTGTGGCTTCCCTGCTGGCCCAGGCCAAGGGGCAAGCCCTGCTCACCTATGATCCGAATATCCGGCCGGCATTGGTGGGAGAACATGGCAAGGCACTGGAAACTTTTAAGCGCATGGCGGCCTTGTGCGATGTGGTGAAGCTCAGCGATGAGGACGCCCAGTGGCTATACCCGCAGCTTGAATTGGAGCAGGTGTCCGAGGCGATTCTGGAGCTTGGCCCCATCTTGGTTGTGCTCACGCTCGGTGCCGACGGGGCGCTGCTGGCCACGCGCAGCGACCAGGTGAGGATTAAGGCGGTGCGCAGTGAAGTGGCCGATACCATCGGCGCCGGCGACTCGTTCATGTCATCGCTGCTCCACGGCCTGCTGGCCCACGGGAGCGCCGAGCTGTCGACTGCCGAGCTGGAGCATCTGGGGCGACGGGCGGTGGCCGGTGGGGCGCTGGCGGTTCGCCGTTCTGGTGCAATGCCGCCAACCCTTGAAGAGTTGACGGCATTGCTGGAGGAACAGCACTTGGCTGCAAGCTACCTCGGCCAGCCTAGAAGGCCACCCCGCAGTGCAGGATCACGTTGGCATAGGGGGTCGATTCGCCGGTGCGGACGATGATCTTGGCTGCCGGCAGTTCTGCTTTGAGTTCGTCGTGGGAAATGAACCCGGGTTCCAGTCCCCTGCTTGTGCACAGTTGAAGGACCGGGCCGTCCTTGGCTTCGGCGGCCAAGGTGCTGTGCTCGATCACCATATTGCGGGCCAGCACATCAAGCACCTGCTCGAAGCTGGGCAGCCCCTGCACCAAGGCCAGGTCGATCACTACCGGCCCTTCAGGAATGGGCAGGCCGCAGTCGGCGATGACCACGGTATCGGTGTGGCCACAGGTGGCCAGCGCGCCAAGCAATGGCGCGTTGAGAATTTCGGATTTCAGCACGAAGGCTTCCTTCTTGGTCTTGCCCGGTTGGTTCTTTAGAGGTTCTCAAGGGATCGCGGGTAGGATGCCTGGGCTCCGTGGGCCTGCACTGTCAGCGCGGCGAACTTGCCGGCGAATTCGGCTGCCTGAACCAGGTCCTCGCCGTTGGCCAGTCGTGCAGCCAAGGCGCCGGTAAAGGCATCGCCGGCACCGGTGGTATCCACGGCTTTGACTTTGGCTGCTGGCAACGGGCGCACTTGGGCCCCGCCATTTTCTGCAGGGAATTTGTCCGCCACCAGGCACCCCGACGCGCCGAGGGTAATGACCACGCTCGTGATTCCCTCCTCGATGAGCATCGCTGCAAGTCGCTCATAGCGGCCATTGAACCGAAGCCCAAGATGCGGGTTCAGCTGATGTAGCACCGCTTCGGCTTCATGCTCATTGACCACCAGCGGGTTGGCCTTGAGCAGGTAGTCGCGATCCAGCTCGATCACCGGCGCCAGGTTCAGCACGATCCGATCGGTGGCCGCATTCATGGCGGCCTTGATGCCCGAGGCAGGGATTTCACCCTGCAGCACGAGAATTCCGTCGATGGCTCCGGCGGCCTTGACCGCTTGATCGGTCACCGTGGAATTGGCTCCCGAAACCACCGCAATCGAGTTCTCCGCACCGGAGTCCACCTGGATGATGGCTACCCCGGTCGGCTGGGAGCTGCGAGCCACGCGGTCAAGCTTGACGCCTGCCCCATCCAGCTGCCCCAGCGCGACCTCGGAATGCGAATCCTTGCCTACGGCACCGATGAATTCGGTGGCCGCCCCGGCCAGCTGCGCGGCCAGCGCCTGGTTGGCCCCCTTGCCGCCGGGCGAGAGCTGGTATGAATCTGCCAGCACGGTTTCCCCGGGTCCGGGCAGACGTGCCATCAACGCGGTGATGTCCACATTGCTTGAGCCCACGATGGTGACCTGGATGTCCTGCTGCATGGTTATTCCTTCTGCTGCTCTTCGCCCGGCGGCCAGTAGATGCCGGTACCTTGAATTGATACTGCTAAATGAAGATTACTCGCCTGCGTACTCGGCGATGTTCTTCTCATCGACGGTGTCCACGGCAACCTGCACGTTGGCTTCGACTTCTTCGCCCTTGATGGACTTGGACAGGATCTGCACCGACTGCTTGCCCAGTTCTGCTGGGTTCTGCGCGATGGTGGCCACCATGGTGCCAGCTTCTACTGCCTTGAAGCCGTCATCGGTGCCGTCGAAGCCGACGACCTTCACGTCCTTGCCGGCCTTGTCGCCCAGGGCCTGGATGGCGCCCAGGGCCATTTCATCGTTCATGGCCAAAACGCCCACGGCGTCAGGGTTGGACTGCATCAGGTTGGTGACTACGTCCAGGGCTTCGGCACGGTCGAAGTTCGCGGTCTGCTTGGACACCACCTCGATGGTCTTGAACTCTGCCAGGCCCTTGGTGAAGCCTTCACCGCGCTCGTTGGTCGCCGAAGCGCCGGGCACGCCTTCCAGCACGATGATCTTGCCCTTGCCATCGATGGATTCGGCCAGCGCCTTGGCTGCCTGCTCGCCACCGGCCACGTTGTCCGAGGCGACGAAGGAGGCGATCTTGGTGTCGCCCACCGCGCGGTCCACGGCCACAATCGGCAGCTCGGCCTTCACCACGGGGGCCAGGCCGGCTTCCGCGGTTTCGGTGTCCACTGCGTTGATGATCACGCCGGCCGAACCGTTGGTTGCTGCGGTAGCCAGCTGGTTGGCCTGGGTGGCGGAGTCGTTCTGCGCGTCAACGACCGACAGGTCGATGCCCTGGGCGTCTGCCTCTTTCTGGGCGCCGTCGCGCAGGTCGACGAAGAACGGGTTGTTCAAGGTTGACACGGCCAGGGTCACCGATGCCCCGTCGGCGGCGGTTTCGCCGCGGTTGCAGGCTGCCAGCGAAGCGGCAAGTCCCAGGGACAAGGTGATGGCGGCGGTGGTGCGGATCAGTTTTTTCATGGGATGTTCTCCTTTGAACAGGGGTGGTTGGTGAGGGAAATCAGTGCTTGACGTTCTTGCGGCGCAGCACGTCGAAGCCGACAGCGATCGCGATGACCGCGCCGATAACGACCTGCTGCCAGAAGGCGGAAACCGAGAGCAGGTTCAGGCCATTGCGGATCACGGCCAGGACCAGTGCACCGATCAGGGTGCCGGAGATGCGCCCGACACCGCCGGAGAGCGAGGCTCCGCCGATGACTACGGCGGCGATGGCATCCAGTTCATAGCCGGAGGCCAGGGTTGGCTGGGCCGAATCCAGGCGCCCAGCCAGAATCATGCCCGACAGCGCTGCAAAGAGCCCGGAGATCACGAAGACGGTGACCAGAACTTTTTTGACCGGGATGCCCGAGAGGCGCGCGGCCTCGGTGTTCCCGCCCACCGCGAAGGCGTTCTTGCCGATGACGGTGCGGTTCAGGACGAAGGCCGCGAGCAGGCCGGAAAGCAGCAGGATGATGATGGGCACCGGGATGGGGCCCAGGTCATCGCCGAGCCAGGACACCGAAGCGCTGGTGGAAATCGGGCGGCCGTCGGAGATGACCAGGGTCAGGCCGCGCACCACGGTGAGCATGGCCAGCGAGGCGATGAAGGTCGGCAGCTTGCCGTAGGCGCTCATCGCACCGGTCACCCAGCCCGAGAGGGCGCCGACAGCCAGGCCGACCGGGATCGATAGCCCATCGGGCAGTCCCGCGGTGGTGACGGCGTAGGAGGAGCCCATCGCGGAGAGGGCGGCGACCGATCCTACCGAAAGGTCGATGCCGGCTGCCACGATCACAAAGGTCATGCCGAAGGCCATCACCGCGATGGTGGAGACCTGGATGCCGATATTCAACAGGTTCGGCCCGGTCAAAAAGCGCGGCGTGGCGATAAATAGCGCCAAGCAGAGGATGACCAGGCCCACCAGAGCGCCGTTATTGGCCAGGAATGCCTTGAAGTCGAAGCCCTTCTTCGGGGCAGTAGCTACGCTGCTCATTTACTTGATTCCCATTTCTTCTTCACGATGCACATTGCTGATGGCCAGGGCCATGATGGCGTCCTGGGTTGCTTCTTGTGTGGCCAGTTCCCCGGCGATGCGCCCCTGGCTCATCACCACGACGCGGTCTGACATGCCCAGTACCTCGGGCAGTTCGCTGGAGGCCATCAGGACGCAGCCTCCGGAGGCGGTGATCTCATTGATCAGTTCGTAGATTTCCACCTTGGCGCCGACATCCACGCCTCGGGTCGGCTCATCGAGCAGCAGCACCTTGGCTCCTGCGGTGAACCAGCGTCCGAATACCGCCTTTTGCTGGTTGCCTCCGGACAGGGAGCGGATCGGTGCATCGATGCTGCTCATGCGGATGCGCAGGCGTTCGGCAACCTTTTGCGCGCGGGCTTTCTGTCCCTTGCGGTCCACCAGCCCGTTCTTGGCGGTGGCGGCCATGGTGGCGTAGCCGATGTTCTCTGCCACCGACGCATCCAGCACCAGGCCTTGGGTTTTGCGGTCTTCGGGCACGTGGCCGATCCCCGCGCGGGTGGCGGCCGCGACATCAAAGCTGGCTAGCTTCTTGCCGGCGACCTTGACGGTTCCCGAGCTGTACTTGTCGGCTCCGGCTATGGCGCGGATCAATTCGGTCCGCCCGGCCCCCATCAGGCCGGCCAGTGCCACGACTTCTCCGGGGCGGACTTCCAAGGAGATGTCCTTGAGCTGGTCATCGCTGAGGTTTTGAACGCTCAGCAGTGGCTGTTCGCCTGGTTCGGTGGCCACGCGCGGGAACTGGGCATCGATGTCCCGGCCGACCATGAGCCGGACCAGTTCGCTTTCATCGGTGTCTGCCGGGACGGTGGCGATGAATTTTCCGTCACGCAGCACGTTCACGAAGTCGCCGATGGCAGCGATCTCATCGAGGTGATGGCTGATGAACACCATCCCGACGCCCTGGTCTTTCAGCTGGTTGACTACCTTGAACAGGTGCTCGATCTCGGTGGTGGTCAACGCGGCCGTGGGTTCATCCAAGATCAGTACGCGGGCATCCAGGCTCAAGGCCTTGGCGATCTCCACCAGCTGCTGCTGGGCCAAGCCCAGTTCTCCGACCGGAGTGTTCACGTCCAGGTCGAGTTCCAGCTTGGCCAGGGCGTCACGGGCGATCTTGCGCATTGCGCGGCGGTTGATGATGCCGAATTTGCGCGGCGCACGCCCCAGGGTGATGTTCTCGGCGATGGTCATCGACGGGACGAGGTTCAGCTCCTGGTGGATGGTGGCGATGCCCAGTGCTTCGGAGGTCTTGGTGTCACGGATCCTTACTGGCTGTCCGTTGAACAGGATTTGCCCGGCATCTGGTTCGTGCACGCCCGCGATCATTTTGATCAGGGTGGACTTTCCGGCGCCGTTTTCGCCAAGCAGCACCGAGACTTTTCCTGCATGCACTTCAACGGTGACGTCTTCGATGACCTGCACGGGGCCGAAGGACTTGCAGACCTTGTCCAGGACCAGCAGAGCGTCGTTACTCATTCTTGTTCCTTCCATCACCTAGGCACCGGCTGCTTCCGGGGCTTGGGCAAGGGATGCCCTGGCGGTGAATTGGCTGATAAATTCTTGGGGTTCCGGCTCGTTGCCGGCCATCACGGATTGCAATGCGGTGACAGCTGCGCGGCCCATTGCGCGCAGGTCGTGGCTGATGGTGGCAATCGGCGGGTGGTGCATGAGCATCGCATCCACCTCGTCAAAGGCGATGACCGACAGTTCGGGGCCCACCCGGATTCCTGCTTCCCGCCAGACGGTCAGTGCGCCAATGGCCATCGGCGCATCGGCAATGATCACTGCGGTTGGCCGCAGTTCATGCGCTAGCAGCCAGCGGGCGCCTTGGGCGCCGGAGGCGGCTTGGAAGTCGCCGGCGAAGTGCAGCTTCTGATCTGTCTCCAGCCCGTTGGACACCAGGGCCGCGTCAAAGGCGCGGTGGCGTTCGCGCGCGGTGGAGGCATGAGCAGGTCCTCCAAGGAATGCGATATGTCGATGGCCCAGGGCTTTGAGCTTGCCAATGGCTTCATCCAGGGCGCTGGCGCTGGATGCCGAGATTGACGGGATCTCCAGTTGAGGCAGGGTTCTGTCGACAAAAACCATCGGCGTTCCGGAAGAAATGATTCGCTGCATCATTTCGCTGGGGTGGTCGGCGTCTTCGTCCAGGCCTTGCGGCACTACAAGCAACCCGTCAACTCGGCGCGAGAGCATCGCGGCGAGGAACTGGTCCTGCTGCTGGGTATCTTCGTTGGCGTTGCCGATGAAAGTCATCATGCCGGCTTCGTGGGCTTGCTGCTCTACGGCGTGCGCGAGGTCCGAGAAGTACGGGTTGCGGACATCGGAAATCAGCAAGGCGATGGTGTCGGTTTTGGTGGAGCGAAGCGAGCGGGCCTGGGCGTTGGGAACAAAGCCGAGATTCTTGGCGGCTGCTTCGACTTTCTCGCGGGATTCGGCCGAGGTGGCGGAGTGCCCGGAAAGCACGCGCGAGGCCGTAGCCGAAGATACTCCGGCGGCTAGTGCCACGTCTTTGATGGTGACGGCATTCATCCCGATAAGCCCCTTTGCTTACGTGTAATCGATTCCATGGAATCGATTACACAGTTTTCACTACCTTGAAAATATTGTCAACACCGCAAAACGGCCACTCCACTATCGCTCATTAATTCATCTACTGATTTTGCGGTTTGACATGATAGTTCGTACAGAATGCCGGACAGTGAACCCAATAATTCAGATTTAAAGTTGGCAGCCATCCGGTGGATCCCCGGCCGCTTCAACACCACCCTGCTTCAGGTCGCTAAGATGGAAGGCGTGTCGGTTAATCAGCTCTCAGATAGTGCGCAAAACTATCTCAAGATCATCTACGGACTGAATGAGTGGTCCAACGAGCCCGTGACCGCTAGCGTCATTGCGACGAAAGCGGGGATGAAGCTTTCCACGGTTTCGGGGGCGCTGAGCAAATTGCGCCAACAGGGCTTGCTGGACCATGCACCATACGGCGCAGTGACGCTTACTGCCCTGGGCCGGGACTATGCCATGACCATGGTCCGCAGACACCGGCTGATCGAAACCTTCTTGGTCCAGATGCTCGGGTATCGCTGGGACCAGGTGCACGATGAAGCAGAAAATCTGGAACATGCGGTCTCCGACTTCATGGTCCAGCGCATCGACAATCTTCTCGAGCACCCCACACGCGATCCCCATGGGGATCCCATCCCGACCGCCGAGGGACGCATCAGCATTCCCCCGGCTATCAATTTGAGCGATGCTGCCGATGGAAGCAAAGTCATCGTCGAACGAATCGCTGACGATGACTCGCAGCTATTGCAGTATTTTTCCGATCAAGGCATTCGCGTGGGCGTTGAACTCAGCGTGAGCGCTGCCGAGGATTTCTCGGAAACGATCAATGTGCGCGTCGCTGGAAAAAAGACAGCCCTGAGTCTCGGCTCCCGGGCTATCAACGCTGTCTGGGTCTCTGCCGGAAAATAACTGGCATCTTCCATAACCACGAGCGGCTTTCCTGCATTTCAATGCGAGCCTCTCGGCGCCTAGCAGTACTTTGGACAAGACCGACGCTTATTTGTCGGATTGTGGATTAGAGTGAATAGCAACCGTACTTGCTGGAAGGTTCAAGTTTCTCGAATTGAGAGCCCCACGAGTAAGTTTGGGCCATCACTTGCATCCCTTCTTGCACGAAAGAATCCCCCATTGCCACGGAAAATCTTTGCGCTGCTTTTCGCAGCGATTCTGGTACTGACCGGCTGCAGCGTTCCATCCGGGCAGTCCGCCTCAACGGCTTCGATTTCTGAAACCTTCCAGGCCCCATCGGCCACCGATCAAGACCTCATCATTGATCTAGCCTCGACCACGACCAAGAAGGTCAACCCTGGTGCCAAGCTCAACGGACCCAAGGCCTTGAACATGCTCAAGGCTCTTCCGGTCAAAGGCAAAGCACCAGCCACGGGCTATAACCGAAACAAGAAATTCGGCAACGGCTGGAAAGATTTTGACCGCGACAAGTGCGACGAACGCCAGGACACACTGTCCCGGGACATGTCCAAGGTGAAGTTCAAGGATCGCAAAAAGTGCACCGTTGCTTCAGGCACCTTGCACGACAAATACACCGGCAAGAAGATCAACTGGAAGGTCAAGTCCGGCAGCGTCGACATCGATCACGTTGTCGCTCTGAAAAATTCCTGGATCTCAGGGGCACAGAAACTGTCACAGGCCCAGCGCCAGGCTCTGGCCAATGACCCACTGAATCTCATCGCTGCCGACGCTTCTGCCAACCGCCAGAAGGGAGATAAAAACGCTGCCGAATGGCTGCCCAGGAATAAGAGCTTCCGCTGCCAGTACGTCGCCACCCAGATCAGCGTCAAGAAAAAATACGCGCTGTCGGTAACCAAAGCCGAAAAGAACGCGATGACCAAGGTTCTCAATACCTGCCGCAACCAGAAGGGCGCGAAGGTTACGGCAATCAAGCCCGCCGGAAACCAGAAGAAGGCGGCGCCCAAGAAGTCGGCTTCGACCGTGAAGGGCACCGTTCATCCCGGTTCCTACTGCAAGAAGGCCGATAAAGGAAGGCACGGAAAGGCCAAGTCCGGCAAGGTCTACACCTGCAAATACGACGCCAATGGCAAACTCCGCTGGCGTGCCTAGAACATCATCATGGGATGGCGGAAGTCGCAGACTTCCGCCATCCCATTTCTGGCCCCGGGGCGGCACATCAGTAACAACCCCTTGTGGCTTTAGCGAACAGCGGCCAAAGACTTCCGCCGCTCCTTGGCTGCGAGCTTCGTGGCGATCAGCCCTTGGCGGGGACTGAAAAGATAGACGGCAGCGAAGATCAGCGCTTGAGCAAGGACGACCATGCCTCCCGTGGATGCGTCAAGGAAGTAGCTGGCATACACCCCGAGAATTCCAGCGCAAGCCGCGAGTGCCGGGGCGATGACCAGCATCTTTGAAAACTTGTCGGTCAGCAGGAAGGCAGTAGCTCCAGGGATGATCAGCATCGCCACCACGAGGATCACTCCCACGGCCTGCAATGCAACGACCGAGGTCATGGCCAGCAGCCCCAGGAGAATCGCACCGATCAACCGCGGGCTCATTCCCAGCGCGTGGGCGTGCGTCTGGTCAAAGGCATAGAGAGTGAAGTCCTTGCGCTTGAGGATCAAGATGGCGAAAGTCACGGCTCCAAGAATCAATACCTGCCACAAGTCTGCCGAGGAGACTCCCAGCAGGTTGCCAAAGATGATGTGGTTCAAGTCGATATGGCTGGGAGTAACCGAAATGAGTACCAGCCCGAAGGAAAACAACGTGGTGAAAACAATTCCAATGGCGGCGTCTTCCTTCAGCTTGGTGGTATCTCGCACTCCCCCAATCAGCGCCACGGCCAAAAACCCGAAGATGAGTGCGCCCAGGGCAAAAGGAGCCCCGACAATATAGGCCAATACGACGCCGGGCAGCACCGCATGGGAGACGGCATCTCCCATCAGCGACCAGCCGATGAGCACCAGCCAGCAGGAGAGCAGCGCGCAGAGCACCGAAGCAATAATCGTTACTGATAAGGCACGGATCATGAATGTGTAGCTCAGCGGCTCCGCCAGCAATTCAATGAGGTTCATGATGCATCTCGTTTCATCGGGTCCAGGCCGAAGGCCAAAGCCAAGTTTTCTGCACGCAGGACGACCTCGGGCCGCCCATGCATCAAGACCTTGCGCATCAACAGGACCGCCTCATCGGCCAGGTCTGGAAGGGCATGCAGGTCATGGGTGGAAATCAGCACGCTGCCACCCTCATCTGCCACCTCTCGCAGCAGCTTGGTGATGGTCGCTTCGCTGCGCTTGTCCACTCCGGCAAATGGTTCATCCAGCAGCATGATGCTTGCTCCTTGGGCGATGCAGCGAGCCACAAAAGCACGCTTCTTCTGCCCGCCCGAAAGCTGCCCGATTTGCCGGTTGGCAAAGTCCGTGAGCTCTACGCGTTCCAGGGCTTCATTCACTGCCGCATGATCTTTTTTCTTAGCACGTCGGGTCCATCCCATCTGGCCATAGCGGCCTGTCATCACGACATCGCGAACAGATATCGGGAAGTTCCAGTCAACTGCCTCGCTTTGCGGGACATAGGCAAGCTTTCCGCTTTTGCGTGCTTGCTGCGGATCGGTTCCACTGATTTTGACGCTTCCGGTATCGGGCTTGATCTGTCCCATGATGGTTTTGAATAGCGTTGATTTTCCGGAACCATTCATTCCCACCAGTCCGCAGACAGTTCCCTGCGCCAATTGCAGCGAGGCGTGATCTAGCGCCTGGACTTGGCCGTAATGCACGGTAGCATCGGTGACATTGATGGCCAGATCGGCGTTGCACTGGGTATTCATGATGCTTGGCCTTTCAATGCTCGGGCGATTTGCTGGGTGTCATGGGTAATCAGTTCCAGGTAGCTAGGCACTGGTCCACCAGGCTCGGAGAGTGAGTCCACATACAGCGTTCCGCCAAAACGCGCATCGGTGGACTCCACAACTCTTTGCATGGCGGCATCGGAGACGGTGGACTCGCAAAAGACCGCAGGGACATGGTTGTCTCGAACATAGTCAATCGCCGAGGCGACTTTGCGCGGCGTGGCTTGAGATTCCGAATTGACTGCCCAGAGGTATTTTTCTTTCAGTCCGGCATCTCTCGCCAGATAGCTGAAGGCGCCTTCGCAGGTCACCAGCACACGTTCCCGTTGCGGTATGCCCTGGAGTTCGGCAGCCAAGTCGTCTTGCACTTTCTGCAGTTTCGCCTGGTAGGACTTGGCATTCTCCCGATAGGCCGACGCGTTGGCTGGATCCAGCTCGCTAAAGGCCTGCGCAATGGTTTGAACGTATCGCTGTACGTTGACCGGGCTCATCCAGGCATGGGGATTCGGCTTCCCCGCTCCCTCGCCCTGGACGATGCCAATGGGTTCGATGCCTTCGCTGACCGTGATGTGCGGGGCGGAGTTCTCTTGGACAAACTGCGCAAACCACGCTTCAAGGTTCAGGCCGTTGTCCAGAATCAGATCTGCATGGGAGGCCCTGCGCAGATCATCCGGCGTCGGTTCGTAGCCATGGATTTCTGCTCCGAGTCGGGTGATTGATTCCACCCGCAGGTGCTCGCCAGCGACATTCTGGGCGATATCTTGCAAGACAGTGAAGGTCGTCAACACCACAGGACGCGAGTCGGCCGGCCCGGTTCCGATAGCATCCTGGCTTTTGGCCGGCGCGCATCCGGTGACAAAAAGGAGCAAGGGCGCAACAAGCATGGCCAGCCAGCTCGCTGCCCTGCGTCGACCGGTCATCTTTTTCACTCTTGCCCTCATATCCTGAGCTTCGCTCCATTGCCTCTGCCTCTTTGCAAGACAACAGGAGCGAAGATCTTCGCTCACTCATAGGATAATGTTTGAGGGGTCAAACAATCAATCTGTGTCGAAATTACCCCAGGGCAATTTCATAGATCAAACGGGCAGCGCTGCGTGCTGTACGAGAGTCGACATCGTAGCGGGGATTCAGCTCGACAACATCGGCAACCGCAAGTTTCCCGCTGGCGACAACCTGACGGCATGCCGCCAGGATTCGCTCGAAGGGAACTCCGAAACCTGCGGGGGCACTCACGCCAGGCGCCACGCTTGCTGGCAATACGTCCAAGTCAATAGTCAGGTACAGAACGTCGATGCGCTCAAGGAAAGCAGCGACAAATCGACTGATCTGCTCTGGCTCGCAGCGCTCGTCCAGCAAGTAGGGAACGCCGAGCTCGTCTGCCCTGGCGAAGAGCGCCGCGGTATTGCCGGGACGCGAGATTCCAAGCACTGCGTAGTGGAATTCAAGGCCTTGCTCCTGCATTTCTTGATGCAGATCCAGAAATGGCGTGCCGCTGGTTCGCTGCCCCTCATCCCGCAGGTCGAAGTGCGCATCCAGATTCAGGATGCCGATCCTCGTGGAATGATCATCTGCCAGGTGCTGCAATAATCCGAGGCCGGTGCCATAAGCGGTCTCATGTCCACCGCCTAGCACGATGGGCAACGCTCCGGTGCCCAGTGTTTGCGCCACCGCATTGGCCAAGCTCTCCTGCCCTGATTCCAGCTCGTCGCCTTCAACGACGACATCTCCGAGGTCCACCATTGCTCGCTGCTTATGGATGGCCATGGGGCTCAGCGCGGCGCGCAACGCTGCTGGTCCATCAGAAGCGCCAATGCGGCCCTGATTGCGTTGCACTCCGGCATCCGAGCGGAAACCAATCAGTGCCACAGCATCGTTCAGATTCTGGGAATTTTGCGCAGCAATCTGTTGATGCCAGCGCAGGTGCTGCACAGCAGAACCGTCTACCCGGCCCGACCACCGCTGCGCTTTTTGGTCTGTCTGAATCTCTATTGTCATGCCTTTTTCGCCCATAAGACCAGCACAGCAGATCAGACCAACGCGGTCTAGCAGAAACAAGTTGGTACTGTCCGGCATTCCGGACAGCACCAACTTGGTTGTCTAGTGTTCTTGAATGAAGACGAAAGCCGTCGTGGACCCTGGCTCAATTTCTGTACGGCCAGCGTCTTGAATCACCGGGCCGCTGGCTCGTTCAGAGAGGGCCTCAAAATCCTGGCGCGATAAGTGCCGAATTCCCACGGGCGCATGAACCTTGAGCCACTCCTC
The DNA here is from genome assembly GCF_001302565.1 of Glutamicibacter halophytocola. Classification (NCBI taxonomy): domain Bacteria; kingdom Bacillati; phylum Actinomycetota; class Actinomycetes; order Micrococcales; family Micrococcaceae; genus Glutamicibacter; species Glutamicibacter halophytocola. The sequence goes on from NZ_CP012750.1 coordinate 3,073,580, forward strand.
GATCCCCTGGCCATCAGATTCAGCCAGCCAGGCAAAAAGCGCGTGGGCGCACTGTGCTGCGGCCTTGCCGGTGGACATCTGCAGCGAATCATTAACCGCGATATTCACCGTGGAACTCAGTACCTCATCGCTCTTGGGAAGTTCGGTCCCAGAGACCTGCAATTTGGCGACGAGCTTGGGGAGATTTGCCGCGGGCAGCGGCGGCAAGCCGACGGCCTGGGCTTTGCCCACCTCGCTGACCATCTGGTCGGGGTACATTTCCAAGACCTTGGCGAACATCTTCGGATTGGCGCGGCGAACTGATTTGGCGAAAGCCTGGGACGCCCATTGCTGCCAGTCCGAGTTGTGGGGATCTTGCAGATAGGCGATGACCGCAGCGCGGGAAACTGCAGATAATCCTTCGTCTTCGGTTGAAGGATCCTCTTTATCGATGCGCAGGATAATGGGCTGGACTAGTTCTTCGGGATCGCGTTCGCGCAGTTCATCCATGAACTCATTCTAGATTGCGACGTGGGCTGAAGACTGCCAGATTGCCGGAGCTGCACTTCAATGCCAAGGTCAACGCCGGCGCACCTTGCGGACAATCACGATAACAACACTGGTAAGCATGGCGGTTGCGAGGCTGACAATCAGCGGAGTTTGCCAGTCGAGCTCGACTATTAATGCACTGAATTCCTTGCTGAAGGCGCTCGCTGCCGGGCCTATTTGGGCTTCGGACTGTATTGCTTTGGCCGAACTTTCCACCACGGCTGGCATCACCCATTGGAAAGCCAGGGCCACCACCCAAAAGACCAGGTTGATGGCGCGCAGGAATCCGACAAATCCAAGGATCAGCCCCAAGATCAACGGCCCGGCATACCAGAGGTATACGTAGTAGGACTGCGCTCCGGCAATGAGCGAGGCGACGATCTGCAGCCAGTAGCTCACGCTGACCGTCATAGTGGCATAAAAGAGCGCCGCCACAGGAAGACGCAACTTTGCGCTCAAAAAATACCAGGCCAGGCTCAGGACCAGCAAGGATCCGAAGACCCATAGTTGAGTTACCGAGGCTTGCGTAAGTTTCCCGCCGAAAGCCGAAGGATTCATGGCATATATTCCCTGTGCCCCTAATCCGAGCATCCCCAGGAATATTCCCACGGCGGTCACAACCGTGAACCCAGTTCTCCCGCGGCCCACGCGACGCACTAGCCAACTGCCCAATAGCGCGGACAAGCTGGAGACAACAATCAAGCCAAGTGCATCGTTGCCAGCGAGCGGCAAAATCGAGCGGTCTTCTTCCCCGATCCACAACCAGGGCATCACAACTATGACCACAGTTAATATGCCGCCGGCAATTTGCATCCACCAGTTTTGCCAGACGCGCCTCATTGAACTCACAGTGCTCCTTCGTGTTCCTACGCGCTCATTGTTCCAGAGCAGAGCCGGCGCCGCGCTAAAGGCACGGGGCATGTCCATGAAATCGATGTCCACTACATGAACGAACCAGAAATGGCCACGCAGACGCAAATGGCTCGCGAGCGTCCACTTAGGTGGGATGCTCACGAGCCATCAGAATTTTGTTTTCACCACGCTTTGGCATGGATGGCCAAAACATTTCAGCGATGCAGATTCGGGTGGCCTGCACTCGCGATAGGTCATTGCTGGATCAGGCGGTAGCCTTTCCAGCGTCATCTGTTTTCATTGAACACCAGAGACTTCATCCTGCGCAAACGGCAATGCATCTACTGGTCAATATGATCAATCAACCGAAAAATAGCCTCAAAATATCCAGCATTTTGCCATGAGGCCTGAATCACATTTTGAACCAGCATCGCAATTTTCGACGCCTTGACATTGACGTAGCGTCAACCTGTAGCTTGAGGAACATGAACAATTCAACGGTGGGTCCAGTACCCGCGGAATACTCGATTTCCTACCTTTCGCGGGTCGCTGGAATCAGTAGCCGCACCTTGCGCCACTACGACCACATCGGGTTGCTGGTACCGGACCATGTTGCCCAGAACGGCTACCGCTTCTACACCCAAAACCAGCTGGTGCGGTTGCAACGGATCCTGCTGCTCAGGGACATGGGCCTGAAGCTGGAGAGCATCACCGAAATTCTGGATGACCAACGCGACGAACGAGAAGCGCTGGCCGAACATGTCCAGCAACTACAAGCACAGCGCAGAATCATCGATCGCCAGATCACGACGCTGGAACGCACGATTTCAGCATTGGAAAACGGAGAAGAAATGAAACCCGAAACCAGCTTTGACGGCTTCAACGAACAATACAAGGAAGAAGTCACCCAGCGTTGGGGCGCCAAAGCCTACAACGACTCCAACCAGTGGTGGCGCAGCAAGAGTGCAGAGGAACAAGCCGGCTTCTTCCAGCAAGTCCGCGAATTGAACGAAGCGTGGATCCGCGCCGGAGAGCAGAACGTGCGTGCCGATAGCGATGATGCGCAAAGCTTGGCCGCGCGACATGTTCAGTGGCTTCGTTCGGTTCCAGGAACGCCACTGGATTCCGCTGATCTGGAACAGCGCCGCGCCTATGTCAGTTCATTATCGGAGATGTATGTCGCAGATGAGCGGTTTGCCGAGAATTACGGCGGCCATGCGGAACTAGTCCGCGACGCATTGAAGGCCTATGTCCAGAAAGCTGCGGACCTCTAGGATTGCGAGTCGTTGGCAATCTCTTCGCGTGTCTGGGCGTAGCGTTGCTGGATGTAGTTTTCCAGTTCAACGCGCTCCACGCGCCACATGCCCCGTCCACCAATTTGGATGGCTGGCAGTTCCCCGCTTTTGACCAGGGCGCGAACTTGAGGAAGCTTTACATTCAGCTCCTCTGCCACATCTTCCAAACGCAAAAACCTCATAGGAACAGGGTACTGTGCTTGGCCTTCGAATGAGGGCCAAGCACTACTTTGTGGACAAGCGGCATGGATTCGCGCCATAGCAGTTGGCGGAGCGGCTGCTTCTGGCTCGCCTGCAACAATATCGGTCAGTTAGCGCAACACATTTGGGGGGAACTGGTCATATTGACTAAAATCTGTAGGAGGTACTTACGCACGCGCACCACAACCTGTCACAGGAGACCAGCACATGAATTCGGATACGTATCAGCTCGATGAAACCGACCGGCGTATCCTCCTGGCACTCGATGCCGACCCCCGTGTGCCCATCATGATGCTCGCGCAGCAACTTGGCCTGGCCCGCGGCACCGTTCAAACCCGCTTGGAGCGCTTGGCCCACTCCGGAGCGTTGCGTCCGAACACCGCCCGCATCTTGCCTGCATCCATGGGTCGCGGTGTCAGCGCCTTTGTGAGTGCCGAACTGAACCAGGCTGCGCTCAATGATGCCATTGCCGCATTACGCCAGATTCCCGAAGTCCTCGAATGCGTTGCTCCAGCGGGCGATACTGACCTTTTGATTCGGGTCTCCGCTACGGACCCCGATGACCTGTACCGCGTCAGCGAGGAAATCCGCCTCTGCCCCGGCATTACCCGTACGTCCACCTCGATGATCTTGCGTGATGTTATTCCCTACCGCACGACCGAACTGTTGAAGAAACTGAGCAAAGACCAGCACTAACTCAAAGCCAGCAGTTACCTGCTGACCTCCTCCAGCCCGGCTCTCGGCAGGTGACCGCGGGAACGATAGACCAGTGCGATTGATGCCAGGCACAGCAACGCCAGGATAGCGATGAACAGCACCGGGTCGGCAATAAGGCGCCACGAGGCAAATAGCGTCGGGAACGTAAAGCCAACAAAACAGACCATGTAAAAGCGCCCGGTCAGTTTACCGACATCCGCCGAACCGGCCAGATCCAGCACCTGGCTCAGCCCTGCCACCAGCAGAATGCCATTGGCTGACCCCGAGACGATAAAAGCAACGACTCCCAGCAGCTCGGAGCCGGTCAACGAGACGGCAATCATCAGCAGCAGGGCGGCCAGCGCCGTCACCAAGCCAGCAATCAGCAATGAAATCTTGCGGACATCGTTGTACCGCCGAACGAACGGCTGGATGATGGTCCCCATCCCCATGGTCACGGCGACCGCAACGGTGGAGTAGAGCAGGCTGGATCCTCCAGCGCCGTCGCTTAATGCCGGGACTACCGCGAAACCGGTGGCGGCCATGCCAAATACCCACGGAGCGGAAGGCAAAACCACGCGGTTGAACCGGCGCCGGTTTTCCAGCGTTGTTTCACTGCCGGTAGCGGTGGCCTCCTGTAGTTGAATCTGGGGTTCCTCGGAGGCCGCAACAAGCAAAACCAGCCAGGCAATAGTGGTGAGCGCATGAACCAGATACGCAATCTCGGGGTGTGCGCTAAAACCGACGATGGCGCCGGAAACGATCGGCCCCACCGCGAATCCGAGGGATGTGCATAGTGCCGCACGGGTAGCGCCAGCTGGACCAGGGCTGAGCACTTTGACCCAGCTGGTGATGGCCACCATGGCCAGGCCCATTCCGAGCCCGCTGAAGACGCGGCCCGCATAAAGCCCGGCAACGTTCAACGCTCCAGCAGCCATAATCAAGGATCCGAAAATGGAACTGCTCAAAGCGATCAGTGAAAAGAGCTTGCGCCCGAAGCGATCCGCCAGCGGGCCGCCGAAGGCCAGCGCCGGAATCATGCCCACGAGATAGCTGCCCATGACCAGCATGGCCTCGACTTCGCTCAGGTCACGAAATTGCTGGTACCAGTTGATCAGGGAAACGTACTGGTTGGCGCACCACCCGGTCAGCACCAAGCAAACGCCCGGCAGCCACCACGGTGTGGCACCGGTGCGCAGGACTCGTCGTGAAATTTCTACTTCTCCATCTCGTGGAAGAGCCCGCGAACTCGCTCAGCGATCTCATCCCTGATGATATTCATGCGCTCGGCTCCGGTGATCCCGTCTTCGCTGGGCTCATAGGTGACCCAGCGTTCGACGGCGACCGACGGGTCCAGTTGCGGATGGGCATCGGTGCCGAGAATGACGACGCGGTCGACCATCTCAACCACTTTCGGATCAATGCCCTTGGGCTCGCCATGGGACATGTCTGCCCCGGTCTGTGCCAACGAGGCCACCGATTCCTGGTTGATCCCCGTGCCTGGATTGGTTCCGGCGGAATAGCTGGTGATCTTTCCAGCAGAAATGTAGTCCATCAATGCGGCAGCCATCTGCGATTTGCCGGCATTGCGTGAGCAAATGAAAAGTACCGAGTTAGCCATGAACCTATTGAACCACCCGCGATGGACTCGCGGGTGGTTCACTACTCATGAATCATCGGATCATTACTTGAGCAATTTATAGGTCTTGATGGTTTCACCCTTGAAGAAGGCTGGCTGGGTGATCCTCATGTAGATCATCACCACCACGCCCAGCAGGAGCACGCCGACACCCAGGATGAACACCATTCCCACTCCCCCGATATTCGAGCCGGATCCGTAGTCCGGATTCATGGATTCAAAGGCAGTGGCAAAGAACATCACCAGAAGGACCACTCCGCCAATCAGCGGCGCCAGGAACTTGAAGATGATATTCCTTGGACTGGCAAAAAGTTCCCCGCGGAAGTACCAGACGCAGGCCAAGGCAGTCAGCCCGTAGTAGAAGCAGATCATCAGGCCCAGCGCAGTGATGGTGTCCCACAGCGCGTTCTCGGAGATCAGGCGAGTTATCACGTAGAAGGCCGCTGCTGCCACGGCGGAGGCCACTGTGGCCACCGTTGGGGACATGAAGCGAGGAGAGATCTTCGCGAAGCTCGATGGCAGCGCTTTGTAGTAGCCCATGGCCAGTAGGGTGCGGGCCGGGGAGACCATGGTCGACTGCAGCGAGGCGGCCGAGGAAGACAGGATAGCCAAGGACATCAGCAGGGCCAGCGGACCCATGACCGGGCCGGAGAGCACCGCGAAGATGGATTCCTGGTTATCAGGGTTTCCGGCGCCAAGGCCGGTGGTTCCCACTCCTGCCCAGTAGAGCACACCGGTGGCCACCGCCAGGTACAGGGCGATGATGATCAGTACCGTCCATGTCGCGCCGCGGCCCGGGACCTTCTTTGGGTCGGTGGTCTCCTCGTTCATGGTCAAGGTGACATCCCAGCCCCAGAAAACGAAAATTGACAGCGAGATGCCCGCGGCGAAGGCCGAGAAGCTCTCGATGCCTGCCGGGTTGAACATCGCCAGGGTAATGGGGGTCTGGTCAAAGGGGTGGTTCGAGCTGAAGGCCATGATGGCGAACAGCAGCAGTACGCCTACTTGGAAGCCCACCAGCACGTACTGGAATACCTTGGTGGCGTTCATTCCGCGGTAGGAAATATAGGCCGCGATGGCGATGAACACCAAGGTGGTCGGGATGTTGATCCACAGGTTGGCGGTCAGCTCTGCGATCCAGTCCTGCCCGGTGAGCTGGGCGAGGAGGATGTAGAAGAAGTCCACCGCTACGGCAGCCAGGTTGGAGAGCACGATCACCGTCGCGGCGATCAGCCCCCAGCCGCCCATCCAGCCGATCATCGGCCCAAAGGCGCGGGTGGCCCAGGTGAAGGAGGTGCCGGAGTCCGGCATGGCATTGTTCAGTTCACGGTACCCCAGGGCCACAAGCAGCATCGGAATGAAGCCGGCGATCAAGATGGCAGGCAGGCCGGTGCCCACCTCGGCTACGGTGGCTCCCAGGCCCGCAGTCAACGTGTAAGCCGGCGCAATGCAGGAGATGCCGATGACAACAAGTCCCATGACACCAACGGTGCCTTTGGACAGACCCTTTTCATGCAGTCCCGAAACACTTTGTTCGGGAGGGTTATCCTGCCTCAATTCTTGTGACATTTGAAAACTACCTTTGCGGTGGCGCGGCTCTACGTTGAACCGCTTAAATCAGCGAGCGTTTATCGGTCTTTCTACCGTGTGGTATCCAGAGTGGGAATGACACCAATGGGCACATTCAGTTTGCCCAGGATGCGCTGTGCCTTGGGGCCGATGAACAGCCTGCGGTGCGCCGCCAGCCGAGCGGACCCCAGCAGTGCAAGGTCTCCGGGCTGCCATGGCAGCTGGGCTGCGGCATCGTCGATGCTGCTGCCGGAAACCACCTCGATCTGCGCATCGATGCCCAGATCAGCAGTGACTCCACCCAGATACTGACGGATATTCTGCGCATGCGCATCCAGCTGCTCCGCGGTTCCTGCGAGCTCCTTGTGGGCCACCAAGGTGGCCACGCGCAGTTTGGCGTTGCGGGCCTCTGCGATGCGTGCTGAGAGATCGATAACCGCGCGGGCGCCGGGGCGGTCGCCCACGAAGCAGGTCAGCCGGGTGACCTGTCCACTAGCGCTGCGCAGAGACTGAAGCGAGGCCGGCGACGACATGAACACCGGCAGCGGGGAGGAATGCAGCAACGCATTGGCGATGTGGCCGGGCATGAAGAAGCCGCCCACATGGCGTTTTCGTCCGCCCAGCACAATGCCGTGAGCGCCGAATTCCTGGCCGAGGTCAATCAGGCCCTCGGCTATGGATGGCACCGATCGGGCCACCACGGAGGCCTGGATCCCGGCAGGGACCAGCGCCAGCGCGCCGGCTGCCCAGGCGTCCACTTGGGCGGAGAGGATGGATTCATATCCATGGTCCCCTCCCGGGTAGATGGCGCTGAAGGGCGTGGCGGCCGGGAGCACAATTGCGATCTGCAAGGATGCTTCCACAGTTCCGGCCACCACTGCGCTGGCCAATTCAATGGCCTCGGCGCCGCGTTCGTCGGCGGTATAACCTACTAGCAGCTTCATGGTCTAGGCGTGAGCTTTTTCGGTCAGGCTTGCGACGCCATCGTAGGACTCGTCGTAGTTGGTCCCGTCCAGTTCGGCCAGGATGCGCGCGGCATTGCGGCGGCCCATGCGCACCGCGCCATCCACGTGCTGGAAGCCTTCTCCTGCCAAGTCCGAGGAGCTGAAGTAGATCGGGCCGACATTGTCGTTCTGGGTCGGGCCGAAACGGTGCAAGCCACCCAGGTCGTAGCTGGTGGCGTAAGCGCCGCGGGTCCACTCTTCGGAGCCGAAGTCGGAGAGGTAGAAGACCTTTGGATCCAAGGTCTTCTCGCCCAGAAACTCGGCCATGGCCTTCAGGACAACTTCCTTGCGCTCTTCGTCCGAGTCGAGCGACCAGACCTTGTCTGCCTCTACGTCGGAGATGAAGCCAACCAGGGTGCCGGTCTCTTCACCGTCGAAAGTGTTGTCGTAGAGTTCCTGGACCAGATGATTCGGGCCAAAGCAGGTGCCGGACAGGCCTTCTTCACGCCAGAATGGGGTGTCGTAGACTGCGTGCACCTTGATGACCAGTCCCATGGACTGGTGCTGATGGGTGACCTGCTGCCAACGGGGCAGCGGCGGGAAGTAGGAGATGCGGCTGTACAGGTTCGGCGGCACTGCCAGCACGGCCTTCTTGGCCTTCACAGTGACGTCTGCCCCATGGGCCACGACGCCTTCATCGCTCCACTCCAGCTTCAGCACCGGGTTCTCCAGGAACAGCGTGTCTTCTGGCAGCCGGGCCGCAACGGCTTTGGAAACACCCTGCATAGTGCTCTTCATGCGGCGGTCAAGGATGAAGTCTTCATCAACCAGGTTGTCGAAGGATCCTGCCGAGGAGGCCATCAGCACTGCTTGCAGCGCGGAGAAGGCGTGGGCCGGCTTGGTGAGCATGCCGCCGGCAATGAACAGCCCCACGTTATTGCAAGCCAGCTCGTCGTTCGAGTTCTGGCGCAGGAAGTGGTAGAAGGAAATGGTGTCCAGTTCGGCAGCGCGCGGGTGCTCCCATGGCTTGTCCGGGTCCATCTGCGCGGCCAGCTGGTTCATCAGCTCGATCAGCTTGTTCATTTCCGCCACGGTGGATTCAGCCACAGGGAAGTCCTCGCCCTCATAGACGATCGCTTCGCCCGCTTCGGTGCGGTAGACGCTCTTGCCCTGCTTGTAGCGTTCGAAGGTCTCAATGCCCAGCTCTTCGATCAGCGAATAGAGGCCCGTCTGGTCCGGGCTGATCCACTGGCCTCCGATTTCGATGGTAGCGCCATCCATCTGCTCGGTCCAGGTGCGGCCGCCCACGCGGTCGCGGGCTTCGAGTACGGCGACGGTCTTGCCCGCCTTGCTCAGTTCGTAGGCTGCGGTCAGCCCCGATGGGCCGGCACCAATGACTACTACGTCGCGTTCCAGATGTTCCATGAACAGCTCCCTCAAACAATAAAATGAATTCAGTTCATTTACTTGTCATATAGCATAGGGGAAGAACATCGACTTGTGAAGCAACCCACGTCAGGAAGTGAAACGCATGACCGAATCGGGCACCCGGCGCGCTGGCAGACCGCGCAAAGCGGTACTCACTCGCGAACGCATCACCGCGAACGCGCTAGAACTGGTTTCCGACAGCGGGTACGAGTCCCTGACCATGCAGCGTCTGGCCAAGTCACTGGGGGTCTCGCCGTCGGCCCTGTACAACCACGTGGACTCAAAACATGATTTGATGCAGTGGATCCAGGAATTGGTCATGACCGATATCGACACCACAATTTTTGATGCCGAACCGCTCAAGGAAGCCCTGGTGCATTGGGCGACGAGCTACCGCGATGTGTTCGCCCGCCACATCCCCTTGATCCCGATCATCGCGGTGCTTCCGGTCTCGGATTCCCCGCGCACCCTCGGCATGTACGAGCGGGTCGCCGAGGCGCTGAAAGACTACGGCCTGGCTGAAAACGAGATCATTCCGACCATCGTTGCCTTGGAATCATTCATCTTCGGCTCCGCAATGGACACCGCGGCACCGCACGATATTTTTGATACGACGAACCACACGGACCTCACCCCGCACTTCACCCAGGCTGTGGCGGCGCAACGAAAAACGCAGATCAATACCAGCGACGATTCTTTCCAGCGAGGACTATCGGCCATGATTGCCGGCCTGCTGGGCACCGGCAGCGCATCATGAGTGAAGAGGATCGCAAGCCACGGCGCATCGCATTGAATCCGCGGCAGTGGGCGGCCGTCGCCCTGGTGGTCGTTGCGCTGGTTTTCATCCTGCAGAATCTGACCTACGTGCGCGTGGAGTTCTTCCTCATCCACACAGCTGCGCCGCTCTGGCTGGTCCTGCTGGTGACCCTGGCGGCAGGCTACGCCATTGGCTGGTTCTCAAAACGACGGGACTAGTCGCCCAAGATGGCCCATTCCCCGACTTCTTCATTCTGCGAGTCGTAGACATCCTCTTGGGCGCCGGGTTCCAGCGGGTACATGGCCACGCGCTGCGACCAGTCGCTCAAGATGCGCTGGAGCTCCTCCATCGGCTTGAGCTGCATGTTCTCAGTATCAAAATTGACTTCCAAAACAAAACGCATGGCCCGCTCCTAGTTCTTCCGGTTGCCGCCATCCTATGCCCGAGCCCGAGGAAAAACGAGAGTTATTGATAGCGCGCCGTCGCGAAAGTTCTATGGGAGCAGAGAGAAAAATAGCGAGCACCCAAGGAGCCTTGGATTCTCGCTATCGGAAGGTGCAGCAGGCAGCTACTGGACGCCACCCATGTAGGCCAATGACTGGAGCGCTTCATTGCCGCCCACCTTGTACAGGGCCAAGACCAGGCCACCAAAGACGATCCCCATGACGGCGCTGAAGCCCAAGGAGATCTTGATCAGGGAGCGCACTTCACCGCGGCTGACTTCAGCTTCGTCGTTGAGGTACTTTGCAGCGCCCTGGCTGAAGCTCGCGGCAGGGGTCAGCACCCCAGCGGAGACAGCCAAGAGGTTCGAAGCAGAATCGGTCTGGCCATCGCGCAGGAAGGCAATGGTTTCCCGGTTCTTACGATCCTGGCGAAGCTTCACGATGTTGGCGCCATGGCGCGCCAAGAGAATATCTTCACCGAGTGGGATCGTTGCCATTGCTTTGCTCCTCATTAAAATCCATCACGTATTTCCAGCACTTACAATCATTTCTGAAACGTTTTATCGCCGGAACCCTTTTGTCGAGAACCACACACGCTTTTGTGATGCAATCCGCATGATTCTGGGGCAAAATCGACCTTTCAGGTGACGGGGAGCATAGCCAAAAGCAAAAAATCTCCTGCTCAAGCATTCGAATTTGGGCATAGCAAAACCCCGGGGCAAAAAAATTCGCCCCGGGGTCATTTCACTGCACTTGAAAACGCCTAGGCAGTTTTCAAATCGTTGTTCTTGTTCTTTTGCTGGCGCTTGGCCTCGCGGATCTGAATACTCAGATCCTGGTTCGACAGATCTTCCGGTGAAGCGACACCGTACTTGCGGGCCTTGACTACCAAGGCTTGGCGAATTTCTGCTTGGTGGTCTCGCTTGTAGCGGATCACCATCATGACGCTGACGATTGCCAAAACAATCAGGGTCACCACTGCGGTAAGAATCGTAGTTTCCAAATTCATCGTCTTCTCGACCTCCCCATCTGTATAGTCCCTGCTGCGCTCTGCCCTATTGGTTTTGCCGGAGAATACGATTCAACGGCCAAGGGTTCACAGCATTGCTAAGAGAAGAACATCAAGTTTAGCATATTTCTTCGAAGAATGCCCGCGGGTATCGCTGACTCCTACGATAAAAATCGGCTTCAAAGCCATCTGTCACTGAGCCTAGAATTCACCCTGGCCCTGGCCGTGCTCGAAGACCAGAGACGTTTGAGTTGTTGCGACTGCAGGATTCGCAGAGAGGTTATCAAGGACGAACTGCCGGACATCGGCGGAGTTGCGGACTGCCACATGCAAGACGAAATCATCAGCGCCACCGAGAAAAAACAGCTGCTGCACTCCCGGCTTGGTTTTCATCTCATTGGCGAAATTTGCCATGAGGTGGCGTGCGCCAGGCCGGATCTTGACGAAGATCAGCGCTTCGAGCTCGCGCCCCAGAACCTGTGGATCCACCTCGATGGTGAACCGGGAAATCACGCCGGAATCACGCAAGGCGTTCAGGCGTGCCAGACAGGTGGACGCGGCAATCCCCAGCTCTTCGGCCAGTGAATTATTGGTCCGTCGAGAATTCTTGCTGAGCAACGCCAACAGCCTGCGGTCGATCTCATCGAGTTGCACGGTGCGGTTCTCGCGCTTCGATAGATTCAACGACATGGCGCCGCACCTGCTCTCTGGTATCGAGGATCGCTGAAATCATCATACGACCGTTCAGCAATTGATTTCGGAATTCTCCGGCTCCGGGTTGCCCCTGGCCGCTTGCTTTCGAATTCTCATTCGTAGCACGGCAAGAACCACAGCACCCACGGCGAGCAGCCCTGCCACAACCCATGGCCAATCCAGTGCCAGCCAGGCGTAGAACACGGCCATGCCCACGGTGGTGTAGATCAAGGACCACAGCAGCGCTCCCAGCGCCACCGCCGGCAGGTACCGCCGCAGTGGCATTCGGCTGATGCCAGCAGAGGCATTGACCGCGCTTTGGATTCCGATGGTGAGGAAACTCAGCGGCACCGCAAACACGCCCCAACGGCCAATGAACTTCTGCGCCCTGCGGTAAACGGCGCCCTGCAGATGCCTCTGGAAGCGGGTCCGCTCGACACCCTTGGCGATCCCCCGGCCTACCCAGTAAGTGGCATTCCCCCGGGCCAAGGCGCCGAGGAAAAAGGCAATGAACGTCACGCCAAAAGGCGCGTCGTTGATCAGCCAGGAAACCGTCTGCGCCATGGTTATGGAACGCTCTTGATCTTGCGGACCAGCACCGCGCCAAGCAAGCTCACGACAACCGAGCACAGAAACAGCGTCGGGTACCCGCCCAGCCATGTCACAGCCAGCCATGCCACCAGCGGGGCGACCACCTGGGGCAGCGAATTAGCGATGTTGATCATGCCCAGATCCTTGCCTCGTGAATCTGCGGTAGGCAATACCTGCGTCAGCAGCGCAAAGTCCACGGCGAGATAGGCGCCGAATCCGATGCCCAAAAGCACGGCAGCGATGATGGCCATGGCGAATGTCGTGGACAAGGCCATGACTCCGGCGGCGCAGGCGACGATCACCGATGACATCATGACGTACTTCTTGCGCCGGCCATCGCGATCCGACAGCTTGCCAGAGATGACCGAGGAGAAAATCACGCAGAAGGCGTAGATCGCCGTCAGCACCAGCACGCCTTGGGCGGGATTGGGATGCCCGATGGCGTCTTGCAGGAAGTACAACAGGTACACCAAGCACAGCTGGCTGCCCAGATACAGGAGGAATCGGGTCAGCCAAGCCCACCCGAAGTCCTTGTGCTTGACCGGATCGATCCAGAAGCTCTGCAGGAACTGCAAGGCGCTCAGCGGCTCCAGCGTCCCCTTGGGCAGTGGCGTATCCTGGCGCATCAGCACAAACGGCACGGCGCAGATGGCTACAGCCAAGGCAACCAGCGCATATCCGAAGACCAGGTTGCCCGCGGCAACCATGCCGATCACCGCGCCAATCAGTGAACCGCAGGTCTGGCCGAGCGCCACCAGCCCGCCGACCACGCCGCGCTGTTCCACCGGGACCCGGTCCGGGATCGCGGCGAAGATGGCTGCTACCGCCGCATTTCCGGCCGCCTGCATCAGTGCCCAGCCCAGCACCAGCAGGCCCACGGTGTGCGCGGTCGACATCAGCAACAGGGCCAGCGCACCGCAGATGGTTCCGCAGAAAACCCACGGGATGCGGCGCCCGAACTTCGAGGTGCTGCGATCGCTGAGCGCGCCAAAGAGCGGATTCGCCACCAGGGAGACTGCCGCGCCGACACCGGTCACCAAGGAAAGGATGGCACCCTTCTGGCTGGCATCAAGCTGCTCAGCGTGCAGGCCGAGCAGCACCTGGATCGGCGCAAAAAAGCCGACGTTGATGCCGATGTGAACGGTGACCACCGCGGCAATCCATCCGCGGCTGACCCGCCGGGTGGGCACCTGCAAGGCCAGTGGCATCTTCGCGGGTTCGGCTGTGCTCATCGTTCGCTCCGCCCTAATTCACGGGGACCCACGCTCGGGTCTTCCAATTGTTCAATGCTCGGTGTGATGCCTCGTGCGATCAGGCGCTTGACGGCCTTGGCCATGAGCCCGCCGTCGACCATGCTGGCGGCAACCAGCGTGCCGCCATGGTCCAGGCCAAACACCGTCTGGATCTTGCCTCGGCGATTGCGCCGAATGATCGTGGTGGCTGCCTGGCTGAACTCCCCCACCGTTTCCACATGCATTTCGTGGCGGTCGGTCCAGAACCATGGCACCGAGCGCTGCACCGGTGCAGCCTTCATGATGGTGGCGGCGGCTTGGGCGGCATCTTCCATGGCCGCTTCCCAGTGCACCGCCCGGCGAGCGCCCTGCACGCGCGCCGCGTCGCCGATGGCCAGCACCTGCCGATGGCTGGGCGAACGCTGTTCGCCGTCCACCACGATGCCATCATCTATGCCCAGCCCGAGGGCGGCGGCCAACGAGGTTTCAGGCTGCACGCCGATGGCGCTGACGATCAGCTCGGCGTCCAGGCGTTCGCCATCAACCACTGCGTGGTCTGCTTCGATGCTGGCCACGGCGCCGGTGATCGTCCTGATGCCGCGCTGGGCATGGTCCGCATGCAGCTGCTGGGCCAGGTCTTGGCCCAGGACCGAGGCCAGCGGCGCCTCGGTATTCGACACGAGGGTGACCTGCGCCCCGAGCATCTTGGCGGTGGAGGCGAATTCCGCCCCGATCAGTCCCGCTCCGATCACCAGGACTTGCAGGCCGAACATCGAGGAGTCCAGCACCTGCGCCAGCGCGGCGGCATCGGCCGCGGTGTGCAGGGTGCGGGCGTGCTGGGCGCCTGGGACCTGCAGCAGTACCGGGGTGGTGCCGGTGGCAAGGACTACCCAGTCATCTTCCGAGTCGGGAAGCGGCAGATCCTCTACCATTTCCGGCAAGAGGCTAATGCCGTGCTCGGCGTACCAGACAGCTGGGGCGAAGGGCTCGGCCTGCAGCGTTTTGCTCAGTGGCGGCCGGTCATAGGGCAAGCCCTGGGGGTCGCTGATGGTGACGGTTCCGGCGTAGTTGTGCCGCACCAGTTCCCTGGCCAGCGTATAGCCCGCGACTCCGCCGCCGATGATATGCACTGAAGACATTTAGATGTCGAGCTCCAGGACACCGTCAACCACGTTTACGGTGTAGGTGCGCGCATCCACGGTGGCCGGCATGCACTGGACCCGCCCTGTTTTCAGGTCGAAGGTCGAGGAGTGGATGGGGCACTCCACCGAGCAGCCTTCAATCCAGCCGTCGGACAGCGAGGCGACCTCGTGGGTGCATTCGTCTTGCAGCGCATAGAAGTTGCCGTCTTCGGCATGGAAGATCGCAATGTCCTCGGCAGCTCCGCTATCGCTGGCGCTGACCAGCAGGGACTCTCCCTCGGGCACTAGATCCGTGGAACCGACTCGGTAGCTCAAGATAACTCCTTAACGCTTGACATCATCGTTCCTATCTTGTCATTGATCCACGCCCAGCGCATTGCCAGCTAGCTGGCGGAGACCAGCTGCCACAGCGGATGATCGCTGGTCAACGAGGCGAGGACCTGTGCCCCGTCCAGGCCGTTGCCAGCTGCGGGAACCAGTTCCAGGTCCGGGTCCAGCGCCTGCAGCCGGCGGGAAAACTCGCCACGCAGCAGGCCGTTGCGGAACACTCCGCCAATTGCGGCCACGCGGAACGGGCCATGGCCAGATGAGCCCACCCGTTGTGCTGCCGTCACTGCGCTGAAGGCCAGCTCATGGGCGGCGTCCTGGCTGATCTGCGCGGCCAGGGGGTCGTTTCCCGCGCAATCGGCGACCGCCTGGGCCAAAGATGCCACCTCGGAGACCGCATCGGGCGAGGACTGCAACTGGATATAGGCTTCGTCCAGGTCCGGCCATTTTTCCTGCACTGCGCGGCTCAAAAGGGTCTTGGCTCCCCTGCCGTCATGGGAGCGCATCACGGCGTCCAGAGCTCGGCGGCCAATCCAATACCCGCTGCCCGCGTCCCCCATAATATGGCCCCAGCCATCGACCCGGGCCACCGAGTCGGCTCCCACGCCCAGGGTGACGACGCCGGTTCCGGCCGCGGTAACCACTCCGGGCCCGCTGCCAAGCGCACCGAGATAGGAGGTGAGCGAATCATGGGCGAGGATCACCCGCTGCACCCCGTCGACGCCCAGGGCATCGTGCAGCGCCCTGGCGTCATGCTGGGCGCGGGTGAGCCCCGAGAGCCCGACGGCGATGATCTGCGGGATGGTTCCGGTCTCCTCCATGGCGCGGTGCAGGGCGCCAGCGACCTGGGCGATCAGCGGCTCATCGGTGCGCACCCCCGGGCTGCTGAGCTCGCGGCCGGTGCCGGCGCGATCCACTGCGCGGATCTTGATGCTTGTTTGGCCGCCGTCCAGCGCCATGATCGGCAATTGCATGCTCTCGCTCCGCATCGTTGTGGGCTCAGCCGGCGTGCCAACGGGATCGGGACCAGCTGCGGGATCCCAGAATATCGTTTCCCGCCGCTAGAACAGCAGCAGCCGGGCTATCAGCAGCACCGAGCCGACGATCGAGAAACCCAGTGCCAGCATCCGCTGCCGGGCGGCGTCGATGGAGCGGTTGAGCCACCCGGAGAGCAGGAAGCCGAGAATCACCGCGGGGCACATTGCGGCCAAGGTGATCAGCACCTCGGCGCGCACCTGGCCGGCGATGGCCAGCATGAGCACCGAAATGACGGAGCCAGCCAGGAAAAACGCGCTCAGCGTGCCGCGCACCCGGGCCGGTTCCTGGCCTTGGAGGACGATGGCCATCGGCGCGCCCCCGGCAGCTGTCGCGGTGCCCATGATCCCGGACAGCGCGCCGGCAGCCAGCAGCGACCGCCGATGCGCCACGGGCTTCCACCCGATGAACGATGCGGCAACAGCCGCGAGCACGCTCAGCGCCACGGCCCAGGTCAACATGTCCAGCGGCAGCATGACCACCAGCCAGGTCCCCATCAGGCTGCCCGGAATCCTTCCGGCCATGGCCCAGCCGGCGCCCCGGATATCGATGGCGGTCCTCTCCCGCACCACCGAGAGCAATCCGATCACCGCGCCAAGGCAGATGACAAAGGCCGGAAGCAGCGTGGGCTGCAGCATCCCCACCACCGGGGCCGCGACCAGGCCTGCGCCAAATCCAATGGATCCCTGCAGTCCGGCCGCGGCAAAGAGCGTCACCGCCAAGATCGCATACTCGGCGGGGGCCACGCTACGCTCCGGCCGGAACGAGGCCAGCTTCCCGGGCGCTGGTGACCGGGAAATGGCATTGCGCGCTGTGCACGCCGGGTTCCGGGGCCCTGCCGGGCATGCCCAGGCTGATCGATCCGCTCTCGTCGCGCACCTGGTCGCCGGGCCGCTGCGCCGAGCAGATCGGTTGCGCCTTCCAGCAGCGGGTGCGGAAGCGGCATCCCGAGGGCGGGTCCAGCGGCGAGGGGAGCTCGCCGGCCAGCACGATCCGCTCGGCAGGCCGCTGCGCGGGATCCAGTTTTGGCGAGGCGGACATGAGCGAGGCCGTGTAGGGGTGCATCGGCGAGTCGAAGACCTGCTCGGTGCTGCCGGTCTCGATGATGCGCCCCAGGTACATCACCGCAACGCGGTCGGTGACGTGGCGGACTACCGACAGGTCATGGGAGATGAAGATGTAGGACACCCCCAGGCGCTGCTGCAATTCGTTGAGCAGGTTCAGCACCTGCGCCTGCACCGAAAGGTCCAGCGCGGATACCGGCTCGTCGAGGATGATCAGATCGGGATTCAGTGCCAGGGCGCGGGCAATGCCGATGCGCTGGCGCTGGCCGCCGGAGAACTCCTGCGGGGACTTGGACGCATCGGTGCGGCGCAGGCCGACCAGGTCCATCAGTTCCCCCAGCCGCGCATTGCGCGCTGCCGATCCGGGGTAGAGGTCCTTGTGCGTGGCAAAGGGCTCGGTGATGATCTGCCCGGCGGTCATCCGCGCATTCAGCGACGCGAAAGGGTCCTGGAAGACCATTTGCACCCGCCGGCGCCAGCGCAGCAGCTCGCGGCCCTTGAGCCCGAAGGGGTCCTGCCCGTCGAAGGAGATCGTGCCCGAATCGGGGGTCTCGAGCATCATCAAGGTGCGGGCCAGGGTGGACTTGCCGCAGCCCGACTCGCCCACCAGGCCCAGGGTCTGTCCGCGCCCGACCTCCAAATTGATGCCGTCCAGGGCCTTGAGCGCGCGCCCGCCGGCCACCTGGTAGGTCTTGGAGAGGTCCTTGACTTCCAGGACGGTGTCGATCGCTGGCGCAGCAGGATTAATGTTGTTCATGGTGGCTCAGGCTCCTTCGGGCATGGACGACGCAGGGTTCTGCGCCGAGGCAGCCAAGTCGTTCAGGGGGAAGTGGCAGGCGGCCTGCTGGCCCTGCCCGGTAGCCCGCAAGGCGGGGCGCTCGTCGCGGCAGATCTGGGCGGCCAGCGGGCAGCGTTCCTGGTAGACGCAGCCGGCGGGAATCTTGGACAGTTCCGGGGGCGAGCCGGGGATCGAGGACAAGCCGCTGCCGCGATGGGCATCGGTGGGCACCGAATCGAGCAGGCCCCTGGTGTAGGGGTGGGTCGGGCTGGCGAAGACCTGGGCTACCGTGCCCTGTTCGACCACGGTGCCGGCATACATTACGCAGAGGTCATCAGCCTGTTCCGCCACCACCGCCAAGTCGTGGGTGATCAGCACCACCGCCATCTGCGCTTCCTTGCGCAAGGTGGCCAGCAGGTCCATGATCTGCGCCTGGACGGTCACGTCCAGGGCGGTGGTCGGCTCATCGGCGATCAGCAGCCGCGGCGAGAGCGCAACGGCCATGGCGATCAGGATGCGCTGGCGCATGCCGCCGGAGAATTGGTGAGGGTAGGAGTTCACGCGGGTCTCGGGTTCCGGAATGCCCACCCGGCGCATCAGCTCGATGGCTTCGGCCTTGGCCTGCTTCTTGTTCAGGCCGCGGTGGATGCGGAACGCCTCGCCCAGCTGGGTGCCGATGGGGTAGACCGGGTTCAGCGCGGTCAGCGCGTCCTGGAACACCATGCCAAGGACCGGGCCGGCGACGGCGCGGCGCTGCTTCTCGCTCATCTGGTTCAGGTCCCGGCCTTCGAGGATCGCCTGCCCGCCGGCCACATGGGCCACCGAGTCCAGCAGCCCGGCCACGGCCTTGGCGGTCATGGACTTGCCGCAGCCCGACTCGCCCAGCAGGGCCAGGGTGCGTCCGGCCCGTGCGGTGAAGCCGACCTGGGAGACCACGCGCACCACGCCCTTGGGGGTGCGGATGTCCACGTCCAGGCCCGATACTTCCAGCACTGCTTGCGCGGTGGTGTTCTTCTCAATCGTTGACTGGCTCATGATCCCTGCCTCGCGTCCTTGATGCTGCTCTTCTTCATCGATTTCACTGCCTGCTTGTCCACCGTCAGGCGCCAGCGCTGGGCCGGATCGGTGGCAATGCGCATCCATGCGGCCAGCACGTTCGCTGCCACCGCGGTCAGCACGATCGCCAGGCCCGGCAGGATCGACAGCCACCATGCGGTCTGCAGGTACTGGCGGCCCTGGGCGACCATCAGGCCCCAGGACACATCCGGCGGCTGGATCCCGATGCCCAGGAAGGAGAGCGAGGATTCGGCCAGCATCACGAAGCAGAATTCCAGCGTGGCCAGGGTCAGCAGGGTCGGAATGACCACCGGCACCACATGCCGGGCAATGATCGAGGCCGGCCTGGTGCCAAAGGTGCGGGCCGCGTCCACGAAGGTGCGCGACTGCAGCTCGGCCGACTCGGCCCGGGCGGTGCGCATGTAGATCGGGATGCGGGTAATGGCCAGGATCAGCACGATATTCGCTGCCGACGGGGAGAAGACGAAGAGCACCACAACGGCCAGCAGCAAGGAGGGGAAGGACATGATGATGTCGGCGATGCGCATCGAAATCGACTCGCGCCGCCCCCGGTGGTAGCCGGCCCACACGCCCCACAGCGAGCCGATGACCATGGCTGCCAGCACTGCCGGCACCGCCACCAGCAGCGTGGTGCGGGTGGCGACCACGATGCGGGCCAGCATCGAGCGGCCCAGCGCATCCGAGCCCAGGATGTACTCCCAGCCGTTGGCCGGGTCGAACGGGGCCCGGTTCATGAACATCAGGTCCTGCTTCACGGCAATGGAGCCCATCAGCATCGGGCCGAAAATGGCCACGAGGACAACAAAGGACAGGAAGAGTGCCGCGACGGTGGCGAACTTGTCGCGCAGCAGCATCTTGAACATGGACGGCTTGCCCGCCCGCAGCGCGCGCCGCGCCTCTGCCTTGGACGGCAGTGCGCTGCCGCTGGCAGCAGTGGTGGTGGTGGTTTCACTCATGGTCTGCTCCCCCTTTTCCGCTAGGCCCGCACCGGTGCCGCGACACCGGCCTGATCGTTGTCGTCGCTGTTATTGCCCGCAGTGGCAGCCTGCAGTTGTGCCCGGGCCGCACGGCGCCGGCGCCGGCCCGCCGACGGGCGAACCCGCGGGTCAAGCAGCGCATACAGCACGTCGATGATGATGTTCAGGATGAAGATCGCCACCGCGGTGAGGAAGACGCAGGCCTGCAGCACCGCGAAGTCGCGCTGCAGGATCGAATCGATCATCAGCTTGCCGATGCCCGGCCAGCCGAAGATCGACTCCACGACCACCGCGCCGTTGACCAGGCCCACGGTCAAGTCGCCGGCCACGGTCAGCGCCGGAGCCGCCGCGTTGCGCAGCGCATGCTGCCCGACCACCCGGTACTGGGTCGCGCCCTTGGCCCGCGCCAGCTTGATGTACGGCTCGGACAAGGCCGAGACCATCGCCCCGCGGATCACCTGCACCAGCGTGCCGAACGGGCGCATCACCAGCGTGGCAATGGGCAGCACCCATGCCCCGGCCCCGAGCACCCCCGAGGTCGGCACCCAGCCCAGGGTGATCGCGAAGACCCAGATGCCCACGATCGCCAGCCAGAAGTCCGGGATCGAGGCGGCGATCATCGAGGCAAACGAGGCGATGCGATCCAGCACCCCGTTGGGCTTCAGCGCGGCGGCCGAGCCGACAATGACCGCCAGCAGGATGGCGATGACCATGGTGAACGCCGCCAGCTGCAGCGTGGCCGGGAAGGCGCGCAGCGCCATGAAGGCCGCATCCTCGCCGGTGCGCATCGAGGTGCCGAAATCCAGATGCAGGATCCCGCCGAAGTAATCGAGCATCTGTGCCCAGATCGGCTGGTCCAGGCCGTTGCGCGCCGCGAAATCGGCGCGCATCTGGTCCGTGGCATTCAGCGGAAGATACAGGGAGGATGGATCACCGGTCATGCGCGCCAGTGCGAAAACGCCGATGATCACGACAATCAGCGGAATCGCAGAGGAGATGATCCGCTTGCGAAGATAAGTCAGCATGGAACTACGGGCTTTCCCTAGGTGTGGTGGTCATACCGGCTCAGCAGCAGCTGCTGCTAGCTGGCAGGGGTGGCTTCGGCCAGGCGCAGCTCGTCGCCCGAGGAGGAGTTCGGCTCGTAGCTCACCGACTTCGAGATGCCCAGCATGCCGGTCTGGTGGCTGATGTGCGCGAACTGGACCAGCTTCTCGTTCTGGTACTTGAAGACCTCCTCGAAGTCCTTCTGCCGATCCTCGCCAGTAGCCTGGTCGGCCTTGGCGATCAGCTTGTCCATTTCCTCGTTGCCGAAGGCGGACTGGGCTCCCTTGGTGGTCATGTACTGGTCTACGGTGAAGGCCGCGTCGCCGGCCTGGTTGCCGTGCTGGATCATGACCATCAGGGCGTTATCGGATTCTGGGAACGGGCGCACCTGGTATTTGAGCTGCTGGCTGGTTTCCAGCATCTTCAGATCCACTTTCAGCCCGATGTCGCTCAGGTTCTGCTGGATCACCTGGGAGAGCTCCTGGATGCGCGGGAACTGTGCGGTGCGGACCACGAATTCGATCGGCGCGGAGGTGTCCACGCCATCTGCCTTGGCTTCTTCCACCAGGGCCTTGGCCTTGTCCAGGTCGTATGGCCAGATCTGCAGGCTGCCGTTGTGGCCCACCACGCCTTCCGGAACCAGCTGGGCGGCCGGCTTGTCACGGCCGCCGTACAGCGACTTGGTGATGGTTTCCTGGTCAATGGCGTAATTCACGGCCTGGCGGATGCGGATGTCGTTCAGCGGAGCGGCATTGTCATGCATGCGCAGGGCCACGGTCTCATTGTTCGGGTAGGCGACGCCCAATTCGCCGATGTTGTCCTCCGGGCTCAGGCCGGTGGCGATGTCTGCTTCGCCGGCGGTGACCATCGAGGCCCGCACGCTGGCTTCCGAGCGCCACTGGTAGTTGGCCTTCTTGAAGGCCGGCTGCTCGCCCCAGTAGTCGGCGAATGCCGAGACGTCGATGGACTGGCCGGCCGTCCACTGATCCAGCTGGTAAGGGCCGGTGCCGATGGGCTCGCGGACCTTCTCGGTGGCGGAGGTCTCGGCTGGAACCACTTCCAGGAAGGACAGCCGCAGCGGGAGGATCGGGTCCTTCTTCTTGGACTTGACCGACAGGGTGTAGTCGTCGACCACCTTGGCGTCCAGGTCGTCATCGCCGAAGACGTAGCCCTCGACATCGCAGCCGATCTTGGAGTTCACCGCGCGGTCGATGGTGGCCTTGGCATCCTCGGCTGTGAAGTCCGATCCGTCGTGGAACTTCACGCCCTCGCGCAGCTTCAGGGTGAAGGTCTGGTCGTCATCGCTGCTCCACTCGGTGGCCAGCTTCGGCTCCAGCTCGCCCGAGGTCGGGTTGCGCTCGATCAGCGGCTCGGTGATGGTGGATCGGTCCACGATGCCGGTGGAGGTCAGGTTGGCGTCGCAGGCTTCGAGCGTCGGTGGCTCCTGCTGCAGGACTACGCGCAGGGTGTCGCCGGCCGCTGCCGGGGCGCCGCTGCCGCCACCGGCTTCCCCGGAGTTGGCCACCGAGCAGCCGGACAGCGCGCTGGTGCCCAGCAGTGCGCCTGCTGCCACTGCCAGGGAAAGCTTGCGGGCCCGGCTCGAAATGCGTTGTGCGTTGAACATCATTGTTTCCTTCGAGTTGCGAGTGTGATCGGCAGCTGGATGTGATCGGCGCCACCTTGCCTGTCCCACAAATATTCAGCCCGCCCAATGGCCGGGTCAAGGCGTTGGGGCCGGTGCAGGCGGCAGCCATCGCGGCATGGCATCCACAGCGAGATGTGAAGCGCCTGTGACTTTCCCTACATTAGGCACCAGAATGGGAACCAATGCTGAAGGGGTATTGATCTATGCAATCTGCATGTTGGACGGCATCAGTGAGTTCTCCCTACGATGCAGGTATGAGCTACGAGAACCCCATTACCGGAGACCAGATCCTGCGCGTCGGACCGGTCAACCCAGCAGTTGCCGCCATCCTGGCCGACGAATTCCAGGCCACCGTGCTGCCCGGAGCCGAAGAACGCAATGCCTGGCTGGAGGAACACGGCACAAGAATCCGCGTGGCGGTCTGCTCCGGCAAGATCGGAGTGGACAGCGATTTGATGAAGCAGCTGCCGAACCTCGAAGCGATCGTGAACTTCGGCGTGGGCTATGACGCCACCGACTTCGGCCAGGCCGCCCAGCGCGGCATTCTCCTGAGCAACACCCCGGATGTGCTGACCGACTGCGTTGCCGACACCGCCATGGGCCTGTACCTCGACACCCTGCGCGGGCTGAGCGCCGCAGAGCGTTTTGTGCGTGCCGGCACCTGGGCCAGCGGCCAGAACTTCCCTTTGGCCACCCGCGCCACCGGCCGCAAGGTCGGCATCCTGGGCCTGGGCCGCATCGGCCAGGCGATTGCCGATCGGCTTGAGGGCTTCAAGACGGAAATCCACTACCACTCCCGCAGCCAGAAGGAGGGTGCCGCATACCAGTACCACGCTTCGGCGAAGGAGCTGGCCGAAGCAGTGGACGTGCTGATCGTCGCCGCGGCCGGCGGCCCGGATTCTGCCAACCTGGTTGATGCCAGCGTCCTGGCGGCCCTGGGCGAAAACGGCTTCATCATCAACATCGCCCGCGGCTCGGTCATCGACGAGGCTGCCCTGGTCACGGCCTTGCAGCAGAAAACCATTGCCGGCGCCGGCCTGGATGTCTTCGCAAGGGAACCGCATGTACCGTCCCAGCTGCTGGAGCTGGATAATGTGGTGCTGCTGCCGCATCTGGGCTCGGGCACCGTGGAAACACGGGCCGACATGACCTCGCTGACCATCGAGAACCTGCGCTCCTACTTGAAGGACCGTGCGCTGATCACCCCGATTTCCTGATCTGCCAGGAATTCGCGGAACCCCGCAACGCCGCTTGACCCGTCCCTTGCCCGGATGGGTCCAGCGGCGTTCTCGCGGGATGGAGCCGGGCCTACCAGTCCAGCTTCAGGCCCCGGGCAATCTGGGCCCGGACATGGGCCAGCGCCTGCGGATCGTCATTGAGCGTTGCGCCCAGATGCGGCAGCTGCCCGCGCAAGGCTTCGAGCCAGCGCCCGAAGTGCTGCGGGAAGGATGCGGCGAGCAGATCCAGCACCACCGAGACCGAAGCCGACGCGCCCGGGGATGCGCCAAGCACCGCCGCCAGGGTCCCGTCCGCGCTGAGCACCACCTCGGTGCCAAACCCGGCAATGCGGCCTTGTCCATCAATGCGCTTGGCCAGTTGCACCCGCTGGCCCGCCGTGATCAGTTCCCAGTCCCCGGCATGCACCTCTGGCAGGAAATTCTCCAGCTCCTTGAGCCGGCTGGCTGGAGTGCGCAGCAGTTCGCCGATGAAGTAGCGCAGCATTCCGGTGCCGTTCTGCGCGGCCTCCAGCAGCGTGCGCAGGTTGTGGACGGTCACCGATCCGGGCAGGTCCCACAGTTTCCCGGCCTTCAAGAAGCGTGGCGAGAAGGCTCCAAACGGACCGAACACGAGGTATTCGGTGCCGTCCATGACCCGCAGATCCAGATGCGGCACCGACAGCGGGGGCGCCCCGGGCGCCGGATGGCTATAGGCTTTGGCCCGGTGGCGTGCCACCAATCGCGGATTGGCGGTGCGCAGGAATTGGCCGCTGATCGGGAAGCCGCCCATGTTCCGGGTTTCGGCAATGCCGGCCTGCTGCAGCAAGGGGAGGGTGCCGCCGCCGGCAGCGGTGAACACGAAACCGGCGTCCAGCGTTTCGCCCGTGGACAATTCCGCCCTCCAGCGGCCGGCCGCGGTGTGCTGCAGCCTGCGCACCGAAGTGCCCAGCTGCACCGCGGCCCCTTGTGCCCGGGCGTGATCCAGCAATCTCCGGCTGAGCGTGCCATAGTCCACGTCGGTGCCCAGGGTGCTGCGCGTTGCCGCAATGCTGCTGAAATCGGTGCGCTGTTCAAACATCGCCGGAAGCCACCGTTTCAGCGTTTCCGGATCGCGGCTGAATTCCATGTGCTCGAACAATGGATGGGCACTCAAGGCCCGGTACCTGGCTTCCAGGTAGGAGGCCCAGTCGGCGGTATGCGCATAGGAGTTGTGGTCCACGCTGCGAATGAAGCCCTCGGGCTCCCCCAGCTGGCCATCGGCGGCCAGCCGGGCCCAGTACTGGGCCGATACCAGGAATTGCTCGTGGATGCGCAAGGCAGCGGCGGGGTCCACCGAGCCGTCGGCGGCGGCCGGCGTGTAATTGAATTCGCACAGCCCGGCATGGCCGGTGCCGGCGTTGTTCCAGCCGTGGGAGCTCTCCAGGCCTGCCGCGCCCAGTGCCTCAACCACCAAGATATCCCACTGCGGCTCGAGCTCGGCCAGCAGCGAAGAAGTGGTGGAGCCGATAATGCCGGCACCGATGACCAGCACGTCGACGCGGCGTGGGACATGGGTGGAAGCCATGGCTGTTATCTCCTGAAAGGCACGGCGGCGGATGCTAGCCGAAGGACTTGTGGCTGATTCCCGATTCCCGCTCGAGTCGCTTGATGGAATTGGCCAAGTGCAGGCGCATGCACGAAGCAGCCAGCAGCTGGTCGCCTGCGGCTATGGCCTCCCGGATGGACTCATGCTCCTCGGCGACCTGCCGCAGGCGCGGAGTGAGCTGGCCTTCGGGCTCGTCAAAACGCTGGCGCGGCATGGTGATCATGGCCGGGCCGAAAGTCTCGATGGCCTGGACAAGATAGGGGTTGGACGATGCGCGGGCAATGGCAAGGTGGAACTCGTAGTCGCAGCTCATGGTCTGCGAGGCGTTGCCGCCCGAGGCGCGGAAGGCCGCGAGCGCAAAATCCATGTCGGCCAGTGCTCCCTGGGGCAGGTGGCGGGCCGCAGCCGAGGCAGCCTGGGATTCAAAGCCCATGCGGAATTCCAATAGCTGCCGGCGTTCCTCCAGGGTCCGGGGCACCTTGCCGGCGGACGCATCCGCTTCATCCCTCGGCGGGGTCAGGGCAAAGCTTCCCGAACCGCGGCGGGTGTGGATCAGCCCTTCGGCCTGCAGGCGCATGATGGCCTCGCGCACCACGGTGCGCGACACGCCATGCTCGGCAATCAGCGTATTTTCGCTGGGCAGCTTGTCCCCGGGCGCGATCTGTCCGGTGCTGATCAGCTCGCGAAGGAACTCGACCAGGGTCGCGGTCCGGTTCGTCTTACTTTTTTGCATAGCTATAAGAATAAGCGCGGAAGCATCCGTGGTGCAGGTTGCTTCCGCGCTTGCTCCTTCCCGGGGGAAAAAGGGGATGCGGGCAGGGCTTATGCCTTGCCGTACTCCACGGTTTCGGTGGTCCAGGCGCGGGCCTGGTCGCTGAGGGAGAAGCCAAGTCCCGGACGGTTAGGCAGCAGCATGCGGCCGCCCTGGGTCTCCAGGCGCTCGTTGAACAGCGGGTCCAGCCAGTCGAAGTGCTCAACCCATGGCTCGCGCGGGTAGGTGGCGGCCAGGTGCAGGTGGATTTCCATGGCGAAGTGCGGTGCCAGGTCCAGCCCGGCCTGGTCAGCCAGGGTGGCCAGGCGCATGAACTGGGTGATGCCGCCAACGCGCGGTGCGTCAGGCTGGATGATGTCGCAGGCGCGGGCTTCGATCAACCGCTCGTGCTCGGCCACGGAGGCCAGCATTTCACCGGTGGCGATCGGAGTGTCCAGTGCGGCGGCCAGCTGCGCGTGGCCCTCGGCGTCGTAGGCATCCAGCGGCTCTTCGATCCAGACCAGGTCGAATTCCTCAAGGCGGCGGCCCATGCGCAGCGCGGTGGCGCGGTCCCACTGCTGGTTTGCGTCAACCATCAGCGGCACATCCGGGCCAATGTGCTCGCGCACGGCGGCGACACGGCGCAGGTCTTCCTTGGAGTCCGGCAGGCCGACCTTGATCTTGATGCCGCCGATGCCTTCTTCGATGGACTGGGTGGCGCGGTCCTTGACCTCTTCGATGGAGGCATTCAGGAAGCCGCCGGAAGTGTTGTAGGTGCGCACCGAGTCGCGGTGGGCGCCGAGGAATTTGGCCAGCGGCAGGCCTGCACGCTTGGACTTCAGGTCGTAGAGGGCGTTGTCGATAGCGGCCAGGGCCTGGGTGGCGACACCCGAGCGGCCCACCGAGGCGCCGGCCCAGAGCAGCTTGGTGTAGAGCTTGGCGATGTCATTGGGGTCCTCGCCAATGATGGTCTCGCCAATTTCCTTGACGTGGGCGAACTGGGCGGGCCCGCCGCCGCGCTTCGAGTAGGAGAAGCCCAGGCCTTCATGGCCCTGCTCGGTGGTGATTTCAGCAAACAGGAAGGCAACTTCGGTCATTGGCTTCTGGCGTCCGGTGAAGACCTTGGCGTCGGAGATCGGAGTAGCCAGCGGAAGACGTGCGGTGGAGAACTTGACGTGGCGAATCGCGTCAGGAGTGTAGTTCATGGAAGTAGCCCTTCAAGGAATGTGCTGTGCGTCGATGCACTTGATTCATAACTTATAGTACAAGTTGTTCATTGCTCTAACAAGTAATTTTCAGGGAAAAGTCAAAAGAATCTTCAACGGCTGCGCGCAGGAACCAGACAGCAACCGCCCGGGATGGCCGGAAAGGCGCCAGAAGCGGAAAGCGCCTGAGGCCAGCGGCCGGTGATGTCGCCAGCAAGGCAACAGGTTCCGGGCAATTAAAAAGCTGGCTGGCACCTTTCGGTGCCAGCCAGCTGGATTTTTGCCCCTTGGCGAAGTTCTAATCAGGCAGGATTTCAAGCTTTCGGATCAGGCCATCGTCCACGATGAATCGCATCGGACCGGTGCCGTTGTGCCCATTTCCGCTGACTGACAGCGTCACGTTGAAGACGTTGGCTTGCTCTTCAAAAAAGTCCACGAGCTCGAATTTGCTCTGCACCCCGATGTTATCGGTGCTGTCCCAGGAACGAATTGCCACCTTTCCTCGGTACTTGCTGCCCCAGTCATCGAGTACGGCGTCTTCAGCAAAAGCATCAGCAAACTTGGTGCTATCAGCTGCATTGGTGGAATCGATGAATTGCTGGATTGGTGCTGGAAGCTTGTCCATGGCCATTGCCTTTCCGAAGTAATACATGCCTGAAAATATGAATTGCCGCGGCCTGCCTTCCAGATCCCAGAGGACAGGCCGCAGCGCGATGGCGCTAGAGCGAGCTGTTTTCGCCCAGCAGCTCCTCGAAGCCGATCCGTCGATAGAACTCGGCGCGGATGCGGTCATAAACCGCCGACACCACTTCGCTGCCGTCCTTGCTTGGATCGACATGCACACGGAAGGGGCGCTGCCCATCCGGCAGGCCAATCACGCTGGCGATCTCGTCTGCCACTTCCCCGGCCTCATGGACTTCGGGGAAGATGGCGGCGAGGCTTCCAGCCATGTTTTCACGCAGCTGCCCATACAGCTCGTCGTATTCGCTTGCACGCGCGTGATCATCGGGAGCACCAGAGTGGGCAAAGCGGTTCGTACCCGAGGTGTAGGCTCCGGGCACGACAATGCTGGTTTCCACGCCGAACTTGGCCAGTTCCGCTGCGTAGCTTTCGGCGAGCGCGTCCATGCCGGCCTTCGCCGCGAAGTACGGGGCGAGGAATGGCGGGTGCCCGCCTCGGGTGGAGCTTGAACCGATCCAGATCACCAGGCCGCTGCGCTGTGCACGCATGATGGGCAGTACGGCGCGGTTGACGCGCTGGGTGGAGACCACGTTCACGTCGTACTGGGCTGCAATCTGTTCCGGGGTGAACGCCTCGGCCGGCCCCAGCACCATATGCCCGGCATTGTGGATCAGTACATCGATGCGCTGGCGCTGCCCATGGATGTCCGCAACCGCGGCATCGATGGAGGTTTGGTCCTGGACATCCATTTCGATGCCCTGGATGCTGAGGCCTTCGGAGGCCGCCAGCTGGTCGAGCTGCGCGGCCTTGTCGGCGTTGCGCCCGGTAATGGCTCGCATGCCCGCATAGACCGTGTGGCCTGCGCGAGCCAGGCGACGGGCCGTGAGGTTGCCAAATCCGGAGGAAGCCCCGGTGATGACAATGACTTTGGGTTCGCTCATGAGCGTTTGCCCCCTTTCGTGTGGCTGCCTGCTAGGCCAGTCCGCCATTGGTGAAGATGGTTTGGCCATTGACCCAGCGGGCCGGGCCGGCGAGGAAGGCCACGGATTCAGCAATGTCTTCCGGGTCGCCCAAGCGCTCGAGCGGAACGGCTTTGGACAGGCCGGCGATTACTTCTTCGCTCTTGCCGTCGAGGAACAGCGCGGTGGCGGTTGGACCGGGCGCTACGGCGTTCACGGTGATGTTCTTCCCGCGCAGCTCGCGGGCCAGGATCATGCTCAACCCTTCGACTGCGGACTTGCTGGCTACATAGGCGCCATAGTTCGGGAACTGGGTGCGGGTCACGGAAGTGGAGAAATTGATGATGGCACCGCCTTCGCGCACCCGGCGTGCTGCCTGCTGGGAGACGACGAAGGTACCGCGGACATTGGTGCGCATGATCTTGTCGAAGTCATCGAGGTTGAAGTCGGCAATGGGGCCCAACCGCATGATGCCGGCAGTATTCACCACGACATCAATGCCTCCGAAGGCTGCCTCGACCTGGTCGAACAAGGCGCTCATGGCGGTTTCATCGGCAACGTCGCCGCCTACTGCCAGAGCGCGGCCACCGGCTGCGGTGATGCCCTGGACGAGCGCGTCGGCCTTGGCCTGGTTCCCCGCGTAGTGCACGGCCACCGCAAAGCCCTCGGTGGCGAGCTTGTCGACTACCGCCTTGCCGATGCCGCCGGAGCCACCGGTAACCAGTGCGACGCGGGGAGTGTTTTCTTTGGAGTTCATTGCAATACGTCCTTTACTTGGTCTTGTTGCCGGCTTGGAAGCGGTCAAGCCATTCATTGAGCAGATAGGCTTCTGCGGGCGTGAAGTCGGATGACTCTGCCAGTTGCGCCCGCAGCGTGGTGGCGGCCTGGGCTGCCGGGCTTGCGGAGGCTTCAGCCCCGGAGAGGATGCCGCGCAAGGTGGCCTCCCTGGACTGGTAGCTGGCCTGCTTCGGATCCTGGTCTGCGTCGCCGCGCAGGATCAGTCCGAGGGCCAGCCCGCTGTTGGCCGCCATGATCACCCGCGCCGCCTGTTCCGGCCCCAGCAGCAGCCTGCCCTCTGCGGCGAGCCTGGAAGTGATGCCAACCAGGAGCTTCATGGCCTCCCCCATGGCTGCCGGCCGGGCCGCAAGCGCGGTGCCGAATACGAGCCGGTAGGCATGGGGATTTTCCAGAGCGAAGGCCGTGTGGTTATCCCAGCCGCGGCGCAGGTCTTCCAGTGCATCATCGGAGTTCTTGGTGGAGCGCTTGGCGGACAGGTAGTTTTCCCATACGTGGTCGGCCACCGCCGCCAGCAGCCCGTCCTTGTCGCCGAAGTGCCGATACAGGACCGGCTGGGTTACCCCGGCGGCTTCGCAGACTGCCCGGGTGGAGATGTCGCCCGTGGCCGATTCAGCCAGAAGCCGTTCAGCACTATTGATTATCACTGTTCTCGTTTCCACATAACAACGATAACACCGCTTTCGTATCAACGCAATGAACTTTTCATATCACTGATATGAACTGCTGGTGCAACAGGTCGGCGCCCGATCACGGCCGCCCCTCCACTGGAGCGCAACCAGTCCCCGCCGTGCCGCGGTGAACATGAGGCCATCAGCATGGCCTTTGATGCTCCGGCGGGCGGTGGCCAATTGGCACTCGATGCTGCCTTCCCTGCTTGGGATGCGGCTCTTAGACTCTCTCTCCCTCTTTCAATTGTTCGACCGACAGGGATCCGCTTCAGGAATGCATGACAAAGACCCCAGGGCATCTGCCCTGGGGTCTTTGTCATGGCTGCTGGAGACTAGCCGATGAATGTGCTCAGCAACAGCACGCCGAGCAGGCCGAGAACCGCCAGTACCGTGGTGTACGTGGTGCGCACCGCGATGGCCTGGCCGACGTTCAGGCTGAAGTATTCCTTGAACATCCAGAAGCCCGGGTCATTCACGTGGCTGAAGGCCAGGGAGCCACAGGCTGTAGCCAGCACCATGAGCTCAGGCGAGGCACCGGTTGCTGCAACAATCGGGGCCGCGATGCCTGCCGCGGTGGATACCGCAACAGTCGCCGAGCCCAGCGCGATGCGCAGGATGGCTGCGATCAGCCAGGCAAGGATGATCGGGTTCAGATCCCAGTTGTTGGCGTGATGGGCGATGTAGTCGGCAATGCCTGCGGAAACCAGCACCTGCTTGAAAGCGCCACCGGCACCGATTACCAGAATGATCATGGCCATCGCACGAGCGCCTTCGCTCATGGACTTTCCCACCTGCGCCATGGTGCGGCCCTGCGCCGGCCCGAAGGCGATGGTGGCAACGATCAGCGCGATCAGCAGGGAGATCTCGGGAGAGCCGAACATCTTCAAGACGTGATGCCAGGCGTCGTCGCCCTCGCCGATGGCCATGAGGATGAGCTCGGAACCTGCGATCAGAATGACAGGCAGCAGCGCCACGAAGAAGGACATGAAGCCCGAAGGCAGGTCCTTTTCCTCGAATTCCTTGTCGGACAACAGGCCGCCGGGAATTTTGGGGTCAAGCTTGCGCACGAATGGCAGGCGCGGCCAGAGCATTGCCATCAAGGCGCCAGCTGGAACGGCAATCATCAGCCCGTAGGCCAGGGTCATGCCCACCGAGGCGTCATACAGCCCGGCGACAGCCGTCGGACCCGGGTGAGGAGGCAGGAACGAGTGCATGGTGGACAAAGAGATGGACATCGGCAGGCCCACCCACAGCAGGTTCACCTTGGTGGCGCGCACCAGGGTGAAGGCCACCGGAACCAGGATCACGAAGGCGACCTCGTAGAACATGGTCACGCCGATCAGCATCGATGCGACGATCATGGCCCACTGCACGCCCTTGGCGCCAAAGACGCCCAGGATCTTGTTGGCGATGCGCTGGGCGGCACCGGCGTCGCCCATGACGCGGCCGATCATGGCGCCAAGGCCGACCACTACAGCAGTTCCGCCAAGCTGGCCGCCAATGCCGTCCTTGATGACTTCCGGGATCTGAGCCAGTCCGGCACTCTCCCCGTCGACGGAAAAGTTGCCAGTGGCAACTGCCCAGAAGGCCACCAGCGCTGATACAACCAGCAGGGAGATGAACCCGTTGAGCTTGAACTTCATCATGAGGACAAGCAGTACGACGACTGACAGCCCAACAATGACCATAGGCATATGTAGGCGCTCCGATCTTCTTGCAAAATTTGTGGTGCCTGAATTGGCAATCGGGCACTTATCTCGGTCTTGTTGACCCACGAGACACCGCTTGCGGATTTGTGCCAGCAATCACGTTATCCATGCCACAAGTGCCTCGTCCAAGACCGCACAGGCATGCAGTAATACCCATCCAGCATGACCCGCGCGCACGGCAAAGTGGTTCCAGGTCACAATCCCCGGAACTATCTGTTGTTTTACGCCGTATTCGCCCCTGGCGCTTCCCTGCGGATGACCGGCTTCATGCAACCAGTGTGAGATAGTTCACCCCTGGTGCGCCGTTGTGCACCGGTCCACAGCTCCATGGCCCGACCGCTCCCCCGATGCTCGATGAACCGTGGAGGCCAGCACCATTCCTTTTGGGCATGGCAAAGGCCCGTTGTTGGGCACCGTTTCTGGTGCCCAGCAACGGGCCTTTCAGCTGCGCCTAGGGCTAGGCAGAGGCCTTCACTGCCAGCACAGGACGATCTGCCTGCAGCAGGATGCGCTGGGCGTGCGAGCCCATGATGAACTTGCCCACCTGGGTGCGGTGGCGCAGCCCGATCACGATCAGCGAGACATCCTGCTCGGAGGCGATGCGCAGGAACTCCTCGGTCAGATCATCGCGGTACGTGGACTCGATGATCTGGCTTTCGATGCCGGCGGCGGCGACCGCGGCATCCACTTCGTTCCAGTCGTCCATGGACGCGGTGTTCTTGTCCACCAATGCGCCTTCACGCGAGGAGTTGACGATCAGCAGCTCCTCATTGCGAAGCTTGGCCTCGGCGATGGCGGCGGCCAGGGCGGCCTTGCCTACCGGGGTGGGAACGTATCCGACGATGATGCTCATACTTTTTCCTTTTCGGTCGCTATCTGTGCCGCCAGCGGCTTCTTCTTGTTCTTGACGATGGCGCCCTTGGCGATCGGCCAGAGCGCAACGAAAACGAATACCACGAGCAGCGTGGCCGAAATCGGTCGAGTCAGGAAGCCGCCCAGATCACCTTCCAGCACCAGCAGCGAGCGGCGCAGATTCGATTCCAGCAGGCTGCCCAGCACGAAGGCCAGCACCAGCGGGCCCGGTTCAAAGCCGAACTTCTTCATCAGGTAGCCCAATGCTCCGAAGACGACGACCATAAGCACATCGAAGATCGAGTTGCGGATGGTGTAGGCACCCAGCATCGTGATCAGCGCAGTAATCGGGGCAAGAATCGCAGCTCGGATGCGCAGGATGCGGATGAAAACACCGACCAGCGGGATGGACATCAGGAGCAAGAGGATGTTGCCGATGTACATGGAGTTCACAACGCCCCAGAACAGTTCGGGATCTTCGCCGATCAGCTGCGGACCCGGGGTGATTCCTTGAATCAGCAGTGCACCGAAGATGATCGCCATGGTTCCGTTGGCGGGGATGCCCAAGGTCAGCAGCGGGATGAACGAGCTGGTTGCCGCGGCGTTGTTAGCCGTTTCCGGACCGGCAACGCCCTCAATGGCGCCACGGCCGAAGCGGGATGGATCCTTGGCGGTCTTCTTCTCCACGGCGTAGGACACCAGCGACGAAATCGTGGCACCGCCGCCGGGAAGGATGCCCAGGAGGAAGCCGAGAACCGACCCGCGGCCCATCGCCGGGGCAGCCTGCTTGATGTCCTTGCCCGAAGGCCAGACGCGCTTGACCTTGACCGGCGCACTGGCCGCACGGTGGCGGTCTTCAAGGTTGTAGAGGATCTCGCCAATGCCGAACAAGCCCATGGCCAGCGGCGCGAAGTCAATGCCGTCGGCCAGCGACAGGTTGCCGAAGGTAAAGCGCTCGGCTCCGGTGAAGATGTCGCGTCCGACCGTGGCAAGAAGCAGGCCCACCGCGGCGGCAATGATGGCCTTGTTCTTGGAGGATCCGGAGATCGTGGCCACCAGCAAGATGCCCAGCAGCGCCAGCGCCGCATATTCCGGCGGGCCGAAGTCCAGCGCGAAGCTGGCCACCAGCGGAGCCAAGAAGGTCAGGCCGATGATGGAGACCGTCGCACCGGCAAATGAGCCGATAGCTGCAATGCCCAGGGCAGTCCCGGCGCGCCCCTGCTTGGCCATGACATAGCCGTCGAAGACCGTTACTACCGAGCTGGCCTCCCCCGGCAGCCGCAGCAGCACCGAGGTAATGGTGCCACCGTACTGGGCACCGTAGAAAATGCCGGCCAGCATGATGATGGCCGTGACCGGCTCAATACCATAGGTCAGCGGGAGCAGAATGGCGATTGTTGCCGCTGGGCCCAGGCCCGGAAGCACGCCGACCAGCATGCCGATGACAACACCGACCAGGCAATAGAGAAGGTTGGTGGGATCCAGAACGGTTCCAAAACCGTCCAGGACTGGTCCAAAGAAGTCCATAGTTTGTCCTTATTCTTCCGTCGCTAGATCAAGTGCGGAATGCTGGTGCCCAAGGCGACAATGAAGATGAGGTAGAAAATCACTACGACAATCAGCGAGTAGAGCGTGGCTGAGCGCCAGCGTTCGCCGCCCAGCCACCTCATCCATACGAAGCTCAGTAGCAGCGCTGGCACTTCGAAGCCAATGACTGGCATGAGGATTACCAGCAGAATCAGCGTGGCGAACCCGATCAGCGGGAACCAGCTGTAGCTGCTGAATTTTTCGCCGTCTTCGCCGCCCCTGCGCCCCACCAGGAGCTGCACCAAGGCCATGACGCCAATAATGATGCTGACGATGAACGGCCACATGCCGGCTTTTGGTGTCTGAGGAGTTCCCAGATCCAAGCCGATGGACAGGATGACTCCTGCCACGGCCAAGGCCAGAACGACCAGGCTCGAGGCCGCATTTGCGATTGGCCCTAACTTGGGAGGCGCTTCGGCATCCCAGAGTTCAGCCAGTTCCTCCGGCGTCGCGGCATCGAGCTCGGTATCGGCTTCCGGCTCCGGCGCTTCAGGCGCTTCTTTGTGCTTTCGCATGGGTGTCTACCTTAAATTGTTCTCGCGCGTGCTCGTGAAACAGTGCGGAGACTACTGGCCCGACACCAGGGAGATGCCCTCGTCCTCGGTCAGCTTCTTGTACTTCGCGGCCAGCTCGGTCCACTCGGACACGACTTCCTCGCCCGAGATCTCATGCGGGGTCAGCAAGTTGTTCTTGTTGAACTCCTTGTAGGCGTCGGTCTGGGTTGCAGCCTCGATGGCGCTGGTCAGCTTCTCCTTGACCGAATCATCCAGGCCCTTTGGCACGCCGACTGCGCGGAACTGGGAGACAGGAACGTCGTAACCGAGTTCGGTGGCGGTTGGCACGTCCGGGAGGAAGTCATTGCGCTCAGTCGAGAAGACCACCAGCGGCACCACGGTGCCGGCATCAATCTGCGGCTTGGCCTCGCCCAGCTGCACGGTGGAAATCTGGACCTGGTCGCCCATCACCGCGGTCAGGGCCGGCGAGCCCGAGTCGAATGGAACGGTGGTGCCCTCGGCATCGGCCTGGGCCAGGATGACTTCCTGTGCCAGCTGCGAGCCGGTGCCTACGCCGGTGGTGCCGAATGACAGCTTCTTCTCGCTCTTGGCAACGTCCTCGAAGGATTTGATGCCGGACTTCTTGCTGGCGATCATGACGTAATCGTCCTGGGAGAGGCCGGCGAGCACGTCAACATCGTCAATGCTCATGGCTTCATCGTCCGAAACCGCCAGTGGAGTAATCGTAAACAGCGAGGCGTTCAGCATGACCAGGTTCTGGCCGTCCGGAGTCATCTCGGCAACTTCCTTGGTGACCAGGCCTCCATTGGCACCGGGCTTGTTCACGGCCGGAACTGCGACGCCGAGCTCATCGGCCATTCCGTCGGCCAGCGCGCGGGCAATGAGGTCGGTGGATCCGCCTGGGGCGGCACCGACATTAAAGGTCACCGGTCCGTTGGGGAATTCGCCTTCGCTGGAGCTGCCGCCAACGTTGCCGCCGCAGGCGGTGAGGGACAGGGCCACGGCAGCTGCCGATACGGACAACAGCGTCCGGCGGAAAGTGCGAGTCTTCATGAGAATGTCTCCTGGGTAATCGAGTGCGGTGTAGTTCATGTCATGGGGGTGTGTGAACCACCTCACTGACACGAGTACTAGACAAGAGTAGAAACGAGTTACGATACATGTCCAAGACCCTATCCGCATGGCATGATACCCGGAAGGTAAAACTTGTTTACCCTAGATCAGGCTCGCAGCTTTGTCGCTGTCGCCGAAGAGCTGC
Organism: Glutamicibacter halophytocola; assembly: GCF_001302565.1. Taxonomy (NCBI): domain Bacteria; kingdom Bacillati; phylum Actinomycetota; class Actinomycetes; order Micrococcales; family Micrococcaceae; genus Glutamicibacter; species Glutamicibacter halophytocola. Next base: position 3,110,331 of record NZ_CP012750.1, read on the forward strand.
ATTTCGGCCGGGCCGCCGAGCGCCTGCAGATAACCCAACCCCCGTTGAGCCGCCAGATCCAGAAGCTCGAACGGATCGTCGGCGTTGAACTGCTTGAGCGCGACAATCGCCGCGTCGCCCTCACCGCCGCTGGCGAAGCCTTCCTTTCCGAGGCCCGGCGGCTGGTCATTGCCGCCGAGCGGGCACCGGAGAGCGCCCGGCGCATTGCCAGCGGCCAGCTTGGCGCCCTGCGCATCGGCTTCACCGCTGCCACCGGCTTCTCGATGCTCGGCTCATTGCTGGAAGAAATCGCGGTCAAGATGCCCAACGTGCACCTGGAGTTGACCGAACTGGTCACCAGCGAACAGGTCACCGCCTTGCTCGATGGCGACCTGGACCTGGGCCTGGCCCGTCCGCCGTTCGACGAAAAGCTCTTCGGTTCCACCCTGCTGCTCTCCGAGGGGCTGTTTGTCGCGGTGCCCTCCAGCCACCGGCTGGCCCGGCTGCAGCGGGACCTGACCGCAGAGGACCTGGCCGATGAGCCGCTGATCATGCACTCGCCCACCAAGGCCCGCTACTTCTACGACCTGGTGGTCCGCCAGATCGAGATCGAGCACAAGAACGTGCGCCATACCGTCAGCCAGATCCTGACCATGATCTCGCTGGTTGCCGCAGGGCGCGGCATTGCCTTTGTGCCCGAAAGCGCCAAGGTGCTCGGCGTCCAGGGCGTGTCCTACCTGCGGCTGATCAGCCCGACGGAGCATCCCGTGGAGCTGCATGCCATCTGGAATCGCGAATCGCGCAACCCAGCCCTGGCGCGCATGCTGCAGATCATCAACTCCGATCCACTGAACTAGAAATCTCGCCGATTTTGCGCAGGTCACCTACGCATTAGCCAGATGCGGCACCTCTTATGCCGTGAAGGTATCAATCAATACAAATTAGGCCTTGGACAGGCATAAATCCTTTTCCTAGTCTTGAGTCAACAGGAATTCGCTTCCGATCACATACTCCTCCGCGCTACCCGTCTTTGGACCTGCGGATCAAGCAAAGGACTCGCCATGACTAAGTACACCCCAGCTGAACTTGCCAACAAGCTCAAGGACGGACTGCTTTCTTTCCCAGTGACCGCGTTTGATGCAGACCTGCAGGTCGACGAGGCCGCTTACCGCAAGCACCTGGACTGGCAGTCGAGCTTCAACGTCGCCGGCCTCTTTGCAGCCGGCGGCACCGGCGAGGGCTTCTCGCTGACCACCGAGGAATCCAAGAACGTCGTGCGCATGGCCGTCGAGGAAGCCGGCGACCGCGTTCCTGTGCTGGCTTCGGCCGGCGGCTCGACCCGCCAGGCCATCGAGCAGGCGCAGAACGCCGAGGAAGTAGGCGCAGAGGGCCTGCTGCTCCTGCCTCCATACCTGACCGAAAATGACCAGGAGGGCCTGTACCAGCACGTTTCGGCCATCGCCAAGTCCACCAAGGTCGGCATCATCGTCTACAACCGCGCCAACGCCATCTACTCGCCGGACACCGTGGCGCGCCTGGCCGAGAACCACGAGAACTTCATCGGCTTCAAGGACGCCATCGGCGACATCGAGCACAACACCAGGATGTACGCCAAGAACGGCGACCGCCTGTTCTACCTGGGCGGCCTGCCCACCGCGGAAACCTTCGCCCTGCCGCTGCTGCAGCTGGGCATGAGCACCTACTCTTCGGCCATGTACAACTTCGTTCCAGAGTTCGCGCTGGACTTCTACAAGGACGTGCGCAACCTGGACCGCGTGGCAGTGAACGAGAAGCTCAACCGCTTCGTCCTTCCATACCTGGATATCCGCGACCGCGTGAAGGGCTACGGTGTGTCCATCGTCAAGGGCGGCATGAAGGCCATCGGCCGCGACTGCGGTTCGGTGCGCACCCCATTGCAGGACATGTCCGAGCAGGACCTGGCGGATCTGTCCACCCTCATCAAGACGGCAGGCATCGTTCCTGCCGGCGCCAGCCTGTAACTGCGCAGTCCACGACAAATCTTTTCATCTGTTGACCAGGGAGCTCCTTTGACTAGCATCACCCAGAACCTGACCGGCCAGTCCATCCTCGCAGGCGTGCGCACTGCGGGCAACGGACGCGAAGTTCACGGCTACAACCCAGCAACCAACCAGCCGTTGGAACCTGCCTATAGCCTGATTGACGAAGCCCAGCTGAAAATCGCCACGGCCGCTGCCGCGGAGGCTTTCACCTCGTTCCGCGCCCTGGAACCGGCCAAGCACGCCGATTTCCTCGACGCCATTGCAGCAAATATCGAAGCTGTGCGCGAGGAGCTGGTAGCCCGCGCCATGGCCGAAACCGGCCTTCCCGAGGCCCGCCTCAACGGCGAAACCGCCCGCACCGCCGGACAGCTGCGCCTGTTCGCAAACGTGGTCCGCACTGGCGACTTCCACGGCGCCCGCATCGATCCAGCCCTGCCAGAGCGCAGCCCGCTGCCGCGCGTGGATATCCGCCAGCGCAAGGTGCCGATGGGACCGGTTGCGGTCTTCGGCGCCTCGAACTTCCCGCTGGCTTTCTCCACCGCCGGCGGCGATACCGCCTCGGCACTGGCGGCCGGCTGCCCAGTAGTTTTCAAGGCCCACAACGCCCACCCGGGCACCAGTGAAATTGTCGGTTCGGCCATCACCAAGGCCATCGAGGAATTCGACCTGCACCCAGGAGTCTTCTCCCTGGTCTACGGCCCAGGCGCGTCAATCGGCCAGGCACTGGTTTCCGACCCGGTGATCAAGGCCGTAGGCTTCACCGGATCGCGCTCCGGCGGCGTGGCACTGATGGAAACCGCGGCCAAGCGCCCAGAGCCGATCCCGGTCTACGCCGAGATGTCCTCGATCAACCCGGTGATCTTCTTTGAAGGCGCCCTGGCAGATCCCGAGGCGCAGGCCAAGGCCTACCTGGGATCGCTGACTGGTTCCTCCGGCCAGCTGTGCACCGCACCGGGACTGGTCTTTGTTCCGGCTGGCGGGGCAGGCGACGCCTTTGTGGCAGCCATTTCCGGCAATGCGCCATCGCACAGCGGGCAGACCATGTTGACCGCGGGCATCTACACCTCGTGGGTCGCAGGTGTCGAGGCACTTGGCGCCCAGGAAGGTGTTGAACTGGTTGGCCAGGGCACCGAAGGCTCCACCGAAAACGCTCCTGCGCCACGGGTCTTCGCTTCCGGTGTCCAGCAGCTCAACGAGAACCCGGTGCTGCAAGACGAGATCTTCGGCGCCGCTTCGCTGGTGATCCGCTACGAGTCGGTGGAAGAACTCGACTCGGCGCTATCCAAGCTGGAAGGCCAGTTGACCGCTACGTTGCAGCTGACCGAAGCCGACTACGCGCAGGCCGCGGGAATCATCCCGACCCTGGAGCTGAAGGTTGGACGCATCCTGCTCAACGGCTGGCCAACGGGTGTCGAGGTGGGCCACGCGATGGTCCACGGCGGCCCGTTCCCGGCAACCTCCGCTCCGCAGACCACCTCGGTCGGGTCCCTGGCCATCGAGCGCTTCCTGCGTCCGGTCGCCTACCAGAATTTCCCCGAGGCCCTGCTGCCCAAGCCAATCGCGCAGGCCAATGAGTGGAACCTGAACCGTCTGGTCGACGGCACCATGACCGTCGCAGGAGAGTAAGCGCATGAGTAACCCAACCATTGTTTCGGTCAAGGTCATCCCAGTTGCCGGCCATGACTCCATGCTGCTGAACCTTTCCGGCGCCCATGGGCCGTTCTTTACCCGCAACATCGCCATCGTCACCGATTCCGACGGCCGTACCGGCCTCGGCGAGGTGCCTGGCGGCGAAGCAATTCGTTCAACCATTGAAGAAGCAGGGGCGCTGATTTCCGGCGCTCCGGTAGCGACCTACCGTTCGCTGCTGCGCAAGGTGTCCTCCCGTTTCGCTGACCGCGATGCGGGCGGTCGAGGCGCGCAGACTTTTGATCTGCGCACCACAGTGCACGCCGTCACCGCCCTGGAATCCGCGCTCCTAGACCTGCACGGGCAATTCCTGGGCGTGCCGGTGGCCGAGTTGCTAGGCGATGGCCAGCAGCGCGAGGCGGTACCGATGCTCGGTTACCTCTTCTACGTCGGCAACCCGGATATCACGGACCTGCCTTACCTGCGCGAACCGCAGGGTGCAGATGACTGGGAACGCGTGCGCCGCGAAGAAGCCATGACCCCTGAAGGCGTGGTTCGCCTGGCCGAAGCCGCACAGGCCCGCTACGGGTTCAAGGACTTCAAGCTCAAGGGCGGAGTGCAAGCGGGCGACCTGGAAGTTGATGCGGTCACCGCCTTGAAGCAGCGCTTCCCCGAAGCCCGGATTACCCTGGACCCCAATGGCGGCTGGCTGCTTGAGGACGCAATCCGCTTGGGCAAGCGCATGAAGGGCATTGTCGCCTACGCAGAGGACCCGTGTGGCCCCGAAGGGCGATTCTCCGGCCGCGAGGTCATGAGCGAATTCCGCCGGGCCACCGGGCTGCAGACCGCAACCAACATGATCGCCACCGATTGGCGCGAAATGGCTCACGCGGTGCGCACCAACGCCGTCGATATCCCGCTGGCCGACCCGCACTTCTGGACCATGTCCGGCTCGGTGCGTGTGGCCCAGCTGTGCAACGAGTTCGGCCTCACCTGGGGTTCGCACTCGAATAACCACTTCGATATTTCGCTGGCCATGTTCACCCAGGTAGGCGCCGCCGCTCCGGGCGAGATCACCGCCTTGGATACCCACTGGATTTGGCAGGACGGCCAGGATCTGACGCAGAACGCTCCACAGATCGTGGACGGTGAAGTAAAGGTTCCAGAAGCCGCCGGCCTGGGCGTCACGCTGAACATGGACCGGGTCAACGAGGCGCACGAGCTGTACAAGGAACATGGCTTGGGTTCGCGTGATGACGCGGTCTCCATGCAATACCTGATTCCTGGTTGGACTTTTGATTCCAAGAGCCCTGCCCTGGTGCGCTAGCGCAATAGAGCAAGTACAAAACACACATTGCCCAGGGGGCGGTGGATGCCTGAATCGGACGATGGCATCGGCCGTCCCCCTCGGTGTGCCGCAGCGCAGTGCGGAAACACGGTCGGGCGTTTGCGGCTTGGAGGCCTGATGCAGGGAGTCTTACAGGGCTTTGCGGTAGTGATCATCCTGATTGGCATCGGCTTCTTCACGGCACGGTATATGCCGCGGCACCGCGAAGCCATCGCCAAGGGCTTAACTCCGCTGATCTACTACATCACCAACCCCGCGCTGATGTTCATCCTTCTTTCGGGCACCGATCTGCACGCGGTCGTTGGGGTATTCACCCCGATCGCCTTGATCACCGCGGTGGTGACCGGCGGCGTGTTTGCGCTGCTGGCCAAAGTATTTTTCAAAACACCGCTGCAGCGCATTCCGGCCGGAGCCATGGCCACCAGCTACGTTAATGCTGGGAACATTGGCGTGCCGCTGGCCTTGTACGCCGTGGGAAGCACCACCCCGGTGGTATCGGTGCTGGCAGCCCAGCTGCTGATCATTGCGCCCCTGTACATGTGCCTGTTCGCCCTGGTATCGCGCCACGACGGCGCGAACGATTCAACCCCGCTGGGGCGCACTATTCTCAAATCCGTGGCCAATCCGGTCACCATTGCCACCTTCATCGGTGCGCTCTTCTCATGGTTCAGCTTCAAATTGCCCGAGGTGCTGCACTCCCCCGTGCAAATGCTCGGCGACTCTTCCATCCCGTTGCTGCTCATGGCATTCGGCATGTCGCTGTACGGGCAGAAGCCCTTGGCGGATAAAGCCTTGCGCGGCGAAGTTCTACTTGGCGCAGGGCTCAAGGTGCTGTTCATGCCGGTCGTCGCGTTCGTGCTTGCTAAACTGGTGTTCGGATTGCAAGGCACGGATCTGCTAGGTGTAGTTATCATGGCTGCCCTTCCGACAGCTCAGAATGTGCTGCTTTTTTCCCAGCAGTTCCGGCTCAACCCGGTAGTTCCACGAGAAGTAATCCTGTCCAGCACGCTGCTCACCCTTCCGGTGGTTTTACTAGCCACGTTCTTGCTGACGTAGAAGAGTGAGCATATATATAGCCATGCGATCATTGGCCCAGTTCACGGCTGCTGGCTCAAGCGTTGCCCTCCAACCACTAGGAGAATAATGTACGGCGTCATCGAAGGATTCTTCGGTATCTGGGTCATTATCGGTGTCGGCTACTGGTCGGGGAAAAAGAATCTCTTCGGGGACAACGGACGCTATATCCTGAACCGGCTGACGTTTTTTATCGCTTCCCCGACACTGCTATTCACCACCATTTCCGCAGCCAAGCCCCAACAGGCGCTGGGGCCGCAGCTGTTTATTGCCGGGATTTCGGCCATGGTTGTTTTTCTGGCTTACGGGATTTTCTCCCGGCTGGCATTCAAGCGCACCCCTGGAGAACGAACCATTGGCGCGATGGCAGCCTCGACGGTCAATGCAGGCAACCTGGGCCTTCCCATTGCCATCTATGCGCTGGGAGACATTTCCCTGGCGGCTCCGATTGCGCTCTTCCAGATGTCGGTGATGACCCCGCTCTCGCTGTCGCTCATGGAAAAAGCCACTGCCAAGGGCGGAACGAAGTTCACCGGAGTTCTTTGGCGCACGATCAGCAATCCGATGATCCTCGCTTCGGTTCTGGGCCTGCTCTGCTCGATCTACCAGTGGCAACCACCGCAGATCATCATGACCCCGATTGAGCTCTTGGCTGGCGCTTCGATCCCGGCCATGCTGCTCGGTTTCGGCTTGTCCCTGGTCGGGTCCCGCCCGCTGCAGCGCAGCTCCCAGCGCAGGACCGAGGTATGGGTTGCCACCTTCAGCAAACTGGTGTTGCATCCGCTGCTGGCCTGGGCGCTGGCCGCCTGGGTATTCCGGCTTGACTCCACCGGACAATACATCGCCGTCATCATGGCCGCGCTGCCCACTGCACAAAATATCTTTGTTAATGCAGACCGGTACGAGTCTGGCATCACCATCGCCAAGGATACGGTTCTGTTGACTACAGTGCTGGGGATCCCGGCAATGCTTGGATTCGCGGCACTGCTGCTGCACCTCGGCTAGTGGCCATCGACCTCTCCTGATTCGGGCGAGACCAAAGGCGCGCCGAGGCCATTCGCTCCAAGCAAGACCGAGCCAAAAACACAGCCCCTCATTCTCTGTGCAACTGGGATTAGCAACTGCGATGTGCCTGATTTCAAGCGCACGAGTCGGTGAAGCCAATATGTTTCCCGCGGGGCCTACCGCATGTGGAGCACCTGATCCTTAGGCGGCTAAACATCCATTTTGGGCGCTGGTTGGCATCTATCCAGCACCACGGGCATATCCGGTCAGCTGGCAACATTTGCTTGGCTCATCGACAAGCCGAACTGCGGCATCTCCAAAGTGCCGTTCCTCCGCAACCGCAACAAGATTTCCAGCTGGTTCACGGCGAACATGCGCTTAGCCTCGATTGCCCTTGATGGCCGGACCTTCGACGGTCTGAATCGACTCCAGGTAAATTTCCTTCAGGCGTCGAGCCGCGGGGTTGGCGTTGGTCTCTTCCATGGCCAGAACAATGTCAGATTGATTCATTTCTTGAAGTCCCGAAGGTCCCACCAATTCTTCAAAGGCTACAGAATCCGGTGAATACTGCATCGATCCAGCAGGAACAAGTGAAACCCCCAGCCCCACCGCTACCAGGGATATGAGCGCCGGTATCTGGCTGGCGATTTGCGTGATGGTCGGCTTGGCTCCCACCGAGTCGAAGAGTCTCAACACAAGTTCGTGGAAATAGCGCCCCTCCGATGTTGAATACATCATCAACGGCAGGCCCTCCAGTTCCTTGATCAGCACCCCTTTGCCGGTGACCAGGTAATGATCCTTGGGCAATGCGACTACCAACCGGTCTTTTTTCACCAGGGTCGTTTCCACGCCGGCGCGGTTGGTGAACGGTCGCAGCAGTCCCAGGTCCAGCGTGCCCTTGCTCAGCCCATCCAGCTGCTCTACGGAGACGGCCTCGCGCAGCACCAAGGAGACCCCGGGCAGTTCTCGGGCCGCAGTAGCCAAGAACTCTGGAAGGACGGATTGCCCAGCGACTGCTGTGTAGCCCACGACTACGGTTCCGAAGTCCCCAGTGGCCACCCGTGATACTTCCATGCTTGTCTTGCGGCTCATGTCGACGATGCGCCGGGCATTCGGCAGCAGCACTTTTCCCGCGGTAGTCAGCTGCACTGTGCGTGATGTGCGGGTGAATAATTTGGCTTGCAGTTCACGCTCAAGCAGCTGGATTTGCCGGCTCAGCGGTGGCTGCGTCATGTTCAGTCGTTCAGCGGCTGCGCCGAAATGCAGCTCTTCGGCTACCGCGATGAAGGATTCCAATTGCACCAGAGAAAACATCAATGCGCCTTTTGAATTGAATCTTGCACTTTTTAGCTTGGACAGGTATCGAACTTTCATCATACTGTGATTCAGAACGCAATCTAGAATTGGAGCTTTTTTCATGTCCACTCCCCGTGCACTCATCACGTCGGTAGAGGTTACCCCGGTAGCTTTCGCCGATCCTCCACTGCTTAATTCGGTCGGGGTGCACGAGCCGTATGCGCTGCGAGCCATCGTCGTGGTTCGCACGGACGCTGGACATTACGGGTTGGGCGAAACCTACGGGGATGAAACGCACGTCGCTCGGCTGAAACGAGCCGGCGAGTTCCTGGTCGGCACGGACGCATTCAACATCAACAAGATCGCCGAACGCGTTGCAGAATCGCTTGCCGACGACAGCGGCCAAGGCGGACACGGCACTGGTGGCATGGTCACCACGACGTCGCTCGAAGACCGTGTGCTTTCAGCTTTCGATGTCGCCGCATTGGACATCCAGGGCAAAGTGCTCGGTGTTCCCGTCAGCACCCTGCTTGGCGGAGCGGTCCGCGATGAGGTGGAATTCAGCGGCTACCTGTTTTACAAGTGGGCCGGGCATCCTGGCTACGCTGACGATCAATGGGGCGCCGCGCTGGACCCGAGCGGCATCGTGGCGCAGGCTCGCAAGATGGTCGACCAATACGGATTCAAAGCCCTGAAGCTCAAAGGCGGAGTCTTCCCTCCCGATGAGGAGGCAGCTGCCATCGAAGCATTGCGCGAGGCATTCCCGGACATCCTCCTGCGCATCGATCCCAATGGCGTGTGGAACGTCGAGACTGCGGTGCGCATCGGCCAGCGCCTGGAACCGGTCCTGGAATATCTGGAAGACCCCTGCCTGTCCATCGAGGACAATGCCCAAGTGCGCAAGCAGGTGAATCTGCCGCTGGCGACCAACATGTGCGTTGTCGCCTTCAACGACTTGCCCCCAGCGATCAAGGCCGAGGCAGTGGATGTTGTTCTTTCGGATCACCATTTCTGGGGCGGGCTGAACCGTTCGCGCCTGTTGGCTGGCATTGCCCAGACCTTCGACTTGCGCCTGTCCATGCACTCGAACTCGCACCTGGGCATCAGTTTCGCCGCGATGATCCAGCTGGCCAGCGCCACCAAGAATATTGACTATGCCTGCGATACCCACTGGCCATGGAAGAAGCCGGAAGATGACGTGATCGTCCCCGGTGTCTTGTCCATCGCCGAGGGCAAGGTGAAGGTCCCCACCGCACCGGGGCTGGGCGTGGAGCTGGATGAAGCAGCCCTGGCACGCATGCACCAGCAGTATCTCGACGCGGGTCTGACCAAGCGAGATGACACCAGCTACATGCAGTCCATCAATCCGGAGTACGAGCTCCAGGTGCCTCGTTGGTAGCTCGGCTGCAGGTGGTGGTGACCGATCCGATTTTGGAGCGGCTCGCCGACGATTTCGTGGAGCAAGCCGGGCAGCACGACTGGCATTTCGCCTCTGCACTTTCACCGGAACGGCAGCAAGCCCTGCTGGCATCCTGCGATGTGCTCGTGTGCGCGCGGCTCACTCCTGAGCAGGCGCGGGGGTGCGGTGCGCGATATGTGCACATTACCGGTATCGGTGCCGACCGGGTTGCGGTAGCCCATTTGCCTGCCGGAACTATCGTTTCCCGCACTGGCCATCATGAGCGTTCCATCGCGGAACATGTAGTGATGGTCTCGATGGTCCACCAACGCCGGCTGCTGGAGACCAATCGGGAACTGCAGGCTGGAATCTGGCGTACGGTAGCGACAGCTCCCCAGACACCAATGAATCCAACTTTTTCGGGACTGACCTTCGGATTCGTGGGCCTTGGCGGTATCGGCGAACAGGCGCTGGCACTGTGCAACGCCCTGGGGGCGCGGAGCGTCGCGGTGCGCCGGTCTCCCGGTGGAGCACTGCCTGCCGGGCTGGAATGGGCCAAGACCATGGATGCGTTGCCAGAGCTCCTCTCGGCCAGCGATGTCGTCGTGCTCGGCGTGCCTCTTACGGCCGAAACCACCGGGCTGATCGGCGCAAGCCAGCTGCGCCAGATGCGCCCGGGCGCGCTGCTGGTCAACGTGTCGCGCGGTCCGGTAGTCGACCAGGACGCGCTGTTCGAAGCGCTGGTCAATCAATCAATTGGTGGCGCCGCGCTTGATGTCTGGTGGGACGCGCCTTCCGGCGTGGTCGCGCCTGAAGCAGTCCGCAGATTTGCCCAGCTGCCAAATGTCATCGCCACACCGCACAACTCAGGACATACACTGGATACCTTCGGTTCCAGGGTGGGTGAAATCGCTCAGAACATCACTGCTTTTGCCGACGGCCGGAGCTTGAGCAACCAGCTTTAGGGCCGCGCCAAGTCAACGGCAGGTCGCAATGAAGCAACCAAGACGCGTCCGTGTCGATGATGCTCCGTAGAATAGTAGCCATGCAAGATGAAAAGCTGTTGCAAACGGTTGAAGAAGAGTTCACCGCCATACTTCTGCACGCCCGGGATATGCTCATTCGCCGTGCGAAGGCCGTACACCCGGACCTGCAGGCACCAGGCTACCGGGTATTGGCACTGGTCATCCGTGATGACGCCCAACAGCAGGGCGTCCTAGCAGAAAAACTCCGCCTGGATAAGGCGACCATTTCCCGTTTGGTTCAGCATCTGGAAGCCCTTGGACTGGTCACCCGAACCCAGGACCCTTCCGATGGCCGGGCGCAGCTGGTCTCCGCGACCCCGCTGGCCCATGAGAAATGGCTGGCTAGCGGCAACACCTTGCGTCAAGAACTGCGTCGGCAGCTCACCGAATGGGAACCGGGCGAGCTGCAGAACTTCGGTGAATTGCTGCACCGATTGAACATCAGCTTCGGCGAACTTGCCTAGACGGCAAGGCAGTTAGCTCATCAGGGCCAAGAAGTCATCTGCATTCAGGGCTGCCTGCTGCCCTGCTTGGGCTTCGTCGCCAAGGACATCATTAAAGAGCTGCGTCTTCTTCGCTTGAAGTGCCAGAACCTTGGATTCGATGGTGTCCTTAGCGACGAGGCGATAAACATAGACCGGCTTCTCCTGGCCGATGCGATGCGCGCGGTCAATAGCCTGGGCCTCGGCAGCCGGATTCCACCAAGGGTCCAACAAGATGCAGTAGTCCGCCGCCGTGAGGTTGATGCCAAAACCGCCTGACTTCAGCGAGATGAAGAAGACCGGGAACTGGCCATCTGTGAACCCCTCAATCAATTCCTTGCGCTTGGCGGCACTTGTCGAACCGTCCAGGTAGCCATGAGCAATGCCCAGCTCTTCGGCTATCTCCTTCGCTTTGGTAAGGAAGCTGGTGAACTGGCTGAAGATCAAGATCTTGTGTCCTTCTGCCACGGCATCGCCAATCATTTCACGCAGCAATTCGAGCTTCGCGCTCGCTCCGTCCCCTTCTCCGACCAGTGACGGGTCCAGGGCCAGCTGACGCAGCAAAGTGAGCGACTGGAGGATTTTGAACCGGTTCGAATCGACGTCGTCAACCAAGCCGAGCACCTCTTGGCGCACGCGCTGGAAACGCCGGTCGTAGGCTTTGCGGTGGTTTGGTTCCAGTTCCACCTCCAAGATTTGCTCCGTCTTGGCAGGAAGTTCGGGAACAACCTGTTCCTTGGTGCGCCGAAGGACAAAGGGGCGCAGCCGGCTCTTGAGCCGTTCAAGCCGTTCCTTGTCCCCGTCGGATATCTGCTTTTGGTAGTTGTCCTTGAAAGCGTTCTGAGCGCCCAACAGCCCAGGGGCTGCCAGCGAAACCAGGGCCCACAGCTCCAGCAGGTTGTTCTCCATCGGAGTGCCTGTGACCACAAATTTGCAGGGGACAGGCAGTTGCCGGGCCTGCTTATATCCCTTGGAGGCATGGTTCTTCAGCTGTTGGGCTTCATCCATGATCATGACCGAGAACCCTGCCGCTTCGAACTCTTCATAGGAGAGCCGGAAGATCGCATAGCTGGTCACGATCAACTGGGCATCGCCCAACTGGTCTGCGACTGTTTGCCCTGCCTTCTTGGCGGTAGAGGTAATCCCCCGCGTCTTCAGATGGGGAGTGAACCGGTGTGCTTCATTGATCCAGTTGCCTACGACCGAGGTAGGTGCCAGAACCAGGAATTTTTGGCCCGGGTTCTCGATGCGTGCCTGTTCGAGGCACGCCAGCAATTGGACGGTTTTACCCAGGCCCATGTCATCTGCCAGAACCCCTCCCAGCGAGTGGGTTCGCAGGAAGTTAAGCCACGCGAGCCCCTGTTCCTGGTAAGGGCGCAAGTTGGCCTTGAAACTCTCGGGCAGTTCCACGGGATTAAGCTCTTCGCCGCTGGTGAGCTCATTCATGTTCTGCAGCCACTGGTTATGCTGGGCTTCGATAATGCCCAGATCCAGCAGTTCCTTCCACCAGTCGATGCTCAGTTTGTGGACCCGAATTGTATTGCCTTCGACCTTGCCTAATTCACCGGCCTCGTCGATCAGCTGACGCAGCTGGGCGAAGTCTTCTCCGCCGATGGGAATGACGGTCAGGTCCTCAAGAACCAGATAATCCAAGTGCAGCGTGAGCGCAGCTAGCAGTAGCGCAAATGGCACCTTGATGTCATCGATGGTGACCTCGACTGTCAGATCAAACCAGTCTCCAGTGCTTTCACCAGCATCGATGGCTACCGTCGCAGGAGAGTCGATAATCCGATACTTGGGAAGCTGGTTCTGGGCTTCAATCAAGATATCGGGATGTTCTTCCAGTAACGGCAAGGTGTAGACCAAGAAGTCGATGGACTCATCCATCGTCAGCTCTCGATCTTCGTAGATCCCGTTCGATTTCACCTGTCCCAAGGCAGAGTCGTCGCCCAATTTGTCATTGATCGAAGCGATGATTTCCTTTTCAACACTTCGCTGGCGTTGGGCCTTGGCTGCGTACTTCCATGAATAATGCAGGCTGACGCTGTCGACAGTGCTTGAAACGCGCAGTCGCAGCACTGGTCGTGGAGGGTCGGGGATGGCGTAGGAAACATCCGCGCTCTTCAATGGCGCCAGCTGGCGCACCCTGTCCAGATGGGTTTGCTCAAACCGGCCTACTTCAGAAGACGGAATGAACTGGACACCGGAGGCAATAAACGTGGCGAGCTCTGCTGATACCGGATCAGCAAATTCTGCCAGGCCCCAGGTCTTGGATTTGGCCAACGGCTGGGAGGAAAAAGCCACAAAAGCAGGGGGATTTCCTACGGGCAACAGGTGCGTGTGTTCAGGTTCAGGACCATGAAGCACGCCTTCGACGGTCAGGCCGTTTTCCCCTTGACGGAAATCCACGTATGCATGGGCCAGTTTTTCACTGAAGTTCACCGGCGGCTTGGACGCAGAACCGCCATTAATAATGGCAACGCCTGCATCCTTGAGATCCTTGAAAGCGGCCAAGAGATCCTTGCCAGGAAGTTCCATCAAGGAAATCCAGTCTGTGGTTTCCCAGAAATGACCGTACTTCACCTTTTCGGCATGTTCCCGCAGGCGGTTCAATTCCACGACTGCGCGGCGTTGCGCCCTGGAAAAGTGCTCGTCAAAGGCGACCGATTTCCAGCTAATGCCGGTCTGCACCCACGGGCTCTTGGTTCCTTGCTTTGCCGGCCTCGCTTGGAGAGTGAGGACATCTTCTCCTCCGTACCGTGGCTCTGTGACGACCTTCAAAATCAGGCCCAGCGGCTCTTCGACAATGTCGGTTTCTACTTCAACGACGGGCAACAACCGATTCAGGTTTCGTTCCCATTGGGGAACCGCATTGCGTTGCCAGCCATAAGGGTCGGCTGCCTGATCCGAGACGTAGAGCGGGTCTTCGGCGTCGCTGACTATCTCCAGCAGCAGTGCTGCGACTTCCGGGCAGGAGTACTCAGATGGATGTTCGGTGCAGAAAGAGTGGAATTCTATGCCCTCGTTGCCGATCCGAAACCCGACCATGACCTCGCTGTTGCGAACCAGCGCAGTGACTCGGGCGTTCCCCCGTTCACGATGGCGTTCAACATCCTGGACTTTTCCGGATTCGAAGAAGAATTGCCCGATGCGAAGTTCTTCCTCGGACACTAATGAGTTCACTGAGGAAAGAGTCAGCTGGAATTCCATCATCGCCATCCATGGGTAGTGCGTTGGAGCGGATTGCTACCCACCATCCTATCGACGCTAAGGGACAGGACCGCCATGACGAAACGTTAAGTGGATACTTTACCGATCCGCTTGCCACAAGATACAAAGGAACCACTGAATCACGAGTTCCACTCATCACAGCCCTGGCTGAGTGGACGGCAACCCTTTAGGCCATTGTGCGGGGTGCCCCAGGTGACGATTCGACGCTTCTTGAAATCCAGGATCGTAAACGATGGCGCCCCTGCGCCAGAAAGGGGATGAATCCCCATGCCTCACGCAACAGCCAAGCTATCCGTGGCCGAAGACCGCTCTCAACGCCTGCAAGAAGCCGGTGCCGGTTGGGGCGAACGGATCTCCTCCGCTCCACACAGTGCCCAGTTGACCTTCACTGTCCAGGGCGAGGGTTTTGCTTCGGTCGCCAGCAATATTCGCGCCGGCAAGCACACCTTCACCGTCGATGAACCAGCAGCGCTCGGCGGTAACGACATCGCCGCCAGTCCCGTTGAATACGCATTGGCAGCCTTGGTCTCATGCCAGGTCGTGGTCTATCGGCTCTACGCCGAGAGCCTGGGCATCCAGGTTGATGATGTGCAGATTACCGCTGATGGGCAGCTCGATGTTCGCGGACTATTCGGCATCGACGCGTCGGTGCGTCCCGGTTTCTCTTCAGTGGATTTGAAAGTCCAGATAGCTGGTCCAGAATCCGTCGAGCGCTACGAGGAATTGCGCCAAGCAGTTGATGCCCACTGCCCAGTCCTCGATCTGTTCGCCAACCCGGTGCCAGTGGCCACCTCGCTGCATCTTGCCGAGGCCAACTAGCACCTGCTTAATAGCAAAGACGCGGTGGCGGCCCTTGTTATCAGAGGCCACCACCGCGTCGTTGCACTGGGAGGGATTACTGCTCCAGGAAGTTCAGCAAGACCTTGCCAGACTTCGAGGAATCCTTGGCTGTTTCAAAAGCTTCAAGGCCATCGGATACCGGGAACTCGTGGGTGACGGCCGCGCCGATGTGCAGGGAACCGTCGGCCAGCGCATCGATCACCTGGTCGATTTCGTCGTTGAAGCGGAAAGAGCCGACAAGTTCCAGCTCGCGGGTGATGGCCAGCGAAATCAGGGCAGGTTGCTCGCCGGAGGGCAGCAGGCCGACCATGACGACGCGTCCGCCACGCACCGCGCCGCGAATGGCAGAGGCCAGGCCGCGGTAATTGCCGCTGGCCTCGATCACCACATCGGCGTTGACCTTGGCGATTGCTTCCTGGTCATCGGCGCGCAGGGTTGCGGTGGCACCGAGTTCTTTGGCAATGCCCAACGGCGTCTCGTGCATGTCCACCGCGATGATTTCGCTGGCACCGGCGCGCTTGAGCACCGCCACGGCCAGCGCTCCGATCGGGCCAGCGCCAATGACCAGAGCTTTTTTGCCGGAGACGGTGCCGGCACGCGAGACCGCATGCCAAGCCACGGCGGCTGGCTCGGCCAGCGCAGCGTCACGCAGCGAGAGGCCAGCGGGCAGTTCGCGCAGCATGCGTGCAGGCAGATTCACCTCGCGGGCAAAAGCGCCCTCGGTATGCGGGTAGCGGGCAGCCGAGCCCAAATAAGTGCATCCGGGTGAAAGGTTCGGGCGGTCAGAAGGATAGGGTTCCCCGGTGTCTCCCGGTGTTGCCGGGTGCACCGCGACTTTGCTTCCCGCGCCCGGGCCGCTGCCATCAGCGGCCGCCTGGATAACGGTGCCGACGATCTCATGCCCGAGAACCATCGGGGCCTTGAGGATGGACTCCCCGGCCGCTCCGTGGCTCCAATAGTGCAGGTCCGAACCGCAAATGCCGCCATAGGCGATGGCGATTCGTGCTTCATCCGCAGCGGGTGCGGGCAGGTCGATCTGCTCGATCCGCAGGTCGCCAGCGGCATGGGCGACGACGCCCAGGGTCTTGTTGGAAAGGGTGCTAGACGACAACGCTCATGCCTCCGTCGATGAAAATGGTTTGCCCGTTGACGTAGTTGGATCCGTCCGATGCCAGCCATACCGCTGGACCGGCCAAGTCCTCGACTGAGCCCCAGCGGGCAGCCGGGGTACGGCCCAGGATCCAGGAATTGAACTTCTCGTCGTCCACCAGGTTCTGGGTCATTTCGGTGTGGATGTATCCCGGTGCAATGCCGTTGATCTGCAGGCCCGCGCCAGCCCATTCGGCGGTCATCGCGCGGGTGAGGTTGCGCAGGCCGCCCTTGGCCGCGGTGTAGGCGGAGATGGTGGGGCGGGCGAGGTCGGTTTGCACCGAGCAGATGTTGATGATCTTGCCTTCGCCGCGTTCCACCATGCCGCGGGCGGCTTCTCGGCCTACCAGGAATGCGCTGGTGAGGTTGGTATCAATCACACGCTGCCAGTCGGCCACGTCGAGGTCCAGCATCGGCACGCGGTGCTGGATGCCGGCGTTGTTCACCAGAATACGGATGGCGCCGATGTTCTTTTCGATGGCTGCGATGTTCTCGCGCACGGCGGCGTCGTCGGTGACGTCAAAGCAGGCGCTGTGGATTTTTTCGGCACCGTAGCGGGTGGCAAATTCGGCGGCGGTTTCGGCCAGACGCTGCTCATCGCGGCCATGCAGGATGATCGTGGCGCCGGCATCTGCCAGGGCGCGGGCAAGTTCGCGGCCGATGCCGCGGGAGGACCCGGTGACCAGGGCCAGTCGTCCGGACAGGTCAAAAAGTTGGCTCATGAATTCCCTCGCATGAAGTGTCGATGGTACATCGACGGGAACTCATCACCGGTGTAAACCAACTGACGTATCCGAAATGCAGCCCCGTCGCCTACTGAAAACATATCAGATATATGAGGAGCTAAGGGTAATAAAGTCCGACTTATTTAACTGGTGCTCTTGCTACCAGATCTAGCGGGTCTGCGAGTAGAACCAGGTGATGTGCTCTTCGAGCAGCTGGGCTGCGCGCTCGCGCTGGCCGGTGGCAAAGGCATGGTGGATGGCCTTGTGCTGGCGGCGCAGCACCTTGACCACCGGTTGCCAGGCTTCGTCGTCCGGGATGGACGCGGCAACATAGTCACTGATCGAGTTGCGCAGGGATTCCATCATGGATTCGACCACCGCGTTGCCCGCCATGGATGCGAGCAAAACGTGGAATTCGGCATCAATGCGGTGGAAGGATTCGCGCGAGAGCTGCGCATCATCCATGCGCATGATCAGCACCGCGGTCCGATCTATGACCTGCTGGGCATGGATGGGGTCGCGCGGCGTCATCTGGGCTGCCCAGGTTTCCAGCAGGATGCGCGATTCAACGATCTCGCGGACGTTGATGCCCTTGGCCGCCAGATGCAGGCGCAGCGCCTGGGAAATTCCCGCCGCGGGATTGGAGATGATCACGGCGCCGGAGTTCGGCCCAGATCCAGTGGAGGTCCTGATAATGCCCATCACGTCGAGGATGCGGATGGCATCGCGCACCGAAGCGCGGGAAATCCCATGCTGCTCCGCGAGCGCACGTTCGCCAGGAAGCTGGTCCCCCACGGACAACTTCTCGGTACGCAGATCTTCCTCAATGGCCTGAAGCACGATCTGGTACGCACGCGGAGCTGGGTTAATTGGCATCGGAACTATTTTAGCCGTTCAGCACCCTATGGAAGCATCCATGAAAGCACCGGGGTGGACTGCAGGTAGACCAGGACGCACAGCACCAGCAGCATGCCCACCGACCAGCCGGCGACCTTCTTGAGGATCACCGATTCCTGGCCTTCCATCTTCACGCTGGTTGCGGCAATGGCCAGGTTCTGCGGGGAAATCAGCTTGCCGACGACGCCGCCGGAGGTATTGGCCGCCACCAGCAGATGCGGATCGATCCCGGCATTCACGCCGGCGGTCTGCTGAAGCTTGGCGAACAGCGCGTTGGCCGAGGTATCCGATCCGGTCACCGCGGTGCCGATCCAGCCCAGGATTGGCGAGAGGAAGGCGAAGAACCCTCCGGCACCGGCCAGCCAGGTTCCCACGGTGATGGTCTGGCCGGACAGGTTCATCACGTAGGCCAGCCCCAGGACCGAGAGGATGGTCAGCGCGGCGAAGCGCATGTTGTAGATGGTCTTGCCGATCTCCGACAAGCCCTCGCCGAAGGTCATGGCGTACTTTCCGCCGCCGGTGTACTTCGAGTACACAAAGGCGACGATCACGCCGGTGATCAGCAGCAAGGTGCCCGGCGAAGACAGCCAGGAGAAGGTGTACATGGTCGAGGAAACCGCCTTGCCGCTGGCATCCACCACCTGCCCGTGCAGGCCGGGCCAGCCGAACTTGATGTCGGTGCTGGCCAGCCAGGCAGGGATGTCGACGCCCAGCTTCCAGAGCTTGGCCAGGCCGAAGACCACGATCACCAGCAGGTACGGGAACAGCGCCATCCAGGTGTTCGCGCCGTGCAGCTTGGTGCCTTGCTGCACCGGCACGGCGGCGGCTTCGGCGGTCAGCACGCGGGCCCGAGCTTCGTCGGCGCCCTTCGGGGTCCAGAAGCGCAACAGGATCACGGCCGCTGCCAGGCCGACCAGCGATGCGACGATGTCGGTCAGCTCGTAGGAGAAGTAGGTGGAGCACAGCCACTGGGCCAGGCCGAAGGAAATGCCGATGACCAGGGTAGCTGGAAGCACCTGGCGCACGCCGCGCCAGCCATCGAGGATCAGCACCAGGATGGTCGGGACAAACAATGCCAGCAGCGGCGACTGGTGGCCAACCACGGCGCCGATTTCATGGGCCGGAATGCCGGTCAGGGCTCCCGCGGTGGTGATCGGAATAGCCACGGCGCCAAAGGCCACCGGTGCCGTATTGGCAATCAGCACGGCGCAGGCCGCACGCAGCGGCGAGAGGCCCAGGGCCAGCAGCATGGTCGCGGTAATGGCGACCGGGGCGCCGAATCCTGCCAGCGCTTCGAGCAGTCCGCCAAAGCAGAACGCGATCAAGACGGCCTGGATGCGCACATCGCCGCCGCCGATCACGTCGAAGACCCGGCGCAGGTCTTCAAAGCGTCCGGACTTGACGGTGACCTGGTAGAGGAAGATGGCCATCACCACGATCCAGACGATCGGGAAAGCGCCAAAGACCATGCCCATGGCCCCGGAGTTCAGGGCCATGGCCACCGGCATCTTCCAGCCGAGAATGGCGACGATGATGGCCACTGCCAGCGATCCCAACCCGGCCCAGTGGGCCTTGGTTTTGATCACTGCCAGCAGCACAAAAAAGGTGACAAGAGGAATCAGTGCGATCAGCGCAGAGATCGCAACACTTCCTGCTATCGGTTCAGTTGAGGGAGTAAACACGGTGTGGGCGTCCTTGCTCGAGTATTGGTCTGACCATATGTGGTCCGACCACCAAGGGTACAAGGGTGAGTGGCATCACAACAAGTCTTGACTATCGCGAAAATAATCGCATAGTATGGTCAGACCACACTTGAAAGAGTCTTTAATCATGCGAATCGCCCTCTTTGCCACGTGCATAGTCGACGCCATGTACCCGGAAACGGCCAAGTCGACAGTGAGAATCCTGGAACGCTTGGGCCACGAGGTCATTTTCCCCAAGGCGCAAGCCTGCTGCGGGCAAATGCACATGAACTCCGGCTACATGCCAGAAGCACTGCCCGTTGTCGAAAACCACATCAACGCCTTCGACACCGACGACTACGACGTCGCGGTCGCCCCCTCCGGCTCCTGCGTCGCCTCCATCAAGCACCAGCACCCCTATTTGGCGCAGCGCCTGGGCAAGCCAGAACTCAAGGACCGGGCCACTGCTGTCGGTGCCCGCACCTACGAGCTGACCCAGCTGCTGGTGGACGTTCTGGGCATCAGCAACGCGGCCGAGCAGCTGGGCAGCTACTTCCCCGAAACCATCACCTACCATCCCTCCTGCCACGGCATGCGCTCGCTGGGCCTGGGCGACCGCCAGCTGGATCTGCTCAAGACCGTCGGCGGCATCACCGTCAACGAGCTTCCCGAAGCAGACCAGTGCTGCGGTTTCGGCGGCACCTTCTCGATCAAGAACGCAGACGTCTCCTCGGCCATGCTCGAAGACAAGGTCAAGAACATCTGCTCCACCGGCGCCTCGGCCTGCTCCGGCGGGGATGCCTCCTGCCTGATGCACATCGGCGGCGGCCTCTCGCGCACCGGCGCCAAGCCGAAAACCCTGCACCTGGCCGACATCCTGGCCAGCACCATGGAAGAGACGGTGTCACTGTGACCCAGGTATTCCTCGGCATGCCCGCCGGAGGACAGGGCAACCTGTTCGAGACCGAGCCCTTCCCCCAGGCGGCGCACCGCGAACTGGGCAACACCCAGATGCGCAAGAACCTGCGCCATGCCACCCACACCATCCGCGACAAGCGCTTGAAGGTCGTGGGCGAGCTTCCCGACTGGGAGGCGCTGCGCGATGCCGGCAGCGCCATCAAGAACAATTCCATGGCCACCCTTGAAGAGCGCCTGTTGGAGTTCGAGAAGAACTTCACCGCCCGCGGAGGCGTGGTGCACTGGGCCCGCGACGCTGGCGAGGCGAACAAAATCGTCACCGATCTGGTCAAGGCCACCGGGTCGACAGAGGTGGTCAAGGTCAAGTCCATGGCCACCCAGGAGATCGGCCTGAACGAGCACCTGGAAACCGAGGGCATCGATGCCTTCGAAACCGACCTCGCCGAGCTGATCGTCCAGCTGGGCCACGACAAGCCAAGCCACATCCTGGTTCCTGCCATTCACAAGAACCGCACCGAGGTACGCGACATCTTCCTCAGCCAAATGCCGGTGGTGGATCCGAACCTGACCGATGAGCCGGCCAAGCTGGCCGAAGCGGCACGTTCCCACCTGCGCAAGAAGTTCCTGGCCGCCAAGGTCGCGATCTCCGGAGCCAACTTCGCCCTGGCCGATACCGGCACCCTGGGCGTGGTGGAATCCGAAGGCAACGGCCGGATGTGCCTGACCCTGCCCGAAACCCTGATCACCGTCATGGGCATCGAAAAGGTCCTGCCGCACTGGGAGGACATCGAGGTCTTCATGCAGCTGCTTCCCCGCTCATCCACCGGCGAGCGCATGAATCCGTACACCTCCTTGTGGACCGGTGTCACCGAGGACGATGGCCCGCAGAACGTGCACATCGTCCTGCTGGATAATGGTCGCACCCGCGCGCTGGCCGACCGCTTCGGGCGCACCGCGCTGAATTGCATTCGCTGCTCGGCCTGCATGAACGTCTGCCCGGTCTACGAGCGCACCGGCGGCCATGCCTATGGCTCCACCTACCCGGGCCCGATCGGCGCGATCCTCTCCCCGCTGCTGACCGGCATCGAGGTCGAGGAAAACGGCTCCCTTCCCTACGCCTCCTCGCTGTGCGGTGCTTGCTACGAAGCCTGCCCGGTGAAGATCAACATCCCGGAAATCCTCGTGCACCTGCGTGGCGAAGATGTGGATGCCAAGCGCGCCAAGCACAAGCTGCCAACCCAGATGGACCTGCTGATGAAGGGCGGCTCCTGGGCCTTGGGCAAGGGAAAGAACCTTGGCCTGCTCGAAAAGGCGCTGCCGCTGGGCCGGCTGGCTGCGGGCAAGGACAAGAAGATCAAGAAGCTGCCGGGCATCGCTGCCGGGTGGACGCAGAGCCGCGACATTCCGGTCCCGCCGCAAAAGTCCTTCCGCGACTGGTGGAGCGACGAAAAGGAGTCCAAGTGAGCGCGAAAGAAGAAATCCTGACCAGGATCCGTTCAGCCCTAGCCGATACCCCGGCGACCGAAGAGGTTCCCCGCAGCTACCGCACGGCTTCGACGCTGGGCAAAGAGCAGCTCATCGAGTTGCTGGTGGACCGCTTGGTGGACTACAAGGCCGGCGTTGAGGTGATCGAGGCGGGGCAGATTCCACAATTTGTTGCCGCCAAGCTCAAGGATGCCTCCAGCGTGGTCTACCCGCAGGGACTGGATGCCAGCTGGCTTTCGGCGCTGGGCCAGAACGTGGAACAGCGCGTTGATGCTCCCGGCGCCCGCTTGAGCGTCGCCGAATTGGATGCCACCAGTGCCGTGGTGACTTCTTCGGCGGTTTCCGTTGCCGAATCGGGAACGATCATCCTTGATGGCCAGCCCGACCAGGGGCGCCGCGCTATTTCGCTGGTTCCCGATCACCACGTGTGCATTGTGCCGATCTCCACGATCGTGCAGCTGCTGCCCGAGGCCATGCCGCGCCTGTCCATCACCCGGCCTCTGACCTGGATCTCCGGCCCTTCGGCAACCAGCGACATCGAGCTGGAACGTGTTGAAGGGGTGCACGGACCGCGCACCTTGGATGTGCTGATGGTTCGCGGCCTGTAGCAACTCGCGCTAGGCATTGTGGCCGGTTCCCCCACCTGGAAAGGGCCGGGGAACCGGCCACAAGTTTTTATCGGTCTGGCGCTACTTGGTGGTCACGGCCATTTTTCGAATACGTTTCAGCACTATCTGAGCGAATTCAGGGCAGTTAGCGTCGCGCAATGCTTCCGGAAGTTGCTTGCCGTCACGTTTCGCCCAATACGGAGCTTGGAACTCGATAACTTTTTGGACGGCTTGTGGATCAGATTTTTCGATCTCCACAAAAAACTCGTCGCAGGAGTAAACATCATAAAGCGCCAGATCAGAAGAAAATCCAGAGTCCTGTGTAAGTAAAATATCTGCACGGCTTGCTTCTGCCGCATGGTGAACATGCCAGTCTCCGGAATCTGCCATACCGTCGACTTTGCCCCCGGGGAAAACCTCAATAATCTCGTCAAAAATATCTTGGATCTTTGACATCAATGAGGAGATTCCTTCGCCATCCCACTCAGGATGATCATCTCTTAAACGGGTTCCCGCTTCATTAATGACATCCCACGAAGTATGTATCTGAAAAAGTCGGCCGCGCGATTCAATCCGCAGCAGAAAGAGCCAGTCATACAGGGTTCTGCTAAAGAGAACATTCGCATCAACAAAAACACGTTGGGCCATGGCGCTATTCCTACCATGGCCCGACGTGCCTGATTCCTAGAAAGTGCTACTTGTGATTTTCGATTTCATCACGAATCTCTAGAAGGTCCATCATCGCGGCCTTTCGCGCAACTTCGCGTTTGGCCTTGAGATTCATAACGTCATCTCGCTTGAACCTTGTATGACTACCGACCTTGAATGAATCGATATCTCCGGCTTTTGCCATTTTTAGCAGAGTAGGCCGGGATACCCCCATAACTTCAGCAGCGGTATTGCTAGTAAGCTCGTCGGGCAAGGAACCCACAGTGACACTTCCATTTAGGGCAAGTGTGCGAATTACTCGAGCGATGATCCTCGAAAGTTCCGGAGATAGCTCGCGTGTTTCACCGTCAGCCATGATTGCGGCAAACCCAGCGATGCCGGCTGGAGCGATATCAACTTCGTGCCGCACCGATATGAGCTCCTCAGCACTGACCATGACGTCAGCCTTGGATAGCACAGCACTCATCTTGATCCCCCATGTTCTCTACAGCTCAAAAATATCACTTTTCACTTATAAGTGAAAGGGGTAGTCGTGGTAGTTCCAGACCGCCATTCAAGGCATCGCAAAACTCGATGACACCGCGCTGTACTTTGTCCGCCCTCCGGTGCGTTCGGCTAAGCACTGTCCGTCAATATTTCATCGCGCCCAGAAGGCACGCAGGTATGCGGTCGAGGAACCGGCCAAAAGTATTTATCAGGCTGGCGCTACTTGGTGGTCTCGGCCATTTCGTTGGGCTCGGAATCCAGGAGCACGGAGGTGCAGCGAAATTATCTGATCGTCGCCCGCGTTTGACTCAAGGCCCAGCCCCGCGCTACCTCCCACAAGTCCTGCTTTATGCGCCGGGTACTGCCGTCATCGATAACAGCACGTTCGGGGTGAGTCTGCTTACATGAGTGGGTAGGCTGAAGCATTTTCCGAAGGACATCCATGGCTGAGCAGCACCCACAGGTACCGGCGCATTCGGTTCCCGATTCCGCCCTGCGCTTCATCGGATTCCTTTCGTTTTTTGACCGCTACGGCACTCCGCCGATGCTGCTGGCACTCTCGCTGGGCACGTCTTTGGACTTCTCCCAAGCCGTTCAGCTTGTCACCGCCTACTCGTTGTTCTACGCCATCGGGCAACCGCTGTGGGGACTGGCCAGCGATCGCTTCGGACGACTTCTCGTCCTGCGTTCAGCGCTCATTGGTGCCGGTGCCGGCGCCCTGGCAAGCATCATGTTCAGCGATTATGCACCTCTGCTCATTGCACGATGCCTCACCGGACTGATGTTCGGCGCACTCTATCCGACGCTCCTGACCTTGCTCGGCGACACTCGCCACGGTGTTGAACGGGCACGCGGGCTATCGGATCTTCAGATCTATTCGTCCTTGGGCACCACCTTGGCCACGCTCTCGGCAGGAGCGCTCGCTACCTATCTGGATTGGCGCCTGGTCTTCGCGCTTCCAGCGCTAGGGAGTGTCGCTGCGTTGTATTCCTTGCGTCGTTTGCGAGAGCCACAGCATTCGCGCAGCAGTTTTAGCCTTGCAGCGGCATTGCGTCCAATGAATTTGGCCTTGTACGCCATCGTCTTTCTGGAAGGCGCGCTGCTGATGGGTCTGCTGACCTACGTTGTACCCGCCTTGCAGCGCTCGGGTGCTTCCATTGGAGTAGCGGGCGTCTTGGGGTGCGGTTTTGCAGTGGGAGTAATTTTGGGCGCGCGGTTGATGCGACGGCTGGTGGCGCGAATCTCGCGGACCTGGCTGATCGGTGGAGGCGGATTGCTGCTCTGTGGAGCTTTCCTGCCATCCGCGCTCTGGCCTTCAGCCGGTTCATATACCGCCACTGCCCTGCTCCTGGGAGCCACGAATGCCATCATGCACTCTTCGATGCAGGGCTGGGCCACCGACATCGCACCGGATGCTCGGGCGACCACGGTATCGTTCTTCGTGTTTTCGCTCTTTGCCGGCGCCTCGGCGGCCACCTATGTCAGCGCCGCCACCGCAGAACAGGGACATTACGCGCAGATTTTCGGTTACGGCCTAGTCTTCAGCCTCGTATTAACTGTTCTTGCGACCACTACTCATGCGCTATGGCGCAAGAAGACCCCAGGCAACTAATCTGTCCGCGGCTTGGCAGCACAAACAGCCTATGAATGGGCAACGCCTTGCTGCACTTTGAGCGGAGCCTACTTGAACGCGCTGATGATCACGCCGGCACCCATCAGGAACAGCGCCGCACAAGCCGTCCACTCCAAACGCAGAGCGATCTCTGGTCGCTTGAACCAGTGCATTGCCTTGGACGCAGCAGTGCTCAAGATCAGCATGTAGCCGAAGCCTACCGAAGCGAAAATTGCACCTAGCCCCATCCCCCAGAGGAAAGTATTGGAATCCTTCGGGATGAAACTTGGCATCATGGCAAGAAAAAGCAAGCCCAGCTTTGGATTTAATGCAGCAGAAAGCATGCCAGCGGCAAAGGTCTTTCCCAATGAGTGAACTTCCCGACGATGCCCCTCACGAGTTTCAGTGCGAGCGATCGCGCTATCAGCCTTGGCAACCGCTCGCGATTTCAGGAAGCCGCTGAGCCCCAGATACGCCAGATACAGCCCACCGAGAATGGCGATAACGGTTTCAACCATGGGAAACCGCTGAATTACCGAAGCCGCGCCAGCTCCCGCCAAGGTAGCCCAAGCGAAAATGGCGACCATCATTCCCAGCGCTGCAATTATTCCGTGCATCTGCCGCACCAGCGAATAGCGCAGCACCAAGAAAGTATCTGGTCCAGGTGAAAGTGTCACCATCACGCAAACGCCAAGGTATGCGCAGAACGAAGCCCAAGTCATAATGCACCAGTTTAGAAATGAAATTGCTACATCGGCGAAACGGTGACGATGGCATCAACCAGTTTCACGGTTGGCAGTCGCTGTTCTCGATAAGGGCTTCTGGGGCTCGAGCAGAACATTTTCTCCAGTTTGTACGAGAATTGACCCAAGCATTGATTTAATAGACTCACCATCAAGTTTGAAAGCAGGCGGCAATGTCTACTCCGAATGGCGAACCGCAGAATCCGTACACTGCGGGGCAGCCAAACCAGGGCCAGAATCAGCGGTTCGGTCAGCAAGGGCAATACCAGCAGTCGCAGTATCAACAGTCCCAGTACCAGCAGTCTCCGTACCAGCAGACGCCTTACCAGGCTGGCTATCCCGGATACCCAACGCAGGCGCAGTTCGAGGGAAGCCAGCTGGCCCAGACCTCCATGATCCTTGGCATTCTTTCGATCTTTATCTTGAATGTAATTTTGGGTCCCATAGCAATCGTCAAGGCCAACCGGGCCGAGCGCGAGTTTAATACAGCGGCAACCGTGGGCAAGGTGACTGGCTGGATCGGCACCATTATCGGCTTGTTCTGGGTTCTTGGCTTCGTGGGCATGATGGTTCTGGCAATCTTCGCGCCAGAAATGTCCTACGACACCTACGACAACGGCTTCTAGGCTCACTAGAAAATCCGCTTAACGACAAAAGCCTCCGAACCATAACTGGTTCGGAGGCTTTGCCGGTATCGGCCCTCATACCGCCAACCCCATGGCGGTTCTCGGGAAGCTATTTAGGCTGCGGCAGGCAGTACGAAGGAAGCATCAAGCTCGATCTTGACCTTGTCGCTGACCAGAACGCCACCGGCTTCCAGCGCTGCGTTCCAGGTGATGCCGAATTCCTTGCGGGAGATGGTGGTGGATGCGAAGAAGCCAGCGCGGGTTGCACCAAAAGCATCGACAGCCTGGCCGCCAACTTCAACTTCGAATTCAACTTCCTTGGATACGCCACGGATGGTCAGGTCGCCAACCAAGATGAACTCGTCGGCACCGCCCTTGAGGCCGGTCGACTTGAAGGTCATGGTTGGGAACTGCTCGGCGTCGAAGAAGTCAGCGCCCTTGAGGTGGCCGTCGCGGTTTGCATCCTTGGTGTTAACCGAGCTGATCTGAACGGATGCTTCAACGCTGGAAGCTTCCAGGGTCTCTGCGATGTTCAGGGTTGCATCGAATTCGGTGAAACTACCGCGAACCTTGGAGATGCCAGCGTGGCGGACCGAGAAGCCAACCTCTGAGTGCGATGCGTCAAGGTTCCAGGTACCAGCGGTCAATGCAGTTGCAGTCATGTCTAAATCCTTCCGTTGCGCCAACAAGTAGTTGACGTTTCAATTTGTTTCGATGACACCAGTATTGCACCAATTAAGTTGAAGCGTCAATGAGTTTTCTCAAAAAAAATCCCCAACACGCACGCGTGCGACCAGAATTCGCATGTTGACCTCAATCTTTAGGCTACAAAATTCTTTTTGAACTACTTTTGCACTCGACCGGTCTTGGCTCAATGCGGCGATTTGGGTGCAACCCAGCCCATTCATTCTGCAACCACGGCTGAACCGGGGAAACCAACCCTGGATGAACCTTCAATGGCAAAAGCTGGACCCCGACTTCCAAAGAAGTCGAAGCCCAGCTTGCGAGGTCATCCACTATCGAACGCTATATCAAGGCTTGGAAACCAGCCCTTGATCAACCATCCATTCAAAGGCAACGTCTGCTGGCTCGCGGCCAACGACATCCACCTGGTAGTTCAGTTCCATCAGGACTTCATCGGTGAGCAGCGGAGCGATCTGGGCCATAATGCCTTCAACTTCCGGATGCTCTTTCAAGAATTCGCCATTAAAAGCTGGAGCGGCGTTGTAGCTCGGGAAGTACTTCTTGTCGTCTTCCAATACCGTCAAGTTCAAAGCCTTGATTCGGCCATCGGTGGTGAACACTTCGCCGAAGTTGCAAGCACCGTCGGCTGTTGCCTGATAGATAGCGCCAACGTCATAGAGGCCAATATTGCTCTCCGGAACCTCAGCCCCGCGGTCAATGCCATAGTGCTCCAGCATTGGCGTCAGGCCATCGCGGCGCGAATTGAATTCAGGATCGACACAGAAGGTCAGATCCTTCGGATCCACATCTTTCAGCTCTGAAAGCTTGGTAACTCCCAGGTGTTTTGCCGTCTCTTCATTCATTGCCATGGCATACGTGTTGTTCAGTGGTGCCGGATCGCCCCAGTCGATGCCATTGGGAATATCGTCCTTTTTCACCGCTTCCCACTGTGCCTGTTCTCCATCGACCGGTTCTTCATGGCCAAGATATGTCAGCCAAGCGGTGCCGGTGTATTCCCAAAGCACACTAGCGTCCCCGGAGAGCAATAGCTGCCGGGCGGGCTGGGAACCTGGCACGTTGGTCAAGTCGGTGACGTCGTAGCCGGCGGCTTCCAAGGCGATCACGGTGATCTTGCCCAAGAGCAGCTGCTCGGTGAACGACTTGGAAGTCACCGTCACCTTCGACTTTTCCTGGCCATCAGCGACCGGCTGGATTTTTCCGGGCCCCACCGCGGGGACGGTACCCGTTGACGGGCTCAGGCCGCAACCGGCTAAACCGATCACCGCAGCGATCGAGACCAGGGACAGTTTCATTGCGTTTTTCATGACAGTCCCTTCGGCCGTGCAACCTGTTCCACGACGCGTCCCAGCCAATCGATGGTCAAGGCCAGCAGCGCAACCAGAAGCGAACCGGTAATCAGTACGACGTTGAGGTTGAGGTTCACCCCGGTGGTGATCAGGATGCCCAATCCGCCACCGTTGATGAAGGTCGCCAAAGTGGCAGTACCCACCAGGAGAACCAGCGCGGTGCGAATGCCGGACAGCATCACGGGCACGGCCAAGGGCAGCTCCACCTTGAACAGCACTGCCATCAAGCTCATGCCAATGCCTCGCCCGGCCTCGACGATGCGCTGGTCTACCTGTTGCAAGCCCACGATGGTATTGGACAGCACCGGCAGAATGGCATAGATCACCAACGAGACGATCGCGGTCTTGGCGCCGAATCCAAGCCAGAACGCCAACAGCACGACAACGCCAATAGCCGGAGCTGCCTGGCCGAAGTTGGCAATGGCCCGCACAACCGGCGCCGCACGGCGCAAGCCCGGACGGGTCAGCACAATGCCCAGGGGAATGGCGATGATCAAGACGATCACCGTGGAAATCACCGTCAGCTTCAGGTGCTCCAGGGTGTATCCCCAGATCGTGGCCGGATCCAGTGTCTGGCGTTCGGTCTCGGTCAGATCAGCGGTCAGCAGCCACACCATGAGCACCGCGAAGGCCGCGGCGATGGCCACGATTTGCCATATAAGGGTTCGTTTTTCTGCGCTCATACAGGTTCACCATCCGAATTGGCGGCCCCGCTATTGATGTCCACGATGTTGATAGCTCCAGAGTTCAACCCGACCGGTGCCGAGTGGTCCCCGTCTTGGGCGCCATTGGCCGCAGCGATGGCTTCCATCACCGTCTGGACGGTGATGGTGCCCAGCAGCACGTCTCGCCGGCCGGTGACCAGCGCCGATTCGGAACTGGCCACCAGCATGGTGTCCAGGGCATCGTTGAGCGTTGCCTGCTCGCCAACGACCGGAAGGCTCTGGTCATAGGTGCCGTCGATGATCTCCGCACGCGAGAGCTGCCGGCGATCCAGCCGGCGCAAGGGACGCCCGCGTGAATCCAGGACCACCGCGTACTTGCGGCCGGCGCCTTGCACTTGCGAGAGCACATCGGAAGCCCGCTTGCCCGGCGATGTCGTGATCGCTTCTTCCAGGTCCACCTCGTTGACCCGGGTCAGCGTCAGCTGCTTCAAGCCTGCGCCGGAGCCAATGAAGTTCTCCACGAATTCGCTGGCCGGATTGGCCAGGATCCTTTCGGGAGAATCGTATTGCTCCAGCTGCGCGCCTTCGTTGAAGATGGCGATCCAGTCCCCCAGCTTCACCGCTTCGTCAAAGTCGTGGGTGACGCAGACAATGGTCTTCTGGACCTCGGACTGGATGTTGAGCAGCTCATCTTGCAAGCGCTGGCGGGTGATCGGATCAACCGCGCCGAAGGGCTCGTCCATGAGCAATACCGGAGGGTCAGCCGCCAAGGCGCGGGCCACGCCAACGCGCTGCTGCTGGCCACCGGAAAGCTCCTTCGGGAAGCGGTCCCGATACAGCTCGGGATCCAGCGATACCAGCTCCAGCAGCTCATCGACACGTGCCGCGATCTTTTCCTTGGACCACCCCAGCATCTTGGGAACCATGGCGATATTGGTTGCCACGGTCATATGCGGGAAGAGCCCTCCAGCCTGGATGACGTAGCCAATGCGCCGGCGCAGCTCGTCGCCATTCATGCCGGTGACGTCTTCCCCGTTGATCACGATTTTTCCGCTGGTAGGCTCGATCAGCCGGTTGATCATTTTCAGGGTCGTCGTCTTGCCGCAGCCCGAGGGCCCAACGAACATCACGATGGATCCGGCGGGGATCTCCAGGGTAAGGCCGCCGACTGCGGATTTCTTCTGCCCGGGGTACGTCTTGGTCACTTCTTCGAGCATGATCGACGCGCCAGTGACATCCTGTGCGGTCATGGTTTCGGAATTCTTATTTTCAGACACGGATACCTCGCGGGGTAGTCAGTCGGCCGATGCCGAGCAAAATCAAGTCAAGAATGAGCGCAAGAATCACGACGCCGGCCACGCCGGTCACGACAGATTCCAGGGAGTTGGCTCCGCCAAGGCGGGAAAGGCCCTGGAAAATGAAGCCACCGAGGCCCGGGCCCAGCGCATAGGAGACGACAGCGGCTACGCCCATGACCATCTGGGCCGAAACTCGCACGCCGGTCAGGATGACAGGCCAGGCGATGGGCAGTTCCACGGAGATGAGGGTTTTCAGCCGGCTCATTCCGATGCCCTTGGCGGATTCGACAATGGACGGTTCGATATTATTCAGGCCCACGATGGCATTGCGCAGAATTGGCAGAGCAGCGAAGAACGTCACCACGATCACCGCTGGTGCAACGCCGAAGCCAAAAGGAACAATCAGCAAGCCAATCAACGCGAAGGACGGGATGGTCAGCCCGATGGCGCTGACGGAGTTGGCGATGCCGGAGAGGGATTTATTGCGGTACACCAGGACGGCAATAAAAACAGCAATGACAGTTGCCAGGATCAGGCACTGAGCGACCAGCGAAAAGTGCTGCCACGAGGCGAAGAAAATATGGCGATATCGCTCGCCAAAATAGTCACCCACATTAAAACCTACTTCACTTTAGTTACGTATCCAGATAGATCTCAGGGCAGCAAAACTGCCCCGTTCATATCCTGAGCTTACCGGGGGTAATTCAGGTCACCAAGATTATCGGGGCTGGGCACCGCGCCCCGCACCATGTTCTACCGGGCAAAACAATCCTTGTGGGAAGCTGAAACAGGGTGTGAATTCGACCCGAAATGTAGTGAGATAGAAACATGAAACTTGCTACGCTCCGCCTCGCCAGCGAACCCGGCCATACCACGGCAGCTCTCATCGACGATGGCAGGGCCTACTATCTGGACAATCTCGACACCGTGCAGCGTTTCCTTCGGCTCGATCCCGAAACCCAGCAGGAAGTCATCGCCCGCGCGCTAGTCGGCGAGTCCATTGCAGAGGGCGAAGCCGACTACGCCCCCTTGATTCCCCAGCCGTCGAAGATCTATTGCATCGGCTTGAACTACAAGTCGCATGCGGCAGAAGTCGGCGAGGAACTGCCCAAGTACCCCACCGTATTTGCCAAGTTTGCTTCATCGCTCTGCGGCGCAAACGACGCGGTGGAGATCCCGGTAGAAGACCATCGCGTTGATTACGAGGCTGAATTGGCCATCATCATCGGCGCACCGGGCCGCCGAATCAGCGAGGAATCCGCCCCGGAACATATTGCCGGCTACGCCGTTTCCAGCGACGTTTCCATGCGCGGATACCAGGGGCGCACGCAGGAGTGGCTGCAGGGAAAGATCTGGGATCACTCCACTCCCCTTGGTCCGTGGCTGGTGACTCCTGACGAACTGGATCCAGCAGCAAAAATCACCAGTTCCGTCAACGGCACGGTAGTCCAGGAGGCCCGGATCGACGATTTGATCTTCTCCGTGAGCGAGCTGGTTTCCTACCTCTCGACCTTCAACGAGCTGCAGCCCGGTGATGTCATCCTGACCGGCACCCCTGCAGGTGTAGCACTGGGACGACGCGACGAAAATGGGCGCCACCCGTGGCTCAAGCACGGAGATGTGCTGGAGACCCGGATTGAGGGTCTGGGAATGGCCCGGACAACGTTCCACGCACCACAGAACTAGCCATTTAGCTGCAATGGGCCTGCCAGTTGAACTGGTGGGCCCATTGCCTTGCGATCACCTCTCCGCTTGTTATTGAGAATCATTCTCATATAAGCTGAATGGTGTGAAAGTCATAGTTCTCTCTTCCCTCGACACTTCCTGCCGCGACGCAGGGCTTAAGCACCTCTTGGGCCACCATCCGCAGGCCGTGGTGCTTTCCTACGACTTCGTCGAAGGCAACCGCCTGGTGCGCACCGTCTCAGGAAATGCCTCCGCAGAATACGGCGAGGCGGTTCTCGAGCATCCGTGCATCGGCTGCGCGGTCAAATACGAGATTTTCCCTGCCATCCAGCGGCTGGCGCCACGACATGCCGACGCCACAATGCTCCTGGGCCTGCCAGCAACTTGGCACAGTGGTTCCGTGCTTGAAACCCTTGCCGAAAAGCTGGAGCTGGCAGGCATCAGCGTGGGCAGCAATGTCCTGTCCTTGGATCCTGTCGAACTCGAAGACCAGATGTGGGATCGGCACACGCTCTGGGAATCGGGTTTCAGCTCCATGCAGCAAGACCAGCGGACCCCCGGCGAGTATTTCTTCACCGAGCTCATGCAAGCTGACACCCTGATTCCGGTGGAAGGGATGCAGACTCAGCTTCTTGAAGCGCCTGACAGCCCCCGCCGCGATGGCGGAAAGGACTTCATCGCCGGGTTGGAGCTCGCCCAGCATCTGGCCCCGCATGCCGCTTTGTGCCGCCATGGCAGCGAACTCGGATCCTTCAGCTATGAGGCCGTCCAATGGCGAACCCGTGCAGGCCACGTTCCGATGGCCCGCCACCTCGCCCCTTCTGGCAGGGCTCCCCTTCACTTGCATGCTGAACGCCCGTTGCACCCGCAGCGATTCCGCGAAGCGCTCTCCGAACTTGCCGCGTCCTGCACTTGCCTTCGGGGCCGGCTTTGGGTGGCCAGCGCGCTCAGTGAGCGAGTGGCTATTGGCGGCGCCGGGCCACGCATCTGGATGGAAAATACGGGTTCATGGTCGACAGAAATTGCCGCCTCTGAACTGATGCTCTACGACTCGGAACATGAAGCCGGACAGATCGCCAAGATCTTCGAGAACTGCCAGGTCACCGAGGACGAGCTGCAAGACCTGTTAACAACTGCTCCAGCTCCAGGCAACAACCCTGATCTGCAAGGAGGTGAATGAAATGAAGGTTCGCAACTCACTGCGCTCGCTGAAAAACGAGCCAGGTTCCCAAGTTGTCCGCCGCCGCGGACGCGTGTTTGTCATCAACAAGAAAAATCCTCGGCTCAAGGCCCGCCAAGGATAGCCGCCTGTCCTGCCAGCAAGGCCATGCAACTTGCTGGCAGGAAGACCGCCCAACGCGTGAATCACGCCACCCACCTGCGCATTCAGTGACATGGGTCGCACCCTGCCTTAGGATGTGAGCTATGAAAGCTTGGGCTTTCGTGTCATCACCCACTCGCGCAAAGGATTGTTGAGCTTATGGAAGCGTTGGGAACACTCTTCGGAGATATTTCCTCATTTATTTGGGGGCCTTTTTGCCTCATCCCGCTATTGCTGGGCACCGGCCTGTACCTGACCATCAGGCTCGGCGGACTGCAATTCGCCAAGCTTGCAGCTTCCCTTCGCCTCGGGCTGCTCAAGCGCAAGGACGACGGCGCTGAAGGCGACGTCTCCCAGTTCCAAGCACTGACCACTGCACTGGCGGCCACCGTGGGAACAGGCAACATTGTCGGTGTTGCCACCGCTATTGGCATCGGCGGCCCCGGCGCCCTGTTCTGGATGTGGGTCACCGGCCTGCTGGGCATGGCTTCGAAGTACTCTGAAGCATTCCTCGGAGTCCGCTATCGCGGCACCGACGCGGCCGGCGAAAAATCCGGCGGCCCGCAGTACTACCTGCAACGCGGTATCCGCGGCCCGCTGGGCAAGTTCCTTGCCCTGTTCTTTGCCATCGCCGCCACCCTGGCCAGCTTCGGCATCGGAAACATGACCCAGGGCAATTCCATCGCGGCCAACCTGGACAACTCCTTCGGCGTCACGCCTTGGGTTACCGGACTCGTCTTGACCGTCCTGTCCTTGGCCGTGCTTGTTGGCGGCATCAAGTCCATCGGCAAGGTCACCGCAGGCTTTGTGCCAGTCATGATCGTTTTCTACGTTGCAGCCTCGATCTTCATCCTGGTCTCCAACGTCGCTGGCATTCCGGCAGCCTTCGCCGAGATCTTCTCCGATGCCTTCACCGGCACCTCGGCAGTTGGCGGCTTCACCGGCTCGGCCATTATCATCGCCGTTCAGTACGGTGTGGCTCGCGGTATCTTCTCCAACGAATCCGGCATGGGTTCGGCAGCTATCGCAGCTGCCGCAGCACGGACCACCCACCCGGTTCGCCAGGGCCTGGTATCGATGACCCAGACCTTCATCGACACCATCATCGTTGTCACCTGCACCGGCCTGGTCATCATCACCACCGGCACCTGGAACAAGATTGATGAAGCCACCGGCGAGCAGGTTTCGGCCGCGCTAATGACCGGCGAAGCCTTCACCCACGGCCTGCCCGGCCAGTGGGGCCACTGGATTGTCACCATCGGACTGGTGATGTTCGCCTTCTCGACCATCCTGGGCTGGTGCTACTACGGTGAACGCAATATCGAGCGCCTGATCGGCCGCAAGGCAGTCATGCCATTCCGCGTGCTGTTCTCGCTGATCGTCTACGTAGGTTGCACCACCGAGCTGACCGCGGTATGGAACTTCTCCGACATGATGAATGGCTTGATGGCCCTTCCGAACCTGATCGGCCTGCTGATCATGTCCGGCCTGATCGCCCGCGAAACCCGCTGGTACCTGAAGAATGATCCCCAGCTGGAAGCCGGCAAGGCCCAGATCGAGGACTTCATGAGAGACCGCGATGGCTGGAGCGAATGGAAGTCCGGCGATGTCGTGGGTTCGTCCCACAGGCGCTAGGACTTCGGCGCACCCCTCATAAGAATCATCCCAGCGAGACCCTTGATTCGGGGTTTCGCTGGGATGATTTCTATGTTCAGCGCAGTGCGGTATCTACCGCGCTGCGGCTACGCGTTCCACAGGCCGTAGGAGTCTGCCAAATCCGCGATCTTCTGTGCACGGGCCAGGCGCGGCAAGTACGAGCCGTCGCCCACCGAGGCGCCAGCCGCGTGGGCTTCGAGCAGTTCCATTGCCCAGGACAGCTCGTCCTCGCTGGGAGCCAGGGCGGCATTGATGCCATCAACGTGATCTGGTGAGAGCGAGAGCTTGCCGGTCATGCCCATGGATGCAGTGACCCGGGTTTCCTCGGTGACCTTGGCAGCATCGGAACCAGCTGGCGGCGGGCCGTCAATGGCGCCGGGCAGCTTTCCGACGCGGGAGGCGATGACCAGCTTGCCCCGGGCATAGGCCAGGGCCAGCGGGTCGTCGGAGACACCGGTGTCCTTGCGGAAGTCGTTGACACCGAAGGCCAGGCGGAAGGTGCCTGGGGCTGAAGCGATGGACGTCGCATTCTCGATGCCCAGTGCGGTTTCAATCAAGGCAAGGACCGGAGTGCCTGCGCGCAGGCGCATGGCGCTGTAGGTCACCTGCTCTGGCTGCTCGGTCATGGCGAGCATGATTCCGCGAAGGCCCGGAGCTTCGGAGAGTGCTGCGAGATCGTCAGCCCAGAAGTCGGTATCAATGCCATTAACACGCACCCATGCGGTCATGCCATTGGACAGCGCGCGGACGACATTGTCGCGGGCTTCAAGCTTCTTGTCATCCGGAACGGCAGCTTCCATATCGAAGATGACCGAGTCCGCTTCACAGGCAAGAGCCGGCGCGAAGTCCTCCTCTTTTGCTGCGTTCACCAAAAGCCAGGAACGGGACAGTTTTGCTGGGAGAGCCGCTGCTCGACGATTTCGAAATGCCATAGTTCCCAGACTACTCACTCGTGCCATGGTGCTTCCACTAGGCATGTACACTATTTGCCTCAAATCGGCTGGAATCGACTCCCAGTGTGAGAGCAATTACAAGTTGCCGGCCCATTTCCGGTAATGTCACACGATGGCGGTCTTTTATGACCGATCACCATCGAGTTTTACGCTTCAGTGGAAGCCGCACGACAAAGGACCCTGCGTGGAAACAAAAGAAACAATTACCCCCGCAGAGACTGGACCCGAGCTGAAAAGGGCATTGTCCAATCGACATATCCAGCTCTTAGCCATCGGCGGTGCCATTGGCACTGGCCTGTTCATGGGCTCGGGAAAAACCATCTCTGTTGCAGGACCATCGGTCATCCTGGTCTACATGGTCATCGGATTCATGCTCTACTTCGTGATGCGAGCTATGGGCGAATTGCTGCTTAGCCGGACCGATTACCGCAACTTCTCCGATTTTGCCGGGGATATCCTTGGCCCTTGGGCCTCCTTCTTCACCGGCTGGACCTACTGGTTCTGCTGGATCGTGACCGGCGTTGCCGATGTCATCGTGATCGCCTCGGTGTATGTCACCTATTGGCTTCCGCTCATCCCGCTGTGGATTCCGGCCTTGGCCGTCATTGTGCTGCTGGTCCTGCTTAATCTGCCGTCAGTGCGCGGATTTGGCGAGACCGAGTTCTGGTTCGCGCTGATCAAGATTGTCGCCATCGTGCTCTTGATTGTCATTGGGCTGATCCTGATTTTCACCGGCTTCGAACATGACGGCGCCAAGGCATCATTCCTGAACTTGTTCAACGTCGAGGGCGGCTTCTTTGGCGGCGGAGTCATGGGCTTTGTCATGGGCTTCCAGATTGCCGTATTCGCCTTTGTCGGCATCGAGCTCGTGGGCACGGCTGCTGCCGAAACCAAGAACCCGGAGCACAACCTTCCGAAGGCCATCAACGCCATCCCGGTCCGCATCCTGTTGTTCTATGTCGGCTCGCTGGCCATCTTGATGGCCGTCGTCCCCTGGAATCGCTTCACCGCTGACGAGTCGCCGTTCGTGATGCTGTTCTCGCTCGCCGGCTTGGGAGCAGCTGCCCATCTGGTCAACGCCGTTGTGCTCACGTCAGCCACCTCGTCGGCCAATTCGGGCATCTACTCGACTTCGCGCATGGTCTTCGGACTGTCCACTGAGGGCAATGCACCAAAGATCTTCAGCAAGCTCACGAGCCGACAGGTTCCCCGCAACGCGCTATTCCTCTCCGGAGTGGTGCTGCTCAGCTCGATTGTCCTGCTGATATTCGGCCTGGATAAGTCGACCGGATTCTCGATTGTTACGACGATTTCCTCGCTGTGCTTCATGTTCGTCTGGACGATCATTCTGGTGAGCTACCTGGTGTATCGCAAGCGCCGCCCAGAAGCACACGATCTGTCGGTGTTCAGAATGCCTGGCGGCACCTTCATGCCGTACGTGGTGATGGCGTTCTTCGTGTTCCTGCTTTGGGCGTTCACCCGCGATGCAGACACCTTGGCGGGCTTGATCGCGACGCCTATCTGGTTTGTCATGGTAGGCATTGGATACCTGTTGCTGCGCAACAATCCCCAGCACCACAAGCTGCGCCAAGCGCATGAGGCACGTGTAGCCGAAGAGAAGCGCGAGGCGGCTGCCTACCTGGCTTCCAAGCAAGGCTAAGAGCTGCCTGCATCTGTACGCCGGCGAACCGGGGCGATCCATCAATATGAGGATCGCCCCGGTTTTCTGCTCTCCGGATGGCTCTTTAGTTAATGCGCCGCGACAGGTAGCTGTAGGGAAGGTCCCTGCCAAGAAAAAGTACTTCCAGCAGGCTCATGCTCTCGCCGTAGCGGCTGTAGGCCCACGGTGCCTCATGGCCAATCCGGGACGAGATCTTCGCGAAATACAAGATCGTATCCTCATCCCAGCGGCATGTATGACCATGGGCGAACACTTCGTTGTGCTCCAGCACTGCTCCGGAGAGCCCGTTCAGCATTTGCACGCTGTCCTGGTTGCCCAACCCCCGAACCAGGAATTCCGGATGTCCTACGAGGCTTAGCCCGATGGTGTACGCGAAGGGCTGGTCATATCGGCCAGGCTCCACGAACAGCACCTGCCGCCCGTAATCCCGGATGCATTGATCGGTTCTCGCATCAGCTTCTTCGATGCTCATTCCGTCACAGATATCGCACATGGTCCGTCTCCTCTCCGTGGCCCGCGACTGCCGAAAGCCGCTAGGCGGCGCTGCGGAAATCCTGGTCCTGCTCATTGGCATTTGTCGAACCGGCGTTCACCGGTGCCTCGCAAAGGATCCATTCCGGATCCAGGCCCTGAAGCGCCTCATCGAAAAAGCCCAAAAAGTTCAGGTCCAAGTCCAATTCGCGGAAATTCAGTTCCTTGAAAAAGGGCGTTTCACCCCGCCCTACGTCGAAGGACTGCTGATGGGCGGTCACCTGTTCCGCCAAGTGCCGCAAGAGCGCGAGCACCTCTTCCACTGTGCCGGTCGTGCTGGCAATTTCAGGATGGCCCAGCCAGCTCAATCCCAGCGTTGTCCCGATGACTCGCTGGGAATGCGGCAAGCGAAAAGCGGTCAGAGCATAGCCATTTTGCTCGATTTCA
Source organism: Glutamicibacter halophytocola (assembly GCF_001302565.1). Classification (NCBI taxonomy): domain Bacteria; kingdom Bacillati; phylum Actinomycetota; class Actinomycetes; order Micrococcales; family Micrococcaceae; genus Glutamicibacter; species Glutamicibacter halophytocola. The sequence continues at coordinate 3,149,489 of NZ_CP012750.1, forward strand.
GCGTTGAGGCTCAGAGCAATTCGATCCTCAGCAGATAGAGTCCACTTGATCCAGAACTCCATGTTCTCGAAGTCTTCCACGGCATTCCTCCTAAGATGCTTTGCTATGGGCTAGTCTCACGGCAAATCAGCTCATCAGCGTCTCGGATTCAGCGAAGTGTGGAAAACAAAGAACGCGCTGCCTGCAACCACAATTGGTTGCAGGCAGCGCGTTCAGTGCAACACCGCCAAGCGGTGCGCCGGAAGCTACTGCGCGGACTGCGCCTCAGCAGCCACGGCAGCAGCCACAGCTGGCATCACACGCTCATCGAGGGCAGAAGGCACGATGTAATCTTCTCCAAGATCCTCGCCGACCAGATCAGCAATAGCGTGAGCAGCAGCGATCTTCATGCCTTCGGTGATCTTCGTGGCACCCGAGTCCAAAGCGCCGCGGAAGATGCCTGGGAAAGCCAGAACATTGTTGATCTGGTTGGGGAAGTCGCTACGTCCGGTAGCAACCACCGCAGCGAACTTCTTCGCATCCTCCGGCATGATCTCAGGAGTTGGGTTGGACAGCGCAAAGATGATCGCGTCCTTGTTCATCTTTGCCACGGCTGCCTCGTCAAACTTCGACGAAGACAAGCCAACAACCACGTCAGCTCCGTCCAGTGCCTCAGCCAGACCGCCCATGACGTCGTCACGGTTGGTGCGGCCGGCAAGTTCAGCCTTGATCGGGTTCAAATCATCACGCTCGCGGTTGATGGTTCCCCGCGAGTCGAGCACGATCACATCGGCGACGCCGGCCTTGAGCAACAAGTTCGTGACGGCAACCCCGGCCGATCCTGCGCCGGAAACTACAACCTTCAGCGAGCTGATATCGCGCTTGGTCTGGCGTGCAGCACCAATCAGCGCTGCCAGCACCACAACCGCGGTGCCATGCTGATCATCGTGCATCACTGGGATATCCAGGGCTTCGATCAGCTTCTGCTCAATTTCAAAGCATCGCGGCGCTGAGATATCTTCAAGGTTTACCGCGCCAAAGCTTGGGCGCAATCGCACAATCGTCTCAACGATTTCATCAACATCGGTCGTGTCCAGCACCAGCGGGATGGAATCCAGCCCGCCAAACTCCTTGAACAGTGCGCACTTGCCTTCCATCACGGGCAGCGACGCTGCTGCCCCGATGTTACCCAGGCCCAGGACCGCAGTTCCGTCCGAAACTACGGCTACCAGGCGTGAGGCCCAGGTGTGCGTGGAGTGCTTGGCTGGATCATCGGCGATCGCTTGGGAAACCTTGGCTACTCCGGGGGTGTACGCAATCGACAGATCGCGCTTGGTGTTCAGAGGCATCTGCGACTGGACAGAGAGCTTGCCGCCAATGTGGGCGTCAAATACTTCTGCGTCGGTGATGGTGGACAGGTCTTTGGTGGATTCAACAGACATTGAATAGCTCTTCTTTCAAGAAAGTTCTGAATGACGAAAACGCAGTACCCACGAATTGGGTGGCAGAGCGTAGGAACGCGCATGACCATTCATCCGACCGCAATGGAGCTTGACCCGCACGCAATTAAGGAGGGCATCAGGCTTCCATGTACACAGTTCCCAGATGGGCTCCGCCGGGTAAGGCTGAAGACTCCCTCGTGGTGTGCCGGAAGATGGCTGGTCAGTACTTTCTTTAGACCTACAATTTCCACCATACGGGAAAAGTTTGTCGCAAATCAACCCCTTTTCTACTATTCGGGACAATATGACCTCCGTAGCAATGCACCCAGATCACCAGCATTATGTGCGGTTATCCTCCATCTCGGGCAAAATAAACCTCATGGCATCACCGACTTCAGCTCTGGGCAGGGTCCGTACGTTCGAAGCGCTCGACGACAAGACGACAGCACGGTTGCGGCGCGCCCTGGATGAATCGAATGACACCACAATATTTGTGAACGGGACGGCACTGCAGCTGCCAGAGGAAGCGCACGAAGCGCTGATCGAGGTGCTCTCGCGCTTTGCCGATGGGGAATCGGTCAGCATCGGCACCCCGGAGTTGCTTCTTAACACCTCCCAGGCGGCCCAGATGGCTGGCATTTCCAACAGCTACCTGCGCAAGCTCGCCGATGCAGGAACCATTCCAGTGGAATATCGCGGAACGCACCGCCGGATTCGCCCCAGCGCCATCCAGGCTTGGCTGGATTCCCGAGCCGATAACAGCTAAGTGCCAACAGGATGAGTAGAACTGCGGGCGCTCCACAACAAATAGCTTGGTGGGATCGGCTGCTCATTCGGTTCCCCGGCTATTCGCTGATCGCTTGGGCAGGGTGCTACGGGCTTCATCAGCAGGGGCTGCCCCTGAAATCAGCGGTGCTGATTTTCTTCCTGCTCGCCATACCGCTGTTGGCTGCATGGCAAATTTTCCACGTTTGGCAAAGCCGCAAACGCCTGCGCGCTTGGCGCAAGGAACAAGTGCTGTCCCAGCGGGAGCTGGGTGTTCCCAATATTCCGCAGATCCGCGGACAACTCGCTCAAATTGCCGCGGAGAAGACGCTGAACCCGGAGCCGAAGAAGCCCCGCTTTGGAGCATGGGGCATCTTCCTCCTGGCAATGCTCGTCGCTGCCATAGCAATCGCTGCCGGAATTCTCCTTGCCAAGGCGGGGGCGCCGAAGATCGCGGCCTTCGCCATCATTACGCTGCTCTTGGGTGGACTGGGCCCCTTGCAGGTCATGGGCGTGCACAACCGCGCCTACCGCGCCATAGCCAGGATGCCAAAGAAACTATCGGAGATTCAGGATTTGGTGACTGCTGAGCGGTATATGCCCAGTTCCCAGCGCTCCACGCAATCCACCGACAGCACCTTGGAGGCCGCGGTGCTGATCATCAATGAAGCGCTCGGCCACGCTCAAGATGGTTGCCAACGGGCCGCCGTCGATTGCGTGGATCTCTTGGCAGTGCTCGCAAGGGACAGCTGGCCGGCATCTAGCAAACCCCGGACCTTGGCCGAGAACCTGCATCGGCGGATCAATGGCGCACTGGCCCAGCTCAGTGTTGAAGAGCGTAAATCGAGGAAACGGGGCATGAGGTTCTGAGGCTGGGAACATTGGTTCTTGCCAAGCACTGGATTTCCTGTTGGAATACCAAAGTATTCTATTTGAAAACATGCCTTCACGCGGAGCCAGAACGCGAGGAGCACGCTCCGGCAACGCCTGGAGCCTTGGCCAAGGAGGACCATGACCACCGCACCGCAATCCCTCGCCACCGCCCATGAGGCGCTGCTCTCCGACCGCGCGTCCGGCATCAAGCAGTCCGCCGTCCGCGATGTCTTCGAGCTCTCCTTGGATCCGTCGCTGGTCTCCTTGGCCGGCGGCAACCCGTACTTGCAATTGCTTCCCCTGGAAAAAATCGGTGAAATCAGCCGGCGCATCATTACCGAGCATGGGCCCGAGGCCTTGCAATACGGTTCCGGCCTGGGCACCGTGGAATTGCGCGAGCAAATCATCGATGTCATGGCAGCCGAGGGAATCAACAACGTCAAGGTAGAAGATGTCGTGGTCACCAACGGATCCCAATCCGCGCAGGACATGGCCTGCAAGGTGTTCTGCAACCCCGGCGATACCGTGCTGTGCGAAGACCCCACCTATGTGGGCGCGCTGAACACTTTCGAAGCCTACCAAGTCACTGCACAGCCAGTGGGCACCGATGAAAACGGGCTTATTCCCGGAGCCTTGCGCGAGCGCATCAGGCAGCTTCGCGCGGCCGGAGAGCGCATCAAATTCCTCTACACCATCCCGAACTTCAATAATCCGTCGGGCATCACGCTGGCGGCGCAGCGACGCCAGGAAATCGTGGATATCTGCCGCGAAGAAGGCATCCTGATCCTGGAAGACAATCCCTACGGAATGCTCCGCTATGAGGGCCAGGCAGCACCGACCCTGCGCAGCCTGGATCCGGAAAATGTCATCTACATGGGCTCCTTCTCCAAGATCTTCGCCCCTGGATTGCGCATCGGCTGGGCGGCTGTACCCACGCATCTCTTCCGCCGTTTCTATTTGGCCGGCGAAGCGGTAGCACTGTGCCCGCCCACCCTGAACCAGATGATCATCAGCGCCTACCTTAACGAGCATGATTGGAAGGGGCAGATCGCCAAGTACAACGACCTCTACCGCTCTCGCCGCGACGCGATGCTCGAAGCGCTGGCGGCGTACCTGCCCGCTGAGGTCAGCTACACGCGGCCCGAAGGCGGCTTCTTCATCTGGCTGACGCTGCCGGCGGGAATCGACACCTACAAGCTGCTGCAGCTCGGGGTGAAGGCTGGGGTCATTTTCATCCCCGGCGCGGCTTTCAGCCCCGGCGGACAGGCCGATAACAAGCTCCGGTTGGCCTTCTGCTCCGTCGACGAGGCAACCATCGGCGAAGGCGTCCAGCGCCTGTCGGGATTGCTGGCGACCGCAATCGAGTCCAACGGCGCCTAGGTTGCTGCTGGCTGCTTAGCCCAGGCGTCCGCCAAAGTCATCGGCGATGGCTTTGGCGGCGCCTTGGAGCTTGGGCAGGAGCTGATCCTGGATATATGCGGGATTATTCCGGCTGGTCTGCACCGAGATGTTCAAGGCGCCCAGCAGCTTGCCGCCACGGATCACCGGAACTGCCAAGCCGCGCAGCCCTTCGTCCAGTTCCTGGTTGACCAGGGACCATTCCTGCTGGCGCACCGTCGCCAATTCCTTTTTCAGTTCTTCGATGCTCGATACCGTGTGCTCGGTGTACTTCTGCAGTTCAACGCGCTGCAGGAAGGCCTCCTGCTCGGCGGGCTCCAGGTAGGCGATGAGCACACGGCCCATAGAGGTCACCCAGGCCGGAAGCCTGTTGCCAATGGACACATTCAACGCATGCAGTCGTGGGGCGGCGACACGTTCCACGTACAAAATGTCCTGGCCTTCGAGCACGCACAAGGACGCAGTCTCTTCCAGCTCGCGGGCCAATGACTGCAAGTGGCCCACGGCCGCCTGCGGAAGGGTCAGCCCCGACAGGTAGGCAGCACCGACATCTAGGACCCGTGGAGTCATCCGGTAGGCATTGCCATGGGCCTGCAGATACCCGAGGTCAACGAGGGTGAGCAGGAATCGGCGCGCCGAGGCCCTGGTTTGATCCGTCGCCGCAGCAACCTGGGACACCGTCAGCTCGGAATTGCCTGCCGAAAATGCCAGCAGCACGGCCAAGGTCTTTTCCGCTGACTTAACGAAATAATCCGGCCGCTCTGCCACTGTTTGCTCTCCCAGCTTTACAAGTTTCTGCTCCAGCGATTGCTCTCGAATTGAGAGGCAAGCCTGACCGGCGCATTGGGCGCCCCATACCCATCGTAGCCAGAACGCCGTTCAACTACCTCCAAGAACATGTTGCCGAGGGTCTTGGTGTAGAAATGCAAGAACTCTCCGGCCTCATCGCGGTCATACAACAGGTGCAGCTCCTTGAGGGTATCGAGCAATTGCGCGTCAAGGTCGAAGCGGGCCGCCAGGTCCTCGTAATAGTTGTCGGGAACCTGCAGGAACTCCATGCCGCGTGCGCGGGCATTGCGTGCCACCTCGATGATGTCATCGGCCCGCAGCGCCACGTGCTCCGGGTACTCGTGATTGCGCTCGATGATGCTTTCCAGTCCCTGCGGCACAATGTTCAGCGCCAGCCGGACAGCGGAATCCGCCGTGGACAGAACCTGTGAACGCACCAGTCCCATCGGGCTGGGGACCTCTGTTCCGGGACGGGCTTTGAGGTTCAGGACGCTGCTGTAGAACAGCACTGATTCGTCGAAGCATTGCCATGGCTGGGCGATGTTGATGTGGTCGATGCCCAGGATCGGCCCGCTGGGCACAGCGGATGCCGCGGGCCCGGCATCTTCGAATTCCAAAACCCAATTCCGGGTATTGGCCGGCGAGCTGAAGAATACTTCGGTGCTATCGGGCGCCACGAAGCCAGGCAGGTCTTGTTCATTGTTGGTTTGCTGGCGGGGTACTCGCGTCGCGAGCAGGGCTCCACCGCGTTCGCCGCTGGCCACCGGGTCCGGCACCAGCACGCCGAAGCCGGAGACGGCGGCTTCCACTCCTCGGCTTCGTTGCGAATTGATGATGATCTTCGCCTCGCCGGAGCTCCACAGCTGCACCGGCTTGCGGCGGTGCTGCCCGCTGAAGCTGAAACCGAGTTGTGCCAGCATCCCGGCCACGCGCTCTGGGTCCTCGGTCCGGATCTCGGCAAAGTCGAATCCGGTGGCGTCTTGCTCTCCGGGCAGGACCTTGAGGTCCAAGGCGTAGTGCTCCCCGGTCGATCCCAACAGCTGGGCCGTCGTGGACTGCAGCCACTGCAAGGACCGCAGCCCGTCGATCGCGGTGCGCTCCACGTTGGATTGGCGGAAAACATCATTGAAGATTTCCAAGGAAATGATGCCGTCATAGCCTGAGCGCACGAGTTCTGCCAGGAACTGGTCCAGCGCGAAGCCGCCCTGTCCCGGAAAGAGCCGATAGTGGCGGGACCAGGAAAGGATGTCCATGGAGAGCACCGGTGCATCGGCCAGCTGGACAAAGAAGATCTTCTCTCCGGGAATTGCGGCAATTTCCGAGGGATCATCGCCGCGCGAGAGGATGTGGAAGCTGTCGATGCACAATCCCACGTTGGCGCGGTCTACCCGCTTCACGATCTCCCACGAATGCTGGTAGGTATCAACATACTTGCCCCAAGCCAACGCTTCATAGGCAATGCGCACATCGTACCGGGCGGCAAGATCTGAAAGCTGCCGGATTTGATCCACAAACAGGCCATCGTCGTTGATGGTGGCGGTGCCGACATTGGAGCACAGCAGCATCAGGTCCATGCCCAGCCGCTGCATGAGCTGGAACTTGGCTTCAGCGCGGTGCAGATTGGCCTGCAGCTGTTCTTCGGTGACCCCTTCAAAATCGCGGAAGGGCTGGAACAAATCCAGGGTCAGCCCCAGCCGGTGCGCCATGGCCTTGACTTCCTCGGGCGACATCGGGCTCACCAACAGATCCTGCTCAAAGATCTCGATGCCGTCAAAGCCGGCTTTGGCGCAGGCCAGAAGTTTTTCTTCCAGGGTTCCCGACAGGCATACCGTAGCGATAGAGGTGCGCATTACAGTCCTTTTTCCAGCAGTTCCAGCAAGTGGCCACGCACCTGCTGTGTTTCCGGCCTGATGCCGGTGATGATTTCGAAGGCGTCCACCGCTTGGCCAACGGCCATGTATCCGCCGTCCAGGACTTGGCATCCGAGGTTGCGGGCAGCAACGATCAGTTCGGTGTTCACCGGGCGGTAGATGCAATCCGCGACCCAGTGCCGCGATTCCAGTGCTGCGATATCCAGCGGAAGACCGGGATGGTGATGCATGCCGATCGGGGTGGCATTCAATAATCCATCGACCTCGCCCAGAAGCTGCGGAACCTGGGCAGGCGTTGCGGCATGGACCAGGGCTTGCGGGAAGTTCTTGCGCAGCTCTTGGACCCTGTGGTTGACCCGATCCTCGTCGAGATCAACGATATGCAGCTGCTCGGTCCCGGAAGCCAGCAAGGCGTAGGCCACCGCGGCGCCGGCGCCGCCAGCGCCCAGCTGCAGCACTTTCTTCTTCTTGGCTCCGGGGAGCCCCTCGGCCAGGCCGCGGGAGAATCCGGAAGCGTCGGTGTTGTGCCCGATGAATTTCCCGTCCTGGATCACCACGGTGTTCACCGCGCCAATGGCCCTCGCCGTTGGCGAGATGTCATCCAGATGGTCCAGAACAAGTTGTTTGCAAGGATGGGTTACATTGAAGGCGTTAAATCCCAGCTTGGCTCCTGCTTGGAGCAATTCCCCGATGCCGCTTGCCGGAAGTTCCAGTTCGGTGAGGTCAATCGGCCGATACAGGTAGCGCAGCCCGTGCACCTCGGCGGCGCGTTCGTGCATCGGCGGGGTCAGCGATGGCATGACGCCGTCACCGATCAGACCGACCAGATAAGACTCAGCACGTGTACTCATGTTCTCCCGCAGCTCTTCTTGATGACGTCAGGTGTTGCCTGAGTTGTGATTTACATCTACTGTAATCCAATGAACACATTCCGAACAAGTGTACGCATAGCGAACATCTAGAGCGGATCCTCACCTTCAAAACACTCGACGAGGAGTCACCCGATGCCATCGCCACACAACTCCGACGCATCTGCCGGCACGGCCAGCGCAGGACGAACGCCGGTCAAGGCGGCCGTCGCCAGCTTCATGGGCAGCGCTGTTGAATACTACGATTTCTTCATCTTCGGCTCAGCCGCGGCCCTGATCTTTCCGCATATCTTCTTCCCCGATACCGACACCAACGCCGCGGTCATGTCGCTGGCCACCTTCGGCTTCGCCTACGTGGCCCGCCCGGTGGGAGCCATCTTCGTGGGGCACTTTGGCGACCGCATCGGCCGGCAAAAAGTCCTGATGTTCACCCTGATCCTGATGGGCGCATCCACCTTCCTCATCGGCTGCCTGCCCACCTTCGAGCAGGTAGGCTGGCTCGCCCCGATCCTGCTGGTCCTCGCCCGGCTATGCCAGGGACTCTCGGCGGCCGGCGAGCAGGCCGGAGCCTCATCGATGTCGCTGGAGCACGCCCCGGATCACCGCCGCAGCTTCTTCACCTCATGGACGCTCACCGGCACCCAAGGCGGCCAGATTCTTGCCGCGATGATCTTCATTCCAGTGGTTGCCCTTCCGGATGAGATCAAGTTCGGCATCGGCTGGCGCATCCCGTTCTGGCTCTCGGCAGTCGTCGTGGTTGTCACCTTCTTCATCCGCCGTTCGCTGCACGAAACCCCGGAGTTCGAAGAAGCCAAGAAGAACAATGAGATTGCCAAGCTGCCGCTGGCAGTCCTGCTGCGCTTCCACTGGAAGGACGTGCTGCGCGTAGTGCTGTGCGCATTCATCGCCGCCGTCTCCACGGTGTACGGAACCCTGGCCATCTCCTACGGCAAGGTCATTGGAAACATGGATGAGTCGATCACCCTGTGGCTTGTTGTTGCCGGCAACATCGGCGCATTGATCTCGCAGCCGCTCTTCGGCATGCTGGCTGACAAGATCGGCCGCAAGCCGGTCTTCATCTACGGCGCCCTGGGCTCGGCGGCCATCATGCCGTTCTATCTGCGGTCCATGGAATCGAGCAACGCGTTGCTGCAGTTCACCCTGTCGGTCCTGGTCTTCTCCTGCGCCTACGCCGCGGCGAACGCCGTGTGGCCCAGCTTCTACGCGGAAATGTTCTCCTCGCAGGTGCGCTTCTCCGGCTTGGCCATCGGCACCCAGCTTGGCTTCCTCATGGCCGGTTTTGCCCCGTCCATCGTGGCCGCCCTGGGCGGGCTTGAAGCCAACGGCTGGGTCCAGATCAGCCTGTTCACCGCGGTGATCGCTGTCATTGCTTCGCTCTCGGCACTGACCGCACGCGAAACCTATCGTGTTCCGACCAAGCAGCTGGGCCACGCCGTCGAGAAGGTCTCCTAGCCGCCATCGCAAGCATCCCGGCACGTTTGGCCTGACTTTTTCAAGGAAAGCCAAACGTGCCGGGATGTCGCTTTTAAGAGGACACAAGAGTGCGACCCGGGACCGCCTGGATCTCAAGACCTGGGCAACTGATTAATGGCGATGCCAAGGAGCATCCGTTCATTGGCGTTCAGCGCACGCTCTTCACGCCAAATGGCACGCAGCTCGCGCATCAGCGCCGGGCCGGCAAACGGAACTTCGACCAACGCCCCCTGCTTGAGCTGGTTCTCCACCGCCAGCTGGCTGAGCACTGCCGGCCCCATGCCTCCGGCGACCAGCTGGCAGATGGTCGCATTGCTATTGAATTCCGCAATCGGCTTGGCCCGCTCAACGGCGGACAAGGAGTTCAAAAAGGCCCGGGTCCCCGAGCCTTCCTCGCGCTCGATAAGCGCGGTTTCCTGCAGCTCTTCCAAGGTCACCGGGTCCTTCCGGCCGGCCCAAGGGTGGGCAGGCGAAACCACGACCAGCATTTCATCGCGAAACACTTCACGGCTCCTGAGCGACGAGGGCAGCTGTGGCGTTTCAACAAATCCAAAGCTGAGCTGCTCCTGTTCCACCGCCTGGATCACGTCGTGGGAATTCATGATTCTCATCCGCGGAATGACGCTGGGCAGCTTCTCGTGCAGCTGCCCGATCCATGACGGGGCCAGGTATTCTGCCACCGTCATGCTGGCCCCGAATTCCAGCTCCTTGTTGCCATGCTCGGCCAGCGAGCGCACACCGGCGGAAAATGCGTTCAACCCGGCGAGCGCCTCGCGTGCCCACTGGACGGTCAAGACTCCTTCTGCGGTCAGGGTTGATCCGCTGGTTTTCCTGGTCACCAGCGCATATCCCAATCGGCGCTCGAGGGTTTTCAGCGCCCGCGAGGCGTTGGATTGCGCCATGCCGGCCGCCCGGGCACCTGCGCTGAGGCTCCCGTGATCGGCAATGCCAACCAGCAACTCCAATGATGAGAATTGCAGCCAATGAGACATGCTCTGCCCTGCTGGCGAATCGCTATCCATATCATGATCATATGCCCGCGATAGCCAGGAGGTGAATACCGCCAGATAGCGCATCGGCGAAGAATGGTGAGCATGAACCACCTCTCGGGATCCACCAGCACGGCTTCTGCTTCCGATGACGGCCTGGCCAGCAGAACGCCGCTGGCCACCCGGCTGCTCTCCGGCCCGGTCCCTGGCGTGCTGTTGTGCCTGGCCGTCGGCGCGCTGTGCATGCTCGCCAGCCATTTCACCCGTTCCGTGAGCGCGTTGCTCATCGCCATTGTGCTTGGCGCCCTGTGGCGCAACCTGGCGCCAGTGCCCCATGTTGCTGATTCCGGAGTAGCCCTTTCGGCAAAGAAGCTGCTGCGGTGGGGAATCGTCTTTCTGGGATTCCAATTGTCCTTGGAATCCATCCTTGCTCTTGGCCCCGGCGTGCTGCTGGTGGTGGTTTCATCGGTGGCCATCACGTTCCTGCTCACCGCCTGGATCGGCAAGCTGATGGGCCTGGACCTGGAACAACGGCTGCTGATCGCCATCGGTTTTTCCATCTGCGGCGCGGCAGCTGTGGCTGGGGCTGAAGGAACAATCAAGGCCAAGGAGCATCAAGTAGCCACAGCAGTTGGCCTGGTGGTGCTTTTCGGAACCCTGATGATTCCGGCCATGCCCGCGCTGGGCCTGCTTTTGGGTTTGGATGAACGCGGCATCGGCATGCTCGTGGGCGCTTCAACCCATGAGGTGGCACAGGTTGTGGCCGGCGCTGGCTCGGTGTCGGCAGCCGCCTTGGCCGTGGCCGTCACCGTGAAACTGGCCAGGGTTCTCCTGCTCGCTCCGGTGGTTGCCGGAGTCGGAATCTATATGCGGCGCAAGCACAGCGTTCGCGGCGACAAGAATCCGCCGCTGGTGCCCTTGTTCATCATTGGTTTCCTGGCCACCATGCTGGTGCGCACCACCATGGATCTCCCCGAGGTGTTCATCGACGGCGCTTCCACCGTGCAAACCCTGCTCTTGTCTGCGGCCATGTTTGCCCTGGGGCTCGGGGTCCACCTGCGCAGCATCTTCACCTCCGGGATCAAGGCATTGCTCTTGGGACTGGTTGCAACGCTGATCATCGCAGCCGTGGCCGCCAGCGGAACAGTTCTTTTCCCTCCTGCATAGTGCCCGGCGGTGGCTACCGCGCGCTCCAGCCTCCATCCATGGTGTACGAGGCACCGGTGACCATGCCCGCCGATGATGAGCTGAGCCAGGCCACGAGGGAGGCGACTTCTTCTGGCTCAACCAGCCGCTTGATAGCAGCCTCGGTCAGCAGGATCTTCTGCACTACCTGCGATTCGGGGATCTGGTGCAGCTTGGCCTGATCAGCAATCTGCTGTTCCACCAATGCCGTACGGACATATCCCGGGTTGATGCAATTGCTTGTGATTCCATGCTCAGCACCCTCCAGCGCGGTGACCTTGGACAGGCCTTCCAGCCCGTGCTTGGCCGAAACGTAGGCGCTCTTGAAGGCGCTGGCGCGCAAGCCGTGGATCGAGGAGATATTGATGATCCGGCCGAAGCCGCGTTCGCGCATGCCGGGAAGGGCGGCACGGATGAGCAGAAATGGCGCTTCCAGCATGAGCCGGTGGATCAGCCGCCACGCCCCGGGATCAAATTCATCGATGGCTGCCACCCTCTGGATGCCAGCGTTGTTGACCAGGATGTCGGTCTCGACGCTGCACTGCTCAAGGGACTCGGTCTGCGAAAGATCCACCGCCCAGGCGCTCCCTCCCAAACGGGCCGCAGCCTCGCGGGCCGCCTGCTCATCCCTGTCCGCGATCGTGACTGCGGCACCTGCCTGGGCCAGTGCTTGCGCGCAGGCGAATCCAATTCCGCTGGCACCCCCGGTGACCAATGCGCGCCGGCCTCGCAAGCCGTCATTGCTGGTGGCCGGCAGTTCTGTTTCCTGGGTCATGGCCCGTGATATCCCTTCGTGCGCACCGTTGCGGCAAGGGCCCGATTCTCGGAAGCCCACTGCCAAGCTATGGCCAATTTCCAACCCGGGTCAACGATTCGCGCTGTGCAGATTCCGCAGGTCAATGTGCACTAATGCACGGCTTGGCGATCCCAGCCCGTGCCAATCGCGCAAATATTCAAAGACAGTTGCTACAAATGGCAGGGCATGGTCAAAGAATGCCTTGGGACTATCAAATTGCAGATACCCATCGAAATGCGAAAAGGCCACCATGAACCCCCTCAACCAGCAACGTCGAGCGTCCAGACGAATCGCTGCCGCCGTCGCCGCCTCGAGCGTCGCGGTGATCGGCAGTGGCGCAGTCCTCACCACGACGCAGGATGAGGCGTCGACGCAATCACCAACGACTGTGTCAACCACCGATAACAGCAGTGCGAAGAGCTCAACGACGCAAAGCCAGGAGACGACGCAAACTCCGGAAACCGACACGGATTCAAACGCCGGTTCCGGGTCAAGTTCCGAGTCCACTACGGATTCCCTGGACTCAAGCGCCAATGGCTCCTCACCGGTCTCCCCGGGCACCCGTGGCTCAATCAGTGCAAGATCCTCGGGGTCATAGCCATGAGTGGCAAAACTACCTGGAAAATCTGGGGTTTGAGCGCGGCGATGACGGTAGAAACTGCTCATCTGCTCAAGCCCGCCAAGGCAATTGTTGATTCGGTCCTTGCCGAGGTCGAATTGGCCAGCAGCAGGTTCCGTCCCGATTCCGAGGTGATGCAGCTGGCTCGAACTGGCGCCAACAACACCAGCATCTCCCCCACACTGGCTCTGCTCATTGACGGCGCCCTGAAAGCAGCGCGCGACAGCGACGGAGACGTTGATCCGCTGTTGGGCGGCGAATTGGCCAATCTGGGCTACGATCGCGATTTCGCCCGGCTGCCTGCAATAACCGCCAAGGGCGTGAGCATCACCCAAGGCCCCCTGCGCCCGATCTTGTGGCCCCTGATCCAGCTGAACGGCACGAAGCTCACGCTGCCCGCCGGCACCGCGCTGGACTTGGGGGCCACGGCCAAAGCCATGGCCGCTGATCTGGCTGCTGCACGGGTGGCAGAGGAATTGGATACCGCGGCGCTGGTCAGCCTCGGCGGAGACATTGCTACCGCCGGCAACGCCAAGGAACCCTGGCAGGTGCTCGTTCGGGACACCGATGCCGATCCATGGCAACAGGTCTCGTTGCATTCCGGTTTTGCCATGGCCACCTCCAGTACGCGCAAGCGCCGCTGGAGCCACCGGGGACTGGCCATGCACCACATTCTTGATCCGGCCTTCGGGCTGCCAGCGCACCGGGTTCATTCCAGCATCACTGTCGCCGCGTCAACCTGCCTGCAAGCCAATACCTATACGACCGCGGGCATCGTGCGCGGAGCCAAAGCACTGCAATGGCTGGAATCCATGAACCTTCCTGCCCGCCTGGTCGGCCTTGATGGCACGGTGCAGGGCACCTCCCGCTGGCCTGCACCGGCCCGCAAGCCAGGGAGCGTGAGCGAGAATGGATGAGTTATTCTGGTCCATCGCGCGCACCAGCGGCATCATCAGCCTGTGCCTATTGACCGGTTCGCTGCTGCTGGGGATCATGGCCCGTTCGGGAAGGTCCTTCGGTGCCCTATCCCGCTACACCCAAAGCCTGCTCCACCGAAGTTTTTCGCTTTTGTCAGTGCTCTTTGCCGCGCTGCACGTCATTGCCCTTCTCGCTGATTCCTACGCCCGGGTACACCTGATCGACCTGCTCATCCCGTTCTTCGGCGAATACCGGCCATTCTGGCAAGGACTAGGAACTGTCGGGCTGTTGCTGATGCTTGCGGTGTCACTGACCGGGTTACTGCGCCAGCGCCTGAGCCAGCCGATGTTTCGAGGCATCCACCTCGCTTCCTACCTGTTGTGGCCGATTGCCGTGGCCCACGGGCTGGGCAACGGTTCAGACGCCGGCGCCGTTTGGTACCGCGTCATCACCGTCGTTTCGATCGCGCTTGTCGCCACCGCCGGCATCTGGCGGCTGACAGCTAACTATGCGGATCATGCATCCGCCCGCCGACTGGCCCGTGAAGGAGCAAAGCCATGACCACCACCATCCCCACCATGCACCGCGGTGTCCTTGAAGAACCGCGGTTGCTCGCGGCAGGTCCCGACGCGCGGTGGACTGAGCATCTTGAATGCTTTGGCCCGCTGCCCCCGACCACTTCTGACCAGCAGATCTTGGCCGAATGGGACGCCTCCGGCTTGGCTGGCCGCGGTGGCGGCGCTTTCCCCACCGCGCGCAAGATTGCTGCGGTACAGCGCTCCGCCGCTCGCACCCGGCGAGCGCCCGTTGTCATCGGCAATGGTTCAGAAGGCGAACCGCTGAGCTGCAAGGACCAGCTGCTGCTGGTCCATGCGCCCCATCTGGTGCTCGACGGGCTGCTTCTCACTGCACGAATCCTAGGGGCCAGCCACAGCTGGCTCGCGGCGAAATCCGGCGTGCATCCCCGCTTGCTTGAAGCACTGGCCGAACGCGGCGAGAACTCTGTGGCATTGCACGCCACGGATTCGCATTTCCTGGCAGGGCAAGCCACCGCCGTGATTTCTTCGCTCGAAGGCGGCCCTTCGCTGCCGCGGCATCCTGCAGGGCATTTGAGCGACGCCGGTTTAGCTGGAGCGCCGACCTTGCTGGTCAACGTGGAAACGTTGGCCCATTTGGCTCTGATCGCCAGATATTCCGCGGCATGGTTCCAGACTGCGGGCACCGCTGCGGATCCGGGCAGCCGCTTGCTGACTATTCATGACCAGGGCCGCTACCAGGTTCACGAGGTCCACGGTTCGAGCGATCTTTCGCTGGTTCTTGAACAACTGCAGATCTCCGCGGCGAATATACAGGCTGTTCTTGTCGGTGGCTATCACGGTCAATGGACCAAGGATCCAAGGATCCAACTAGCCGCCACCAACGATGTTCACCGCCGCCCGGTGGCCCTGGCGGCCGGGGCCGGAGTCATCGAAGTGTTGCGCCACGATGCCTGCCCCTTGGAGCGGACCTCGCAGATCATTGATTATCTGGCACGCTCTTCGGCCCGCCAGTGCGGGCCTTGCCTTCATGGGCTGCCGACCTTGGCCCGCGATTTTCAAGCGCTCGCGCAGCGCCGCGCCAATGCGCAACTGCCCGAACAGATTCGCCGGCTCGGTGCACTCGTGACCGGCCGGGGCTCGTGCCATCATCCAGATGCCTCGGCGCGCTTGGCCATCAGCGCATTGCAGGTTTTTGGCGACGAGGTCGCAGCGCACCGCTCTGGCACCTGCCTTCACACCACCCAGGAGCAGCGATGAGCGCAGAACTGAACATCAATTGGACTCGGTGCCAGGGACGGGGGCTGTGCCTTGAGCTGATGGCCGATTCCCTGGACAGCGACCCGTGGGGTTATCCTCTGCCGCGGGAAGGCCAGGGCACCGATCATGGCAAGGTCCGGGTGCAGGCCGACCAGCTGGAGGCTGCTCGCGAGGCGGTGAAAATGTGCCCGCTGTCGGCACTGTCCTTGCAAGAGGGCGACAGCGCCTTGGACGGCCAACGCTGATCACGCCATACTGGTGGACATGAGCGAATCAAGTCCCCAGACCGTGCCCGAGGTTCCTATCCGCCGTGCGGCCAGCGTGCTGATGCTGCGCGAAAACAATGGCGGCTTCGAGGTCTTTATCCAGCATCGGGTGTCCACCATGGACTTCGCGGCGGGCATGGTCGTGTATCCAGGAGGCCGCGTTGACCCCAAGGACAGCGCAACGGCAGCCAGCGGACATCTTGGCGAGACGATCATCAGCGCACACTGCAAGCAGTGGGCCGGCACTGCCGTGTGGGACGAAGGCGAAGCGGCAGCCCCGCAAAAAGCCGGGGAAATCCTGGCAGCCGCCCTGCGCGAGGTGCATGAGGAAACCGGGCTGTCCCTTGAGCCCGGGCAGCTTTTCCCGTGGGCCAACTGGGTGACTCCCACCGGCTTCCCGCGCCGCTTTGACACCTACTTTTTTGTCGCGGCACTGGCCGCGGGCCAGGAGCCGGCGCACCAAACCACCGAGGCTGTGCGATCCCATTGGGCCAAGCCCGAGGAGCTTTTCGCGGCGCTGGAACGCGGCGAGCTGAAGATGATGCGGCCAACCCAGCGCACCTTGCTTGATGCCATGGCGCTGGGCACCATCGAGCAGATAGCCTCCAGCCGACCGGTCATCAAGGCGGTGCACCCCGATCCGCGCGATTCGCACTCGTCGCACCCGGTGCGCTCCACCGAAATCAGCGCTCCGCGATCCTGATCGCCGCTCAGTCTTCCAGCAGGATCCGTCCCACGATCAGCGACATGATCTCGTTGGTTCCTTCCAGGATCTGATGCACCCGCAGGTCGCGGAAGATCTTCTCCATGCCGTAGTCCGCCAGGTAGCCGTAGCCTCCGTGCAGCTGGATGGCGCTGTTGGCGACGTTGAAACCGGCATCGGTGGCGACCTTTTTGGCCATGGCACAAAGCCGCACCGTATCCGGGCTCTTTGCATCCAGGGCACTGGCCGCGCGGCGCAGCAAAGAACGGGCCGCTTCCAGCTCCATGTCCATGTCGGCCAGCTTGAAAACCAGGGCTTCCTGCTTGGCCAGGGGCCCGCCGAAGGCCTGGCGCTCCTTGAGGTAGGCGGCCGATTTGTCCAAAGCCAGCTGGCCGCCGCCCAGCGAGCAGGCGGCAATATTCAGCCGTCCGCCATTGAGCGCCTTCATGGCCATGGAGAATCCCTGGCCTTCCTCGCCCAGCAGGTTTTCGGCGGGAATGCGCACGCCTTCCATGATGACCTGGCGGGTGGGCTGGGCTTTCCACCCCATCTTCTTTTCATTGGCGCCAAAGCCCAGTCCCGGCAGATCGGCGGGGACCAGGAATGCGCTGATCCCCCGGGCTCCGGTATCGGCGGTGCGGGCCATGACGATATACAGTCCCGAGCTTCCGGCCCCGGAGATGAATTGCTTGACGCCGCTGAGCACATATTCGTCGCCATCCCTGCGGGCGCGGGTGCTCAGTGCCGCGGCGTCGGAGCCGATGCCCGGTTCGGTCAGGCAATAGGAGCCCAGCTGTTCCATGCTGATCAATTCCGGCAGCCAGGCGGCCCGCTGCTTTTCATTGCCGAAGCTGTCCACCATCCACACCACCATGTTGTGAATGGATATGTAGGCGGCCAGCGTGGGGTCCGCCTTGGCCAGCTCTTCAAAGACGAGTACCGCGTCGCTGCGGGTGAGCGCCGAGCCGCCGTGCTCCTCCGAGGCGTAGATGCCTCCCATGCCCAGTTGGCCGGCTTGGGCGAGCACATCAATGGGGAAATGCTGTTCCTCATCCCATTTTTGGGCCATCGGTGCGATCTTCGTTTCCGCGAAATCGTGGACCATGCCGATCAGCGACTTCTGGTCTTCGCTTATTTCAAACACCACCGGCTCCTTTGCCCGTTATTGCTCCATGTGAGCACAGTCTATGTGACCCGCGCTACAACTCAAGTTCCGCCGCTTGCCCCGCATCATCACCGCCAGCAACTAGGCTGGCCGGTATGCAGATCCGAACAGCCACCGCCGACGACTGGCCGGCCATCTACCCGTTCTACCGCGAAATCATGGCCGATGGGCAGAGCTACGCCTTCCCCGAGGACCAGAGCATGGACGAGGCCGAACCCTGGTGGATGGAATGCCTGCCGGGGCAGAGCGTGGTCGCGGTGGATGGCGGGAGAATTATCGGTTCGGCCAAGATGGGGCCCAATAGGCCCGGGCGTGGGGCGCATCTTGCCACGGCGTCCTTCCTGGTGGACCCCGGCTACCGGAACCTCGGCGCCGGCCGGCTGCTGGGCGAGCATGTGATCGCCTGGGCCAGGGAACAGCAGTATCGCGGCATCCAGTTCAACGCCGTGGTTGAAACGAATTACGCCGCGGTGCACCTGTGGCAATCGCTGGGATTCAGGATCCTGGGCACCGTGCCCGGTGCCTATAACCACCGGGTGCACGGCATGGTGGGCCTGCACCTCATGTTCAAGGAGCTGGCCTAGCCGGCCTTGTGGGTGATGACCTGCCCGGTGGCCGTGGTGTCCGCCCGCAGCATCCATCCCATGCGCTTATGCGTGCGCACCCCCACATCGGAATCGATGATCTGCATCCCCGGGGCCACCTGCTGCAGGACGCGCTCCACCTCGGCAATCTCCCCCGGGTTGCGCAGCCACAGGGCGAAGGTGAAATTCGAATCCCCGGTGATCGTCGCGCACAGCCGCAGGGTGCGCAGGGAACGCAGCTGCCGCACCGCGGCCTCAAGCTGCGTCGGGGGAATGCGCGCATGCCAATGGCAGAAGACCGGATGCCCCGAGTAGTTCTGGGCCAGCTCGCAGCGCAGCAGCACCGCCCTGGAGTCCAGCAGCTGGCGCAGGTGGCGGGCCGCGGTGCTCGGGTGGATGCCCAGCTCCGCGGCGATCTGCGCGGCGGGCATCCGCCCGTCCACGGAAAGCAGCCGGCGCAGCTGGTTCTGCTGGGGCACCGGGGAGCCGGCCGGGGCCGCGTTGACCGGATTCAGCTCGCGCAGCCGCTGCTGCTGGGCCGGGGAGAGGACATCGAGGCGCCAGTTGCTGCCGGTGGCGTAGAGCCCGGTCATCACCGAGACATGGAGCCGGGCGATCCCCGGGTCTTCGCGGACCAGCGGCAGGATCTGCCCGGTCAGCTGCGCCCAGTCCCCGGTCAGCACGGTCAGCCGGGCATCCCATGAGCGCGTCGATTCCTCCACATTGCCCACCTCCGGGATGGCGCACATGCGGGCCAAAACCTCGTTGCGGGCCTGCGGATAGCACTGGATGCTGACAAAGGCGACGGTCCCGCTGGCCGCGATGGACCCCTGGTGCCCGGTGACCCAGACCTTGCCTTCGCTGTGCAGGCGCTCCCACCGCGCGGCCAGCGTGGTGGGGTGCTGATCCAGGATGGGGCCGAGTTGGGCCCAGGAAACGCGCGGGAAGATCTGCAGCGCGTGCACCATCTCCAGGTCCGCCTGGGGCAGTTCCATGCACGATCCTTCGGTTTTGGCATGCCAATTAACTATTTTCTAAGTTTACGGCATGCGGTGAAGTGGATCACATCACGCTGGGTAGACCACCTCAGCAACGAAGGGACCACGATGACAGGCACCGCCTCATCCGCAGATCTGACCATATCGCTTCGCGATGACGCGAGCGCCTTGGCCCCGGACATCACCGACCTGCGCCACCGCCTCCACCAGGAACCGGAGATCGGGCTCGACCTGCCGCGCACCCAGGAAAAGGTGCTGGCCGCCCTGGAAGGCCTGGGCCTGGAAATCACCACCGGCACCGACACCACCTCGGTGACCGCAGTGCTGCGCGGCACCGCCGCGCAGGGTTCAGGCCCGCGGCCCACCGTGCTGCTGCGCGGGGACATGGATGGCCTGCCGGTGCAGGAGAAGACCGGCGTACCCTTCGCTTCGCAGATCGACGGGGCCATGCATGCCTGTGGCCACGACCTGCACACCGCAATGCTGGTCGGCGGCGCCCAGCTGCTCGCCGCCCGCCGCGACCAGCTGCCCGGCGACGTGCTGTTCATGTTCCAGCCCGGCGAGGAAGGCTTCGACGGAGCCGGCGTGATGCTGCGCGAAGGGGTGCTCCAGGCCTCCGGAAGCCACCCGCAGGCCGCCTACGGACTGCACGTCATGAGCGCCATGGCCCAGGGCGGCACCTTCCTTTCGAGAGCCGGGGCCACCATGAGCTCCTCGGATGCCCTGGTCGTGACCATCCACGGCGCAGGCGGCCACGGCTCGGCCCCCTACGCGGCCAAGGACCCGGTGCCGGTGGCCGCAGAGATCGTCACGGCACTGCAGGCCATGGTGACCCGCCAATTCGATGTCTTCGACCCGGTGGTGCTCACCGTCGGGGTGCTGCGGGCGGGCACCAAGCGCAATGTGATCCCGGAGAGCGCCCATCTGGAGGCCACCATCCGCTCCTTCTCGGCGGCCGCCAAGCGGAAGCTCAAGGCCTCGATCCCCACCCTGGTCGAATCCATCGCCGCCGCCCACGGGCTGTGGGCCACCGCCGAATACATCGAGGAATACCCGCTGACCGTTTCAGATGCCGCCGAGACCTCCTTCGCCCAGTCCAGCGTGCAGGAGCTTTTCGGGCAGCAGCGCCACCAGGTGCTGGCCAACCCGCTGGCCGGTTCCGAGGACTTCTCCCGGGTGCTGGAGCAGGTGCCCGGCTCCTTCCTGTTCCTCTCCGCGGTGCCCGAAGGCTCCGACCACGAGCAGGCCGCCTACAACCACTCCCCCTACGCCATCTTCGACGATGCCGTGCTGCCCGACGGCGCCGCCACCTACGCACGGCTGGCCATCGACCGCCTGAACCTCGCCGCTTCGAACTAAGGATCCGCCATGACAACCACCACCAATGCCGCCAAGCCCGCGGCCGGGCATCGCAGCGTGGCCCGCACCCTCTTCGGCACCGGTGCCGGCAACGCCGTCGAATGGTATGACTGGGCGGTCTATGCGACCTTCGCCTCGTTCATCTCCACTCAGCTGTTCAGCCCTGCCGATCCCTCCAGCGCCTTCTTGATGACCCTGGCCATCTTCGCCGTCGGATTCGTCGCCCGCCCAGTCGGCGGTTTCCTCTTCGGCATGATCGGCGACAAGTTCGGCCGCAAGGCCTCGATGACCCTGTCGGTGGCCCTGGCTTCGCTCGGCTCCCTGGCCATCGCGCTGACCCCGAGCTACGCCACCATCGGCGCCGGCGCCTCGGCCCTGCTGGTGACCGCCCGCCTGGTGCAGGGCCTGGCCCACGGCGGCGAGCTGCCCAGCGCGCAGACCTACCTTTCGGAAATGGCTCCGGCCGAGCGCCGCGGCCTGTGGTCCTCGCTGATCTACGTTTCGGGCACCACCGGCATCCTGTTCGGAACGCTGCTCGGCGCGGTGCTCTCCACCGTGCTCACGGTGGAGCAGATGCAGGGCTTCGGCTGGCGCATCCCCTTCGCCCTCGGCGCGCTGTTCGGCTTTGTCGCCCTGCTCATGCGCTCGCGCATGGAGGAATCGGCCGTCTTTGAAAGCGGCCAGCAGAACCCGGGAAGCACGCAGGCCGGCAAGCCGCGGCTGCTGGCGGACATGGCCCGGCATTGGCGCCAGGCATTGCAGGTCATCGGCCTGACTGTGGGCCTGACCGTGGTCTACTACGTCTGGGGCGTCTCCACCCCGGCCTATGCCATCAACGTGCTGGGCGTGGATGCCAAGGGCGCTCTGTGGGCCGGTGTGGCCGCGAATATCGTCTTCATCCTGGTACTGCCGCTGTGGGGCCGGCTCTCGGATAAGATCGGGCGGCGCCCGGTGCTGCTGATCAGCTCCGCCGGTGCGATCGCCTGCTACTTCCCGGCCAGCGCCCTGCTGCAGGATTCAGCCCTCCAGCTGGCGGTGTCCATGTCGCTGATGCTGGTGTTCATCGGAGGATTCGCATCCATCGGCCCGGCGGTCTACGCCGAGCTCTTCCCCACCTCGGTGCGCACCATTGGCGTCGCGGTGCCATACGCGATCTGCGTTGCGGCCTTCGGCGGCACGGCGGCCTACCTGCAGGCCGGGTTCGAAACCTGGTTCGGCGATGCCGGCCGCAGCTACTTCGGGTTCTACGCCATCGCCATGCTGCTGTTCACGGTGATCACCATCCTGACCCTGAAGGAAACCCGCGGCAAGGACCTGTCCAGCTAGGAAAATCCCGCAGCTGGCTCACCAGCGCTGAACCAGCCGCGCAACGGCCGAGCGGAACCGCATCCGCTCGGCCGTTTCGCTGCGTTCCCCGCCCGTGCAGCTGGCCGCTAGCCGCGGGCGTCGAACTCGTCGCGGGCTTTGAGCACCTTGGATGCATGGTTCTCGGACCACTTGCGCAGCGTTTCCATGGGGCCCAGCAGGCTGTGGCCAACCTCGGTGAGCTCATAGTCCACGCGGACCGGGACCTGGGCGAAGACGGTGCGCTGCACCAGCCCGTCGCGCTCAAGGGTGCGCAGGGTGCTGGTGAGCACTTTTGGAGTGACGCTGCCGATGCGCTGGCGTAACTCGGAGAAACGTTGCGGCCCGCCAGCTAGGCCAAGCAGGACCAGCGGTGTCCATTTATCCCCGAGGCGCTGCATAATTTCACGTGAAGGACAGTTCTGCACGAAGACATTGAATGACTCATGGCTATCCATTAGGAAACCTAGTTTCGTTGTAGTAGTCAGTATCTAAAGGATATCATCGTGTTGTACGACAACCAATCAACAGGAGAATCACCATGAAGATCGCAGTCTACGGAGCCACCGGCATGGTCGGCACTGAAGTTGTTGCCGAAGCCATTTCCCGCGGCCACGAAGTCACCGCGGTAACCCGCTCCGGCACCGAAGTCGCCGGCACCACCGCCGTCGCAGCCGAACTGGACGACGCTGCAACCTACCGCGAACTCGGCAAGAACAATGACGTCATCGTCATCTCCGTTCCGCCATCGCGCACCGGCGGAGACCACCAGGAATACCTGGACGCTTTCGAGGAAATCACCGAAACCCTCACCCCAGCGCGCCTGATCGTCGTTGGCGGCGCGGGCGCCACCGAAATCAACGGTGTCCGCCTGGTCGACAGCCCGGATTTCCCCGAGGCGTACAAAGCCGAAGCGCTTACCGCAGCTGCCGTCTACGACATGTTCACCTCCGTCTCCGGAATCACCTGGACCGTCGTTGCACCAGCCCCGGTCATCGCACCGGGCCGCCGCACCGGAAGCTACGCCAAGGGCACCGATTCGCCAGCCGGCGACTTCGTTTCCAGCCAGGACTTCGCGGTGGCAATCCTCGACGAAATCGAAACCCCGGCACACGAAAACCGCCGGCTGACCGTAGCCAGCGAAAAGTAGATACCCGACGCCCGAAGCCGTGCAGTGCATTCGTCGGATCCGCGCCGCAGGGCGCCGATCTGACGAATGCAACGTACATGGCTAAAGTTGGAGTGGTCATTCCACTAGCACCCCGAGGTAAGTTACTTCCCATGCAACGCAACTCGCGCTCTTCGCGTATTCTGGCCGGCGCCTTCGCACTGCCATTAATCGGCGCCCTCTTGGCCGGCTGCTCTTCAACGGGCAGCTCCGATTCCACGGCGCAAGGCAAAGAACCGGTCACCGGCGGCACCATGGTCTATGCCTCGGGGGACGCAGAGCCAAGCTGCCTGGACCCGCACGTTGGCGGCAACTACCCGCAGGCACTGGTGGCCAGCCAATATCTGGAATCCCTGTTCACCAAGGATGCCAACGGCGAGATCATCCCATGGCTGGCCGAGAGCACGGAAGTCTCCAAGGACGGATTGACCCGCACCATCAAGCTGCGCGAGGGCATCAAGTTCACCGATGGGACCAAGCTCACCGCGAACGCCATCAAGGCCAACGTCAAGCACCTCAAGGACCCCAATACCGCTTCCTCCACCGGATACCTCGCCGTGGGCAAAGTGGTCAGTGTTGAGGCCAAAGATGAGCTGACCGCAGTCCTCAAGCTGTCCGCTCCGGATAACGCGCTGCTCGAATCCCTAGCGATGCCGTGGACCGCCATCGAATCCCCCAAGGCCCTGGAACGCGACCAGGCCACGAACTGCGCTGCCCCGGTGGGCACCGGACCGTTCAAGGTCGAATCCTGGGAGCATCAGAAGGCCGTGAACCTGGTCCGCAACGATGGCTATGTCCTGCCGGTCGCTGATGAAAAGCGCACCAGCAGCACCGCCTACCTGGATGGCATTACCTGGCGTTTCATCCCGGAAGCCGCCACCCGCTATGCGGCGTTGCAATCCGGCGAAGTCGACGTGATCGATAACGCCCAGCCTGACACCATTGCCTCGGCCTCCGATGCCGGATTGGGCCACCTCGATGCGCCGCGCCCCGGTGCCTCGAACCGCATCGAGCTCAACAGCTCCAAGGCGCCATTTGACGACCAGCGAGTCCGCGAAGCCTTCATCCGCGCGGTCGATGCGAACACCGGAGTCTCCGCGTTGTTCTTCGGCACCGCCCAGCGCAGCAATTCGCTGCTATCCTCCGTGGAGCCACTGGGATACTCGGACGAATCGCTGTTCACCACCGATACCGCCAAGGCCAACCAGCTGCTCGATGATGCCGGCTGGAGCGAACGCGATGCCCAGGGCTACCGCGTGAAGAATGGCAAGCGCTTGAGCTTGGCCTTCCCGGTCTCCACCAACCAGTCGGTCCCGGCCGAGCAGTCCCTCTTCGAGCAGTTCCAGGCCCAGGCCAAGGCCGTGGGCTTCGAGGTGAAGATCGACCTGCTGGATCTGTCCAGCTGGTATGGCGCGCTAGCCAAGCACGAGTACAACCTGGTCTCCGCTCCATACACCAAGGTCGGCCCCTCGGTGCTGCGCGTGCTCTACCACTCCGACTCCACGGTTCCTGCCCCTTCGGGCTACTTCGCCAATAACGCCCAGGTGAAGAACAAGAAGCTCGACCAGCTGCTGAACAAGGCCGAAGAGACCGAGGATGGCGCGCAGCGCGCCTCGCTCTACGAGCAGGCGCAGAAGATCGTGCTCGAGGGCTACTACGTGCTGCCGCTGTATGACCAGCAGAATCATTTCCTCTACGGCAAGAACGTGCACGGCGTCGGAACCACCACGGCGGTGTCCTCCCCGATCTACTTCGACACCTTCCTGGACCAGTAGCCCCTGATGGGCACGGTTGCTTGGGCTGGGCGCAAGATCGGCGGCGCCCTGGTGGTGCTATGGCTGGTGGCCACGGCCATCTTCATCGCCATCCGGCTGATCCCCGGCGACCCGGCCGAAGCAATCATGGGCGGACCGGGCTCCCAGGCTTCGGCCGAAGCCCTGGCCGCCGCCCGGGCAGAGTACGCGTTGGACCAGCCGCTCTTCGCGCAATACCTGCTGTATCTGGGCAAGCTGCTGGTGCTGGACTTCGGCACCTCCTACTCCCTGAAACAGCCGGTCGCCCAGGTCATGGGCGAGGTTCTGCCCAATACCCTGTGGCTCTCGCTGCTGGCCCTGGCCGCCGCCTGGCTGATGGCCCTGTGCTTCGCCGCGGCAGCCACCCGGTCCAGCCGCTTTGCCAGCCAGCTGGGCAGCCTGATGGAAATCATCGCCGCCGCCGTCCCGCATTTCTGGCTCGGCGCGGTGCTGATCATGCTCTTCTCCTCCGCATTGGGCTGGCTGCCTGCCGTGGACAACGGCTCCGCCCAAGGCCTGGTGCTCCCGGTGCTGACCCTGGCGCTGCCGCTGGCTGGATTCCTCACCCAATTGATGCGCGATTCCCTGGGCGAGGCGATGGGCAGCCAGTTCGCCCTGGCCGCCCGGGCCCGCGGCGAAAGCCGGCTCAAGCTCTTCTGGCGCCATGGCCTGCGCCATGCGGCCCTGCCTGCGCTGGGCCTGACCGGCTGGGCGTTTTCTTCGCTGCTCTCCGGAGCCGTGGTGGTCGAAGCAATTTTCGCCC
Source organism: Glutamicibacter halophytocola (assembly GCF_001302565.1). Lineage (NCBI taxonomy): Bacteria > Bacillati > Actinomycetota > Actinomycetes > Micrococcales > Micrococcaceae > Glutamicibacter > Glutamicibacter halophytocola. The sequence goes on from NZ_CP012750.1 coordinate 3,175,415, forward strand.
GCCCGGGCCTTGGCCGCTCCCTGCTCTCCGCGGTCTTGGCCCGCGATATTCCGATGGTTACCGGCATCGCCTTGTTCTCCGCGCTGGTCTACATCGTGGTCATGGCCTTGGCCGAAGGGCTCGAACGGCTCATCAACCCGGCGGGTGATCAGCGATGAGCCGCACCGCAAAAATCCTCTCCGCCATCGTCATCGGCCTCTGGCTGCTGATGGCCCTGGCGCCCTCGGTCCTGGCTCCCGGGGATCCGCTGGCCATCAACCCGGTGCAAGCCTTCCAGAAACCAGGGGCGGCGAACTTCTTCGGCACCGACGAATCGGGCCGCGATATCTACACCCGCGTCATCCATGGCGCCTCGGACTCGCTATCCATCGGCCTGGCCGCCACGGCCCTGGGCATGGGGCTGGCCATCATCCTGGGCACCGTTGCCGCGCTCTCCCCGCGCTTGATCGATGACATCATCCTGCGCGTGCTCGAAGCGCTCTATGCCATTCCCTCCTTGCTGATGGCACTGCTGATCATTGCCTTCACCGGTCCGGGCGTGGGCCCGGCCATCGTGGCCGTCGGCCTATCCACGGCTCCCGGCTATGCCCGGCTGGTGCGCAGCCAAATCCGCAGCCTGAAGAACTCCGAAATGCTGGAGGCCGCCACCGTGCTCGGCCGCGGCAGCTGGCTCAAGGTCCGCAACCATCTGGTGCCCAATGCGCTCAAGCCGCTGCTGGCGCTGGTGACCCTGGGCATCGGCCAGGCCGTCATTTGGGCCGCGGCCCTCTCCTTCCTCGGCCTGGGCGCCGCCCCGCCCGCTCCGGAATGGGGTGCCATGCTCTCGGCCGGCCGCACCTACCTGCACCTTGCCTGGTGGATGAGCCTCTTCCCAGGCCTTGCCATCGTGGCCGTCGCGGTGTCCGCAACCCTGATCGGCCGCGCCCTGGGCGGAAAGGTGAAGTCGCTATGAGTGAACAGGAGCTCATCACCGTCAAGGACCTGTCGGTCAGCTTCAACGGAGCACCCGCGGTGAAGAACATCTCCCTGGCTATCCGCGCTGGCCGGGTGCTGGCGCTGGTCGGCGAATCCGGATCCGGCAAATCCGTGACAGCGCGCAGCCTTTTGGGCCTTTCCGGCGGGAGTGTCAGCGCCGGCGAGCTTACCATTTGCGGGCGGGACGCGCTGGGCCTGGATGACCGGGCGTGGCAGAAGATCCGCGGCAATTCGATTTCGATGATTCTGCAAGATGCGCTGATGGCCTTGGACCCGCTGCGACCGGTGGGCCGGGAAATCGCTGACGGGCTCAAGGATCATGGCTCGCTGTCCAAGCCAGAGCGTGAGCAGCGGGTGCACGAGGTGCTCACGTCGGTAGGCATGCCCGAGCCCGGGCTGCGCGCCAAGCAGCGCTCCCCCGAGCTTTCCGGCGGCATGCGCCAGCGCGCCCTCATTGCCCAGGCGCTGGCCGGCAACCCGCAGGTGGTGATCGCCGATGAGGCAACCACCGCGCTGGATTCGGCACTGACGGCACTGGTCCTTTCGCAGCTGCGCAAGCTCAAGGAGCAGGGCCGCGGCGTGCTGATGATCAGCCATGATCTGGCGCAGGTGGCCCACCTGGCCGATGACATCGCGGTGATGCGCCACGGCGAAATCGTCGAAGCTGGACCGGCCGAACAGGTCTTGAATCACCCACAGCACGACTACACCCGCAAGCTCCTGCAAGCGGTGCCCTCGGGCGTCCCGCGCTTCGCGCCGCTTTCTGCAGCTGGCGCTGTGCTGCCGCCAGTACTTGCCCCGAAAATTATTGCCGGCCCGCCGGCCCTCTCGGCCAATAACCTGTCGAAGAGCTTTGGAAAGCACGCGGCTGTGGACGCGGTGAGCTTCGAATTGCCGCGGGGGAAAACCCTGGGCATAGTGGGTGAATCCGGGTCCGGGAAAACCACCACCGCGCGCATGGTGCTGGGTTTGCAGAAACCGGATTCCGGCACCGTTGACCTGCTCGGCGAGCGCTTCGCGCCCCTGGCCGAGGGGCAACGCCGAAAGCTACGCGAGCAGATGGGCGCGATCTACCAGAACCCCTTGGGCTCCTTTGATCCGCGCTATTCCGTCGGCCAGCTGCTGGCCGATGCGCTCAGCGGCGGCAAGACCAAGCGGACCGCTGGCTACCGCAACGAGGTGGCTGGATTGCTGGAACAAGTGGAACTTTCCACCAGCCTGCTTCCGCGCTCTCCTCGCGAGCTCTCCGGCGGACAGCGCCAGCGCCTGGCCATCGCTCGCGCCCTGGCGCCACGGCCTTCGGTGCTGGTTTTGGACGAGCCGGTGTCGGCGTTGGATGTTTCCATCCAGGCCACCGTTTTGGATCTGCTGGATCGGATTCAGCGCGAGACCGGAACCAGCTACCTGTTCATCAGCCACGATCTGTCGGTCATCGAGCATATGAGCGATACCGTGGCGGTCATGCACCAGGGCAAAATCATCGAGCAGGGCGACACTGCGTCGATCTTCGCCTCGCCGCAGCAGGAATACACCCGGATGCTGCTCTCGGCGATGCCCCGGCTGCGCTGAGTCCTAAAGTTCCCGCTGGCACAGTTGACAAAATTTATGAGTTTCGCGGGGCTGGATCATCATCGATGTCAGCCGGCAATTTTGGCGCCATGCTGGTTTTCATGCGATTCATCAATGGTCACCCTGGATTCGATTCGCGCGCCGACTGCATTGGCGTATCGCCTGATCGTTTCCAGGCGCGGATTTGAATCGTACTGTTCCATTCTCGATACCCTTTGGCGTGTCACTCCAAGTATTATGGCGACTTCATCCTGCGTCATGCCACGCTCAACACGGATGTCAACGAGATCAGAAATCATCTGCCGATGAGACTGGGACAAGCTCTTCGCACGTTGTCGTATTGCTTCGGAATTCGACAAATGGGGCCAGCTGGTTTTATTTGCCATGGCTGAAATGATAATTCCGCTCCTAACGCTGCGCAACTTTTAAGTTGCTTCTTCAGGTGAACCGGTACCTTGAGACCGCAAAGCCCATTTGCTCTTCCTGATCCCGCCGCGAGACCGCCAGCGATGCCTGCCCGTCGTGCCAGGTCCGCTTGATGCGCTTGTGCAATCTAACTAGAACTGAGGGGTAGCTTGAAGGTTCACCGTGATAGAAACGTAGTTTTCTTTGCAGAACCTGCAACCGAAGTTCATATAGATCAGGGTCCATCCGCACCGGCTTCAGTGGTGTTTTAGCATTTCCAACATGTAGTAATTTCCCAGCTGCTGCGTCCTCGAATAGCCCATCAATTTCTCCGAGACAATGGTTTCGGGCGAAGAAATCGAGGCTATTGAGCCAGCCATCCAGCTCCATGACGCGTTTATTTGCGGCGTCGTAACTGAAGACCCACCTGTATGGCGCATTTTCTGGGTGGCTGCATCGCGAGTCCGCACCGCTTCGAGATTTCATGAAACCGAAGCTAGCTAATAGTTTCCCCTACGAGCAGCTCCCCTACGCGAGTTCTGGAAATCCCTCTTGGCGCACGTCAAAAGTCGACGACTGAAAACGGCAAATGCCCCGACGCCCAGCACGAATTGCGCGGACGCCGGGGCATGACACCGAAGTCGACTGAACCCTAGATCTTTTCGATCAGCTCGTCCTTGACCTGCTTGCGCAGGATCTTGCCGAGCAATGAACGCGGCAGCTCTTCGACCTGGACCACGCGCTTGGGCACCTTGTAGGCGGCGAGCAGCTCGCGGCAATGGGCACGCAGCCCGTCCTCGTTGAGTTCAACGCCCGGTTCCAGCTGCACCGCGGCAACCACCATCTCTCCGCCGCGGGCCAGCGGCTTGCCGAAGGCCGCGGCGTCAACCACGTCGGCGTGCTGGCGCAACGCGATTTCCACTTCGGTCGGCGAGACGTTGAAACCGCCGGTGATGATCAGTTCCTTGGCCCGGTCCACGACCTGGGTGAATCCGTCCTCGTCAACGGTGACCACATCGCCCGAACGCAACCAGCCATCGCCGGTTTTCACCTTGGCGGTCTCTTCGGGGTTGTTCCAATAGCCCTGGAACACCTGGGGACCCTTGATCAGCAGTTCACCGGCCTCGCCTTGGGCTACCTCCTTGGACGGATCATCCACCTCGACAACCTTCATCAAGGTCGAGGGGAAAGGCACGCCGATGGTTCCGGTGCGCCGGCTGGGGTGGAAGGGATTGCCCAGCGCCACCGGGGAGGATTCGGTCATGCCATACCCTTCGACCAGCAGCCCGCCGGACATGGATTCCCACAGTTCCACGACATGCTCTGGCAGGTTCATGGCCCCGGAAATGCAGTACTTGGCGCTCTTGAGCGACATGCCGCGTTCCTTGGCGGCCAGCGCGGTGCGTTCGTAGATCGGCGGGACGGCGCAGTACACCGTGGCGGGCGACTTTCTCCACGCGTCCAGGATCATCTGGGCATCGAACTTCGGGAACAGCACCAGCAGGCCCTGCTTCTTCACGCCGAAGGTCAGGTAAAGGGTCATGCCGAAGGCATGGAACATCGGCAGGATCGCGTAGAGGATTTCCTCGCGCTCCTTGGCGCCGAGCATCCAGGCCTCGCCCTGCAGGGCATTGGAATACAGGTTGAAGTGGGTGAGCATGGCGCCCTTGGGGTGGCCCGTGGTGCCGGAGGTGTACTGGATGACGGCCAAGTCATCCACGTCGGGGTGCGGGTGGTTGGCATCAAGCCGGCCGCCTCCGAGCAAGTCTTTCCACGCCGTGGTTCCCGAGGTGCCGGTGGTCAGCGAGGCCTTGGTCTCGCGCAGCTTCTTCACCGGAAGGTTCAGCGCCATCTTCTTCAGTGGCGGGAAGGCATCCAGCAGGTTGACTGCTATGACTGCGTCCAGCTGCACGTCCTTGGGGAATTCCTGCAAGGTGCCCACGACCTTGTCCCAGGCAATGGCCACGCGCGCCTGGTGGTCTTCGAATTGGTGGCGCAGCTCTCGGGCGGTGTACAGCGGATTGTGCTCCACCACCACGGCCCCCCAGCCGCAGGACAGCGTAGAAAGCCACCACATGCTGCGGGCAGTTGGGCAGGATCAGGGCCACCCGGTCCCCGGCACGCACCCCGAGCTTGCGCAGCCCTTCGGCCGCCTGCTCCACCTGTTCGCCGAGCTTCGCATAGCTGGTGCGCCGCCCAAAGAATTCTGTAGCCGGGCTCTGGCCTGCTTCAGCCACCGAGCGTTCGAACATGCGGCTGAGCGCTTCGGTAGGCAGGTCAATACTTGCAGGGACGCCGGGCTGGTAATTGGCCACCCAGGCGGGCGCAGCGCTGTTCTCCATAGCTCCCATCATGCCCTACGCGCCGGTAGCAAAGCGATTCTACTGGGCGCCAAGGACATGCCCCCGGCCAAAACGCAGCAAAATTGTCCGGTGCACCAACTAGACTGCGAGCCAAGTAGAGTAGCACCCGCGCTCACGCCCCGGAGGCATCCATGGCACGCTGTTATCCGCAAGACCCTGAATTTACCGAGAAGACTGCAGCAGAACAGAAAGTCTTCGAAATCCTTCGCCGCGCCTTGCCCGATGAGGTGCTGCTCTTCCATTCGGTACAGTTGCGCAATCAGCGTGCGGAACATGAGATCGACCTTCTGGTGTTGTGGCCGCACGTTGGCATTGCGGTCATCGAAGTCAAGGGCGGGCGGCTCACGGTGGAAGAGGGCACCTGGTACCAATCCGATGGCAAGGGCAAGCATCGCATCCAAAGCCCCATGGCCCAGGTGCAAAGCGCCGCCCATGCGTTCAAGCAGGCCCTCGCCCCCTTGATGGGAACCCCGATCACCAGCAAGATGGCCGATGTGGTGTGCTTTCCCTATACCGATTGGCCGAGCCATTACAGCTCTGTAGGCGTGCCGCGTGAACTCATCATCGACCGTGCCCAGCTGGCGGATCTGGATTCATTGCTGCGCCGCGCCATCGAGGACCACGGCGGCGGTCTAGCTGGGCTGAGTCCCGAGTTTGCCCAGCGCATGGTCAAGCACCTCACAGGGGACACCGGCCCATTGGGCGAGACCAATGATTCCTTCGGTCATGGCGATGCACTGAGCAACGAAGACCTGCAAGAAACCCTCACCAGCAGGCAAGCGATCTTGCTCTCTTCAACCCGCTCCTTGAATCGCGTGAGTTTTATCGGCGGTGCAGGCAGCGGAAAAACGTGGATGGCCCTGGAGAAGGCACGGCAGCTGGCTAAAGAGGGGCTGCGCGTCGGCTTGTTCTGCTACAACAAGGGCCTGGGCCATTATCTCAAGTCGCAGGTGGATCTGTGGCGGCAGAACAAGCCCTCGCATACCGGCGAATTCCATGAGTACGCCCGCTCGGTCGGGGTCCCGGACGGCACCGGCCAGGAGTATTTCGATGTCGCCATGCCCCAGCTGCTCAGGGAGCTGGGACCATCATTGCCGCAGTCGCAGAAGTTTGACGCCGTGATCGTTGATGAAGCCCAGGATTTTGCTCCGGGCTGGTGGGAAGCGCTGCTTTCCTGCACCAAGGATCCGCTTAACGGCCAGGTCTATGCGTTCATGGACAACCGGCAAGACGTTTATCAGCGGTGGAGTGGTGAAAACATCGGCGATGGCACTCCGCTGGTGCCCATCCATGTCGATGACAACCTGCGCAACACCCGGAGCATCGCCCGGACATTCAAGGAAATCATCGGCAGCAACGTCAAGCTGCGCGGCGGCGAAGGACTGCCCGTTCGGTTTGTGCACTGCCCAACCCAAGACGCCGTGGACATCGCATCGGATTGTGTTGACCGGTTGATCGATGAAGGCTGGGCCAACAACCAGATTGCCTTGCTGACCACCAATCGGCGGCACCCCATCCACCAGGACCACTATGACAACGGAACGATCGATACGGAGTATTGGCCAGCGTTCCATGCTCGCGAGGAGGAATTCTACGGCCATGTGCTTGGGTTCAAGGGGCTGGAGAGAAGCGTGGTCATTCTTTGCGTTAATGGCTTCAACGACATGAACCGAGCCACCGAGCAACTATATGTCGGATTCTCCCGGGCGCGCAGCCTCCTAGTGGTGGTTGGCGACCGCCAGCTGGTGGATGAAGCTAGCGGAGCGAACCTGCAGATTTCCCTGAAGGATGCCACCGACTGGACCGCGCCAGAAGCCCTGGCAGGCTAGAAATTCAGCCCGCGAGCAGCCACATCCCACAGCTCAGAACTTCCATCGGGATGCACCGCTAGCACCGAATCAACCAGGTTCACCGCCTGGCACACGTGATTCGGGATCACCTGCAGCTGCGTGCCGTGCGCTGGCAGCTCGAGGTTTTCAGGCCACAGCACCGTGGCGTGATGTTCCGAGAGCGCGCTGATCCGCGCGTCAAGGCACTGGGCAATGCGGCCATAGCCGGTAGCCCATGCGGGACGATCGCTGCCAAGTATTTTGCTTCCGGCATCCAGCACAAGGCGGCGCGGAATCTGCTCATTGCCTTCATGGCGGCTGACCACGGTCGCGGCCACGGTCAAGGCGATCTCGTCGAAGCCGGTGCGGCCGAGCTCATACTGCTGCGCGTCGCCGAAAACATAGACCCCCGGGCGCACCTCGGTCAGCACCGAATTATCACTGAGCGCCGCGGTGGGAGTTGATCCGCCGCTGATCCGCTTGATGGTGAACCCGGCCTCGCGCAGAATCCTGGTCGCTTCGGCCAGCGCCTTGTGCTCGTCGTTGACGGCGCAGTCGATGCCGTCAGGGTTGTAGCTGTGCCCCGGGAAGGTGAAGACTCCATGCACGCGCATGCCTGCGGCACGCGCGGCCTCGGCGATAGCCAGCGCATCGTGCGGGCTGACGCCACTGCGATGATGGCCGCTGTCGATTTCGATCATGAGGCGGATCTTTGCTGCTTGCGGCCCGAGCATCCGCGCCATTTGTTCCACGGCCTGCACCGAATCGGTGCCAATGCTGAGCTTGGCGCGCTTCATCAATTCCTGGATCCGTTGCGCCTGGGACTCATCGACCCATAGCGGATAGGCGATGAAGATCTTGGCCACGCCTTGCAGGGCAAAACTCAGTGCTTCGCCCACGGTGGCCACGGTGAGCCCGACCGCCCCTGCCTCCAGCTGGCGTCCGGCGACTTCGAGCATCTTGTGCGTTTTAGCATGAGGACGCAATTTCAGGCCTTGGCTGGCGACCCGATGGGCCATTTTTTCGATGTTCTTCTCCAGCTGCTCCACATCGATCATGATGTGCGGCGTACTGGTTCCAGCCGGGATTGTGGCCACGTCTACCGTTCCTTAGTGCTTGTTGTGCATCGCGGTGACGGTCCTGCCCGAAGTTGAATCCGCCGAACAGAGAGATTACCGCAGGTACCTATCAACACGCCAAGTGCTCACTGGCGCTGGGCTGGACCGGTACGCGCAGCCAGCTTGGTGGACAGCTCATGGGCATGATGCAGCAACAGCTCACCGAGTTCTTTTCTCCGTTCGGCCTCGAATCGCGTATGGATGCCGGTCAGGCTCAAGGCCCAGGCCGGCTGCCCTGAGCTGTCGAAGACCGCCGCGCCCATTCCCCAGCTTCCCTCGACGATCAGTCCCGGATTGACCGAATAGCCGAGTTTCCTGGTTTCAGCGATCTTCTTGCGCAGTTCCCTGGCGCTGTGGGCTGGCCCGTATTCGGCTTCCAGGCTGCTGCCGGCCAGGTAGCGCTTCATGCTTTCTTCGGGCAGGAAAGCCAAAATTGCCATCCCCGCTGAAGCCACTCCCAGCGGGAAGCGCCGGCCTTCATAGAGCACAAAGGACCGGATCGGGAAGGCTCCGTCCTGGCGGAGCAGGCAGACGGTTTCATCGGAGCGCCGCGCGGAGAGGAAGGCGCTCTCTCCGGTCTGTTCGGCCAGCGCCGTGACGTGCTCGCGCGCCAGCTCGCTGATGTCGTAGCGTTCGGCGGCTACGGCTCCCATGAGGTACAGCTCCGGTCCCAGCAGCCATTTGCCGGTGCGATGATCGTGATCGCAGAATCCTTCGGTAACCAATGCCGAGAGCAGCCGGTGCACGGTGGGCCGGGCCAATGAGGTGGCGCGGGCCGCCTCGGTGGTCGTAATGCCAGCGGGCATCGAGGTGCTCACGGTTCGCAGCACGGCAGCCAGCCGGCCGACAACCTGCGCACCTGCCGGTAAATTGCTCATGGCCATATTATGGACGATGTTTGTCCATTGCCCTGTATTTGCCGGAGCAGGGGCGCATACTGTGGGGCATGGAGAATTCATGGCAACTAGTCATTGACTGCACCGACCCGCGGACCATGGTGGAATTCTGGTCCCAGGCAATGCGCTACATTCCCGAGGCGCCTCCGGAGCCCCACGCAACCTGGCGCGAGCATTGGCAAGCCATGGGCGTTCCGGACGATGAATTGGGCCCCGGGGTTGGCGACCTGCCCGAGTCGCTGGTCGACCCGCAAGGCAACGGTCCGCGCTGGTGGTTCCAGCAGGTGCCCGAGGCCAAAAGCATCAAGAACCGGCTGCATGTTGATCTCCTCGTCGGCGGCGGACGCAGCGTCGAATTCGAGACGCGCAAGGAGCGGGTAACCCACGAGGCGCAGCGGTTGGCGGACCTCGGCGCCACCATCCGAGAGGTGATGGACCTGCCCGAAATGGACCATTTTGCAGTGTGCATGGCTGATCCCGAAGGCAACGAATTCGATGTCGTCTAGCTCCCAGCACAAGCGTTCATATTATGGACAGAGAATCCGTTTTTCCTCACCATCCGATCAATACGCAGGCAATGTCCTGATCGCTATTGAATGCTCATCTGCGACTACGTAACTTTGGAAGTAGACACATCCGCACTCCACATAGTGGACGCAGGGAGATATCGATGACAACGAAGTTTCGAGAAGACGCGGCCGCTGAACTAGCCGCCGTCGTTAGGGATGGCATGACCATCGCCGTGGGAGGCTTTGGCCTCTCGGGAATACCCAACAGGCTGATCACCGCCTTGCGGGACTCCAAAGCCACCAACTTGACCATCGTGTCCAACAATATGGGCGTGGATGGAAAGGGCCTGGGCATCCTCTTGGAAAACCGGCAGGTCTCCAAGGTCCTGGCCTCCTACGTGGGAGAAAACAAGCTATTCGCTCAGCAGTTCCTCGACGGGGATCTTGATGTGGAATTCTGCCCCCAAGGCACCCTCGCGGAACGCTTACGAGCTGGCGGTGTAGGCATTCCAGCCTTCTTCACGCCAACCGGCGTGGGCACTCCAGTGGCCGAAGGCAAGGAAGTCATGGAGTTCAACGGCAAGCCAGCGATCCTGGAACGCGGAATCTTCGCGGACATCGCGCTGGTCAAGGCCTACCAATCCGACTCCGAGGGCAACCTGCGCTATCGGATGACCTCCCGGAACTTCAACCCATTGGTTGCCATGTCCGGACGCCATACGTTTGCCGAAGCCGAGCACATCCTCGATGACTATCTTGATCCATCCCTGGTCGAGACCCCGGGCATTTTCGTGCAGACCCTGGTGCAGGCCGATCAGGTCAAGGACATTGAACAGCGCACCGTGCGCAGCAGGCAGGAGGCCTAGGCATGTGGACTCGTGATGAAATGGCGGCGATTGCCGCCAGCGAACTGACCGACGGGCAATACGTCAACCTCGGCATCGGCATCCCCACCCTGGTGGCCAATCACCTTCCCGAGGGCGTCTCGGTGAAGCTCCAAAGCGAGAACGGCCTGCTTGGCATGGGCCCCTTCCCCTATGAGGGCGAAGAAGATGCCGACCTGATCAACGCCGGCAAGCAGACAGTCACCATCCTGCCCGGTGGAAGCTTCTTCGACTCGGCAACATCCTTCGGCATGATTCGAGGCGGCCACGTGCAAACAGCCATCCTCGGTGCATTGCAGGTAGCCGCAAACGGCGACCTCGCCAACTGGACCATCCCGGGCAAGCTCGTCAAGGGCATGGGCGGTGCCATGGACCTGGTTGCCGGCACGCCCCGTGTCATTGTCTTGACCGACCACACCGCCAAAGATGGAACGAGCAAGATTGTGGAATCCTGCGACTTGCCCCTGACCGGTGTTGGCGTGGTAGACCGCATCATCACCGACCGCGCGGTTTTCGACATCGAGCAAGGGCGAATGACCTTGCGCGCCGTAGCCCCGGGCGAAAGCCCAGAAACCATTAAAGAGATCACGGCAGCAGAATTTGCCGTCGGCATCCTGGAGGACCCGAAAGCATGAGCGTCAAAATCGTGGGCTACGCCCGCACCCCCTTTGTGAAATTCAATGGCGTCTTCGCCAGCGTTCCAGCCACCGAGCTGGGCGCCCACGCCGCCAAGTCGGCGCTGGAGCGTGCCGGTGTTGACCCCAGCGAAGTCGAGCAGGTCATCGTTGGACAGGTGCTTCAAGGCGGAGCAGGCCAGAACCCCGCTCGCCAGTCGGCCGTCGGCGCGGGCATTCCGCTGAATGTTCCGGCCATCGCGGTCAACGCAGTCTGCCTTTCCGGAGCCGAAGCTGTGGTTGCCGGCACTCGCCTCATCAACAATGGCGAAGCCGATATCGTTCTGGCCATCGGCCAGGAATCCATGTCCCTGGCACCTCACGTTCAGCGAGCCCGTGCAGGAACCAAGTACGGTGCCATTGAATTGATCGACACCCTGGAATACGACGGCTTGACCGATGCCGCAGAAAAGCGCTCGATGGGCGCTTCCACCGAAGAGCACAACGCCAACCTGTCATTAACCCGTGAAGAGCAGGACAAGGTGGCCGCCGCGTCGCATCAGCGCGCCGCTGCCTCCCGGGACTTCGCCGCCGGGGAGATCGCCCCGTTCACCATCACGACGCGCAAGGGCGAAACCACCTATTCCGAGGATGACGGCATTCGCGAATCAACCACAGTTGAAACGCTGTCCACCTTGCGCCCGGCGTTCTCGAAAGACGGCAGCATTACCGCAGGCAACTCCTCGCAAATCACCGACGGCGCGGCGGCCGTGGTGCTGGCCAGCGACGCTGCCATTGCGCGGCTGGGCCTGAGCCCGATGGCTGAAGTCGTTTCACATGCTTTTGTCGCCGGACCGGACCGCACCTTGCACGAACAGCCATCAAACGCCATCGCCGCCGCGCTGCAGAAGGCTGGCGCCCAAGCTGCAGACTTGAAGGCCGTTGAAATCAACGAGGCTTTCGCCGCGGTGGTAGTCCAGTCGGCCAAGGTTCTGGGCTTGGACGAAAAGATCGTGAACCAGCATGGCGGGGCCACCGCCTTGGGCCACCCTATCGGCGCTTCAGGCGCACGCATTATCGGAACGCTGGCCCGCCAGCTGCAGGAATTGCCGGCAGGCTCGCTGGGCGCCATCGGCATCTGCGGTGGCGGCGGACAGGGCACCGCCGTGGTGCTTCGCTCGCTGTAGCTCGAACAACCCAGAAGGCTGCCGGCGAATTATCGCCGGCAGCCTTCTGTTCGCAGCTGGGCTTCTAGTGCCAGAGCGGTTCGCGGGACACGTAGGTGGTCAGCAACCGCGCGTCCAGTTCACGGCAGGTCCCGTTGGCCACCCGCGGATCGGCTTCCGAGGTCAATGCGCTGAGCACCGAGCTGATCAGCGCTCCATGGCTCACCACCAGCACGTTTTCCCCTGGGTGCTGCTGGCTGATCTTGAACAGGGCGTTGATCGCGCGTTCAACGAGGTGCTGCTCGGTTTCGCCAGATCCAATGTGCACTTGGCGCTGTTCATCGGCCGGGTGTCCTACCAGCTTGCCTTCCCAATCGCCGAAGTCCTGTTCCATGAGCTCCGGGTTTTCGTGCAGGGCACGGGTGCCGACGCCGTTGGCGATAATTTGCGCAGTCTGCAGCGCCCGGAACAGCGGGGAGGAATAGACCGCAGCCCACGGCCCCTGCATCGCGAGGTCGGCTGCCAGCTGCCGCGCTTGGCGCACTCCGGTGTCGTTCATCGGCAGGTCGCTGCGTCCGTGCAGCCTCCCTGCCTTGTTCCACTCGGTCTGGCCATGGCGGATCAATACAATTTTCTGTTCACTCATCGTCTTCTTCTTTCTTGCGTGCACTTCCAGATCCTGATCTTGAGTGCGAAGTTCTTGCCAATATCAGTTGGCGGCCCGCTGGCCGCCCGCCGACGGGGTTGGCGCCGCGTCCTGCGGCCCGGTCATAAGGTGGTCGCTGTAGGCAACGAACCAATTCACTGCTTCTTGCCCTATTTGAAGTACCCCAAATCCTGATCCGGATTCCGCGAGAATTTCATCTGGGGCAAAAGGATTCATGTTGTAGGAAACTGCTGGCGCCATGAACACCGGGGTATTGATCAGCTGGCTCGTTGCCGCCTGGTGGTAATGCCCGCAGAGGATGGCCCTGATATCGGTGCCGGCGGTGATCGCGGCCAAAGCCATCGGATCCTTTAATCCACGCCCGGCTCTCGCTGGACTCGCGGCTGCCACCGGCGGGTGGTGCAATAGCAGCACCGAACCAAGTGGTGCCGGCGCGGTGAGCAATGACTGCAACCACGACAGCTGGGCCTGGTCCACTTCGCCTTGCGCCAGCTGGAATCCGCCGCTGTCCAACCCGATAATCCGCAATCCCAGCACTTCATGCACGGTATTGGCCGGGTAGGGGCCGGTCGATAACCGCTGGGTATTGAATTCCGTGCCGACGCTTCCTAGTGGATCGTGATTGCCCGGAACACTGATCACCGGGCAGCCAAGCTCCTCTTGGATGTCATTGAGCATCGCCGCGGCCGCCGGGTGGATCGGAGCGCCTCGGTCGGCGATGTCTCCGGTCACGACGATTGCGTCTGGCGAAAAGTGCTGCGTGGCCCGCAGGGCATGGCGAGTTCGCCGCCAGGAATCAATGTTTCCATGAAGCAACCGGCCTTCAGGGCAAAGATGGGTGTCGCTCATATGAATGATTGTCAGTGGCTTCATCGATCCCTCCCCCGCGTCCTGCTGCCGTTCACTCCATTGAACTTTTTGGTTCTGACGATTAGGTGAACAAGGAACCGACGAGATGTGAAGTCCTAGCGAATCCCTGTTTTTCGATTACCGAACAAAATTTGCCGAAATCATGGGATATTCCCCGCAATACATGCGATCTGCGGTATATGAACAGCGAGTAGCACCCAAAACGACTACCCTTAGAAGAGCAGATTTGAATCCACCTAGGAGCTACATCCATGACGGGCAGCAAAGTCGTCGCCTTTGGCCACTTCCAGCCAGAGCGCATCGTCCCAAACACCGAGCTGGAAAAGCTGGTGGAAACCAGCGACGAATGGATTACTCGCCGCGTCGGTATCGAGGAACGCCGCTGGGGCACCGGTGTTGAGACCGTGGACTCCATGGCCATCAAAGCCGCAGAGATGGCTTTGGGCAATTCGGCGGACATCACGGCAGCTGATATCGATCTGATTGTTGTTGCTACCTGCACCGCAACTGACCGCTCGCCTAATATGGCTGCCCGCGTTGCCAGCGCACTGAATATGGAGCAGGGTCCTGCCACCATGGATGTCAACGTGGCTTGCTCGGGCTTCGCCCATGCAGTCGGCATCGCCCAGGGAGCCATCGCCGCAGGCTCCGCGAAGAATGCACTGGTCATCGGCTCGGAAATGCTCACCGATTACACCGACTTCAGCGATCGCACCACGTGCGTTTTGACCGCTGATGGGGCTGGAGCATTCATCATCACCGCTTCGGAGGATAACGGAATCTCGCCGGTCGTGTGGGGCTCGGTTCCATCGCTGTCAGACGCTGTTCGCATTGAAACTGAAAACAACATGAAGTTCGCGCAGAATGGCCAAAGCGTTTACCGCTGGACCGTTACGCAGCTTCCAAAGATTGCTTCGCAAATTATCGACCGCGCAGGCATGAAGCCAGAAGAGCTGGACGCGATTGTCCTGCACCAGGCCAACCTTCGCATCATCGAGCCGCTGGCTGAGAAGATCGGCGCTCCGAACGCACGCGTGGCCACCGACGTGGTCTATTCGGGCAACACCTCGGCAGCATCGGTTCCGCTGGCCCTGTCGAAGATGATGGCCTCGGATGAGCCACTGCCTTCAGGTTCCAAGGCTTTGCTCTTTGCCTTCGGTGGCGGCCTGGCTTACGCCGGCCAGATCATCACCATCCCGTAAGCATTGACCACCACTAGTGGGCGCCCCGGCATTCTTGCCAGGGCGCCCACTAGTGCTTTAACAGCGTTTCACGGGAGATCCAAGATCATTCCCGCAATCCCCTTGCCCAAATGCGTTAGTCACTGCTAACGTATCTTTTATGCTTGATCTGCTGGAAGTCGCATCCGAACCAACGCGAAGGCGCTTGATTCAGTTGCTGGGTTCCGGAGAACGCACGGTGACGGAACTGGCGGCAAATTTCACGGTCTCCCGTTCCGCCATCTCACAACACCTGCTGCTT
Source organism: Glutamicibacter halophytocola (assembly GCF_001302565.1). Classification (NCBI taxonomy): domain Bacteria; kingdom Bacillati; phylum Actinomycetota; class Actinomycetes; order Micrococcales; family Micrococcaceae; genus Glutamicibacter; species Glutamicibacter halophytocola. Next base: position 3,190,762 of record NZ_CP012750.1, read on the forward strand.
TTGATTGACGTGGGACTGCTGCAAGCGCGCAAGGATGGACGCAGCCGCTACTACTCGCTGAACCCGGCAGGCATCGCGAAGCTCAAGGTCCTCCTTGACTCGTTTTGGAACACCGAACTTGATCTGCTTGTCGCCGAAGCCGCCGATTTGGCAGCGCTCGGCACACTGCCGAATTCGCCACAGAAGCCACCAGGAGAAACGCCATGAGCTTTGAACGAACCGTCCTCCTCCCAGTTGACGCCGACACCGCCTTTGACCTTGTCACCAACCCCGAACGCCTTCGCCGCTGGCAAACCGTTGCCAACCGCGTTGATCTTCGAATGGGCGGGAGCTTCCGCTTCACCATGGGACCAGGCCATCAGGCCACGGGCACCTTCACCGAAATCGAGCCTGGCAAGCGCCTGGTGTTCACATGGGGCTGGGAAGGCTCCGACGCCGTTCCGCCGGGCGACTCAACGGTCTTCATCACCTTGGAACCCTGGGAGAATGGCACCGCAGTCACCTTGCGCCATGAAGGCCTGAACGCAGAACAGTCTTCGGGCCATGCAGAGGGATGGAACCACTTCCTGGATCGCCTCACGAGCTTTGCCCAGTCCGGCGAGCCAGTGATCGACGAGTGGAACGCCGTTCCCGAACCCCAGGACCCGATCATTTCTGCCGAGGGATCATTGGCGGCATTGCAATTTGCCCTGAACAGCATTTCAGAAGCAGACCTTGGCAGCCCCACCCCCTGCGCCGAGTTCTCGGTGAGCCAGCTGCTGGATCACCTTGCTGGTTCGATCTCCTCGATCGGCAAGGGCTTGGGCGCAGCGATTTCTGACGACCCTGCGCTCGCTGCCGAAGTTCGCATCGCCAACTTGGCACAGCCGACCCTGGAAGCCTTCGCGGCTCATGGCCTGGAAGGCGAAGTCGATCTCGGTTTTACTGCAATGCCGGCAAAAGTTGTCGCCAGCATCCTGAATCTCGAATTGTTGGTTCACGGGTGGGACTTCGCCCAGGCCACGGGGCAGGGCTTTGAGATCCATCCGGGCCATGCCGAGTACGTTCTCGGCCTGGCCCGCAAGACCATCGGTCCAGAACAGCGTGCTTCAGGCTCCTTCGCGGAAGAAGCCGTCATTGCCGAATCCGCCAGCAGCCTGGATCGCTTGATTGCCTTCACCGGCCGCGTTCCAGCAGGGGCCTGAGGACCGCTGATGGTTGATGTCTCCACCAGCATCGTGATCGACCGGCCGCTGTCCATGGTGGCCGGCTACACGATGAATCCGTTGAACGCACCGGCGTGGTATCGGAATATCCGCTCGGTGCGCCGGCTGGACCAGAACGATTTTGGGGTCGGTTCCCGCACCGCCTTTGAAGCCCGCTTCCTCGGCCGGGACCTCTCTTACACCTACGAAGTCACGTCGATGCTGGAGGACGAGGAACTGGTCATGGCCACCGCCCAGGGCCCGTTTCCCATGCGCACCACTTATCGATTCGAAGCAGTGGGCCCAACGGCAACCCGGGTCCAGCTGCGCAATGATGGACAGCCCGCGGGTTTCAGCAAGCTCGTCGCCCCGCTGATGGAACCCATGATGCGCCGTGCCAATATGGCTGATCTGCGAGCCTTGAAGAAGATCCTGGAAACTCGATAACAAGCCACAAGGGAATGGGTATCGGAGAATTCTCCGATACCCATTCCCCCTGTCTATGGCTTTTGAGGATTGCTACTGGCCGCCCGTTTCGACATCAATCTGCGAAAGTTCCGCTTCCAGCTCACTGGCCAACTGGCGCAACCGGGAGATCCGGCCAGCAGTCATCGATGGCGCCGGGGCAACTTGGGCGTCCACGTCAAAGATGGTATTCGGGCTATGCCAGACATTGAACCATTCAAGCCCCATGCCGCTGGCGTCCCGGGTTACCCCACGAAGCAGAAGCAGCGGTTCGCCCACCGATGCTTGAAGCACTCCGGCCAGCATCCGGTCTGATGCAACTGCTTGGACGCTGCGCGGACCGCCCACCGGCTCGAATCCACGCTCGCGCATCACCGACAGCAGGGAAGCGTTCTCCAGGAGATCAGCGGAGAAATCGCTAAATGCCCCATAGGGAACCCACGTCCGCATGAAAGCTACAGCCACTGAATCCAGGGACCGCACACGCTCGATCTGCCAAGCGTCGGCAACGCCCAAGGCCTTAGCCGCTTCCCTCGGAGGAGTGCAACGCTGAATGGAATGAATGTGGGTGGCCATCCTTTGGCCGCTGGCCGCAGCTTGCTGGTCCAAGCCACCGGCCTGCTGGATATGCCGGCGCAACACAGGTGCGGCCGCAACGACGCTGCCCCTGCCACGTTGCCGATGAATCAGCCCCTCTTCAGCGAGCCCGGCGAGCGCTTGGCGTACCACGCTGCGTGAGACCCCGAAGTTTTTCTGCAGCTCCTCTTCGGTAGGCAACGGCGTGCCGGCGACCAGGCTTTGATCGACGATGTGCTGATGCAGGATGTCCCGGATCTGCGCGTGAAGCGGCTGGCCAGAAGAACGGCTCAGCAAACTCTCCTGCGGCGCGAAGTTCATGCCCCTCCTCGTTTCACTGGCAACCGCCAGTACAGCACCTTGGCCTCATGCCAGATCACTGGCATCTATTTCGTTTCAGTCTAGTCTCCGCCCTCGCACCTTCGGTGTTGGCAAGGGCTCAAGGCGCCGCAACCGCCACCGGAGGATGACTTGGGACATGAGGAAAATATTGTCCAGGTCACAAATTTCGCTTGACTCGGATCACATCCTGGTATTAACTATAACTTGTTGTACGTACAAAAAGTACGGACAACTTGAAGCAAGAGATTCTTTCCTTGTCCTTCTCGCCAACGCCAGCCAGGACAGCCGATGCGGTGGAAAGCTCCAGCGCATCTGAATGACGAATTTCAGCTTCTCCCTAAAGCAAGCCCCCGCGACGAGAGCACAGGGGCAATTCGGCAGAAAGACTAAGCTCATGGCTATTAGCAATCAGAGCAGCAAGCAGGATTGGCTGACAAAGATGTCCGTGATCCCCGGTGCGCTCATGCTCATCCCGCTGTTCCTCGGGGCCACCATCAATACTTTTTTCCCGCAGGTTCTTGAGGTAGGCAGCTTCACCACCGCGCTATTCCGCGACGGCACTGCGGCTCTGTTGGGTCTCTTTTTCTTTTGCCTCGGTTCCCAGCTGGATGTCCGCACCACCGGTCCCACCTTGGAAAAGGGCGTTGCGATTCTCATCGGCAAAGTCGGCATCGGCATCGCCGCCGGACTGGCAGTCGCCTTCTTGGCTCCAGGGGGCTCCCTGTTGGGATTGACTCCTCTGGCCATCATCGCAGCCATGACCAATTCCAACGGCGCGCTCTTCGCCGCGTTGACCGGCCAGTACGGCAACAAGACCGACCGCGCAACGGTGGCTGTCATCGCCCTGAACGACGGTCCCTTCATCACCATGATCGCCTTGGGCACTGCAGGCCTAGCCAGCTTCCCGCTACAGGATCTCATCGGCCTGGTGCTGCCGCTGGCTCTGGGCTTCATCCTTGGAAACCTTTCGCGAACCGCCCGTGAATTCCTGAGCGTCGGCGAGTCCCTGCTCATCCCGTTCCTTGGTTTTGTTGTTGGACGAAGCATTGATTTTTCCACATTGGTCACCAGCGGCATGCAGGGCATCTTGCTGGGCCTGGCCACCGTGCTCATCTCCGGCCCGGCCTCGATGCTGGTGCTCTGGTGCTTCCATGCGCTGCATCGCCGTCCACGTAAAACTCGCAACCTCATTGCCGGCATGGCCGAAGGAACCACCGCAGGAAACGCCATCGCCACACCTGCCGCGTTGGCACTGGCAGATCCGGCCTACCAAGCTATCGAGTCGGTGGCCACCGCACAGATTGCCGCCGCCGTCGTGACCACCTCCATCCTGATCCCCTTTGCGGTAGCACTGGTGGCCAAATGGCAGCAACGACGAGGGGTCTCTCCACAGTGGGAGCTCGAATACTACGAACGGCTCTCCAAGAAAAATCAAGCCCCTGCAGCTGTTTCCAGCTAAGTCTCTTCCCGGGCCGACCCCACGATTTCACTAGAACAACATTTATGTCTGGAGTACCCCATGCGCGACCATCGGATTGTGCGCTGCACCTATTACATCGAATCAAGCATCGAGCCTGAGAAGGCCGCCGCGCTTCTTGCCGGCGAACAATCCAGCGGCACGTTCCTTCCTGTGCCGGGCGAGTCCGAAAGAATTCGCATCCGGCACGCAGCTCACGTGACCAGGATCCAGGAACTCGGGCGTCGCAAGCCATCGCTGCCCTCGCGCACTACCCCTGAGCAGGTGCGCGCGGCCCTGGCCACCGTCGATTTCCCGATGGAGAATATCGGCACCGATCTGGCGACCCTGCAAACCACCGTGGCGGGCAATCTCTTTGAGCTCGGTGAGCTCTATGCCTGCCGCTTGCAGGATATTGAATTGCCAGAGGACTTCATCGCGGCCCATCAGGGGCCCGCATTCGGCATTGCCGGAACCCGCAAGCTCATGGGCGGAGTTGAAGGCGCGATGGTTGGCACCATCATCAAGCCCAACGTCGGCTTGTCGGAAGACGAATTCCGCCTCGTGGTTCGCGAACTCGCGCTGGCTTCCATCGACCTGATCAAGGACGATGAGCTGATGACCGACCCGGCCTACCTTCCTTTGGAGCGCCGAGTAGCCGTGGCCATGGAGGAAATCATTGCTGCCCGGGAAGTCACCGGGCACCACACGATGTATGCCTTCAACATCACCGGAGACCTCGCCGGCCTGCGCCGGCGCCACGACCTGGTGGTCAAGGCTGGCGGTACCTGCGTGATGCTCAATATCCCCGTGATGGGCCTTCCTGCCCTGGCCATGCTGCGCGAATTCAGCGAGGTCGCCATTCATGGACACCGCGCCGGCCTGGCTGCCTCCATGCGCCATCCGGGACTCGGTGTCGACTACAAGGTGTGGCAACAGCTGGCCCGCCTGGCCGGTGCAGACCAGCTGCATGCCAGCGGACTGGGAAGCAAGTTCTACGAAACCGATGAAGAAGTATCGGCCAATATTCGCAGCCTGCTGGCCCCGCTGGGCAGCACCGAAGCGGTAGTGCCGGTGCTCTCTTCAGGGCAGAATGTAGCTACGCCAGCCCCGACCTTCCAGGCCATCGGCTCCACCGACCTGATGATGCTCGCCGGGGGCGGCGTCGCAGCCCACCCCGATGGTCCAGGTGCAGGAGTGCGCAGCCTGCGCCAGGCCTGGGAGGCAGCGGTCAATGGCACCGAGCTGAGACAGGCCGCCGCGGAATACTCCGATAGCGGCGACACCGACTTGTTGCACGCGGTCAAGAAATTCATGAAGGACAGCTGATCATGCCACGCATTGGATTTGTCGCAGACGACCTCACCGGCGCCGCGGATGTGCTCGCCCAGGCCCACGCCAACGGCATCAATGCAGCCCTGGTCATCGGGGATGCGCCGCTGCCCGAAGATGTCCAGGTCCTCGGCGTTGCCGGACCGGCACGCTCCCTGGGCGGCCAGGAATTTGATGCCCTGGTACGCCGCGATGTGGCAAAAATTGCCGGCTGGTCTCCAGAAGTGCTGCTCTACAAGGTGTGCTCCACCTTTGACAGCTCCCCCGCTGTCGGCAGCATCGGGCGCGGCATCGAGTTGCTCCATGAGCGTTTCGAAGGCCATGGCCCGGTGCCGGTTGTGCCGGCCCAGCCCGCTTTCGGACGCTACACCGCTTTCGGCCACCACTTTGCCAGCTACAAGGATCAGGTGTACCGCTTGGACCTGCACCCGGTGATGTCCAAGCATCCGGCAACACCCATGGATGACAGCGGGCTCTCGGCCATCCTGGCCCAGCAGCTCTCCTCCGGCAACGAGCCTGCACTCATCGCGCTTCCCGCCCATGAGACCGGGGACTTTGCCCGGCAGTGGAAAGCCGCACGCCAAACCCCGGGCCACGAGGCCTTCGTCGTCGATGCCTGCACCGAAGCCCATCTGGATGCGGCGGCTGAAGAACTGCTGGCCGAAGGCACCGCGCGGCAACCCGCGGTGGTGGTTGGCTCCGGCGGCATCATGGCCGCGCTGACCCGCAATCCGGGCAGCGCCACCAGCCCTGCAGGCACTACGGTCATCACCCATCCGCAGCTCCCGGTGCTGGCAGTCAGCGCCTCCGCCTCCAGCACTACGGCCCAGCAGATCGCCGAGGCGGCCAGCCATGGCTGGGTGGAAATTCCACTGCCCGCAGAATTGCTGCACGGCTCCGATGAAGCATTGCGCCAGCAGCTGTCGGCACAGGTCGCGCAGGCCCTGCGCAGTGGCCAGCACGTGGTGGTGCATTCCACCAGGGGTTCGGCTGATCCACGATTTGCCGCGTCCGCCGCGGTCGATCCGGGCCATCTCGGTGCCCTGATCGGGGATCTGGCCGCGCAGATGGCCCAAGCGCAGCTCACCCGGGACATCGCGGTGTTCGGCGGCGACACCTCAAGCCACGCACTGATCGCCATGGGTGTCAAGCAGCTTCGCGTGGCGGGGCAATTTGTCACTGCCGGGCCCATTGTGCAATCCCACGGCCCTTCGAGGGTCGCAGGGTGCAACATGCTGCTCAAGGGCGGCCAGGTGGGGCCAATGGACATACTTCAACGCTTTGCCCAGCTCACCGGGCACTAGAAAACAACAGCTCTTCGCATCATTACTGGAAAGGACCAGCCATGCGCGCAATCCTCAAGACCTCCGCCGAACGCGGAGCCACCTTCACCGCCAACGCCGAACACCCCAAGGCCCTGCCCGGTATGGTGGTACTCGAAATCGGCGCCGCATCCCTGTGCGGAACCGACCGCGAGCTCTACGAGTGGACCCCCTCGGCCCAGGCCTTCAACCTGGACCTGCCGGTGGTTCTGGGCCATGAAGGCGCGGGAACCGTGGTGGAAGTCGGCAGTGGAGTCAGCAACCTGAAGGTTGGCGACCGGGTGGCCCTGGAGAGCCACCTGGCCTGCGGCCAGTGCTTCGCCTGCCGTACTTCCAGCGCCCACACCTGTGAAAAGACCAAGATCCTGGGCATGCACTTTAATGGCGTCTTCGCCGAATACACCGCGGTGCCCGCCGGGATCTGCGTGCCGCTGCCAACTGGCCTGTCCCTTGAATCCGGCGCGCTGCTGGAGGCGACCGGCGTGGCCGTGCACGCCATCCAGCGCAGCAACTACGCGGTCGCCGGCGGTTCGGTTCTGGTCAGCGGCGCTGGCCCGGTGGGCTTGGCGGCGATCTACCTGTCGCAGCACCTGGGCGCCTCGCACGTGGTGGCTGTGGACCCCAATCCCTTCCGCCGGGCGCAGGCCGAAAAGCTGGGGGCTGTTGCCTTGGACCCGAGCGATAACGTGGTGGAGCGCTGCCGCGAGCTGGCCGGGCGGCGCGGCGGATTCGATGTGGCCTTTGAATGCTCCGGGGCACCGGGCACCCTGGACACGCTCTTCGAGGCGGTGCGCCGCGAGGCCACTGTGGTGACCGTCGGCCACCCGAGCCGCAGCTCGCAGATCGACGTGGCCGCCTACATCAACAAGAAGGGCATTACGCTGCGCGGGATCTTTGGCCGACGCCTCTGGGAGACCTGGGAGCAGAGCCTGCAGCTGCTGGATTCGGGCCGGGTGGAACTGGACTGGCTGGTCACGCATCGCATGCGCCTGGACCAGGTGGATGAGGCGATCGAGCTGTTGACCGGTGATGCCTGCAAGGTGCTGCTGGTGCCTTCCTTGGGCTAGCCCAAATCAGCGATTCGCTTATCCTCCCAGCTCAGGGGCTTGGTTTGCCATTGGCAGGCCGAGCCCCTGTTTTGCTGTTCAAAATTCCTTGTGGTGAAAACTTGACGTTGGGTGCATCACACCCGCACACTTGTACTCGTGAACCTGTCAGACAGCTGGACACCCGGACAGCAGCCGATCGAGCGACGCTCCGCTGCCGAAGCCGTATTCCACGCACTCCGCCTTGCCATTGAAGCCCAGGAAATCCCGGTCGGGAGCAAGCTGGGCTCCGAAGCGGCCCTCGCCGCCGACTACGGCGTCAGCCGCTCGGTGGTCCGCGAAGCATTGCGCTCCTGTGCAGCGCTGGGGTTGACCCGCACAGAAACCGGGCGCGGCACCTTTGTCATTTCGCACCGACCCACCCGCGAATTGAAGCTGGGCATCTTCTCCTCCGATGACCTGCTCGAAGCCCGCCCGCATATCGAGATTCCGGCCGCCACGCTCGCGGCTACCCGGCGCACCGCCGAGGATCTGGAACGCATCAGCGGGCTGATCGAGCAGATGGACCAGGAAGACGATGCTGCCGCCTGGGTGGAATTGGATGCCGCCTTCCACGCCGCCATCGCCCAAGCCAGCGGCAACTCGGTGTTCACCAAGGTGGTCTCCGATATCCGCGAGGCCATGGCCCGCCAATCCGAAACCGTGAACCTCGTCGCCGGGCGGCGCAGCCCTTCCAGGGACGAGCACCTGGCCATCTACCGGGCCATCCAAGCACAAGATCCCCAGGCCGCCAACCAGGCCATGGGCGATCACCTAGCAGCAGTACAACATGCAGTGTCCACCATCGTCAGGAGCAATAAGTGATCCCCGCCCACCCGCAGTCGCAGACCGACCCGCTGGCCAACCCGGTTTTGCCACAGCACGCGCCATTGGTAGCCGCCACCCGCGGCCACACAGTGGAATCCATCCACTACGGCTCGGCCGTGCTGCTGGATGCGCAGGGGGAAGTGCTCGCCGCCGTAGGCGAGCCACAGGCCGCCTACTACCCCCGCTCGGCGCTCAAGCCGCTGTTCGCCGTGGGCATGCTCCGCGCCGGCCTGCAGCTGGACGACCAGCAGCTGGCCCTGGCCTCTGCCAGCCACTCCGGTGCCCCGATCCACCAGCAAGTAGCCAGCTCCACCCTGGCAGCGGCCAAGCTGGATGAAACCGCGCTGCGCAACTCCACCGACCTGCCCTACGGCGTGGCCGAGCAGCAGGAGTACCTGGCCGCTGGCGGCACCGCCACCCAGCTGGCGCAGAACTGCTCGGGCAAGCACGCGGCCCTGGCCGCGCTGAGCGAGCTGAAGGGCTGGGACACCGCCGACTACCTCCACGACGAGCGCCTGCTGCAGATGCTGCAGGAGACCGTCGAAGAGCTCACCGGCGAGAAGATCAGCGGCGAAAGCACCGATGGCTGCGGCACCCCGGTCTACCTGATCAGCCTCATCGGCCTGGCCCGCGGATTCGCCCGCCTGGCCTCCGCCGAAGCAGGCACCCCCGAGGCCCGGGTGGCCGCAGCGATGTCCAAATACCCGGAACTGGTGGCCGGCGATGGCCGCGATGTCACCGAGCTGATGCGCGCCCTGCCCGGTGCGGTAGCCAAGGACGGCTTCGAGGGCATCCAGGCCGTGGCCTTGCCCGATGGCACCGCCCTGGCCGTGAAAATCGCCGATGGCTCGGATCGCGCGCGCATGCCGATCACCGTCAAGCTCCTGGCCGGGCACCTCGGTGAAGCCGCTCCTGCGGCCCTGGCCGAGCTGGCCAGCTCCCCTGCCATGGGCGGCGGTGCGCCGGTGGGCGTACTGGCTGCCCTCTAGATCCTTCTTTACTCGAACCACTACCTTTTTGGAGATACATCCACCATGTCTGAAACCTTGCTCAGCGGCGAAACGCGTAGCGAGCATGATCTGATTGGCGACCTCGACATCCCCGTGGAAGCCTACTGGGGCGTGCACACCCTGCGCGCAAAAAACAACTTCAACATCACCGGCACCACCCTGGCTGGCAACCCGCACCTGATCCGCGCACTGGCGCGCGTGAAGCAGGCCGCGGCCCGTGCCAACCACGAACTGGGGCTGCTGGATGCGGACCGCGCCCGCGCCATCGACCAGGCCTGCGAGTCCATCGCGCACGGCTCGCTGCACGACCAGTTCATCCTGGATCCGATCCAGGGCGGGGCCGGCACCAGCACCAACATGAACGCCAACGAGGTCATCGCCAACCTGGCGCTGGAAATCCTGGGCCACCAAAAGGGCGAGTACCAGTACCTGCACCCGAACGACCACGTGAACCTGTCGCAGTCCACCAACGACGCGTACCCGACCGCGGTCAACATCGCCACCCACTTCGCGACCCAGCCGCTGCTGTCAGCCATCGAGGTGCTCCAGGGTTCCTGCAATGCCAAGGCCGCTGAATTCCGCACCGTGGTGAAGATGGGCCGCACCCAGCTGCAGGACGCCGTGCCGATGACCGTGGGCCAGGAGTTCCGCGGCTGGGCCGTGACGCTGGGCGAGGACCGGGCCCGCTTGGCCGAGTCGCTGTCGCTGGTCACCGAGATCAACCTCGGCGCCACCGCCATCGGCACCGGCCTGAATGCCCCGGCCGGCTACGCCGAAGCCGCCTGCCGCCACCTGCGCGAGCTGACCGGGCTGCCGCTGACCACCAGCCCGGATCTGATCGAAGCCACCAGTGATGTGGGCGCCTTCGTGCACCTCTCCGGCGTGCTCAAGCGCGTGGCCCTGAAGATTTCGAAGATCTGCAATGACTTGCGCCTGCTCTCCTCCGGTCCGCGGGCGGGGCTGAACGACATCCAGCTGCCTGCCGTGCAGTCCGGTTCCTCGATCATGCCTGGCAAGGTCAACCCGGTGATCCCGGAAGTTGTCAACCAGATCGCCTACCAGGTGGTCGGCCACGATTTGACCGTCACCATGGCGGCCGAAGGCGGCCAGCTGCAGCTGAACGCCTTCGAGCCGGTGATCGCCCACTCCATCGGCCTGTCCCTGAAGCACCTGACCAATGGCTGCTTGACCCTGGCCGAAAAGTGCATCGACGGCATCACCGTTGATGAGCAAGCGCTGCGCCGCGAGGTGGAGAACTCCATCGGCTTGGTGACCGCGCTGAACCCGCGCTTGGGCTACTCCGCCTCCACCTCGGTGGCCCTCGAAGCGCTGCACACCGGACGCGGCGTGGCCGAGCTGGTGCTCGAACGCGGCCTGCTCTCCGCCGATGACCTCAATGAGCTGCTCTCCCCCGAGCGCCTCGCCAACCTCTCCGACTAAAACAAGGATCCCGATGGACAATTCCACCCCGCACGCCACTGCGGCGCACGTGCCTGACGCCGCGCTGACCGTCGGCGACAACGATTACCACAAGGGCCTTTCCTCCCGGCAGATGCAGATGATCGCCATTGGCGGCGCCATCGGCACCGGCCTGTTCATGGGCGCCGGAGGCCGACTGGCTGATGCCGGCCCCGGCATTGTCATCAGTTACGCAGTCTGCGGCTTCTTCGCCTTCCTGATCCTGCGTGCGCTGGGCGAACTGGTCATGCACCGCCCATCCACCGGCTCGTTCGTCTCCTACGCCCGCGAGTTCTACGGCGAGAAGGCCGCTTTCGCCACCGGCTGGCTGTACTGGCTGAACTGGGTGATGACTGCGATTGTGGACATCACCGCGGTGGCCCTGTACATGGGCTTCTTCGGCAAGTACGTCGCCTGGATCGGTTCGGTGCCACAGTGGGTCTGGGCGCTGCTGGCCCTGGCCGTAGTGCTGACCATGAACCTGATCTCGGTCAAGGCCTTTGGCGAGATGGAATTCTGGTTCGCACTGATCAAGGTAATCGCACTGGTCGCCTTCCTGATTATCGGCTGCTACTTCGTCATCTTCGGCACCCCGGTAGAAGGCCACGATGTCGGCTTCTCGCTAATCACCGATAACGGCGGGCTATTGCCCAACGGCTTCATGCCGGTGCTGGTACTCATGCAGGGCGTGGTCTTCTCCTACGCTTCCATCGAGCTGATCGGCACCGCTGCAGGCGAGGCCAAGAACCCTGAAAAGGTCATGCCCAAGGCCATCAACACCGTGATCATCCGCATCGCCGTGTTCTATGTCGGCTCCTTGGTCCTGCTTTCTCTGCTGCTGCCCTACACCGCCTACAGCTCCGGGGAATCGCCCTTCGTGACCTTCTTCGGTTCCATCGGCATCAAGGGCATGGACGTGATCATGAACCTGGTGGTTCTCACCGCTGCGCTATCTTCGCTGAATGCCGGCCTGTACTCCACCGGCCGCATCATGCGCTCGATGTCCCTGAACGGCTCGGCTCCGCGCTTCGCCGGACGCATGAACAAGGCCGGCGTCCCGTACGGCGGCATCGTGATCACCGCTGTGGTGGCCGTGCTCGGTGTTGTCCTGAACGCCATCGTTCCTGCTGCAGCGTTCGAGATCGTGCTGAACTTTGCCGCCATCGGCATCATCGCTTCGTGGGCCATGATCGTGCTGTGCCAGATGGCCTTGGTGAAGTCGGCCAAGCGCGGCGAGCAGGATCGCCCGAGCTTCCGCATGCCTCTGGCGCCGATTTCCGGTTGGGTCACCTTGGCCTTCCTGGTCATGGTGCTGATCATGATGGCCTTTGACAACCCGGTAGGCACCTGGACCATCGCCTCGCTGGTCATCATCATTCCGATGATCATTGGCGGCTGGTACCTGTGCCGCGGCCGTATCAATGAATTGGCCCAGGCTCGCATGAACGCCAAGGCGTCGGTGGACTAACCCTGGAACACTAGAATCGCCTAGTCTCGGAAGCGGCGCGGAAGACAAGACCGATCCTGTCCTCTGCGCCGCTACCGCTTTAAGCAGTCTAGGTAAGCTGAACCAATTATTCCGCTTTTACCTTGTGCCTCAGAATCACAGAATGTGTAACTCAAACCGACCTGATCAATCTGAACAATATGATGGCGCTCATGGCGAATCGGACAAAAGCGAATTGAAGACTGCAGCCCAGATTCTGCAACTGGTCTCAAGATTTCTGGTCTCAAGATTTCGCGTTCACTTCTAATCTGGTATTGACAGTACACACCTCACTGAGACGAGATACCTCAGACACGGTATGCCAATCGACTTCGTTGAACCCTACTTCCTCGTTAGCCTAAAGACCTCTTACTGTCACCTATAACGTCATTACTATCAGCACCCCAAGAGCCAAATAAAAGCCTTACGCCCCGTCGCCATCGTCTAACCCCGTATATTTGCTACTTGTAACAATTTTCGACTTGAAGTCATATTATCTCCGTGATTTAGCAGTTCTGGGATAAACAGATAATTTTAACTCTTTGAAAAGGATGAACCACGTTGGCCGAGTCACTTGTGCCATAGTTGCGACCTTGTTTATGACGTGCATAGTCGCACCACTTTCGCACGCTGAAGAAGTTGACAGCACAAATTCAGCGCTTGCGACCGCTGGGGAAATGGTCACTGACCAAAATTTCGCGGTCACCAAGACTAGCGCTGTATTTGTTGCCGATTCAGAAGAATCCTCTGTAGTGATTACCACCGACCCCGAAAAGCCGGTAGTTTACGAGGATTCCGCGACTACGATGAAGCTTCACGTCAGGCTCCCGAATGCAGATAAGGCATCTCAAGGAAAAAGGTCTGAGCTGGGCGGCGTCACCTTTGACAACTTCGACGACAGCACGAGCACCGTCCTCCCAAAAACCGATGGCTCTCTGCAAATCGCGACCGTCATTGAATCGAGCGAAGCTCCAAACGAGTACGAGTACACAGTTACCAGTAAATCGGGAGGAGAAATGGTACTGGAGCGTGATGGGAGCGTCTCCATTCTTGATGAGAACGGAGAATGGGAAGTTGGAGTCGCGCGCCTATGGGCAAAAGATGCCAACGGCAATGAAATTCCGACAGAATACCGGATTGATGGCGACAAACTGATACAGCACGTTGCTTTTGATAACGACACGGACTTTCCCGTTGTTGCCGATCCTTGGCTGGGATATAACTTGATTAGCAAAACCTCATGGGCCATGGACCTTTGGCAATACAGTCCCACGTTAAAGGTATATCCAACTTCGTTTGGCCGGTACCACGCCGGGCTGGCTGCCAGGTGGGCTGCTTGGTCTGAAACTCTTTCTAAGACGACACGAAAAGGTTGGCCCAACCCGGACACAACTTCGATGAAAAATCAGTTTCTTTGCCATTTCGATGTTGTTCGTCTTCGAGCCCCGAATAAAGAATACTGGGGTCTGGACTCACGACTTCCGAATCGCGGATACTGGGGACACGTGAAGAAGAACTGTAACTAGGAGCAATAATGTCAAGGAACGCAGTGAAAGCCTTCCGAATTCTTTATGCATTGGCATTGACCGGACTGAATGCAGCAGTCATCGCCTTCTACACGCTGTGGCAAATTGCAGATACTGCTGCAATCAATCGAATGGAGACGGGCAGTGGCATGGATGTCGCCCAAATGCTCCCTAACTCCAACCTGATGTGGGCGGCGGCGCATGGATCGCTCATCATGCTGATAATTGTCGACATCATGGCATTCTTCCAAGTCATGACGGCATTTTCTTCTCATGGCAAGGTAGTCTACAACGGAAAATTAGGACCAGCTATTCAAACTACAAAAGTCTAACCTCGCATCTGATCAGGTGTGTTTACTCAACATGAGTAGACACACTTCGGGAGAACGCAGCTCACGGGCAATTACTCGAGGACACAACTACTTGGAGAATTGGTTTGTCCCAGACTTTTCGCCGGTTCACAGACGGGCGATTACTCCGAGAGAAATAGCTCATAATTTGAGAATGCGCTCATCAGCCCAGTTCTTCTGTCGTCAACAACGTAGGTATCACGCTTAGTATCATCCAGCCGCTACAACCGGATGCCACTCAAAGACACCAATTCTGTTCGACGATCATAAATTTACGTCATCAAGTGCGAGTACGGCGCTTTTCGACCGATGGTCCGCAATGCTGAAGACCAGAATCAATATCGCATGACCCATAATTACGCGGGCACCGTACCATAAGTCAGTTCAGTATCCGACAAGACCGGATCTTAAAGAGCAGCCGTGCTGATCTGCTTCCCATGGCAGTCGGTGACAGAGAACGGATCACTAATCAGGCACGTTCCGGCATGAGCGGCATGCTCCCACGGCAATAATGGGATATTTGGTTCCGATGGAAAAATCGCGTGGATTCCACGACCGTCATCGTTTACCTTGCGTTGTGTGTTAACCCAGAAATACCTGCGTATTCCACATGCACAGCAGCCAAGGCGGTACGGCCACCACAGAACTGAGAGACCTCCACGAAAATTTTCTTGGACCACTATACAACCTAGTACTGCTCCGCCGAGAGGCGCATTCCAATCCAATCGATCGTCGAACCGGCCATACCAATCAGTTACGAAATCATCGCTGCGACGATGCCTTGATTTTTCCGGTTTGTCATTCACAGCGAATCATCCGATGCTCTCATAGTCCGCCAACTTACTGAAATTCGTATATCCCCGCGACCTGTATATTTCGCACCCGCCCAATATTTAGGCCCCTCGTAAATGCGCCACAACAAGAGCACTAATTGCGGAGAGTACATCAGTCAATCTCTGGAGTTGAGCTTCAAAGCGTGGCAAGATGAGTGAGGTGGAACACTCTAAGCATTCATTTCATAAATTGGATTCGTACATCTCTATGCCCCGGCTCGGCGGCCTAGCTCTCTCCCCTGATGGAACGCGCCTGGTCACGACCATGAGCACCCTATCCGAGGACGAAACCAGCTACGACAGCGCCTTGTGGGCCATCGATCCCAAAGGCCAAGCCCCGGCGCGCAGGCTCACCTTCGGAGAACAGGGCGAATCGCAGCCCCAGTTCACCGCCAGTGGCGATCTGCTTTTCGTGGCCAAGCGCTCCAGCAAGGACGACGCCAAGCCCGAAGGCTGGTTGCTCCCGTCCGAAGGCGGTGAAGCCCGCCCGGTCATCTCCCACCCGGCCGGCGTCCAGTCTCTGCAGGCCTGCGAGCAATCCCCGCAAACCATCGTCCTGCGCACCAGCGCACATAGCCGCGTCAAGGACCTTGAAGCCGAAGAGAAACTGCGCACGGCCCGCAAGGACAAGAAGGTCTCTGCGATTTTGCACACCGGTTATCCGGTGCGCTACTGGGACCATGACCTCGGCCCATCCACCCCGCACCTCTACACCGGCACACTTCCAGAGAATCAGGATTCTGCCCGTACCGAGCTCACGGATCTAACCCCGGGCATCGGCGCGAACCTCCAGGAGGCCGCCTTTGATGTGGCACCCAATGGCGAATTCCTGATCACCGAGTGGCAGGTGAACGAAGGACGGGCCTCCCTGGCCCCGGGCCTCATGCGCATCGACATGCACAGCGGCGCCCAGGATCTGCTCCTGGCCCCAGATGACACTTTTGAGTACACGCTGGGCAAGATCAGCCCAGATTCCAAAGAGCTGGTCTACGCTCGCTGGCACCGCTCAACAGCAGATACTGCACCGGTCTTCGAACTGTGGCTGATGCACTTGGCCGATGGATCCACCCACCAGATTGCTGCCGGTTGGGACCGTTGGGTCAATGACATTCAATGGGTTCCCAATGGGCGTTCGATGCTGCTGATCGCGGACGACAACGGGCACAGCCCGATCTTCCACCTGAGCCTGTACAACGACAAGATCACCCGGCTGACCGACGAAGGCAGCTTCACAGACGTGGCCATCAGTCGTGATTCCCGCACCGCCTACGCGCTGCGTTCCAGCTACCTGTACCCTGCCGAGCCGGTAGCGGTGGACCTGACCCATGTCCACGAGCTTGAAGCCGGCGACTTCGCCGATCTGACCCAGTTGCTCTCCCCTGCGCCCCGCCCGCAGCTTCCTGGAACACTGGCTGAGGTCACCACCACCGCGGAAGACGGTTCCACGGTGCGCGCCTGGCTGGCGTTGCCAGAGTCGGCATCGGCGCAGAACAAGGCACCGCTGCTGCTGTGGATCCATGGCGGGCCGCTGGGCTCGTGGAACGCATGGAGCTGGCGCTGGAGCCCCTGGCTGTTGGTGGCCCAGGGCTACGCAGTATTGCTGCCCGACCCTGCCCTGTCCACCGGCTACGGCCAGGAATTCATCCAGCGCGGCTGGGGACGCTGGGGCCAGGAACCATTCACGGACCTGATGGCCATCACCGATGCGGCCGAGGCCCGTGACGACATCGACGAAGCCCGCACGGCAGCGATGGGTGGTTCCTTTGGCGGCTACATGGCCAACTGGGTGGCCGGACATACCGACCGCTTCAAGGCCATCGTCACCCACGCAAGCTTGTGGGCACTGGAGGGCTTCGGCAAAACCACCGATGCGGCCTTCTACTGGACCCGCGAGATGAGCCCGGAAATGCGCGAGCTGAATTCTCCGCATCATTCGGTAGGCAATATTGTCACGCCGATGCTGGTGATCCACGGCGACAAGGATTACCGAGTGCCCATCGGCGAAGGACTTCGCTTGTGGTACGAGTTGCTGGCAGATTCCGGTTTGCCGCAAAAGGAAGACGGCAGCACCGAGCACCAGTTCCTGTACTTCCCGGATGAGAACCACTGGATCCTCTCCCCGCAGCACGCCAAGATCTGGTACGAAGTCGTCACCGAATTCCTGTCCCAGAAGGTCTTGGACAACGCGCCTGGCGAACTGCCCGAGCTCCTGGGCTAGCCACATCACGCACCGGCTGCCGGGGTAGCGCTTACTGCTGCCCCGGCAATACCACCGGCTGCGGCGCATCCCCGCCGGCCCCGCGGCTGGCCAGAACCAGGTCGCGGGCACGCTTGGCCACGTCTGCATCGCGTTCATCGAGCAGGGCGACCAGGCGTTGCAAATGATCAGCCCGTGCGGCATAACCCGAGCCAAGACGCTCGGACAGGCTCATGGTGGACAGTTCCTCGGCTTCGCGCCAAGCCATCATCAGCGCGCGTTCGAAGAGACGCTGCCCCGCTTCATCAGCATGCCCCGACTCCGAGGCACCCAAAACAGCTACGGCGTTGATCTGCGAATCGTCCAGGCCCAGGGCCAAGCGCTCCAACCGCCGCCGTGCCTGTTGCAGCGAGCGCGAACCGCGGGAGAACCGGTTGAAGCGCGAGGTGGCACCCAACAGGTACTGAACCAGTTGGATCAGGTTGAGCACCGTGAAGAAGAACATGAACGTGAGGATCCAGAACAACAACGTCGCGTTGTAGTCAGGTTCTTCATATCCAGCGCGTTTGAGCACCGTCGCGAAGTCCTCGGCCGCATGGGCCACTTCCATCGACGGGTATCGGGATTCATAGATGCTTCCGTACTCCCAACCGCTAGTTGATCCCCACGAGGCAGTCCCGCTGATGACAGCACCTGATATCAGGCCGGGCATGATCCCCTTGCCTTCGTCGGTGATCAGCAACGGAATAATTGTCAGGTTTTCGGGCAGTTCCTGGCTTACTGGATCCATCCGATCCTTGTATTCGTTCTTGATCCTCCAAATGGCCTGCCGCACGCTTTGAGGCGTTGACTCGCGATATTCCGAGCCATCCCTGTTGTGCAGCTCCAGATAGGATTCCGCGTCGCGAACGGCTACCAACAGGTGCTGTTCTACCTCGAAGTCTTCTTCCATGTACCGGCGGATCTCGGCCTCGTCAATCAAACCGGCCTTGTCATCGAATTCCAAGAACATGCCTTGGCCCGACCCATCGTAGGTTGCCTGCGGTTTTTTGGTCACCGAGTACACGATGCTTCCCGCAGCAATGAGGCTGGCGCATAGCAGCACCGCGAGCAAGCCAATGATTTTGGCCCGGCCAAGTTTCCCGGGTTCATCTTTGCCATGGGGCCGTGCCTGAGCCAGCTTGGCCAGCAGCCGCGCTGGCAAGGAGGCCTGTTGCGCGTTCGGCTTCTGCTTCTGGTCGGCGCTGAGCGTATCGCCGAGAATTGAACGAGCCACGCTGTTGGCGACATGCAGCTGATGCAGGGCGCCGTGCTGCGAGACGGGTGCCAAGCCCAAGGTCGAGCGCAGCTGGTTATGCTCCGCGCCCACTTCCGGGATGGGCGGCCGCTTCCCATGTGGGTAGCGGCGCAGCTGCCGGATCAGCCGATGGGCAATACGTGAAAGCTGTTCTTCGGCGGCAGACCACGCCTGTACCGCATCGAGCTGCTCGATATCGCCTTGGGCGGCATCGAGAAGTGTACCCAAAGCCTCGCGAAGTGCTGCCAGATCCGCGCCGGCAACCATCTTTCCCGGTGCGCCTTCGAGGCGAATCAGCAGCGCTGTCGCCGCATCGTTGATCGGACTGCTCAGCTTGTCGAAAGTGGAACCGGTACCGGCCAGGCGCGCATGCACCGATCCGGCACCCATGAGGCTGTCAGCCAAGCCGGTCAGCTTGCGCGTGGTGGCTTCAAAGGCCGCAAGCTTCTCGCCGGTTTCCTTGCCCAGGCATTGCTCGCGGTCAAAGAGTGCACCGACCAATGGGTCCTCATTGCGGGCGGCATTCAGCGACAGCTTCTGCAGCTGCATCCATGCTGAGGTGAAACCTTCGGGACGCCTCGAGGCCTCGGTGGCGGCGTATGTGGCCTCCAATGCTTCCAAGTCCAGTACCACGCGGGCCAGCTTGCGCTGGGCCACCGCCAGGCGACGGTGCCTCGATTCCCACCGGGAACGGAAGCGCAACGCAGGAACAAGAAACGCCGCCGTGAGCATGGCACTAAGTCCGACCACGGAGAACCAGAAAATGACCGAGCTCGTCGCCGATCTATCCAGCACCACCGACGCGGTATGCGCGGCGGCGACCACTGCCTTGGATCCATGGCCTACGGAAACATTCTTGGTGAAGGCCTTCTCGATGTCGTAGCTCAAGTCGGTATGCGCATCATCGCTGCCAGCAAGATTCCTGGCCAGCGCTACTCCGCTAAAGCGTTCCTCGACATCCGTATCCTTGGTTTCAAAGTTATCCAGCTTGGAAGAGATGATGATCTGGTTATCTGGAATCTCGCCGCGCAGCTTTTCGTCACCGGTCAGCCAACGGTCCACCAGGATCAGGGTCAGCGGTTGCGAAGAACGCACTGGGTGCGCAGCCAGTTCCGCATCGACGTGTTCCTGGGTGATATTGAAATCTTGTTTTCCCTTGATCTGGACGGTGACTTCATAGGGCAGCGGCACGCTGGCGGCGTGCACTGCGAACCCGGCGCGAACCCCCAGCAAGGTGGTCACCAGAGCAAGAAAAATCGCTGCAAAAGCCGTCCAATGATAGGGACGGCGCAAGCGTCGGCCCATCGAATCGTGCATCAATCGTGCGGCCATCAGTGCTTCCCGCCATCCTGCCAGAAGGTCCTGAGCACCGAAATCGGATCGTTGGTTTTGGCTGCCGAGCTGGGCAGGAAGGAGCGCATTTGCTCAACCAGCTTTGCCTCGGCCTTCACCTGGGCTGCTTCTGCTTGAGCCAAGGCACCATCCATCAATGAATCCAGTTCGTCGCGCAGCACCCACAGGTCTTCCAGCAATTCGGCGGCCTGCTGCACGGTGGGCTTGGACTTTGCTCGTTCGTGGAACTGGTCGAGTGCATCGGTGTGGGTGACAATTGCCGTGCGAACCTGCGGGGCAATATCCAATTGGGCGGCCCCGTCGCCGTCGAGGAACCGCACCAACAGCTCCAGCCCGCCTCGGTGCTGTTCAATGATCTGGTTCCACGACTTCACAGAGCTGCTGGCCGGTCCCTGCAGGCTGCGAGCTAGCTCAACTGCCCGGCGCAACAGGGAAAGGTGTTCGGACTGCTGTTCAAGTTGCTGTGCCTGGGCTTCAGAAATTCCAGCACCAGCGCTGGTGTCGACGAGGCTGGTTGTGTGTGAATCATGGCTGGCAAGGGCCTGCTCTCGCTGCACCTGGATTTCGTGCAAGGTCAGGGCGCTGCGATTTCCTGGCTGCACGTCAAAACGCGTGGCCGGAATGCGCCGAAGCGCATTAAGATCCTGCTGAATAGAGGATTCCCAGCGTTCGGCCTGTTTGGTTCGCTTTTGGGCAGCCGCTTGCAGCAAATTGCGGCGCTTCTTGCGCAACCCGAAGGACACGAGCACGGCAACGATGAGAGCCAGCACTCCGAAGACGATCGACAAGGCGATCTTCTGATCCAGCGGGGCACGAAGGTTTTCAGTGGCAGACATCGCGACAGCGCTGATTCCATCGGTGTAGTCGCCAGCTTCAAAGTCCGCCTTGCCAGCTTCCAGGATCTTGTCTTGGCTGCCTGGTTCGGTTTCCCTGACGTTGCGCCCGGGATCAACAAAAACCTCGACTTCCCCATCGGCCGATTCCGGAAGCATCACGCCCACCGCAATCCAGCCCTCGCCTACGTAGCCTTTGGTTTTTCCGTTCTCCAGCCAGTCATCGCTGAGCGCGTCGCTGTCCCCGAACATCAGCATGCCACGGACGAGTTGGCTCGCGCCCTTGAGGTTATTGGGCTTTTTATCTACACCGAGAAGAATCTTGGCGTTTTGCCCATCCACTGCCTCACGGACTGCGTCCATGATTTTTTGTGAATCGATGTCATCGATCGCTGCATCCGTCACGGCCAGGTAGAACTTGCCTTCTTGGGCAGTGACCGAGGGGATCAAGATGGTGTCTTTGTCGTCTGACTCGCTGCTTGGCGACGACGACGGGTATACCGGTTCAGAAGAATCAGTGGAAGCTGCCCAGACGGCGCCCTGCACCGGAGCACTGACCGTGCCAATGCCCAGGGTGCCCGCCATGGCCACCGCACTGGCCAGCAAAACAGTGTAGCGAAGTGGTCGTCCACGGCTGAAGCGAGTCATGAAATCTACTGTATCAACAGTGCGTTGACTAACTATTGCGGTTCGCCTCGGGGTACTCCTAGGTTTGCAACTCAGTCCAGTTGCGCCCGGCCCTGCCTAATTTATCGGGGTTCGAAACTTGCATGATGCGCTGGATGGATCCCGAGACAACATCAATGACCAACACGTCTTCCCTGCCCTCCATGGCGAACAGCAAAGCCGGCTCGCCATTGATGTGGCCGGTGCAGATACGGCGCCCAGGGTTCTTTCGATCCACCCCAATCATGAATCGAGCGATCTTTTGCGCGCCATAGACCGGATTAAGCGCGGCACGCACCTTCCCGCCGCCGTCGGAGTAGAGCACCGCGTCCTGGGCCAGCAACCTGACCAGCCCGTTGATGTCGGCACGATGGATGGCTTGTACGATCTCGGTCAGGAGAGACGCGACACGGGAGACTTCAAGTTGCGGGGCTTGGGCTTGGCCGAGCTTCTTGGCGGCGCGGCTGAGCAATTGCCTCACTGCTGCCGGCGAGGTTTCCAAGACCGGGGCGATTTCGGCAGCGGTATATCCCAGGGCATGGTGAAGCACGTAGGCAGCCCGGGACTGGGCTGAGAGCTCCTCGAGCAGAAACAGGACGCCGAGCCGCAGCATCGAATCGTTGATCGCGGCCTCTTCGGGCAGCGCATTCTGGTCGATCGGCTCGGGAAGCCAGGAGCCGACATAGTCGGTGCGCTGATGCTGGGCCGAGCGCAGCACATCAATGGATCGGCGAGTCGTCAGCGTGGTGAGGAACCCTGGCCAGTTCTCCACTGCGGCGACCTGATGGGGCTCAAGCTTGAAAACCTGTTCACCGACTGCGGCAACCACGTCTTCCGCTTGAGCCCACACGCCGAGCATGTTGTAGGCCAGCATCGTCAGCCGGGGCTTGGCCTCTTGCCATTGCTCCAGCGCCATGCGGGCATCGCGTTGTTCCACGCGCCCGATCGTATCAGCAGGTCCTGCCATTAACCGCGTACTGGTGGTTCGAGCTGAGTGGTGATGGCGATGCGGTTCCAAACGTTGATCGTGGCAATGGCCAAGATCAGGTTTCCGATTTCTTCTTCGCTGAATTCTTCGGCCGCGTCGTTGAATACCTCGTCGCTCACACCGTGCATTGCATCCAGTCGAGTGACCTCGTCGGTCAATCGCAGGGCAGCACGCTCTGCGTCGTTGAATAGAGGCGAATCGTTATACGCGGCCACGGCGAAGAGCTTGGCTGCAGGAATGCCCATGTTCATCGCATCATGCGAGTGCATGTCCGTGCAGAAAGAACAGCCATTGAGGATTGATGCACGGAGCTTGACCAGTTCATAGAGTTCCTTGGGCACCGCGGAACTGGCATAGGATTCCAGTCCCAAGACAGCTGCGTAGCCCTTCTTGTGGGTCTTGCTCAAGTTCATGCGCATGGCATTGCTCCCGTTCTTTCGGCGTTCACGGCAATTTTTATGCCCTCAATAGATACGTCGTTTCAGGAGCTTTAACTGTGACACCCCCGGGGAAAAACTTTTCAAAGTTTTTCCCCGGGGGTGCCAGTGCGGTTTGCTAGTCGAGCAGCATTGCCGGTTCCTGCAGGATGGAAGCAACGTCAGCCATGAAGCGGGCCGAAAGGTCGCCATCGACTACGCGGTGGTCGAAAGACCCACCCAGTGTGGTGATCCAGCGCGGAACCACCTCGCCGTCTACAACCCATGGCTTCTGGCGGATGGTGCCGAAGGCAACGATGGCCACCTCGCCCGGGTTGATGATCGGGGTGCCGGTATCAATGCCCAGCGCGCCGATGTTGGTGATGCTCAGCGAGCCGTCGCGCATATCCTCTGGACGAGTCTTGCCAGCACGGGCCGTGGTGGCCAACTCGTTCAGGGCAATGGCCAGTTCCTTCATGTTCAGGTTCTGGGCGTCCTTGATATTCGGGACCAGCAGGCCACGCGGGGTGGCTGCGGCGATGCCCAGGTTCATGAATCGCTTCTGGTGGATTTCGGCCCCGTTTGGCGTTTCCACCCAGCTGGCGTTCACCGACGGGTTTCGTGCCGCGGCCCAGATGACTGCACGAGCCAGCACCAGCAGCGGCGAAACCTTGATGCCTTCGAAGTCTCGGGACTTCTTCAGGCGCTGCACGTATTCCATGGTGCGGCTGGCATCCACGTCAACGAAGATCGAGACATGCGGTGCGGTGAAGGCCGAATCGACCATGGCCTTGGCCGTGGCCTTGCGGACGCCGCGCACCGGAGTGCGCTCGACCCGGGCGTCGGCCAGCTGGCCGTGCGCCCAGTAGGTTGGCGCTGCCGCATGCTCGGCCTCGCGCTGGGCCTGGTAGCTGTTCACATCTTCGCGAGTAATCTCGCCCTGGGTACCGGTGCCGACAACATCATTGATATCGATGCCCAGTTCCTTGGCCAGGCGACGCACCGGGGGCTTGGCCAGCACGCGGTCGACAAAGCTCGCCACCGCAGGCTTGCGGCGGTCCACTTCTTCGCGTACGACGCTGCCCAGCGACTGGGCACGTCGGGAGATGGTATCCGCCAGTGCCGAACCGGAAGTGCGCACCGCTGCGGCACGGGTGCCTGCGGCCGAGGGGGCCGGACGGCTGGTGCGCTGGCGGCGTACCGACGAGTCCGCGGTGGGCCCGGAGCCGACCAGCGGGCCAGGTTCTTCCGAAGCCTGCGGGGTTGCAGTGTTCAGTGCTTCCGCCGGTTCTGGCACACCGGTTGGAGGTGCGGCGTTGCCGTCCTGGTCGATGCTGATCAGCGGGTGATCCACCAAGACGGTGTCGCCTTCGGCGGCATGCAGCGCGGTGACGACACCTGCGAAAGGGCACGGCAGCTCAACGAGCGACTTTGCGGTTTCGATCTCGACGAAGATCTGGTTGACCTCGACGGTATCGCCCACCTTGACTTTCCACGAGGCGATATCTGCTTCGGTCAGGCCTTCGCCCACATCGGGGAGGTTAAAAACTGTCATTTCTACTCCTTGGGTCCCGCTTTAGTAAGCGAATGACCGGTCGAGGGCTTCGAGCAACTTGTCGATGTCAGGCAGGTACTGCGACTCGACCTTGGATACCGGGTAGGGCATGTGGAATCCGCCGACGCGCAGCACCGGTGCTTCCAGGGAAAGGAAGGCGCGCTCGGTGATCCGGGCTGCGATTTCGCCGCCGATGCCACCGAAGGTCGGGGCTTCGTGGGTGACGATCAGCCGTCCGGTCTTCTGCACCGATTCGGTGATGGTGTCGAAGTCGATTGGAGAAATCGACCGCAAGTCGATCACCTCGATGCTTCGGCCATCTTCCAACGCCGCATCTGCGGTGGCCAGGGCAATAGGAACCAGGGGCCCGTAGGCCACGATGGTTGCATCAGTGCCGGGGCGAACCACCTGTGCTTTGAAGGCGTCCAAGGCCGGCGTTTCGGTATCCACCTCGCCCTTGAGCCAGTAGCGGCGCTTTGGCTCGAAGAAGATCACCGGGTCCTGGCAGGCTGCTGCCTGCTGGATCATCCAATAGGCGTCATGGGCGTTGGACGGGGTGATAATGCGCAGACCTGCGGTGTGGGCAAAGAGCGCTTCCGGGGATTCGGAGTGGTGCTCGATGGAGCCGATGCCGCCGCCGTAGGGGATGCGGATGACCACTGGGGCGGTCAGGCGTCCTTCTGAGCGGGCATGCATTTTGGCCAGCTGGGTGGTGATCTGGCTGAAGGCCGGGAAGACGAATCCATCAAATTGGATCTCCACCAGCGGGTTGAAGCCCCGCAGGGCCATGCCCACGGCGGTGCCGACGATGCCGGCCTCTCCCAATGGCGAGTCGATGACCCGGTGGGTTCCGTACTTGTCGATCAGCCCATCGGTGATGCGGTAGACGCCACCGAGGCGTCCGATGTCTTCGCCCATGAGCAAAGCTTTGTCATCGGATTCCAGGATCTTGTCCAGGCCAGTGGTGATGGCCTTGGCCAGGGTCATTGTGGTGGTCATTTACTGCTCTCCCTCGGCCGCATCTGCGAATCCGGCTTCATATTCCAGGTGCCACGCCAGTTCTTCCTTGATCAACGGGTGCGCTTCCGCGTACACCTGCTCAAAGGACTTCGCCAATGGCGGGACAGGGAATGCCATGGCGTCCTCGCGGACCTTGGCGGCCATCGCGTCAGCATCTTCAGCGAGCTGTTCAAAGAATGCGTCATCAACCAGGTTGTTGTCGCGCAGGTAGGTTTCCAGGCGGATCAGCGGATCCTTCGGCGCCCACTGCTTCTCTTCTTCGCTCATGCGGTACTTGGTGGGATCATCCGCGGTGGTGTGCGCGCCCAGGCGGTAGGTCACAGCTTCAATAAGCACCGGTCCCTTGCCGCTGCGGGCGTACTCCAGGGCCCAGCGGGTCACAGCGAGCACTGCCAAGACGTCATTGCCGTCTACGCGGACGCCGGGCATGCCGTAGCCGGCCGCGCGGTTTACCAGGGGAACCTTGGACTGCACTTCGAAGGGAACCGAGATGGCCCACTGGTTGTTCTGGCAGAAATACACCACTGGCGCGTCGAAGGAACTGGCGAACACCATCGACTCGTGGGTTTCGCCTTCCGTCGATGACCCGTCACCGAAGTAGGCCACGACGGCGTTGCCCTCGGCTGCGCGCCGTTCTTCGTCCCAGCCCTGCTGTTCCATGTTCAAGGCCATGGCGTATCCGGCCGCATGAGGCATCTGCGCGGCAAGAACCATGGTGTACATGTGGAAGTTATTTTCCCGAGGGTCCCACCCTCCACCGGAAATACCGCGGAAGAGGCGAAGCATCTCCGAGAAAGACACGTCGCGAGTCAGGGCGACTCCGTGCTCTCGATAGGTCGGAAAGATGTAGTCGTTCGGACGGGTAGCACGGCCCGAGCCGATCTGCGCGGCTTCCTGGCCACGCAGTGGAACCCAGAGGCACAACTGGCCCTGACGCTGCAGTGCTGTGGCTTCCTGGTCGAACCGGCGGGTCAATGCCATGTCCCGGTAGAAACCGCGGAGCATTTGATCGTCAACGTCACCCAGATACGCATCGTACGTTTCGTGGGAGTGACGCTGGCCGTCCGGGGTCAAGATCTGAATCAGATCCGTCTCCGTCGCCTCAGTCGCAGCACGCGTCATATATCTTCCTTTGATCTTAAATATGCCCCACACGGAATACATTCCGCATGGGACATATACGGCTTGTCTAACTCCTAAGCCTATAGCCATTGACTGCTAAAACGCGAGACAACAGCACCAATCAGCTATGCGCCAAGTACAGTGATTCCTTGCACAGCTCGATGAATCGATCGTTCGCTTCCACTTCACCAATCGATACCCGCACGCCTTCATTGGCAAAACCGCGCACCGAAAGCGCCACCGCATTCGCCCGCTCAACGAACTGGCCAGTATTCTCCCCCAAAGGCAGCCAGACGAAGTTCGCCTGGGTTGAAGGAATCTTCCAGCCCTGTTCCTTTAGCGCTGCCACCACGCGCTCACGCTCTTGAACCAAGGAATCAACGCGTTCGAGCACCCGGTCAATCTGCGACAGCGATGCGACCGCCGCGTCCTCGGCAACACTGGATACGGCAAAAGGCGTGGCCATCACACGAAGATTGTTGGTGATTTCCGTGTGGGCCACCGAGTACCCTACGCGGAGGTTCGCCAGGCCGTGAGCCTTGGAGAAGGTGCGGAGCAACACAACGTTCTCATGTTCGTTGTAGGTATGAAGTCCATCCACCGACTTCTCATCGCGCACAAACTCGATATACGCCTCGTCCAGGACCACCAGGACGTTTTTGGGTACTCGTGCCAAGAAGTCATCAACTTCGGCCTGAGTCAGGATGGGTCCGGTCGGGTTATTCGGCGTGCACAGCAAAATGATCGACGTGTTTTCGTTGACGGCGGCAATCATCGCTTCAAGATCGTGGCGTCCATCTTCCAGCAGCGGAATCTCCACGGGAAGCGCGCCAGCAGACTGAACGAGGATCGGGTAAGCCTCGAAAGATCTCCAGGCGTAGATCACCTCATCTTGGATGCCGTCTTCGTTCTGCCCTGCGAAGGTGCTCAGAATCTGGGTCAAGGCGCCGAGCGACCCGGCACCCGTGACAATATCCTCGGCGGGAACGTCCAGATACTCTGAAAGGGCCTCGCGCAACTTGGTCGACAACGGATCTGGATAGCGATTCAAGCTGCTTTGCTCAATCACTGCCTGTTGCACGGTATCCAGTGGGCCAAACGGGATCTCGTTCGATGACAATTTGAAGGCGGCCATGCCTTCTACAGATGCTGGCGGCTTACCCGCAGCGTATTTTGGCAAACGTGCAACGACGGGGCGTGGCTGCACCTGGTCCTGGGTCACCGGATTCTCAGTCATAGCTAAAGCGTATCCTCCATCTGGGGCCTGATTACATCCGATCCACATACCTGTCTCAGCTTTTTATGACAGAGTTAAAGCATGAGCTTCCTCATTCGAGTCATCATCAATGCTTTGGCCCTCGCGGCCGCTGTCTGGATCGTTCCCGGCCTGCAGATTCACGCTGTCGGTGACGGAGCAGTCAACACCGCAGTCGCGTATCTGGTTGTTGCAGTCATCTTTGGCCTGGTCAACGCCCTGGTCCGCCCCATCGTCAAGTTCTTCTCCTTGCCGATCACCTGCCTGACGCTGGGCTTGTTCACCATCGTGATCAACGCGCTGATGCTCCTGCTGACATCGTGGCTGACCAGCTTCACTCCCATCGAGCTGCTTATTGAAAATTTCTGGTGGGATGCCATTGCAGGCACCATCATCATTGCGATTGTCTCGGCGGTCCTGGGACTGTTCGTCAAGAGCGACAGGGACTAGCAACGGCGGTACGCCCCGTGAGCCAAAGGAGTGCGGTTTCCGTATCGGAAACCACACTCCTTTTTTGCGTTCGGAAAGGGTCAGTGAGGCGGAGCCATTGTCTTGAGCTTTTGCACCGTTTCTTGCTGGTCCCGCTTAGCCTTTGGACGCCGAACGCGTTCTATCTTGAATTTCCTGGCTTTCAATGGCGCCCGTGGCAGGTGAAACTGCCGGAGCTGCTCTTGGATTTCAGGTTTCGGCTTTTCATCCAATTCGCGCAGGTGATCGCCGTAGTTCTTGAGCTGATGCGGTGTGCCGAACAAAGAATGCTCCTCGAGCTGCGGCTTGATCGTCTCCTTCGGTCCATCAAAGATCGTCGTGAAATGGTTCCGGCCCCGATTCTTATTCGGTGTTCCATCGGTTCCAGGGACCATATCCCTCGAATCCTCGATCGACAGGCTGCGTACATGATCGGGAATGTCGATATTTCCAATCGGCGATCCCAGCGTGATCATCTTGTTCATCTTGTACTTGCGATTCAAGAATTTGTTCCTCATCAGTTGGGCCACGTGAATCCCGCCCTGCGAGTAGCCGGAAAGGATGATCTCATCTCCTTCCCTGGCGCCGCTGGCTTCGATGGCCTCATCGATGACTCCTACGTAGTTCTCCGATTCACGACCTAATCCGTCGACAATTCCCCACTCATCAAAGCCATTCTTGAATCCATCCCTTTCTTGAGTTCCTGGAAGGATCACCACATAGGTATTCTCGTCGGCCTCCACCACCATGAATTTCCCGTTTTCTTCGGGACCCTGGCCTTCGAGCATGCTGTGTAATTCGAAGTAGCTTTCCATCCCTCCGCTCACTTGCACTAGCTGCACAGGGTCTTGCTCCGTAATGACTATGTCGGTATCCCGGTGTGAACTGAAGTAGCGGATGAACTCGGCAAGTTCCTTGGTCTGGTGTTCAACCTGATCCCCAAAGCTCTTGTCCCACCCCAGCGCCAGGTCAGGGCGGCTGATCATCAGCAAACGCAGAATGGTCTCCATATGAACGGTGGGAGGACGCATATTGTTGTTCCGGATATCTTGAATGACCTCGCCAACTTTTTGCACGAAGGTAGAAGCAAGAATCTGGTGTTCTACCCGGTTCTCGGCGGACTCGTAATTCTGCCCGGCCTGCCCCATGGCCTCGGTCAGCTCTTGGCTCTCGATAGCCAAGGAACCTGCCTGCATCATTCCAACGCGCAGTTGCAGATCCAGCGCATCCAAGCTGGGGCTTCGCACCATCGTGCCGGCAGCCATGCCGACCGCGGCCAGTTCATTTTGGCATCTGGCCGCGATGCGCAGCGCGGCCAGAACTTGCTCGCGAACCCCAGCAAGTTCTCGAGTTACCTGCCGGCAGATTTCATGCGCTTGCGCGTAATCGAGCTGGTTGTAATTGACGTCATATCCCATGGTCAGGATGCCAATTTCTGCTGCAAGATCTGCAACTCCAGTTCTTGGATTTCCCGGGTTGCGGCACCCACATACGACTCGGCTTCCGCCAGCTCCCGGTTCAGCTGCTCCAACCAGGTGCTTAGCTCCAAGACCCGGTCATAAAAGGCCCGGCCCGCCGCAGATTTCCAAGTCAACGAACCAATGGAATCAAGCTGCGCAATGGCAAAACGGGTGGTTTTCTGGGCATCATCCAACTGAAAAGCCATCGAGTCCAATGTTGCTGAGAACATCATTTTCCTGCTCCTCGTCATTCGAATTCTGTTGCCCATCATGGCCGTGGAAGCCACGAATCAGAGCGGGAATGGCCCTCGATGTGGAAACCTGCATGAAGTAAAAGATGTGAAGGCGGGCAAGGAATGGAAGAATATGGGTATGGCTGAGATTGCGCGCACTTCCCTTGCTAATGAACCACTGGCACTGACTGCCCTCGACGGACGCTACCGCAGCGCCGTGGCACCGCTGGTTGACTACCTTTCCGAAGCGGCTTTGAACCGCGATCGCGTTCACGTTGAAGTTGAATGGCTGATCCACTTGACCGACAACTCCGTTCTTCCAGGCACCTCGCCGCTCTCCGATGAGCAGAAGGCTGCGCTGCGCAAGATCGTCACCGACTTCAATGCTGATTCCGTGAAGGAACTGGCAGAGATCGAAGCGGTGACCGTTCACGACGTGAAGGCAGTGGAGTACTACATCGCCAACCGCCTCGAAGCTATCGGCATTGGCAACCTCAAGCCGCTGGTCCACTTCGGCTGCACCTCCGAAGACATCAACAACCTCTCCTACGCTCTGGGCGTCCAGGGCGGCGTGACCAGCGTTTGGCTTCCAGCAGCCCGCGACCTTGTCGCACAGCTGGCCAAGATGGCTGAAGATTCCCGCGAAGTCCCGATGCTCTCGCGCACCCACGGCCAGCCAGCTACCCCAACCACCCTGGGCAAGGAACTGGCAGTGCTGGCATGGCGTCTGACCCGCCAGCTGGACCGCATCGAGAAGACCGAGTACCTGGGCAAGATCAACGGCGCTACCGGCACCTACGCAGCCCACTACGCTTCGGTTCCAAGCGCCGACTGGCAGCAGATTTCCAAGAGCTTCGTCGAGCATCTGGGCCTGACGTGGAATCCGCTGACCACCCAGATCGAATCCCACGACTGGCAGGCCGAGGTCTACGCAGACATCGCCCGCTTCAACCGCATCCTGCACAACCTGTGCACCGATGTCTGGAGCTACATCTCCATCGGCTACTTCGCACAGATCCCAGTGGCAGGCGCCACCGGTTCCTCGACCATGCCGCACAAGGTGAACCCGATCCGCTTCGAGAACGCGGAAGCCAACCTGGAGATCTCCAACGGCCTGCTCGACACCCTGGGATCCACCCTGGTGACCAGCCGCTGGCAGCGCGATTTGACCGATTCCTCTTCGCAGCGCAACATCGGCACCGCCATCGGCCACTCGGTGCTGGCGATCTCCAACGTTGCCAAGGGCCTGGACCGCCTGTCCGTGGCCGAGGCAGTGCTGGCTGACGACCTGGACCACAACTGGGAGGTCCTCGCCGAGGCCATCCAGATGGTCATGCGCGCCGAGGCCATTGCCGGCGTCGAAGGCATGGACAACCCCTACGAGCGCCTGAAGGACCTGACCCGCGGTCACCGCGTGGACGCAGCTCGCCTGAAGGAATTCGTCGGCGAGCTCGGATTGTCCGCTGAAGCCGAGCAGCGCCTGCAGTCGCTGACCCCGGGCACCTACAACGGCATTGCTTCCCAGCTGGTTGACCACCTGAAGAAGTAGCCTCACGCCATGGGAAAAGCCCGGCGCATCTTGGAGGTCTCCAAGATGCACCGGGCTTTTCCCATGCACCGCGTGTCAGGCAGCTATCACGTTTGCATCCACTTCGTCTTGTGTTCCACGGCGATGCCATGGAGCGGGAATTGGCCCATGGCCATTTTGAAGTACTTCGAATAGTCCGCCTCGGGGTATCGCACCAAAGCGATCTTGACCTTATGACCGCCATCTGCGGTTTGCCGTCCGGGCAGGCCTGCGTCGCCCGCGACTTTCAGCAGCAGCGAACGATGAAGCTGGGACGGGTCCCACAGGAGCTTGACCTTCGCCTCATTTTTATACCGGATGCTGGTGACTGATTCGATGGACTCCCACGGGATCCGCCGTTCTCCGCGCACCACAATTCCGGATTTCTCGACGATCATGTCGATAGCTTCAGCTCCAGTGCGCTTGAGGCCGGCCAAGGCAGTCGCCGTGCCGATAGCTCCAAAGATCAGTAGCGCTCCGCCGAGTGCGGCTGGAATACCTTGCAGGCCGATTTGAGCTCGGCGGGAGGAGGATTCGGGGAGGTCGTTGCTGATCAGGTAGTAACCGAGGTAGGCAAGTACAGCTCCGATAGCCAGAAGGACCAGGCTTTTCCGCAGCCTCGGCAGGTGGTGGGACGGTTGTGTCACGAACCCAATGGACAAGTGCGGATCAGGATTTGGCTTGCTCATCTAATTTCTCTCAGCCCTCGCCGCCGGCAAAGACAACAGGCTCAAATAGTGCATCGCGGTTTCTTGCGTGATGGCCAAACCCGTCCCATTAGCACTGTAGGCTCCCGGCAGGAACGCTAGTCCGAGGTTTCTCCCAACTATTCGAATGACCCGAGACTATGAGTTGCATGAATGATGCCCTGCATGTTACACCGTAGCTCCATGGGCTTCCGTTCAGCCAGGAGCTTGTCTAAAGAGCGGCGAACGCGGGATTTAGAACTGCGTCGGCTGTGCCTTGAATGCGAGGGGTATGCCGCGTCTTTCGAATTGGTCCAGCATCTCCTCGTAGAGGGTTCGATACTCGACGGCAGGGTAATGGCGAAGCGAAACCCGAACACATGGGTTTCCATCCTTGGACTTTTCTACTGGCCCGTCTAATGGTTCGTTAACGTAAATGTCCAACGACCGGTTCAGATCAGCTCGATCCCAGAGGACCTGGACCTTCGCATTATTGACATGCTCGATTCCGGTCACCGAGGTAACCGAATCCCAACTGATTTTGTGGCCGCCACGAACCGTTATGCCGCTGGCTTTGACTTTCAGGTCGATCGCTTCGTTGCCCTTGCGCGCCACTCCTTTTAAAGCGGTGACAAGTCCGACGACGCCGAAAATGACGAGTATGGCGCCGACTACTGTAGGAATTCCTTGCAAAATAATCTGGGCTAGGTAGCTTGATGTCGATGGCAAGTCATTCGCGATCAGATAGATCCCCAGGAAACAAAGGATCGCCCCCAGCAGCAACAGGCTAAACGACTTGTCAATCCGGGGATATAGATGCAGGGAGGAAGTCACAAACTCTTTGTGTTTAGGGAGCCTGTCTCTGGCAGTATTCAATTCTCATCCATTTCGCTATCGAGTTCATCGTCGACGAAGGTAACGGCTTCGAAAAAGTCAATCATCGGGTCCATCATGAAACCTAATGTGGACAGTTCCGCATCGTAAGCTTCAAGCAGGAAAAGCAGTCCGTGCGAACGAGCGGCAGTCCTCACATGTCCTACAGCGGGCATAACCGCAGAGCCATCGTCTTCTGACGGCACTTCCATCGCTATGACCGCCGTCAACTGGAGAATCTGGCCAACCGAATCCGATTGGTATTCGCTGCTTTGAATAGGTGTTGCTGACTCATAGCCCGGCATCGCCAGTTCCGCCAAGCTCTTTTCAGGGTCGTCGTCCAACACCATCAGGTGAGCTGTGCCCATTGCGTGTCCGTCTTCAGGCGAATACCAAAGCGTATGTTCGGCTTCTGCTACCTGGTTATTCGCCACATCCAAGGCCATTTGCTGATAAACCTGCCGCAGATCAGGGTCTTCCGGGATGGCTATTTCCGCGAGGTCTTGCGCCCATTGTTCCGCGGTGTCCCAACTATCTTCGGGAAACGAGCGGGGTACTGGAATCCATAATTCCAGGTCCGGTTCAATCTCATATGTCGTCATTGCATTGGCACCCACTTGAAAGTTCCCAGTATTGACAAGCCTAGCGACCTTAATCCTTCGGCAAATTCATCGCCATTCTCCGCATCAACGTGGAGGTATGAATAGAGCATCCACAGTCCGGCTTTTGGATCCGGATCGATGCTCCCATCGGGCAGAGGACGTGGAACAACCAAATTCAAGCCATTGTTCTTGAGCTCTGGCGCATCGACGGAACGCTCCGCAGAAGACCATAGATACCAGTCTGCTCCGTCAGCATCCTCGATTTCGATCTGGTTGCTGCCTGCGGCCTTTCGCACAGCATCCAGCAAAGTACCGTTGGAGCCCACCTTAAGCGGGGTCATGATCACGGAAGCAGGCATTGCCCCCGTGGCGAGTTTCTCGACCGGCATTGCGAAGCCTAGTGATCCGCGGCGGCGCAAGTACTCGAACATCTGGTGCATTTGCTTTCGAAGCATCAATACCAGGTCTGCGCGCCCAAGGGCTTTAGGCTCGGCCGTCACCAGCTTTGTCAATGCCTGTTCGTGTTCCACACTGGTATTGAATTCACGCCAGCCTGCCGGATACAGCAGGCTGTATCCAATGCCCCGGGGACGCGACATCGATGGTGATTCTGTTGCGCTCATCGTTTCTCCCGCAGTATCAAAATATGGCTCGAATGTTCACTTTACGGATTGCCCTCCGCTGAAGCTACTTCTCGCGAGTCAGGTCCCAGATGCCAGGAGGCGCGGTTACCACGACGCTTCCGCGATCTTCCCATTTCCCATGCTTCACAATCTTTTCCGCCCAAATCTTGGCCTGGGGGCCCATGTCGTCTGGGTGCTTCAGAATGTACTCAGCCATCGCCCGGTGCTTTGTTGCACCGCCCTCCGAGACATACTTCACGTACGTCTTCCAGTCGCCTTTGAACTCTTTTTTGAATCCATCCATGTATCCCTTGGTCTTCCCGGATACAGTCTGTTGGTAGTTCTTCTCGATCTTGCGGTTACTGCGCCGGATCTTTGACTTTGTATAACGGTTCCCGCGAATTGTCGTTTTCTTCGGGCGCTTGGTCGCCTTTTTGATGGAGGACCTGACAATGCCTCGCCCAGTACTGGAACGCGTCTTGGTGAAGGCCTTGAAAATGCTCCGCGGCCCAGCCTTGGCTCCCAACTTGATCCCATTTGGGAAGGCCTTGCTGAAACCGGATATGGCCTTTCCGGCAAGGCGTCCGAAGGGGATGATTCCGACGACCGCAATTAGCAGGCTGGTCCAATCCCCGTCGCCTTGGACCATTTTGATGACTTCGATGGCCAGCACGGCTACCGCTGCGATCACCGCTATAGCCGAAGCAATCGGTCCCCACACCGGAGAGGTAATGAATAACGCTGCGATGCCCACACCTACGGCAACCCAGCCGAGGATCGTACCTAGCGTGGAGAGGAATTTATCATCGTTGTCCGCTGCTTTGAAGGCATCCTCGATTTCGCCCACAGCCTCGTCGTAGGCATCTTCCCAATACGAAACCCGCCCATCGAATTTGCCCCAAAGTTTGCGCAGTTCGTCTTCGGCTTCTTCGCGAGCGTTTGTGGCGTTCGTCAGGTCGCTCTTGGCTTCCGCTTTTTCCTCGTCGGTCCCTTCGCTGAAGCCAAGAAACCCGTCAGCATCGTCCACCGCTCCCTTGGCAGTGTCTTCCTCGTTTTTCTTGGTTTGCACGGTTTGATGTGCATCCTCGATATCCGTGATCAGCCCGCTGAGCGTCGTGTATGAATCCACTCCGCCCTCAGCGGTGCACATCTGGAGCGCACCTTGGACGCGGTCCAATGCATACGAATACTTCTTCAGGGCCTGGCCGGTACCGTCATATCTGATGGCCGCCTTGCGCAATTCGGGAAACACGTCTCCGGCATTCTCGCGCAGCTTGGCGATGGCGTCAGACTTCAGATCCGATGTTCCGTTGCTGATGTCTTCCAGCCTGTTCGCAGTGCGTTCCATCTCTTCGCCCGAAGTGATCAAGTCGTTGGCGCTCCGGAGCAGGTCGTCGGGACTACCAGCGATGAGCTGCAGGGGTGTGCCCTTTGGCGATTCCAAGGTCATATCGTCAACTCTCTGTCTACTAGGCTTCTTTGGGAGCGTCGGAGGCGCGTGAATTCAAGAAGGCCTTTTTAGTTTCCACGTCCCACTCTTCGAATCCGTCCTTGATGTCCTTCAAGCCGGTATGCACTCCGTCAAGATTCTTGATGAGGTCACCTCGAGTATTGTTCCAGTTGTCCTCGAAATCCTTGACTCTGTCTTTCAGATCGCCCTTGCCCATGGGGTCTCCAACGGAGTCGGCCATTCCCTTGGCAAAGTCAGAAGCATTCTCGAAATCTTTAATGCTATTGCCCAGCTCAGTGACGATTTCTTCCAGACGAGCCAAATAGATCTCTTCGGCCATGGTTCAAACGACTCCTTAGGTATCCTGCGAAAAGGCTGCAGGTCAGTTCAGTGTTCAAAGATCACTCGGTGCAAGAAAAATGTGGCCGCCCGCAACATTCAAAGGCGGCCACATTAGCCCGAAAGCAAATGGGACTACTGTCCGGCCATTCCGCGGTCAGTGTCCTGGATCTGTGACATCATGTCGCGCAGTGCCGTCGCCATGTCGTTGATGCCTTCGAAAGCCTTCTTCAGGCCCTGGTCCAATTCCTTGTAGCCCTCGCCGAACTGGCCCGAAGCGTGCTCGGTGGTGAAATCCTCGCCCAGCAGCTTGTCGATGCCGGAGTGCAGCTGGTCCAGAATGCCGTCCAGGTCATCGCGGCCGGTATCCAGCTTCGACGCCATGGCTTCCATTTCACCGTAATTGGCCTTGAAATCAGTCATAACTATTCTCCTCAAGAATTCAGCAAGCCCGTTGTTCGGACCGCAATGGCAGGTAACGGAATCTACGCTAATGTGGCAAATGGCTTTAATACAATGGGGAGAAGTCCCCGTGGCGGACCAATATCCCATTGAAGTAGAAAGATCCTATGGACGTCGTCGCAGCAACCCTCGCCAAATCCCGCATACTCGGAATGCGGCCGGCCGATGCTCGCTTGCGCATCTGGTCCTACCTGATTGACTACGCCGTGGCGTTGGCCGCGTTGCTGCCTGCAGGCATCGGCTTGGTGATCTTCCTGGTCAGCGGCGCCTTCTCAACGGTTCCTCTGGTACTGAGCGCAGTCAGCGCCCTGCTCATGCTGGTTTATGCAATCGTGCTGATCTCGATGAACAGCCGCAAGGGCAGTTCCCCGGGCAAATCCGCCATGCGCCTGCGCTCGGCGCACCTGGGCACGTTCCAGGCCCCTGGATTCGCCCGCGTACTGGTCGCCGGCCTGGTCTTCCTGCTCAGCCATCTGCTCCCGGTCATCGGCCCGGCATTGCTGCTGCTCTCCTGCCTGTTCGACAAGGAGCACGGCCGCAGCTGGCTGGACAAGATCGCCCAAACCTTCGTGGTGGATGTCCGCAATGGGCTGGACCCCACCAATCCGCGGGCGCTGGCCCGGGCAGAGTATCTGCTCGCCCGGCCCGAACGCGATGTCTCCGAGCATCTGCCCTCGCTGGGCACGGTGGATGGCGGGGCCGAGCTGGACGAGCTTTCGCTGCCCTCCCGCCCAAGGTCCACTGCGGGCATCATCGGCGCGCAGAACAGCGATTGGCATGCGGCGCCGGAGAATTTCGGCGGAGTCATCCGGCGCGCGGCCTTCGCATTCGATGACGGCTCATATATCCCGGTGCCCGAATCCGGGCTCATCGGCCGGGCTCCGCAAGCCCAGGGCAGTGCCGGCAACGAGCTGCTGATCGCGTTGAAGGATCCCCAGCGCCTGTTGTCCAAAACCCATCTGGCCTTCGGCTGCGACGGGATGAGCGTGTGGGTCATGGATCTGGACTCCGGCAACGGAACCCAGATCACCGTGGCTTCCGGCGCTCCCTATAACATCTCGTCCCGGACCCGGGTGAACCTCAACGACGGCGACATCGTCCACGTTGGCAGCCGATCCTTCCGCATCACTTTCCAGGAGACCGACCAGTGAAAATCAAGGCCACGCTCAGGCGCCAGGACCACAGCACCGTCGATATCGTGATGACCTGCGATGCCACCGCCACGGTGGGCGACGCGGCGCGGGCCCTGGCTGGCGGACAGTCCCCGGAGCGCCCCACCTTGCTGGCAACGGCCGCCGGCACGGCGCCGGTGCAGCTGGACCCGCAGACCCTGCTGGCCGAGGCCGAGCTCGGCTCCGGGTTCGCCATCGAGGTCGTGCCGACCACCGATGCCTTCGTTTCGGGCGGTTCGGCCGCCGCGGTGCTGCGCATCGCCAACGGGCCGGATGCCGGCATGGCGTTTGCGCTGCCCGCGGGCACCTCAACGGTGGGGCGCTCGGAAAAATCCACCGTCGTGCTCAACGACCGGCTGGTCTCCACCAAGCATGCCCGCATCGAGGTGGGAAGCAAGATCGAGCTCGTGGACCTGAACTCCGCCAACGGCATCCTGGTCGATGGCGGGCTGGTGCAGCGGGTGGCCGTGATCCCCGGGCAGCTCATTACCCTCGGCGCCACCGATGTCTACTTCGAGCTGCTGCCCCGGCATACCACCGGGCAGTCCCCGGTGCACGAAAAGGGCGGCTCGATCATCTTCAACCGCTCCCCCCGCGTGGAAATCCGCCATCCGGGCCAGGAGCTGCCCCGCCCCGCGATTCCGCAGGAAGCCACCCCCAAGCTCTTCCCCTGGCCGATGATCTTCGCCCCGATGATCATGGGCCTGACCATCTTCTCGCTGACCCAGCGCGTGCTCTCGCTGATCGTGGTCCTGATTTCCCCGCTGATGATGCTGGGCAACCTGATCGGCCAGCGCACCCAGAACAACAACAAGCTGCGGCTGGAAATCGAGACCTTCGAGCGGCAATTCGAGCAGCTCGAAGATGCCCTGCAGGACGGGGAGGAAGCCGAGCGGGCGCACCGGCGCAGCGAGGCCCCGGCCACCGCCACGGTGTTCGAGCAGGCCGAGTCGCTCGGCCCGCTGCTGTGGACCCGGCGCCCCGAGCATTGGAATTACCTCTCGCTGAGATTGGGCTCCGGCTCCGCGCGCAGCCGCACCACCGTCGCCGAGCTCTCCGACCGGTCCGGGCTGCAAGATTATGTGGAACGGGTGGAGCAGCTCACCGAGAAATACCGGATGATCGACGATGTCCCGATCATCGAGCTGCTGCCCGCCGCCGGGGCCATCGGCATCGCCGGGCCGCGCATCGAGGCCGCCGACGCCCTGCGCGCGCTGGCCGTGCAGCTCTTCGGCCTGCATGCGCCCAACGACCTGTGCACCGCGGCGATCATCGACCCGGCCTGGACCGAGGACCTGGAATGGTTCAAGTGGCTGCCGCACACCACCGGCCCGCGCTCCCCGCTGGCCAATATCGCCATGGCCGACACCCAGCCCTCGGGCACGGTGCTGCTCAACGCACTCGAAGAGCTGATCGCCCGGCGCAACGACCCGTCCTCCTACCGCTTGGGCCCGCTGGCCACCAATGATTCCTCCATGGAAATGGGCAAGGAGGTCGGCGAACAGAATTCCAAGATTCCGCCAGCCAAGGACCTCTCGCTGGTGCTCTTTGTCAGCAATGACGCCCCGGTGGACCGCGCCCGGCTCTCGCAGATTATCGAGCGCGGCCCGGCCGTGGGCATCTACACGATCTTCGTGGCCCCCACCGTCGAGTCCCTGCCCGCGGCCTGCCGCACATTCCTCGATGTCACCGATGGATTGGACGCTGCACGGGTCGGGTGGGTCCGGGCCGGCGAGGAAGCGAGAAGGGTCACCGTGGAAGGAGTCTCGCGCGAGCATGCCGAGCACTTCGCCCGCCGGCTGGCTCCGGTGGTGGACTCCAGCTCGCTGATCCCCGACTCCTCGGATATCCCCGACTCGGTGTCGCTGCTGCGGGTTCTGGGCACCGAGCTGGCCGAGTCCCCCGAGGCGGTGCTCGAGCGCTGGAAGCAGAACAATTCGGTGATCGACCGCGCCGCCACCGGTTCCAGGCCGCGGCTCAAGCGCGCCGGCACGCTGCGCGCCTACATCGGCCAGGGCACACCGGATGCGATGAGCCTGGACCTGCGCACCCAGGGGCCGCACGCGCTGGTGGGCGGAACCACCGGCTCGGGCAAGTCCGAATTCCTGCAGGCCTGGGTGCTGGCCATGGCCGCCGAGTACAGCCCGGACCGGGTCACCTTCCTGTTCGTGGACTACAAGGGCGGTTCGGCCTTCGCCGACTGCGTGGAGCTGCCGCACTGCGTCGGGCTGGTCACCGACCTCTCCCCGCACCTGGTCCGCCGCGCGCTGATGAGCCTGCGTGCCGAGCTGCACCACCGCGAGAAGCTCTTCCACCGCAAGAAGGCCAAGGACCTGCTGGAGCTGGAAAAGCGCCAGGACCCGGAAACCCCGCCGGCCCTGGTGCTGGTGGTGGACGAGTTCGCCGCCCTGGCCGGCGAGGTGCCCGAGTTCGTGGACGGCGTGGTGGACATCGCCCAGCGCGGCCGTTCCCTGGGCATCCACCTGATCCTGGCCACCCAGCGCCCGGCCGGTGTCATCAAGGACAACCTGCGCGCCAATACCAACCTGCGCGTGGCCCTGCGCATGGCCGACGCCGCGGACTCCAACGACGTGGTGGAGGACCCGATCGCCGCGGGCTTCGACCCCTCGCTGCCCGGGCGCGGCATCGCCAAGACCGGTCCCGGCCGGCTGGTGCCCTTCCAGTCCGGCTATGCCGGCGGCTGGACCACCGATGAGCCCGAGGCCGCCGAGGTGCGCGTTGAAGACCTGCGCTTTGGTGGCGCCCGCGTCTGGGAGCAGCCCGAATCCGCCAGCGAGCATATCGAGGAGAACAGCGGGCCGAACGACCAAAAGCGCCTGGTTTCCAGCTTCATCGCCGCCTCCCATGGCGCCGGCATTCCGGCCCCGCGCCGGCCTTGGCTCGATGACCTGGCGGCCACCGTGGACCTGCGCGAGCTGGCCCCGGACTCGGACAGCAAGATCCCGCTGGCCCTGGCCGACATCCCCGAGCACCAGGCCCAGCAGACCGCCTGGTTCGAACCGGATACCGACGGCCACCTGCTGATCTACGGCACCTCCGGCGCCGGCAAGTCCGCGGCTCTGCGCAGCATCGCGCTCGCGGCCGGTGCCAACCCATCGGCCGGCACCGCCGCGGTGTACGCCTTGGAATTCGGCACCAGCTCGCTGCGCTCGCTGGATCCGCTGCCGCAGGTCGGCGCGGTGATCGGCGGCGATGACGTGGAGCGCATCCAGCGCGTCTTCCGCATCCTCTCCGAGCACCTCGATGAGCGCTCCGCCCGCTATGCGGCTGCGAACGCCGCGAACTTGAGCGAATACCGCCAGGTCACCGGCAACATCTCCGAGCCGCGCATCTTCCTGCTGATCGATGGCTTCGGCCAGTTCCGCAGCGACTGGGAACTGGGCCACGGCCGCGGCGAGTTCTACCAGGTGTTCATGCGGATCGTGGGCGAAGGCCGCCCGCTGGGCGTGCACGTGGTCACCACCGCCGACCGCTTCGGCGCCGTGCCCACCGCGATCAGCGCGAACATCACCCAGCGCGTGGTGCTGCGCATGGCCGACGAGCAGGCCTACAACGTGCTGGGGGTGGCCAAGGATGTGCTCAGCGAACGCAGCGTCCCGGGACGCGCCATCGTCAAGGGCCACGAGGCGCAGATCGCGGTGCTCGGCGGCACCGCCAACGTGGCCGAGCAAACGGCTTTGACCACCAGCTGGGCGCAGGAGTTGCGCGCTTCCGGGGCCCCGCAGGCCGCCGGCGTCGAAGCCCTGCCCCAGGAGTTTTCCGCCGAACTGCTTCCGGACTCGTTCCAGGGGCAACCGGTCATCGGCCTCTCGGATGCGACACTGGGCCCGTGCGGTTTCGAGCCGATCGGATCCTTTGTCATCGCCGGCCCTCCGCAGAGCGGCAAGACCACCGCGCTGCGCGCCATGGTCACCGCCCTGGAGCGGGCCAACCCGGCCACCCAGTTCTTCCACATCGGCGGGCGTCGCGCCGAGCTGCGCACCTGGCGGATGTGGAACGGCACGGCTTCGGGCCCGGCGGAAGCCCGCCAGTTCGCCAAGGACATGGTGGACATGGTCGCCGATGAGTCCATGCCCGGCAAGATGGTCTTTGTGATCGAGAACTTCAGCGAGTTCGGCGACTCGGATGCCGAGCGTCCGCTCAAGGAGCTGCTCAAGGCCATCAACCGCTCCGACCATTTCCTGGTGGCCGACGGCGACATCAACCAGTTCTCCTCCAGCTTCGGCTTGCTCGGCGAGCTGAAGTCCAGCCGGCACGGCATCGCGCTCAAGCCCGACGCCTACGACGGGGACTCGCTGTTCAAGGTGCCCTTCCCGCGGGTCAAGCGCCACGAATTCCCGCCGGGCCGAGGCTTCATGGTCCAAAACGGCCAGCGGACGCTGGTCCATCTGCCACTCGTG
The DNA here is from genome assembly GCF_001302565.1 of Glutamicibacter halophytocola. Classification (NCBI taxonomy): domain Bacteria; kingdom Bacillati; phylum Actinomycetota; class Actinomycetes; order Micrococcales; family Micrococcaceae; genus Glutamicibacter; species Glutamicibacter halophytocola. The sequence goes on from NZ_CP012750.1 coordinate 3,233,073, forward strand.
GAGCAGTAGGCCAGCGGCCCGGGCGCAAAGAAAGGTGGATTCGCAACCATGCGAATCCACCTTTGTTTTGGCAAATGCCCCTTATGCGGCTTGGACCAAGGCTTCGCGCAGTTCGCGCGCTGCGAAAGCTGGATCCGCGGCACTGTAAATGGCTCCGCCAGCTACCGCCACTTGAGCTCCAGCTTTTTGGACATCGCCAATCGTCTTGATACTGACCCCGCCAGCCACAGAGAACGGGACTTCGGCAACGATTCCGGCGTTGAGCAGGCCGTTAAGGTCGTAGCCAGGCTGCGCCTGCTCATCGAGCCCAGCGTGGAACTCCACGAATTGCGCCCCCAGGGCAATGACTTCCCTGGCCCGCTTGGCCTTGTCCGGGATGCCGATCAGGTCGACAACAATTCCCTTGTTGCGTTCCTTCGCTGCTTTCACCGCACCTGCCACGGTGGAGTCATCTGCACTGCCCAGCACGGAGACCAAGTCGGCTCCGGCAGCGAAGGCAATGTCGGCTTCCAGCTCGCCGGCGTCCATGGTCTTCATATCGGCAAAGACGATCTTGTCCGGGTGGGCGCTCTTGATCGCGGCGATTGCCGAGAGGCCCTCGGCCTTGATCAGCGGCGTCCCCAGCTCGATGATATCGACGTAGGGTGCAACCTTGGCAGCCAGCTCCAAGGCGTCCTGCGTGGTCAGCAAATCGATGGCAACTTGAATCTTCATAGCTCTCTTCTTTCTCTCTAGATTCCCGTCCTGATTGGCCAGGGCGGCTTATTCCAAATTTGCGTGTCTCGTCCAAAGTTCTTCCGCCGCACAATCCGTGTTCTTCCAGAGGATGTGGAAGATGGTTTCGGTGAGGACAAATAGCGACTGCTCGAACAAGCTGCCCGAATACTGCTGGGACAGCGAAGACCCGTGATCTGTTTTCCGCACGGCCGGAACCAGCACGGTCGCCGTAGCCAGGTTCGCCAGTGGCGACGTGCCGTCGGTGGTCACAGCCAGGATCTGGGCGCCGATGCTTGCTGCCTTTTCGGCGCTCTTCACCACGCCGGAGGTGGTTCCCGAACCCGAGGCAACTACCAGGAGGTCATCCGCCCCGATCGCCGGGGTGGTGGTCTCTCCCACCACATGCACTCTCAGCCCCAGATGCATCAAGCGCATGGCAGCCATGCGCAGCACAAGTCCGCTGCGGCCAGCTCCGGTGAGGAAAACCCGCGGTGCCCCGCCGATCATCCGCGCTGCCTGGGCAGCTTGGGATGCTTCCACGGTCCGCGCACTGGCGGCAAGTTCAGCGAGAATAACATCCCTGGCGGAAAGCACGGACTCGTCCGCCACTGTTGTCGCTGATACGGCCGGCGCTGCGCTCATGCTTTTCCCTTCGCTGGTTGCTGCGGGCTTGCTGAGCTCGCACGGGTGAATACCTTCAATCCTCGCGAATCCTCCGGGTAGGTAATACACCGTCTTCTAGCAGTTTTTCCTACCCGAAAGGGTGGGCCGGTGGCCGGCACCTGGATTAGAATCTCCCCATGGCAATGACGCACACCACCACTTCTGCCGGGCCAGGCGATCGGCTCGCACCATGGGATCTGCTGGAGAAAGTTTCGTTGCTGGCCACGTCCCCGCTGCTGGAAATTGCGCCGCGGCTGCAGTCAGCGTTGTTGCCGGCCATCCGTTGTTCAGCCCTGCTGATTTTCACCGAGGATTGCACGGGCAGGCCGCAAAAGAAGGCCGGGGATGAGTCGATCACGTCAAAAGCGAGCGTTGAGGAATTGGAGCGCATACGGCGTTCCCATCCCGAACAGGTGCGCTGGCGCGCCACGGATCTGATCGCTGGCTCGCAGCGCGAAATACTTGTTCTGCGCTACCTGCCAAGCAATGCGCTTCTTGTTCTGGTGGACCCTGCCTTCGGCGAAGCACCCGTCAACCATGCCGATTCACGGGATCTGCTTGACTATTTGTGGGACCTGACGGCCGCTCGAATCCGGGAAAAAGTTGCTGATGCGCCGCCGTCCTACCTGCGCGAATCCAGAGCGGTATCTGCCGAGCGCACGCGGGTCACCACCGAGCTGGTGGATCAATTCTCTGCGAGCCTGGACGCACTGCTGGCTACCCTGCGCAGCGGGCAAATCGCCGATGCCCCCGCGCGCCAGAAGGCCACCGAGTGGGCAGCGAACACCCTCGTGGGCTTGCGCACGCTCGATGACCGTACCAATGGACTGGTTGAAGAACCGGTAGGCACCGCATTCAGCCGCTTGCGCGATGATTTGCGCCCCCTGAGCGAGGCAGGGGAGGTGGAATTGCAGTTCATCGAGCCGCCTGCCGATGGGCGGGCTTTGCCGGGCGAGGTTGCCCACGCGGCGCGCTCGATCATCCGCGGGCTGGCCATGGCCATGATGGAGCAGCCGCAGATCCAGAGGATTCGCACGCAGTGGGATTGCGACGGGAAAAACCTGTTGATCAATGTCCGCGATGACGGCTTCGGCACGCTGGATCACCAGGCGCCGGTCGTCCAAAGGCTCCAGCGCCAAGTGCAGGCGCTGAAGGGGACGCTGAACCTGTCGGCCATCGCGGGGTGGGGCACCGAAGTTGCGGTAGCGCTCCCGCTAGATGCGCCGCGAAGCTCCGCGGTTGATGTTGCCCACTGGAAATTGGCCACCCGCGAATTCGAGGTATTGAAGCTTCTGGCTTCCGGGCAGGGCAACCGCGCCATCGCAGCAGAGCTGCGAATCAGCGAAAATACGGTGAAGTTCCACATCCGGAACTTGTTCAAGAAGCTGGATGTCCACTCCCGCGCCGAAGCGGCCGCGCTGGCTCATAGCCGCGGCCTGATGGACGCCTCCTGAGGTTGGCCCAGCACGCCGTGCTCCAACCTGGCTCATTTCCAGTTGGCTGGAGCCGGCGCCCGGTACCGGCTGCCGGGTCATTCCATAAGGCAGGAAGCACCCCGGCTAGAATTCGAAGTCGCCGAAATCCCCGCCGGCGCCACCGAGGAAGTCGCCGAATGCGCCTTCTCCAGCCGAGGAGATCTGCTCTCCGGCACCCGAGATGGTGTCCCCCAGTCCTTCAGCCATGGATCCGAATTCCTCGCCGATTCCGGAAAAGCCTTCCAGCAATGGGCCAGCAATCGCGGTGCCGATAAATGCACCGGCCACTCCGCCAAGCAGGCCAACGCCGAGTCCCCCGGCACCGGCAGCCAGGCCGCCTGCCATTCGCGAGCGTCCCGACCCCGAACCGAGGATCTTCTCCATGAAGCCAGGGCGTGACACCTCGGCACGCGTCGCTGCCCGGGCCAGGTCTTGCGGCCGGTCGCTGGCCGGGCGTTCTGCCGCCGGCAATTGCTCGGAAAGCTCGGACTGCAACAGCGCACGCTGCTGCGGAGTCAATCGCGAGAAGGCCTCGGCGTGCGCGCGCTCCATCTCCTGTGGCGGAGCGGTACGCAGCATGTACTTGTACTTCTCGATAGCCGCCTGGTCTTCGCGGGAAACCCCGGCAGCAGCTGGACGCTGGTTGGAATATCCCTGGTTTCCATAGGATGGACGCTGCTGATGCTGGGAATACGCGGGAGCAGCACCGCGCGATTTCTGCGACCCCTGCGAGCTGCGCTCGCTGAGCTGCTCGCGCACATACTCGCCGGCCATCTGCTTGCCCTTGCGGATCAACTTGTTGAACATGGACACGACTATCACTCCTTGTTGAGAGGTCGGCGGATCGCTCTGCGACCGCGTCTACCCTCTTAAACTCCTAGGCCGTGGACTTAGTTCCCACCACTTCTGCTTCACGCTGCGGGCTGAACACCCCAGAACCGTGGCGCCAGCGGTAATAGGCCAGACAGGCGAGGGTGAACGGAACACCGAAGTACAAGGCCGGCCGCTGCACCGGATCAAACCCCACGCCGATCAGTGACGCGCCAAGCAGCACCAGGGCAATGACCGGAAGAATCGGGAACAGCGGCGCCCGGTACGGCAAGGAATCGGTGGATCCGTGCACGGCGACGTAGTGGCGGCGGAAGGACAGGTGCGATGCGCAAATCACGATCCACACCGCCACCACCGCGAAGCCGGCAATGGAAACCAGCGCGAGGAAGAGCGACTGCGCGGCAATGAAGCTGGAGAACAGCGAGACCAGTCCGCCGAGCATCGACAGGCCCAGGGCCAGCATCGGGATGCCACGGCTATTGGTCTGGGACAGGGCCTTGGGCGCCTGGCCTGCCGCACCCATGGAATGCAGCATGCGGGCGCAGGAATACAGTCCGGAATTTCCGGCCGAGAGCAAGGCCGTGATGATCACGAAGTTCATGATGTCGGCACCGGCTGGCAGGCCGGCCACATCCAGCACGGTCACGAAGGGACTCTCATTCGCACCGGCTTCGGCAAAGGGAATGATCGCGGCAACGACCACAATGGCGCCAATGAAGAACACCGTCAGGCGCACCACGGCGGTGCGGATCGCGCGGGGAATGCTCAGCTGGGGATTCTTCGCCTCGCCGGCGGCGACGCCAATCAGCTCGGTGCCGCTGAACGCGTAGAACACCGACAGGATGGTGACCAGCACACCGGTGATCCCGGTGGGGAACAATCCTTCTGCGGTATGGAAGTTGGACAGGCCGATGACCCCGGCATCGCTGGCCGGATTGATGCCGATGATCGTGGCGGCGCCAACAACAATGACCAGCAGCACCGCGGCCACCTTGATCAGCGCAAACCAGAATTCCGTTTCGCCAAAGACCCGCGAGCTCGTCGCATTCAAGGCATACAAGAGGGCAGCAAAAATCAATGAGAAGACCCAGACCGGGATTTCGGGGAACCAGCGCTGCATCAGCAAGCCGGCCGCCGTGAATTCACTAGCCAGGGCTACCACCCAGCACAGCCAATAGAGCCAGGCCGTGGCAAAGCCCCATGCCGGGCCGAGATCACGGGTGGCGTGGGCGTGGAAACCGCCAGCCACCGGATGCCGCGCCGAGAGCTCGCCCAATCCGCTCATCACCATGTAGGCCACCAGGGCACCCACCGCGTAGGCGAGCACCGCGCCGAGCGGTCCTGCCTGGGAAATGGTGTAGCCCGAGGAAACAAACAGGCCCGATCCGATGACACCGCCCAAGGCGATCATCACCAGGTGGCGCGAGGTCATGGTTCTTCGCAGGCCGGACTCTGATTCTGGAGTCTCGTGGGCGCTGGTGGTGCTCTGAATCATGGGGCTCCTTCTGAAATGAATGCGCTTCAGGATATCGAGATTGGCCAGCCGTTTCGGCCGGGCGTGTCATGTGTGGTCACACATCGTCAAGATCGGTCATTCAGGCCTTCTCCGTGTACCCTAGATGACGTGCCTACCCCAAAACACCCCAGTAATTTCCGTGACGCCCTGAACGACCAGGGAACCCCAGCGATCATTCTCGATGGCGGCCTCGGCACGCATCTGGCCGATCGAGGCAATGACGTCACCGGGGAACTTTGGTCCGCGCAGATCCTCATGGACCGTCCCGACGAAGTCCGTGCGGCGCACCAGGACTTTTTTGCAGCCGGCGCCCAGGTGGCCACCACCTGCTCCTACCAGGTCAGCCGTGACGGCCTGGCCCACGCGGGCTCTTCCGATCAGTTCGAAACGATGCTGCGCACCAGTGTGCGCCTGGCCCGGGAAGCCGCCACTGCAGATGGCGATGCCCCAGCGCGTTGGGTCGCCGCCTCGGTGGGGCCCTACGGTGCGGGACCGGGTGCCGGCACCGAATACGACGGCGCCTATGGCCTGGACGCGGGCGAATTGGCCCAGTGGCACCGCGAGCGCCTGGCCATTCTTGCTTCGGCCGGAGCCGACGTTGTCATCTTTGAAACCGTGCCAAGCCTTGCCGAGGTAGAAGCCCTCACTTCCCTGGCCAAGGACCTGGACCTGCCTGCAGTGCTCAGCCTCGCGGTCCGTGCCAACGAGCAAGGACAGGTAGTGCTCGGCGATGGCTCGGATCTTCGAGCTGCTGCCAAGATCGTCCGGGACTCTGGCGTCTGGGCTGGGGTTGGCGTGAATTGCTGCCCGGTGCCGCAAGCAGTCGCCGCGTTGAAAATCCTTGGCGAAGAAACCTGGCTGCCACTCTCGGCCTACCCGAACAGCGGCGAAATCTGGGATCACGAGGCCCGTGTCTGGGTTCCAGGAACTGAAGGCAATGACCTGCCATCTGCGGTGCCCGAATTGATCGCCGCCGGCGCTCGCCTGATCGGTGGTTGCTGCCAGGTCAGCCCGGAACAGATCACCCGGGTGCGTGAAGCCGCCCAGCTGGGCTAGATTCTGGAAAGTTTTTCAACCGTGACCCGGCTCCCTGAAAGTTGACCTGACCAGTTCAGTTCCATACTTTCAGGGAGCTTTTCGTCCCTCAGAATAATTCGTTGCCTGCCAAAAAACGTCTTGTTGCTGTCCGTCTCTTGGGATTGGGATCGGTCATGTCTCGATATCCTCAAGATCAGGTATAAATCTGAAGTCCGTTGAAGGTGTAGAAGCACGATTTAAGCTTTGAGGCAGTGCAGCGTTGGACCGAAAGCCAACTAAGCGGGCGTATTCCTTCGAATTCAAACGCGCGATCGTTCGCCAGTTCCCTGGCAGCGACGGCCCAGTCGGAGCCTGCCCAATTACACTAGCGCCGTTCCCCCAAGGTCCTTGGGCAAGTGGGCCCAGTTCTATCATGAACAGTGCGACGGTGGCTTGCGTCCCAAGGCCAAAGGACGAGCGACTTCTGCGCCAAGAATTCACCTGGTTAGAAGCCCTGACCACTGAACTGGTTGCCTGCGCGCTAGATACAACTATCAACGCATTACATTAATGCTCTAATGCCAGGACCCATGCATATCGGGCATAGGAACTCATGCCAAAGTCCCTTACCTATCGAATCAAAGCATTGAGGTCCGCTTCAGTAGCCCGACAGAATGTCCAGCCCAATAGAGGGCCAGCTGCAGTCTGCGATTGAGCAACCGGCAGCACTAACGCAAAACCTACTGGTCTTTGTTTTTCTGATCATGGCGGTATCGCCCGTACGAAGCACACGCTGCTATGAATGCTATTCCGAAAAGGAGTGCTAGTAAAAACTCAGTTCCCATTGCTCTCTCAATCATGAATAAAAATTCCAGAAGAGTAATAATGAAACTTCGTTACAGATCTACTGAAATTCTTGCCGTCTCAACGCTATTCCTAAGTCGTACCGTAGCAAAGGGTGCTGAGAATTCAGTGAAGGTTGCAAGCCTCCTCGTGTCCGTCCCGGGACAAAGTCTTCTCCTCACCTCAGCAGACAATGGAACGCATCTCACTGCCCAATGAAAATGCTGGACAGATCAAGCTGTGGCATTCTGATGGTCGCTGGCTATCCGTTTGCCTGCCCCGGAATGCGCAGTTGAGCAGCCCGACCAATCGGATAAGTGCCCGCCACAGGTGCACTAGTCAACACTGAGCCCCTGAGAACATACAACAGAGCACTAGATCCTGACTCCAACACCGACCGTCAGCCCGGCCACCGCCTCGAGAATCAACAACTCCGCAACGCCACAGCCTCTAATGTCCGTCTTGAATATCTCGCCTTCCCGATTCACTCTTTCCAACAAATAGTCAGCTGTCCCTATCCCCGCGACAAGCGCTTTGCCCACGACTCTTATTTGCCAGGTCCAAATTTCAGGGTCCAGTTCAGACCGGACTCCTCTTGGACAGGCACAGCCACTACCGTGGCGCCGGGTGCATTATCAAGCTCGGTTCATTGCTGGGTGGATTCGATCCGGAGTTGTCGGCAGTTCCACAATGTTGCCAGGTGCGCTCCTCTCGGCGTGATCCCCCAATAATTGCATCAGCTGCGCCGCAACGCTGACCGCGATGACAGCGGGCTGCTTGCCGGCGACCTCCGGGATCCCAATGGGACATTGGATCCTCGAAATCTCCTGCTCGCGATGCCCGCTGTCGCGCAGATTCTTGCGGAAGCGGGCCCATTTGGCCTTGGACCCGATCAACCCGATGGAGCCCAGCGACCGGTAGCGCAGCGCCGCGTCGCTCAGGTGGAAATCCTCAGCGTGATCATGGGTCATGATCAGCACGTGGCTGCCTTCGGGAAGGGTGCCGAGCACCTGCTCGCCCATAACCGCGACCTGGGCATGGATCGTAGCGACGCTGGGCTGCAAGAGCGCCGCAGCCTCGATGGCTTCGGGGCGCGAATCGGTGAGATACAAGTCGATGGGGTGGCGGGAGAGGATGCGGGCCAATTCCATGCCCACATGCCCCAACCCAAAAATTGCCACCGTTTCCGGGACCGGCAACGGTTCAAGCAAGAGCTTGATTTCCCCGCCACAGCATTGCCGGCCATAGGTGGCCGGGGCCTTGTCATTTAGCCGCAGCTCCATGGTTTCCGGGGCGGTGCTCCCCTGGCCGATCAGCTGGCGGGCACGGGCGATGGCAGCCATTTCCAGGTTGCCGCCTCCCACCGTCCCAAAGGTTTCATCCTCGGAAATCACCATCTTGGCACCGGCTTCACGTGGAGCATGCCCGCGCACCGCGGTGACGGTCAGCAGCACCGCAGCCCGCCGCTGGCTGCGCAAGGTGCTGACCGCGTCAATCCACGTTTCCATGATTACCCACGCACCGAGTCGATAGCCCAGAACACCGCTTCAGGAGTTGCCGGCGATGCCAGCTGAACTGAAGATCCTTCCGGGCCGAAGGCGGCCACTGCCTGGCGCAAGGCCTCACGGACGGAGAACGCCAGCATCAACGGCGGCTCGCCTACCGCCTTGGATCCGTATACCGCGCCCTCTTCGTGGGCCTTGTCCAGCAGGGCCACGTTGAAGACTTCGGGCATCTCGGAGAAGCTCGGGATCTTGTAGGTGCTGGCCGCCTGGGTGGCCACGCGTCCACGTCCCGGACCGTCGGAGGTATCCCACCGCAGGTCTTCCAAGGTCAGCCAGCCGGTGCCCTGGACAAAACCGCCTTCGATCTGCCCCAGGTCAATCAGCGGCGAGAGCGAGTCGCCCACATCATGGACGATGTCCACCCGGCGCAGCACATAGGAGCCGTCAAAACTGCTGACCTCCACCTCGCTGGCGGCCACCCCATAGGCGAAGTACTTGAACGGGCTGCCGGTCATGCGCGACAGATCCCAATGCAGCCCCTCGGTCCGGTAGTACCCGGCCGCCGATAATTGAATGCGCTGCATGTAGGCTTCGCGCACCACGTCGTTGAACTCAAGCACTTCGGCCTTGCCCAGCCCGGTGATCTTGCCGTGGGCAAAACGGATATCCGCGGCGGGGACCCCCAGTTTCCCGGCGGCCACCTGTGCCAGCCGGCCCTGGATCTGCTCGCACGCGTCCTTGACCGCGCCACCGTTCAGATCACTGCCCGAACTTGCCGCGGTCGCCGAGGTATTGGGCACCTTGTCGGTTCGCGTGGGGGCAATACGCACGCTCGAGAGCGGGACACCCAGGCTGGTGGCGGCCACCTGCAGCATCTTGGTGTGCAGGCCCTGGCCCATTTCGGTGCCACCGTGGTTGACCAGCACCGAGCCGTCCTTGTACACCAGCACCAGTGCGCCGCCCTGGTTGAAGGCGGTGAGGTTGAAGGAGATTCCGAACTTCACCGGAGTAATCGCCAGCGCCCGCTTGCTGTAGCGGCTATTGGCGTTGAACTCGGCGATCTCCGCTTCGCGCCGGGCCACGTCGGCCCCGTCGAGCACCTGCTGCCAGGCAGCTTCGATCCGTTCCGGATGGCGCACCGGCTGGTAGTACGGGGTGTCCTGGCCCTCGGTGTAGAAGTTGAGCCGGCGCAATTGACTGGCATTGATGCCCAGCTGCGGAGCAACCCGGCCGAGGATGTCTTCGATCACCAGCATGCCCTGTGGCCCGCCAAATCCACGGAACGCGGTCTGCGAGGTCTTATGGCATTTGGCCACGCGGCCGGACACCCGGATGTTGGGAATCCAGTAGGAATTATCGATATGGCACATGGCCCGGGTCAGCACCGGCTCGGACAAATCCAGGCTCCAACCGCCATCTGCGGTCAGCTGGGCGTCCAGGGCAAGGATCCGGCCCTGCGCGTCGAAGCCGATCTTCCAGGTGGCATAAAAGCCGTGGCGCTTGCCGGTCATCGTAATGTCCAGGGTGCGATCCAGGCGCACGCGCACCGGATGCCCGGTCAGCTTGGCGCCCAGGGCCGCGATGGCCGCATAGCCGTGGGGCTGCATTTCCTTGCCGCCAAAACCGCCGCCCATGCGCAAAACCTGCACCGAGATTTCGTGGGCCGGCACGCCAAGCACATGCGAAACGATGTCCTGGGTTTCGGTGGGATGCTGGGTGGAGCAGTGGATCAGGAGCTGCCCGTTCTCATCGATCAGCGCCAGCGAGTTCTGCGTTTCCAGGTAGAAGTGCTCCTGCCCGGCAAAGTCGAAGTCGCCCTCGAAGACGTGGGCGGCCTGCTCGAAACCTGCTTCCCAGTCGCCTTTCTGGATGACAGGCTGGATTCCGTGAAAGCTGCTGGCCTTGATGGCATCCTGCACCGTGATCAAGGATTCCAACGGCTCATAGTCCACCGAAACCGCCCTGGCTCCGGCCTTGGCTGCCTCAAGATCTTCGCCGAGCACCCACGCCACCGGCTGGCCGTAGAACATGACCTCGTCCACCGGAAGCAGCGGCTCGTCATGCTTGGCGCCCTGGTCGTTGACCCCGGGAATATCGGCCGCGGTGATCACCTGCACCACGCCGGGAACCGCTAGCGCGCCACTGGCATCGAGGCCCAGGATTCTTGCGTGGGCGATGGTGGATTGCACCGGATAGGCGTGCAGCACTCCGGCCAGCCGGTGGGCCAGATCCTCGGTGTACAGCGCGGTGCCGGTGACATGCGCGGCCGCCGATTCATGGCGGTGGCGCTGGCCGGCAATGGCTGCTTCGGGACGTTGGGACAGCTGGCTCATGGCTGCACCTCCTTGCTTTGAGCTGGCACCGCTAGTTGCTGCGCGTAGAAGCGCTCAAGGGAGGAAGCAAGCATGGCGGTGCGGTACTTGGCGCTGGCGCGGTGGTCATCCATGGGGGTGCCCTCGCCGGCCATCACGGCCGCCGCCTCGCGAATGGTCTCGATAGTCCACGGCTTGCCTTCCAGCATGGCCTCGCTGGCCCGTGCACGCAGCGGCGTCGCAGCCACGCCGCCCAGGCCGATGCGCGCCGTGGCGATCACGCCGTCCTCCACCTCCACTGCATAGCCCACGGCCACCGAGGAAATGTCGTCAAAGCGCCGCTTGGAAATCTTCTGGAAGCTGGTAAGGGCAGCCAGCGGCAAGGGGATGCGCACCGCGGCAATCAGCTCCCCGGCAGTCCGGATGGTCTGCCGGTACCCGGTGAAATACTGCGCCAAGTCCACCACGCGTTGGCCTTGGACGCTGGCCAGGACCAATTGCGCGTCCAGGGCCAGCAGCGCCGGCGGGGTATCGCCGATCGGCGACCCGGTGCCAAGGTTTCCGCCCAGGGTAGCGGAGTTCCGGATCAGCCGGGAGGCAAACTGCCCGAAAAGCTGGCCCAGCAGCGGCACCTTGCCGGCGAGGTGCCGTTCCAGCTCGCTGAGCGACAAGCCCGCGCCGAGCTCCAAGAAGTCCTTCTCCCAGCGGATCTGGCGCAATTCCTCGAGCCGGTCGATGGCCAGGACGCTGCGGGCGCGAGCGCCTTTGATATTGACCTCGACACCCCAGTCGGTGCTGCCGGCCACCACGGTGGCCGCCGGCTCATCGGCCAGGATCTGCAGGGTTTCGGCCAGTGTGGCCGGCCGGCGGAAGCGCCCGAGCTGACCGCTGGGAGTATCGGCGGCAAAAAGGTCGGTGGCCACCGGCGCCGGTGCGCTGCCTTCCTGCCGTGCGGCCAGCGGATCGCCGGCTTCGGGCTCGCCCAGCGCGTAGGCGGCATCGCGAATCGGGCGATAGCCGGTGCAGCGGCACAGGTTGCCGGACAGCGCGTGCAGGTCAAAGCCGTTCGGCCCGCACTCGTGCTGTGCCGGATCCCCGGTCGCGCCCTGGGCCGAGCGCTCCGGCCGGTAGTACTCGGCCGCCATGGAGCAGATGAAGCCCGGGGTGCAGTACCCGCATTGCGAGCCGCCGCGATCGGCCATCTCCTGCTGGACCGGGTGCAGCTTCTCCACCGTGCCCAGCCCTTCGGCGGTGATCACCTCCTGCCCATCGAGCGCAGCGGCGGGAACCAGGCAGGCGTTGACCGAGGTCCAGCGGCTGCCCTGGGCATCGGTGCGCGCCAGCAGAATTGCGCAGGCCCCGCACTCGCCTTCGGCGCAGCCTTCCTTGCTGCCCACCAGGCCCTGGTTGCGCAGAAAGTCCAGCGCGTTGGAATGCGGCGGACCGGCAAAGTCCAGCTCGTTGCCGTTGACTGTGATTCGGCAACCGGTTTTCAGGGAATTTTCGGCACTCATGCCGTTGACACCTCCTGCACCCTGTTGTCCGGGTGCACCATGAATGATTGGGATACTGTGCGGGGCAGACCGCGCCTAGTGTCCGTGCGCGATCTGGCCCCTGGACCAGGCGATGCTTTCAGCCATGGGAAGTTTCTCCTTCAAACCCGTGTGGAACTCAAATATAACCCCGATCACATCAACCCAGCAGGAGCGTCAGCGGTCCCCTGGCGAAGTAGACCAGGAAGCCGAGGGCGACGATCCACATCAGCGGATGCACCTTCTTGTGGCGTCCGGCCGCGGTATTGACCACAACCCAGGCGATGAAGCCCGCGCCGATGCCGTTGGCGATCGAATAGGTCAACGGCATGGTGATCAGGGTGAGGAACGCGGGCATGGCCGAGGAGAACCGCTTGAAATTGATCTCGCGGATCTGCGAGCACATCATGGTGCCCACCAGGACCAGGGCCGCCGCGGCCACTTCCATCGGCACCACCGAGGTCAGCGGCGTGAAGAACATCGAGCCCAGGAACAGCAGGCCGGTGATGACCGAGGCCAGCCCGGTGCGCGCTCCTTCGCCAATGCCGGCCGCCGAATCCACGTAGACGGTGTTGGAGGAGCTGGATCCGGCCCCGCCGGCCACCGCGCCCAGGCCCTCGATCACGAAGGCCGCCTTCAGCCGCGGGAAGGTTCCGTCCTTGCTGGCCAGCCCGGCATTTTTGGCCAGCCCGGTCATGGTGCCCATGGCGTCGAAGAAGTTCGTGAAGACCAGGGTGAAGACCAGCATGGTGGCCGCCAGCACCCCGATCCTGCTGAACGATCCGAACAGGTCGAAATCCCCGGCCAGCGACAAATCCGGCAGCGACACGATCTGTCCCTGCAGCACCGGCATGTTCAGGTGCCAGCCGTGCGGGTTCGACTCGCTGCCCGGCCCGATCTTGAACACCTGCTCGGCGATCGCCGCCAGCACCGTGGAGGCGACAATGCCGATGAGGATCCCGCCTTGGACCCCGCGGGCCACCAGCGCGCCCATGATCAGCAAGCCCACCACGAAGATCATGGTCGGTATCGAAACGATCGATCCGCTCTCCCCCAGCTGCACCGGCGGGCCGGCCGGGGTGCGGGTCACAAAGCCGGAGTCCACAAAGCCGATGAAGGTGATGAACAGGCCAATGCCCACCGTGATGGCGGCTTTCAGGTCCTTCGGGATGGCGCGGAAGATGGCGGTGCGGATGCCGCTCATGCCAAAGAGCACGATCAGCACGCCGTTGATCACCACCAGGCCCATGGCCTCGGGCCAGGTGACTTCCTGGACCACCGAGACGGCCAGGAAGGAGTTCATTCCCAGTCCTGCGGCCAGGGCAAAGGGAAGGTTGGCGATGAGGCCGAAGAGGATGGTCATCACCGCCGCGGTCAGCGAGGTCATCGCCCCGACCTGGGCGGCGGGCAGCCACTGGCCGGCCACGTCAACCGGTGCCGCGCCGGTGCCGAAGCCGCCGATGATCAGCGGGTTCAGGATGACGATATAGGCCATTGTGAAGAAGGTGACCAGTCCGCCGCGCACTTCGCGGCCCAGGGTGGACCCGCGCTGGCTGATGCTGAACAGGGAGTCCAGCAGTTTCCTTGCTCCGCCCGGTGAAGGAGCGGAGTTGGCAACGTCGTGCTGTTCGCTGAGCGTTGTCATGGCCGGCGCCTAGTAGTCGGTACGGGTTTCCAGGGCGTCCCAGGCCTCAAAGGGCTTGAGGTGTTCGACCGCGTCGTTGTCGAAGTGCTGCACCGGCATCAGTGCCCGGTCGGAATCCGCTTCGAAGTATTCGTAGAACACTGCGTCATCGAATCCCGCCTTGGCGGCATCGTGGCGGTCGGCGGCGTAGCAGACCTTGGAGATGCGGGCCCAGAGCGAAGTGGCCAGGCACATGGGGCACGGTTCGCAGCTGGTGTAGAGCACGCAGCCGGACAGATCGAAGTTTTCCAAGGCCGCGGCGGCGGTGCGGATGGCGACGACTTCGGCGTGGGCCGAGGGGTCGTTGCTTGCGGTGACCCGGTTGACCCCCTCGAAGACCTGTCCATCCGGGGTGACGACGATGGCGCCAAAGGGGCCTCCGGCGTTGTGGACATTCTGGGTGGCAATCTCGATGGCCATCGAAAGATAGTCTTGGCCAGTGGTATTAACGCTCATCGCGCGTCTCCTCATGCTTTAGACAAGCACGGCGCATCATCCGGTTGCCCGCCATGACCCGGCCGTACTCGGCTGCTGAATTGATCAGTTGCACGCCCGGTAGATAGCGACCCTTTGATGGGTGCCCGCCATAGACACGTATGAGATTATCAGCGTGATCCAGACCACGCAATATATTTTTGAGATTGTTTTTTCGCATGATGAATATGCGGTCTTTTCCCGGTTTCCAACGGATTACAAACCTCTATCGGCCTCGAAACGGCGCCCGTGAGTTTAAATTCCCTTCGGTGCAACAACCACTGCACCTTCGCGAAATACCGCTTTGCCATGCTCTAAGCATCAGTCATCTGCGAAGGGAACAAATGCCGTGAGCTCACAAGTAGACCCAGCAGCGCAACTGCGCACCGACACCGCATCCTCCCTGGATATCAGCCCCGGACGCTGGATCAACAACTGGACCCCCGAGGACCCGAAGTTCTGGAACAGCGTCGGGCAAGACACCGCCGGGCGCAACCTCAAATGGTCGATCTTCGCCGAATTCCTCGGCTTCAGCGTCTGGCAGCTTTTTGCCATCGTGGTCGTCTACCTCCCGGCCGCTGGCTTCAGCTACAGCACCTCCCAGCTCTTCTGGCTGATCTCCATGCCCAGCCTGGTCGGTGCCACCCTGCGCATCCCCTACACCTTCATGGTCGCCCGCTTCGGCGGACGCAACTGGACCATCGTCTCGGCCCTGCTGCTGCTCATCCCGGCCGCCGGCCTCTCGCTGGCGCTGTCCAACACCAGCACCCCCTTCGGCGTGATGCTGCTGCTCGCGGCCTTGACCGGATTTGGCGGCGGCAACTTCGCATCCTCGATGGCCAACATCACCCACTTCTACCCGGCCTCCCGCAAGGGCTGGGCCCTGGGGCTGAACGCTGCCGGCGGAAACCTCGGCGCCGCGGTGGCCCAGCTGCTGGTTCCGATCGCCATCACGATTTTCGCCGCCGGCGCCCTGCAGCTGCCACTGGCCGGGATCATCTGGATCCCGTTGATCCTCGTTTCGGCCTGGGGCGCATGGCGCTACATGCACAACCTGTCCTCGGCCAAGTCCGATGTCCGCGGGGCGATCGCCTGCCTGCGCGAAAAGCACCTGTGGATCATCGCCTGCCTGTACGTGGGAACCTTCGGCTCCTTCATCGGATTCGCCGCGGTCTTCCCCAAGCTGATCGTTGACACCTTCCCCGCCTTCTCCCACCTGCCGCTGGGCACCGCCACCATCACGCTGGCCTTCCTCGGCCCCCTGGTCGGCTCGCTCTCCCGCCCCTACGGCGGCAAGATGGCCGACCGCCACGGCGGCGCAAGAATCACCGTGCTCGCCCTGGCCACCATGGCGCTGATCACCGCACTGGTGGTCCTGACCCTGCCGCTGGCCAACTTCTGGCTCTTCCTGCTGCTGTTCCTGCTGCTGTTCGCGGCCACCGGCATCGGCAATGGCTCCACCTACCGCATGATCCCGGCGGTCTTCGCCCTGGGCGTGGGCTCGCAGGGGGCCGAAGCATCACGCAAGTCCGCCGCGGCCCTGGGGCTGATCTCCGCGATCGGCGCCTACGGCGGCTTCCTGATCCCGCAGGCGTTGGGCTTGTCCATGTCCGGCGCGGGCTCCTACACCCCGGCCTTCATCGTGTTCATCGGCGCCTACCTCGCGCTGATGCTGATGACCTGGTACAACTACGCACGCTCCGGGACCCGATTCGCCCAGCATGGAGTCTAGAATGACCGCCACCCACTGTCCCTACTGTGCCCTGCAGTGCGGCATCACCCTGGAACCGGCCGACTCGGGAACCACCCTGAGCGGCCGGGACTTCGAAACCAACGGCGGGGCCCTATGCCGCAAGGGCTTCAGCGCCGCCAAGCTGCTCGAGCACCCGCAGCGCCTGGACACCCCGATGCTGCGCCAGGCCGACGGCAGTTTTGCCCCGGCCAGCTGGGATGACGCGCTGGATCTGGTGGCCGAGAAGGCCCGCAGCATCCGCGCCGAGTCCGGGGCCGATGCGGTCGCGATGTTCGGCTCCGGCTCGCTGACCAACGAAAAGGCCTACCAGCTGGGCAAGTTCGCCCGGCTGGCCCTGGGCACCTCGCGGATCGACTACAACGGGCGTTTTTGCATGTCCTCGGCAGCGGCCGGCAGCAACAGGGCCTTCGGGCTGGATCGCGGCCTGCCCTTCCCGCTGGCCGACCTGGATACCGCCTCGATGATCCTGATGCTCGGCTCCAACGTCGCCGACACCATGCCGCCCTTTGTCCGGCACCTGGAAACCGTGCGGGAACGCGGCGGGCTGATCGTGGTTGACCCGCGCCGCTCGGCCACCGCCAAGCTCAGCGCCGAGGGGGCCGGCTGGCACCTGCAGCCCACCCCAGCCACCGATCTGCAGCTGCTGCTGGGGCTGGCCCATGTGGTGCTCGCAGAATCCCTGGCAGACACCGGCTACCTGAAGGCGCGCACCACCGGCCTTGAAGCGCTGCGTTCCTCGGTGGCCGCCTGGTGGCCAGAGCGCACCGCCAAAGTCACCGGCGTGCCCGCCGAGGCGATCCGCCGCACCGCCCGCGCGCTGGCCGCCGCGGCCCGCGCTGCGAAAAACGGCGGCCACCCGGTCTACATCCTCACCGGTCGCGGCATCGAACAGCACGCCAACGGCACCGATACCGTCACCGCCGCCATCAACCTCGCCCTGCTTCTGGGCCTGCCCGGCACCCTGGCCGGCGGCTATGGCACCATCACCGGCCAGGGCAATGGCCAGGGCGGGCGCGAGCACGGCCAAAAATGCGACCAGCTGCCCGGCTACCGCAAGATCGCCGACCCCGCACACCGCGCGCACGTCGCCAAAGCCTGGGGCGTGGATCCTGGCATCATTCCCGGCCCCGGCATCCCCGCCGTGGAGCTGCTCAACGCCCTGGGCACCGAGGGCGGGCCGCGCATGCTCATGGTCCACGGCGCCAATCCGGTGATTTCCGCGCCGGATGCCACCCGGATTTTCAGCGCGCTGCGCCGCCTGGACTTCCTGGTGGTCTGCGATTTTTTCCTCTCCGAAACCGCCGCCGAAGCGGACCTGGTTCTCCCGGTCTTGCAGTGGGCCGAGGAGGAAGGGACCATGACCAATCTGGAGGGCCGGATCCTGCGCCGGCGCGCCGCGATGGCAGCACCCGGCCAGGCCAAAAGCGAATTGTGGATCCTCTCCCAGCTGGCCGATCGGCTCGATGCCCCGGGCACCTTCTCCCCCGACGCCGCCGAGGTCTTCGAGGAGCTCAAGCGCGCCTCGGCCGGCGGGATCGCCGACTACTCCGGGGTGAACTGGCAGGACGTTGACCAGGGCGCCGCCATCTACTGGCCCTGCCCCGAAGGCAGCGCGATCAGCACCGAGCCCGGGACCCGCAATGGCACCCCGCGGCTCTTCCTCGAAAACTTCGCCCACCCCGACGGCAAGGCGAAAATCGTTGCCGTCCACGCACCAGCCACCCTGCCGGCCCATCAGATTTCGCTGGTCACCGGCCGGTTGCTGGAGCACTACCAGTCCGGCGCGCAGACCCGCCGGGTGGATGAGCTGGCCGCTTCCGCCCCGGAAGCGGCACTGGAAATCCACCCGAGCACCGCGCTAGCCCACCAGATCAGCGACGGCCAGCGGGTCGAGGTTTCCAACCAGCGCGGCACCACGATCGCCCGCGCCAAGCTGAGCAGCGACATGCGCCTGGACACCGTCTTCCTGCCCTTCCACTTCCCGGGCACCGGCACCGCCAACCTGCTGACCGACCCGCGGGTGGACCCGGTCAGCTCGATGCCCGAATTCAAGCATGCCCAGGTGAGCCTGAACCCGATCAAGGGGGAAAATTGAAGCATCCCGAACAGATTGCCATCATCGGATTCGGCCCGGTAGCCGCCTCGCTGGTCGAGGGCCTGCTGCCCGCGGTGGCCGCCGGCCGCTGCCAGCTGACCGTGATCAGCGCCGAGGAGCACCTGGCCTACAACCGCGTGCTGCTGGCCGAGCTGGCCATCGGCGCCGCGCAGTTCGAGCACCTGCTCATGGTCGACGAACAGCGGCTCGCCGACGCCGGGGTCCGGCTCGTGCTTGGCGCGCAGGCCACCGGAGTGGACCGCGCCCGGCGCCGGGTGCTGATTCGCGGCAAGGAAGCGGTGCCCTACGACCGGCTGGTTTTTGCCACCGGCGCCCGCGCCATGATCCCGAGCCTGAACGGCCTGAACTTCGATCCGCACTCCGACACCGCGCTGCCCGAACGCGTTTTTGCCCTGCGCACGGTGGATGACGCCCAGCAATTGCAGCAGTCGCTGGCCGATGGCCGGCGGATCCTGATCCTCGGTGGCGGCATCCTGGGCATCGAAGCGGCCCTGGCCATTGCCGCTGCTGGCGGCCACCCCACGCTTGTGCACCACGGCCCTGCTCCGCTGGGCCGCGTGGTGGATTCCGACGGCGGCGCGCTGCTCACCCGCTGCCTTCTCCAGGCCGGTGTTGAGGTGATCTCCGAGGTCAAGGCCACCGGCGTCGTCAAGGACGAGCACGGCTTCACCGCCCTGGCCACCTCAACCCACGGCGAGATTCCCGGTGGCGCACTGCTGATTTCCACCGGCGTGCGCGCCCGCACCGAATTGGCCGAAGGCTGCGGGCTGGCCGTGGGCCGCGGCATCCAAACCAATAGCTACCTGTGCGCAGATACCGAACAGCGCATCTACGCCCTGGGCGATTGCGCCGAAGTGGACGGAGCGCCCCCGGTCGGCCTGCTCGCCCCGGGCTGGGCCCAGGCCAGCTGGCTGGCCCAGCACTTGACCTCCGAGGCCGAGATCCCGGCCCCCGATTTTTCCGCCTCCGATGTGCTGATGCTCAAGGGCCAAGGGATCGAGGTGGCCGCCGCCGGCGATATCAGCGCCGGCTTCTGGGACAACCCGGAACTGCAGGCCACCGTTTTTGCCGACCCCTCCGCCGGCCGCTACCTGAAAGTGGTCACCCTCGATGGCGCGGTCACCGGTTTCCTGTCCATCGGCCTGCCGCAAACCAGCGCGGAGCTGGTCCTCGCCTACGAGCGCGGCAGCGCGTTGCCGCAGGATCGTTCCACGCTCTTGCGCCTGGACGATCCCGCCGTGGATCCCAACTCGGCGATCCCCAGCGATGACGATCAACTGTGCCGCTGTTCCGGCGCCACCTACGGCCAGGTCGCGCATTCGGTGGCCGAAGGCTGCACCACCGTGGCGCAGGTCGGCGAATCCTGCCGCGCCGGCACCGGCTGCGGTGGCTGCAAGTCCAAGATCGAGGAACTGCTGAACAAGGCTCCCGCACTGGCCTAGGCACTAAGCAACGCAGGGACGAGATATCTCGTCCCTGCGTTGTTTCATGTGATTCAGTTGCTGGTGATGCAGTTGCTTGGTGCTGGTCTCAGGCTGCAAGCATCCCGCCCTGATCGTGGACTTCGAACCAGCCCTGCCAGGCGCTGTGTTCTACCTTGATGCCCTGCTCCGCTTTGCTGCTGCGCTCCATATTGGCGCTGTTTTCTGCGCTGCTCATTTGATCTGCTCCATCCACAGCTGGCCTTCAACTTCCATCATCTTGTGCACTGGCAGCGCCGGCGAATCGGCGTTCAGGCAGGCACCGGTATCCAGCCGGTAGACCTCCTTGTGCAGCGGGCAGGCCACGGTGGCCACCGCTTGGCCCTCCACCACGGTGTCGCCCAGGATGCCGCGGGCCATCACCTTGGCGCTGCTGGTTGGGCAGTGGTGCGAGGTGGCATAAAAGGTGTCGGCGTCGGTGCGGAACAGCGCCAGCTGGGCGCCTTCGAGCAGCAGGGCTTCGCCCCAGCCTGGCTCAAGTTCTTCGCTACGGCATACCGGCGCAAAACTCAGGGTTTCTTCGAGGGTCTCTTCGGCAAATTGCGTGCTCATGAACAGGTTCCTTTGGTGGTTGGTGTTCGCTGATATACCGAGCTTAGGATCCGCGTGTTTCGCCCAAGGCCGTGGGCGATTGCTAGGCGGTAAACCCTGGCTAACAGCAGATCAAGGGAGCGTGAGCCCGCATTTGCACCGGAATTTCCGGCAATTTTCCGCCCCCGCACCCGCGCGGGATCCAGCTTTCCGCGGGCAATAAGTCCACCATGTTTCGCAGCTTTAACTGCCCGCTGCGGGGCTGGGGAAGAGATTTACGTCGGCCGAAACACAAGGGAAATTGCACGGCAAAAACGGCTTCCTACAGTGGTGTCAACAGCCTGAAACTCCCCGTTTCCCAGCGAAAGTCGAATCTGATCATGGGTACTACACACACCGAACGCCGCGTCCTGGTAATTGGCGGCGGTCCCGCAGCACACCGATTCACCGAATCGCTGGCCAGCCGCGCACCGCAGAACCTTCACATCACGGTACTGACCGAAGAAGCCCACCTGCCCTACGATCGCGTGGCCCTGTCCAAGGCATTGACCGATCGCGACGTGGACCTGACCCTGGGCGATGCAACGCTCTGGGAAGCCGAGCACGTCACCCTGGAAACCGGCGCCAAGGCCGTAGCCATCAACAGCGAACAGCGCACCGTCGCGACCGCCGATGGACGCAGCTTCGGCTACGACGAACTGGTCCTGGCCACCGGTTCCAACGCCGCCACGCTGCCCATCCCGGGCAACGAGCACACCTTCGTCTACCGCACCCTGGAAGATGTCTGGTCCATCGCCGAGAAGGTCGAGGAACTGAAGACCACCCTGGGCCGCACCCCGGTAGTTGCCACCATCGGTGGCGGCCTGCTCGGCCTGGAAGCCGCCGCCGGCGCCCAGGCGCTGGGCGCGCAGGCAGTCGTGATCGACGGCGGAAAATGGCTGATGGGCACCCAGCTGGACGAGGGAGCAGGCCAGGCCATGGGCCGGTTGATCGAGCAGACCGGCTTCACCGTGCACGGCGGAGTTTTCCCCAAGGAAGTCCTCGCCGAGGGCTCCACCGTCACCGGCGTGCTGATGGCCGACGACCGGGTGATCGAGGCCGACATGGTCGTGGTTTCCATCGGCGTGCGCCCGCGCGATGAGCTGATCCGCAACTACAACCAGGCCCTGGAAGACTCGGGCAGCCAGGCTGACCGCTTCTCCATGGGCCCGCGCGGCGGCGTGGTC
This sequence comes from Glutamicibacter halophytocola, assembly GCF_001302565.1. Lineage (NCBI taxonomy): Bacteria > Bacillati > Actinomycetota > Actinomycetes > Micrococcales > Micrococcaceae > Glutamicibacter > Glutamicibacter halophytocola. The sequence continues at coordinate 3,254,749 of NZ_CP012750.1, forward strand.
ATCAACGCGAAGTGCGCCACCGACATCGAGCACATCTGGGCCGTGGGCGAGGTCGCGAACTTCGAGGGCCTGTGCATTGGCCTGGTCGCCCCGGCGAACTCCATGGCCGAGATCGTCGCCGAACAGCTTGCCGGCGGAGAGGCTGAATTCGCCGGTTTCGATACCGCCACCAAGCTCAAGCTCTCCGGGGTGGATGTGGCCAGCTTCGGTGATGCCTTTGCCCGCACCGACGGCGCCCTGGAAGTGGTCTACGCCGATGCGCCCCGCGGCCTGTACCAGAAGCTGGTGGTCTCCGCCGATGCGAAGACCCTGCTCGGCGGCATCTTTGTCGGCGACGCCACCCCGTATCAGTCGCTGCGCCCGATGCTCGGACGCGAGCTTCCCGGCGAACCCGGCGCCTACCTCAGCGCGCTGGGCGGCGAAGCTCCAGAGAGCGAATTGCCCGATGACGCGGTGCTGTGCTCATGCAACAACGTCTCCGCCGGCGCCATCCGCGATGCCGTTTCGGGGTGCGGCAGCTGCGAGGGCAAGGACCCGGTCACCACGGTTTCGGGCCTCAAGGGCTGCACCCGCGCCGGAACCCAGTGCGGTTCCTGCGTGCCGATGCTCAAGAAGCTGATGGAATCCCAGATGAAAAAGGACGGGGCCGAAGTTTCCACCGCCCTGTGCGAGCACATCTCCTTCTCCCGCCCCGAGCTCTATGAAGCCATCCAAGTGGCCGACCTGCACACCTACAGCGAGGTCATGGAGCGTTTTGGCACCGGATCGGGCTGCGATATCTGCAAGCCGGTGATCGCCAACATCCTCTCCTCGCAGACCGCGGTCCACCCGATGGATGCCGGTTTGGCCGGAGCCCAGGACACCAACGACCGCGTGCTGGCCAATATGCAGAAGGACGGCACCTACTCGGTGGTTCCGCGTATTCCAGGTGGTGAAATCACCCCGGAGAAGCTCGGCGTGATCGCCACCGTCGCCCAGAAGTACGGCCTGTACACCAAGCTCACCGGTGGCCTGCGCATCGACATGTTCGGCGCGCGGCTGGAGCAGCTGCCGGATATCTGGCGTGAACTGGTGGACGCCGGCTTCGAATCGGGCCAGGCCTACGGCAAGTCGCTGCGCAATGTGAAAACCTGCGTCGGTTCCTCGTGGTGCCGTTACGGCATGCTCGATTCCACCGCCCTGGGCATCGAGATGGAGCTGCGCTACCGCGGCCTGCGTGCACCGCACAAGCTGAAGATGGGCGTTTCGGGGTGTGCCCGCGAATGCGCCGAGGCCCGCGCCAAGGACATTGGCGTGATCGCCACCTCCGAAGGCTGGAACCTCTATGTCGGCGGCAACGGCGGCGCCAACCCGGCCCATGCCCAGCTGCTGGCTGGCGGACTGGATGATGAGACGCTGTTCAAGTACATCGACCGCTACCTGATGTACTACATCCGCACCGCGGACAAGCTGCAGCGCACCGCGCACTGGCTGCAGGATCTGGAGGGCGGCCTGGATCATGCCAAGCAGGTGGTCGTGGAGGATTCGCTGGGCCTGGCCGAAGCGCTGGAAGCAGCCATGGAATCCCACGTGGCCAACTACGAGGACGAATGGGCTGCCACCTTGGCCGACCCGGTCAAGCTCAAGCGCTTCCGCTCCTTCGTGAACACTGCCGAACCGGATACTGCCCTGGAGTACGTGTCCGAACGCGGCCAGCGGCGCCCCGCCGAGCCGGTGGCACTAGGTGCCAGCATCCCGGTCGGAGCGCCGCAGCACTAATCGGCCTGATCCACCCGCGCTGCTACCAGCGCGGGTGGATTTGTGCGCGCAGCGAGGAATCGTAGAGATCGCGTACTGACTTCTTGAAGCCCTCGCTGATCTCCAGCGACCCGGCCGCCGCGTTGGCTCGCGCCTGTTCCGGGTTGCGCGCGCCGGGAATGATGGTGCTGATTCCCTCTTGCGCAGCCAGCCAAGCCAGCGCTACCTGCGCGCTGGTGGCCCCGGGAGCTTCTGCGGAGGCCAACTGCGCAAACTGCCCGGCGGCTTGGACTCCGGTTGCGTAGTCGACTCCGGAGAAGGTCTCCCCCACGTCGAACGCTGAGCCGTCGCGGTTGTAATTGCGGTGATCGTCCTTCGCGAACTCGGTTTGCAGGGTGTAGCGGTTGGCCAGCAGGCCGCTGGCCAGCGGGACGCGCGCGATGATTCCGACGCCCGCCTTGCGCGCTGCCGGAAGAACGAGTTCCAGCGGCTTGTGCCGGAAGGCATTGATGATGATCTGCACGGTGGCAATATTTGGCCGGGCAATGGCGGCCAAGGCTTCCTCTGCGGTTTCCACCGAGACGCCGTAATTTGCCATGCGTCCTTCATCCACCATGGCATCCAGCGCATCGTAGGTGGCCTCGGTGGTGTACACCGGGGTTGGCGGGCAATGCAGCTGAACCAGGTCCAGCGTATCCACCCCGAGATTGGCGCGCGACCGGTCATTCCATGCGCGGAATGCGTCGAGATTGTAGTTTTCCGGCAGCTGGTCGACGCGGCGCCCCATTTTGGTGGCTACGGTGATGTCGGCATCGGGATTATTCTTCAGCCATGTGCCGATCAGTTGTTCGCTGCGGCCATCTCCATACACGTCGGCGGTATCGAAGAAGTTCACGCCCGATTCATAGGCTGCATCGAGCACGGCCAAGGCATCGGACTCTTCTACCGACCCCCAGTCGGCGCCAAGTTGCCAGGTTCCCAAGCCGATGACAGAAACATTGCGTTGCGTACGTCCAAGTTCTCGTTGTTGCATGGTTTCGAGTGTAGTGCGTCACCTCCATTTCACGCATGGAAGACGAGGCGTTGCTGCCCAATCGGCGTTTCAACCAAATTCTTTATGATCCATTCGATAGAATATTCACTGTCATCACAACATCGAGGAGATCATGTTTCCCACCATTTTTGCGCTGTTCTGCGCGCTCATCGGCCTGGTCGTCATGCTGGCCGGCAAAACGATGAAACCTGAGAACAAGAACCGTTCCGCAACGCGTGCCACCGGCATTGGCGTTTTTGCCGTCTCGCTGGTCGTTCTTGGCATCATGTCCACCACCATCGTCCAGCCTCGCACCGTTGGCGTGAAGGTCGCGCTGGGAAAGCCTACATCCGTGGTGAGCAACGGCTTCCACCTGAAGTGGCCGTGGGAAAAGGTCGAGAAGCTGGATGGCTCCGTGCAGAACGACGTCTATTCCGGCGACAGCGGCATTCCCGTTCGCCTGGGAAACAACGGCCGTGCCAATGTTGATGCTTCGATCCAGTGGCAGCTGAAGACCGACGATGCCATGGACGTGTTCCTGGACTACCGAACCTTTGAGGGCATCCAGTCGAACCTGGTGGATCGAAATTTCCGAGCCACGTTGAATGAAGTCATGGCTACCTATGACCCTTTGGCCTACACCGAGCCGTCGAAGGGCGGCCAGGATCTTGAGGGGCTGGCCAAGGCAGTGCAGGAAAAGATGCAGGGCAAGGTGAAGACCCAGATCGAAATCCGTTCTGTCACGCTGCCAATCATCAACTTTGATGAGCCGACGCAGAACCGCATCAATGAGCTTCAAGCCGAAGCGGCCAAGACGCGCGTGGCTGAACAGCGCAAGCAGACCAGCACCGCAGAAGCAGAAGCCAACAAGATCCTGGAACGTTCCCTGACCCCGGAAACGTTGACATCCAAGTGCTTGGACATTGTGGCGGAATCAAACCAGAGCCCGATTGGATGTTTCCCGAATTCTGGAGTTCAGCCAATTACCATGACTGGCGACAAGAACAACAAGTAGCATTCACCGCCAGGCACAACTCGCCCCAGTTCATGTGGACTGGGGCGATTGCTGTCTCCAGCTCACGTTCTACTCCCCGTGCGGGCAGGTAGCCCCGATCAGGCAGGGATATCCTCGATATCCGGCGGACTGCTCCCGGTGTCCGGCGGCCGGTTCAGCCAGTCCTCGAAGGAACGCACCCAGTCAGCTTCGCTCATGCACTGCGGGTAGGGCTGATGCGCAAAACCTGTCGCCGGCGGCGCGGTGGAATGATACGTCGGCCCCATTCCGGTAGCGATCTTCATCCGGTGCGGCCCCCGGGAGATGACAATTTCCTGCCATCCGGGGGTTTCCTTGGCCTGGTTGCAGAACTTGCACCTTCCATCGGCGTTGACCACGCAGGTGTGCCCGCCCAGGCAGGCCTGGGTGACGTGGTCGATTTCCTCGATCATCCCGTCGCAGAAGGGGGTGCGGCAGCGCCGGTCGCGGGTTCTGATGAACTTCTTCATTTTCTCCGGGAAGATCCGTGCGGTGGAGTCCATCGCGATCAGCTCCCGGTCCCCGGGGGCGGTATAGAGGCGGATCAGCTCGATGGTCGCTTCCAGGGTGTCGATGAAGGCCGGGGGCCGGGTGGTGGCCATTTCCGCGAGGGTCATGTTGTTCAGGATTTCCTTGCCGGCGACCAGTTCGCGCGCGTATTGCGGGGCGATGACTCCGTAGCCGTCGAGGTAGGCTGGCTGCCGGTCGCCGAGGAAGAGGGTCTTGTCGGTCATGACCAGTGCGACGTTCATGTTCACGGGCACTGTTGCGTCCGGGCTGGTGCAGAAGCTGGAGAGGTAGTCGGCTTCGATTTGCGCGCGGGTGCGCGGGTCGCCGTGGGCTTTGAGGCTTGTGGATTTTGCCTTGATGTCGTTTTTCAGGGCCAGGCCGGCGATGATGGGCAGTTCGGCGTGGATGCTCATCATGCCGGTGTCCGGGTGCGCGGTGAATTTGATGCGGCGTTGCTCTTCGGCGCTTTTTTGTTCTTTGCACTGGTCGTCCGAGGCGTAGGCGTAGGTGAAGTCCTTGACGGTGTCGCTGATTTTCCTGGTGCCCTGGTTGGCGAACAGTCGGGGGTTCTTGGCGTACAGCTGATCGAATTCGGTGCGGCGTTCGGCTTTGAGGATGCGCAGCGGGGTGAGGATGGCGCGCATTTGGGCTTCGGTGAATTCGCCGCGGCTGTAGGCGGCGGCCAGGTGCGGGGTGTTGTTGAAGAGGATGCGGCAGTTTTCGAGGTATTCGCGGTAGCCGTGGGGGTCTGTTTTGCGGGCGAGGGCTATGGTGGCGGCGGTGCCGCGGTTCAGCTGCTTGAGGTTGCCGCGGGTGGCGTTCTGGTGGACGACGTTGATTTCGGTTTGGTGGGCGAGGGCTGCCTGGTGGTAGCGCAGGGAGGAGATGGCGCGTTCCAGGCGGGCGATGCTGGTGAGGCATTCCTCGGCGGTTCCGTGTTCCTCGATGTATGCCAGGCTCGTTTCCAGTCCTTTGACCACGGCGGTGAATCCGTCGTGGTTTTCGGGGTTGGGGGTTTGCGCTGGGGGGATCGTGGTTTCGGACATGTTCTTATTTTACGCCGGTTAATCGAACATGTCTTCGATTGTTTGGTTGCGGGTGGATAACTTTTAGAACACGGTAAAGTTACCAGTCAGCGATGGTATTTCAGGTTCAGGGCGGATAGGCCCGGGGTGGAATGGGCGCGCACGAGGTCGTGGTGCTCGAACGGGCCCAGCGTGAATCTAGCCCTGGGGCATCGGCCGATCGCCGGCCTGGCCGGGCTGCTCGGCGATGATTTGCACTTCCAGTCCCTGCTGGTCGTAGAGCTTGCCGCCCACGAGGTGATCGCCGTCGGCCAGCCCCTCAAGCTGGTGCTTGTAGACGGAACGCTGCGAGGTTTCCTTCTTGCCCCAGTTCAGCTCGTTGAAGATGATGTTCAGCAGCACGGCCATGATCGTCGCCGAGGAAATGCTCGATTGGAAAATCGTGCCCACCCAGGCGGGGAAGGCGGCATAGAAGTCGGGCTTGACCATCGGGATGCAGCCAAAGGCCAGCGAGGTCGCGATGATCAGCATGTTCATGTTGTCCTCCTTGGCCTTGGCCAGGGTGCGGATGCCGGCAGCGGCGACCGAGCCGAAGAGCACCACGCCGGCGCCGCCGAGCACCGGCTGCGGGATCGAGGCGATGACGCGGCCAAGCACCGGCAGCAGGCCCAGGACCACGAGGATGCCGCCACCGGCAGCGACCACAAAGCGGCTTTTCACCCCGGTGATCGCGACCAGGCCGACATTCTGCGCGAAGGCCGACTGGGTGAAGGTATTGAAGATCGGGCCGACCGCCGAGGAGAGCATGTCGGCGCGCAGGCCGTTGGCGATGCGGCGCGAATCCACCTTGGAGCCGGTGATTTCGGCGACCGCGAGCATGTCGGCGGTGGTCTCGGTGTAGGTCACCAGGATGACGATCATCATCGAGATGATGGCGCTGACTTCGAAGACCGGTGCGCCAAAGGCGAAGGGCGCCGGCACCGCGAAGATCTCGCCGGCGAGCGCCTGCGAGAAGTCGGCCATGCCCATGAGAACGGCCACCAGGGTGCCCAGGGCGATGGAGAGCAGGATCGAGAGGCGCGAGAAGGCGGCCACCCCGGACTTGGACAAGGCCAGCAGGATCAGCAGGGTGATCGCGGCCAGGGCGATGTTTTTCATCGACCCGTAGCTATCGCCGGCGGCCGACCCGCCCATGGCCCAATCCGCGGTGACCGGGAAGAGCGAGACGCCGATGATGGTGATGACCACGCCGGTGACCACCGGCGGGAAGAAGCGCAGCAGCTTGGCGAAGAACGGGGCGATCAGGATGCCGATCGCGCCCGAGGCGAGCACCGCGCCAAAAACCGCGGGCATCCCCCCGCCGCCATTGAGGATGGCGATCATGGTGGCCACCCCGGAGAAGGACGTGCCCTGCACCAGCGGCAGCTGGGCGCCGAAGAACGGGATGCCCAGGGTCTGCAGGATCGTGGCCAGGCCGCCGATGAACAGGCAGCAGGCCACCAGCACGCCCATCTGCGCGGTGTCCATGCCGGCCGCCCCGCCCATGACCAGCGGCGGGGCGATGATTCCGCCGTACATGGTCAGCACGTGCTGGAAGCCGTAGGCCACGGTGCGGCCGGGGCTCAGGCGTTCGTCTTCGGGTCTGGTGCTCATGGGGAAAATCCTCTGCGGTGGACTGCAAATTGGCGCATCCCGCGTTGCCGGGATGCGCCCCGCCCTCAATTCTCCCGCATGAGCCCGATAGATCAGCTATCCAGCGTGCGCCCGGGCTGCTGGGTGTGCTCCACGAAGCGCACCATCATGGCCTTGAAGCCCGGGGTGTTCGATTCGCGGGCCACCAGATCGCGGTGCACCAGCGCGTTCGCCTCCGGGTAGTAGGCCGCCACGCAGCCCTTGGCCGTCGGGTAGGAGACCAGCCGGAAGCGGTTGGCGCGGCGCTCGGTGCCGGCGAAGGTGGAGATCACGTCGACCAGGTCGCGGTCCTTGAACCCGGTCTGCTCCAGGTCTTCCGGGTTGACCAGGATGACCCGGCGGCCGTCCTTGATGCCGCGATAGCGGTCATCGAGCCCGTAGAAGGTGGTGTTGTACTGGTCGTGGCTGCGCATGGTCTGCAGGATCAGGTGTCCCTCGGGGGCTTTCAGCGCCTCGAAGTCCGAGACGGTGAACCGGCCCTTGCCGATGTCGGTGGCGAAGGAGCGGGTGTCGCGCGGCGGGTTGGGCAGCACGAAGCCGTTCTTTTCGCGCACCCGGGCGTTGAAGTTCTCGAAGCCGGGCAGCACCTTCTCGATGTGGTCGCGGATCACGTCGTAGTCCTCGGCCATGGCGCGCCAGTTGACCGGGTGGTCCTCGCCCAGGATCGCCTGGGCCATGCGGGCGACGATCACCGGTTCGGCCAGCAGGTGCTCGGAGACCGGGGTGAGCCGTCCGCGGGTGGACTTGATGACCGACATGGAGTCCTCCACCGAGAGGAACTGCGCCCCGCCCGGGTGCTTGTCGTCCTTGTCGGTGCGGCCCAGGGTGGGCAGGATCAGCGAGGTCTTGCCGTGCACCACATGCGAGCGGTTGGGCTTGGTGGAGATGTGCACGGTCAGCTTGGCCCGCTGCATGCCCGCTTCCAGCGCTTCGGTGTCCGAGTTGGCCAGCGCGAAGTTGCCGCCCATGGAGACGAACACGTCTACCTCGTCCTTTTCGAAGGCGTGCAGGGTTTCGGTGGAGTCGTAGCCGTGGGCGCGCGGGGAGCTGATGCCGAATTCGGCGTCGATCGAGGCCAGCAGCTTCTCGGTGGGCTTCTCCCAGATGCCCATGGTGCGATCACCCTGGACGTTGGAGTGGCCGCGCACCGGGCAGGCGCCGGCGCCGGGCTTGCCGAAGTTGCCCTGCATCAGCAGCAGGTTGATGATTTCCTTCAGCGTCGGCACCGAGTGCGGCTGCTGGGTCAACCCCAGCGCCCAGCAGATGATGGTGGCCTTGGACTTGATCAGCAGCTGCGCGATCTCGGTGATCTGCTCGCGACTCAGGCCCGTGGCCTCTTCGGTGGCTTCCCAGTCCACGGTGGCACGCGCTGCGCGGTAGGCGTCGAATCCGTCGGTCACCTGGGCGATGAACTCGTGGTCCACCACGCTGCCCGGGTTCTTCTTCTCCTCTTCGAGCAGCAGGTGGCCGAAGGCCTGGAACAGGGCCAGATCCCCGCCGACCTTGATCTGCAGGAAGTCGCTGGCCACCGGCTCGGCCTTGCCCAGCATGCCGCCCACGGTCTGCGGATCCTTGAAGCCGAAGAAGCCGGCTTCGGGCAGCGGGTTGATCGCGACCACGCGGGCCCCGCGCTTGCGCGCGTCGGCCAGCGCGGAGAGCATGCGCGGGTGGTTGGTGCCCGGGTTCTGGCCAACCACAAAAATCAGCTCGGTGTGCTCGAAGTCCTCCAGCGAGACGGTGCCCTTGCCGATGCCGATCGTCGGATTCAGTGCGGTGCCCGAGGATTCGTGGCACATGTTCGAGCAGTCCGGAAGGTTATTGGTGCCCAGCGAACGGGCGAGCAGCTGGTACATGAACGCGGTCTCGTTGGCGGTGCGCCCGGAGGTGTAGAACACGCAGCGATCGGAGGTGGTGGCGTTCACGTGCTCCGCGATGGTGGAAAAGGCCTGCGCCCAGCTGATCGGCTGGTAGTGGCTCTCGCCCTCGTGGATGATCATCGGGGTGGTGATCCGGCCCTGGGAGCCCAGCCAGTATTCGGTCTTGTCGCGCAGGTCCTCGATGGAGTGCTGGGCAAACCATTCGGGGGTGACGGTGCGGGCGCTGGCTTCTTCGGCGATGGCCTTGGCGCCGTTTTCGCAGAATTCGGCCGGCTTGCGGCGTTCGGTGATGGATTCGGGCCAGGCGCAGCCCGGGCAGTCGAAGCCGCCATGCTGGTTCACCCGCAGCATCGAGCGCAGGGTGCGCGATGCTCCGGCCTGGCTGAAGCCGCGCTCCATGGAGACCATGACCGCTTTGAGGCCCGCGGCGGCATGGGCAGGTTCGCTGACTTTCAGATCATCCTCGTTGATGTCTTTTTTAGGTGCCGAACGATGCATGAAACCCTCCTGGTGGTGGCGCGACCGGTACTGATATCCAGCTCACATATTACAAGGCTACGCCTTATTGATCCGATGCGCATGTGTATAAATGTTCACGCTGTGCTTGCGCGAAAAAGCCGCCAGCGTCAGGCCCGTCTCATCCGCCAGATCCACGGCCAGGGAGGAAGGCGCGCTGACCGCGGTGAGCAGCGGAATTCCGGCCATCGCCGCCTTCTGCACCAGTTCGAAGGAGGCGCGTCCGGAAACCTGCAGCACCGTATCCTTCAGCGGCAGCATTCCGGAGCGCAACGCCGCCCCAATCACCTTGTCCACCGCATTATGCCGCCCCACGTCCTCGCGCAGGATCAGCAATTCGCCGGCGGTGGAAAACAGCCCCGCCGCGTGCACTCCCCCGGTGGAAGAGAACAGCTTCTGCGACTCGCGCAGGGTGTCGGGCAAATCCAGCAAGGTCTCCAGTTCGATCGACCCGGCCGAGGCATCCAGCTCGAACCCGGCCTTCTTGCGCACCTCGTCAATCGAGTTGGTGCCGCAGATCCCGCAGGCCGAACTGGTCACCACATTGCGCGCCTTCGCCGCATCCGGGGGCGTGGCCCCGGGACCCAGCTGCACCTCGATGACATTGAAGGTCTGGTTGCCTTCCTCATCGGTGCCCGCGCAGTAGCGCAGGGAAAGCAGCTGCTCGGAGGCCCGGATCACGCCCTCGCCCACAAGGAACCCGGCGACCATGTCGAAATCGTCGCCCGGGGTGCGCATCGAGGTGGTGTACGAGGTATGCCCGAAACGGATTTCCAGCGGTTCCTCGCCGGCCAGTTTCTCCTCGCGCGGGCGCCAGCCGCCCTCTCGCGTGGCGCGAATAACCCGGCGGCGAACGATCTTACGGCCCATCTTGGCTGCTCCTTGCGGTGCTTCTTGTTGCTCTGGCCAATACTCGCACACCACAGGCGAAAACGCAGTGCCCGATGTCCCTGGAGGCCGCAAATCAGCCCGGCAACTGTTCACTGGCCGCTGCGAACTCCCGTTGCCGTTTTTTCCTTGTAGGCCGCCAGCGGCAGCCGGGTGTCGTTCCTGAGCTCCTTGACCAGCGACATGCCCAGCAGCGTCACAATGACCGTAAACGGAACGGCCGACAAGATGGCCGCTTGCTGCAGCGCTTCCAGGCCACCGACCAGGAGGAGCACGATTGCGCAGACTCCGGTCAGCAGCCCCCAGATGGTCAGGATCGGGCGCTTCGGGTACATATTTCCGCCTGATGTCAAGGTCCCCAGCACGTAGGTATTGGAATCTGCACCGGTGATGAAGAAGAGCACCACGAGGATCACCGTGAATGCAGAGGTCACTGCCGGCAAGGGCAGCTCGGCCAGCATCGCGAAGAAGGTGCTATTGGTATCGGCGAGGGTGGCCTGGCCAATGCCGGAGGAACCGTGCATTTCCTGGTGCATCGAGGTTCCGCCGAAGATGCTGAACCAGATGCTGAAGACCAGCGATGGAACACCCATCACGGCAATCACGAACTCGCGGATGGTGCGGCCCTTGGAAATACGCGCCAGGAAAATGCCGACGAAGGCTCCCCAGCTCAGCCACCAGGCCATCATGAAGTAGGTCCACCACTGCATCCACTGCAGGTCCTCGGCGTTTGACGGCGTCAGCAGCGCCACCGCAGGGAATTCCGCCAGGAACTGGCCCATGGACCGGAAATAGATATTGCTGATGAATCCGGATGGACCGGAGATGAAGACGAAGATCCCGATCAGGGCGGCACCAATCATGGTGCCCTGGCTCAGCCACTTGATGCCCTTGCCCACCCCGGACAGGGCGGAGAGGGTGAAGATGATCGTCACGCCAGCGATGATGACGATCTTGACGAAGATGTCCGTGGGAATGCCGAACAACCGGTTGAATCCCTCGGCGATTTGCGATGCACCCAGCCCGAGGGACGTCGTCGTGCCAAAGAGCGTTGCCAGAACAGTGAAAACGTCGATGGTCTTGCCCAGCGCGCCATCCATTGACTTGCCCAGGATCGGGCGCAGCATCACCGAGACCAGCCCCGAATTTCCGCGGCGGTGGGTCGAGTAGGCAATGGCCAGGCCGAAGACCCCGAAGAGCGCCCACGCGTTCGGTCCCCAGTCGAAGTAGGAGAATTGCAACGCAAGAACCGCCGCATCCATGGTCCCTGGCTCGGCCCGGTTGTGCGGCGGATCCATGAAGTGGCTCATGGGTTCTGCCGCGCCATAGCTGATCAATCCAATGCCCATGACCGCTCCGAGGATCATGGCGATCCACGCCCAGGTGGAGAATTCGGGACGATCATGGTCTTTGCCCAGCCTGATTCCACCGTAGCGCGAGAAGCCCAGGAACAGCATCAAGAAGATGCATCCGAGCGTGACCACCAGGTAGCTCCAGCCGATGTATTGCGCAAACCACGAGGAAGCGTCGGACATCAGGCCGTTGAGCTGTTCCGGGGCAATCGCTGCCCACAACACGAACGCAACAACTAGCAGCAGCGAAATAGCCAATACGCTGCCCGGGCCATGGAGTTTCTGATAGACCTTCTTGGAGTCGGCCGAACTCGAAGCATGGTGCAATTCGCCACCGGTGAGGGTTGGCCCGCCCACCGGCCCCTGATTGCGGTTCGTGTCGATATTCATTTCCTTGAATTCCTTAGCAATAGTGGAACCTGCTTGCGGCTGGCTTAGAGTGCTTGCAATTCTGCGCCGTCGAAGAATCGGCCGGCCTTGTAGATCATCGGTTCGATGTCCGCGACTTCCGAGTGCTTGACCTTCGCAATGAATACGGTGTGGGTCTTGGCCTGGAAGCGCTCCTTGATTTCGGCCTCGATCGACGCAGCGGAACCGTCGAGCATCGGAGTGCCGTTCGGTCCTTCGTGCCAGGCCAGGTTCGCGAATTTGTCGTCCGCCTTGGAGGCGAAGGTGCCCACGGTTTCACGCTGTTCGTTGCTCATGATGTTGATACCCAAGTGCGTTGACTTGAACAGCGAAGCGTAGGTGCTCGTCGTCTTCTGGACGCATACCAATACCAGTGGCGGCTCCAGGGAGACCGAGACGTAGGAATTCGCGGCCAGCCCTCGCGGTGCGCCGTTTTCGTCTTTTGTGGTCACCACGGTGACGCCGGTGATGAACTGCCGGTTGAACCCCTTGAGCTCCTCCAAGTTCGGAACCCCGCTCAGATCGTCAACGACGATTCCGTCGTCCGGCGTTTCAAACGCCGATTTGAGCGATGGGACTCCCACGTCTTCCAGCAATTCGCTCTGGTCCCACGTGACTTGCTCGGAGATGACCTTCCCGTCCTGGAATTTCAAGAGATTCGAACCCCGCGTTTCCACGCTGTGGCCGGTGGCCGGCACACCCTGCAAGGCCCTGGTGAAGGTTCCTTTCGTCCGCCAGAATACGGCGATGGACTGTTCCGCGTCGTCGACAAGCAAGTGGTCGATCGTCGTAACCAGGTCGGGGAATGCCTCGCGCACTGCCAAAATGTCTTCTTTCAGGGACTGGGCAGTCGAGACTTTCTTGGATTTGTTGCTGACTCGCTGGTAATCGGCGTGGAGGATCTCATCGAGCGAATCCACGTTGCCGTGGTCCCATGCTGCTTCCCATGAGGCGACGAGAGCATTCTTGACTTGCTGGAGTGAAAGTTGTGTTTGTTGCATGCAAGAAATGCTAGCAAAGCATGTGACATAGTCAACAGATTTCCAGAAATCTTTAAAAATTCGTGAATTGTCAGGAATCTCTTGCATACATGATCAACTGTGGATATGGTTCTTGTATGCAAGAGAGTTCAGTGATTGAAACCAGCCAAGACAATGCAGTTGACCTGCCGCTGCTAAGCAGGTTGCGCCAAATGATCGTCACCGGCGCAGTATTGCCTGGCGACCTGCTGGCAGAGACGGCCCTGGCCCAGGAGTTCTCGGTCAGTCGAACTCCGATTCGCGAGGCCCTGAAACAGCTGGAACGCGAAGGACTCGTGGAAGTGCGCTCCAGGGTCGGAACATTCGTCAGAAAACCCACTCAACGGGAAATCAACGAAATGTTTGCCTTGAAGGAGTCTTTTGAAGGACTCGCCGCCGGGCTGATGGCCCGGCGCGGCCCGGTGCCTGAACTCGAGCATCTCAAAGACAACGTCGAGCAAAGCCAGCTCGCGGTCAAGCGGGGAGACACCGAGGCGTACTCGCGCCTCGTGCACGATTTCCACAGCACCCTGGTGGCTGGAGCCGACAACAGGAAGCTTTCCGAGCACTACGACCTGCTGATGAATCAGCTGGCCTATCAGCGCATTGTCTCGCAGACCCTGAGCCAGCCGGGGCGTCTGCAGAATTCTGCCAGCGAGCATCAGGCAATCATTGATGCCATCTGCTCAAAAGACCCGTTGGCCGCTGAACTCGTCATGCGCCGCCATGTGGCCGCCTCAAGCCAATTAGCAACCATCGCCGCCTTCAAAGAGGACAAGGCCCCCAAGGGCTAGCGGCCGACGCCGATCTCCAGACGAAAGAAGATCCAGATGAACCCTCCCTTGATCGTTTCCAGCGACCTGAGCACCCGTTCGACACTCGCTGGCTACTCGGATATTGCCGCAGCGACCGGACTGCGCAAATTATCGAGCACCGTTGAAGAAGTGCCGCACGAAAATTTGGGGACCATCACCCGGGCCACCGCCATGGCGGTCATTGCGAACCCATGGCTGGGCACCGGTCCGGATCATGATCTGTCCGAGCGCACCGAAGCCATTGCACCGCTGCTGGCCAAGCTGATTTCCGACCGCCTGCTGGAGGCCCTGGGCGGGGTGGAGAAAGTCGAGGCCTTTGGCAAGGCCGCCCTGGTCGGCAGCGACGGCGAACTGGAGCATGCCGGAGCGCTGATCCACACCCCCTACTTCGGCAACCTGCTGCGCGAAGCCCTGGGCGGAACCTCCATCATCTGCTTCGCCGACGGACGCGGCGTCCCCGGGGAAACACTGCGCGTGCCGATGTGGCACAAGAACGCTGCGGCCACCCGCACCCACTACCAGACCATGGACCTGTTCCTGCCCGATGCCCCGCACGCCGGGGAAATCGCGGTGATTGCCGCAGCCTCCAGCGGACCGCGGCCCCATGCCCGCATCGGAGATCGAACCACCGATCGCCCGGTAACTTCCGAAATCCTGAAGGGAATCCAACTATGAACTACCGCAAGCTAGTGACCATCGTCGAGGAAATCGCCACCGAAGGCGGACGCCCGGTTGATCCCGTGGCCAAGGTGGCCATTGTCGCCGCCGTGTTCGACAACCCCTGGGCCGGACAGGGCTTCGTCGAGGACCTGAACGAAGGCATCGATGCGGTCGCTTCAGAACTCGGCGCGCTGCTGGCCCCACGGGTAATCGAAGCCCTGGGCGCACCGCTCGAAGCCTACGGCAAGGCCGCCATTGTGGGCCTGGAGGGCGAAATCGAGCACGGTTCGGCGCTAATCCACACCCTGAAGTTCGGCAACCACTTCCGCGACGCGGCCAACGCCACCACCCTGCTTCCGGCAGTGGAGAAGCGCGGGCCAGCCGGGGTGCAGTTCGACATCCCGCTCAAGCATTTCACCGATGCGACCATCCGCTCGCACCACCAGAGCGTGGAAGTGAAGGTCTCCGATGCCCCGCATCCAGGCGAGATCCTGATCGCACTGGCTGCCGCCACCCGTGGCCGTCCGCAACAACGACTGGCCCCGCTGTCCACCGAACAGTAGCCCCCAGCAGCATTCGAAACGGAGCGAAGCACCCATGACAAGCACCGAGCGCCCGCAGGTAGTCCTGCTGCACGGAGTGGGCTTGGACCACACCATGTGGCAGCCCCTGCGCGAGCACCTGTCGCACGAGACCGTGGCCCTGGATCTTCCGGGGCACGGCGGGCAGCCGCCCCTGCGCACCGAGCAGGACCTGGCGAGCCTGGCGGCCGATGTGCTGGCGCGCCTGGACACCCGGGCCCCGGTGCACCTGGTCGGCTTCTCGCTCGGCGCGCTGATCGCCCAGCATCTGGCACGCTTCGCTCCGCAGCGGGTGCGCACCCTGACCGCGGTCAATTCGGTCTGCCGGCGCACCGCAGACGAGGCTGCCGCCGTGGAACAGCGACTGGCCACCGCCGGCACGGACTTCGCCCAGGGCATCGACCGCGCCATCCAGCGCTGGTTCCCGGCAGGGGAAACCGCGGTGGACCAGCGGATCATCGAGGCCACGCGGCAGACCCTGGCCGGCAATGACGTCGAATCCTATGTGCATGCCTATGCGGTCTTCGCCCGCGGCGACCGCGAGATCGCAGGCGAGTTGTCCGGCATTATCCAGCCGGCCCTGGCCATCACCGGGGAACTGGATCCCGGATCCACCCCGCAGATGTCCCGCCGGCTCGCCGAGTCCATCCCCGACTGCCGGCTGCGCATCATCCCCGGGGCCAGGCACATGCTCCCGGTGGAGAATCCGATGGCACTGGCCGGCGAATTGAACAAATTTTTCAGCGACAATGAAGGGAATCAGGCATGAGCGAGCGCTACCTGCATTTCATCAACGGCGAGCACGTTGCTCCCAGCGAAGATCGTTTCTTCACCAGCACCAATCCGGCCACCCTTGAAGAACTCTACGAGGCCGCCCGCGGCACGGCCGAAGACGTGGATCGGGCCGTCAAGGCCGCGCACCGCGCCTTCACCTCCCGCGCCTGGAGCTCGCTGAGCGCGACCGCACGCGGCCACCTGCTGCGACGGCTGGGCGATCTGGTCGGGCAGAATGCCGAGCAGCTGGCCCGCTTCGAGTCGCTGGACAACGGCAAGCTGCTGCGCGAGATGCGCGGCCAGCTGGCCACCCTGCCCGAATACCTCTACTACTATGCCGGCCTGGCCGACAAGGTGCAGGGCTCGCAGATCCCGAGCATGAACCCGGCCATCTTGAACTACACCCAGCGCGAAGCACTGGGCGTGGTCGGGGCCATCACCCCGTGGAACTCGCCGCTGACCCTGACCATCTCCAAGATCGCCCCGGCCCTGGCCGCCGGCAACACCGTGGTCATCAAGCCCAGCGAGTACACCTCGCGCACCGTGCTGCTGCTGGCCGAACTGGCCGACCAGGCAGGCTTCCCGGCCGGGGTCATCAACGTGGTCACCGGCTTCGGCGCCGAGGCCGGCGCCGCGCTGGTCGCCCACCCGCTGCTGGCCAAGATCTCCTTCACCGGGTCCACCGCCACCGGCTCCTCCATCGCCGCGCAGGCCGCCAGCCGCTTCATCGGCTGCACCCTGGAGCTGGGCGGGAAGTCGCCGAACATCGTGTTCGACGACGCCAACGTGGACAACGCCGCCATGGGCGTGGTGGCCGGAATCTATGCCGCCGCGGGCCAGACCTGCATCGCCGGCTCCCGCGTCTTCGCCCACAAGTCGGTCTACGACGAACTGCTGGAAAAGGTCGTCAACCGCGCCAAGTCCATCATCATCGGCGACCCGCTGGCCGAGGCCACCGAGCTGGGCCCGCTGGCCTTCGCCGATCAGCTGGCCAAGGTCTCCTCCTATGTCCAGATCGGCGCCGGGGAAGGCGCCACCGTGCTGGCTGGCGGCTCGCGGCCCGGCGGCTTGGAACTGCCCGGCTACTTCTTCTCCCCCACCGTGCTCACCGACGTCACCAACGACATGCGCGTGGTGCGCGAGGAGATCTTCGGCCCGGTGGCCGCGATCATGCCCTTCGAGCATGAAGACGAGCTGCTGGCCGCGGCCAACGACACCGAGTACGGGCTGGCCGCCGGCGTCTGGACCCAGAACCTGGCCCGCGCCCACCGCATGGCCCGCCGGCTGGAGGCGGGCACCATCTGGGTGAACACCTACCGGGCGATGTCCCCGATGTCCCCGCGCCAGGGCTTCAAGAGCTCCGGGGTGGGCATCGAGCACGGCCTGGAATCGATGAACGAGTACACCCGGCTGAAGTCGGTCTGGATCAACACCGACGAATCCCCGGTCGCCGACCCCTTCGTCATGCGCGCCTAAGGAGCCACCCATGCCACTGATCGATATTTCCATCGCCAAGGGCCGCAGCGAACAGCAGCTGCGCAGCTTCATCGCCGCGGTGCACCAGGCCGCGGTGGACACCGTCGACGCCGCCGACGAGAACATCACCGTGATCGTGCGCGAAGTCGAGCACGAGCACTGGTCCCGCGGCAACCAGACCATCGCCGAACGCCGCTAAACCGCAACGCCTAACCCACGAAGGAAGCATGACATGCGCTTTTCCCTCTTCCTCCACATGGAACGCTACGATAATTCGCTGAGCCACGAGGAGCATTTCCAGAACCTGGTCGAACTGGCCCAGATGGCTGAAGCCGGCGGCTTCAGCACCGTCTGGATCGGCGAGCACCACAGCATGGAATACACCGCCTCGCCGAGCCCGATCGCGCAGCTGGCCTATCTGGCGGCCAAGACTTCCACCATTCGGCTGGGCTCGGGCACCATCATCGCCCCGTTCTGGAACCCGATCCGCGCGGCCGGCGAGCTGGCCCTGCTGGATGTGATTTCCGGCGGCCGCGCCGAGGTGGGCGTGGCCCGCGGCGCCTACCAGTTCGAATTCGACCGCGTGGCCGGCGGCATGCCGGCCACCGACGGCGGCAAGGCCATGCAGGAGCTGATCCCGGCCATGCAAAAGCTGTGGGAAGGCGATTACGCGCACGACGGCGAGGTCTGGAAGTTCCCGACCTCCACCTCCGTGCCCAAGCCGGTGCAGAAGAAGCTTCCGGTCTGGGTGGCCGCGCGCAGCCCGGAATCCCACGACTACGCGGTCGCCAACGGCTGCCATGTCATGGTCACCCCGCTGATGAAGGGCGATGAGGAGGTCGAGGACCTGATGCGCAAGTACGAGACCGCCATCGCCAACCATCCAGAACGCACCGACCGCCCGGACATCATGGTGCTGCGCCACACCTACGTGCACAGTGCCGATCAGCCCGAGGCCTGGCGCCCGGCCGCCGAAGCCATCTCCAAGTTCTACCGCACCTTCGACGCGGTCTTCGGCAACAAGGCGCCGGCCGTGGACGGCTTCTTCGAGCCAAGCCCGGAACAGAAGTTCGAGGGCCGGCCGGAATTCGCCGCGGAATCGCTGCACCAGACCGCGATGATCGGCACCCCGGCCGAGATCATTGAGCGCCTGCACCACTACGCCGGCCTGGGTGTCACCGAGTACAGCTTCTGGAACGACAACTCCATGAGCCACGAGGAGAAGAAGCGCTCGCTGCAGCTGTTCATCGACGAGGTTGTCCCGAACTTCGCCAAGAACTAACCCGCACAGCAAAGGGGGCCCGCGCTAAAGCGGGCCCCTTTTTGCTGCGCCGGCTATGGCGCGGCGACCTCCAGCACCCCGGCACCGGTGGCGGTCTTGGCATGGTGCTTCACGCCGCTGGCGGTATCCATCGCGGTGAAGCCGTAGGGCGGGGTCCAGTCAAGCTGGTTGCTGAAGCCCTTTGTCGCCCAGTCAGGCAGCGGGTCGCCGCTGGCCTGGGCTGCGCGCTGCTCGTACTGCCCGGCGGCGATCGCATCCAGGTCGGCCGGCTGCTGGTTGAACCAGGATCCCTCGTCGTGGAAGTTGTTGGCGTTCCAGACGTAGACCGCTACCGAGGCGTCGGCCCCCGGGCCGGTGTAGTCGAAGGCGTTGCGCTCGGAGAAGACCTGCGACTGGTAGCCCAGGCCCAGGAAGTAGTGGTAGCCGCCGGCCGCGGTGCTGGTGACCGGGGAGTCCGGGTCGTTCACCCGGCCCTGGAAGTAGTTGTTGGCCACATGCACCTGGCCGTAGCGCACGCGCGGGGCGCGTTCCTGGATGCCTTCGAAGTAGTTGCCGATGATGCTCACCCGCAGCCGGCCGGCGTCGGTGTCCGCGTTGTCATCCCCGGAGCCGATCAGCATGGTCTTGTCGTGGTTGAGCAGGTGGGAGTTGCTCAGCGTGACGAAGTCGGTGCCGTCCTTCATGTCGAACAGGCCGTCGTGGCGGTTCATCGGGGCGCCGTTGGGGCCGGTGGGAGCGTCGCGGTCAAGGTACCTGCCATCGCCCAGGGTCACGTGGTCCACCCAGATATTGGTGGAGGTGACCGAGGAGATCGCATCGAAGCGGGCGTTCCAGGCGCCGTCCTCGCCGTCCCATGGATCCCAGGAGGAGAAGTAGTCGACCGGGGCTTCCAGCGACAGGTTGCGCAGCACGACGTTGTGGGCCAGGTGCAGCATGATGTTGGACTGGACAAAGCCGGCATCCTCGCCCAGGCCCACCAGGGTCGTGTTGCTCGGAATGGAGATCTCCGACTGGCGCTTGAGCGCATTGCTGCCGGTGACCCTGGCGCGGCGCTGCTGGCCGCAGTACTCGTGGCTCTGGTCGCTCCAGGTCCCGTCCTCGCCGAAGCAGCTCAGGTACTTGGCCACGTCGTAGCCCGGCGCGTAGTCCTGCTCCCCGAGCAAGGTGCCGTCGGCGGCCTGGTTGCCCTGGATGGTCCCGGAAACGTAGATGATCTTCGGCTTGTCGCGCTCCCCGTGGTTCTCCAGGGCCGCCATCAGCTCCTGGCGGTTGGCCACGGTGTAGGTGGACTGCGCATCGGCTCCGGCGCCGCCGTTGGTGCCGCCGTTCTGCGAGGCCCAGCCTGGGGCTTGGTCCGTGGTCATGAAAACGTTAGCTTCCGCTTGCTCCGCAGGCTGCGCGACGGCGCCCTGCGCGCCCGTTGCCGCCAGGGCCAGCGCGGCGACCGTGCCCGAGAGTACCGAGAGCTTCCTTGAAATTGATGACACGATGATCCCTTTCATGTCAGATCAGAGCGATGCCCGCCATTGGAAATCGCTTTCCGAGCCAATTATGGTGCAGCCCCCCAGCGCAGTTCAACACTTGTATTTGCAAACGGTTTCATATATGGCGAACGCGGCAGAAGCCCGCGACTGCGGGGCGCTCAGGCCCGGTGCCGCGTCGGCTGGATGATCGAGAACTCGGCGCCGGTGGCATCATGCAGCACGGCCATGCGCCCGAAGAAGGAATCCTGCGGCTCCCGGATGACCGCGCCTCCCAGCAACTCGGCGAGCGCAACGCTTGCATCCGCGTCGTCGACCGCAAAATAGGTCCGCCATCCGGCGTGCGCTTCCGGGCCCTGGCCCGCAATGTCATAGATTCCGGCCAGCGCCTCCGAGCCCTGCCCCAAGGTGCAATAGCGGAACTCGGGTGAATCGGAAACCGTGCTCAGCTCCCAGCCCAGGGCCTCGCGATAGAAGCGCGCCACCGCGTCGAAATGCTTGGTGTGCAGCTCGCTCCAGATGCGGGTGCCGTGGCGCCTCGCGGAGTGCAGGTCGCCGGCGTCAAAAGCCTGGAACAGGCCAACGCCAATACCCTCGGGGTCGCTGATCATCGCCAGCGTCCCCTGCTCGGGGATCTCCACCGGCTTGAGGTGGATCTTGCCGCCATGCAGCCGCGCAGCGAAGGCGGCAGCGTGGACGTCGGCCACATTCAGATAGGTAGTCCAAACATCGGGCGCACCCGAGTCCCGGTCGTTGTGCACCAGCCCGGAAACCAGCTGGTCATCGAGGTAGGCCGGCAGGTAGCCTTCAGCGCGGGCCTCAGGGCCATCGTCAAAGCGCCAGCCGAAGAGGCGTGAATAGAATTCGACGGCACTGCCCAGATCGCTGGTGAGCAAATCCGCCCAGCAAGGTTCGGCCCGCGGTTCCCTGGCTCCCGGCATCGCTACCCCATTCCGCGCTCAATCCAGCTCGATGGGCTGAGTCTATTCCGGTTCCCCGCAGATCAGCAACGGATTCCGGGCACAAATAGGGATTATTACGAAACCGGATATCTTGATTTGAATCGCGGTTCCATTACGCTTGTTTGTGATGCAGGGCACACTCCTATCCCTATGGTGTCGAGGAGACGTCAATGAGCACTTCCAATCTCACCCTCTCGGTGGCGGCAATCCTCGCCGAGGGCGCCACTCGATATCCCGGCTTGAACGCCATCACCATGAATGGGCAGAGCACCACCTACCGCGACCTCTGGGATCAGGCCAGGGCCTACGCCGGGGCGCTGGAAGAGCAGGGCATATCCGAGGGCGACCGGGTCGCGGTGCTCATCCCGAACGTCACCGATTTCGCCCGGACCTACTACGCCATCCTGTCCCTGGGCGCCACCGTGGTGCCGATCCACGCGCTGCTCAAGGCCCGCGAAATCTCCTATGTGCTCGAAGACGCGGCAGCGAAGCTGCTGGTCTGCGCCGCCGGGCTGCTGGGCGAAGGCGCCAAGGGCGCGCAGCACTCCGGGGTCCGGCTGCTGACCGTCATGGACCCGGATGCCAGCGCCGGCAACCGGCTCGAGGACTTTGCCGCCCAAGCCACCCCGATCACCACCTACCTGCCGCGCCGAGCCGAGGACATTGCCACGATCCTCTATACCTCGGGCACCACCGGCAAGCCCAAGGGCGCCCTGGGAACGCACCTGGCGCTGATCGAGCAAACCCACTCCACGCTGCTGAACACCATGGACATCCGCCAGGGCGACAAGCTCTTTGGCGGGCTGCCGCTGTTCCACACCTTCGGCCAGACCTGCGTGCTGAACACCGGCCTGCGCATTGGCGCCGAGGTGATGCTGCTGCCCAAGTTCACCGCAGAAGCGGCCTTGGACCTGGTGCTGGATGCGGACATCGACGTGTTCTTCGGGGTCCCGACCATGTACGTGGCGCTGCTGGAGGCCGGTGTCCAACGCGAAGGCAAGCCGGAGAAGCTGCGCTATGCGATCTCCGGCGGCGCCTCGCTGCCGCTATCGGTGCTCGACGCCTTCGAGCAGCGCTTCGGCTCGCGGATCTACGAGGGCTACGGGCTGACGGAAACCTCGCCGGTGGCCTGCTTCAACCATGTGGGGCGCGAACCCCGCCCGGGCACCGTCGGCACCCCGGTGTGGGGCGTGGACGTGGAGGTCGCCGATCCGGCCTATCCCGATGAAATCCGCCTGCTGCCGCGCGGGGAACTGGGCGAATTGGTGGTGCGCGGGCACAACCTCTTCTCCGGCTACCTCAACCGCCCCGATGCCACGGCGCAGGCCGTGGTGGATGGCTGGTTCCGCACCGGGGATCTGGGCACCAAGGACGAGGATGACTACCTGCGCATCCTTGATCGCACCAAGGACATGATCCTGCGCAATGGCTATAACGTGTACCCGCGCGAAATCGAAGAGGTGCTCACCAGCCACCCGGAGGTTTCCAATGCGGCGGTCTACGGGGTGCCGCATGAGAAGCACGGGCAGGAGATTGTCGCCTCGGTGACGCTCAAGGCCGGTTCCTCGCTGAGTCCCGAGCAGCTGGGCGCATGGGCCCAGGAGCAGATGGCCGCCTACAAGTACCCGCGGCATATCCAGATCGTCGACCAGTTCCCGCTCGGGCCGTCGGGCAAGATCCTCAAGCGCGAACTGATCGCGCAGTTCAAGAACGGGTAGCCGGCCGGAAGTCGGGGGCGCGGTGCGCGGCAAAGGCCGCGCGCCCCTCGGCCAGGTCCTGGTTCTGCGCATTCTCCTCCCACACGGAGTCCCACCAGCTATCGCTTCCCTCGCCAGCGGCCGCCAGCGCGATGGCTTCCTTGGTGCGCTCGATCGAGTAGGGCGAGTTGGCGTGCAGCTGGGCCAGCAGCTGCGCCAGCTGGGTTTCGAGTTCGGCCTGCGGCACCATGCGGGTGAACAGGTTCCAGCTGCCGATCTGATCGGACGGCAGCCGGGCACCGGAAAACAGCAGGTATTTGGCGCGGTGCTCCCCCACTGTGCGCACCAGCCGCTCAATGCCAGGGCGCGGGAAGAGCAGCCCGATCTTGGCCGGGGTGATCGCCAGGCGCACCTGGTCGCTGGCCAGCTGGATGTCGCAGGCCGAGGCCAGTTGCCACCCTCCGCCATAGCAATTGCCCTCCACCACCGCGATGGTGGTTTTGCCGCAGGCCAGGATGCTGCGGTCCACCAGATCGAAGTGGTTGATCAGCGCCCCCTGTTCGTCGCAGTCGAAGAGCACCCGGTCCATCTGGTCGATGGCGATGCCCGAGCAGAAGCTGGAATCCGCTCCGCGCAAGACGATGGCGCGCACCGCGGGATCGGCCGCCAGGGTGGCGAAGGCCCCGACCAGCTGCAGGCACATGTCCTTGGTCAGCGCGTTATATTGTCCGGGATTATCCAGCAGGACGGTGGCGGTTGAATCCTCGATGCCCACCAGGACTTTCGCTTCGCGAGCCATAATTGCCTCCCTGCCCAGAACTGCAGTTTGATCGGCACAGGGTGAAAAGGCACCTGCCCCGTACCAGCAATCTATCGCTGGTACGGGGCAGGTGCACGGACTTTGCTGGACTGTTACTTCACCTCCAGCCTCAGGAAAGTGACCGAGTGGGCCGGAACCTCGTAGTCAAGGCCCGTGCTGCCGGCCTTGACTTTGAACTTTCTGGGCACCACATTGGTCGGATCCTCCTTGGTGTTCTGCGCTTCAGGGGCAGCTACCAGTTCAGTGGCCCTGGCCGTGGAACCGATCTTGACGCCATCCACCGAGATCTTCGTCTGCGATGCCATGGCGGTCGGGTTCACCAGCTTGACGATCAGCTCGCCGGTGGCGCTGTCCCGCGTCACCACCTGGTAGAGCGGCTTGGCGGCAGGCTCGGTGTACTGGAATTGGAACTCGCCATCCAGATAGAGCTTGATGGTATTCCCATCGACCACGATCTTCACCTGGTAGTCCTTGCCGGTTTCCAAACTGAGATTGGGACCTGCCGCCACCTCGCCTTGGCGTGCCGAATCGGCCCGTTCAAGCACCGATCGGGTGTTGCCCCAGCCTCCGAGGTTCCACCAGTAGAACTTGTCCGCCGCCCCGGCGGCAAAGCCGATCAGGAAGCCTTCCTTGCCAGCGTCCTTGCGGGCGGTCAGTTCAACCGTGTAGTTCTTCCAGTCCTTGTCATAGGCTCCACTGACCAGGGTACGGGCGTCTTCGATCCCGGTATCCGACTGCACATAGCGGCCGTCCTGGATCTCCCAGTTGCCTCGTTGGGCCTCCCAGTTGGAATCGTCGGAGAAGTCGTCGCTGAACAGCTCCTGGCCGGAGCTGTTATCGGTGACTTTCACATTGTCGTATGCGGTTTTCGTCTGCCAGCTGCTCAGGAAAACGCCTCCCGCCAGATCAGCTGCGGTGGAATTGTTGCCGCTGAGTTCGGAAGGCACCACCTGATCGCCCACGTTGTTCATCCACAGCTTCTGGTTGTAGTAGTTCGCTGAGCCCCACGACTGGTCGTTGTCGAACCACATCATGTCCGGGGCCCATTGCACATAGTCCTCGTTGGCGAACATCGGTGCGTAGGAGGCAAGCTTGACCACGTCCGAGTTGCGTTCAAGGCCGGTCATGTAGGCAGCTTCCGAGAGGGCGTTGGCGAAGGTGTTGCCTCGCGAGGCATACTCGCCAAGGAACACTTCCGGGCCACTGCGGTCGTAGGAGTCGTAGCGCTCGTCGTTGCCCAGGAACCACGACGGGTCGTTGTAATAGTGCTCATCGACCATATCCACGCCTTGGTCCTTGTTGAACTTCCACAGTTCGTCAAATCGGGTTCCGGTGTCATCCGGCCCGCTATTGGAAATGATCGTGATGCCGGGATATTCAGCGGCAATGGCGTCGCGGAATTTCGGGAAATTCGCTTCAAAGGTCTTGGTGACCTCCTCGTTGCCCAAACCGATGTATTCCAAGTTGAATGGCTCGCTATGGCCCAGTTCCGCGCGCTTGGCTCCCCATGTGGTGTCGGTGCCTCCGTTGGCGAATTCGATCAGGTCCAAGGTGTCCTGCACCCAGCGGTCGATGCGCTCCTGATCAGTCATTTCGGGAATTTTAGAACCGCAACCGTTGGCTCCGACGGAGACTACCGGCAGCGGGGTGGCCCCCAGGTCCTCGGCCCATTTCAGATATTCCAGGTAGCCAATGCCATAGGACTGGTTGTAGCCCCAGAAGTTCCAGTTGGTCGGGCGTTCTTCCACTGCGCCAATGGTTTCCTTCCATTGGAATGTTCGCTGGCGGTCCTGGCCATCTGATTCCAAGTACGTGTCGAAGGTTCCGACGTTGGTCACGCAGCCTCCCGGGAAACGCAGGAAGCTTGGATTCAAGTCGGCCACTTTTTCTGCCAGATCCTGGCGCAGCACGGATTTTCCATTCACCGGGCCCACCCAGGTCTCCTGCGGGAACAGCGAAATCATATCCAGCTTCACCGATCCAGCCGCAGCAGCCGACAGTGCCAGCCGGCCAGCAGCTACAGTGTCCTTGGCCTTGATCGTGGCGGTGTACTTCTTCCATTGGTCGCTGCCGTCCACAGCGATGGTGGCGACGCCATAAACCTTCGAACCAGTGGCATCTGTGAGCTTGACATCGATTTCCTTGGCTTCTGGCGAGCGCGCGAAGACGCTGAAGTCGTACTTTGCTCCCTTGTCCAGGGCAAGGCCCTCGTTGTAGGAGAGATTTCGTATTCCATCGCCCGGTGCTTGGGCCTCCAGCTCAAGATAGGCGCGATTGGAGTCGTTGAGCCACTGATCGCGCTCGGAACGAACGTGGATGCCGGCATTGCCTACCGTTTCCCATCCGGTCAACGCAGTGAAGTCCTTGTTGTCGGCGGCGCTGAACTCGAAGGAGCGGTTGCGCACCATTTCTGCGTAGAGCCCGCCGTCAGCAGCGTAATTGATATCTTCGTAGAAGGCGCCGTACATCGTGTCGCTGATCTCATGCGCGGTGGCGTCGCCATCGATGGACAGTTTCTGCTGCCCCAGCTCGCCAGAGCCGAGGGCAAAGCTCACGGCATCGGCTTTTGACCCCAAGCGCAGAGAACCATTCTTATGGCGCACCACCCACGCTGCGGCGTCATCGGACGCCCCTGCCAGGCGCAGGAGGCTTTTTCCGCCACCTGCATCAACCAGCCGCCATGCAGTGCCAGCATCCTTGGTCAGTTGCAGTTTTCCCTTTTTCACGTCCACGTTGCCGGCCTGGGCCGACAAGACCAGTGGATGCTGGCCATCGGGGCCGGGATCTGCAGCCTCGGCAGCAGTGAATCGCAGTGCCGTGCTGGGCCTGGTCGTGCTCAGCTCCAGCCGTTGCTTCTTATCGGCCGCCAGAAAACCCACCTCCTTGGCGGGCTCCAAGGTGAACGGGCCTTCCGGGACCAGATCCGCTGGACCTGCTTCGTTGAGCCAGAAGCTGTCGAAGGTGGCCGAATGGCCGGTGCCGTCTTGGGCGGCGAGCGCATACAGGCCGACTTTTGTGGCATTCCAATCCACGCTGAAGCTTGCGGCTTTCGCCCAATTGCCTTCTGCATCGCCGTAGGAAACGGTGATTTCCTTGCCCTTGCGGTCCAGGCGCAGCCACTCGGTGGTTGATCCGGGACGCGCGGTGAACTGCGAAGCATAGCTTCCCGCCGATTCGGCGGCGCTTTCAATTACGACCGGACCGCCCGGAGCGCTGGAGACATGCGCCAGGCCTGCACGCACGTAGTTGTCGAAGTCTTTCCAAGCCAGGAGCCCCGCGCCTTGGAAGTCCTTGGATACCGGAGCGGTGAGGTGGGTTGCCACCGAGAAGTCGCCCGCGGGGACATCGACCATGAACAGGTTCTTGGCGTCGTTCGAGTCCTGCCAGGTGTCCCCTCGCTGGGAGGTCAGGGTCAGCGCGGAGTCCTTCAGCTGCCATGCGCCTGCTTGCTCGTTGATGATGGAGAACCTGTCATCGAGCTCGGCCCCGTCGAATTCCTCGCGGAAAGTGCCTTCCGGAAGCTGCGGGTCAGGGCCCGGGACGACGGGTCCTGGCGGTTCGGGCTCCTCGCCGGGCGGGTAGGCGGCGATCAGTGCCTGCTGCTCCTCGGCGGTGATTGGCAGGACCGTTCCGTGGCGCGGGCTGGTGGGCAATTTCGCGTCGGGAACACTGGTCCAGTCCCCTCCGGCCAGATCCTCGGTTTCAAATACCATGTAGCCGTTGCCACCGTGATAGGAGGGCTGATCGATCATCAGGTACCAGCTGTCATCGGTCAGCGAGGGGAACATGGTCGGCCCCTCGCCCGAGGTGAATGTTCCGCCCCACGGGTTCGGCTGGCCGACACCGATTTGCTCCGCAATCATCTCCCATCCATCGCCTTCGCTCACCCCCTGGGTGCGCAGCAGCTCCGGGGAGGATTCCATGCGCACGCTCATGTCGCCCTCGTCTTTGGTCAGGCGGTAGTAGGTATCGCCCACCTCGGCGACGGTGGAGTCGATCATCCCGAGTCCCGGGCCTTGGCGTTCGTCGATCCACACCTTGGGTTCGGAGAAGTCGACGAAATCGGTCGTGGTCGAGTACATCATGCGCTGATAGGAATCCGTGATATCGCGCTGGTCAGCGGGAACATCATCGGGATAGAGCGCCGAGGCCCAGTAGACGATGTACTGGCCGGTAGCCTCGTCCCAATGCGCCTCTGGAGCCCACAAATTGCCGGAGTTTTCCGGAGCCAGCTCCACTTCTCGCTGCTCCGACCAGTTGATCAGATCCGAGGACTCCCAGATCATCAGCGAATGGCTTCCGGTTTCCTGCGCGTCGCCGAAGCTGCCGCCGCCGTACATCTTCAAGTCCGTGGCCAGCAGATAGTACTTGGATCCGTCCTGGGAACGGATCAGGAAGGGGTCGCGCAGGCCCTTGGTTCCCAGTGTCGATTCCAAGACGGGTTCGCCGTCATTGAGGGTGTACCAGCTGTTGGGATCATTGCCCTGCGAGACAGCCAGGTGGATTTTCTCTCCGTCGTCGGTGCTTTCACCAGTGAAATACGGGAAGACGTAGGCCTCGTAGTCAGCAGCTGATTCATCTGCATCTGAGGTGGCAAAAGGCAAGCTCGGCCTAGCCAGTTGTGGAACCGCGGCTAGAGCCGAGGCGGGGATTGATAGTGAAACGAGCAGCGCCAGTGGCACGGCCCATCGTTTACGAGGATGCATCACTTACTTGAACCTCCATGAGGTAGTTCGACGTGCTAACGTCGTGATGACGAGGACGGGTTCCGGCAAAAGACACCGTTCTCGCGAAGGGATATTCGCCGCCGATCGGCGGCTGGATATGGTCCAGGGTTCGGCACGGTCGTGCCGAACCCTGGACTTTTTCGCTACGGCACTAGGTCCTCCGCAGGGAAAGTATTCGCTGCAGGATCACGAAGATCAGCAGCAAGACACCGATAACGATCTTGGTCCACCAGGAACTGAGCGTTCCTTCGAACGTGATGATCGTTTGGATCAGCCCAAGCACCATGACGCCTACGACTGAGCCGGCGACAAAACCCATCCCGCCGACGAGCAGCGTGCCGCCGATGACCACTGCCGCAATCGCGTCAAGTTCCATGCCCACGCCGGTGAGCGCATATCCTGAGCGGGAAAACATCGCGAACAGGATGCCTGCCAGCGAGGCGCAAGTACCGGAGATGACGTAAACCATCACCTTGGTGCGGGCTACTCGCAGCCCCATCAGGGTGGCAGAATGCTCGCCACCGCCGACCGCATACACGGTGCGGCCAAAGCGCGTGCGGTGCAGCGTCCACCAGGCCCCGGCAACGACGAGCAGCGCGATGAGCACGGCCGCGGTCAACCGCCATCGTCCGGCCGCCAGGCTCCAGTTGGTCAAGGCGGTAAAGCCCTCGTGCCGGATAGGCACCGATTCTGGCGCGAAGATGAAGCACAGGCCGCGGGCCAGGAACATCCCAGCCAGGGTGGCCACGAACGGTTGCACGTCGAAGTACTGGATCATCACTCCCATGCCCAGGCCAATGAGCGAGCCAGCCAGCAAGGCTGTCGGCAACACCAGGGCCAAAGGGACTCCGGCCTGCAGCAGGGTTGCGGTGATCACCGAGGACAAGGCCAGGACCGCGCCGACCGAGAGGTCGATGCCTCCGGTGAGGATCACGAAGGTCATGCCCGTGGCAAGCACAATGAGGTGCGCATTATTGATGAAGAGGTTGGAAATCACCGCCGGCGAGAGGAAATTCTCGTAGCGCAGGCCGCCAACCAGCAGCATCAAGAGGAAAACAATGACGGTGCCCAGCACCGGGAGATAGCGCCGGTCTAGCGAGAGACGCAGCGAAGGGCGGGGCGTGGTGCTGGCAGTTGCGGTGCTCATGCGTTGACCTCCTGGAAACGGCGGCGCTCACGCAGTCCGGCCAGCATGGCGCGCAACCGCGTGGACATCATCAGTGTTACCGCGATGACGACAATGGCCTTGAAGAGCGAGGTCACCAGCGGCGATACCCCCAGCACCGTCACCGTCAGGCTCAGGGTGGTAATGATGAGCACGCCAATCAATGTGCCCGAAAGATTGAACTTGCCTCCGGCCAATGACGTGCCGCCAATCACGACAGCCAGAATCGCATCGAGTTCGATGAACAGGCCAGCGTTGTTTGCATCGGCGGCCATGGTGTTCGCAGCGAAGATCAGCCCGGCCAAGCCGGAGAGCATTGCGCACAGGACATAGACGGTGAATACGAGTGTTTTGGATTTAACCCCGGCAAGGCGGCTGGCTTCAGGGTTGATGCCCACGGATTCCAGCAGCATGCCCAGGGCGGTGCGGCGCACCAGGAGCGCTACCACGATATAGACCCCATAGGAGATGATGGCGGCCACCGGAAGCCCCAGCAGGAATCCGGACGCCAAAGCGCCAAAAGGCGCGCTGGCTACCGTAGTGATCTGGCCATTGGTGATCAGCATGGCGATGCCGCGGCCAGCAGTCATCAGGATCAGCGTGGCTATGATGGGCTGGATGCCGAAATTTGCCACCAGCATGCCGTTGAAGCATCCCAGCACGAAGCATAATCCCAGGGCCACCACGATGGCGCCCAGCGCTGTTCCCAGCGATCCGGGATGCTCGGAACTGGCGATGAATGTCAGGGCCACGGCCCCGGCAATGGCAACGGTGGCCCCGACTGACAGGTCGATGCCTCGGGTTGCGATGACCAGCGTCATGCCCAAGGCCACCAGCAGCAGCGGCGCGCTATTGCGCAGGATGTCGATCGGGGCGCCGAACAAATGCCCATCCAGGACGGTGATGCCCAGAATGCCAGGGCGCCTGATGCTGCAAGCCAGCAATAGTGCCGCCAGCGCGGCCAGCGGCCAGAACAGCCGGTGTTTGAATATGCGGATCATTTGTCTTCTTCCCCGGAAGCGATGATTTCAATGAGTCGTGGCACGTCCACGTCTGGGGTGCTGGGTATTTCGGCAACCTTCGCATGATCGCGCATGACGACAATGCGATCCGAGAGGCGCAGCACCTCTTCCAGCTCAGCGGAAATGAAGACCACCGCCATGCCTTGCTCGGCCAGTTCTGAAACAAGGTTCATGATCTCGGTTTTCGCGCCGATATCTATGCCTCGCGTGGGTTCATCCAAAATCAGCAGTTTCGGAGCAGTGGCCAGCCATCGGGCCAGCAGGACTTTTTGCTGGTTTCCACCCGATAGGTTCTTAAGCAGCGCTTGGGGGTTGGCCGGTCGTATTCCAAGCGCCTTGATATAGGCCTCAACGACCTGTGATGCCTTGGCCGCTGGCATCGGGCGGGTCCAGCCACGAGCGGCTTGCAGTCCCAGGATGATGTTCTCGGCCACGGTCAGGTCGCCGACCACGCCTTCGCCCTTGCGGTCCTCGGAAGTGTAGGCGATCTTGTGACCAAGCGCTTGGCGAGGGGTACGCAATTTTGCTGGTGCCCCCTGCAGATTGATCGACCCCTCGTCGGCCTTATCTGCGCCATAGAGCAGTCGAGCCAGTTCAGTTCGCCCAGAACCCAGCAGCCCTGCCATTCCGATGACTTCGCCAGGATAAAGTTCCAGGTCGAACGGTTGCACTGCACCCTTGCGGCCCAGGCCTACGGCCTGCAGCAAGGGCTTGGCATTTTCGGCACGCGAACCGCTGGAGCTGCGCTCGTTGGCTTGGCCGACCTGCGCATCCGGGGTGCCGGCGATCATCAGCGAGACCAGCTCCCGTTGCGGCAGCTCGCCGGTGAGCCGTTCTTGGACCAATGCGCCGTTGCGCAAAACCGTGATGCGGTCCGAAATGGCGTAGATCTGGTCCAGGAAGTGCGAGACGAACAGGATTGCCACGCCATCTTGGCGCAGCTGGCGCATGACGGCGAATAGCTGTTCCACTTCATCGGTATCCAACGATGAGGTGGGCTCATCAAGGATCAGGACCTTGGCGTTGACTACCATGGCGCGGCTAATCGCCACGAGCTGCTGGACCGCCAGGGAATGGGATCCCAAGGAGCTGGCAGGGTCGATGCCCAGCCCCATTCGCGTGAGGAACACTTTGGCTTGGCGGCGCATGCTGTGCCAGTCCAGACCGCCAAAACGACGTGGTTCGCTGCCAAGCATGATGTTTTCAGCGACTGTCAGGTTAGTGCACAGGTTGACTTCTTGGTAAACCGTGGAGATCCCATGTTCCCGCGCGTCGGCAGGACCGCTGAAACGGGCTGGGGCTCCGCTGACCATGACGGTGCCAGCAGCAATCTGGTTGACTCCGGTCAGCGCCTTGATCAGCGTGGATTTTCCCGCGCCGTTCTCTCCCATCAGGGCGTGGACTTCGCCAGGAAAAAGCCTGAAATCAACGCTGTCCAGTGCTTTGACGCCGGGGAATTCCACGGTGATTCCGGTCATCTGGACTACCGGTGAAGTTGGTGGGTACTCGGGGATATCGGCTGCGTTTGGCCGCTGTTGAGGTTCTGATGCAATCATTAACTTGCCTCTATGGGTCCGTAATCTGTTGCTAGTTGATGATCCGGCGCACAGTAACCCCGTGCGCCGGATCATGGTGCCCTTGGCGCTTAGTACTTGCGCTCTGGCAAGGCCTTGGCTGCTTCGTCCTGGGTGAAAGCTGCATCCTCAACCACGATGCGCTTCTCCACCGCTTCGCCAGCGACGACCTTTTTGGCGATCTCGGAAAGGTCTTGCCCGAGCAGCGGATTGCATTCAACGATGTAGTTGATCTTGCCGTCTGCCAGGGCCTGCATTCCATCCTTCACCGCGTCAATGGTGACGATCTTGATGTCCTTGCCCGGCTTCTTGCCTGCTGCCTCGATGGCCTCGATGGCGCCCAGTCCCATATCGTCGTTGTGCGCGAAGACCAGGTCGATGTCGTCATGCGAGTTCAAGAACCCCTCCATGACCTGCTTGCCGCCGGCGCGGGTGAAATCGCCGGTCTGGGAATCCATGATCTTGATGTCAGTGCCAGCGATCGCTTTTTCGAAGCCTTCCTTGCGGTCAATGGCAGGAGCGGAACCGGTGGTCCCCTGCAGTTCCACCACCTTCAGCTCTTCATCCTTGAAGTTCTCTGCCACCCAGTCCCCAGCGCGCTTGCCTTCTTCAACAAAGTCAGAACCGATGAATGAGGCATAGAGCGAGTCATCTGCGGTGTCGACCGCGCGGTCGGTGAGCACTACCGGAATGTTGGCGTTTTTGGCTTCCTGAAGCACTGCGTCCCATCCGGTCTCCACTACGGGCGAGAAAGCCAGCACATCTACGCCCTGGGCAATGTACGAGCGGAGCGCCTGGATCTGGTTTTCCTGCTTCTGCTGTGCATCGGAGAAGCTGAGCTTGAAGCCATTGGCTTCGGTGAGGGTGTCCTGGATGTCCTTGGTGTTCGCCGCGCGCCATCCCGATTCGGCGCCAACTTGCGAAAATCCGATGGAGATGGTTTCCGAGCCGCCGCCGGATGCCGCAGATCCGCCAGAGTCCGAGCCTGAGCAGGCGCTCAAAGCCGCCATGGCTGCAACAGAGAGCGCAGCAATTCCTGCGCGTAAAAAGGTCTTTCGCTTCATTGAGATGTCCTTCTCGTGGGTCCCCGCCGACTGTCGAGTGATTGATTCCGAATGCGGGATGCCTGTGTCGGTGCTCACAATGTTAGCGCTAACAATTTAGCCTTGGAAGAGTCTGGGTAAATTTTCTTTTTTTATTACAGAATTGCCACAAACATTCGAACCCTGAAATTTCAGTCCGGCGACTAGGAGTTCTAGAGAAAAAGTTAAAAACCCAATGGGACTATTCGGTCGATTTGCACGTGGGAAAGGTTTTGCGCTCGGCATGCCTGCCCCGGAGAACAAGGGATCCTCTCCTGGCAGCACGCCAACGCAGCCTGCCAGGGCGCCACTGCACGAGGGTGGCGCCGGGCATCAGCTTCGCACGTTCGATTGGCCCTTCCGGCCATGGGACCATGCTCGATGCTGTCACCGTCCTTGGGCAGCATCGAGATGGGCTTGGAGCT
This sequence comes from Glutamicibacter halophytocola, assembly GCF_001302565.1. Lineage (NCBI taxonomy): Bacteria > Bacillati > Actinomycetota > Actinomycetes > Micrococcales > Micrococcaceae > Glutamicibacter > Glutamicibacter halophytocola. The sequence continues at coordinate 3,288,382 of NZ_CP012750.1, forward strand.
TGATCAGCTTGGTCTTCGCAGTACGCCCCTCGTCATTCCAGGCTGCAGCTGCGTAGCTGCCAGGGCCTGCTCGCCGACGCGGGGTGCAGAAGGCGTGCGCTGAAGACCATGCGGTCGTGCCCGTGCCACACTAGGTGGGTGGATACACAGATTATTTACACCATTCTTGCTGGAATCTTGCTCGTGGTTTCGGCCCTGGGAACGATCTTCCCGGTGCTGCCCGGTTCGCTGCTGACCATCGGCACCCTGCTGGCCTGGGGATGGCTGCTCGGCTCCAGCGCCTCCTGGTGGGCCGCCGGCCTGGGCATGGGAATCGCGGTGCTGGGATGGTCCGCCTCGGCCATACTGACCGGCAGGAAGCTCAAGGAGCACCAGGTTCCCAAGGGGTCGATCCTCTTTGCCGCGATCGGGGCCATCGCCGGGGCATTCATCATTCCGGTGCTGGGTCTGTTTATCGGTTTTGCCGTGGGGCTCTTTGCCGGGGAAAGCGTGCGGCGCCGCGAGATCTCCGGTGCTTTCAGCTCTTCCTGGGCTGCATTGAAGGCCATGGGCCTGGGCATCGTGGTGGAATTCGGCTGCGTGCTGCTGGCCTCTTCCATCTGGGTGATCGGCCTGATTGCGCACTTCGCGACTCGCTAGATCCAGCCCATCTCACGGGCGTAGCGCGCCGCCTCGATGCGGTTGGCGGTGCTGGTTTTGCCGATCGCGTTGGACAGATGGTTGCGCACGGTTCCCACCGACAGGTGCACCGCGGAAGCAATCTGCGAGACCGGCGAGCCCGAGGCGGCCAGCGACAGGATCTCGCGTTCGCGCCCGGTCAGCGGGTTGCTGCTCGCCTCCACGCTGAGCATGGCTCGCTGCGGATCCACGACCTTGTCCCCGCAAGAAACCCTGCGGATGGCGGCAACCAGCTCCGCCGGCGGCGAGTCCTTGACCAGAAAGCCATGGGCGCCGGCCTCGAAGGCCTGGCGGAAGTAGCCGGGACGGTCGAAAGTGGTCAGGATCAGCACCTTCACCCCCGGGTGGCTGGCCCTGAGTTCCGCCGCGGTGCGCAGCCCATCTTGCCGCGGCATCTGCACATCCAGCAAGGCGATATCCGCCGGGCGCTCATCAAGGGCCGCGGCAACTTCGTCCCCGTCGGCGCATTGCGCGACAACCTGGATATCTTCTTCGAGGTTCAGCAGGGCGGCCAGCGCACCGCGGACCAGGTGCTGGTCATCGGCGATAAGTACCCGGATCACGCTTTGCTCCCTTTCGTGTCGAAGGCTACCTGCACGCTGGTTCCGCCCAGTCGTGACGCCCCTACGGTGCAGCTGGCGCCGAACTGCCTGGCGCGTTCTTGCATTCCCCGGATGCCATGGCCAGGAGTGCTGGCCTGCAGGCCGTCGCCGTCGTCATCAACGCTGACTTTTCCCGGTTCCAGATGCAGCACGATGCTGCTGGCGTGGGCGTGGCGCAGCACGTTGGTGACCGCTTCGCGCAGGATCCATGCCACGTGCGAACGCAGTTGCATCGGCACCTGCTCGGCGGTGCCTGCCACGCTGAATTCCAGGTTGTTATCGCTGCAGGCCTGCTGCAGCTCGGCCAATTCGACCGCCAGATCCTGGCGGCTGAGCCCCTGCACCGTGGTGCGCACCGAATCCAGCGCGTCCACGGCCAAGGCACTGAGCTGTTCCAGTTCCCTGCGGGCCTGGGCGTATTCCTCCTGGTCCATCAGGCGCAGGGCGAGCTGCGCCTTCAAGTTCAATGCGGTCAGCGAATGCCCGATGCCATCATGCACATCCCTGGCCACCCGTTCCTGTTCGGCCACCAGCAGGTAGTCGCTGCGAATCTTTTCCGCAGCGGTCGAGCGCCGGATGGCGGCCACAGTGATGGCATACACCACCATCAGCACGAGGTTCAGGCCAATCAGGAAGATCGCATCCATGAACTGCCCGAAGATGATCGGCAGCGCGAAGCTGAGCACCAGCACCGCCGCATAGGTGGCGACGGCCCAGGACCGGCCCAGCAAGAAGATCGCGAAAGAGGTAATGAAGGGGAAGAGCCCCATGGTGGTCAGCCCGACGGCCGGGATGCCCACGGCGGTAATCGCGCAGAGGACCAGGAAGCTCGCCTGCGCCCGGCGGGCGCTGGTCCCGCCCTGCCCGATCGTCCACGAGAACTGCGCATAGGACCTCAGGTACACGGCGGCGAACAGGGCGATCAGCGCCAGGCCGATGATCCGGGTGGGCAGCGCATAATCATCCAGAACCAGGTCCAGAACCGGGAAGACCAGGAAAATCACCCAGACCCCGGCAATCAGCCAGCCTCGGCGATCCCAGAATTTCTGGTCATCGTCGAAGCCGCAGGGCAGGTCGGCCGCTGCGCCGGCGCCGGGCTGGCTCTGGCTCACTGGCGAGCCTTGGCCTTCCTGGTGGCCAGAACCGCGAAGAGAACGAAGATGAGTGCCCATGCCACTAGGTTAGCGGTTGGGATCCACAGGGCATCCGGTGCCATGTCCACTCCGGCAGGCATGTCCTTGAGCAATGGGTAGCGGGCCAGTGCGACGTAGCCGTACATCGGGGTGAAGCGTGCCGCGTCGAGCATGCCTCCTTCCAGGGGCATGAAGACGTTGCCGAAGAAGGCGAAGAACACCATCAGCCCCGAGGCCAGCCCCAGGGCTGATTCGGATTTGAACATCATGCCCACCCCAATGCCATAGCAGGCGAAGACCAAGGCGCCTAGCAGGATGATCAGGTAGCTCGCGCCCCAGATCCAGCCTTCTTGGACTTCGGCCCCGGTGGCCGCTCCCAAGGCGAAGACCAATGCCGCCGAAGCGCCAGCGACCGTCGCGGCAACGATCATCTTGCTTCCAACGAACATGGCCGGAGGCATTCTGGTCAAGGCGATTTGCCGGCCCCACCCCTGCATGGTTTCGGTGGCCACGGTGCCGGCGATGGCTACCGTGCTGACCGCCGCTCCGTAGGCAGCCATGGAAATCATCAGATAGAACTTCACGTTTCCAGCGCCCAGAGCGGATTCGGTGTAGCTGGGGATGTTTCCGAACAGGATGTACATTGCCGCGGGCAGCAGCAGGGCGAAGATCAGGTTGTACCCGTCGCGGAAGTGCCGCGCGAATTCCACGCGGATATAGGTGCTCATCATGATGCGTCCTTGGTCAGCTGGATGAAGGCGTCTTCCAGGCTCGGTGAGGAAATTTCCAGGTCGTAGCCCTGGTATTCGGAAAGCAGGGCGGCTGCGAAGCGGTCAGAATCTGCGCTGTGGAAGGACAGGCGCAATCCGTTGCGCTCGGCCACCTGCACCGAGTCGCCAAAAGCCGCGGCCCGGTCGGCGTGTTGTGGCGAGGGGAAGGAAGCGCTGACTGTGCGGCCGGAGATGAGTTTGCGCAGCTCTTCGGTCGCCCCGTCGGCGACAATCCGCCCTTGGCTCATCAATATGGTGCGTTCGGCGAAGTTCTGGGCTTCTTCCAGATAGTGCGTGGCGAAAATGATGGTGCGTCCATCGGTGGCTTCGGCGCGCATCGTGGCCCAGAAGTCCCTGCGTGCCATCACGTCCATGCCGGCCGTTGGCTCATCGAGGATCAGCACATCCGGGTCGGGCAGCAGGGCCAGGGCGAATTTGATGCGCTGCTGCTCGCCTCCGGAGCATTTGCCCACGCGCCGCTTGGCGATCTTGTCCAGGCCTGTGCGTTCCATGACCGGGCCAATGCGATCGGCCTTTTCATGCATGTGGGCGATGACGGACACCGTCTCCTTGACGGTCATGTCGCGCAGGAGCCCACCGGTCTGCAAAACGGCCGAGACCCGGCCAGCGGTGATCGCCTGGCGCGGATCCAGGCCGAGGATTTCCACCGATCCCCCGGTGGGCTGGGTCAGCCCCAGGATCATGTCCACGGTAGTTGTCTTGCCGGCTCCATTGGGTCCCAGAAAGGCCACGATCTGCCCGGCCTGGATCTTCAGGTCGATGCCCTTGACGGCTTCTACCTTGTTGCGCGGCGTCGAGAAAGTCTTCTTCAGACCTCGGAGAGAAACCGCATCGGCTTTAATTAGCGTTTCCATGTTTCATAGTCTTCCCCGTTTGCCAGGTGGGCAGAAGAGCAGATTGTCATGTGTTGCCCATGACCGTTGTCATGGGCGGAAAATAGTTGCCCAGATTCAACCATGCAGTTGATTGCTTCTGGACCGACTGTGACCTTGGCAACTCGCCGCCACGAGATGCCCGATGGCCGCTGTCGCCAATCGGGCGGAAAACCATGATCCATCCGGGTCAACGAACACATTGGAGATTTTCTCCCTTGTGGCCGGGCAATCCAGCAGCGGAGCTTCGGGATACCCCTATGGGAAACTCACAGTGACATCCCGTAGGATTTTTCCTGTGCTAGATCAATCTTCTTTTCTTTCCTTCGTGACGGACTATGCGTCGCCGACCGTGGGAGCGGCCTTCCTGCCAGACTGGCTGAACCCGGCGGTCTTCCTGAATAACCCGGAACTCGGTCCGTGGGTTGTCCTGCTGGTCTGCGCCATCGTCTTCGCCGAGACCGGCTTGCTCGTGGGTTTCTTCCTGCCTGGCGACTCGATGCTCTTCACCGTCGGCATGCTCATCGCCACCGGCACCATCCACGTGCCATTGTGGCTCTTTGCCCTGGCAATCTTCATCTTCGCTTTTGCAGGCGACCAAACCGGCTACATCATCGGCAGGAAGTCCGGCCCGGCCATCTTCAAGAGGCCGGATTCGCGCTTCTTCTCGCAAAAGAATGTCGAACGCGCCCACGAATTCTTCGAGAAGTACGGTGGCCGCGCAGTAATTCTGGCACGTTTTGTTCCCGTCGTCCGCACTTTTGTCCCGGTCATTGCCGGCGTGGCAAAAATGGACCACAAGACCTTCGTCACCTTCAACCTGGTTGGCGCCGCCCTCTGGGGCATCGGCGTCACGTTGCTGGGCTATTGGCTGGGACAGTTCACCTGGATCGAAGAGAACATCGACATCATCTTCATTCTGATCGTTCTGCTCTCAGTGATCCCTATCGGCGTTGAATTGCTCAAGGCCCGCAAGCCACACAAGAAAATCGAAGACTAGTTTCTAAGCACTTCGGCGGCCAAATCGGCCGCCACCCCACTGTACGCCGTGGCGCATCAACCAATTTTCGCAAGGTTGAATAGTGCCGCGGCGTACCCCTTTGCAGACCAAGTCCTCGCCCGCATCGATCAGCCGCATCGCTTCGGTGGTCGCCGGGCGCACCACGTTCAGCAGGACTTCGCAATCGCAATATCCGCCGAGCACCCGCATTTTCTTCTCCAGCGCGCTGGCTCGCGGAGCGCATTCATCGCGATAAAAACTGAGCATCCGCAAGCTTCCATCGCAGGCGGCCTCAGAGGCCACCCGATACAAGTAGCAGGGCAGGCATTCATGAATCACAGGCCTGGGCAACTCGGACATCAGAACTCCCTAACGCAGTAGTGGCGAGGCCGGTTATTCCGCCGTCCTCGCCACTACTATTCAACGCCGAGCGCTTTCCGCAGCACTTTGGGAAGCGAACTGTGGACATCTAGCCCAGGGCCACGCTCCGGCGCAGGAATGCGTCCACCCGCTCCAGGGCTTCGGCCACGCGCTCGTATCCGGCGGCAAAAGACAGCCGGATGAACAGGTCGCCTTCGAAGGGGTCAAAGTCCCCGCCTGGTGTCAGCGCCACATGCGCATTCTTCAAAACCTCCTGGCAGAAGCCGCTGGCCGACCCAAAATGATCCAGCATTCCAGGGGCCAACCGGCCATAAAGGTAGAACGCGCCGTCCGCAGGTGCGGCCTGCTCGATGCCCAGCTTCTCCAGGCTGCCGAGCACCAGTTCCCGGGTGCGGGCGAATTCGCCAACGCGCGCGTTCGCTTCTTCCAGGCTCTGCGGGGTAAAGGCGGCCACCGCGGCGCGCTGGGCAGGAGCCGGGGCGCACAGGGCAAGGTTCGACGCGAGTGCATCCACCGCTGGCAGCAAGTCGTCGGGAACGATCATCCAGCCAAGACGCCATCCGGTCATGCCCCAGTACTTGGAGAAGGAAGAAACCACGATGGAAGTCCGCGAATACTCCCATGAGGTGTGGCCCTTGCGCTGCGGGTCGAACTCGATGCCGTGATAGATCTCGTCGCTGATCAGCCGGACCCCATTGGCCTCGCACCACAAGGCCAGCTCCCGCAGCTCCTCGGCGCTGAACATCGTGCCGGTGGGATTGTTCGGCGAGGCCACCACCAGCCCGTCGAGACGGCCATGCTCCTTCTTGGCTTGTTCCAGATTCTTGATGGTGGGCTGGAAGCGTTGTTCGGCGGTGGTCGGCAAGTCCACCACCGTCAGGCCCAAGGCGCCAAGGATATTGGCATAGGCCGGATAGCCGGGGCGGGCCAAGGCCACCACATCGCCGGCGTCGAAGGCGGCGAGGAAAGAAAGCTGGAAAGCGCCGGAGGATCCGGTGGTCATGACGAAGTTCTTCGCGGGAATCTGCACCGCATAGCTGTCACGGTAATGATCGGCAAGGGCCTGGCGGGTTTCGCTCAGGCCGGCCGTTGAGGTGTAGCCGAAGTCTGCATGCTCGCCGTGCAGCTGTGCTGCCAGCGCATTGACGGCGGCAGGCGCCCCGCCGCCCGGTTCGCCAACGCACAGCGAGATCACGTCGTAGCCGGCCTGGCGCATCTTCGTGACCTGTTCAACGATCTGCATCACTTCAAATGGTGCAACCTTGGCGCGCTGGGATACCTGCACTCTTTGTCCTCACTGGTTACTGGTGCGGTGGGCCCGCACGGCCGGGTGAGGCGCGATTCGACTGATTCGCGCCCCACCCAAGTCCCAGCATCCCATGCTACCCCGGTCCTCCCAGCGGCCGGCTCGCGGTTACAACGGCTGCCGGCGCACCGCGCGCAGGACGGTCTTGGCCAGCATCAAGACCAATAGCAGGATGCCGACATAGCCATTGACCACGTAGACCAGGTTGACCATCTGCGAGAACGGGAGCAGGAGGCCGATGACGGTTCCGGCGACGGCCAGGATGACGGTGAGGTATTTGAAGCCCTGGGTCCGGTCGGCGTAAAACCGCGAGGAGACCGTCCACAGCAGCGGCACGGCGGTGGTGTAGATGCCGGCGAGAATCATCACCGAAATACCAGCGGCCAGGATCGGATTGATGTCGGCGGCCAGCACCAGCATCGGAATTTCTGTGCCGCCCACTCGGGTGATGTTGGCCAGAAGGCCCAAACCGACAATGACGCACGCCAGCGAGAAGACCGTGGCTCCGGTCAGCGCCCCGGCGGTGGCTTCCTTGCGATTGCGCGCGGTCTTGCCCAGGGCGGTCAGGAATGCGGCCAGCCACAGCATGCAGAAGCCAACGTAGGACAGCCCCGACATGAACCAGTTAGTTGATGCCTGGGTCAGATCCAGGGTTGGCAGCAGCGCCTGCCCTTCGGCAATTCCGCTCGGATTGCGCAAGATGCCGATCAGCCCGAGCCCGACGGCAACAACGACGATCAACGGACCGATCTTGCCAATGACATCCACCAGGTTCTTCAAGCCGAACCAGACGCTCAATCCCACCACGATGGCCAGGCCGACGCCGCCAAAGTATTTGGACATTCCATAGTGTTCCTCGAAAACGGCTCCAGCGCCGGCGACCATCACGGTGAAGCTGAGGAAAACAAAGAGGACGGAGAAATAGTCGAAGAAGGTGCCCAGGTATTTGCCGCAGTAGTAGTGGAAGATCCTTGACGGCTTCTCGAACTTCTTTGCCTGGCCGACTATGAAGAATTCAACGGCGACGTAGCTCATGAGCAGCAAGACCAGCAGGCCGGTACCGAAAATTCCGGCATAGCCGTAGGAGGTGAAGTACTGCAGAATCTCCTGTCCCGTGGCGAATCCGGAGCCGATGAGAAAGGCGATAATCGCCCCGGCGTAGGTTGCTACGCGCACCAGCCTTCCCTTTTTGGATGTTGCTTCTGGAACCTGCGTTGATGAAGTGCTGGGCATTCAATTCCCCCGTGATGGCGCAAAGCGATGAAGTGATATATCAATATGACATCAAAGGTATGCGGGGGAAGCAGTCGCGTCAAGGGATTTCTGGAAAGTCGCCGTGGAGTTCTTGCACTTGTAACACGCCTGAGAACTCCGGAACATGTTCCGCCGCGCCATGCTTGTTGATCGCTAGGCGACCGGGGAGACTGTAACAAGAGATTCCATGCTGCCCGGGCAGCGATCGGCTGAAAGCAGGAGAAGCATTGAACGAGCAAAAAGTATTCCATGCCGTCGTTGGCAAAGAGGGCGGCTGGTGGAACATCTGGGTTCCTGAATTGGACCAGGTCACCTGCACCCGGAAGTCCCGCAAGATCGCCGGCTACACCCGCACGCTCATCGCGGCGATCCTCGGCATCCCGGAGTCTTCCTTCCGCGTGGAACGCGAATTGGTGAGCGCGGCCGAATTCGAGCGCCGCTATACCGCGGCAGTTCGGAGCACCGATGCGCAGGAAAAACTGTAGTCCTCGCGAAAAGCGAGCAGCAGCGGAACCCGCAGTACACGACAATCGCTGGTGGCCAGCAGCTCGAAGCTGCGTTGTCCTGAACGCCTTGTGCTGCCCGGGTATCAGGACAGCTCGCGTTCCTTCACCGGGTGGCGCGAGAGAATTGAAATCCTGTTGAAGGCGTTCATGGCAACAGCGATCCACTGGATCGCCGAAACCTGCTCATCGGTCAGGACCAGGCGGGCAGAAGCCACTGCGGCAATGCGCTCTTCGGGCTTTGGCAGATCCGTGGCGGCCTCGGCAATGGCCAGCGCCGCGCATTCCTCTTCGCTGAACAAGCCGCCGCATTCATCCCAGGTGCGCAAGAGGTTGATGCGCTGCAGGCTCTCGCCAGCAGCCAACGCCTTGCGGGCATGCAGGTCCAGGCAATAGGCGCAGCCATTGATCTGTGAAACACGCAGGTTCACCAGCTCTGCGATGCGGTCGCTGACACCTGCGGCGCGGTAGGACTTGGCCACTTCGTTGGAGAACTTTCCAATCGAGTTCCACAGCTCTGGGTTGGTCTTATCAAGAAATAACGGGTCTGAAACGGCCATGATTGAACCTTACCCCGCGCAGCCCATCTCGCGATTCGAGCTACCCGGTTAAAGCACCGCGGAGACCAGAAAACTGGTCTCCGCGAATAATGCTATTTGTCGCCGTCGGCGGCCAGCTGGCCGCAAGCGCCGTCGATTTCCTTGCCGCGGGTATCACGCAAGGTGGTCGGCACGCCCAGCTCGTCGAGGCGGCGAACGAACTTGGAGGTGATATCCGGTTCGCTTCGGGTCCAGATGGAACCCGGAACCGGGTTCAGCGGAATCGGGTTCACATGCACCCAGCCGCGGCCGCGGGCATTGAGCTTCTTGGCCAGCATTTCTGCGCGCCATTCGTGATCGTTCATGTCCTTGATCAGCGCGTACTCGATGGAAACGCGGCGACCGGTCTTCACATAGTAGTCGAACGCGGCATCCAGCGCCTCATCGACCTTCCAGCGGGAGTTGACCGGGATCAGCTCATCGCGCAACTCGTCATCCGGCGCGTGCAGGGACAACGCGAAGGTCACCGGGACGTTCTCATCAGCAAGCTTGCGGATGGCCGGAACCAGCCCCACGGTGGACACGGTGATGCCGCGGGCGCTCATGCCCAGGCCTTCGGGAGCTTCGGCGACCATGCGGTGCACGGCGTTCATGACGCGCTTGTAGTTGGCCAGCGGCTCGCCCATGCCCATGAACACGATGTTGCCAACGCGCTCGTCCGGGTGCTTCTTGCCGCCCAGTCCGCCTTCGGCGATCACGCGGTTGGCCTGGACGATCTGGTCCAGGATTTCCGCGGTGGACATGTTGCGGGTCAGCCCGGCCTGGCCGGTGGCGCAGAATGGGCAGTTCATGCCGCAGCCGCACTGCGAGGAGATGCACAGGGTGATGCGGTTCGGGTAGCGCATCAGCACGGATTCGACCAGCGAGCCGTCGAAGAGGCGCCAGAGGAACTTGATGGTCTTGCCATCATCGGTCTCCAGGCGCTTGACCTCGGTGAGCAGCTTCGGGAACATGGCCTGGACCAGTTCCTCGCGGCGATCCTTGGGAAGGTCGCTCATCTTCTCGGGGTCGGTGGTGTAGTGCTGGAAGTAGTGCACCGAAAGCTGCTTGGCGCGGAATGCCGGCAAGCCCAAGGCCTTCAGCTCAGCCTGGCGCTCGGCCAGGGTGAGGTCGGCGAGGTGCGTGGGCGGCTGGGAGACCCGGCGCTTGGTCGAGAACTGCAGTTCCGGGCGGCCATCGGCGCCCATCTCCTGCTTCCAGCCTTCTGCGGTGGGAATCACCTGCGAACGGCCTTCGGCATTGGCGCGGGATTTGGAAATGCGCAGCTGCTGGGCACGCTGAGCAGCGGCCTGCTCGGTACGCAGTGCCTTGCGCTCAACGGCGGTCAGTGTGGTGGAGTCGCTGGAAGTCATTACTACCTATTGTTTCACGTATCCGGGCAGTATTGGCGGTGAGTTTGGGCACGCGATAATGGTGCTGCACCGCCAGCTTAGCGCCAGTGCAGCACCACAGGATTCGAGCTGCTAGAACTTGCAGAATTGTTTCACCTGGTCAATCTTTCCCACACCGCCGGCCAGGTCCAGTTCGCCCACTTGGCCACTGGTGACCACGGCAGGACGTTCCTTATCAGTGCGAACACACTCTTCTTGCCGATCCTTGGTAGTCACCACGTCGCCGGTGGCATCCATGGTGACATTCAGCTCTCGCGCTTGCCCCCAGATCGGCTCGCCTGTCTCTGATTCTCCTTCATAGACGCGAACTGTGGCATCAATCGTGGCCTGCGAGAGTTTCTTATCGACGCTCACTTCCGCATCGTAGGCATACATGCCGACGATCCCCACTTCTTCACACCCGCTATCAGGATCCCATGACGGCAGTTGTCCCTCAGGGCAGTTGAAGCTCACCACCGCGACGTCGCTGAAGCCGTTCGTGTTCCCCGAAAAGCCGATCAGGTGCGAGGTTCCAGCAAACCCCTCCAATTCTCCCACCTGGGCAATCTCGGCTGTGACCCAGGTGGCAGTGCTCTTTTCGGGCGGTGCGGCAGTGGCTGGTGCGAATGCGGTCACTGCCAGCGCTGCGGCACCGGTGGCGGACAGAATTCCGCGAAATTTCATTGACATGCTGATTCCCTTCTCGCTTCGCGTGCGCCGTTGCATGCGAATGTAGGCTCAGCCAGTTTGTTCCCAGCAAGCCATTAATGCAATAGATGGATATAACAGTTACGGTTCTGATACCAGCGACTGATAATGGGCCCGATTTCCACTCTTCTGGATCAGGGGAAGTCACCCAGACAGGTCATCAATATTTACTTGGCGCTCTGCACTCCGCTCGACGCAGTGAGGCAACCTGGAACCACCGCTGGCCAGCGCAAAAGCCCTGCGGCGCGAAGGGCACGCCATTCGCGATGGCCAAACACCGCTAGGCATCCGAAAAGAATCCAGCTTGTTATCTCCTCGCAATACCCGCACGCGCCCTTCGACCCCGCGCCGCGACCAGCAGAGCGCGCTGAAAATGATGATTCGTGCGATCGATCCAGATCACCGGAAAACACGAAGAGGCGACCGGGTCCAAGGCATCACTGCACCTGCCGGAGGGGATCCGTCGGATCATCCGTGACGGCCAGTTCTGCCCCGGCGGCTGGCGAAGACCTCATAGCCATCTGTTCGGGTCGCGGACTCTTTGTCCCCGGCCTTCCTTGTCCAGCAACTCGGTGGCCTGCCCTGCACTCACTACCGCGCCACAGGACAGGCAGCCATGAATGGCGGATCGACCGGCTCCTGAGCTTGATCAGCTAGAAGTAGCTGGATTTTGAGGCTGTCGGAATTACGCGTTCACTGGTGATAATGACGTTCATCGTTGCGACGGCCCGCTGCACAGAATCAGCCGCCGGGGTGTCCTGGGCGATCTCGGCAATGCGTTCTCGCGCCTGGGGTTCGCTCATGGAGGATAGCTCTTCGGCCAGGACCTGGCGTGTTTTGCCCGTGGCTTGCAGAATGCACAACACCGCAGAGTCGCTGACGCCAGCCGTCTTCTCCCCGTGGATTTCGGCGGCAAGGTCGTTGCGGATCTGGCGCTCGATTTGGTCATTGAGCACATGAACGCGCTCCTTGCCCAACCCGAGCATGCTCCGCGCGCCGTATTCGACGATGCCTTGCCTGGCCAAAGAATCAGTCACCCGCCGGACATTACACAGCGAAGGGATTTTCACTGCTTCGCCAAGAGTGGTGACTGCCTTTTTCTCCAGCTTTTCCAGCGGAGCGGCCAATACCGGATCAGGGCAGGGACCGGCTCCGATGAACTGGATCCGGGAATCGGGGTCCTTGCTGAAAGCGATCCGGCCGGCAATCATCAGGTCCGAGAGCACCGCGGCGTTCATCCCGTATCCCGCAGCTGACATGACTGCTTCTGGCTTGTGGCGGTTGTCGGCCATCAGCAAGTAGAGCTTTTCTGAGATCAACATGCCTACAGGCTACCGATTCCACCCCGGTCGCGTCCTCAGTCTTTTGACGGATATTAGGATTTGGCCGGCAGCTGGGATTCTTCGGCGAGCCGTGCCTGATTCCGTTCTTCGCCATCGCGCGTCATGGCGGCAGTGGTTCGGATGAATACCGAAATCCACGAGAACATGATGGCCACGACAGACAGCTCGAAACCGGTCAGGTTGTAGTAGGACCAGTCGTGCCACAGGATGAAGGCCGCCCACACGGCTGCCACCGCGGCAATGGACATCATGTGGAAGACGGCAGGGTACCCCGGAAGCAATACTGCGGTGCCCGCCAGAAGGATGATCATGGCCACCGAGGCCATTTGGACAAAGCCAGAATGCACCTGCGTCGATACATTCACCGGCACCATCCCGATGCCGACAATTGCGGTGGCCACCACCACCAGGCACCAGCGCACAATCCTCGGGCGCGGCCGAAGCCTTCTGGCCAACCGGTATCTGCGCAACGCGGGCCGGCAACGGTAGGTCCGGGAGAGCAGCACCAGATCGCGGGTGAGGAACTCGGTGAAGGCCGCCAGCACCAGCCCGGAAATAATCAGCGTCAGGTTGAAGGTCCAAAATGATCCGTGGCCAGCTTGCGCGGTGCCCAGGAACGAAAACATGCTGCGCCACCAGCCCTGGTCTTCGGCCAGCAGCATGCTGATCAGCACCCCTGCCGCCATGAAGATCCCCAGCACCACCGACAAGGTTTCCGCGCTGGTGCGCGCGGTGGCAACCAAGCACAAATAGGCGGTCAGGCCCGTCACCGCGCTGACCGCCAATCCGCCAGCCAGGACATCAAGGCGCAGGCCGAGGAAGGCTTGCTGGAAGAGGTGGAAGAGCACCAGGATGATCATCACCGAGCTGGCTGCATGCACCAGGATCAGGCCTATGGCAGTGATCAGCTGGCGCCATGCCGGGATGCGGCGCAGCCAGGGTTCGCGGTGCCTGAGGATGAAGCGGAATGCATAGGCGCTGCTGGATGCCGCCGCGGTCGCCCCGCAGATCGCGGAAACCAGCCCCACCGACCAGCGCCCGAAGAGCGCGGGGCGTTCGCCGGCGAAAAAGATGAGTCCGGCGGCAAGCCCGAAAATGGAGCAGATCAGCCCCGCCCAGAGCGCGCGGCGCTCAATGTCGAGTTCGGTGATTCGGCGGCGGGCGGTGGCATCGGGATACTGGTATGGCACGCACCCATTCTCCCACTAGCTGTAGCAAAGCTGTATCGGCTTGCGCCCGGGTTCAGTGGCCTAAGAGCGCGATGATGCCTTCGGCCATCAGGCTGATGGCTCCGCCAAAGGCGATCAGCACCACGAAGGCCCGGCTGTATTTGGCCGGGATTTTTGGTGCCAGATAGTTCCCCAGCAGGATTCCTACGAGCATGGCGCCGAAACAGGCCACCCACTGGGTCCAATGAAGGTGCGGCAACCCGCCCTTGGCCAGCAGGGAGGTGCTGGAGAGCACCAGGAAATACAGCTGAACGGAGATCGCGAACTTCGCCTGCGGCCACCGGCTGGCCACGGCGTATCCGGCGATGGCCGGGCCGGAGACCCCTGCGGTCACCGACATGAAACCGGAAATGGCGCCGGCCCCAATGGCCATGGGTTTGCCCTGGGCTGCCGGAAGGTTGCGGATCAGGAAGCTGGAGACCAGCGCGAGGATCACCATGACCGCGATGCCGATGGACAGCCACGGGCCGTCCACGCGGGCGGCGACCCACGCGCCGGGAATGGTCATGAGCATCGCCGGAACCAGGAGCAGCGCCACTTTCTTGTACTCCACCTGGCGGAAGACCTGGAGGAAAATCAGCAGGCTGCTGCAGGCGCCCAGCAGGTTGACCAGCGTAATTCCCGCGTGCGGACCGAGCACGATGACCAGAAAGGGCGAGGCCACCAGCGCGAAGCCCATCCCGGAGATGCGCTGGGTGGAAGCTCCGACGAATACCGCTGCCGCCAGCGAGATCACTGCCGCCAGTTGCACGCTCTGCTCCACGCCGCCTCCACATCCTTGTTGTTCCCCAACTATTACGTTAGTGCACGCGCAATGCGTCCGTTGACCTGACGGCGGCCTGGCCAAGGATCTAGGCTGGAAAAGTGAGCAACGACGTAGAATTCCTGATCATTGGCGGCGGAGCGATGGGCAGCGCGACCGCCCTGTCCCTGGCGCAACGCGGGCACGAGGTGCTGCTGCTGGAGCGCTTTGAGCCCGGGCACCTGAACGGCGCTTCGCATGGAACCACCCGGAATTTCAATCCCGCCTACGGTCGGCCTGAGTACCTGCGCCTGCTGCAGCGGTCGAACACCCTGTGGGATGAGATCTCCGCGCAGGCCGGCACCCGGCTGCTGCACCGCACCGGGCTGGTGAACCACGGCATCGTGGCCGAACAGCGCCAGATGCACGAAGTTCTGGCTGGAGCCGGATTTGCCAGCGAACTGCTGGGCATCGACGAGGCCGAGGCGCGCTTTGGCGGGCTGAAATTTGAAACCGAGGTCCTGCACATCCCCTCCGGCGGGCAGATCAACGCCGATGCAACGCTGGTCGCCTTGCAGGAATTGGCGGCCCAGGCCGGCGCGGACATCAGGCATTCGCACCGGGTCACCGGCATCGAGGTCCTCGACGAGGGGCAGGCGGCGGTGCAGGTCTCCAGCGCCGCGGGCGAAGAGACCCTGCACGCCCGCCAAGTGGTTCTCACCGCCGGGGCCTGGACCCAGCAGCTGCTGGGCACCGGTTCGCTTCCGGCGATCCACGTCACCGAAGAGCATCCGGTGCACTTTGCGCTGCGCGGGGAGCCGGGCAATTTCCCGGGCTTCAACCACATCCTCGATGGCAGCAGGGATATCGGGTCCCCGGTGTTCGGCCCGGTCTACGGCATGCATACCCCCGGGCAGGGCATCAAGGCCGGCTGGCACGGTTCGGGGCGCGTGGTGGATCCCGAGCACCGCCCGCACCAGGTGCTCGCGGAGCAGACCCGCGCCCTGCAGCGCTATGCCGAGAAGTGGCTGCCGGGCGTGGACCCGGACGACTTCGAGCCGGTTTCCTGCACCTACGCCAATACCGAAGACGAGCACTTCATCCTGGACAAGCTCGGCCCCATCACCATCGGCGCGGGGTTCAGCGGCCACGGCTTCAAATTCGTTCCGGCCATTGGCGAATACCTTGCCGATCTGGCCCTGGGAACCCGGGGCGCCGAGGCATTATTTGCGGCCTCCGGGCCCGCGCGTGCGCCATTGTTCCTGGAACGCCGGCGCACGCTGGGCCTGGCCTAGCCCGGCGGCCTAGTCGCGCGGCAGCTGCTGGGTGATGCAGTGGATGCCGCCGCCCCGGGCGAACAGCTCGCGCGCATCCACGCTGAGCACTTGGCGCCCCGGGTAGGCCTCGGCCAGGATCCGCGCGGCCTGCTGGTCGTTCGGATCGTCAAAGGCGCAGGCGATCACCCCGCCATTGGTGACCAGGTGGTTGATGTACGAGTAATCCACCCAGCCCTCGTCATCGCGCAGCACGCTCGGGGCAGGCACGGCGATGAGCTCGAGCTGGCGGCCCTGCGCGTCGGTGGATTCCGCCAGGCGCTGGCGGACCTCTTGGGAGATCAGGTAGTCCGGGTGCTGCGGGTTTTGCTGGTCGTGATAGAGCACCACGCCGGGGGCGGCGAAGCAGGCCACAATGTCCACGTGCCCGCGGGTGCCGAACTCCTCGTTGTCCCGGGTCAGCCCGCGGTCCAGCCAGATGACCTTGGAGACCCCGAGCTGCCGGGCGAATTCCGCCTCGATGCCAGCCTCGGTGGCGTTCGGGTTGCGCCCCGGATCCAGTTGCACGCTGCGGGTGGCGAGCATAGTGCCCTCGCCGTCCACGTGGATGCCGCCGCCCTCGTTGGTGATCGATGCCTGCACGCGGGTGATGCCCTCAAGGCCAGCCACCGCGGCGGCGATCTTCGAGTCCTTGCCCCAGGCGGCCCAGGACTGGGCGCCCCAGCCGTTGAAGTTCCAGTCGATGGCCGACAACGTGCCTTCCTCGTCGCGCACGAACGTCGGGCCGATATCGCGCATCCAGGCGTCGTCGAGCTCATGGATCGCGTAGTCGACGGTGTCGCCCAGGTGGCGGCGGGCGTCCACCTCGGCCGACGGGTCGACCACCATGGTCACCGGGGTGAAGGCCGCCACCGCGCGGGCCACGTTGGCCCAAGTGGTGCGGGCCGCCTCGGCCTCTTCTTCGGTGTCCCCCAGGGTGTAGCCGCTGGAGGGAAAGGCCATGTAGATGCGCTGATGCGCCTCGGTTTCAGCAGGCATGAAGAGCTTAGGCATGTGCGCCTTCCTCCTGCTCGCCCAGGGCCGAGTCGTTGCGCTGCCGGGTCATCGCGCCGTAGGTCTCGGGGCGGCGGGTTCGCAGGAACGGGAAGAGCGTGAGCCAGTCGCGGCGGGCGTCCAGGTCCAAGGCCGCCACCAGCACCGCGGATTCATCGCGCGGGGCGCGGGCCAGGATGCGCCCGTAGGGATCGGAGATGAAGGAGGAGCCGTAGAATTCCAAGGCGCCCTCATTGCCCCAGCGGTTGGGCACCACCATGAACAGGCCGTTGGCGATGCCGTTGCCGATGATGGTCTGGCGCCACAGCGGCTCGGTATCGAAGTCCGGATGGTCAGGCTCGGAGCCGATGGCGGTGGGGTAGGCCAGCAGGTCGGCTCCGGCCAGCGAGTAGATGCGCGGCGGTTCGCTGAACCACTCGTCCCAGCAGGTGGGCAGGCCCATGGCCAGATCGCCCAGCTCGGGCACGCGGTGCACCGGGTAGGGATCCTCGTTGGGTCCTTCGCGGAAGTACTTGTCCTCGTAGTAGCCGGCGGTGCGCGGAATGTGCAGCTTGTTGGTGGCGGCAGCCAGCTCCCCCGCAGGAGAAACGATGATGGCGGTGTTCAGGCCCAGCCCATCGCTTCCAGGTGCAGTGCGGAACAAGGAAATGTGCACGTGGATCTGGTAGGCGGCGGCCATCTTCTTGGCGAAGCCGAAGGTCCTGCCGGTCATCAGATCCTCGGCGGTGGCATCGGCCGCCCCGGCCTCGGGGACTTCGAAGGCTGGGTACTTGCTCAGCGTCAGTTCGGGCAGGAAGACGATTTTTGCGCCGTGCTTGGCCGCGGACTTGATGCCTTCTTCCAGCTCGGCTTCGGTGTCGGCGGGGTTTTCATGCCAGCGGTGCTGGACCAGCGCCACCCTCAGCATGCCGCGCTGGGCATCGTCGACGCGTGCCGGGGAGACTGGCGGATTCAGGGACAGGATTTCTTGCATGGTTCACCTTCACGGTATTAAACGAATGTGATTCGTTTTTTAGAATAGATGCTTCGCGGCAGCCAAATCAAGAGTTTTAACGAATGACTTTCGTTTATTTTGTGTATGCTCAAGTCAAGAACATTCGACGCGACCGGAGAACACATGGCAAGGCCTTCCACACCCAAGCTCAGCACCAACGCCATTGCCGACGCCGCGCTCGGGCTCGTCGATGCCCGCGGCGAATTCACCCTTCCGCAGCTGGCCAAGGAACTCTCGGTTTCCGCCTCCTCCCTCTACAACCACGTCCAGGGAAAGGGAGAAATCATCGAGCTGATGCGCGGGCGGGCCATGGCGGAAATCGAGCTGCCGGACTTGGGCCAGGTCAGCTGGCAAGAAGCCGTGAGGGCTATCGCGATGGAATACTGGGCTTCCTATTCCAAGCACCCACGCCTGATCCCGCTGCTGACCAGCCATACGGTCCGGGACAGCACCACGCTGCGCGTCTACGATGCGCTGGCCGAAGCATTGGCGCTGGCCGGAATCGAGCCTGGGCGGCGCCTGCAGGCCATCACCATCATCGACTCCTTCGTCCTGGGTTCCGCCCTGGATGCGGCCGCACCGAAAATCGTGTGGGAAGCGAGTGCCGAGTCATCAAGCTATTTCAAAGAGGCGCTGGACGCCGGCTTAGCGGATAGCAACCGCCCGAAAGCCACCTTTGAGCTCGGGCTGGATATGCTTCTTGGCGCCTTGGGACGCCAGGCCACAGCCGACAGCGACGGAGCCTAGGAACAGGTAAAGTACCGGGCGAGCAGCAGCCCCGGGTGGTAGACGATGTTTCTCGTGGGTGCTGTCCCCACCGGTGAAACCCACCCGATATTGCTGCCGTTTTCACTCACCGCATTGCCATCGGTGGTGTAGACGACCAGCAGTTTCAGTTCCATGGACCGGGACCCGCCCGAGGTGACCAGCCCCAGCAGATTCAGCCCTGGTCCATAGGCCGCTGTTGTCGCACCGGCCGCCAGATTCGTATAGGCATAGGTCGAAGGACCCGTGTGCAGCCTCAGCACCAGCCTGGCTCCGGGAGGAATCTGCTGCGCGGGCCAGGAGATATTGGCCGTGGTCAGCAAAACACCGGATTCGGTGCAGGCCAGCGGCCCGGTGGCCGGTGCCACCGTGCCCGCAGTGAGGGCCGATGACGCATTAGCGGTTCCGGTGAAGGCGGCCTGGGTCAGCTCGGCCTTGGGGCCGTGCACCGCAAAAGCGGCGAGCAAGGCCACCACGGCCAGCCCTGCAGCTAACCGGGGCCATCGGCCAGTTCCCGGCTCAGGCCGGGGCCGTTCTCCTTCATCCTGCTGCATCTTTGCTCGCCGCATCGGCGGCGCTCCCGTTCCGCCGGCACCGTCCTTGGCACTGTCTATGCCGCGGAAGGCGATGAAGAGCAAATAAGCGCACAACAGGCCTCCGAGGGCGTAGGCCCAGGGCTGGCTGAGCCAGGAAACGGCGTAGCCCAGCCCGGGAACGCTCACCAGCAACCGATCCACCTGGTCCACCTGGTACGCCTGCACATCGGGCACGGGGTTGGCATCCCCCTTGAGCACCAATCCGCCGGGAACCTTCTCAACCACGCGATGGGTAATGCGCTGGTTCCCGCTGTTGACCACCGATACCACGTCGCCCACGACGACCGATTGAACACTTGCAGGAACGGCCAGGCCCAGGGATCCGGTGGGAATGCCCGGAGACATGGAGCCCGAGGCGAAAACCAGCGGCTTGATTCCAAACACCAAGGCCAGCACCGCCATGGCCAGGCACAGCGTGCCCAGGACAGCGCAGGTGTTCAGCAGGATCTTCTGGAAGGGCGTCAGCGAGGACGCCCGTTCAGATCGGGTTCGATTCGCCGGCATCTCAGGACCCCACGGTCGAGGTGAAGGCCAGGGCCACCGTCGTGGACGCTGCCTGCAGGGCATTCGCCGCATTCACCGGCAACGAGTATTGCACGCACAGCGTTTCGCTGCCGCCAGAAGCCAAGGTCCTTGAATCCGAGGCACTGCCGAACTGGGAGCCGGCAGCCTTCGTCATCAGCGTGGTCCCGCCCGAGCAGGTGACGCTGGAGCCGCTTCCGCTGATAGTGGCACCGGTTTTCACCACGATAGCCAGTCCCGCGCCCAAGGTTCCTGATCCCGATTCAGTGATTTTTCCCTGGAAGACATAGGGCGCGGAGATGGAGCCGGTGTTCTTGACGGTCACCACCGAGGCCGAACTGGACCCCGGGAAGAGGCTGTTGCCGGTGATGGGCATCTGGTAGCTGGCCGAGGTGGCGGTGCCCGCGGTGGCTCCAACCCCCAGTGACACGGTTGCCGTGCTGATGCTCGAGGTGGCGGTCGCTTCCCCGGTCCATGAAGCCAGGGTCGAGACAGCGCCAAATCCCACGAGGATGCCCAAGGACAATACCGCCTTGATGCGCAGTGAACGTTCGCTCATCGTTGTGCCCCGTCCCTTTCCTGTTCCCGTCGATTTGCACCCCGGGATGCAGCCAGCACCGCGCCCCCGAGCGCCAGCATGCCGGCCGCCGCCCACAGCACGGCACCGCTGAATCCGGTCTCCGGTAGATCAATTTCCTGCTCCGGGCCCGAAGAATCCGGGCCTCCGTCCTCCCGGGCCGATTCCACGGCATCCACGCGCACCTGCAATTCCGGCACCAGCTGGTCCTTGGAGCCATTGGATGCCGACCACGGCAGTCCGACCCTCAATTCGACTTCCCGTGTTCCCTCGGGTTCCAGCTTGAATGCCGAAGCTCCAGTAGTTGCGAAATAGATCCCGGTTGGCTCAGCTGGCGCGAGGGCGTGGACGCTGACTTCTACGTCCCTGTCCCGATCATTTCTGATCCACAGGGATTTGGCGACTTCATCGCCGGGCACCAGCTCGTGGCCCCCGGCAAAGATCGGCGGAGGGTTCTGGGCGTAGCTGCGCCCATCCAGGCTGTAGCTCAGCCCGCGATCTGCTTCGGTACCAGCCGCCGCCGGCACGGCCAGGCCAAAGACAAGGCAGGGAAGAGCGGCAATGGCGCCCACGGCGATTTTGAGCCGGTCCCTATCCATCACTGTCCCTTCCTTTGCCGCTCGCGCCAAGCACTCGCGAACATCACCACTGAATACACCATCAGCCCGCCCGCGACAGCCCACGTCAGCCAGGTCCGCTGCTGCCCGGTCAGGGCGCTGTTGACGAAACCGAGCATTGGCAGCGAATACCAGAGCTTGCCCCGGATCTGCTCGGGCCGCACCGGCTGGTCATCGACATTATTGGCATCCCCGCGGAAGACAAAGCGCTGGTCGCCTGCAAGGCTGGTTCCGATGCCGGCCACCCGGTGGGTGACGACTTCGGGCTCCCCCGATACCAATTGGTAGGTCGCCACGTCGCCGATGCGCAGCAGCTCGGGATCAATGGGCTTGACCACCACCAGGGTTCCGGGTGGAAACTGCGGCCTCATCGATCCGGTCAGCACGGTATACGCCTTCGCCCCGCCCAATTTCGGGACCACGATCATCACGGCGATCAGGGCCAGCACGATGAACAGCAGCAGCCAGGAGAACACCTGCCCGGCCCACCACAAGATTCCCGTTCGTTCTCGCAGATCCCTGCGGCGCACCACGTGTCCAGCGGTCATCGTTGCTGGCCTGCAAACTTCAAGGCCAGTTCCACCCTGCCGCCAGCGGCCGATTGCGCCGCCCCGGAAGGAACCGAAACACGCACGCACAAGCTCTCGCTCTCTGGCACCGGCTCGGCACCCAGCACCCTGGCGCTTGCAAAACTTGCCGCAGAGCCCAAGGGCCCCGCATACAGTGCCTCGCCGGCCAATGGCTGGTCCGCTTCGCAGGCCGCCGGGTCCATGCCGGCATAGACGCTCAGCCGCAAAGCGCCAGCCAGCGCCTGGTCGGCGCTGCTTGGCGAGGCAGCCGAATTAACCGCCCCATTGAGCTGGTACGACAGGTCAACCGTGCCCGCGTTGCTGATCTGCAGCGGCGCCTGGGTGAACGATCCGGGGATCAGCTCGCTGCCTGCCAACTCCAGGAACTGGTACTTTGCTTCGCCACCGGCCAGCAAGGCCAGCGATCCGCTGGTCAACGCCGGCGGATCCACGGTGCTTTCGGCACGCCAATTGGCGGCTGTGCCCTGCGCGCTGACTCCCAGCAGCAAAAGCACAGCCGCGCATATGGCAAACTTCAAGGGTTTGGGCATGCACCGGCCGATCCACACGCCATGGCTAGGCGCGAACCTGGTCCAAGGTCAGGGTCAGCGCTTCAAGGTCGAGAACCTGGTCATAGGTCGAAGGCGGGGTGTCTCCGACGGTCCCTTCGGCGAAGGTAACGGTGATCAGGAATGGCACCGAGTACGTTCCCGGTTCGGCAAAGGTCAGTGTTCCGTCGGTTTCCTCGGTGATCCCCGGAGCCGAAGCATCAACCTGCAGGGCGACCGTCACATACCCTTCCAGCGCGCCTAGGGCGGTGTCCAGCTGGTCAACGCTCAGCGAACCGGCGATGTTCTTGCCTTCGGCATCGATGGTGGCCGTCTGGCTGAATGAAACCACATCGCCTGGAACCAGTTGCTGGGTTGCCGGGTCGAAAGGCTCCGGCGCCTCTGGGTTGCTGATATCTTGCCAGACGCCGGCTCCCCCGGTGGTCAAATTCAGGTGGCCCGTTTCGACGGTGCCCGCATCGATGGTCTGCTGTGCCTGCCAGCGCGCTACCGTGCCGGCTCCGCCGAGAAGCAGCGCGCCAGCGGCCACAGCCGCGATGGTTGCCTTGGTTACTTTCTTCATGAAATACGCTTCCTCAAAGTCCACGTGCCGCCGATGGCACATACTTCAAGTAAAGCCTATTTAGTAAATTTTTCAACCCCTTAATTACCCATGTCCTTCGCTGGCGGAACGCAATACGGCAGGACCGCCCATTCGGCCGCCTGACACCAATGGCACGGAAGTTGCCATTCGCCAAAGATGCCCAGTTGACTAGGCGTTTTAAGTCGCCATGGCAATACTGGGCATCACAGTTGGGCGATGTTCGACAAGTGGTTGAATTTGCCATACATCTGTCCAGATAAGTCTAGCTAGTTGGCAGAACTTCCCGCATCGCGAAGGAGTTCGACCATCGGCTGAATTAGCCTCGCCGGTCCGGAGCCGAGGCAAAAAGGTTCAGCCCCATGGCGCGCGAAAGCGCTCCGATGGCAAGCTGCGCCCGCACCGAGTTCCCGGCCATGTCCAGCGGTGGCGAAAACGCGCCAATGGCGCCCTTGCCCGGGGCCACCGCGACGATGCCACCCGAGACCCCCGATTTCGCCGGAATGCCAATCTCGAAGAGCCATTCCCCGGAGCGTTCATACAGGCCATTCGAGGCCACCGTGGCCAAGGTGTCGCGGCAAACGTCCGCGTCGACTACGCGCTGTCCGGTGACCGGGTTGACTCCTCCATCGGCAAGGGTGGCGCCCATGACCGCCAGATCGTGGGCGGTGATGTTCAGCGAGCACTGCTTGGTGTAGACATCAACAGCCTCGGACGGATCATTCTCCAGCCGTCCGTAGCTCTTGAGCAGGTGCCCCAAGGCCCTATTGCGCTCATTGGCCAGCGACTCGGAATGATAGACCTCGTCATCCAGGCTCAACGGGCGGCCGGCAAAGGCCGAGAGCCCCTCGCGAACGTTTTCCCACTTCTTGGCGGCAGTCCGCCCTGGCATCATCGACGTCGTGGCAATGGCACCGGCATTAACCATGGGATTCATCGGCAGTCCATTGTTCAGCTCCACGGCCATCACCGAATTGAAGGACATGCCGGTGTTGTTCACGCCGATGCGCTCGCGCACCAGCTCGCGGCCATGCTCCTGGACCACCAGTGCGTAGACGAACATCTTGGAGATGGATTGGATCGAGAACGGGTGGGAGCAATCGCCCACGGCATGCACCGAACCGCCCACGTGGGACATGGCAATGCCAAATAGCCCGGGGTCCGCTTGGCCAAGCACGGGGATGTAATGGGCCAAGAGTCCGTCATCTGCGTCCGCGTAGCGCTCATGCGCTTCCTTCAGCAGGGCATCGATGCGGTCATGCTCCAGCTCGCCGGTGGAAACCTGCTGAACCACGTCATCGAAGTCGGTAGGAATAGTTTCATTATTCCCTTCCGAGGGGTAGGTCATTTTCACCTGCCTTTCTTAATGGCCTTGTTGATTCGCGCTCTGTGACTTGACCTTATCAACAGCGCACGCGGTTGGCACCCGCGAGCCACGCAGCGAGAACACCAGGTGCGGATCCTGCCTTCCATGCCCCGGGGACTGAAGTAAATCCCCGCGGCGGACCATATGTGTTTTCACCTACACTGTGCATCAACTAACAGCGCAAAGCGGCCCGGCTGGCTTAGCATTTTGAGCATGGCTAAGGGTATTACTTTTCATACGCGCAAGTGGGTTCGCCCAGAAGATCTGAATGCAAACGGGACGCTGTTCGGCGGCAGCCTGTTGCGCTGGATCGATGAAGAAGCTGCGATCTACTCCATCATCCAGCTGGGCAACAAGCACGTTGTCACCAAGTTCATGTCCGAAATCAACTTCATCGCCTCGGCAAAAGAAGGCGATTTGATCGAAATGGGCCTGACTGCCATCGACTTTGGCCGGACTTCAATCTCGCTGCGCGCAGAAGTGCGCAACATCTTCACCCAGGAATCGATTCTCACCATCGAGAAGATCGTCTTCGTGAACATCGGCGAGGACGGCACGCCTCAGCCGCACGGCTACGACCACATCACCTACACCCGTGACCGCATTCCGCTGGAAATCACCAAGGCGCTCGTTTAGGCTTCCTCAACTTTTGCCCTAAGCCCATACTGCATTCAGGGTGCTTTCAAGGCCCCGGCCAGCGGCACTGCCACAGTGCCCTGGCCGGGGCCTTGTCGTATCCTGCCGGAAGTTGGCCTGTGCCCTTGATCTGGCACGAAGCATGGCGCAGAGTAGTACTTGCCATCAAGCAGCACCCGCCGAGACTGAAGCGAGAATAGCCATGGGCCGAATGATCTTCGTCAACCTTCCAACCGCAGATCTAGCCACAGCCGACAAGTTCTACGAGGCATTGGGTTTCACGAAGAATCCCGCCTTCTCCGATGAGAATGCCACCTCTTGGATCATCGACGAGAACATCTTCGTCATGAGCCTGCAGCAAGAATTCTTCTCCAGCTTCCTGGTCAACGGCGACAAGCCGGGCCTTGGCTCCGGCCAGCGCGAAGCACTGAACGCCCTGTCTTCCGAGACCCGCGACGGCGTGGATGAATTTGTCGCCAACGCCCAGGCCGGCGGCGGAAGCATCTACCGCCCAGCTGATGAGCCATTCCCCGGAATGTACCAGGCAGCCGTCCAGGATCCCGACGGCCACGTCTGGGAAATTTCCTGGATGAGCCCAGAAGCCTTGCAGTCCATGGAAGCACCAGAGGGCTAGGCCCGGACCAAACGCTAGGACACCTCTGAATTCCGCAAATGCCGCGCATCCGAAAGTGCGCGGCGTTTGCGGAATTGCTTTTTCATCCCCTTGGCTGGATACATCGGTTCTGGCCACCGCGGCTGAAGCACATCGCCCAGGGTCACTCCGCGCAGCCGGCGCCCGAACATCGGCAGCACCCATTGCCGCAGCCATTCCACATCGCGCTGGGTGGCCTGCCAGAATCCCACCCGCTCGGCAGCACCGAGCGGATCAAACTCCAAGTGGTGCTCTGAACCGAGAATCTCAAGGATCCGGATGGCCATATAGCGGTGGCCAGCACGGTTCATATGCAATTTATCCGTATCCCACATGCGCTTATCGCGGTAGGCATGCCACTGCCAATAATCCACGAGCACCACATTCTCCGGATGCATCAGCGCCAATTCGCGCACGCACTCGTTAAAACGCCAGTTCCGCCTCTTGAACGGAGCCAAAACCGGATGCACCGGGATGTCGAAGCCGGTGAACAGCAAGACCTTGGCTCCGGTCGAAACGAGGTCGGCCACGGCCTGGGAGTATCGCTCAAGGAAAATTTTCATATCCTTGCGGAACTCCAAGATGTCGTTCCCGCCGGCATAGAAGGTAATCACTTCCGGTTTCAGTGCCAGCGCCACCGGAATCTGCTCCTCGATAATCTGTTCCAGGCGGCGGCTGCGGATCCCCAGGTTCACGTATTGCCACTGCGGGTCCGCCTTGGACAATTGCTTGGCCACCCGGTCGGCCCAGCCGCGCACGCCGTTGGGCAGCCGGGGCTCCCAGTCCCCCACGCCTTCGGTGAAGGAATCTCCCAGCGCCATGAATAGCCGTCCCATGATAGCGACGCTATCGGCCATAGCTGACGAACCGATGGATGGATGGCAAACGCATGGCCACCTGGAGGTGGACGTTCGGCCAACCCGGGCTTCGCAAGGGCTTGGGCTTCAGCGGCTTTCCGCCAGGCTGTCCATCACCGACAGCCCCTCGACTTTGCTGAAGTCGGTTCGGATCTGCGAGGAAACCACTGCAGCTATTTCCGTCGTGCTCATGCCCATGCCCGGGCCGGCGAGCGCCGGAAGGTCTTTCAGCACGTTAACGGCGGCCGCTTCAATTGCCTGCGCCGCTGCCTTTTCGCCCAGGTGGGCCAGCATCATCGCGGCGGAGAGAATCGCTCCTACCGGATTCGCCCAACCTTTTCCGGCGATGTCCGGGGCTGAACCGTGGATCGCTTCAAACATGCTCGGTGCCGAGCCATCAAGATTCAGATTCCCGCTGGCCGCAACCCCTAGTCCGCCCTGGATGACCGCGCCGAGATCCGTGATGATGTCGCCAAACAGGTTGTCGGTAACCACGACGTCGAACTTTTCCGGGGCTACCGGCAGATGGAAGCACATCGCATCCACGTGGACGTAATCCACGTTGACTTCCGGATATCGTGTGGCCACGGAATTCACGACGTCTTGCCACAGCTTGCCGGCTTCAATGAGGATGTTCTTCTTGTGGCACAGGGTCAGCTTCTTGCGGCGGTTCATGGCCAGCTTGAACGAGTATTCGACAACCCGCTCGATCCCCTGCCGGGTATTCACGGATTCCTGGATGGCAACAGTATTAGGCGTATTGGCATGGATGGTGGAGCCTTGCCCCACATAGGCGCCTTCGGTGTTTTCCCGCACGATGACCAAGTCGCAGCGTTCAGGGGTGAGCCCGGCGATGGGAGTCGCAACGCCGGGATAAAGCTTGACCGGCCGCAGATTCACTGCCTGCTCGAAGGCCTGGCGCATCGCAAGGATGAAACCGCGTTCCAGTATTCCTGGTTCTACCGAGGGATCGCCCATGGCACCAAAAAGCACCGCATCATGGGTCCGCAGCTGCTGCGCCAGATCGTGATTCCACAGTTCGCCGGTGGCTAGATAATGCTTCGCACCTGCCTTGTAGTGGTGGTACTTGATGGAGAGGCTAAAAATATCCTCGGTCGCCGCCAGTACTTCCAGGGCGCCGTCCATGACATCGGGACCGATGCCGTCTCCGGGGATTACTGCGATGGAATAGCTGTTCACGACGCGGTCCTTTCATTGCCATCGATCAAGTTGAGCAGTTCGTCAAAATACTTCTGCAGCTCCTGCTGCGCCTGTGGAACAGAGCCACGGATGATCGCTGCCATCGACGTCTCGATATGGCGATCCAAGGATGCAGCGGCTTCTTCGTACCAGGCACAAGCAGGCAGAAATACTTCTTCGCTCATGCGCACAAGCGGCACAGACCTGCGAAGCTGGTTATTCCTGCTGCACTCAAGAAGACCGGTGTGGAATCCTGAACGGCTTCGAGGCGTCCATGGGCCGGGATTGCCAGCCGCGAGTTGTTCCAGTTGTGCTGCTGTGCCGTGTTGCACGAGTTCGCAGGCGCCGGTTTCCATGATCCGCCGGTAGGCCAGGACTTCCTTGAGCAGGTGGCTTGCCATCCGGGTTACCGAGGCCCGGCCAAGGTCATCAATCTGAATCATGCCGTCGTTTTCAAGCAGGTTCAGCGCATCGCGCAGCGGGGTCCGGCTGACGCCGAGCTGTTCCGATAGCCACGCCTGTGGCAGCTGCTCGCCAGGTTGGTAGCGCCCTGAAAGTATGCGTTCGCTGATGAGTCCGGCTGTTTCACGCGCCAGGGATACGTTACTGCGCCACGTGGTTGACATGTTCACCGCCCGGATCCGGAACCACCGATTCTCCGGTTCGGTATCCAGAGACTCTTCATTGACCATTACTGTTCCCCGAGCATTTTTGCTTGTCAATGGTTTCATCGATTTTTGCTCAGTTATGGGGTCACTTTTAATAAATCCATTGACTGCGAGCTAGATCACTGATTAGCTTTGAACACCTACTGGTCTGACCAGTAAAACTTCCACTAGCGACCGCTCGAAAGTAGGAATGGTGTCGACTTACCTGAATGCCTATCCAGAAGGATTGCCGATCGGCGGCCATTGGGTTCCGTGCGAGGACAGCGCCGATATCGTCTTCCCTTTCGATTCTTCGCTGATTGCTTCCGCACCGGTGGGAACCGTGGATCACGCAGCCCAGGCCCTGGACGCCGCCGAGAAGGTAGCCGACGAGGTCGAAGGGCTGAGCACCGGTACCCGTCGGTCAATCCTTTGCTCTGTTCATGACCGGCTGGCAGAACATCGCGAAGAACTGGAGCAGCTTCTGGTTCTCGAAACCGGGAAGCCGCTGGTTGACTGCAGGGTGGAAGTGGCCCGCACGCTGACCACCTGGTCCTCGGCCGCCGAAGAAGTCGCCCATATCCATGGCGAAACCGTTCCATTGGACTTGCAGCCATCGGGCGAAGGCATGATGGGCTTCTGGGTGCGCAAGCCCGCCGGCATCGTCGTCGGCATTGCCGGCTTCAACTACCCGCTCTTGCTGGCAAGCCACAAGCTGGCCCCGGCAATTGCCGCTGGCTGCCCCATTATCCTCAAGCCGGCCCCCAACACTCCCCTCGCAACCTTGTGGGCAGTGCACATCATCCGCGAGGCATTGGCCGAGCATTCGGTGAACCCCGGAGCCGTTCAACTGGTCACCGGTGGCATCGACGTTGGCGAACGCCTCGTGGGCGACCCGCGTTCCGCGGTGGTTTCCTTTACCGGTTCCGCGGCTGTAGGACATCAAATTGCCAAGAACGCCGCCCCGCGGAAAACCGTGCTCGAGCTCGGCTCCAACACCGGCTTTATTGTCGCCGCAGACGCCAGCATTCCCCAGGCGGTGGACGCCGTTCTGCGCGGCGGCTTCTACGCCAACGGGCAGGCCTGCATTTCAATCCAGCGGGTGCTGCTGGACAAGGAAATCGCCCAGGAGTTTCAGGCACAGCTTCTGGAGCGCCTCGGCGAAGTCGCCGTTGGCGATCCCCGCTCCGCGCAAACGCGGGTAGCGCCCGTGATCAATGAGGCATCAACACAGCGAATCCTGGGCTGGATCAACGACGCCGCGGCCCATGGCGCCCAGGTGCTGGCTGGCGGCGAGCTGGAGGGCAGGGCCCTGAAGCCAACCGTGGTCCGCGATGTCCCCCGGGATCTGCAGCTATGGAATGAAGAAATCTTCGGGCCCGTTATCTGCCTGGAAACAGTCCCCGATCTCGACACGGCTTTCGAGATCCTCAATGACTCCAGGTACGGGCTGCAGGCGGCCATCTACAGCAGCTCGCTCAAGACCGCATTCCGCGCCATCGACACCCTCAAGGTCGGCGGCGTGGTCGTGAACGAAATCCCGGGATTCCGTTCGGACATCATGCCCTACGGCGGGGTCAAGGACTCGGGCATTGGCCGGGAAGGCCCGCGCTTCGCCATAGAAGAGTTCACCGTAACCCGCATGGCGCTGATCCGGCCATAGCAGCCCACAGAGAAAGAAGCCCACTAGTGGACTACACGCAATTATTTCAGTTCGCCTCACGCCGCGTGCTGGTCATCGGAGCCGGCAGCGGCATCGGGCGCGAAGCGGCCCTCGCCCTGCATGCGCACAATGCCCAGGTCATTTGCGCCGATCTGAACGAAGCGGCCGCCCGGGAAACGGCAGCCCTGCTCGGCGGCCATGCGACGGCCATCGGGCTCGACGTGCTCGACCACGACGCGGTCCGGGCCGCCGCCGAAACCTACCAGGACATCTCGGCCCTGGTCTTCACCGCTGCCATGAACGTGCGCAAGCGCATCGTCGATTACACGATGGAAGAATTCGACAAGGTCGTCAACCTCAACTTGCGCGCCTCATTCTCGCTGATCCAGGCCTTCGCACCGCGCCTGGCAGCCAACGGCGGCGGATCCATTATCGGCGTGGCCTCGATTCGCGCTTCCGTGGTGGAGCCGGGACAAAGCGTCTACGCGGCAACCAAGGCCGCGCTGGTGCAGCTGGTTCGCACCGCCGCGGCAGAGTTCGGCGAGCAGGCAGTGCGGGTCAATGTCATCGCCCCGGGAGTTGTCGAAACCCCGCTGACCGCGCAGATCAAGGCCAATGAGCAGTGGTACAACGCCTACGCCACCAAGAGCGCCCTGGGGCGCTGGGCGAAACCCGAGGAAATGGCCGGAGCCATCGTGTATTTGGCTTCCGACGCGTCGAGCTTCGTCACCGGATCGGTGTTGAGCGTTGACGGCGGATGGACCGCCATCGACGGCCGTTTCACACCGCCAAATTGATCCGAGTCGAGGAAGATACCGCCCATGGCGCAGCCACTGCAGCCCGCAGAACCACCGAAGGCGCGAGCCTTCGAAGCCATTGTCGATCACATTGAACGCCAGGTGCTTTCCGGCGAGCTCAATCCCGGAGAGCACCTTCCCGGCGAACGCGAACTGGTCACCGCCTTCCAGGTCAGCCGCTCCTCGGTGCGCGAAGCCATGCGCGTGCTGGAAAGCAACGGCATGATCGCTTCACGTCCTGGCGACCCCCGCGGGGCGGTGATCCTGGCACCGACCTCGGGCCCCTTGCAGAAAGTGATCTCCCGGCTGGCCCAGGCCTCGGCATCCAGCCTCGCGGACCTGCTGATTTACCGCATGACCCTGGAATCATCGGCTAATTCCCTGGCCGCCACCCGGCGTACCGAAGCCGATCTGCTGCAGCTGGAAAAGGCCATGGCGCGGATGCGCGCGGCCCGGGCACAGGGACAAGAGGCCTTCAGCAAGGCCGACTTGGATTTCCATGATGTTGTGGCCAATGCCAGCGGCCATGCGCTGTTGCGCATTTCCGCTGAGGCGGTGCGCGACTCCATCGAGCAGCTCATCGCCGCAAGCATCGAGCAGAGCCCCGATGACCATGCGCTGATGCAACGCACCATCGACCACCACGACCAGGTATTCCAGGCCATACGCGACCAGGACGCCCACCTCGCCGAGCACCTGGCGCGAAGCAGCCTTTTCGAGTACTACGGGCACCTGCTGGCCAAGGACGAGCAGATCGCCTTGTCCGCTCTGGCCTCGTTCGGCAGCAACACCCGGTAGCCGCTCCTCCCGCCCTAGTCCAGGGCCAGCCAGTTGGGCACAGCGCTGGCCGGCCGCTGCGACTCGTACCAGCTGGCCGCTGCGAGCACCTGGTCATCGGCACCCACCCGTCCGGAGAACTGCACTCCGATGGGCTTGCCGTCGCTGGTGAATCCGCAGTTCACCGTTGCGGCGGGCTGCCCCGACATGTTGTAGGGAACGGTGAAGCCGATGTGGCTCATGGTGGCGTGGGGATCGGGGTTCGGCATCGGCTGTTCCGCGCGGAAGGCGGGCATCGGCGACACCGGGGAGATCACCAGGTCGTAGGCGCTGGTCGCGGCAATCGTCGCCTTTTGCATCTGGTCGATGGCTCCGAAGTTCCTGATGGTCTGCGCTCCATCGAATTTTGCGCCATCGGTGCACCACGCGGCGATGTAGTCCAGCACTTTCGCCTGTTCGCTGGCCGGCAGTTCACGGTAATCGGCCAGCGATCGAGTCCTCCAAAAGCCATCCAGCCGATCAAGCATGCCCTGATCGATGAAGGGGGCCAGCACCTGAACCCGGGCACCTGCCGCGGCAAAGACCTCGGCAACGGCGGAAACTGCCGAGGCTATTTCCGGTTCCACCGGATCACCGGCATTCGCATCAAGGTGAAGCGCGACTTTCAGGCCCCGCACGCCAGGCAGCTCTGCGGCCCAGTCCATGGCCGGATACGGGCGTGCCGTGTAATCGCGCAGGTCCGGCTGGCCCAGGATCGACATGAACAGGGAAATATCGGCAACGCTGCGTCCCATCGGACCGGCAGCCCGGCCGATATATGGCACGTCCAGGGGAATGAGCCCGGCGCTCGGCTTGAGCGTTGCCAGCGCCTGCCAACCGCCGGGCAGCCGGATGGAGCCACCGATATCCGTGCCGACATGCAACGGGCCATACCCGGCGGCCGCGGCAGCCCCCGCTCCGGCGCTGGACCCGCCAGTGGTCCATTCGGGGTTCCATGCGCTGCGTGAAATTCCATGCAGGCTGGAAACCCCGGAAGAGAGCATGCCCCAGTCGGGCATGGTGGTGGATCCGACAATCACCGCGCCCGCCTCCAGGATGCGATCGGTGATCGGCGCGTTCTGCGCGGGGATGGCGGGATTCGACAGCGCGGTGCCCGAGGGCATCGGGATTCCCTTGCGGGCGATATTCTCCTTGACCGTCACCGGCACCCCGTCCAGGGCGCTCAGCGGCCTTCCGCTGGCCCAGCGCGCTTCGCTTTCCCGGGCTTGGCGCATCACCTCACGCGGATCGAAGGCGTACATGGCGTTGAGCACCGGTTCGCGTTCTTCGACCCGGCTGATGACCGAGCTAGCCACCTGGACCGGCGAAAGCCCGCGCGCCGCGTAGCCCGCACCGAGTTCACGGGCAGAGAGCTGGTGCAGGGCTGTGGAGTGCTCTGATATTTGTGACATGCGGGCCTCTCAGTATGTGCTGCGTGCCTAGCGGGAGGCTAGTTCCTCGCGAAGTGACATCGACGAATTGACCAATGTCCGGGTGTATTCATGGCGCGGATTTCCATAGATCTGCTCCGTGGTTCCGCTCTCCACGATCTGCCCATGGTTCATCACCACCACGTTGTCGCAGATGTAGCGCACGACGGAGAGGTCATGGGAGACGAAGACCAGCGTCAGCCGGTAGTCGTCGACCAGATCCGAGAGCAGGTTGAGCACCTGGGCCCTGACCGAAACATCCAGCGCGCTCACCGGCTCATCGGCAACCAGGACCTTGGGCTGGCAAACCAGTGCGCGGGCGATGGAGATCCTTTGCCGCTGCCCGCCTGAGAACTGGTGCGGGAATCGCTCGGCAGCCTCCGCGGGCAGCCCCACGGCCCCCAGCATCTCAGCGACCTGCCGGCGATGCTTTGCGCTGTCCACCTTTTGGCCCGGTGCCAGCAGAGGCTCGGCTATGATGTCCCTGACCTTCATGCGCGGATCGAGGGAGCCCATGGGATCCTGGAAGACGATCTGCAGTTGCTGGCGCAGCTGCAGCAGGTCCTTTTCCTTGGCTCCGGCAATCTGGTTTCCTGCCACCTGCACGCTGCCGGAGGTCGGCTGGTCGAGCCCTGCCAGGATGCGCAGCAGGGTTGATTTCCCCGACCCCGATTCTCCGACCACCCCGAACCTTTGCCCGGCGGCCACGTCAAAGGAGATTCCGCGCAGGGCCTGGACTTCGCCGGGCTTGCCGAAGAGCGCCGTGCGGCCCGCAGGATAGGTTCTGACAAGGTCCTTGACGCTGATCACCAGCTGATTGCCCTCGGCGGCTGCCTGCGGGGCAGCGGTCGCAGCGGGCTTCTCGGCCTCGGCTTGCACTTGAGGCTGTGCCTGCGGATCCTCGATGGTGGGCGGCGTATAGGCGGCGGCCGAAGCGACGGTGAACAGCCTTCCCTCGGCATCGGTCGCGTTCAGGTCCGAGGCCGCCAGCAGGCCCCGGGTATAGGGATGCTGCGGGTTGCTGAAGACCTGGGCGGTGCTTCCTTCTTCGACAATGCGCCCGTTGTTCATCACCAGGACCCGGTCGCAGACGTTGGCCACAACGGAGAGGTCATGGGTGATGAAGAGCAGCCCGGTGCCCCGTTCGGCCACCGATTCCTGGATCAACTCCAGCACTTGTCGCTGCACCGTCACGTCCAGGGCCGTTGTCGGCTCATCGCATAAGAGCAGCCCGGGGTCGTTGGCCAGGGCCATGGCCAGCATGGCACGCTGGCGTTGGCCGCCCGAGAGCTGATGGGGATAGGCCCGTGCGGCGCGTTCAGGATCCTGCAGCTTCACGGAGGCCAGCAGTTCCACGGCACGCTTGCGGGCTTCGGCCTTGGTGGCAACTACCTTGTGGGTGGTCATGATCTCGGCGACTTGCCGCCCGACCTTCATCAACGGGTTCAACGCGGTCAGCGGTTCCTGGAAAACCATGGCCATGTCCTTGCCGCGGATCTTCTGCAGTTCCTTGTCGCTGGCGTCCACGAGATTTCCGGAATGCCCGGCCAGCTGGATCGAGCCTTGCGCGCTGGCTCCTTCGGGAAGCAGGCCCATCAGTGCCGAAGCGGTCATCGACTTGCCGGAACCTGATTCTCCAATCAGGCCTACCCGGTCCCCGCGTTTCATGCTCAGGTTGAAATCGGCCACCAAGGTGCGGGTCTTGGTCTTGATCGCCAGGTTGGAGACGTCCAACAGGCTTGAGCGCACGTCGTTGTCAGCCATGGTTCAGCGCTCTCCGTTCAGCTTCGGGTCGAATCTGTCGCGCAGGCCATCACCGAGCAGAGTGAAGCCCAGGACCGCCGTGGCGATGGCCAGGCCCGGCCATACCGCCAGCATCGGGTAGGTGCCCAGGAACTGCTGCGATTCCTGGAGCATGCGCCCCCAGGACGGAACCGGTGGAGGGGTGCCCAGGCCCAGGAAGGACAGCGCGGCTTCGGCCAGCACCGCGATGGCAAAGGAAACGGAGCACTGGACAACCACCATGCCGATGATGTTGGGCAGCACGTGGCGCCGGGCGATCCGCAGGCCGTTCTGGCTCGCAGCCTTGGCGGCCATGATGTACTCGGTGCTCATGACCTGCAGCGTCCCGCTGCGCGCGACCCGGGCGAATCCTGGAATCGACCCGATGCCAATGGCGAGCATGGCGGTGAGCGTGCTGGCCCCGAAGACCGCGCCGAACATGATGGCGACGAGCAGCGCCGGGAAGGCCAGCAGGATGTCTGCGCCGCGCATCGAGACTTCCTCGGCCACCCCGCCGCGCATCCCGGCCAGGATCCCCAGCGGGGTGCCGATCAGCAGCGCGATGCCCACGGCCACCAGGCCGACCAGCAGCGTGATGCGCGCACCGTAGAGCACCCCGGAAAACACGTCGCGTCCGTAGCGGTCGGTGCCCATCAGGTGCTGGGCGCTGGAGCCCTGCAACCTGTCGGCGGGGACCGCCTGGATGGGATCGTAGGGCGTCCAAATGAAGGAGAGCAGCGCAGCGAGCAGCACCAGCGCTACCAGCGATCCGCCCACAATCAAGGTCGGCGAGAGCTTGCGCCTCGCGGGCTTGGCCACAGCGTGTACTTGTGCCATTACGCTCCCTTTCTGATGCGCGGATCCAGGATCGTATAAAGCACGTCCACCACGAGGTTGATGATCAATGTGATGGCCACCAGGACCATCACCACCGACTGGACGGTGAGCAGATCGCGATTTCCCACGGCATCGAGCAGCATGGAACCCAGGCCCGGAATCACGAAGACGCGTTCAATGACCACGGCCCCGATGATCAGCGCCGCCAGCTGCACGCTGGTCACGGTCAGCACGGGAATCGATGCATTGCGCAGCCCGTGCTTGACCAGTGCCGGCATTTTGCCCAGCCCCTTGGACCGCGCGGTCCGCAGATAGTCTTCGCTCATTACTTCCATGACTGCCGATCGGACGTAGCGGGTCAGGATCGCGCCCTGGACCGAGGCCAGCGCCAGCACCGGCAGGATGACCCGGGCCAGGAAGTCTCCGAAGTCGGCCCCCGGCGGGGTCCAGCCATTGGCTGGCAGCCAGCCCAAGCCCACGGCAAACACCACAACCAGCAGGATGCCGGCAAGGAAGTTCGGAATCGCCACGCCCAGCTGGCTGATCCCGCTGATCAGGATGCCGCTGGGGTTGCGGTGCTTGACCGCGGCGTAGGTTCCAAAGGGCACCGCGATGGCCAGCGCAACGATCATTGCCATGATGACAAGGATCAAGCTGACTTGGACCCGGTCGGCGATCAGCGGGCTGATATCCTGCCGCGTGACGTATGAGGTGCCGAAGTCGCCCAAGGGCAGGCCCAGCGCCCAATCGAAGTACTGCACGATCAGCGGACGGTCCGTCCCGAATTCGGCACGGGTCTTGGCCAACAGCTCGGGCGTTGCATTCACGCCCAGCGCGATCTGCGCCGGGTCCCCGGGGATGGCCCTCATGAAGAAGAACACCGCCACGGTCGCAACCACATAGGTGACGACAAACCTCGCCACATTGATCAGTATTCGAAGTCCCATCAGCGTTTCCCCTCAAACGGCGGCTTGCTAGTTCCAGCCGATCCCGGTCAGGTCCAGTGCTTCGGTGACGGAGTTTTCCGGGATGCCGGTGACTCCCGATTTGGCGACAACGATGTTGGGGAAGATGAACAGCGTGTCGGCCGCAGCGTCGTCCACGATGGTCCGCACGACTTTTTTCATGCCCGCGACATAGCCTGCTTCATCGGCGGCATCGGCCTTGGCCGCGATGTCCTTGATTTTCGAGTTGTCGTAGCCCAGGTAGTAGTCCGGGTTGTTGAACATGGCCAGCACATCGCGGCTTTCCACGGCCAGCACCACCGACATCTGGTAGTCCTTCTTCGTGAAGACCTGATCCAGCCATACGGCCGGGAACTCCGCGGATTCGATGCTGGCCTTGATGCCGACATCGGCCAGTTGGGAGACCACGATTTCGGATACCGCAGTTGCGTAAGGCCTGGTGGGTACCGTGAAGGTGATGCTGAGGTCTTCTGCCCCGGCTTCTTTCAGAAGCTGCTTGGCCTTCTCTGGGTCATAGGGGTAGACGTCGTTGAGATCCTCGTAGTAGGGGTCTGTGGTTGGGACCGGTCCGCCCACTACGGTGCCGTAGCCATTCCAGGCGGTATCAACCACCGCTTGGCGGTCGATGGCGTACATGACCGCTTGGCGGACGCGCTTGTCATCGAAGGGCGCCTTCTTGTTGTTCATCGACAACACGATTTCGCCATTGGACGTTCCTTCTAAGACCTGGAACTGGTCATTGGATTCAAAGGAGGAAAGCAGCTCGGGAGACTGCATGTTGTACACGACGTCTACGTCCCCGGATTGCAGGGCATTGGTTGTTGCCACCGCGTCGGCGAAGTAGCGCAGCGTGGCCTTGTCGACCGCTGGCTTCTGGCCCCAGTAGTCGTCGCGGGTGGCAAAGTCGATCGACTGGCCGCGGTTCCACGCTTCGATTTCATAGGGCCCTGTGCCGATTGCGGTGCTGGCCAAATCCTCGACGCCGCTGGGGTCGAACATGGCTCCGACCAGGGTTCCCATGTCGAAGAGCCAGGCGTTGCTCGGCTTCTTCAGCGTGACGGCCACTTCGGTGTCGTTGATGACCTTCACCGAATCGACGATGTCCATCTTGGCTTTCAGGCTGGAAACCCAGGCATCGGATTTGACCCGGTCGATGCTGAATTTGACGTCATCAGCGGTGAAGGCTTCTCCGTTGGAGAAGGTGACGCCCTCGCGGAGCTTGAAGGTATAGGTCTTGTTGCCGTTGCCCAGTTCCCACGATTCAGCCAGCAGGGGCTGGATCTTGCCGTCCTGGTCGATCTCGACCAGGCCTTCGTAGACGTTGGACATGAGCGCCTGGGGAATTGCGGCGCCGGCGGTCGTGGTGAAATCGAGGTTGACCGGCTCGCCGGTCAACGCCACGGTGACCGAAGACTTTTGGCTGGCGTCCTGGGTCGCGGTCGAGCTTGATCCGGCCGAGCAAGCGCTCAAGGCCAGCGTGCCAACAAGTGCTGTCGTAACCAACCGGCAGAGGTTCTTCTTCGCGCTCATGATTCTCCATCGTTCAACGTGACAATGAGTGATGTGATCCATGAAACACCATCCATGCTGATATTTCTACTAAGTTTTCTGGTCTTACCAGTTAGAGAAGTTTTCGTTTTTGCCTGCCATTGAAGCGCCAGCTGGGATATCTTTGTCCTCAACCGAGTGTTTTCGATCCAGGAAAGGCACCAGATGAGCAAGCTGACTTTTACGCCGGCCGTGCCAACGTTGACCTACGAGCGGGTAGTCCAGCAGATCGAAGAAGCGATCCTGTCCAAGGAGATCAAGCCGGGACAGCATCTGCCCAGCGAACGCGAGCTGATGGCTCAATTCTCGGTCAGCCGCCCCACGGTTCGCGAAGCGCTCCGGGTGCTGCAAAGCCAGGGGCTCATTGCTTCCAAGCCCGGAGGCCGCAGCGGCCCGGTGGTCCTGCCGGTGTCCACGGATCATCTGGGCCGGTCCTTCGCCAACCTCACCCGGATTTCCTCGCTGTCGCTCGACGAGCTGGTGCAATTCCGCATCGTGCTGGAAAGCTCTGCCTGCCAGCTGGCGGCAGTCATGCACAATGAGGAGCAGCTCGCCGCGATGCGCGATGCCATCGAGCGCATGGAAATCGAGTCCGGCACCGGCTCCGATTCCTTCAACCGCGCCGACCTGGATTTCCACGCCGCCGTATGGGAAGCCAGCCACAACAGCATCCTGCGGATCTGCGGCGAAGCCGTCGCCGGCGCCATCTTGCAGGTCATGAATGACCAGATGAGCCACGCGGATAATGAAACCCGCGAAATGAAGAAGGTCGTCTCCCTGGACCGCGCCATCTTCGATGCCATCGAGGCCGGCGACCCGGTGGCCGCTGGGGACGCGGCCAGAACAGCGATCTCTTCGTACTTCCATAAGAGCCTGGATGAACAGGGCCTGCTGGGAGTCAAGGCGCTCACCGAGAAACGCTAGCCCCGGTCCGCCGCCGCAAGACCGGACCTCACAGCATCTTGCGCATGATCAGCCTGGGCAGCCGGCTGGCCAGGGCATCGCTGACGCCAACTACCTCGAAGCCGGCCTCTTCAAACATCTTGCGGGTCCCGACAAAGGCCATGGTCAGATCCATCCTGCCCTCGGGATCCACCGGGTATGCTTCCACCGCCGGAGCACCCAGGCTCTTGGCATAGTCCAGCGCGCCGAGCACCATCTGGCGATTCACTCCCCTGCGCCGATAGCCTGCCCGCACTACCATGCAGATGATGCTCCAGACCGCGACCTCGTCCACCGGGCGAATCAGCTTCGAGTTCTGCAGCCTTGGAATTAGGGCCCGCGGCGCAATGCTGCACCACCCCACCGGCTCGCCATCCAGGTAGGCAATGACTCCCGGGGCGATCTTTTCGCGGCTCAGCGAGCACATCGCTTCATAGCGGTTCTCCCCTCCGCGGTCCCGGATCTCCTGGGCGCTGAGCCGATGGGACAGGCACCAGCAGTGCTTCTCGCGGTGATTGGGATTCACTACCGCAGCGAAATCCGGCATCCTCGGCTCGGTCAGCGGTTCAATTCTCAGGGCAGGAGCGATGTTCATGCCACCATCTTGCGCTTGACCGGCATCGATGGCCAGAGCCCGGGGGACGAAAAAGTTCGGGTTTTCCCTAATGAACTTCTCCGGTTCCCTCGGTATCCGCACTGACCTGCGCAATCTACTGTTGAATTATGACTTCGACACCCTGGTCCCTCGCGGGCACCTCAACCGGGCGCCCTCCGCTGAAATTGGGCCTCACCCTGCTGCATTTGGCAGTGCTCGGCAGCTTCGGCACGATCGGGCTTTCGCTGCTGATCGCCTGGCTGGCCCTGGGCTTAGGGCTGGTCCCGCTGCTGGGCATCGGACTGCTCTTCCTGGCCGCGTTGCTGGCCACCCTCTTCGCCGTGGCCCGCGCGGAGATCCTGCGCATCAGCGGGCTCTACGGCATCGACGCGGTGCCGCTGCACTGGCCGGCCCGCCGCGGCCCCGGCTTCGGCGAGTACCTGAGAACCCTCGGCCGCGCGCTGGGCGACGGGCGCATGTGGGCAGCCCTGGGCAGCCTGGTGCTCTCCTGCATCGCCGGCACAATCATGCTCGGCGTGCTGCAGTGGACGGTGCACTTCGCGATCATTTCCTTCGCTCCGCTTTCCAGTGCAGAGACTGTGGCAGGTCCCTTCTCGCTGCATACCCCGGCCGCCCAGGCCCCGTGGCTGATGCTGCTGGCCATCGCGGGAGCCGGACTTGTCATCGGCACCGCCTTCTTGCACCGAAGCATCACCGTCGGCATCATCGGGTCCCTGGCCCGGGAAACCGAACTGACCGAGCGGGTGCGCAGCACCACGGTGCAGCGCGAAGGCGCGGTGCGCGCCGCCGAGGTGGAACGCACCCGGATCGAGCGCGACCTGCACGATGGAGTCCAGCCCCGGCTGGTCTCGGTGGCGATGACCCTGGGCCTGGCCCATCAGCAGATCGACAGCAACCCCGAGCAGGCCAAGGAATTGGTGGCCGAGGCCCACGCCTCCACCAAGTCGGCCATCACCGAGCTGCGCCAGCTCACCCGCGGCATCTACGCCTCGGTGCTCGATGACCGCGGCCTGGACGCGGCGCTATCCGCGGTCGCCGGCCGCTCGCATATTCCGGTCCAGCTCGATGTGCAGCTTCAGGGACGCTACCCCCGGGTGGCCGAAGCGGCCGTGTACTTCGCGATCGCCGAAGCGCTGACCAACGCCGCCAAGCACTCGCGGGCCCAGCGCTGCCTGGTCACCGTGCGGGTGCGCGAAGCCAACGGGCAGCCGCACCTGTGGGCGCGGGTTGAAGACAACGGCGTGGGCTCGGCCCGGATCACCCCCGGCGGCGGATTGGATGGCATCAACAACCGGGTGCTGGCAGCCGGTGGAACCCTGCACCTTCAAAGCCCTGCCGGCGGACCAACAACCGTGGAAGTGAGCGTGCCATGCGTGTACTGATTTGCGAGGACTCGGTGCTGCTGCGCGAAGGGCTGGTGCGCCTGCTGGATCACAGCGGCCACCGCGTCGTCGCCGACCTGCCCGATGCCACCGGGCTGATGGACTTCCTGGGCTCGGCCACCTCCGAGGACTTCCCGCAGATCGCCATCTTGGATGTGCGGCTGCCGCCAAGCTACACCGATGAGGGCATCCGGGCGGCCTTGCAGATCCGCAAGGCCTACCCTGAGCTGCCGCTGCTGGTTCTCTCCCAATATGTGGAGGAACGCTACGCCTCGGAGCTGATCTCCACCCAGCCCGGGGCCATCGGCTACCTGCT
The DNA here is from genome assembly GCF_001302565.1 of Glutamicibacter halophytocola. NCBI lineage: Bacteria > Bacillati > Actinomycetota > Actinomycetes > Micrococcales > Micrococcaceae > Glutamicibacter > Glutamicibacter halophytocola. The sequence continues at coordinate 3,329,461 of NZ_CP012750.1, forward strand.
CAAGGACCGCGTGGCCGATGTCAGCGAGTTCATCGCCTCGCTGGAACAGATCGCTGATGGCGGCACGATCCTGGACCAGGAAGTGGTGGCGCAGCTGTTGACCCGGCGGAACCACGACGACCGGATGCAGCGGCTGACCGATAGGGAACGCAGCGTACTGGCCGCGCTGGCCGAAGGAAAATCCAATCAGGCGATTGCCGCCTTGCTCTTCCTCTCGGAAGCCAGCGTAGAAAAATACATCACCTCCATCTTCCAAAAGCTCGGACTGGAAGCCGACGGAACGGGCAACCGGCGTGTGCTGGCCGCCCTGGCGCATATGCACAACCTGGGCACCAGCCACACAGACAGGAACGGATCATGACTGACACGCAAACCACCCCAATGCCGCCGGTTCCTCCACAGCCCAACGGCAAGCCCCGGGGCAACGGCACGGCGCTGAATATCATCCTTGCCGTGATCGGCGGCCTGGTGATCCTGACCGTGCTGATCAGCTCGGCACGCAGCGCCTTTGCCGCGCTGAGCCGGGATAACGCCACGCAGAGCGCCAGCGTCCAGGGGGTCACCGGCCTGCAAATCACCGCCAGCGCGGGAAGCTTCGATCTGCGCTTTGCCAAGATCCAGGAAGCCACCTTGGAGGTGGAGAGCACCAATTCCCGGGACTGGGAGCTGAAGCGCGAAGGCGGCAAGCTGGTTGTCGACTCCCCGGATTCCTGGGGCGACTGGTGCTTCTTCGGCTGCGGCTTTGATGAAAACACCGCCGTGCTGACCCTGCCCGAGTCAATGAACGATGGCAGCCTGGATGCGTCATTCGAACTCGCCGCCGGAGACTTCAACGCTGTCGGCTCCTACAAGAACCTGGAGATCGAGGTAGGCGCCGGTGCATTGGACATGACCGGGACGGCGCAGTCGGCCAAGGTCCAGCTGGGAGCGGGCCGGGCCGACGTGTCTCTGGAAGATGTGCAAACAGCGGACTTCGACATTTCGGCAGGCCGGCTCTCGGGTGCCCTGTCCGGAACGGCACCGCAGAACATCACCGCCAAGGTCAGCGCAGGTTCCCTGGATCTTGAGCTTCCCGGCGGCACCTACGATGTGCGCCAGAGCGTTGAGGCCGGGGACGTGAGCAACCTGCTGGCCACGGACATGGACTCGCCGAACAAGATCTCGGTGGATGTATCAGCTGGCCATGCCACCTTGTACCCGCAGGACTCCGGCCCCGGCCCCTGGGACAACTAATCAGGACCTGGCAAAACAGCGCGGGCTGCCAATGATCAAGAATCATCCACCAGGCCAGCGGGCGGCGGGAATTTTCCCGGCCGCCCGCTGTCGCGGGTTTAACAGGATGCTGGGCAACTCAGACCGCGATCAGCAGAACTTCGCATCATGATCGGAATTGCCGTCCTGGCGAGACCCGAAAATCGGGATCTGCCAAGCGGAACAGCATTTTGGTCTGAAGCTATCACGGTGTAGCACTCTTTTGTCTAGCAACCTCAGCCTCGCACCTGCCTGTGAAGAAGTTTTCGGCGATGCCGGCAAGCACCGGGTTTTACTGCCGTCTGATCGCTATCCCGCCATCGACGAGTGCATTGATGAGATCTTCTGCCAAGAACGCTACCGACAGGGAAACCTGCGAAGGATCACCGAGTCCAGCTTCAGCTCGACCGGCCATCATGGAACCAGCCGATTCTGGACCAGCCGCGAAATGCTCTCTGAGATAGACCAGAGCTTCCATGGTGGATTGCTGGCTCAATTCGTCGTTCAAAAGACTCAAAAACCGGTTCCGAAGTTCTGATGTTTCTACGCTTCGGAGTATTCGATACGAATCGTGGGCGTCTTTGTCGTTCGAGCGCATGGGAGTTTGAAGACGTTCGACGATCTTGTGAATTTTTGCCACTAGAAGCGCAGCTGGCCCCGCAACTTTTGCAGAAATCGACCGGTTGTCGGCAAGGTCCAGCGAGGTAATCTCTTGAACATCGAAGTCGACAAGTGTGGCTTCGATACCCCGTGTTTGCCGGGCTGAAAATTTATCATGAGGCGGGATGCTGACGCTTCGTCGACCCGACCCAGCCAGTTTCCGGGGAACCATCAGATCCACAGGGATCCCATCCTCACGCAGCCACGATCCGGGTTGAGCACTTGGCAAAAACCCTGCGCGCCGCATGGCTTGTTCGATTCGTGGATCGTCTTGCAGAAGACGTGGATCCAGCGAAAAATCGCTATCGTTCGTCGCCGGAGCCAGTGCGACGTCAAGCTCCCCAGTGCGCAGGTAGACCGCCTGCGCGCCAATCACTACCAATGCATCGCGTTGGCCCTCCAGTGCTTGAAGCGCGTCTAACAGGCCTGCGCGCGCACGAACGAGAAGGCCATGAGAATCACCGCCATAAGGACTCATTGGCCGCCATCCATCTGATGAGTTCTTCTGCTTCGCCAGGAGCGCGCCCTGGACCGGTCAGGAGGTCCACGGCCACCTGCGTAGGCGCGGCAATGCTCAAGCCATCCTCCCGCTGGCGAGCACCGTCGGTCAACACTGAATAGGCTGGTTCTGCAAGCAAGACATTTGCTCCCGAGTCCGTAGCGCGCAATCCCCAACGTTGGGCAATTTCGGATGGGTTCTGCGCATAGGCCATCAGAGATCGGGATGGCGCATAGGGGGCCCACGCCTGGGCAGCGACGGACCCGGTAACCGCGTACGTACTGGGATCGGTTGCCAAGGCCAAGCCGATTGCGCTCTCAATGCCTCGTGGAGCAATCCATTGCGTGACAACGTTTGTAGCAAGAAACTCGTAATCGAGGGACCATCTGCGCAGGAGTGGTTCCCACGCGGGGATTCCAATAGTCGAGTCGTCGTTGCGCACCAGCAAGGCTTCCGATTCCAGGAACTCAACCACCCTGTATGCGGAGCCAGTGGACGTACGGGCGGCGGTGGCCAGCTGCCTCATTCGCCAAGGCCCGGGCGCATCAAGCAATGTACGGGCCACGCGTGCGGCGGGTTCGCCTTTCAGATTGCCTCGCGGACGGCCAGGTCCACGCCATGGATCCAGGTCCAATCCTCGATCGGCAATGAATAAAGCTGGTGCATCGGAACGAATGTAGATGTTGCCCGTCGCGTCAACGTAGGAAATTCCCGAATCTGCGAGCTTGTTGCGCACCGAAGGCGATAGGTAGCGGGCAGCGACTAGCCCTATGTCCCATGCCCCCACGCTCTGCCCGGAAACCAATTGTTCCGTTAGCTGTGCGACATTTCGCGGATCAATTACGCTCTTGGTGTTAACGGCAATGCGAGCAGATTCTCCGGCAGGACTGGAGAATCGCATCAGGGCGTCAACCGCCGTCGCTGAGCTAGCCGTTTGCGGCTTGTCCACTGTCCAACCAGCAGGAAGCCGCTCTTCAAGAGCACGCTTCAATCCCTGGATGAGCATGCGCTCGGTGACCTGCTTGGGAAGCTCCCGGGCTGTTGACATGTTCAGATAATAGCATCTCTCCGTCAACGACGGAACAGTCTAGTTTTCTGAACAAAAAGCTCCCGCAGAACTTCGCGCTGATTTCCCAGCGAGTGTTCTACGGGAGCGTTTAAGAGGTCTACGAGGACTAGGCCTGCTTGTTCTTCAGCGCGGCCAACCGTGCCTCAACCTCGGAAAGATCAGGTGCTGCGGCTTCCAGCTCTGGGCCGGCTGGTGCCTGCTCGATGACGTCTTCCGGATTGTTGCTGGACTTCAAGGCCGCCAACCGGGCGTCAACCTCGGAGGCAGCCCCCAGATCCTCAAGCTGGGCGAACTGCGCATCAAGCGATGAGGAAGCCAGTTCCTGGGCGCCTCGGACCTTGGCCTCGTCCTGGCGGATCTTCTGCTCAAAACGGCTGATCTCGCTGGATGGATCGCTGAAGTCCAAGGCCTTCATGGTGTCCATCATCTGCGTCTGGGTCTTGGCATTGCGGGCACGAGCCACCAGCTCATCGCGCTTGGCTACCAGCTCTTGGCGCTTGGACTGCATGGAATTCAAGCCGGTCTTGAGCTTGTCGACCACTTCGCGCTGGCTGGTGACGGTGGACTGCAGCGAGGCAGCTTTCTTCTCCGCCGACATCTGGCGCTGGATGGCGACGGTGGCCAGCTGGTTGAATTTCTGCTGGTTGGAAGCGTCCCCGGCAGCGGCATATTCGTCCGCCTTGTTCGAGGCAGCCACAGCCTTGGTGCCCCATTCGGTGGCTTCCTGGCTCAGCTTGGCCAGGTCGTCCTCGGCCATCCGCAGATTGCCGATGGTCTGGGCAACAGCCTGCTCAGCCTGGGCAATGTTGTTGGTGTAATCGCGGACCGTCTGGTCCAGCATCTTCTTTGGATCCTCGAGGGCGTCCAGTGCCGCGTTGGCGTTGGCCTTGCCGATACCGAAAATTCGAGCCCAAATTGAGCGTTTCTGTGCCATGGTGCGTCCCCTTCATCGTCCTTTGCTTAAAAGCTTAGGGGAAGAGCGCCTGCCTCAATAACCGAGGGTTGTTTCGATGAACTCAGGCGTCGAAGTGTCGCAGGTAGCGCCCTGGCGCATCGAGGAACAAGCGCCAGTTGCTGACCATTTCCAATTCGTCATAACTTGCCGGGCGAATCCCCCACTGGCCGATTTCATAGATTTTTGCCTGCGGCAGCGAGACAAGAATAGGCGAATGGGTGGAAAGGATGACTTGGGATCCGCTGCGCAACAGATCGGAAATGTGCGAAAGCAGCATCAGGCAGCCGTTGAAGGAAAGTGCTGATTCAGCTTCGTCGAATACCCAAAGGCCGTTGACGCTGGAGCGTTCAGTGAAGAACTCGATGAAGGATTCGCCATGGCTTTGGAAATTGTGCTTGCCGCGCGAGCCAATGGACCCCAGATAGGCGAAGAGCCCGTGCATGGTTTCGGCCCGCAAGAAGACTCCGGCCTTGGAAGCGCCAGCGCCGCGTTCCAGCTGCAGGTGCGATGACAAGCCTGATTCGGTCATTTGGGTTTGGTGCATGGAGTTGCGGGTTCCGCCCTCGGGATTCAGCCCGAAAGCTCCGGCGATGCCTTCAACCAGCGTTGATTTTCCGGCCCCGTTTTCCCCGACCAGCACTGTCAGCTGCCCCAGTTCCAGTCCTTCATCAAGGACCTGGCGCACCGCCGGGATCTGGGCCGCCCAATCGGTGCGGTCCATGGGTGCTTTGGGATGCTCGGCGATACGGCGCACCGGCAAGGAATCAAAGAACGCGTTCATGCCCCAGAGAGTATCAGCCCCGCACGACAGGACGAGTTGCTGGTCGTACGGGGCTGGGTCTGCATCTTGCGGGCCCAGTCCACATTCGTTACCAGCATATGGAGGTTGGCGCTGGATGAGTGCACGATCTGCCGCATGACATAGGCCAGCGTTATTTGGGTCGTTTCGACAGGATAAGTGGCACATCGCTTTCAACATTGATCCAGTGCCCAAAATCTGGATGTATATAACCGGCCAAGGCTACGAGGTCCTCAAACCTTTGCTCTAGGTCTGAGGTCCAGATTCGATGGTGATGCCCAATCCTGTTTCGCAGGTCTCGTAGTGCGCCAACTTTGGAGCTGACTAGCAGTTGATTGCGTCCTTTCATATATGGGAAAGCCCCAGCGAGGTCCGGCCAGAGGAACATCTGACCTTTTGAAACCATTTGGTGCCAGAAGCCGAACGAGATTTCAGAGATAATCTGCCCCGGGGCCAAAGGCATACGGTTCCTACGCACACGAGAAATAGCTAATTCAATATCGGCATATGGATAAGCATGAGCTCGGTGTCCCTTGCCTGAGTCGCGTCCTAGCTCCCTGGACTCATCGAAAATCCAATTTCCTGGTCGTCCTTTTGCCTCATGCCGTAAATTCATCTGTCGGTCAATGGCATTTCTCATCCCACTTCTAGGTGGCCTAGGGATTCCCAAAATGCGGCGGAGATATCGGAGTTCCATCTATAAAGAAGCATTGCCTGGCTTTGAACGTCATGGCATTCAATTAGATAGTGCTTGAGACGTGCTGCTCCAAAGTGAAACTCGTAAAAGTCTCAGGATTGCAGACGGCCATCGATACCCACCTCGTCTAGAATTGAAGAGAACATCCCGGAACCGTCCCTGTAGTCTTTTCAATAGACCGATCACACGGCCGGGATTCTGCTTTTAATTCATGTTCTCAGGGTTATGACCCTTTGATCGGGGCAAGCCTCAAATTGTGGGCATAAATAGCCCTGAATGGTTTCAACGCCGTTTTGAACTGGCACCACGGATCTGCACTGCGTTCTCCTCAGATATTTCGGCCGGGGCGTGGCTCGATCATGCTGTGGCTATGTGTCAGCCTCCGAAATCAGCAGCGCCGCTTGCTCCATGCATTTCTCATGGGGCAAGCGGTGCTGAGAGATAATCCTACGTGTCAGATTCTCACGTCAGATCAGGAATTGCTACCGCTTACCGGCAGCATATTCCCGGCGAAGAACTCGCTGATTTCCTCACGAGCATCCAGCGGGAAGATGCCAGCAACATACTGGTCCGGTCGGACAATTACGATGGCGCCGTCCTTGCTGATCTCGCGGTCGCGGAAGATATCGCGTCCGTGGCCGGCAGCGAAAACCTGGTTGATATCGTGCAGTCCGTAGGGGACCTTCAGCGGCTGGAAGATCTTCGGCACGTCGTGCAGCTCTACCTCGGTGTAGTCCTGCTGGTAGATGGCCTTGGCATCAAAGACCGCATCCTGATCCACCCCGGCTGGAGTGTAGCGGTTGCGCGGGGACGCTGGATCCTTTTCCCACCAGGCCGCGAAGTCGGCCATGGCGGTGCCTTCCAAGGCAGGAGCTGCAGCATCGGCGAAGGCGTAGACCCGCCACCGTCCATCGGCCTCATGGAAGTGGCCCAGATGGCGCCAGCGGTTATCGGAACGACGGATCACTTCGGCCGATTTGAAGCGCTTGCCTATCGGGAAGCCGGGTGCCAGGTCCTGGTGCTCCAGCCCGGTGGTGATGGCCGATTCGGTGTACTGGGTCATGAAGCCGGCAGGGAATTCCTGGGTCTTGGTGTAGTACTTCTCCAGTTCGTCCGGGTCTTCCCAGTCATCTACGGACTTGGCCATCAGGGTCGACCATTCCTTGTCGAAGTCGATGAGGTTCTGTGCGATGACCTTGCGCTCCTCGGCGTAGGTATCCAGCAGCGCGTCCGGGGCGCGGCCTTCGAGCACGGCGGCCAGCTTCCAGCCGAGGTTAAAGCCGTCCTGGATGGACACGTTCATGCCCTGGCCGGCCTTGGCCGAGTGGGTGTGGCAGGCGTCGCCCATGATGAAAGCCCGGGCGCAGCGGGTGCCGCGCTCGTGGTCTTCCACATCGTCGAAGCCGTCGGTGATGCGGTGGGCGACCTCGTAGACCGAGAACCAGGCGACGTTCTTCACGTCCATGGTGTAAGGGTGGATGATGCGATTGGCGGTGGCCACGATCTCTTCCACCGGGGTGTTGCGGATGGCCCCGGCGTCTTCCGCGGTCAGTTCGCCCAGGTCCACGTAGAAGCGGACCAGATAGCCGCCTTCGCGCGGGATGAGCAGGATGTTGCCCGCCTCATGGGACTGGATGGAGCACTTGACCTGGATGTCCGGGAAGTCGGTGTTGACCATGACGTCCATGACTCCCCAGGCATGCAGGGCCGCGTCGCCGTGCAGCTTGTGGCCCAGCGAGCGGCGCACCTGGCTGCGGGCACCGTCGCCGCCGACCAGGTATTTGGCCTTCACGGTGCGTTCTTCGCCAGCGCGTTCTCCGGCCACGTACTTGATGTGCGCGGAGACCGGGTATTCGGCGCCAGGGTCGATCTCGCAACCGAGGTATTCCACCCCGTAGTCCGGAGTGACCTTGCCCGGGGCGCGTTCGGCGTCGCGCAGGAAGTAGTCCAGGATGCGCGACTGGTTCACGTAGATATGCGGGAATTCGCTCATCCCGGTGGCATCGTCGGCGGCGCGCGAGTGGCGCTTGATGTTCGCCGGGTTTTCGGGATCCGGGGTCCAGAAGCACATCTCGACATTGCGGTAGGCCTCTTCGATGACCTCGTTGGCAAAGCCGAAGGCCTGGAAGGTTTCCACCGAGCGGGCCTGGATGCCATCGGCCTGGCCAACTTCCAGCCGGCCCGGGCGCATTTCGATGGCGCGCACGTTGATGCTGGGGAAACGGGAGAGCTGCGCGGTCACCACGGAGGCAGCCGGTCCGGTGCCGACAATCAGTACATCCATTTCGTCGGGAATTTCTGCTGCCCGGTTGATCCCGTAGCCGGCGGCTTCCTTGACGCGTGGATCTCCCGAGACGTATCCCCGGTGGTGAATCTGCATGGTGTGACTCCTAGGTCCGTGCCACAAAACTTCATTGTCTCTATAGTTGCGACACTGTTCTAACTATAGAAACAAGTGTAGCTTTACTTGCCCCTCGCGCACCATGGCCAGCGGCATTTTTCTGCGATGCCACAAATGATAGGTGAACTGAACTGGGAAAACAGGTGCGCCCAAGGATCTGAAATCATCTTCACAGGGCCACTTCAATTCCCATGTAACCCCCGGTTCACGCGGTGAGATCCTGTTTACCTGCCGGACACAGAACGGCCGAGGCCGGTGAAACATGCGCTCACTAGGCTGATGCACATGACAGCGACGAATGAACAACAGCAAGCGCCGGCCAGCCTTGCCGGCGGCACCAGCCAGGGGCAATTGAATGCCGCCAAGGAGTCCCTGGAGGACTACACCCTGCGTTTCGCCCCGCGCTCCTATCGGCGCTGGGTGCCCTCGGTGGTGGCCACCAGCGCACTGGGCGGAATTGCCTACCTGGCGGACTTCTCCATCGGCGCGAATATCGCCCTGGCCCACGGCACGGCGAGCGCCATCACCGGCGTATTGATCGCGGCGCTGATCATCTTCGCCACCGGATTCCCGCTGGCCTACTATGCCGCCCGCTACAACCTCGACCTGGATCTGATCACCCGCGGCTCGGGGTTCGGCTACTACGGTTCGATCGTCACCAACGTCATTTTTGCCACCTTCACCTTTATCTTCTTCGCCCTGGAAGGCGCCATCATGGCCCAGGGCCTGGAACTGGGACTCGGGATCCCCAAGCCGCTGGGCTACGCGATTTCAACCCTCATGGTCATCCCGCTGGTCATTTACGGGATGAAAACCCTGGCCAAGCTGCAGGTATGGACCACCCCGCTGTGGCTGATCCTGATGGTTGTGCCCATGGTGTACCTCGTGGCCACCCACCCGGAATCCGTGGAGACATTCGTCAACTATGCCGGCGAGCAGGGCACCGGCGAGGGCGTGAACTTCGCGTCGGCCATGCTGGCAGCCGGTGTCTGCCTCTCGCTGATGGCGCAGATCGCCGAACAGATCGACTACCTGCGTTTCATGCCTCCCAAAACCGCCGCCAACGCGCGCAGCTGGTGGACTGCGGTGATTCTTGGCGGCCCGGGCTGGGTCATCTTCGGTGCCATCAAGCAGATCACCGGCATGTTCATCGCCGTCTACCTGATCGCCACGCTGGACCCTCAGGCCTCGGCCACCGCCAACGAGCCGGTGCACCAGTTCCTGGGCGTCTACCGCGAAATGATGCCGGCATGGCTGGCCATGAGCCTGGCCGTCGTCCTGGTGGTCATCTCGCAGATCAAGATCAACGTCACCAACGCGTACTCCGGTTCGCTGGCTTGGACCAACTCCTTTACCCGCGTGACCAAGACCTATCCAGGACGCATGGTGTTCGTACTGGTCAACCTGGGCATCGCGCTGATCCTGATGGAAGCGAACATGTTCGACTTCCTCAATACCGTGCTGGGCTTCTACGCGAACTGCGCGATGGCCTGGGTGGTCACGGTGGCCAGCGACATCGCCATCAACAAGTACCTGCTGAAGCTCTCCCCCAAGGTGCCGGAATTCCGCCGCGGCATGCTCTACGCGGTCAACCCGGTGGGCTTCATCTCGATGCTCGCCTCTGCCATCGCCTCGATCGCCGTGTTCTTCGGGCTGCTCGGCGAGCAGATCCAGCCGTTCAGCCCGCTGGTGGCCGTGGGCCTGGCGCTCTTGATGCCACCGCTGCTGGCCATCGCCACCAAGGGCCGCTACTACCTGCGCCGCAGCGATGACGGCATCGACAGCCCGCTGCTGGACGCCGAAGGCAACCCGAGCGACGAGCTGTACACCTGCTGTGTCACCGGCCTGCGCTTCGAGCGCCCGGACATGCTGGCCTCCGCGGTGCCCGGCCCGAATGGAGAACTGCAGTACATTTCTTCGCTGGCCTTGGCCACGGATCGCACCGGCGAGCACCTGCTGCCGGCTGATCCACCGATCCGCTAGTTCCAGTAGCGACCCCGCGCAGGGGCGCTGATAACGGAAGGCAGGCTGCACCGTGCAGCCTGCCTTCCGTTGCCTATCGCCCCGGCAGTCCTGCCAATCAGCATCGGGGCATTGGGCTAGGCTGTGAGCTAGAAATAGATCACGTGAAGCAGTACCTTGCCGGGCTAACGGCAGGTGGGATGAAATGATGAAGCAATGACCAAATCCACCGAAGGCGGGTCCCAGACCTTGGGCCGCGGGCTCGAAGCGCTGACCCTCATTGGCGAATCCACGGCACCGCTGAGCGTTGCCGAACTAGCCGCGCAACTTGGAATTCACCGCTCCATGGCCTACCGCCTGGTCAAGACCTTCGAGCAGTACGGCTTTGTCGAGCGCATGCCTTCCGGTGATTTGGAACTGGGTGCACGCCTGGGCGCCTTGGCACGCAATGTCGCCAAATCCCTGCAGTCGGCAGCTGCCCCGCACCTGGCAGCGGTGTCAGACGAGCTTCGAATGACTGCCCTGCTGGTGGTTTTTGACGGCGAAGCCGCGGTCACGTTGAGCACGGCCGAGCCCCGAATGGCCGATGCCACTGTGGCCCAGCGCCCCGGTACGCGCCATCCCATTGACAACGGGGCACCCGGACGGGTCATCCGCTCGCAAATCAATCCGGTGCAATACCCGGCCAAGGACTTCGAATCCAGCCACGACGAGGTCATCCCGGGACTGCACTCCATCGCGGTCCCCTTGCTGCTGCCACAGGACAAGCCGGCGGCCGTTGCGGTAATCTATCCACCGCTGGAATTGGATGAAAACCATATCGCCCAGGTACTCACCACAGCCTCCGAGCGCATCTCTGCTGCTCTGGGAATCCGGCCGAAGTAAATACCTGAGCGATGGGTTGTACTGGTTATTGCCTACGCGGTGCAGGCTTCATTGGAGCATCCGGCATCACGCGGCTTGTAGGTTTCCGTACCTTCGACTTTTTCCCACACCACGTGACGATGCTGTCCGCAACGCTCGCATGAAGGAGCAAGGTAAGTGGCCCGCTCTTCCATGGTGTATGTCCGAAAATCACCCATCAGAACCTCTCTTAAACCAGCCTCGAATCAAGGACCCGGGGCGTGCTGGACCTGCTTGGTGCCTTCACTCTACGCGCGGATCACAGCACCGGCTAGAGCCGTTTCCAAACAGTTACCCACACCCGGCCAAGCAGCATTCCCGATGACCTGCAACACTGGTGCCGTGAACCAGCACAAGCCGATTCGCTACCCATCGCACTGCCCCGAAAGAAGATGTCATGAGCACCTCTGAACAAAAGCTCCAGCGGCTGAAGGAACGGATTGCGCTACTGCTGAACAAGGCGGAAAATACCAATTTCCCTGCAGAGGCCCAAACCTTCCAAGAACACGCCGAGCGGCTCATGGTTCGCTATGGCATTGGACGTGCTGAACTGGACGCGCAGCCCACCGGTCCTGGCAAGAAGAAGGAGCCAATCATTGAAGAGCACTTCGATATGCGCGGCACCTACCGGCTAGGCCAGCGCGATGGGCTGTCTTCGGTAGGACATGCCTTCAGAACCGTGACCCTGCTGCAAACAAACTACTCGAACTTCTGCCGCCTGTACGTCATCGGCCACGAGTCCGATGTGAGCACCGTCAAGAATCTCTTCTCGTCGCTGGTGATCCAGGCAAGCCTGGCGATGAGCCATTGGTGGAGCGAAGAAGGAAAGTATGTGGCCTGGGATCGGACCGATTCCGAGAAGGTCATTGAGCGCCGCGAGTTCCAGCGCAGTTTTTACCTCCAGGTGGCCGAACGCATCAGCGGGCTCTACCGGGAAGAAAGCCAGCAGGGCGGCAGCGGTACCGAACTGGTATTGGTGAGCCGCAAGGAACAGGTGGACGACTTTGTCAGCAGCAAATATCCCTCCCTGCGGCGCAGCCGAAATCGTGCTGCCACCGGCAGTTTGAACGCCGCCCTAGCTGGACGGGTCGCCGGCAGCAGGGCCGATCTTGGTTTTGGAAAAGACGTCGAGTCCAACGGGACCGCAGGAGAAGTAGCCAGCTAACACGCAAGGTTCTACGGATTTTGAAGGCGCCCGTTCAGTCGATCCACCTCATCCAATACGTCCACAGCAGCCCAAGCACGATAGCGTTTACTCTGTGAAACCAGAGTGAGCACCCCACTCTCCACGAGTTGATCCAGCGCATAGTAGACAGAGTTTTCTTTGACGCCAGCAAAAATCGAGGCCTGGTACGAGTCGATCACTGGATAATCTAGCAACTTTCCAATGATCTTATCGGCCGCACTATTCCGACTAGCGCCAGCAAGCGCTCGCCATTCATCAGGCAAAGCGCGTAGAGCTTCGATGGATTCATTCGAGGATTCAACTGCGTGGACAGCTGACCGGCACAGGTAGAGGACAAATTCGGTCACTTCTCCACGACGGTAATTATTTACGAGTTCAAAGTACCGACTTACGTTAGCTACCATTGCTGAAGCAATAGGGATTACAGGACCCGTTGTCAGATTTCGCCTTCTCAGAATGGCACCTATAAGAGCGCGTCCTATTCGACCGTTGCCGTCTGTAAATGGGTGAATAGATTCAAACTGGGCATGAGCTACCGCTGCTTGGACCATGACGGGAACATCATCACGATTTGCGTACCGAAGCAAATCCTCAAGCAATTCCGGGACCATCTCGTAAGGAGGAGGTATATGGACTGCGCCACGCGGCGAGTAGTCTGAACCGCCTATCCAGTTTTGTACGTCACGAATTTTACCGGCGTATCTGGCGTCGACTGTGTCATCTTTCATGAGGATGCGGTGTGCTTCACGCAGCGAGTCCAGGGAAATGGCTCCGTCGCTAGCACGCTCAATCATCTTTTGAATAGCCATGGTGGCCGCGACTATTGAATGGGCTTCTTTGCTTGCCTTTAGCCCAGCAGTCGCCTTTGCGAAATCATTGCGTTCAGCATTAACGTGTTCGATCTTGGAGGAGGAGACCGCTTCACTCCTTAGAAGGAACCCACTAACAGCGGCCAGCTGATCACCAGATTCATTGTTGAGCGATGCAATCTTGGCAGTCGCTTTCTCTGATTCCAAAATCACTTCCATTGTCGGCGCATAGTCCAACGACGCGATTTTTGGCGGAATAGATACCTTGATTTCGTCGACCATCCGGTCTTCGCGTGGCACTCTACCTGCAGGGGTCCATGCTCGGGTCGCTTCTTCATGAGCTGGCCAATTCATGGTTCTCCTCGAGAAATTTTCGAGTTAGGATTTCTTACTCGAAATTTTACCCCAAAATTCCGAGTTAGATTCTCTAAGTGGAAATTTTCAGTGGAATAGATTCAACGCGCTCGTCCGTGAAAGCTGGAGGTACAACAAAGGGCCGCTCCGAAGAACGACCCTTCATGCCAGCTGACGATTAACCGAGCTTGGCGCGAACCATCTGCGAGACGGCCTTGCCGTCGAATCGGCCGGCAATTTCGGCTCCAACCAGCTTCATCGCCTGCCCCATATCCTTCATGGACAGCTCATGATCCGCTGCTAGTTCGGCCATCACCTTCTCCACGATGCCCCGGGCTTCTGCCTCGTCAAGCATTTTTGGGAGGTAGGTAGAAATGAACGCAGCCTCTGCCAGCTCGCGTTCTGCCAGTTCCGTTCGCCCATCCTTGGCTGCCAGCTGCGCAGTTTCCTCGCGGTTGCCCACTTCCTTGCGCAACAGGTTCTCGACATCCTGGTCGTTGAGTTCGCTAGGGTTTTTGCCCGACTTCTCCTTGGTGCCAATGGCACTGAGGATATTGCGCAGGGTGGTTTTCTCCAGCTCGTTGCCTGCCTTCAGGTGGACGATGCTGTCTTCGCGCAGGCGATCTTTCAAACTCATGGGGTCTCGCTTTCAAAGTACGTGTGGTTGAAACTCTACCCGCTGGCTCCTGCGATCCAGTGGTCGTGTTGGTACGGTAGCTAAATGAAACCACTGCGCCTTGGAGCGATGATCACGGCTCTGATCCTTGCGGTGGTCATCGTGCTGATCTGGAAGCCCTGGGATGCGTTCAACTCCTGCGATGCTCCCAAGGAGTATTGCGCTCTCGCTGCGCAATTGGATCAGAGGGAAGGGATCGACTCGACCAGCGTCGAGCATGAAATCACCTCTGTTGATGCCAAGGACGGAAACTCCTCGCAAGCGTCATGGACGGTGAAACTCAATGAGCATCTGGCGCCTGAGCAGGCCGGCGACACCGCGCACTGGGCTTCATCCCGCATACAGGCCTTTATCGACCAACAATCCAAGGTGTACAGTTCCATTCGTTTTGTTGCCGGAGAACCACAGGATTCGGACGTCCCAAATCTGGCGCTGTACCCGCTGGATGTGTCGGACAGCGAGAACGTCAAAGAGCAAATAATCCAAGCGTTCTCCCTGCGCCAGCTCGGTGCCGACAGCGTGGGCCAGGGATCCGCGGTAGCCAAGGATATCCAAGGGATGAAGGCCCTTGGCCGCTATGCGGCCGAGCATGACGAGCCGCTCTCCCTGCGGCTGGAAGACTCTTCACTGATCTATAGCTCTGATCAGCGATTGGATCCCGCCGAGTTTAATCTGGCCTTGGAAGCAGCGGCACTAGATGACGTTGACAGCGCAGTATTTGATTCCAGCGGTCTGTCGGTGCACACCACCGCTGAGGCAGGCTCGGAAGACACCGGCCGGATCAAAGAATGGCTCGCCAAGCATGCTCCACTGGAACAACCAGTGGCATTCACCTTGAGCAATGCCGGCTACTCAGACGTCATCGAAGGCTGGGTTGGCGGGAAACTGCCCGAAGAGCTCATCGCCCGTCCGGCGCGGCTGCCCGACAATGTGGCTGCTTGGCCCCAAGATCCCGCTGCCCCAGCCTGCACCGAGAACGATTTGGAACTAGCTCTAGGCTCTCCAGATGCCGCATTGGGCTCAAGGTACATGGCCGTCTACGCCAAGAACATCTCAACGGCTCCGTGCGCCGTCGAAGGGTACCCGCAGGTTCAATTCCGCAACTCCCAGGGCCAGGCACAACAAGATGTCAGCCTGGCACCGATGGCCAGCATTCAATCCCAGCGTGTGGTTATCCCCGCCGGCGAAAGCATCCTCTCGGCGCTGAAGTGGAAAGCCATGTCCACCGCGAATGATCCAGATGCGACGACCTCGCTGGACATCGCGGCAGCTGCAGGATTCGAGCCCACCGAGCTTGTCCCCGAAGTTGAGGGCTCTGCCACGAGCCTCGATATTCTCGACGGCGGCGAGATCTCCCAAAGCCCGTGGCTTCAAGCCCTGGAAGGCTGGCCGGTGCCTGGCACGGCCGGCCAGCAGTCGCCTGGAGGGCGTCCTTAAGCGCAGGAACTACAGGGCGCGCGGCGGGAACTTCTTGTACTTGCGGTAGTGGTTGACCGCATTCAAGACCAGGTAGAGCTTGCGGCGCGGGTTCTTTTCCGCCGAGAACTTCAACGGGTTGGAGACCTTGCCGGCCTTGAGCAGCACGGCCGCCTTCCTGCCGGTCCCGCTATCGAGGAATCGGCGCAGCAAGTGGTGCGGCAAGACGGTGAACAGCTGCTCGCGGCGCAGCTGCAGCACCCCAGCGGCGGTTTCCACGACGGCATCGGTATGCGGATCCGAGTTGTCGAAGTCGGCGCCGAGGAACTCGGTGACGTAGAATCGTGCCGGGTTCACGCCAGCGGCAGTGAGGTAGAAATGATTGCGGCCAAGGCGGGGATTGATCTCGAAGAACTTGATCTGCCCGTCACGGTGGTCGTATTTCGCATCGATCATCGCGATGCCGCGCCACCCCAGCTCTTCGAGCATGCGGGCACCGTCGGCGGCCATCTGGTCGTTCTGCCCGGTGACGATGGCTGCCGAGTTGCCCAGCACCAGCGGCGCATGCTCCTCGATGACCACTTCGCCGTAGCCGGCGAAGATGACTTTGCCGTCCTGGGTGGCGAAGTAGGTGCACAATCGCATGGCGTCATCGCCGCCGGGAACGTATTCCTGCAGGATGTAGCCGGAGGTGTAGCCGCTGCCGTCGATCCTGGACAGCAGTGCCTCCAGCTCGGCGCGGTTGTTGATGGTGTGGATTTTCTGCTTGCCCTCGAACTTCGCGGCGATCCAATCCGCCGAGCTTGAAGGCTTGCCGATCACCGGGTAGGTGAAGTCCTTGGCCATGGCTTCCAGCTCGGTGCCCGGGTGGTAGACGGCGGTGCGCGGGTGGGCGATAGCCAGCTGTTCGGCGAGCGCATAGAAGTTTTCCTTCAGCGCCGCCGCTTCGATGATCTCCAATTCGGGATAGGGAATCACGAAGTGGGCTTCGAGCTGCGCGCGGTGCTTGGCGATCAGCATTATGTGGAAGTCCAGGGAACCGAAGAGCATCAGCGGGCGGGCCGAATCGGCGGCCAGCTCGTCGGCCAGATCGGCCAGCGCCGCAACCACTCGCGACTCATCTGCCATGGAGCCGATGGGGCGCAATTCGATGGCCACCGAATGCTCGATCACCCCATTGCCTGCGGCGGGCAGCACCACCGAACGGACCCCGTAGGCCTCGTAGAATTCGCGGGCCAGGGTGTAGGTGCCGATGTCGCCGCCGAGGATGACGGGGACAAATGGCTGGGTTGGATCAATTGCCACAGTGCTGTGTTCCCTACTTCTTGCGCCAGTTCATGTACTTTTCGAAGACCCAGGCCAGCGGCTTGTTCAGCGCCAGGTCCCATTCGCCATTGGTCTGCACAATGTCGCAACCGGTGTTGGTCTTGAACTTGGTCAGGCCCGAGAGATGGTGCTCCTTGTCCAAGGTGGCGCTGACGCCGCCCTGGTCCAGGTAGCGGCAGCCGGCGGCGATGGAGTCTTCCACCATGCGGTTCATGATCGCCTTGGGCGCGAAGATCTTGCGCTGTTCAGAGGACGAGGCCCCGTAGAGGTACCAGGCCAGGTTCGACGAGCGGATCACGATGGAGGCCGCCAGATCCACGCCTTCGTTGCTGGCGATGTACAGGGTGCAGGATCCTGGCACCGCTTCGTTGAGCACGCGGTGCATGGTTTCGAAGTAGCCCAGCGGGCGGCCTGTGAATTCCTGGCGGTCCGCGGTGTGGTTGTACAGGGCATGGAAGCGTGCCATATCCGAGGTGTCGCCCACCTCGATTTCCAAGGTGCTCTTCAGTGCCTTGCGGGTTTCATTGCGGGTGGTGGCCGAGTAGCTGGCCATGACCTGTTCCATGTCCAGCTGGTTGCCGTCCTCATCCTGCAGGGCAACACGGGCCACGAATTCCGGCTGGCCTGCGCCGAAGTCCAGTCCGACGTCTTCCTTGGTGAAACCGAGGTCCAACAGGGCGTCGTTCAGCGCCAGGGCTTGGGCTGAGCTGCTCTTGAGCTCCAGGTCGGCCAGCTGGGTGAAGCCTTCTTTGCCGAGGTTCTTGCGCACGGCGGCCGCGGCCCAGGTGCGCACCTCCCGGCCCGGGCCCATCTTCAGCTGGAAGGAGCCGCGGTTCTTGAGGTAGGCGGCCAGCGGGCGGATGACGTTTTCCGCACGGTGGGCCTGGAAGTCGATCACCGGGCCATCGGGAACGTAGGCCAGGGTCTTCTTGATCACGGGGGCGGCCCGGTGCAGCACCAGTGCAGCGCCGACCAGTTCGTCCTGGTCGAAGAAGCCGAGGGATTCACCACGCCACCCGCCCTTGACCCGGGCCCATTCAGGACGCTGCAGGAAGCTGACGTCGTGGGCGGTTTCGAGGAAGGCTGAGTGTTCGGCGCTGGAAATCGGACGCACGTGCAGGTCGTTGTGGCTCACGGGTGAAATCCTATCGTGCTTCGCGGGCTTAAGCGGGGAGGCTTGATACCCCCAGGGGGTACTTGACTTAATACCCCATAGGGGTATTATCGAAGTATGGAAATCACCCAGAACCCGGATGCCCAGGCACAGCATCACGGTTATCACGCGGACAAGTCCGCACTGGAACGCCGCCTCAAGCGCATCGAAGGCCAGGTCCGCGGGGTCGCCAAGATGGTCGATGAAGACAAATACTGCATCGACATCCTGACCCAGATCTCCGCCATCAACGCGGCATTGCACAAGGTCAGCGTGCAACTGATTGACGATCACATCGGCCATTGTGTTGTCGACGCCGCGAAGACCTCGATTCAAAGCGGCGACCCCAGCATCGTCCAGGACAAGATCGCCGAGGCCACGGCCGCGATTTCCCGGCTGGTGCGCTAGGCGCACCCCTCCCCTGATTTCAGATTCACACAGAATTCATCGAAAGAGAGCAAGATCATGAGCCACAACTGCAACTGCGGATGCTCCTCCGAAAACAACTCCAGCAGCTCCCAGGGGCTGCAGATCACCACTCGTGAGCAGGCCACCGAACTGACCACCCGGACCGAGATCAAGATCTCCGGGATGACCTGCGGCCACTGCGTCGCTTCGGTCACCGAAGAGCTCAAGGAACTGGACGGAGTCAAGAACGTCGATGTCATTCTCGATGCCCAGGGCATCTCCACCGCCACCGTCACCGCGACCGGCAAACTCAGCGAAGCCAGCCTCCGCGACGCGATCGACGAGGCCGGCTACACCGTCGAAGCAATCAACGCCTAGCCCATCAGCCAGGCACCAGGCCGCCATAGGCGGCAGGAAAGTGCAAGGTAGAACAATGACTTCCCATGCGCCAGAACATGCGCTGCCCGAAGCGCGCACCGTCGACCTGGATATCCAGGGCATGACCTGCGCATCGTGCGTAAACCGGGTGGAACGAAAGCTCGGCAAGCTTCCCGGGGTCACCGCCTCGGTCAACCTCCCCCTGGAAACCGCCAAGGTCCAGGTCCCGCACGATATCAGCGATCAAACGCTGATCAGCACCGTCGAAGCCGCCGGATACACGGCCACACTCAAAAAGCCGATGGCCCCCGAACACCACGAGCATGGCCACGACGAGCACTCCGGCCACCAGCATCTGGTCCCCAGCCACCTGTTTCTGCGCCTGGTCATTTCGGCACTCTTCACCATTCCGCTGTTTGTGATCTCGATGATCCCGGCGGCACAGTTCCCGCACTGGGGCTGGGTGGCTTTTGCCCTGGCCACACCGGTGGTCTTCTACGGCGCTTGGCCGTTCCACAAGGCCGCGGCAATCAATGCCCGCCATTTCTCCTCCACCATGGACACCTTGGTGTCCCTTGGCGTGCTGGCCGCCTACCTGTTCTCCGCCATCCAGCTGATCCTCGATCCGCAGATGACGGCGCACACCGGCATGGCCATGAGCGAGCACGCGCTGTACTTCGAGACAGCTGGCGTGGTGGCCACCCTGCTGCTGCTCGGACGCTATCTGGAACACCGCGCCAAGTCGTCGGCTTCCGATGCATTGAAGTCCCTGCTGAATTTGGGCGCCAAGGACGCGGTGGTTCTCCGCGATGGCCAGGAGATCAGGATTCCGGCCGCCCAATTGCAGGTCGGTGAGCACTTTGTGGTGCGGCCAGGGGAAAAGATCGCCACCGACGGCATCGTCGTCGAAGGCACCAGCGCCGTCGACACCTCGCTGCTCACCGGCGAATCGGTCCCCCAGGAAGTCATGGACGGATCCGAGGTCACCGGTGCAACACTGAACACCTCGGGACGGCTGGTCATCAAGGCGACCCGCGTCGGCTCCGAAACAACGCTGGCGCAGATGGGCAAGCTGGTCTCCGAGGCGCAGTCGGGCAAGGCTCCCATTGCCCGATTGGCCGATCGCATTTCGGCAGTCTTCGTGCCCATTGTCTTGGCCATCGCGGTCGCCACCTTTGCGATCTGGTGGCTGGTTAGCTCCGATCCCTATCAGGCCTTCAGCGCTGCGGTTGCCGTGCTGGTTATCGCCTGCCCTTGCGCCTTGGGACTGGCCACGCCGATCGGCCTGCTGGTTGGCACCGGCCGCGGGGCGCAGCTGGGCATCTTGATCCGCGGCCCCCAGGTCCTGGAGGATACCCGCAAGCTGGACACCATCGTCCTGGATAAGACCGGCACCGTCACCACCGGCGTCATGGCGCATGTGGGCACCAGCCCGGTTCCCGGGGTCGATGCCGACGAAATTCTGGCGTTGGCAGCAGCCGTTGAGCACCATTCGGAGCACCCGATTGCCCAGGCCATTGCCCGGGCCGGCGCCGAACGCGGCCCACTGGTAAAGGCAACGGATTTCCGCTCGGAGCCTGGCGGCGGAGTGTCCGGGGTCGTGGCTGGCAAGCAACTTGTTGTCGGCCGGCCCAGCTGGCTGGAAGCACAGGGCACGGTACTGGATTCCACGGCGCACGCGCTGCTGAACGAGGCCGAGGCTGCAGGCTCCACCGCAATATTGGTATCGGTTGACCAGCAGTTCCAGGCCATCATCTCGGTGGCCGACCAGATCAAGGATTCCTCCGCGGCGGCCATCAAGGCATTGCAGCAGCGCGGACTGCGGGTAGTGCTGCTCACCGGTGATAATTCCTCGGTGGCCACCAAGGTGGCGGCAAAGGTGGGCATCGACCCGCAGGACGTTTTTGCCGGGGTCTTCCCCGCCGATAAGGCCAAAGCCATTTCCTCCCTGCAGGAACAGGGCAAGGTCGTGGCCATGGTGGGCGACGGAGTGAATGACGCGCCGGCGCTGGCCCAGGCAGATCTTGGGATCGCCATGGGCTCAGGCACCGATGTCGCCATCGAGGCAGCGGACATTACCCTGATGGGCAACGATCTGCACCAGGTCAGTGCCGCCATTGACCTGTCGGCCAAGACCTTGGCCACGATCAAGATGAACCTGTTCTGGGCTTTCGCCTACAACACCGCTGGCATCCCGATCGCGGCCCTGGGGCTGCTGAACCCGATGATCGCCGGGGCGGCCATGGCGGCCAGCTCGGTGCTCGTGGTCGCGAACTCGCTGCGCCTTCGCCGCTTTGGCAAATAGTCCGCCGCGAGGGGTCTCCCCGGGCCCCTCACAGCGGACGGGGGCCGGCAAGCAATCCACGTGGAAGCTCTGGAGATACCCAGCTGCACTTGGAAACCGGCACATCCCAAGCTCCCAGCATCCTACAAAAGTATGATTGACAGATCGCGATTATTTGTGAATTAACCAATCTGACTATGCAAGAGTTAGCCGTGAATATAGTTAAATACGTAATATTCGCGAATATTGGATCAACCTCCATGATCCCTTGCTAGATTTCATGGCGTCAGCGCAAGTTGATGCAGCACCATTCATCATCACAAAACACGGAGGACATCATGGATCTGATCAACACCATTCTTGAACTGCTCGCCAGCCTGCTCGGAGGCCTGGGCGGCTAATTACGGCCCCAATAAAGCAAAGGCCACTTCGCGCCAACGGCAATTCCCGCCGTGGCCGCTGGGGCCACCTTGCACATTGCCACCCTGGTTCTCCTGCAGCACCGGCGGCACTGCATTCCACGACCCCCGTGAAGTCCACCGGACCTTCATGGGGGTCGCTTGTTCGCTCATCGGGCTGATGAGCGGCGGCACTGCACCACCTTTCGTCGATGCGATGAGCGTCTGCGCGATGAACAACAGCGAAACCTTCTGAAATGCGATTTGCATCACATTCATTATTCTGCGCATACTGTGATGGTAATCACCTCAACTGTCGTTGGTACGTGGCGGAACAGAGCCGTCCTCTCTGAGGGCGGGCGGCGCAGGAGCCATTTCCTCCCCGGAAAGCTCCCAAGCAGCCATACCGCCACGGGACGGCAACTCGGGAAAGCAGCGCAGAAAGGACTGCGCTCACCGGGGAGAGCAAGCTTCGCCCAGTAGTCGGGTTGAAGTGAAAACTCCCAGGTACCAATGCAGATGGAGAGATGCCACGAACAGTGCCGCTTTCAGCGCGTAGGATTCGAGGGATCTTTCCAATGGCAAAGGCAGCAGTTGCTCTCAGCGCAGCGGGCTGGAGTTGTCTTCCCGGAGCACAGGCGAGTCTGGCGTTCTCAGCAAAGTAAGTTGCTAGGCGTCACGCCATGCTCCTGGAAGGCAACCAGCATGAGTACCGCCAGTTCTGCTCCCACACTCGACTGCGGACTAGCCAATGGCCACTTCCGGCTCACCACCAATGGCAGGGCCAGCGGCAGCGGCCCGTTTATCAGTCGGCAAGGCCGAAATGCGCCAGGCTCGACAGCGGCCCCAGCTGATCCAGCATCGCCTTCTACTGCCCCGCAGCCTGCGTATTCACTGGGCGCCCTGTACGTTGACCTCGATTACTGCGACGATGACAAGTGGCGGTCTCTGCCCAGCACCATGGGATAACCCTCCGCCTTGCAAGGAGATGCCCCATGACTAATATCCGACAGATTTCACGCGCTCAATCACCGGTTCCCCTGGCGCCGGAACAGCGATTAGCAGTTCTCCAGGATTGGATTCGAAGCAAGGAATCATTCACTGCGTCCTACCGATTCGAATCGACCAGCACCGCACTGGAATTCATCACACTCGTCGGGCTGCTCGCGGAAAAGGTGGGTGTCCACCCGCACGTGGAATGGCGCATTGACATTGTCAGCCTGCGCCTGGGCCACGGCCCGAGCACAGAGATGACCGGGGATGAAGTGAACCTGGCCCGACGCATTTCGGCCGAAGCGCACCGGCTTGATGGTGCTGCCTTGATTAATTGCGAATCCCGTGAGGCAATTGCCTGACCCAATTCCCAAGACCCACTTGGCGCTCATGTGCCGATGGGACAACTTCCCGATGCTGGCCCGGCAGGCACGCAACCGCATCACCCAGCGCCGTCATATCCACACGGTTAATAAGCAGGCTGGAAGCCAGTTCTGAACTGGCCTTGTGAAAGATCAACAGCGCGGTGCCGACCACAGAAGCCGCGCGAATGGCCCAGTTTCGCTAGCAGGCAAGTCCAATGCAGATCTTGCCGGCATTTTCCAAGAACGGGGCAATCCAGCTCCTCGGTTCCAAGTCGAGGGCCGCGACAAGCCAAGAAGCTGAACAGCTGGACCTCCATGATTTCAAGAACCAGTGAGGGCCAGCTGCTAGCTGCATCCGGCTGGCAACGGAATTCGGGCTTGAAACAGAATTTTCATGCCTTCACTATTGTCCTGAGGGATTGCCTGCACGCACCTGGGCCCCCTGAAGCCCATGGCATGCAGGCCTCCCTAATCCGCCAACCCGAGATCCTTGAGCAGGAATTTGGCGCCCTTTTCCCCAATCAGGATCGATGGCGCATTGGTATTTCCTGTAGTAATTCTCGGCATGATCGATGCATCGATCACGCGCAGCCCTGCCAGGCCATGCACTTTGAGCTCTGGGTCGACAACCGCCCGTTCGTCCACGCCCATCGCGCAGGTTCCGACCTGATGGTGGTAGGTCACCGCATTGTTGCGAATGTACTCTTCGAGCTGCTCGTCATCCTGGACTTCCGGCCCTGGATAGATTTCCTGCGCTCCCCAGGATTCCGCGAGCGCTTCTTGCTGGGCTATGCTCCGGCACTGCTTGATGGAGAACAGGAAGGCCTGGATGTCGCGAGGGTCAGCCAGTGCGTTGATATCGATATTCACCGGATCATCCAGGTCCGGGCCGCTCAGGGTGAGTTCGCCGCGGCTATATGGGGTGACGATCCCGGAATGCAGGGTGAACGCGGTGCCGTCGATGGGCTCCATTCCCGGCGAGTACATGGGCACAGCAAAGAAGATCGGCTGGGTATCCGGTGCTTCGAGATCATCCCGCGACTTTGCAAACAGGTGCGACTGGGTTACCGATACGCCCTGGCGCGGTGCCGGAATATCGCGAGCAGTAGTCTTCGCGATGACCGGTGCCAGAAGATGGTCATGCAAATTCTTTCCCACACCCTGCAGGGCGTGCACCGGGGCCACCCCGGCCTGCTGCAGTTCTTCACTGGGTCCGATTCCGGAGCGCAGCAGGATTTGCGGCGATCCCAGGGCACCGGCGCTGAGCACAACATGGTCCGCGGTCAGCTGGCGCATTTGCCCATCCTGGCGGTAATTCACGCCAACGACGGCACCCTGCTCAACTATGACCGAATGCACCTCGGCACCGGTAATGATCGTGGCCTGGCCCCGGACCGGCTTCAGGTAGGCCTTCCAGGTATTGATGCGCACCCCGTCAACGATGTTGACCTGCTCCTTGGAGACCCCGTCCAAGACCCCGGAATTGTAGTCGGGGTTGAAGGGGACGCCGGATTGCTCGGCTGCCTTGATGATGGACGCGTGGATCTCATCCAGCTCATAGTCATTGTCGACCGGAATGGGCCCGCCGACTCCATGGACACCGCTGGCTCCGCCGGAGAAATCTTCGATATCGCGGTACACCGGCAGCACGTTCTCCCAGGCCCATTCCGGACCGCAGTGCTCCGCCCAGCCATCAAAATCCTGCTGGGCGCAGCGAACCCAGATCGTTGCATTGAGCGCATGCGAGCCGCCAAGGACCTTGCCGCGCGGCAGGTGCACGCGTTTTCCGGCAGTGCCTTCCATGGGCGTGGTGTAGTAGTCCCAATCGTCGGGGCTGTGCCACAGCTCCCCGAGCCGCGAAAGATCATGGATGGCCGGATTGGTGTCTTCTCCCCCGGCTTCGAATACGGTCACATCGGCGCCGGCATCGATCAACCGGCGGGCAACCACCGATCCTGCCGAACCAGCACCGACCACAATGACAGATACCTTGCCCATGGAAACTCGCTTTCTGCAATCCACCAGCCCACGCCGTTGCGGGCCGCGAAGTCATGGAACCAGTGTGCCCCGGCTCACAGGCCGGGAATTGGCTCTGCGTGCAGCGCCATTGCCATCGAGCGCACAGGACGCCTTGGCGATCACTGCCCTTTTCGCAGGGCCCGCAATTCGTCAACACGCACCAGCACCACGCCAGCGACAATCAGCAAGCCGCCAAAGAGCTGAACCAGTCCCGGCAATTCCGAGAGCAGCAGCCACGCCCAGAGCACCGCGAACAACACCTCGGTCAGCGAAATGAAGCTGGCGACCTTGGAGCCCAAGGCCCGTGCCGCCATGACCCCGGTGGTGTAGGAGAACACCGTGGCGATCATGATCAGCCCGATCAAGGCTGCCCACCAAGGAGTCTGGAATCCGGCGAAGGATCCGCTGCCCGCAGCAAAGGTCATCGGGAGGATTCCCAAGGCGCCCACCAGCAGCATCGTGATGGCCCCTACGGCCATGCCGCCTGCGGAGAGCATGATCGGCGGCAGCGCCCCATCGACCTTGGCGCTGATGAAAAAGTAGACGGTCAGCCCGACGGCTGCTCCGAGTCCCCAGAGGACCCCGATCGGATCAATGGCTGATGCTCCGGTCAAATCCAGCACCGCGATCAAGCCCAGCAAGGACAACAGCGTGCCGGCAATGGTGGCTGCCGAGGGCCGCTTCTGATGCCTCACCCACAGCACCAGGACGATGAGCACCGGCGCCAGATACTCAAGCAGCAGAGCCACGCCCACATCCAGCCGCTGCACGGCCAAGAAATAGCACAGCTGGCAGGCTCCCACGCCGAAGAGGCCAAAGAGCAGGATCGACAGCCAATTGGTGCGCACCAGCACCCATCGTCCACGCATCGCAAGAACAGCCGGGATGGCCAGCACTACCGCTGCCCCGGCCATGCGCGCGGCTACCGCTGCGGTGGGGCTCCATCCTGCTTCGAACAGGCCTCTGGCAAAGGAACCGGAAATTCCAAAGGCCGCCGAGGAGGCCAGGGCAATCCAGATTCCCCTGGCTTGGCTGCCGCCGTGCGCTGATGGCTCCCGGGTGCCTGCAGGCAGCTGCGAGCCGGTGGTTTCGCTCATGGGTGTCGATGTCTTTCACGAAGAATTCCAAGCCCCGCACAAGGGGGCAACAATGCATATGGGCATGACGATACGGTTAGGCTTGAGAGGCAGTCAATCCACCCCTCGCCCAGGAACGAATTATGACCTTTGCCCCAGATATCGTCGCTTCGCTGAAGACCGTCGTGAACCTCTTGAATACCGAGGTGCAGATCATCGACATGCTCTCCACCGTCGCTGATCTGGACGAATTCCTCGACGCCGAGAACTTCGAGGGGTCCCGCGCGCACAACCAGGCGGAGCTGCGTTCCATCCGCCAGCTGCGCTCCCAGCTCAAGGGCGTCTGGACCGGCAGCGAAGAAGAGGCCGTTTTCAAGGTCAACCAGATCCTGCGCAATGCCAATGCCCAGCCGCAATTGATCAAGAGCGAGAAACTCGGCTACCACCTGCATGCGACGACGACCAGCACGCCCTTGTACGACAGGTTGGCAGTGGACGCCGCCATGTCGCTGGCCGAGGTCATTCGCGCCGGCGGCATCGAGCGGCTGCGGATCTGCGCTTCTGCCGACTGCCGCAATGCCCTGCTGGACCTGTCCCGCAACCGGTCAAAGATCTATTGCGATACCGGGAACTGCGCCAACCGCGAGCACGTGCGCGCCTACCGGGCGCGAAAGTCCGGCAAGTCTTCCTAGCGGAGGCGAACTGCTGGCGAGGTCCACGGCGCGTTCTCGCATTTAACCCGATCAGCACCCTATGATGAACACACCACCGGTACATCGGTGGTGCAGCAGTTGAAAGGGCAGGTCATGACTCAGGAAACACACGCTTCAGACGACTACGAGGCACGGCTGGAAGCTGCTCACAGCAACCCGATTGTGGCGGCAGGACGCTGGGTTGTCGCACTGGCTTCGGCGACCTTGGGTGATGGCGAGTTCGAAGCCAACGAGCCGCAGGTCGTGGTGCATTCGCGTGAAGATGATTCGGTGATGCTGCGCATCACCACCTCCAGCCTGGAAGAGGCAGAGCGCCTGATCGTGCAGATCCGCGAGGACCTGGAAAATCTGAGCACCGAAGAATTCCGTGCCGAGTGGGAACAGGCGGCTGACCGGGAACGGTAGCCGCACACCGGACTAGTGCTCGACGAGAATCCCGTCGATGTCCGCGTAGACCATCGCACCAGGGCGCACCTGCACATCGCCGATGTTCAGCACTTCATCAACCGCGCCATGCGAACGCTTGACGGTTTTGCGCGGATTGCTGCCCAGGGCCTTGATGCCCAGTTCCAATTCCGCCAACGCTGCGCGGTCGCGCACGGCACCGTAGATGATCACGCCAGCCCAGCCGTTGACTTCGGCGCTGGCGGCAATCATGTCGCCCATCAGCGCATAGCGCAGCGAGCCGCCGCCATCGACAACAAGCACTGCGCCGTTGCCCGGGAAGCTCAGGATCTCCTTGATCAGCCCGTTGTCTTCGTGGCACTTCACGGTGCGGGCTGGTCCGTGGAAGGACAGCCGTCCGCCGAAGTCCTGGAATTGCGCCGAGACGGACTGCAGCGCTTCACCGTGCTGGTCGTACAGGTCTGCGGTGCTGATGGGATCCTGCTGCATGATGCTCCTCGGAGGTCTGCGATGGTCTTCCACCACTCAGCATATCCGCGCACCGCGTACCTGCCAGTAGATGACGGTCCTAGAGCTCAAGCTCCCGCTGGTACGCCGCGGCATCCAGGGAACCCAAGCGTGAATGGCGGCGCCCGTAGCCAAGGTAGATGCCGGCGCCGACAACCATCCACAGCCCGAAGACCACCCAGGTGATCCCGGCAAGGTTGAACATCAAGAACAGGCAGGCGGCAATGCCGAGGATGGGAGTGGCCGGGTACAGCGGCACGCGGAAGGTGCGCGGAGTATCCGGCTGGGTTTTGCGCAGGTACATGACCGAAACGCCGACCAGCGCAAAGGCGAACAGCGTGCCGATGCTGGTGGCTTCGGCCAGCTGCCCCAGCGGAATCAGCGAGGCGGCAATGGCGACCAGCAGGCCGGTGACGTAGGTGCCGATCACCGGGGTATGCGTCTTGGGCGAGACCTTGGCGAAGAAGCGCGGAACCAGGCCGTCGCGTCCCATGGACAGCAGAATGCGCGTCTGGCCATACAAGGTGGTGAGCACCACCGAGACGATGGCGATGACCGAAGCCAGCGCGAAGGCCAGCACCATCCAGCGCTGCCCGGTGATCTCCGAGACGATCTGCACCAGGGCCGCTTCGGAATCGGCGAACCAACTCCATTCGCGGGCGCCAATCGCGGCAACGGCTACCAGCACGTAGATGGCGGTCACCAAAACCATCGCGATCATGATGGCACGGGGCAGGGCCTTCTGCGGGTTCTTCGCTTCCTCGCCCGCGGTGGAGGCCGCATCAAAACCGATGTAGGAGAAGAAGACCATCGAGGCGGCACCGGTGACACCGGCTGCGCCCATGGGCAGCAGCGGGGCGAAGTTCCCGGCGTTAAAGGCAGTAAAGGCGACGATCACGAAGAAGATCAGAATCGCGATTTTCACCAGCACCATGATGGTATTGGCCATCGCGGATTCACGGGCTCCGCGCACCAGCAGAACGGTGGCCAGCACCACGACGATCAACGCCGACAGGTTGATCACTCCGCCTTCGCCCGGCCCGCCGGCCAAGCTCTCGGGCAATGACAAGCCGAAGATCTGCAGGGTCTGGTTCACGTAGGCCCCGGCTCCGACAGCTACTGCGGCCGCGGAGACCGCGTATTCCAAGACCAGGCACCAGCCGCAAATCCAGGCGACTCCCTCGCCCAGGGTGGCGTAGGAATAGGAATAGCTGGAACCGGAGACCGGAACCATGCCTGCCATCTCGGCGTAGGACACCGCGGAGAGCAGTGCGGTGATGCCCGCCAGCACAAAGGCGATCCAGATGGCCGGCCCGGCCACCGGCACGGCAGATCCCAGGATGACCAGGATCCCGGTGCCCAGGGTGGCGCCCACCGAGATCATCACCAGCTGCATGACACCCAGCGAACGCTTCAGCGTGCCGAGCCCGGCGTTGCTGGCGGCGTCATTGGACATCGCATTGATGGACTTGCGCCGCAGCAGCTGCTTGCCCAAAGGGGTGTGTCTGGCTGGCGGGGTGGTACTGGTGCTACTCACGGGAAATCCTTGATACGTATTTGTCGCAAACGGGAACGCGCCGGGACTATCGGTAAAGGACAGTCCCAGCGCGTGATCTTTGGCTAAGCTTTATTATCAGTCTTCAAACTTCTTGTCCGGGTTGGCTGAGGATCGGTTCACTCCGGTCCCCTTGCCCAGGTCTGGATCATTCTCCTTGCCTGCCATGGTCATCACCGAGATGACCAGGAGGCAGGCGATGAAGGCAATGCCGAAACAGGCCAAGCCGATGTCGAAACGCAGCGGATTCTGCGATCCGCCGGTGGAGCTGACCAGACCGACGACTCCCGCGACGATCGCCATGGCCAGCGAGAAGCTCAGTGGGCCCTTGATCGACTGGCTCCACGGCTGCTTCTTCTTGTTGTTTCCCACCAGAAACTCCGTTTCTACTTTTCCTGCAGACTTCAAGACTAGTTGTTTTCTTGCTCCGGCATATCGGCCGCGTGGGGCGCTTCTGCCTTCATCTCGTGGCGATGGCCGAATCCGGCAATCAGCTCGAAGACTGCAAGGACAATGGTGCCGCCGCCAATCAGGCCGAAGAGCGCGTGGGCATCCATGCCGCCGCTGAAGCACAGCGCCATGGCCAAAATCACGCCCACCGCACCGGTGACCAGCTGGTTCCTGAACGGCGGGAAGGCGTGGCGGAGCTTGGCGAAAACGTAGAGTTCAGCAATGCCGGAGGCCAGGAAGGCGAAGGCCGCGATGTATCCGATCCATGCCACGGAGGTGGCGAAGATGGTGGCGATGCCGGCCAGCAGCATCAGTCCGGCGCCTGCGGCATAGGCGCCGCGGGACTTTTCCGGGGCACTGCCAACCACCACGTACTGCCACATGAATACGCCGGTGACTACGAGGAACCCTGCCGTTGAATAGGCCAGGGCCTTCTGGTCCGCCCCGATCCAGAAGATCGAGAGCAGCGCGTAGGCCACCGCAGTGAGTCCGCGCAGGAAGACCGGGCGGAAAACATCTTGGGCTTGGGTTGGGGTGGTTTTTGGTGCAGGCACAATTTCTATTCTACCGCGCATAGAACTAACCGCCAGTTCAACGATGACAAAAGCGGGGATTGCGAGGATAGCTGGCCATGGGACCACGGGAAATCCGAGGCTCCAGTTCTCATCTTGAGTGCAGGATTGCCGCGGAGGCCATTTTGTATTCAATAGCCAGGCTGGCGTTGCAAGGGCCCAACTGCCAACCGCGTGCGGAGCGGAAAGCAGCCGGGCCCGAACCAAGGATCTGTGCAGGTCCTGGTTGAACTAGCCGTGCTGGATCCATGTGGTTTTCAAGCCCGTGTAGTTATCCAATGCATGCACCGATAGGTCACGGCCGAAACCCGATTGCTTGAATCCACCAAATGGGGTCGTCAAACCCAGCGCATCGACAGTATTGATCGACACTGTTCCAGCTACCAGGCGAGCAGCGACGCGGTGGGCGCGGGAAAGATTCGTGGTCCACAATGATGCGGCCAGCCCATACTCCGTGCCGTTGGCCAGTTCAATCGCCTCCTCTTCGGTATCAAAGACGCTGATCGTCGCTACGGGGCCAAAAATCTCGGTATGGTGCAGCGGGTGCGTGGCCGGCAGCTGCGCAATGATGGTCGGTTCAATGTAGGCATCGGACCCATTCAGGGTCAGCCGCCGACCCCCAGCACGGATGACCCCGTCATTCCGGCCGCTCTCGATGGCCTGTTCCACCTGATCGGCATGGGCGCTGTTCACCAGTGCTCCGGCCCCGGCATGTCCCGGATCCAGCGGGTCCCCCGGTGCATAGTCGGCACTGTGCTTGGCCAGCGCCTCGATGAACTGTTCGGCAATGCCACGCTGAACCAAGATGCGCGAGTTCGCCGAACAGACTTCGCCTTGGTTGTAGAAGGCTCCGAAAGCCGCCTTGGCCGCCGCCGCATCAAGATCCTCAACATCATCGAAGATCAGGTTGGAGCTCTTTCCTCCGGCTTCCAGCCCGAGACGCTTCATATTGGACTGCCCCGAGCTTTCAAGCAGCCCCTTGGCCACCGCCGTTGACCCGGTGAAGGCCACAGCATCCACATCCATATGGCGCGCCAGCCCTTCTCCCACGATCCGCCCTGAACCTGGAACAACATTGAGCACGCCGGCGGGAATACCCGCTTCCACGGCCAATTCGCCCAGCCGCAACGCTGAGAGCGAGGACTGCCCGGCTGGTTTGAGCACGACGCTGTTTCCGGCTGCCAAGGCCGGTGCAAGCTTCCAGCAAGCAATTTCCAGCGGGTAGTTCCACGGAGTAATGGCCGCCACCACGCCCAGTGGTTCGCGCGTCACCAGTGCGGTAGTGCCCGGCGGGGTTGAAGGGATTTCATCGGATAGCTTGTCGACAAGCTCCGCGTACCAGCGGAAAGTCTCGACGCTTCCCGGGATATCCACCGTGGTGCTCTGCGCGATGGGCTTTCCCATGTCGAGGCTGTCCAGCAAGGCCAGCTCTGCGCCGTGCTCCTCCATCAGATCCGCTAAGCGCAGCAGGGTTTCCTTGCGGGCCGCGGCGCCGATGCGGCTCCACTGCCCGCCCTCGAAGGCAGCCCGTGCCGAAGCAACTGCCGCTTCAACGTCCTCGCTGGTGCAGGCGGCAATATCAACCAGGTGGCGCCCATCGATCGGGCTGATGCTGGGGAAGGTCTGCGCGTTCGAGGCGTCCTGGCGTTGCCCATCAATCAAGGCTCGCCCGTCAAGGCGAAGCGATCCGGCGAGCTCCCGCCATGAAGTGTCTGTAGATAGCTTGGTCATTGTTTCTTCTCCAATGCGAAGTGGTGCGTGGCGTGGTTCTTTTACCCGGGTGGGCATTGTGCGCCGCTGCCGGTGAGCGTGCTGGGATCCAGCGCGCGGGCCAGTTGCTGTGGCTCCAATAATTGGCGTTGGGTTATCAATTGGGTGAGGTTGGTGCCGCTGCGCTGGGCCTCTTTGACCAGCGAAGCCGAGAGCGCATAGCCCAGCAGCGGGGTCAGAGCGGTGACCACGCTCAGTGATTCGTCCATGCGACGAGATAGCAGGGATTCGTTGGCTTCGATCCCTTCAACGCAGCGCTCGCGCAGCAGATGGCTTGCCGTGCCAAGCCACTGGATGGATTCCAGCAGCGCATCAACCATCACCGGTTCAAAGGCATTGAGCTGCAGTTGTCCTGCCTCGGCCGCCATGGTGACCGTGGTATCTGCCCCGGCGATCCGGAACGCCACCTGGTTGACCATCTCCGGAATCACCGGGTTGACCTTGCCCGGCATGATCGAGGATCCGGCCTGTACCGGTGGCAGGTGAATCTCGTTGAAACCGGCCTGCGGGCCAGACGAGAGCAGCCTGAGATCATTGCAGATCTTGGAGAGCTTGATGGCTGCACGCTTCACGACACCGGATACCAGCATGAAAACTCCGGTATCGCTGGTCGCTTCCACCAGGTTCTGGGCACTGGCTACCGGCACTCCGGTAAGTTCTGCCAGCTGCCTTACGGCTTCTTTCCGATAGTTGCTGGTGGCGGTAATCCCGGTTCCGATGGCCGTGGCACCAAGATTGATTTCGCAAAGGTGCGGCAGCAATTCCAGCATGCGGGCCCGGTCTTCTGCCAAGGTATCGGCAAAGGCCCGGAATTCTTGGCCGAGGGTCATCGGCACGGCGTCCTGCAACTGGGTACGACCCACCTTCAGGATCTGGCCAAAAGCTGCTGCCTTGGCCCGGAACGCTTGTTCCAGCAGCTGATGCTCGTCGCAGAGCGCCACCAGTTCAACGTGCAGCGCCAACTTGGCGGCCGTGGGATAGGTGTCGTTGGTGCTCTGGCTGCGGTTCACATCATCGATCGGATTCAGCTGCGCATAATCTCCCTTGGCCAATCCCAGAATTTCCAAGGCCCGGTTGGCGATGACCTCATTAACGTTCATATTGGTGCTGGTTCCCGCACCACCTTGGATGCGGTCAACCACAAAATGCTCGTCCAATTCAGCGTTCATCACCTCTTGCGCGGCTTGCTCGATCGCTCGCGCTTTGAAGGCGGGGATCAGCCCCTGGGCTTCGTTGGCGCGCACCGCCGCTTGCTTGATCGCGCCGAAGGCCCAGATCAAATGGCGCTGGCTGCCGATGGTTCGGCCGCTGACCGGAAAGTTTTCCAGTGCCCGCTGGGTGCTGATGCCGTAGTAGGCCCCGGCAGGCAGGCGGCAGCTTCCCAGCGAATCGGTTTCCATGCGCCAGCCGGAAGTCATGACCGGCGCGCTCATGCCTGCGGTCCTTGAGCGGCGGGGAAATCTGCTTCGGCGATGAGGTAGTCGAGACTGGTCAGCGCCAGGGCAATCGATCCGTCGTGGATGGCCTGGTTGGCGGCCGGACCCACGCATTCGGAGGCAAATTCTGGCTGGTGATTGGAGATCGGGTAGCAGCCCAGACCAATATACGGGTGGATGGCCGGGACCACCTGTGACACATTGCCCATATCGGTCGAGGCCCGGTTCATCGTGGCCTGCTCCGCCGGCGCGTCGAAGCGGCGCCCCAAAGCCTGGGCATGCCGCTGGTATATGGCCAGCGCGCGCAGATCGGTGCGGAATTCCGAGTACGGCTCCGATTCAGGGGTGATCTCCAGTTCGCAGCCGGTGGCTACTGCGCCGGCTTCGAAGCAGCGCTCCACACGGGTTTCCAGCTCTTCGAGCTCGACGAGGTTCTGCGCCCGCACATACCAGCGCCCCTCGGTTTTGCCAGGAATTGCGTTGGGCGCTTGTCCCCCATTGGTCTGGATACCGTGCACGCGCGTGCCGGCCGGAAGCTGCTGGCGCATCAGTCCCAGCGCCACCTGAGCCACAATGAAGGCGTCATTGGCGTTGATTCCTTGTTCCGGGTAGGCCGCAGCATGAGCTGCGCGGCCACGGTATTCCACATGGTGGTGGGCGACCGCATAGGGATTGGCCTGAGCGCTGTCCACCGGGGCCGGGTGAGCCATCAGTGCCAGATCCAGGTCTTGGAAGGCACCTCGCTTAAGCAGCTCGATCTTCCCTCCCCCGCCTTCCTCGGCAGGAGTTCCATAGAGCTGAACCTGCAGCCCTGCCTCGTCGGCTACCTGGGCCAGGGCGATGGCCGCGGCGCAGGAAGTCGCCGAAATGATGTTGTGCCCGCAGGCATGCCCCAGCCCCGGCAGTGCGTCGTATTCAGCCATCAGCCCGACCCTGTGCGCGCCGTTGCCGTAAACAGCGCGCATGGCGGTGGGAAACCCCAGGTAGTGGCGCTCGACCGTGAAGCCGTGCTTTTCCATCAGCTGCGCGGTCCATTCGGCGGCCTGGTGCTCTTCCCACCCCAGTTCTGGATGGGCATGCAGCTTTTCGGAGAATTCAACCAGCTCGTCCTGCAAGGCTTTGGCCTTCTCGGCAACCTGTTGGCGCCAGCGCGCCAGTTGGCCGGTTTGTTCCAATGATTCAGCGCGCATCGCCGGGCACCCCGTAACCAGCCGAGGCCGCAGGCTCCAGGGCGCGTTGCACATAGTCATCGCGCTGTGGGAGCCAGATTTTCACGACGCGTTCCAATTCCGCAATGGGATCCTCGTGCCAATCAACCCGCAGGTCGGTGTCGCGCCAGCCGTACCCCGAGGCCACCGCCAGTCCTGCCGAATGCACCGGGCCGGCTTCTCCCCCGGCCGCAACCCCGGCTTGCAAGGCGGCAAGAAGCCGCTGTTCCAGTTCACCGGCGGCATCGGCGAATCCTTGCGCCACGGCCTGTGGAACGCCGGTGTTGGCCAGCATGTTTCCAGCGGCAACGCAGTGCTGCCCTTGGGCTCCGGCATAGATGCCCAGGGTCTGTTCCCCATGGAAGAGCGCTTGGTTGCCCTGGGCATCGAGCACCGTGAGTTGCCGGAAAGCGGCGTCCGCATAGCCGTCCAACGCCGCATCCAGCGCCTGCTGTGCGGTGGCTCCGTCCTGGAGCAAATCCAGGATCCTGGTGCCCAGCCGCGGATCGGTGATGTTCTGCGAGCTGACCGCCCCGACGTTGTCGCGCACGTGGGTGCACCGGGCGGCGACCGCCGGCGATGAGGAAGACACCGCCAGTCCAAAACGGCCGTTGCCGTCGGTACCGATGACGCTGAAAGTCATGACTGCTCCTTATGAAATTACTGCGGTGGCGTCGATTTCAACCAGCCACTCTGGACGAGCCAAGGCCTGGACCACCAAGCCGGTGGATACCGGGTATACGCCCTTGAGCCACTTGCCCATGGTGCGGTACACGGTCTCGCGGTAGCGCGGGTCGATAATGTAAACGGTGACCTTGACGATGTCTTCGAGGCTGCTGCCTGCTTCCTTGAGCAGCATGTCGATATTGGCCATGGCTTTTTCCGTTTGCGCCTCAACGTCTCCGATGCCCACTGATTCGCGGGTATCCAGGTCCTGCCCGATCTGGCCGCGCAGGTAGACGACCCCGTTGGCCACGACGGCCTGGCACAAATCGTTATCCAGGTTCTGTTCTGGGTAGGTTTCCTTGGTATTAAAGGTGCGTATGCGGGTGTGCTTCATTGAGTTCATTCCTTGTGGCTGCAGTGGGGATTAGGCAGTGGCTGCGGCGGACAGCGCGTTGGCGGCTATGGGCTGGTGCGCCGCATAGGCGCGCTGGATGCCAATCTGGTCGGCAATGTACTGTGCATCGTGCCAGACACCCCAGATGAAACTGGAACCGCGGCGGGATTGCCAAGGCAAGCCCAGGAAATAGATGCCGGCTTCTTGCCCGACGCCTTTCTGGTGCCGCGGGCGTCCGCGCTCGTCAAAGGTGTCTGCCTCCAGCCAGCTGTAGTCCACGGAGAATCCGGTGGCCCACACAATGGTGGTGATCCCGGCAGCTTGCAGGTCCAATTCGCTTAATGGATCGGTGATGCATTCGGGCAGCTCGCCCAGTTCCCTGGCCTCGGGTTCTTGCGGGAAGTCCAGGCCGTTGCGCTCGATGTAGGCATCGGCTTCGTCCAGTATGGAGAGGTAGTTTGCGTCTCCGCGGGCCACGTTCGCCGCCAGATCATCGTCGAATCCCAGCACCCCATTGCTATAGCTGGAGGCCCTGCCAACCAGGGTGAGTCCTTTGCTGCCCAGGGCACGGAAGTTCACGGTCTGCCCGCCGTGGGCCCCGCTGACTGCGATAGTTACGTGCTCGGCTCCCGCGGGAGGCGCGGACATTTCCCACTTGTTCAATACTCCTAGCCACCAGCAGAAGTCCTGTCCGCGGTAGCGGCGTGGCGGGCGGTCGTGCGGGCCTACGGCCAGATGCACCTGGCGGCCTGCTTCGTGCAGTTCATCGGCGATCTGCACACCTGACGAGCCTGCGCCGACCACCAGGACGTTGCCCTCAGGCAGCTGGCCGGGGTTGCGGTAGTCGCTAGAGTGGATCTGGTTGAGCGGGGCATCTTCCGGGATAATCTGCGGGATCACGGGCTTCTGGAAGGGGCCGGTCGCGGCGACAACGTAGTTCGCCTCGATGGTTCCGTCGCTGGTTTCCACGGTGAACCCCGGGCGCCCCTCGTTGCGGGTCACGCGGGTAACCTGCACTCCAGTACGGACCGGGGCGCCGACCTGCGCTGCATATTCTTCGAAGTACTGGGCTACCTGGTCTTTGGTTGCGAAGCTTTCTGGAGCGGTTTCGCCGAATTCCCGGTTCGGGAAGCGGTCATGCCACGCCGGGCCATTTGCTACTAGCGAGTCCCACCGGCCGGTACGCCAGCGTTCGGCGATGCGATCCTTTTCAAGCACGATGTGGTTAATGCCGCGCTGGCCCAGGTGCTCGCTCATGGCGATGCCTGCCTGGCCTGCGCCAACCACCACTACTTCTGTGCGGGTATTCTGCATTGTTCTTCTCCGTCCATGGGGAGCTGTCAGTTGGTGTTGATTCCAGATTCGCCCTAGTGGACTACATCTGTAAAGAAGTTCTTTTCGTTAATATGAATCTGAAAATCAGATAATGGATGCGGCACTATCCGCCGAGGACCCGCGTGCCGCTCATGGCATAGGGTCGATCAAGCGAACCAGCCGATTGATCCGGGCCTAATTGGCGGATATCAGTTTGCGTGCGCACGATCACCGCCAGCACCATGACAATCAGCAGTTCGAAGGCAACGAGGCCCAGCATCAACTGCAGGTGCCCGCCATGGTCAATCATCGCCTGCGGTGGGCCGCCATGCCGATGGCCGGCAGAGGAGGCATGGGCTGTAATCACGCCCATATGGATCAATGCGCTGCTGCTGGAAATGGCCATGGCCATCATGGCTTGCCGGCGAAGATCATGGTGCTGAAACAAGGGATGGATGGTGCACCACAGGCAGAGCAGGCCACCAGCGAGCATGAACACTGCCATGACGCCCGTGGATTCAACGGCAAGGATGAAGTGCGCTGCGGCCGAAGCTCCAGTCAGCACACCAACAACCCAAGGAACCCATTGGCCAGCCTGGCGGCGGTCTCTGGCTGCAACAGGGCTCATGGCTGGGATGGCTCTTCAAGCTTCAATTGCTCGCCGGCTGCTACTCCCGGGGAACCGGGATCCGCCCTGCGGACCTTTCCACCGCGAAGGTAGCCCACGATGCCCAAGGCCAAGATCGCCACCAGCGTTCCCACGGCAAAGAGCTCGAACTCCATCGGAGACACGCCCCAGATTGCTTCGAAGTCGTAGTCCACGCCCAGCAGAGCTTCCAAGGTGCCAGGGAAAACCGCGACCCATGAACCAAGCAGGATCCAGCTGAAGCAAACGTAGCCGAGGATCTTGAAGACACCGTTCGAAACCGGGACTCGGAAAGGACGCTGGACCGCCGGGAATTTTGCGCGCAGACGCACGGCAGCTGGAATCGCAATCAGATAGCTGAGCAGGAAAGTGGAGATGGAGATGCTCAGCACGATACCGAAAACTGCAGCGCTGGAGCCGTTCAGCTGCATCGCGACCAGCATGAAGATCGTTGCCACGACACCGGAGAGGGTATTGACCCGCATTGGAGTGCCCAACTTGGGATTGAACCGGCCGAAGTAGCCGCCAAAGAACGAACCATCAGCAGCCGCCATTGCCTGCATGCGGTCTGAGATGATCATCCAGGCGCCTCCCTGGGAAACCAGCACGAAGCAGAAAACGATGGCGGCAATGGCCAGCATGACAGGCGCACCGGCACCGAAGATCGAGAAGACCTCCTCCACGGCGCCGAACAGCCCGCCGATGCCGGTGATCTGCTCCAGTGGTACCACCAGCAAGATTGCCAGCACTGGCAGCAGGTAGCTGCCGGCAGCGAGCAGGGAGGTGCGCGCGATGGAAATCGGCACATCCTTGGCGGGGTTCTTCATTTCCCCTGCGGCGCTATTGCCGGATTCAAATCCAAGGAATGAGAACAGCAACAGTGGCGTCAAGCCGAGGAATCCACCGATGCTCGGCGTGAAATCCCCAAAGGACAATCCATTAAAGCCATTGACGAACCCGTAAATGAGGGTGACCGCCAGGAAGAACACCAGGAATCCGACTTTGCAGATCGCCCCTAACGATGGGAGCCATTTGCCGTGCTTGAGGCTGACAATTGCCGAGGTGACGGTAATCCAGATGAAGGCGAGCTTGAAAAGATAGTCCCACACCGAGCCAGACTCAACCGGCGTCACGTATTCCGACCATGTTTCCACCGCGACGAATGCCATCGCTCCGCCCACCCAAACCGGCTGGGTAACCCAGGTCAATAGCGAGGCAATGGCGGCGACGATACGGCCGAATGCCATTCTGGTCCATACATAGACACCGCCCTCTTCGGTGAAAGCGCCGCCGGTTTCGGCGAAAATCAGCCCGTACGGAATCATGAAGGTGATCGCTAGAATCAGGGTCCAGGTAAACGTTTCAGCGCCAAAACCGGAAACCTGCCCCAGGACCTCGATTGAGATAACCGCGGCAACCACCAGAAGCAGAAGATCCATTCGGCCCAAGCTTTTTTGAAGATGCTGCGCCTGGTCCTGGGCAAGTTGTGTTGAAGATGCATCCTTATGCATGTCTAATTCCTTTTGCCGTTTCCTCCGCGGACGCGTGCGGCCGACGGAGGCATGATTCCCGGGCGGACCTGAAAGTCAGGACGCACCGGAGTTACTTGCGGCGACGCATTCTTCACGCGATTCAGCTTCGAAGTGCGCCGCGTCACACGGATAACAGTAGAACGCGACGCTAATCGAGTAAATCAGTATTATTAGATGTTCAGCATCTAATATTCAGATTCAATTCCCCTTGGGATCGCACGGGTCACGGCCACCGACGAAAGCAGCTTCAACGACGCCATGCCGCCGATCCCAACGCCAGAAAACCCCATGCCCACCTCCGGCTAGATGAGAACAATTAGAGTGAATTCTTCGAAATCCTAGGGAAACACACGCCTCCCGCTTGCGAGCTTGCGCAGACACGACGGATTGCAGGTCGAGTGGAACATATTTTCATCCGGTGGTTGCCAATGCTTGTCAGCCCTGTCACAATCGATACTAATTTTGAACGACCGTTCAACAAAAATTCGAGGAGATTCAGATGGAACACCTTCACCCAACGACAGCGTTGGAGACCGCGCACCCACTGGAACAGATCACCAGTGAAGAGATCCTGCGTACTCGCAATATCCTTGCCGACGCCGGGCTGGTTGAGCAGACCACCCGTTTTGCCTACCTGGGTTTGCTGGATCCGCCCAAGGACCTGCTTTATGCCGATGCTGGCACAGAGGTTCCGCGCAAGGTTCGTGTGATGCTCTACGATCCGGCCATCCCCCGCTCCCTGGACATCACGATCTGCTTGGCCAGCGCAGAGATTGAATCACAGCGCGAAATCGAAGCAGCGACAGAGGGGCAGGTTCCGGTGCTGCTGGAAGAATTCGACACCGTCGAAGAAATCCTGGCCAACGACGAAGGATGGATCAAGGCCTTGGCCAGCCGCGGGCTGAGCACATCCCAGGT
The DNA here is from genome assembly GCF_001302565.1 of Glutamicibacter halophytocola. NCBI lineage: Bacteria > Bacillati > Actinomycetota > Actinomycetes > Micrococcales > Micrococcaceae > Glutamicibacter > Glutamicibacter halophytocola. The sequence continues at coordinate 3,369,584 of NZ_CP012750.1, forward strand.
TCGAGTTGCACCGCTGTCAGCAGGTGTCTTCGACTACGAGAACGAAGAAGGAAAACGCCTATTGCGCGGACTGGGCTTCGTGCAGAATTCCCCTGAGGACCACGCTTGGGCCCACCCCATCGATCGCTTGGTGGCCTTTGTCGACCTCGAAAACCGTTGCGTTGACCGGCTCATCGATGATGGACCTGTTCCCGTTCCAGACATCAACGGAAACTACACTGATCCACAAGTTCATGGTGAGCTGCGCGATGATCTCAAGGCCATCGAAATCACCCAGCCAGATGGAGCCAGCTTCACCGTGGATGGCAACCACCTCTCGTGGCTCGGCTGGGATCTGCGCGTCGGCTTTGACTCACGGGAAGGACTCGTGCTTCACCAGATCCACCACACGCAAGGCGGGACTCGCCGCCCGCTGATCCACCGCGCATCCATCTCCGAAATGGTAGTGCCCTACGGCGATCCGTCCCCTTACCGGAGCTGGCAGAACTATTTCGACACCGGAGAATATTTGGTGGGACGCGACGCGAACTCGCTGAAGCTCGGCTGCGACTGCCTCGGAGAAATCCACTACATGTCTCCCGTGGTTGCCGACGATTTTGGCAATCCGCGCGTCATCGACAACGGCATCTGCATTCACGAGGAAGACGCCGGGATCGGATGGAAGCACACCGATGAGTGGGCCGGATCCAACGAAGTGCGCCGCAACCGGCGTCTGGTGGTTTCCTTCTTCACCACCGTGGGCAATTACGACTACGGTTTCTACTGGTACCTGTACCTCGATGGCACCATCGAGTTTGAAGCCAAGGCCACGGGCATCGTCTTCACCGCGGCGTTGCCACACAAGGGTTACGAGTACGCCTCAGAAATCGCACCGGGCTTGGCTGCGCCATTCCACCAGCATCTCTTTGGCGCCCGCCTGGACATGATGATCGACGGGCATGCCAACGCCGTTGACGAGCTTGAGGTCGTCCGGTTGCCGAAGTCCGAAGGCAATCCACACGGCAATGCCTTCACCCAAAGCCGGCTGCGATTGGGCACCGAGCAGCAGGCGGTACGCGACGCCAACGCAGCAGCGGGACGCGTATGGCAGGTGAGCAATCCGGGTTCCCTGAATCATGTGGGCGAGCCGGTGGGCTACACGTTGTACCCGCAGAACAATCCGACGCTGGCCATGGCTGACGATTCGTCCATCGCTGCCCGTGCCGCCTTTACCCGGCACGACCTCTGGGTCACGCGCTTTGCCGAAGGCGAGCTCTACGCAGCCGGCGACTTCGTCAACCGCAATCCAGGCGGGGCAGGGCTTCCTGCCTTCGTCGAAGCCGACCGGGATATCGACGGACAAGATATCGTGTTGTGGCACTCCTTTGGCCTGACCCACTTCCCTCGCCCCGAGGACTGGCCCATCATGCCAGTGGATACCGTAGGGTTCACGCTGAAGCCACACGGTTTCTTCAATGAAAACCCGATGCTCAATATCCCTGCCTCGACAAGCTCGCACTGTTCCATGCAAGCTCCTGAAACCGAAGGACACTGCGGAGCCTAGCTTTGGCGCTGCTTCGAGCATGCAAGGATGGACAGGGGCGAGCCGGCATTGGCCGCCTCCTGTCCATCACTTCACCCACCCAGAATTGGCGTTGAGCGCCGGAAAGCTGCGTCATCATGCCTCGCCTTGTCGACCACGAAGAGCGCCGCATTGCGATCATTCACACCACGTGGAACATCATTGCCACCCGAGGCATCGAGAACGCAACCATGCGTGACATTGCCAGCGAATGCGGCTACTCCACACCAGGGATCATTTCCCACTACTTTGCGAACAAGAACGAGCTGCTGCTGGCGGCCTACGAATTGATCTGCCAGCGCACCGATCAGCGCATCGCCAAGGTTCTGGATTCGCGCCGCGGGCTGGATGCGCTGCTGGCCTTGTGCTTTGAAATCATCCCAGCCGACGAAACCACCCTCGCTGAGGCCCGGGTGGCCATTGCCTTCTGGCAAAGGGCACAAACCGATGACTCGCTTCGCAAAATCGGCGCCTCGGCTCTCAACGCCTGGATGGTGCAAATCAGCCAGTGCCTGGGCGAAGCCAAAGATCTCGGTGAGGTGCCCCGGAAGTTGAATGTCAATCATGCGCGCAGCGAGCTCATCAACGCCATGATGGGCTTGCACATCACTTCAATGCTGGAACCAGCAGAAGTCACCTCTTCGCATCAACGGCACCTGATCAAGACGATGATCAACCGTTATCGCTCAGAGGCGTAGGCACTCACCGCCCCCCTCCAGGCGCCCGGCCCCTGGCACGTTCGGCAATCTGGGCGTGGACGGCATCGGCGACGGCCCGCATGCGCCCGGTGGGCCGCTGCGAAGGAAGGTAAGCCAAGACCGTACGCAGTTCCGGGACCTGATCAGCGATTTCCACGATGGCCACTTGGCTTCCGTCGTAGGTCATTGAGTGCGTCGGCCGTTGATGCAAAATGGAATATCCATGCGCATGCGCGACGAAGGTGCGCACCGTTTCATAGCTTGCTGACTGGAATCGGACATCCGGTTCCACGCCTGCGTTGCGAAGGATCGAAAGCATCAAGTCCTTGGAGTGCGGCATGCTCAGCAAAATGAATGGCTCCGCGGAAAGCTGCTGCACTTTGACAGCTTTTTTATCGGCGAATTTATGCCCCATCGGCAACGCGATATACGGCCTGGCGCTGCTGACCGTGCTCGTCGAGACATTCTCAGGCAAGCCAAGGTCATAGCACAGCGCCAGATCCGCTTGCCCATCGCTCAATGCTCGCGAACAACCGGCAGCGTCGGCTTCAATGACCTCCAATACAAGATCCGGATGATCTGCCTTGAGCCGGTTCACCAAGTCGGGAATGTGGAACGGTGCCAGCGTGCTGAAGCAGGCCAACCTGACAACACCCGAAACGCTGGCCTGGTCGCCTTTAGCGTTCTCTACAACTTCTTCGAGATGCGCGAGCACGGCGTTGGCATCCTTCAGAAACAGCTCGCCGGATTGCGTCAACAGCAGGCCCTTGGCCCGCTGCCGGATGAATAGCTGGGAACCAATCTGCTTCTCGAGCTGCGCAACAGCACTGGACACCGCCGACTGGGCAACATTCAGTCGTTCGGCCGCACCCGTCATCGACAATTGGGCTGCTGCTTCACTGAAGTACCGAAGCTGCGTCAAGGTGATGTCCATACCGCAAGTATAGGTTCCCGAAATCAATAATCAAGATATGAATCATCATTTGCCATCTGTGAATCAGTTGCTCTTTGCAGGCCTACCGACGGCGGATCAACGACTCATCCAGGTCCTTGATCGAGGCCGCACCCATCAGCTGCATGGCAACTTCCACTTCCCTGGCCAAGAGTTCAATGGCACGGCTGACTCCCTGCTCGCCACCAGCCATCAGTCCGTAGAGGTAGGCGCGGCCAATGAGCACGAAGTCGGCCCCGGCGCATAGCGAGGCGACGATGTCCGCACCGGACATGATGCCCGAGTCCAGGATGATTTCCATGTCTTGGCCGACTTCGGCGCGAACCTCGCTCAGCGCTTCAAAGGCAATCGGGGCGCGGTCCAGCTGGCGTCCGCCGTGATTGGATACAACGAGACCGTCAGCGCCGGCCGCCTTGGCTTTGGCGGCGTCTTCGGCAGTAAGCACCCCCTTGACGAAGAGCTTGCCCTTCCACAATTCGCGGATCCATTTCAGGTCGTCAAAGTCCAACGAGGAGTCGAACATGGAGTTGATGATGGTTGGCAAATCGGCCGAGGTTCCGGAGAGCGAAGCGAACTTCAGTGAATCGGTGGTCAGAAAATTGAACCACCACTCCGGACGATAGGAGGCATCAACAATGGTCTTGAATGTCAGCTCCGGCGGGATCTTCATGCCGTTGCGCGTATCGCGGTGGCGCTGGCCGGCAACCGGAGTATCAACAGTGACCAGCAAGGTATCAAAACCTGCAGCGGCGGCACGTTCCACCAAAGCCGCGGACTTCTCGCGGTCCTTCCACAGGTACAGCTGGAACCAATGGCGCCCATCGGGTGCAGCGGCCGCTACTTCCTCGATGGAGCGCGTGCCCATGGTGGACAGGCTGAACGGGATGCCCGCCTGTTGAGCTGCGCGCGACCCGCCAATTTCGCCTTCGGAGTGCATGAAGCGGGTGAAGCCGGTGGGGGCAATGCCAAAGGGCAGCTTGGCTGCTGCACCGGCAATGGTGGTGGATAGATCCGAATGCGCGGTGCCATGCAGAATCCGTGGCAGGAGTTCCACCGAGTCGAAGACCTGGCGTGCGCGCCGGGCTGTGATCTCCCGGCCAGCGGCTCCGTCCACGTAGTCGAAAGCCGCGGTGGGAGTTCGTCGCTTGGCCATGGCCCGCAGGTCCCACATGTCGGCGGCAGCCGCCAGCCGCGCCGTGCGCCGGTCAAGGGATGGGGCCTTGAACTTCATCAAGCTCACCAGCTCGGACAGATCCGGTAGTTGCCGTTTGAGATTTCCCATTTATTGCCCTCGCTGCTTGCTGGCTTTCGATGACGCCACCGCGTAAGATTCCTGAAATATATTTCAGGCCAGACTAAACTGTTTATCAGATCAGCACCTAGCGCAGGTCGCAAAGTTACGCCCGGAAGATTCGGAGAATCATGGCCAGCTCGCTCTCCGAACGACTCACCGGCATCTTGCGTGAACGCATCAACCGCGGCGAACTCGCACCCGGGACGGTGGTGATTGAACCGGCTTTGGCGCAAGAGTTTGAAGTTTCCAAAACTCCCGTCCGTGAATCCTTGCGGCAGCTCGCCAGCGAGGGGCTGCTCGAGGTCCTGCCTAAAAAGGGCTACCTCGTGCGCGCCATTTCGCTGAACGATATTTACGAAGTCCTGGAATTGCGGCGGCTCCTTGAACCACACGTGGCATCCGAAGTTGCCGCACTGCACTCGGCGCAACTGGCAACCAGCCTCAGCGCCCACCTGAAAGACCAGGAAGAGCTGGCAGTCAGCGATCCCATTGCTTCCATGCACGCGGCCCGCCAGTTCCACAGCGAACTGTGCGCGGCCTCGCGCAACTCCCGGATCACCGCCAGCTTGGAGAACTGCCTGGCGCAAACCGCGCGCGCCCATTATGTCCTGCCTTCCATGCAACCCTACATGTCGCAATCCGGGGAACTCGCCGAACACCAGCGTATTCTGGCCGCTATCCAGAATTCCGATGCCGGCGCAGCCCATCAGGCGATGGCCGAACACCTTGATTCCATCCGCCGGGCCATGCTGGGCGAATACCCGGTTCGGCAGTCACTGATAAGCTGACAGCAGTTCTGCCACCAGAAACCAGGAGCGCACCCATGCAGCACCAGGCATCGGCCTATCCCGCGGTCAGCGCCGATGTACTGGTCGCCTGGAAATGCAATCTGAACTACACCATCGTCGTCTGGGTTCACCAGGGCACCGCGCGCGTGCATTTTGAAGATGAAGTCATCTCGCTGCGGCCGGGCCAGGCGCTATGGATTCCTCAGCGCACGGCTCATATGGTTGAACACGCTGCCGATAGCCTGGCCTTGGCGATCCTCATCCCGGCGCGCCATAGCGGGCCGGCGACCGGCCGGCTGCTGCGAATCGAAGTTCCATCGGGACAAACTGGCTGGATGTTCTACCTCATGCTGCTCACGCTCTCGCCGTTGCATCGGGGCCAGATGCCGACGGCGCGTGTTGCGGAGCACCTGGCCCACTTTGTTGTTAAAGAGCACCGCTCTCCAGCATCGCCTCTGCCACCGGCGCGCCACCCGGCGTTGGAACGTGCGCGCAGGCTCTTGCGCCATGAACCGGCAACTGTGCGCACCCTTGGCGATGTGTCCGCCCGGCTGGCGGTTTCCGAACGTACTTTGCGCCGGCAGATTTCCGCCGAATATGCCATGGGCTTTGGCGATTTCCGGCAACGCTGCCTCGCTGTGGACACCACCCCGGATCAAGACCGACCATGGCAGCCGGTGCCGGCCATGTCTACACGCTGGATGAGTTTTCCGCAGCATCGGTATGCGCTGTGGGCCTACCAGGGACGCGGTTCCGTGAGCCTGTCCGCCCCCGGCGCGGACGAGCAGCAGATTCACACCCAGCGCCTGGAGGCCGGCGAGCTATTGGTGATTCCCGACGGTTATTCGGTCCGCCTGTCCATTGATTCCGGAGCGCTCTTCTTTCCGTTGAGCATGCCATTGGCAGGCAGCGGGCAACGCACGCATCTGCGCCTTCCGCTGCGTATTCCTCCAGAACTCGAGCCGCAGCTGATACGCCAAGCCATCGCCCACATCACCGCGCTGCGGCCGCCGCACTTTGATCGGCGCGAAGTTTTCACTTTGTTGGAGCGAGGCAACCATTACCCCGGGCTGCGCTGGCCAGAGGACCCCAGCCTGGCGGGCATTGCCCGGCGCCTGCTTCTGGATACCGCTGGATCAGCCAATCTCGCCGAGCTGGCCGCGGAACACGGACTAAGCCCGCGGAGCCTGCAACGCCAATGGCGCGAGGCAACCGGCCAATCGCTGGCAGCTTGGTGGATGGCCTATCGCATGCAGCGTGCCGAGGGCATGCTCGCGGCCGGTTTTTCGATAAATTCCGTGGCCCGCTGGGTGGGCTACGGGCATGTCCCGAATTTCTCGCGCGCCTTTCTCGCCGCACGGGGTCGTCGTCCCGGTTCCGTGCACCATTCCACAGTTTCCGGACAAAGAAATATCTATTAACGACAAATTTCTTTTGCATCCGAGAACCCGGCATTCACGGATTTTCTAGGCCTTATGGCCTCGGAGTCGGACTTCTCCCGGCCTTTGATGTATGGGTACCCTAACTGGCTAAGGATAGGCTCTCATCTCGTTATTGCTCGTTCGCCTTGCTCCTGGATCCTGCCCTGTGCAGCATCGAGCAAGCCACCACCAAGGAGAGAATCCAGGTGCGTTTCAACCTTCGTACGATTGCTTCAACCTCCGTAGCCGCGACGCTGATGCTGGGCCTCGGGGCCTGCACCGCCAGCGGCTCCGCTACGCCGGAAACCAGCGACACCCAGTCTTCGGCCACTCAACAGAGCCAATGGCCACGCACCATCACCGATGAAAAAGGTTCGGTGACCATCGAAGAACAGCCCAAGCGCATTGTGAACACCGCAATGTCCACCACCGGGTCCCTGCTGGCCATTGACGCACCCGTGGCTGCCACCACTGTCACTACCCCCGGACCGGAAGCCGACTCCAACGGATTCTTCACCCAGTGGAGTGAGGCAGCTGCTGCCGCCAACGTGCAGCCGCTGTACAAGATCGGCAACTTCGATCTGGAATCAATCATCGCCCAGGACCCCGATCTGATTGTTGTCTCAACCTCCGGCGCCGACTCGGTGATGGACCACTACGACCAGCTCAAGGAAATCGCCCCTACCATCGTGGTGAACTACTCCAATAAGGACTGGCCAGAGCTAACTCGTCAGTTGGCCGCGGCCACCGGGCATGAAGCTGAAGCGGAGAAGATCATCTCTGAATTCGACGAACGAGCGGCACAGGTCAAGGAAAAGCTGGCTATTCCGTCTGGCACCACAGCCTCCATCGTTTCCTACAACAAGGGCTCGGCCTCCCCGGTAGGCAAGACCACCGGACCACACTCCCGGCTGATCACAGCCCTCGGCTTTGAGGTCGTCGAGCCACCGGAAGAGTACAACACCAACCCGCAGAAGCGTGATGACTTCGTCTTCACCTCGTACGAGGGTCTGGCAAAGTCCGCCACCGGCGATGCGACCTTCCTGATTGCGGCCACCGAGGACACCGCCAAGAGCTTCCTCTCGGATCCCACCTTGGCCAACTTGCCTTCGGTCAAAAGCAAGAATGTCTTCCCGCTGGCCAACTCCTTCCGCCTGGACTACTACTCATCCAGCCAGATCCTGGACTACTTCGAGAACGACTTCCCTTCCTTGGCAAAGTAAGGCCACGTGTTCCAACCGCGCCCCACACCAGGACGCCGCGCACCACTGCTGTGGTGGGCGGCCGCCTTGGCCACGCTCTGCATCCTGATAGCCTGCTCCTTTGCAGTCGGCTCCGCTTCCATCGGGCTGCGCGAATCATTGCGTGCCATCACCGACTTCGACCCCTCCAATACCGAGCATCTGCTCGTGCATGAGCTGCGCATTCCCCGTACCTTCCTGGCCATGCTGGTCGGCGCGGGACTGGGGCTGTCCGGAGCGCTCATGCAATCGCTCACTCGCAATCCGCTGGCCGAGCCGGGGTTGCTCGGCGTCAATTCAGGAGCCGCCTTTGCGGTGGCCATCGCCATCACGCTCGGAGTGATCCAGCCGGCGGTGCTGATGCTCTTTGCCTTTATCGGCGCCGGCATCAGCGCCATCGCCGTCTTTATGCTCGGCCAGCGCAGCACCCGGGGAAATGACCTCTCCCGCATGGTCCTGGCCGGAGCCGGACTCTCGGTTATGCTCGCGGCAGCAACCACCATTTTGATCATCGGAGGAACCTCGCAAAACCAAACTAAATACGCTTCCTGGGCCACTGGTTCGCTGCAAGGGCGCGGCTACGATGTCCTGCCGACCACCCTGGTCGTGATCCTGATTGGCGCGGTGCTGGCCCTGGGCATGTCACGCACCCTTGATGCACTAGCCCTGGGCGAAGACTCTGCCAAGGCCCTGGGCATTAGCACGCAACGTACTTGGGTACTCGGGCTCCTGGGCATCGTCCTTCTCTCCGGGGCCGCTACCGCGGCAGCCGGACCGATCAGCTTTATCGGCTTGGCCGCCCCTCACGCCGCGCGCATGCTAACAGGAATCCAGCACCATCGCCTGCTTCCTCTGTCCATGGCCTTGGGAGCCCTCGCATTGCTCATTGCCGATATCCTCGGTCGAGTTGTCGTGATACCCGACGAAGTCGGCGCCGGGGCCATGAGTGCATTGATCGGCGCACCGCTATTCATCCTGTTGGCTCGACGCATGCTCAAGGCAGGTAGCTAATGGCAAAAAGCCACTACACGAAGTCACGCCGGCATACGGTGATGATCACTCTGGGTGCGCTCCTGTGCGTATTGGCCATCGTGGCGCTGGGCACTGGAACCATTAGGCTAGCGCCCGCAGAAGTACTCAGCGTCTTGGGCGGAAACGGCAGCCAACGGGATCGGCTGGTCATTGGCTCTATCCGCGCACCACGTGTATTGACCGCCATCGGAGTGGGCGCGGCCTTGGGCGCGGCCGGAGCCAGTTTCCAATCCATCGCCCGCAACCCGTTGGGCAGCCCCGATATCATCGGCTTCACCACCGGGGCCGCCACTGGCGCGGTGGCGCAGATCGTCGTGTTCAATGCCGGCGCCCTGGCCACGGCGGGTGCGGCGATGGCTTGCGGCCTGCTCACCGCAGGGCTGGTCTACTCCCTTTCCTATGCTCGGGCACGCACCGGCGGCCAGCGCCTGGTCATCATCGGCATCGGGGTCAGCGCCATGCTCTCGGCTGCCAATACACTGCTCCTGGCCAAGGGCGACGCAGACCTGGCCGCACAGGCCAACCTCTGGCTCACAGGTTCATTGGGTGGACGCAGCTGGCCTGATGCGCTGTTGGTCTTGCTGGCTCTGGCTTTCCTCCTGCCGGTCCTGTTGTGGCAGTCCACCGGGATGACCCTGTTGGAAATGGGCGACGACGCGGCGCGTGCCCTGGGCGTTGGGGCCGAAACCGTGCGCCGCGTAACCATCTTCACCGCAGTCTGCCTCAGCGCCGCGGCTACCGCGGCGGCCGGACCTGTAGCTTTCGTGGCCTTGGCTTCAGGGGCGGTTATTCGCCAGTTGATCGGTTCGCGCAACGTACCCATTGTGCCCGCGGCGCTCACCGGCGCCGTCTTGCTGCTCGGCTGTGACGTGGCGCTGCAACAGCTGCCCATGCAGTGGCAAATGCCCATCGGCATGGCCACCGCACTCGGTGGCGGCCTCTACCTGCTTTTCCTGTTGACCCGGGCTCCTGCACGGCGCTAGCAACCCCCAATATTCACTAACCCGAAGGAGTCTTCCCTGTGAGTGCCCATACTTTGATCGTCAAAGAAATTCTGGACTACACCCCGCGGATGCGCCGCGTCGTCTTCCACGGGGAGGGCGTACGCGCCTATGCCGCCGACGGGCCAGCCGTCCCCAATATCAAGATCTATTTCCCCCGTCCCGGGCAAGAACTGGATTTCCCCCAGCGTGATGCCAGCACCGGCCGGTGGCACTTTGCAGGTGACCAGCGCTCGAGGGTGAGGACCTACACGGTTCGCTGGCTTGATGCCGATGCCTCGCGGATAGCCATCGACTTTGTCCGCCACGGCGACGAAGGACTGGCCAGCGCGTGGGTGGAGAGGATCAGTGCGGGAAGCAAGCTCGGCGCTTTCGGCGGAGGTGGACGAGTACTCAAGCCCGGCGGGACAGCGCTCATGTTCGGCGATGAAACGGCGCTGCCGGCGATCAGCGACACCCTTGAGCAGATGCCCGAAAACCAGGAAGGCGAGGTGTTTATCGAGGTGGCCGACGCGCAAGAAATCCATGAACTGCGTGCGCCAGCAGGAATTCGCATCACTTGGCTATCGCGCGCCGGCGCACCAGCGGGCAGTACCCATAACCTGATCAACGCCATGGAAAGCTATCAGGTGGCACACCCGCAGCAGATCCACCTGTGGGTGTCGGCCGAATCTGAAGTGGTTCGATTTGCCCGCTCATGGGCTGCACAGGCCGAAATCCCCAAGGCGAACCGCCTGATTATCGGCTATTGGCATCGGACCCTCGATGAGGTGTCCTATGCCTATGATTCGGACCATGACCGCGTCGCCGACGAGATGGCCTACGAACGCCCCGGCCATGAAGAACATGCGCACTAGGCCCGGCACGGCCTCGGGGTCCCCGCGCTGTTTCGGCTACCTGAATGCCACCCGGCCCGATGAAGAATTACGCGCCTGGAGGCACGCACTCCGCAACGGCGAGCTGCACACCCCGGTCTTTGAGGCAACGGCAGATCCAGCCCTGGTGTACGCCCATTTCCTTCTGGCCGATGATGGGCAGCCTGCGCCGCTGACCGCAGCGATCTTGTCGGCCAATGCGCTGGTGGATCACCGTGATCTCGCCGCCAGCGAATTCGAGAAAATCGCGGACGGCTTGTGGGCGGTGACCTTGCAGGTTCCCGCCGATTGGCGTGCTGGCTACCGCATCACCACCCACCGTGGCGCCGGTCTGCCCGCATGGCGCATCGAAACCGAACGCCGGCCTATCCGGCTGGCCGCCGACGCCGGAGGAATTGATGAATCCAATCAGTTGGTGGGAGCAACCATGAATGGCGCCCCGGTGTCCTTGGCCTATGCCCCTGCCAGCCGGATTCCTAGCTCGCTGGCGACTGCGACCCCGGACTGGCACCGCCCTGGTCCCGCGGTCGGGGGCTGGGGAGGGCCGGGACAAGCACCTGGAATCAAGCACCCCAGGCTGCATCATCACGAACTTTATGATGAAAATTGCCAACGCCCCCGAGACCTGTGGATGTATGTACCGGCCCAGGCCGTTGGCCCTACACCACTGGCCATTGTGCACGACGGTGCCACCTACGCTCGGTTCCTTGCGGCCGCGGAATCATTGGATGCAGCTATTGCTTCCGGCGAGCTTGCCCCGCTGCATGTGCTGTTCATCGACAGCACCACTGTTCAGATCAGAAGCGAGGAACTCCCCGTGCTCGCGGGAACCACTACTTCTATCGCCGAGCAGTTCCTGCCGTGGGCCCGCAATCATTACCGGATCTCCATGCGCCGCGACGACGTGCTAATTAATGGTGCTTCCTTTGGCGGTCTGGCAGCCCTGCTGATGCTCTGCCACTACCCGCATCTGGTGGGTCGCGCGATCGCACAGTCCCCCTCCCTATGGCACACCGACCTTGCAAAGCACATCGTGGCGCTGCCGGAAAACAGCACGGTGCTGATCCAGGCTGGCTGTTACGAAACGGATATCCACGAGGGGTGCCTTCGCCTCATGGAGCACCTGTGCGAGTATCCGCCGGCGGCCCAGGTGGACTTCGAGTCGCTGAGCGGTGGGCATGACTGGTCATGGTGGAATCCGGAACTGCTCTGCGGACTAGCCAGATTCTTCCCCGGAGCGGCCCACACCGGCGGGTCGATATAGCGCCCGTTGCCGGCACCGTGCTGGTCGCCCAGCTCCGGCACAGTTCCCAGAGCCCCAGTGGACGGGGTGGACATGAAAGGTGCTGGTCTGGGCAACCAGCAGCCAGCGTCCTAGCTAGTGGCCCAAGCGCATCCAGGCGGTTCCCCGGGCGCGCACCCACAAGGTGATCCCGCGGGAAGCCATGAATCCCAGCGCAAAGGCCACCCAGATCCACCAGATTGCCGAGCGCGGATCGCTGGTGAAGGCCAGGACCGCCCAAAGCATCGGAGCGTAGACCGCCAGATTCACCACGCTGGCCAGGCCCAGGTAGCGGGCATCCCCGGCGCCGATCAGCACCCCATCGAGCACGAAGACCAGTCCGCACAGCGGCTGGGACAAAGCCAGAACCCACAGTCCCACGGTGGTCAGCTCGCGGATCTGCTCGTCGGGGGTGAACATCATCGGGAAAACCCATGACGAGGCGAGCAGCAGCAGGCCGGTGGCCACGCCGAAATAGATTCCCCAGCGGCTCATGATGCCGGTGAGCTTGCGGACCCGCACCGCATCCCCGCGCCCCAGCTCCTGGCCGATCATCGCTTGGGCCGCAATGGCCAGCGCATCCAGCGCAAAAGCCAGGAAGCTGAAGATGGTGAAGACCAGCTGATGGGCTGCCAGGGTCTGGGTTCCGGAGCTGGTGGCGACAAAGACGGTCAGCAGCAGGGCCGCGCGCATGGTCAGGTTGCGCAGCATCAGCCAGGACCCGACCTGGCCGGTGGAGATGAATCCGGCCCAGCTGGGAGCCAGCGCGATTCCTTGCTGGCGGATCCGCGGCAAGAGCATCCACAAATAGACCGCTGCCATGATCCACTGGGCGATCGATGTGCCCAGGGCGGCACCGGCCACGGACATGTTCGCCCCGTAGACCAGGGCGAAGTTCAGGACGATATTCAAGCCGAAACCGGCAGTGGCAACCACCAGCGGGGTCTTGGTATCCTGCATTCCGCGCAGGACGCCGGTGGCAGCCAATACCAGCAGCATCGCGGTCAGCCCCGGCAGCGAATAGTGGATGTAGTCCACCGCAAAATCCGTGGCCGGCCCCACAGAACCCATGGCCTGCACCAGGGGCCTGGCGGTGAGGTATCCCAGCACTGAGAGCACCACGCCCAGGACCACCGCGAACCACATGCCATCGCGTCCGGCGGCCATCGCCTGCCCGGGACGCCCCGCGCCAATCGCGCGGGCGACCGCAGGGGTGGTGGCATAGGCCAGGAAGATCATCAGCCCCACCGCGGTCTGCAGGACCGTGGTGCCCAGGGCAGCACCCGCCAATTCGTCCACGCCAAGGTGGCCGACGATGGCCGAATCAGCGAGCAAGAAGAGCGGCTCGGCGATCAGCGCGCCAAGGGCAGGAACTGCCAGGGCCAGGATCTGCCGGGAAATGTTCTTCGGGGAATCGGTGGGGGTTGAGGAACTCACGCTTCCCACTCTACGAAGCGCAAGGACGTTTCACCATTTAATATCGCTGGGCGAGATGCCTCAGGCAGATGCCGTCTACCGGATGGAGTAGAAACGCATTAGGTTGGAAGCAACCCAAGAGGCCGTGGGGACGCGGCCAGAAGGAGCAGCAGTGCCCATGAGCCAGGAGCACCTCGATCAGTGGCAGTGCGCAGGATGCGCCGTGGAGTTCCCGCCCGGCGCGCAGCCTGAGGGGCTGTGCCCGATCTGCGCCGACGAGCGCCAATACATTCCCGGAGGCACCCAACGCTGGATGCGGACCGGTGATCTGGTGGCGGACGGCCACGAGCTGACCCTCACGGAACTTGAACCCGGGCTGACGGCCATCGCTTCCCCGGAAATCGGCATTGGGCAAAGCGCCTTGCTGGTTCAGACCACCGGCGGCAATCTGCTCTTCGATGTTCCCGGGCTGATCACCGAGCAGATCATCGCCTGGCTGCAGTCCTGTGGCGGGTTGGCCGGGATCGTCGCCAGCCATCCGCACATGTACGGGGTGCAGCAGCAGTACAGCCAGGCATTTGGCGGCGTCCCGATCTACGTGGCACAGGCGGATGCCCGGTGGGTCCAATATTCATCTTCGGCGATCAAGCTCTGGAAGGATGCCTTTGAGGTCCTGCCCGGCATCACGCTGAAGCAATTGGGCGGGCATTTCCCTGGCAGCACCGTCGCCTGCTGGCAGGCCGGCGCCGATGGGCGTGGTGTGCTCTTGGCTGGAGATGCCATCTTCCCGGTGGCTGATGGCAACGTGACTTTTCTGCGCAGCTACCCCAACCGGATTCCGCTTTCGGCGCCCGTGGTGCGCCGCATGGCCAAGAGCTTGGAAGAGCTCGAATTTGACCGCCTCTACAACAACTTCGCCAGTTGCGTCCTCACGGATGCGCAGCGGATTGTCCAGTTTTCCGCGGATCGCTACGCCCGCTGGGTGTCGGGAGAATTCGACCATCTGACCTGATCTGGCGGGGATTTCAGATATTCCTCCTGCGGAATATCTAGGCTTTGCCCAATGACGGATCGCGCTTGGAGAGGAACGAGGCCAAGACCATCGCCACCGCCTGCAGCACGACCACCGAGAGCACCACGCTGCCCCACCCGTAGTGCATGAACGGGATGCCGATGAGCCATCCCAGCACCGAGGAACCGACGTAGTACAACAGGTTGTAGAGGCTCGATGCCTGGGCTCGCGCGCCTGAGGCGAGCACCGGAACCCAGCCGCTGGCCACCGCATGGGCCGCGAAGAAGCCCGCGGTGAAGACCAGCAGCCCGGCAACAATGACGACGAGATTGCCCGCAAGGGTCAAGGCCAGTCCCGCGGCGCTGCACAAGATGCTCAGGCGCAGCGTATTGCGGCGCCTAATTCTGGCCACCACCTTCCCGCTGGCCACCGAGGTGTAGGTGCCAGACAGATACGCCAAGAACACCAGGGCCGCGAGGGATGACGGGATGAGATAGGGAGGCGCTTCCAGCCGAAACGCCAGATAGTTGTAGACCGCGACGAAGCCGCCCATGAGCAAGAAGCCCTGGGCATAGACCA
Source organism: Glutamicibacter halophytocola (assembly GCF_001302565.1). Lineage (NCBI taxonomy): Bacteria > Bacillati > Actinomycetota > Actinomycetes > Micrococcales > Micrococcaceae > Glutamicibacter > Glutamicibacter halophytocola. The sequence goes on from NZ_CP012750.1 coordinate 3,384,736, forward strand.
GAATCATCTTCCCGCGCAGCGCTTGGCCGAACTTCGCGGCGATCGCCTTGAGGTTCTGGTCCCGGATGGGTGCGAAGCCTTGGGCTGCGGGGGCTTTGAGCAAGAAGAACAGCGTGGCCAGTCCGGCCATGATGCTCACCGCCGCGATCCCCCAACGCCACCCCGCAGGCTCGCCAACGAAACTGGCCACCAGCCTTCCGGCCAGTCCGCCCAAGGTGGTTCCCGAGATGTAGGTGCCGCTGGCTACGGCCACGGCCCTGGGGCTGACCTCGTCCACGAGGAATGCCAGGGCAGATCCGGGTACCCCGGCCAGGGCGATGCCTTCAAAGAACCGGATGACAACGAGCGACTGGAACGTCGGCGACTGGGTGCTGAGCAGTCCCAGCAGTACCGAGGCGACCAGCGCCGCGCAGATGACCCTGCGCCGGCCAATCCGATCCGAGATAATGGCCCACGGCGTCACCGCAAGGGCCAGCCCCAAGGTCGCTGACGAGACCGCCAGCGCGGCTTGGGACGAGGTGATGCGGAAGTCATTGGAGATGACTGGCAGCAGCCCCTGCACTGCGTAGAGCTGGGAGAAAGTGGCCACGCCGCTGGCAAAGAGGGCCAGCAGCATGCCGCGGTAAGCAGGAGTGCGTGGTTCATGTCCGGCAAACGGCACTGCTTCAGGCTCCTGCAGGTAGTAGCGGGTAGAGAAGATAGACGACCAGCAGGGCAATGGTGTTATTCAGAACATGCAGCATGTAGGAGTAGGCCATCGACTTGCCACTGAGGATGTAGGCCAGGCCCATCGTGATGCCGAGCATGAAATAGGGGACGACTTCCAGCCAGGACCCGACGCCCGCGCCGACGAAGTGGATCCCCGCGAAGAGGACGGTGGAGAACAGCAGGCAAATCCAGATATTGAATTTGCGTGACAGCTTGCCGATCAGCAGGTGGCGGAAGAAGTATTCCTCGACAAACGGGCCAAAGAGCGCTGTGACGACCAGCATCACGGGCAGCGGCACGGTCGTGGCCATGCCTTCCAGGGCGGCTTGGTTTTCGCTGGTCACCACTTGGCCGGTGAGTCCTGCGATGATCGCGTTGACCATGATGGTCAGCAGCCAGCCTCCGGGCAGCATCAGCCACTTCGCCCACGGGTGGTAGCGCATGGTCTTGAAGGAATCGAAGAACTGCGGACCGCATTGGAACATCGCGAGAATGAAGAAGCCGACATACAGGATGAGGTTGATGCCGAAGAGCGCTTGCTCCTGGGTTTCGAACGCCGCCATGTAGCCCGGGACGAGCGCAATCAGCCCGGCTGCTCCCCCGATGAAGAAGACCAGGTAGGCCAGCATCGTCCACGCATCGCCCTTGCTGAACTTGCCGGCGTTGAAGACGCGTTGCCTGGGCCGTACAGCCATGTATCGAACTGGGTGCTCTGGCCATTGTTGCATGGTACAAGCCTAATGGGCTTGCCTATGGATTTGCCTCAACCGTGAGCGAGCAGACGCAGATCGCCGTCCTTGCCGGTGCCCAGGCGCTACAACGCCCGAGGGCGATCACTGCATGATCAGTGATCACCCTCGGGCGCAGAGAGCTGGCACTAGGCGCCAGAGAGGATCAGACCCTAGTTGCGGTCGAATCCTTCGCGGCCCTTGTCGACGAAGGCCGGGAACAAGACCTTGTAGCTGACACCGGCAATAGCCGCGCCAATAATCGGCGCGAGAATGAACAGCCAGACCTGGCCCAAGGCCTCAGGACCGGCAAACCAGGCTACGCCCAGCGAACGAGCGGGGTTGACCGAGGTGTTGGTGACCGGAATCGACACCAGGTGGATCAGGGTCAACGACAGGCCGATGGCAATCGGGGCAAAGCCCTTGGGCGCGCGCTCGTCGGTGGAACCCAGGATCACGTAGAGGAAAATAGCGGTGAGGACGATTTCAGCAACCAAGGCCGCAACCAGGGAATAGCCATCGGGTGAACGATCGCCGTAGCCGTTGGAGGCAAATCCTGAATCAACTGCGCTGAAGCCATCCTTGCCCGAGGCGATCCAGAACAGCACCGCGCCGGCCACCGAAGCGGCAATGATCTGCGTGACGATATAAGGTGCCACGTCTTTCCATGGGGTGCGGCCAGCGAAGGCGGTGCCCAGGGTGACCGCAGGATTGAAGTGCCCTCCGGAGATATGCCCGACGGCGTAGGCCATGACCAATACGGTCAAGCCGAAGGCCAAAGCGACGCCCATGAATCCGATCCCCATGTTGACGGATTCATCTGCCATGACTTTTGCCGCGAAAATGGCCGAACCGCAGCCACCAAAGACCAGCACAAAGGTGCCCAAGAATTCTGCCGAAAGTTTTGCGCCCACAGTAGGCACGGATGCATCAGACATGCTTTCTTTTCCTTTCCTCGATGAAAATATGCGAGTTCAAGGACAGCTTATGTCCTGACAGCCGGATTCGGGTAGACCTCAGACTATTTAATAGAACTCATTTGTCTTATTTTTCATCGGGGTTCATGCTGCTGTTCGATTTCCGCGCTTCGCCTAGGTTGGCTTTCATGGATGAAGGGCGCCGTTCAAACACGGCGGCCGCCGCAATGCCGACCACCACGCCCAGCAGATTTCCCATGGCGCAGTCCCACACCAGCTGCGATCCGATCTTCGGATTGGCCAATTGGAGCATCAAGATAATCAGCGGGGTGAAGAAGCTGAGGGCAAGACCGTAGTTTCGAGCCATATAGGCCTCGGTAGGGAACATCAGCAAGATGATCAAGCACCCGATCACCGGCTCGCTGGGCGCCAGGTAGCTGATTCCCAACAGCGCGCCAATGCCAGCCAGGGTACCGGCGAGCCGGTGAGCGCCTCGCCGCAAGCGCCCTCGGGCATTGCCAGCGGCCAGCGGAACGGCCGCCCCGGCCAGGATCCACTGGAGATGTTCCACGTGCAGCAAGATCCCGACAGCTCCAGCCAGGAAAATCACCAGCAGGTAGGTTCTTGCCCTGCGCAGGATGGCGGGCCAGGGAATCACCGTGGCGCCCCTCCTGCGTTCGCCCATGGCTTCAAATCGATCGGCTTGGCCGAGCAAAACGCTGAACAGCGCGGTCGCCACGAACGCAATCAGCCCATCCACTGCAGGCAGCTCCCCCACCGGCAAGGTCCCCAAAGCGCCAAAGGCAAAAAGCGGGAAGAAGGCTCCGCCTGGCTTGATCCCATATCGATCGGCGATCACCGAGCTGAAGGCTGACCAGAACATTCCTCCGGCAAGCAGCACCCACCCATGCAATCCCAGGGGAGCCATGGCGATCCCGCAGATTCCCGCGCAGAGCATCATGGCCGCCCCGAGCAGCTGGTTCTTCAGCCGCTGCCAACGATGCGGAGCGCGTCCGTACATTCCGACGATGGAGCCGAACACCGCGTAGGCGAGGAGGTCTGTTCTGCCCGTTGCCAGCAATACGCTGCCGGGGATCCCCAGGCCCAGGCCAACGCGGACGGCCGGACGGATCTCCGGGCTGTGCGCCATGGCAAAACGCTGCCAGTCAATCAATGAAGCGGGCTTCGGCGTGGACTTCCGGATGGCCGTGAGGAGCGGCGTTGCTCTGCCCATCGTCAGCGCAGCCCTGGGACCAGCGTGGCACCTGGCCGGTTGCCGCTTTCGCTTGGCCCCCGGAGCACTGAAGCGCTGCCTCGTTCCATTGATTTATCCCCGCCTCCCGTCGCATGGCCTGAGTCGGTCATGAGCTCGGGCCTGTTTCTAGGTTCAGGGATATGCCTTGATCAAATCCAACAATCAGATCCGATGATCCAATAAACATTAGTTATGACGACTACTGGGAGCGCTATTAGCCGACGGAAAAATCTCAAAAATAATCTTCTGGAGCGCTCGCGTCATCAAAGTTAACGGATTGTCATCTTCCATCACCAGGGAAATCTGCGACGTGACCTGCGGATCATCCAGCCGGGTCAACTCGATTCCGGGAAGGGTGCCCAGCGGAGGCAGCCACTGGCGCGGGACAATGCTGGCCCAATTTCCCGTTGACACATGCGCGAGCAGCGTGACTATCGAGTCGCATTCGATGCGCGGAGAGACTTCCAGGCCATGCTCGCTGAGCGTCTGGTCCAGCACTTGGCGTCCCCTCAGGGATGAATCGAGAAGGCACAAAGGCAGCTCCAAGGCTGAGCTCCATGGCACCACCGCGTCTTGGGCGAGTACGCCCGTCGCGGTGAGCAGCACATGCTCCTCGGCATAGAGCGGATATACCAGCAGCCCGGCCACGTCCTGCGGCTCCGCATAGATCAGCCCCGCGTCCAGCTCATAGTTCCTGATCTGGCGGACAATCTCCTCCGACCGGAGGCTTGCCTGGACATTGATGCCCACTTCCGGATAGGCCCGGGCAAATTTGTCGGTGAGCGTTGCGACCGTGGAGGAGGCGGCAGGAACGGTGCCGATGCGCAGGGTTCCATTGAGCCCATGCTGGTAATGGGCAATTTCCTGTTTCAGCGATTCGTGGTCTTTCAGGAGTTTTCGAGCCCATTTGAGCACAGTCTCCCCTTCAACGGTCAAGCTCTGGAAGGCATGGCTGCGCCTGACCAGTGGCGCGCCCAGTTCCTTTTCAAGTTTTCGGATGCCTTCGGACAATGCTGGCTGGGAGACCGCGCATTCCTCGGCTGCCCGGGCAAAGTGCCCTTCATTGGCCAGCGCCACCAGATATTCCAACTGTCTAAGCATCATGATCACATTGCATCATCATCCGCGGAAAGATGCGCTATTGGTGACCTGGTCGCGCACTTTGGCGGCTTCTGAAACCCCTGGCCGAGCACGGCAAAGGCCCCGGGTTCCGGCAGGATTGAACTGCCAGAACCCGGGGCCTCCAGGGAGGAAAACTACTCGGTTTCCTCCTTGGCCTCCGGTGCCAATTCGGAAGCCACCGGAGTTCCAGCGGACACCGCGGCCACCGCTGCGGTATCCGGATTCGCATCCACGTCCTCGGCTGGACCAGCAAACTGCGACTGGTACAAGCGGTAGTACGCGCCCTGGGTCTTCAACAGATGCTCATGGTTGCCCTGCTCAACGATCTTGCCCGCTTCCATCACCAGAATGGTGTCGGCATCGCGGATCGTCGAAAGGCGGTGGGCAATCACGAAGCTGGTGCGATCGCTGCGCAATGCGGCCATCGCCTGCTGCACCAGCAACTCGGTACGCGTATCCACCGAGCTGGTGGCCTCATCGAGAATCAGCAGGGAAGGGTTGGCCACGAACGCACGGGCGATCGTGATCAGCTGCTTCTCACCGGCCGACACGTTGGTGCCTTCCTCATCGATGATGGTGTCATAGCCATCGGGCAATGCACGCACGAAACGATCCACGAAGGTTGCCTTGGCGGCCTCGATGACTTCCTCATCGGTGGCATCCAGACGTCCGTAGCGGATGTTCTCCATGATGGTGCCGCCAAAGAGCCACGCATCCTGGAGCACCATGCCCACCTTGGAACGCAGATCAGCACGCGAGAGCTGGGTGATGTCATGGTTATCGAGCATGATCTTCCCCGAGTTCAACTCGTAGAAGCGCATCACCAGGTTCACCAAGGTGGTCTTGCCGGCACCGGTCGGACCGACAATCGCCACCGTGTGGCCAGGGTCCGCATCAAAGGACAGGTCCTCGATCAGCGGCTTGTCCGTGGTGTAGGAGAAGGACACGTTCTGGAAGGAAACATGGCCGTCGGTGCGCTCAGGCAGGGTTGCCTGGGCGTCCTCGGGATCCTGCTCCTCGGCGTCCAGCAGCTCGAAGGTCCGCTCTGCCGAGGCCACACCGGACTGCAGCATATTCGCCACGCCGGCGATCTGGCCCAGCGGCTGGGTGAACTCGCGCGAGTACTGGATGAAGGCCGTGGCATCGCCAAGGCTCATCGCACCCGAAGCCACGCGCAGGCCACCCACGACGGCGATGCCGACGTAGGAGAGGTAGGACACGAAGTTCATCACCGGCATGATCATGCCGGAAACGAACTGGGCACCGAAGCTGGCCTTGTACAGCTCTTCGTTGCGGGCGGTGAAGCGATCAACCATGTCCTCTTCGCGGCCGAAGACCTTCATCAGCTCGTGGCCCGAGAAGGATTCCTCGATCTGGCCGTTGAGCGCTCCGGTGTTCTTCCACTGTGCTGTGAACAGCTTCTGCGCCCTGGAGCCGATGACACCGGCGGCAATACCGGACAGCGGCAAGGCAACCAGGGCAATCAAGGCCATTTGCCAGGACACCACGAACATCATGATGACAATGCCGATGACCGTCATGATGGACTGCACCAGCTGGCTCAAGGCCTGCTGCAGCGCATTTTGGATATTGTCCACATCGTTGGTCACGCGCGAGAGCACGTCTCCGCGCTGGCGGGTATCGAAGTAGTTCAGCGGCAGGCGGTTGAGCTTGTCCTCGACGTCCTTGCGCAGGTTGTAGACCACGCGCATGACCAGCTTGTTCAGCAGCCAGCCCGAAGCCCAGGAGAAGACCGACGCCACGAAGTACATCGAAAGGACAATCAGGATGAACTGCGAGAGCTGGGTGAAGTCGATGCCCTGACCGGGCACAAAATCGACCTTCGAGAGCATGTCCGCCTGGGTGCCCTGGCCAGAATCGCGCAGCTGCTGGATGACAACATCGGCCGGCGTCCCGGCAGGGATGTTCTTGCCGATCAAACCGGCAAAGATCACGTCCATGGCCTTGCCCAGAACACGCGGGGCAATCACCGACAGCACCACGTACACGGTGATCAGCGCGAACACCAGGACCATGCCCCACTTGTACGGGGACATCAGGCCGACAAGGCGCTTGGCCGATGGCCAGAAGTGCTCTGCCTTGCGCGCTGGAGCACCACCGCTCCAGTCATCGGCACCGGCGGCTACTTCAAATTCGTCAATTGCGGCCAGCTCGCTATCAAGCTGCTCCGGCTGCGCATTTTTCTGTTTCTTCGCCACTTAGGCCACCTCCTCCACGCTCAGCTGGGACGTCACGATTTCCTGGTAGGTTTCCGAGGATTCCAGCAGTTCTTCGTGGGTTCCCCGGGCCACGATTTCGCCGTGGTCCAGAACCAGGATCTGATCTGCCTCGGTAATCGTGGAGACACGCTGGGCCACGATGATCACCGCTGCGTCCTTGGTTGGTTCAGCCAAGGCTGCACGCAGCTTGGCATCGGTGTTCACATCCAATGCCGAGAAAGAATCATCAAAAAGATAGGTCATCGGCTTGGCCGCCAGGGCGCGGGCAATGCACAGCCGCTGGCGCTGGCCACCCGAGACGTTGGTGCCGCCCTGCGAGATGGTGGATTCGAGCTGGCCTTCGCGTTCGGTGACAAAGTCAGTTGACTGCGCGATGTCCAGCGCCTCCCACAGTTCTTCATCGCTGGCATCCTGTGCACCGAAGCGCAGGTTGCTGGCGATGGTTCCGGAGAACAGGTAGGGGCGCTGTGGCACTGCGGAGATATTGCGCGAGATTGCTTCCCGGCCCAATTCCTTCAGCGGCACGCCGCCAATGAGTATCTCGCCTTCCGTCGCGTCGTAGAGCCGCGGAATCAGATTCAACAGGGTCGTTTTGCCGGCACCGGTGGAACCGATAATGGCGGTGGTCTGTCCCGGCTTGGCGGTGAAGGAAATGCCCGAGAGGACCGGAGCTTCTGCCCCCGGGTAGCCGAAAGTCACGTCCTTGAATTCAACGGTGCCTGGTTCCGGAAGCTGGACCTCGCGGTCTGCCGCATCCTGCATCGACGGTTCGCTGCCAAGGACCTCGGAGATGCGGTCGGCCGACACCATGGCACGTGGAATCATCATGGCCATGAAGGTGCCCATCATGACGGCCATCAGGATCTGCAGCATGTACTGCAGGAAAGCGGTCAGGGCGCCGACTTCCACATCGCCGTTGTCCACCCGGTGGCCGCCGAACCAGAGCACTGCCGCCGTGGACAGGTGCAGGATCATGGTGATGGCAGGGAACATCAAGACGAACAGGTTGCCGACCTTCACGCCGAGGTCGGTCAGCTTCTGGTTGGCATCGTCATAGCGTTCGGTCTCGTGGTTTTCGCGAACGAAGGCGCGGACCACGCGGATGCCGGTGATCTGCTCGCGCAGCACTCCGTTGATCCCATCGATGCGCGTCTGCATCTCGCGGAACAGCGGCATCAGCTTGATGACCAGCAGGCCGACCACGATCAGCACCAGGGGCACCGAAACCCAGACGAGCCAGGAGAGCCCGGGATCCTCGCGGATGGCCATGACCACGCCGCCGATGGACATGATCGGCGCGTTGATCATGAAGTTCAACGCCATCAAGGTGAGCATCTGGATTTGCTGCACATCGTTGGTGCCGCGGGTGATCAGGGTGGCGGCGCCGAACTTGTTCACGTCCTGGGCCGAGAAGGTGGAGACCTTCTCGAAAACCGATTGGCGGATGTCGCGGCCGACGCTCATGGCGGTCTTGGCCCCGAAGTACACGGCGGCCACAGCGGTGGCCACCTGCACCAGGGCGACCATGAGCATTAGTCCGCCGGTGCGCCAGATGTAATCGATATCAGCTGTTCGCACACCTACGTCGATGATCTTGGCGTTGAGGCTTGGAAGGTAAAGAGTGGCCATGGTGGTGGCCAGCTGCAAAATGATAACGGCAATAATCCAGCCCGTATAGGGCTTGGAATGTTTCAAGATGAGCTTGAGAAGCATGTGGAAAATCCTCGCTGGCATCAGGCCCTCCGGCACCGCGCCGCTCCGGATTAAGGGCGCGATGATTGAAGGGCGCTTGCCAGTCTAGCTTGACAATAGGACAGTAGGAGTCATCCTTGCGATTGATTCTTCTCAACCAGTACCAAGCAACTGCTTTCCGCAGAATCCCGGGCGTAATGGCGTTAATCATAACTTATTGATTTAGTGGCGGAATAGCCGGTGCGCCAGTCGATACCCCACGAGTAGGAACGCAGAAACCTGTGCGGACCAATCTGGAACAAAACAACTCATTCACGGCCTGCAGTCTAGATCCGGCTCAACCGATGGCTCACTGCAGCCTGTGCGATCAGTTAGGTAATGGTCTTGAACCTAAGCCCCCTGCTGAGCGTTCTTCTACGTTGCGGATGTAGAACGTCAAAACTTGCAAGAACTTTCCTATGACAGCGTCACGATTACAGCAATCGTCTATCTACCGTATTGAGACAAAGGTCTATTTGCTCGATGGATCTCGCGCTGCCACATGCCCTGACTGGTCGCACTGACTATCCGGCGGCGAGCTCGCTAGATTCGACAACGATCGCTTTGGAGTGGAAATGAAACAGAATCATGTGCTTGGACGCATCGCGTCTGCCCATGGGGCAACCGTTCATCTCCCCATGGCACGCATCCGAATAGGACTGGGTATGCACCAATTAAGACATGCAAGGCCAATGCATAGATATGGAGCGGGGCTTCTAGCCTTGTTCCTTGTCATCGGCACTCTTTTAACCGGAACGACAGCCGCAAATGCCGCGACTAACGTTACGTATCCTGACGCTATCTCCAATATCAAGATTGAGCGTGAGAATGGTCAAGACGGCCCACTTAATCAGTGGGAATCAGCAAAAATTACCGCTGACTGGTCTGTTCCAAATGGAGCCAAAGCTGGGGATACCTTTGGCATGACTCTGCCCGCAGAATTTTCGCGCTGGGGTCAGGGAAATTTCAATATTGTCGACCCAGCGACCAATGAAGTCATGGCAACTTGTGAAGTCTCCGATGCAGGTAGCCCGGAGGTCATTTGCACTCTGACCAACGTAGTTGACGACCAAGAGAATATTGGTGGCTCCTTCTGGATGAGTGTCCAAGTAGACAAGTCCACGTCAGAAGAAAAAGTGGAATTCGAAGTCGGCGACGAGTTCGTTATTGTCGATCTTCCAGGCGAAGGCGGGATTGTCCCCGAGGACATGACGGCCCCGGAGTATCCAGTGAAGTGGGGCGGAGAAACTGATACCGAGGGTCGGTTTAGCTGGACTATCGCTGTTCCTGCGGGATTCGTGCAAGATGGCGGATTCAGGATTTCGGATCAACTGGACCCGACGCATGAAAACCACCATTACACGGGCGATGCACAACTCATCGAACGACCAGTTGAAGATGGTCAGCTGGTTGGCAATTGGCAAGTTGTCGACCCATCGCTTTACTCGATGACATGGTCGCAAGACATGAAGTCGTTTGAATTTGAGGCTCACGGTGTGAGCGATCAGAACACGTACCGTCTTCAGTATTGGACGGAAGCCGACGGGGTAGTTCTTGAAGGCGATGTTTTCGGCAATCAAGCTGTCGTTGGATCTACGAAGACTAGCTCGCAGCACCACGTGAAGTCTAAAGGCGGCGGCACGGGCACAGGCGAGGAATACACCCGGTTCACCGTTACTAAAACTGTCGAGGGGGACGGCTCAGCTCTTGTTAATGACGCAGTCTTTACGGTTGAATACAGCGTCAAGGGGTCAGACGCGGCTCCGAAGTTGATGACCGTTCCAGTCGGCCAGCCCACTAAAAGTGACCGCGAGCCACTGGGGTCGACATTCATTGTTGAAGAGATCGATCTTCCGGAGATTGACGGGGTAATTTGGAGCGAGTGGACCCTTGATGGCCCAGGGGTCACCAAGCTTGAAGATGGCACATACGAGGTAACGCCAGAAAGTACTGCCGGAGTCGAGCTGGCCCTGACCAATAACGCACAGGTTGCTCCCGAGGTCCATGGAAGCGTTCTATGGACGAAAGTTGGCCCACATGGCGATACCTTGCCGGGCTCCGAGTGGGAACTGACCGGTCCTGATGGTCAGCCAATGGCAGTGATCGACAATGGCCAAAGAGATGCCGACTCTGACGCGGGGAGTTTGAAGGTTCTCGACTTGCCTCTCGGCGAATACACCTTGAAGGAGACCAAAGCTCCCGAAGGCTACGTCTTATCTGAAGATGTCTTGGCTGTAACCATCAGCAAAGAGGAGCAAGAAGTCACCTTTGGCGCTGTCCAGAATACGCCGGTCCCTGTAGAACCGACTCCAAGCGAAACGCCAACCGAACCAACCCCAAGCGAAACGCCAACCGAACCAACCCCAAGCGAAACTCCAACCGAACCAACCCCAAGCGAAACTCCAACCGAACCAACCCCGAGCGAAACGCCGACGGAACCAACCCCAAGCGAAACTCCAACCGAACCAACCCCGAGCGAAACGCCGACGGAACCAACCCCAAGCGAAACGCCGACGGAACCAACTCCAACCGAGCCAACCCCAAGCGAAACGCCAACCGAGCCAACCCCAAGCGAAACTCCAACCGAACCAACCCCAAGCGAGCCAACCCCAAGCGAAACTCCAACCGAACCAACCCCAAGCGAAACGCCGACGGAACCAACTCCAACGGAACCAACCCCAAGCGAAACTCCAACCGAACCAACCCGAGCGAAACGCCGACGGAACCAACTCCAACGGAACCAACCCCAAGCGAAACGCCGACGGAACCAACTCCAACCGAGCCAACCCCAAGCGAAACTCCAACCGAACCAACCCCAAGCGAAACTCCAACCGAACCAACCCCAAGCGAGCCAACCCCAAGCGAAACTCCAACCGAACCAACCCCAAGCGAAACGCCGACGGAACCAACTCCAACGGAACCAACCCCAAGCGAAACGCCGACGGAACCAACTCCAACCGAGCCAACCCCAAGCGAAACGCCAACGGAACCAACTCCAAGCGAAATACCACGGTCTCCGGAAGAACACCTGGCCAATACGGGAACGTCTAGCGGGATTATTCTTGGAATTTCCGCGCTGGCTCTAGCTTCAGGAATCGTGCTGATCTTACTTCGGAAACACCGTAGGCATGGATAAGAACTGAAGAAGTTGGTGATTGGGCCGCCTGCTGCTGTAGATCTTTCGAACCATCAGCGGCCCTGCACCAATTGTGCGATGTGTACCGTCGCGGATATCGTGCCACTAGCTAACTAGCAGTGAGATATCCGGGACGGTATCGTCTATTCCCCAGCCGTTGGTTCTATTCCACGATGAACATCATCGGTTTATCCACCAACCGGCCCTACATTGCTCGCTCGCGCACGGTGAGATTTGGAATCTCGCCGTTCGGGTACACACTCTTTCCCACCCTATCTATGACCACCAGAGGCGAGTGCTGGAATGGTTCTCATCGTGGGTCGTCATCCCCGGACCAATTCCCACACCGATACCAGTACACACTGACGACAAGAAACTCATCTCATGTTCTCGCCCTACGCAGTGGAGAGCCTCCATGCCGACCCTTTCGATCAGGGATGCATCGAGGCTAGTTCCGCTTAATGGCTCCATGGACGCTCGCTATAGTCCCTTCGTAGCCCCGTAGTGCTTGAACCGATACTCGACTAAGCCCAGCGAACCCCTACGAAGATTTCTGAATCAGTAGCCTCCCGGAGCTTTTGACCGCCCATTATTAGTCACATCCAGACAGCTATCCGCATCCTAAGGAATACCCGCCTACCTTTGCGACGCTACTTCGAGGCAGCGGTTGACTCGCGAACAACAAGCCGAGTCTCCAGCAGAAAAGGGCGGGCAAATCGGCCTGGATCATCCGCCAAGGCCAACAGTCGTTCCACAGCAATTTACCCCATTGAATTCAACGGTTGGCGTTGGCGTACCGTGGTCAACGGCGGAGACATCCAAAGGCTATAGTGTGGCGCAAGACCAGCCTGCAATCGGTGGGCATGCCATTGATCTTGGCCGGATTCCTGAACGCCTTGATCATGCGCGTTGCCCAGGGTTCCGCCACCATGGCCGACACCACCGCGGCCTGGCTCGTGGCGTCGGCGGTCTCCGCCTTCGGCGACTAGGTCCTCGCTGGCCCTGACCTGCATAGTTGTCTCCATTGTTTCCGGCTCCATCACCCTCTACCACGTCAACGACTCGGGCTTCTGGCTGGTGAGCCGCTTCCTGGGCATCTCCACCAAGATTGCCCTGTCGACGTGGACTGTGATTGCCACCGCCATCGGTGTCATGAGCTTTGCGCTGTGCTGGTTGCTCTACACCCCGGTGGCCTAGCGCCACTCGTGTAGTTTACGGCTCCCGCGCCCAGGTAGGACAGCGCGGCCAGAACCTGGGTGCGGGTTCCTGTTTCAAGTGTTGGGTTGATGACGGGGGGCGAAGAACGGCGAGTGGTTCGCCGGGATCTTCGAGGCGACGGTGTCCTCGGCGGCCGCGGCCCGATATGCATCCGGATCCGCGCAGCCCACGGTGCAGTATATGTAAGGGATGCCGAAGGCATTGGGGATGGTGCTGCAATCTTCCGAGGCGGTGACCGGGTCAGCCTGCTAGAACTGGCTTTGGTCAAAGTGGGCCTCGAAGGCCTTGGTGACCCGGTCGTTGGCCACGGCGTCGTTGCCGGTCAGCGGGAACTGGTCGTAGAACTAGAAATCAGGTTCCTGCAGCAAGCCGGCGGCTTGGCATTCGCCGGGCATCATGCTCGCGGCGCTGCCGGCGTTCAACGCGCGCACAGTCAAAATGGCGAACTGCCCGGGCCGGGTTTCACGCGAAACAATGGTCTGCGGCATGAGCACGATGGACGAATCCAGGACCATCGGATCCACCGAGTTGTGCGGCATCGAGCCGTGGGATCCGTGCCCGCAGACGGTGATGTGCAGGTTGTCGCCTGCGGAAAGGATCGGCCCCGTGCTGGTGCCGATCTTCCCAGCTTCCACGGGCATCAGGTGCTGGGCCAGCGCCATGTCGGGCTTCGGGATCTTCTCCACCTGCCCGTCGGCCACCATGGCCTTGGTGCCTGCGGCGGTTTCCTCGGCGGCCCGAAGAGCGCGATATGGGTGCCGGACCCGGATTCCTGGTGCTCGGCGAGTATCTTCGCGGCCCCGAACAGGGTGGCGATGTACGTGTCGCGGCCGCAGGCATGCATGACGCCCTGGACACTGGAGGCATTGTCCAACCCGGTATTCTCGGTGACCGGAAGGGCGTCAATATCGGCGCGGGCCCGCACCACCGGCCCGGCCCCGATGGCCGGCACACTGACAACTCCGGTGCCGCCGATCTTGTGGATCTTATAGCCCAGGGCACAGAGCTCCGACACGATCCGCGCCGAGGTCCCATGCTCTTCCAGTCCCAGTCCGGGCTGCCGGTGGAAATGCTTGTAGGGCTCGGCGTTCCAGGGCAGCTGCACCATAATCGAAGCGATGATTTCTTGTGCAACGCCCACTGGTTGTCCTGCCATCTCCCTGAGCAGCGTCCAGCCCAAGGTTCCAGCTGACTCAGTTGCTGTCAAACTCTGCCTTCGCCGGCGGCCTGCCGAACGCGGCCGGCGATAGGCACGGCGAGCGCCGGCGCCGCTAGCGCTCCCGCTCGGTGCAGATGCAGAAGCGGTTGCCCTGCCGGTCGGTAGCCACCACGAAGCTCGGTGCTTGCTGGTCATCAAGGGCGGCTTCCTGCTCCCGCAACTTCTCCAGCACCCTGGAGCTTTCGGAATAGGGCTTCCAGACATCCAGATGGAACCGGTTCGGGTTGGGCGAGGCGGTTTCCTGGAACCAGATGGCCGGCAGCCTGCGGTCGGGATCCACCAGTGAACCATCATCCATCACCCGGTAGCCCAACCCGGCGGCCCACTGCGGCGCGATCTTCTGCGGATCATCGCTGTCGATGCAGACTTCCACGACGGCGATGAGCTCGGGGTGCGCGGCGACCCCCAGCGCCTGGGCCCTCTCGGAGATCTTGCTGGCCAGTGCGATATCGCGGGTGGTCACCGCCCCTCCGGCGTCGTGGGAGGTGGTGGTGACGAAGACTTTGTTGTACCGCCAGTCGACGTCCGGGTGATGCTGGTCCAATTCGGCCGCACTAGCGATCTCGTTCACCAGTTCGATGGCTGCTGCCGAGGTCTTGGCCTGGAAGACCGCGGCGATGGATCCGGGCACTTCGCGCCAGTGCGGCAGGTCCTTGAGATAGTCCCTGATTTGCTGCTTGTCGAGTACGTCTTGGTTGTTCATGGTGATCTCCTCCTGATGCCACGGTGGCACCATCTACTGGCTGGCTCAAGCACCTTGCCCAAATGCACAGGTTCGCGCCGCGGGGCAGGCAGGGTCGAGTTCTGGAAATCTCCTGTGAAGTGGGATCCTGCTGTCGTTCATAGCGATAGGGCGAATTAGCCTCGAAATCAGAGGCGCAAGGAGGACCCAGTTCCATGCAAAACATCTACCAGGCCACGGTCGATGACTCGACCTTGGATGACATCACTTCAGAAGAAGACAATAAGGGGCGGCGCCGGATTAGGCTGGCAACGCTGTTCGCGGTGGCTGCCCTTGTTCTTGTGGCCCTCTTTGGCGCATTCGACCGGGAGAAGACCACCGGGCAGCGCGCCGGCAACCTGGACATCCAGGTGGAATATCCGTTGGTGGTGCGGGCCGGGAATGAAATCCAATTGCGGATAGCGCTCAGCTCGACTCAGCCACTGCCCGAAACGGTCAAGATCTCCATCAGCGAGGACTACCTCATGTTCTTCGAGGATTTCTCTGCTTTCCCTGAACCGGAATCCCAGTCAAGCCGAGGCGATGGCACGGTGGAATTCGAGGTGGCCCCGGCGAAAGGGGGACGGTCGATGGTGGCCACGCTGACCGGTCGCGCTTCAGACCAGTGGAAACCGAAAACCAAGGGTTCGCTGGGCATCACCGCTGAAGACCTGCACACGAGCATTGACCTTGAAACCTGGAGGGCTCCCTGATGGAAATTGTCATCCGCGCGGCCGTTGCGTTCATCATCCTGTGGCTGGTGACACGAGCCTCCGGCAGGTCCACCCTCGGCGAGCTCAGCTCCTTCGAGCTGATCCTCTTTGTTGTCCTGGGCGATCTGGTGCAGCAGGGCATCACCATGGAAGACCGTTCGCTCACCGGCAGCCTGCTGGCGGTGTTCACCATGCTGGTTCTGGCTGCAGGACTGAACTATGCGAATATGCGCTGGCCGAAAGTGGGCAAGCTGATGCAGGGCCGGCCTATCGTGCTGATCCGCGATGGCGTGGTGGATCGCAAGGCCCTGCATAAGGAGCGCATCGGCCTGGATGAGCTGAGCATGCTGGCCCGGCAATCAGGCATCGAGAATTACACCTCTGTCAGGCTGGCTATTTTGGAAGCCAGCGGCAAGATCTCCTTCTTCACCCAAGAGGCGAAGGCATAGCTCCGCCGAAGAGGGAAGCTTGCCGCGCTACTGCTGATCCGGGCTCTGGCGCTGGTCGGGCAGGTTGGCCAGCCGTTGCGCGTCAATGCCCGCCCGGTCCTCCTCCGCCTCGTCATCCAGGGGAATCGGGTCGGCAATTCGCTGCTCATCGAGCGGTTCGGGGTTCAGCGCAAGCGGGTCATGGTCATTGTCGGCCAATACCTTCTCCACGCCATGCAAGGGATCCTCGGCATCCAGCGACTGGGGCGCATCCGATGAACCTTCTGCAGGCTGGCTGTTGCGGCCATCCAGTGGCTCCTCGGCGTCCAGGTCTTGGCGCAAGTCGTAGAATTCGGGATTTTCCAGTGTCATCATTGTTCCTTTCCTTGATTTTCCCGGCGGCTAGTGCGCCGAGGAGAACATCTGGCATAGCTGACTGGTGTCCATCAGCTTCTGCCGATGCTGTTCCTCCATGAACTTCAGCGTGCTCTGCTCCAGATCCGGCTCTGCACAGGCAGTGGCATCGATGCCCAAGGCCACCGGCAGGTTCGCCGCAAATGCATCGGCCGCAGTGGCGGCGATGCAGGTGTCCAGCGAGACTCCGGCCAGGGCAATGGATGTGGCCCGGTGCTGCGAGAGCAACGCGAGCAGCCCGGTGTTCCAGAACGCGCTATCGCGATGCTTGATCACCTCAATGCTCAGGGATAGATCGAGCCCCTGAAGATTGGCTGCTTGCGGTGTTCCCTCGAAAAGATAGCCCTGGTCGTCCTCGAGCATCTTCAACGTCCAGGTCGATTTGTCTTCCTGGTGCACCGTGCGCACGTTGAGAACCAGGACCCCGGATGCGCGGGCGGCGGCGGCCAGCTGGTTGCAGTGCGACAGCATGCGCTCGCGCACCGCAGCCAGTTCCGGCGCTTCGAAAAATCCTTGCTGCAGGTCGATCAGCACCAGGGCAGGGCGGGTGAAATCGCTGGTAGCGCCCATCTCAGGTGTTCCCCGCGCCATGCTGGCTGCGCACGGTGGATCGCCGGCAGCGCTTGGCCCGGCAAGCTGGCATCAATAACCTCCTGCGTTGCGGCGACCGCCAGCATCCTAGCGTTCGGCCTCGTCTTCGTTCTGCCCGGCTTCGTACTGGTCCTGGATCGAATCGTCGAGCTCAGGGTCTGCTCCGGCCACCGGCTCGGTGTGCGGCGGCTGTGGTCCGGGCTGGGCATTTCCCTGTTCCACGTCGTCCTCGGAGCCATCGGCTTGTGCGGGAAGATGCTCGTCGTCAGGCTGGCCGGCTGGCCAGGTCTTTTCCACCAGGTCCTTGTCCGGATCCTTCAAGCGCTCTGCGGCATGCCCGATCAGGTCTTTTGCCTTGTCCAGAATTCCCATGGTCCTTCTCCTTTGCCGGATTATTTGCTTGCTCTTCTAACGGGTACCAGCTTCAGCGGTCCGCGGTACATGCTTAATCAGCTGTTGCCAGCGACGCGGCGGATGCTCCGGCCCACCAAGCCCGGCACACCAGGCACCTGGCGGAAGATTTTCCCCTCGGTGCCCCGAGGTGTTCGTGCGCGGAGGTCATGGTGCTGGCTCTCCCGCCAGCGCCGGGTCACACGCCGTTCGCGTCGGTTCCCCCTCGCGGATGATCCACGCTGCTGCGACCGCGCACGGCCCGATACAGGCCGTAGAGGAACACCAGTGCACCCCAGCCCACGACGATCCATAAGGGCCCGGAGGTGCTGTCCGGCGCTGCCACCACGGCATAGACGGCGAATCCTGCCGCCAGCAGCCCGCCGATGACCATCAGCCAAAGCCCGGGACGAGGACGATTCCTATTGATCTGGTTTTCCTGCATGGCATTTCCTTCCCTGCATCAAGCGGCTTATCCGGCATCGAAGCGATCTTCGTCTTCCCCGGTGAGTTCTTTGTCTTCATCATTGATGTGGCCTGCGCGGACCACCTGCTCGTCGTTTTCCTCGGGTTCCAGGTTCTCCGGATTCTCGTGATCAGCCATTGCCCTGCCTTTCTCTGCGTGAATGGGCTAGGAATTGCGCAATGCGTCGATCAGTTCTGCCTTGCGCATCTTCGAGCGGCCCTCGATGCCAATTTCCTTGGCCCGTGATTGCAGCTCCTCAACGGTCCAGCTTTCGTACTCGCCGGATTTTCCGCCGCGCTTGCCAACCGCCGAACGCCCGTCCCGGGCCGCGGCATTGGCGATCCGCGCTGACTTCGCCTTGGAGTTTCCCTCGTCGCGCAGTTCTTCGTAGAGTTCTTCGTCCTTGATCCTGCTCTTTGATTCGCTGGCCATTCTCATCCTCCTTGCTGGCGGGTGGAACCCTACCGTAGGCATTAACCCGCAGCCGAGGACAGCGGCCCCCTGAGTCTTTGCGCTAAATCCCAGACTTCCGCTCTAGCACAAAGTGCGCCAGCAGGAAGGAAGCTGGATCGCGGCCGAATGCCAGCTGGCCATTCGCGCTAAAACCAGGGCCGCCGGTTCAGCTGATCCCCCTTGGGGAGCAGGGTGGGAACTCCCAGACGCCGGCACACGAGCAACTTCGGCGTCCTGTTTCCCTAGGAGGAGGAACCCCATGTCCGAGAATTCACCGCAGTCCAGCCGCGCCGGCAAGGAACGCATCAGCCCGCCAGAACAACGCCAGCCAGAGCCGGGGCTGGACCAAAAGCTGCAGCCCACGGCGGATCACGGCGAGCGCAGCTACCAGGGCCGGGACCGGCTCGCCGGGAAGCGGGCGCTGATCACCGGTGGCGATTCGGGTATCGGGGCGGCGGTGGCCATTGCTTTCGCCCGCGAAGGAGCAGACGTGGCCCTGGCCTACCTGCCCTCCGAGGAACCCGATGCCCAGGCGATCGCCGCGGTGCTTGATGATGCGGGCATCGATGTGCACCGGCTTCCCGGCGACCTGCGCGACCACGGCTACCGCGACTCGCTGGTGGACGAAGCATCGGCCGCCTTGGGCGGACTGGACATCCTGGTCAACAATGCCGGCAAGCAGATCAGCGTCGAGTCATTGGAAGAGCTGAGCGATGAACAGGTGGAAGCTACCTTCGATGTGAATATCTTCGCGATGTTCGCCTTGAGCCGCGCCGCGTTGAAGGTGTTGCCCGAGGGAGGCTCGATTATCAACACGACGTCCATCCAGGCCTTTGATCCCTCGGATCACCTGATGGATTATGCCGCGACCAAGGGCGCGATCAGCAACTTCACCAAATCATTGGCCTCCCAGGCAGCCAAGCGCGGAATCAGGGTCAATGCCGTGGCCCCGGGCCCCATTTGGACTCCCCTGCAGCCTTCGGATGGCCAGCCCATCGAGGCGCTGCCGGAATTCGGGCACGATACCTGGCTTGGCCGCGCGGGCCAGCCGGTGGAAGTCGCCCCGGCCTATGTTTTCCTGGCCAGCGACGATGCTTCCTACGTGGTGGGCTCCACGGTGCATGTCAATGGCGGCAAGAACCAGCCGTAGCCAGGCGGGCTAACTGGGTTCATCGCCCGGTGCGGAAATCGAGAAGTCCATGTTGCGCCGCTCGTATTCGCGCTGGCTGAAGGTGGCACGCTGGACTTCTTCCACGTTCTCGAAGCTGGAGCCGATGGCGCCGCCCATGGTCCCCAGCGATGATGCCAGCCATGCCAGGTTCACGTAGTCGGCCAGCGTGACGCCGTGGCGCAGCTGGTAGGCCAGGTATTCCTGGTCGATGACGATCAGCGCGCCGGCCAGCAGAGCCAGGAACATCAGCAGGTACATGGCCGCGGCGGCGAATCCCACGGTCAGCACGGTGGCGGCGTTGTAGACGACCAGGCGCTCGCGGCGGCGGCTGCCCTTGGGGCTTTCCCACAACCGGTTATGCAGCAGCAGCCACAGGGTGAGGATCGCAATGCTGGAGAGCGTGATCAGCCACAGCCGCTGGGTGGAAAGATAATCGGCCATGGACCAGATGCTGGTGTAGAACACGCCGAAGGCCCCGGTCGCCACGGCGCCGGCCAGCGCTGAAGACAAGCGCGGAACGAGCTTCCAGGGGCGGTTGCTGCGCACCATGCCGGCGATGAGCAGCAGCCGTCCACGCAGCCCCTCGATGCTCGAGATCCGGTTCTGCTCGTTTTCCGCATCCTGCCAGCTTGCGTGCACGCTTATGGCACGCCCGAGCGGTGTGGGCGCCGAGCCGGGGGACTGGCCAGTGGATAATTCCTTGACCAGCTCGGCCAGTGCCGAGGCCACGGTGCGCGGCCGGGCCAGTCCCAGGCTGGGCATGGAGAGCACCGCCGAACAGGATTCCGATGCCACGACCGAGCGCACCGGCCGTTGCTGTACGTAATGCGGTGCATCGGTGAGGTAGATGATGTAGTCCCAACCGTGTTTCTCGCGCAGCTTCGGCACCTTGTCCTCCAGGGCCACCCTGCCCGAGTCTCCCAAGGGCAGGGAGAACGGTGCGACCTGCACCTCCCAATGGACTTCATGCTCTTCCAGCTTCGCCAGCACTCCTTCGAGCCGCCTGGCTACGCGATTGGCCATGGCATCGGCTGTGCCGGGGTCGGCTATCAGTCCGACCACGCAGGCCGAGGATTCTGGCACGTTCATAGGCACCCCTGATGGTCTCTGTGTTCCTGGAATGATTTCTTCTTCCACCCTAGGAAGCAATTCGGACAGCCGCAGGCCGCTCCAGCAATCTTGCAGGAAAGTTGACGCAGCCCCATCTACCCTGGGGTTAGAGTGAAAATAAAAATTCCGCAATAAGAAAGTTGGAGATCATCTCCTAGTCCACCGCTGCCCTGGCCCCTGTCGATGCCGCACCAGCCTTCAGCCTCGACGACGCGCGCCGAATGACCGTCTCGCTGGCCGACTACGCAGGGCAATGCGTCATCGTCTACTTCTAGCCCAAGCCCGCCACTCCGGCTGCATGACCGAGGCCTGCGACTTCCGCGACAACCTGGGCTCGCTGCAGGCCGCTGGCTACGCGGTGCTGGGCACTTCCCCGAAGCCCCGACTCTTCAGCCAGCTTCGCCGACGATGAATCCCCTAACTTCCCCCTCCTGTCACCCCCGGACAATGCCGTGGGCAAGGCCTACGGTTCCTTCGGGGTAAAGACTATTCGCGACAAGATGTTTTCTGGCACCCTGTGCTCCACCGCGGTGATCGATCCGCACGCGAAGATTTCCCAGATTGAATAAGTGGTGGATGCCAAGGGCCACGTCGCGCGCCTGAGGCAGCCGCTCGGTCTCTAGGACGAAGAACCGGAATTCACGCGGCGGCGCTCCGGTGAAGCAAGGGTGTCTTGCACTTCACCGGAGCGCTGCAGCTCATGGTGCGATCTAGCGTCCGGCGATTTTCACCAGCTTGCGGTTGATGAATTCATCCATCCCGTACTTACCCAGCTCACGTCCGATGCCAGAACGCTTCACCCCGCCAAAAGGCAACTCAGGAGAGGACGCCGAAGGCTCATTGATGGCCACCATGCCGCTGCTCAACCGGGCGGCAATGCGCTCGGCCTGCTCCAGATCCTGGGTGTGGATGGAGGCACCCAGCCCGTAATCGGTGTTGTTGGCCAGTTCAACGGCTTCGTTCTCGCCGTGCACCTTGTATAAGACCGCCACCGGGCCGAAGAGTTCCTCGGAGAAGGCACGCATCTGCTCGGTGACCCCGGCCAAGATGGTTGGCTCGTAGAAGGCGCCAGGCCCTTCTACCTGCTTGCCGCCGGCCAACACCGTCGCACCCTTGTCGATGGCGTCCTGGACCTGGGCCGCCAGGCCATCGCGCGCCGCGGCCGAGGACAGCGGTCCGAGGAAGTTTTCACCCTGGGTCGGATCCCCGACCTTCATGCCGGCCACCTGGTCCACCAACGCCGCTGAGAATTCCTCGTAGACCGAGGAGTCGACGATGAAGCGCTTGGCCGCATTGCAAGCCTGGCCGGTATTCCCGAATCGTGCGCGCATCCCCAGCTTGGCGGTGCGGGCGATGTCGGCGTCCGCGAACACCAGGAACGGGTCAGAACCACCCAGCTCAAGCACGACCTTCTTAAGGTGGCGCCCGGCGATTTCCGCCACGGCCGAACCAGCCCGCTCCGAACCAGTCAGCGAAACTCCCTGCACCCGGCGGTCGGCAATGATGTCTGCAACCTGGTCATTGGTGGCAAAGATATTCACGTACGCGCCCTGTGGCGCACCTGCCTCCTGGAAGATTTGCTCCATGGCCAGCGCCGATTCCGGACATTGCGGGGCATGCTTGAGCAGGATGGTGTTGCCGTTCATCAGGTTGGGAGCGGCGAACCGGGCCACCTGGTAGTACGGGAAGTTCCACGGCATGATCCCCAGCAGCACACCCACGGATTCCTTGCGTACCAGGGCGCGGCCGCCGGAAGCGATCTCCAGCTCTTCGTCCTCCAGGAATTTCGGGCCGTTCTTCGCGTAGTAGCGGTAGATCGCCACCACGATGCTGATTTCACCCAGCGACTGCTTGATGGGCTTGCCCATTTCCCGGGTGATGATCGCCGCGAGCTCGTCCGCGCGGGCCTCGTAGATGTCCGCCACACGGTTGAGCAAGGCTACTCGATCTTCCAGCGCGGACACCGACCATGCCTGATAGGCCTGATCCGTGCTGGATAAGGCCTGTTGGATTTGCTCATCGCTGGCCGTGGCAAATTCTGCTTCGATTTCACCGGTAGCTGGATTGGTCACTGCGTACATGCTCATGCTGCTCCTGTTCCTCAGACGTTGTTGTGCTTGCTTCCAACACTGTCATTTCGCGGGGGCGCACCATAGGCATTTTCCCAAATAACGGGCCATGTTCGTAGCTGGCGAACGCCCGCCCTTCCAGATTGAGCCCCGAGCCCGTAGCCCACCTCGCCTATTTGCCCACAGCAGAACCTGGTGCAGCCGAGGCACCAGCAGCAACCATGCAGGCAAATAAATTCAGCGGCACCCAATCCACTGCCGCGGGTTCTCCGAAGTACTTCTACAGGGTTCGTTCCGGAACCTGCACAACTCGACGCGGAATCCACTCCGCGTCCCAGGAAGGACTGATTGCAATGCGCACATCACCTAATCGCTTGCTCGCAACGACTTTCGGAGCTGTATACCTCCTCGTCGGCTTGCTCGGGTTCCTCGTCACCGCGGGCGTGGATTTCTTCGCCACAGAGGGTGGCAAGTTGATCATTTTCGAGGTCAACCCACTGCACAACGTCATCCACCTGGCCATTGGCGCAGTACTGCTCATCGCCGGGCTCGGATCCGTGAGGGCGTCCAAACTCGCCAACTCGACCGTGGGCGCCGTCTACCTTCTGGTGGGCATCTTGGGGCTCTTCCTAGCATCGACGTCCCTGAACATCATTGCCCTGAACGGTGCCGATAACGTCCTGCACCTGGCCAGCGCGATCGTCCTGTTGTCGGTGGGCCTGTCCCAGGACAAAGCACCCGTAGCACGTACTGCACGGTCATGAATTCCCGACTAGGCCGGCGGCCTGCCATCGAACCCACCGTCCAAAGGCAAGGTGCGGTGGCAGGCTCCGGTGCCATCGGCGGCATCTACGCGGGAATCGCTGGACTGGGCATCGCGGCTCTGGCCGCGGCATCCTCCTCCAGCTTGGCATCAAGGTTCTCGGTCGAAGCCACCACGGCTCCCTGGTGGGTGTGGCTCGGCGCCATAGCGTCCGCCGCCTGGGCGGGGCTAGCACTGATCTACTCCGTGGCCAGCCTGCGCAAGTCATCAGCGCCAGCGCCGAAGATCGCGGTTCGCTGCCTGGCGGTAGTCTCGCTAGCACATCTGGCCAGCATCGCCCTGGGTCTTGCGGGAATCCCGGGAAGGGAGAAATTCCTGGATCTCACCGTCGTTTCCCTGCTATTGCTGGAGCTATCTGTAGTCGCAGCCATCATGTGGCAGCGAAAACGGCAACGCAAATCGACACGCGGACCCGCTCGGTCCGGCAGCCTAGCAGTGGTCGGAGGCATATTTGCCGCATCGGTGGTGGTGTCCACGATCGCCAGTATGGGATTAGCGGCCTCCGCCGCGGGCCATCTGGCGGTACCGCATTCTGAGCATGGAGCCCACCATACGGAAGGCATTGAGCCGGGCATCATCGACAAGATGAAGCAGGAAGAACACCACCACTAGCCATGACTCTAGTTCCCATGTTCCAGCGCTACCCACTCGTGGCGAACAACTGGGAACTGCCACCTCCGGAATCGGGACTGCTTTGGGGCAGTCCCGAAGATTCCGCGGACGGCCACACCTGTGTGGCCACTCTTCGAGCCTCTCTCACCGTCCCAACATCTACATGATCATGACGGCCATCAGCTCGATGTTGAGCAGCAACCCGAGGACCAGGATCCGGACCAGGTGGACACCAGCCAGTTCAATCCCGACTGATTCCATCCTGGCGCCTTGGAGCGGGCCATCTGGCCAGCTAGCTGATTCCCGTGGAGGCATCCAAGGTGCAGGGCTCAATGCCGCTTCGCCAGGAAAAGACGGCGAGGACTGAGCCCAGCAGGCCTATGGTCACGAGGACGAGTGCCGTTTCGGCAAGCCCGAGCACCGCTCCCGTTGCTCCTGCCAAGGGGTAGGTGATCAGGAAGCACGCGTGCGACAGCGAGATTTGGGCCGCGAAGATGCCCGGCCGGTTCTGTTCTGTGCTGTTGCGCCGAAGCAGCCGCGAGGAAGGGGTGAGAATTGTCGCGATCGCGGCGCCGATCAGCAGCCAGGTGGCCATCAGCGCAATCCACTGGCTTGTCCCCCGTCCCCAATGGATTGTGCCGGATGCAGCCAAAAGCAGCAGGGGCAAGCAGCCTGCACCGCAGAGCATGACCCGGCGGTCGGGGAAACGATCCAGCAAGCCGGGTACGGTCAAAGCCACCATCATCGATCCGGCGCCATAAGCACCGAGCAGCAGAGCGGAATGCGTCTGGGAGCGGCCGAGCCCGCCTTGCACCAGGACCACCGCGTTGACAATGACCATGGCTGTAGTCGCGGCCACCACCAGATTCAACGCCATCAAGCTGCGCAGTTCGGGACGGGCCCAGAATGCCTGCACGCCTCCAGTGAACCGATGGAAGAATTTGGTGTTGCCTGGCGCCATGCTCTCCGGGAATTCCGTAACTGAGACCAGCACCGCGGAGCAGGAAAACCCGAGAACCGTTCCCAAGAAGAGGCTGTGATAGCTCGTGGCGGCCAGCAGGAGCGTGGCCAACAGCGGACTGATCAGCGATTCCATGTCATAGGCCAGACGGGAAAGCGACAGCACCCGGTGTACTCGCGTTCATCAGGAAGTATCGAGGGAATGATGGCCTAGAACGCCGGCGTGAAAGTGGCAGAGGCCGATTGCAGCACGAAGATCAGCACATAGATCTGCCAGGCCTCGCTGACGAATGGCAGGCATACCGCAACCACTGCGCGGATGGCGTCGGATCCGATAAGCAGCGGCTTGCGCGGAATATGGGCCGCGATGGCGCTGATCAACGGAGTGACAAGGACATAGGCGGCCATCTTAATGGTCATGGCCAAGCCGAGCACCCGGCCAGCTTGGTTGCCGGCCACGCCAAAAGCCAGAAGCCCCAGGCCACGTTGAGCAGTCCCGTGCCGAGCAGCGCGATGACCTGGGCGCTGAAGAGCTTGGCGTAGGGACGGTTGCGCAGAACTTCGAGCATCACAATGCCTAACGCGGGGGATCTGCCTCAGCCCTGTGGCTGATGGTGATGGGGAGGAAGTCCGTTGGCTACGGAATGCTCGGCTTGCTTGACCGCTTCGGCTACCAGCGTGGCAGCGTGACCGTTTGCCAGCTGGTATAGCACTATGGTCCCTTCCTGGCGGGTCGTGACCATGCGGGCCATGCGCAGCCGAGCCAGGTGCTGTGACACTCCGGAGGGGCTCTTCTCGACAAGCTCGGCAATCGAGCTGACTGACAGCTCACCAGCGCGGCGAAGCCCCAGCACGATCTTGATGCGCGTGACATCGGAAAGGAATCCGAAGACCTCGGCGGCCAGGTCAACGTATTTAGAGGACGGGTCCAGCCCGCAGTCCTTATTATCCGCATTCATGCTAATACAACAACATTAGTGGGAATTAAATATAACCCGAGATCTGACAGACGGCCGCCCGAAGATGCTGCAACGGGGGGGAAACTGAAGAACGCCGCACTTGCACAGGCCTCGACATGCAGAGGGGCGGCAGGCAGCAGCGCCAGCAATCAGCAATCAGGTCGGCTCCAAATGGCGCTCGTCGCGCGCGGCTAGTTTGACCAGTCGTGGAGACCGCCGGGCGGCTCGAGAATTGCCCAGATTCCACAGCTCCGCTAGCGACCCGATTCCCGCATTGCTCAGGGGACATCCTTTAGTCAGTCGGCGCGGATAGCCAAATGAGCGGCCACAAGCTCCTTAGAGCTGGATTCTCAACTACCACGGAAGGACACCACGGGGTGCTGGCCCGAGGCTCGAATAACGTTTCCGGAATCGGCGACTGCCGGGCTGCCGGCATGCACCAACAACGCAGAGGGGTCCTGCACCGCTAATAGTGCAGGACCCCTCGAAGCAAGCTCTAGAGGTTTACTCTAGCCACCCAAGCCACCGAGAAGGCCTTTGATGATTTCAAGCAGAGTGTTGATCAATTCCATGATGTTCTCCGTATCTGAGGTCGAGCGATTCGCGATGTATCAACAGGTGTTGATGTAAGGGAATCTAGCAACCGGAAGCGAACTCTTGACCAATATTCGCAAATATTACGGTTTTAACTGAATGACTTTCTATTTAATAACTAGTGGAAGGGCTAAATTCATTAATTATTGATTCATGTCAATACTACTTTTGGAGGAAGGCGATGCCTTTGGCGTTGCTGAAACCTGCCGATTCCTCTCCCGGCTATCCTGCCTCGCTGCAAAATCCGCGCGGCCGTTGCTGGAGCACGCTGGCAAGAGACTGAACGCCTGGGATGGCACGTACCCGGAATCATCCAGTTTTTCGTGGTTCCCCAAGGAGGCCGCCTAACCTGGATGTCTAGTATGGATAATCATGGAACGCGATAAGCAATCATCACCCGGCAGGACCGATCCTCGACTCGCCATGGAACAGAACCTGGCCGAGCACGCCTGCCACCTTCACCGCAGCATGGACGGCGCAACAGTCATTGAAACTAGCGACCTGATGATCGCTGATAGCGGCCTCGACGACGACACCTTCAACATCATCGCCGCCGCCCGATTCACCGCAGCGACCGCGCCCACCCGCATCGCGCAGACACTTCAGCGCCTGGCTTCTGATGGACGTCCATTTTCCTGGTGGGTCGGCCCGGCCAGCACACCCGGCAATCTGGCCGAGCACCTCGAAAACGCCGGGCTGGAAGCCTCTGAAACTGAGACCGGCATGTGGAAAGACCTGCGCGGAGCACTCCCCCAAGCCCACGACGCAGGCCTGGACATCCGCCTAGTGAGCACCCCTGAGGAACTCGCCGACTACGCAACCGTGCTCTCGGCCAATTGGAACCCGCCGGCCACCACGGTGCAGGGCTTCTACGCCCGCGCCTCGGCAACTGCGCTGTCCGCCGATGCACCAGCCCGCTATTTGGTCGGCTATGCCAACGGCCACCCGGTCTGCTCGGCAGAAGTCTTCCTCCACGCCCGAGTCGCCGGCATCTACAACATCTCAACACTGCAATCGGAACGCCGCCAAGGATACGGAACAGCCATCACCTTGGCCGCCTTGCACACTGCCCGCACTGCCGGCTACGACACCGCAGCGCTACAAGCGTCCCACGACGGAGAACCCGTCTACCGGCGCCTTGGATTCAGCGAATGCGGCCACTTCGCCGAGTACGCGCTCAACCCCTGATCAAAGTGGTCCGAGCGGCCCTCAAGACTGCACCGCTTGCACAGGTCCGCGATCCCATGTTGCGTATAAGGGGCATAGTCGAGAGAATCTCGCTATCCGAAGCGCGATAGGCAAGGGCCAACCCGCGTCAACGAGCCAATTCGGTTTCGCTCCGCTCTATGCAGAATTCGTTCCCTTCGGGATCATGCAGGGTCACCCACCCGCGTCCATCTGCTGAACGGTGGTCTTCATGGATCGACGCGCCCCGGGACACCGCACGCTCCACCTCGTCATCTCGGCTGCGGCCGGTGGGCTGCCAGTCAATGTGCACCCGGTTTTTCACCGATTTCGCTTCAGGCACCCTGATGAACAACAAGCCCGGCAGCGGAGCGGGGGCCTCGATGAGCACCTCTGAATCACCTGGAACATCAACCTCCGAGATAGGCCAACCGGTCAGCTGGCTCCAATAGACCGCCAGGGCGTACGGTTCAACGCAGTCGATAGTCAAATGCCGAAATCTCATGTTGTCCCTGCCTTGGATATCCGGTGTGGCGCGGACGGCTTGCTGGCCCCGGTTCCGGCGCGCATGTTTTTCGTGGAACTTTCCCGTACGCCTTCATCCATACGGGATTCGAATAATGTACCGCAGTTCCCCGCTTAGCCGGAGGCCTTCTTCTTGCCCGATGAGGACGAAGCCGATTTCTTCGTCTCCGTTTTCTTCGCCTGCCCTTTCTTGGAGGCCTTCTTCATAGCTGAGGTTTTCCCCTCCGTGGATGCCTTGTTCGGGGTCTTTGCCTTGCGCCCGTCGATGCTGCGTTTGAGCGCTTCCATCAGATCGATGACCTCGCCGGACCCTTCGGAAGTTTCCGGCTCTCCGAAGGTCGCTTCGGTATCCAGCTGCTCTCCTTGTTCGATTTTCGCTTCAATCAGTTTCTTGAGCTGGACCTGGTAGTCGTCCTGGAATTGATTCGGCGTGAAATCCCCGCTGTACTGCTCCACCAGGCTGGACGACATCTTCAGCTCTTGCTCGCTGATCCGAGGTGACTTCTCCGGTGCCAGCGCCTCTGCATCACGCAACTCGTCTGCCCACATGACCGCTTGCAACACCATCGTCGTGGAGCGCACCCGCAAGATCCCCAGCCGGGTCTTCTGGCGCAGGGCGAAACGCACCACGGCCAGCTTCTCGGTGTCTTGCAGGGTGCGCCGCAACAATTCGTAGGCCTTGGGCGATGTGGAATCGGCTTGCAGATAGTAGCCTTTCTCCAGCATCAAGGGATCGATCTGGTCCGCCGGAACGAACTGGACCACTTCGATTTCGCGGCTTTTCTCCGCAGGCAGCTCCTCCATCTCCTCATCAGTGAGCACGATGGTCCGTTCGCCATCTTCGAAGGCCTTGTCCAGGTCCTTATAGGCGATCTTCTTCGCGCAGACTTCGCAGCGGCGCTCGTAGCGGATCCTCCCGCCGTCCTTGTCATGGACCTGGTGCAGGTCGATGTCGTGGTCCTCGGTGGCGCCGTACGCCTTGACCGGGACGTTCACCAGCCCGAAGGCAATTGATCCAGTCCAGATAGCTCGCATGGAGCCAGTGAAGCATCAGATGCCCAGGACCGTCACGGCCCAAGGCATATTGGCAGGGTCTCCCAAGCTTCGGCACCAAGCACAAAGCTTGCTTGGAACGCTGGCTTATCTGCTCCAGCCCCGGAAGATTGGGCTGCACACCCCAAGCGGAGGACTGGTATGGCACGCAAGGAGCAATTTGTAGAGGTCGCTGGACGCACCCTCAAGGTCAGCAACTTGGACAAGGTCCTGTATCCGGCCACCGGAACCACCAAAGGCGAGGTGATGGACTACTTCCAGCAGGTTGCCCCGGCCCTCTTGCCGCACGCAGCTTGGCGGCCTGCCACGCGCAAGCGCTGGGTGGACGGGGTCGGCACCGCCGCGGAACCCGGGAAGGTCTTCTTCCGCAAGGATCTGGAAGAGTCCGCGCCCCACTGGATCCCCCGCGCCAAACTTGAGCACAAGACCCACGCCAATACCTATCCGATGGTCAATGACGAAGCCGTGCTGGCATGGATAGCCCAAGTGGCCGCCTTGGAAATCCATGTGCCCCAGTGGCGTTTCGATTCCTCCCTGGACCCTGCCAACCCGGATCGCCTGGTCCTGGATCTGGATCCCGGCCCGGGAACCGGATTGGAGCAGTGCGCGGAAGTCGCCTTGATCTGCCGGGAAATCCTCGAGGGCATGAAGTTGCCCAGTATCCCGGTGACCTCCGGTTCCAAAGGCATTCACCTGTATGCGGGCCTGGATGGAAAATACAGCTCGGACCAGATCAGCGAAGTGGCCAAGGAGCTGGCCAGCGCGCTGCAAAAGGACCATCCGCAGCTGGTGGTCTCCAGCATGAAGCGCTCCCTGAGGGAGAACAAGGTGCTGGTTGACTGGAGCCAGAACAATGCAGCGAAAACTACCGTCTGCCCCTACTCGTTGCGCGGCCGCTCCCGGCCCACCGTCGCCGCGCCCCGGACCTGGCAGGAAGTCGAGGCCACCGGGCTGGAGCAGCTGGAGTACCCCGAAGTCCTGGACCGGCTGCAGGACGGGATCGACCCGCTGGCTCCGCTGGCCGCCGGCGAATCGGCCAGGGAAGATCCCGACCGGCTGGCCGTCTATCGTTCCAAGCGCGATGCATTGCAGACCCCGGAGCCGGTACCCCGGCAAACCGCCACCGCAGGACGAACCGGCAGCAGCCAGAGTGCGGATTCAGGGTCGAGTTTTGTCATCCAGGAACATCATGCCCGCCGGCTGCACTGGGATTTCCGCCTAGAGCACGACGGGGTGCTGGTTTCCTGGGCGGTACCCAAGGGGCCGCCGCTGGAATCCGGGATCCAGCGGCTGGCCGTGATGACCGAGGATCATCCCCTGTCCTATGGGAGCTTCGAAGGGAGGATCCCCAAGGGTCAATACGGCGCCGGTGAAGTGGCCATCTGGGATGCGGGCACCTGCAGGATTGAAAAGTGGCGTGAAGGCAAGGAAGTCATTGCGGTACTCCAGGGCAAGCCCGGGGGTGGGCTCGGCGCTATTCCCCGGCGTTTCGTGCTGGTCCACGCACCGGGTATGGGAGGGAAGAACAACTGGCTGTTGCAGCTGGCCAAGGACCAGCCCGCCGCGGACACTGCAACGGATGATCTGGCCTCAGAACCTGTCCAGGCCGCGGCATACCTGTCCCGGCGGCCGCCACGACCGATGCTCGCCACCGCAGGTACCGCCGAGGACATTTCCAGCACGCAGGACTGGAGCTTTGAGATGAAATGGGATGGCTACCGTGCCATCGGCGTTGCCAGAGGCGGAACGCTCTCATTATTCAGCCGCAATGGCCACGAACTGGGCGCTGATTTTCCGGGATTGGCAGAACTGGGGTGCCTGTTGCCAGACGGTTCGGTGGTCGATGGCGAAATCGTGGCATTGAATGAGGCGGGCAGGCCGGATTTCTCCTTGCTTCAACGCTACGTCGCCGCGATGCGCAAGAAGCAGACCCGGCAAGCCCGCGCCATCAGCATCCAGTACCTGCTCTTCGATGCGCTGCAGCTGCCTTCAGCGTCCGGCAGACCCGAGGACCTCACCGGCCTGCCCTATGCCGAACGCCGCCGCCGCTTGGATTCCCTCACGCTCGAGCATCAAAGCGCCAAGATCCCTCCGGCCTACCACGGCACGGTTGCCGAAGCCGTGCGGATCAGCCAGGACATCGGCCTGGAAGGCGTAGTCGCCAAGGATTGCGCGTCGTTGTACGAGCCCGGAAGCCGCAACGGGAGCTGGATCAAGCTCAAGCACGAAATCCACCAGGAAGTCATTGTCATCGGCTGGCGTAAAGGCCTCGGCGCACGAAGCAGCAGCTTCGCTTCGCTGCTGCTGGCCGTCCCGGGGCGCGATGGGCTGCGCTACGCGGGCCGGGTGGGCAGCGGATTCAGCGATGCCCAGCTCACCGCGATACGCCATCGGCTTGAAAAGCTGGGGCGCAAGACTCCTCCTGCCAAGGACATCCCGGCGGCGCACCGCCGCGATGCCCACTGGACCAGCCCCAAGCTCGTGGGCGAGGTGCGCTACAGCGAGTTGACCGGCACCGGGCTGCTGCGCCACCCGGTGTGGCGAGGCTTGCGCGAGGACAAGGAACCGCACGAGGTCCGGTGGGAATCCACCTCGATCATCGAAACAAGATAGGAGAATGGAATGAAAACTCTAGCCAAGATCTTTGGGTCAGTCCTCTCGCTGGGAGCGGGATGGCTTGGGGCCAAGTTGGTCGCCAGCGCCTGGAAGAAGGCAACAGGCGAGCAGCCGCCATCCGTGGCGCATCCTGAGGAACAGCAGCAAGCGGCCTTGGGCAAGGTGCTGTCTTTCGCGGTGATCTCCGGAGCCAGCGCTGCGGCGATCCAGGCGCTGGCCAAGCGATGGACACGATCACTTGAGGACAAGGCCTCGGCTGTCTAATGCCCTCATCCCGGGACCCACGCAGTTCTCGTTATGCTGCAGACCCGTAGGACGTAGCCGTCGTCCCAGAGTCGGCTTCCGGAAGCCGCAGGAGAGCTGGCGAAAGGAGCGCCGCAACGGCCGACAAGCGCAACCCTGGAAAGTTCGGCAGTCTTGGAGATACGGAAGAGCAGTCGGGCGAGGGCGGAGAGGCCAGCATCGGCAGCTTCAACGTGCGCGCCATAGCGCCGACCCAGCACCATCCGCGCGGTAGGGCGCAGAAGCTCAGCCGCGCTAATGGTTGATCTTTCCTTCTTGGACCTGTCCCAGCGGACTGAACGTCTACTCGCGTGGTGTTTAATTCGAGGCAGGCAAGCTCGCCAGGGCTCTGGCAATCAACGCCTCCCATCACTTAGAATGAAAATAAATTATCACTATACGAAAGTTGATGCTCATGGCTTCTCATTCTTCCCCACTGACCCCCGGCCAGCCTGCTCCTTCGTTCTCGCTGAAGGATTCCACGGGAGCCACCATTTCGTTGTCGGACTACTCCGGCCAGAATGTCATCGTGTACTTCTACCCCAAGGCCGCAACCCCTGGCTGCACCACAGAGGCCTGCGATTTCCGCGACAACCTCAACTCGCTGCAGGCTGCGGGCTACTCCGTGCTAGGCATCTCCCCGGACGCACCCGAAGAAATTGCTGCTTTCGCCAGCAAAGAATCGCTGAATTTCCCGTTGCTCTCCGATCCTGACAATGAAGTTGCTATCGCTTACGGCTCCTACGGAGAAAAGACCTTCGGCGAGAGAACCATGGTGGGAACCCTCCGCTCGACAGCAGTCATCAACGCGGATGGCACCATACGCCAAATCGAATACGGCGTGGATGCCCAAGGACACGTGGCACGCCTTCGCGACTCCCTCGCCGTCTAGAAACCACTTTCAGCAGGCCCCTGCCGGACCCACTCCGGCAGGGGCCTGCTGGCGTTTGACACCTGCCTGGCGCCCCAACACTTCGAAGGAGGGGCGGGCCTCGCGATGCAGCCTGCCTACACCTGCATTTCAGCGTGGGCGTTGGCCAGCAGATGCAAAATGCCTCCTTGGTCGAAAGCCGCCCGTTGCCGCACCGCGCCGTTGCCGGCCTCCAGCAGGTTTCTCAGGGAGATCACTGCAAATTCGTAATCTCCATGAGCTTTCAAGGCATGTTCAATGAGCCGCAGCATCCTGCCGGCCAAATCTTCCACGCTGGCAAAGCGTCCCGTTTCCGTGTCCACCTGCGCTCCGCTGGTTCCATGCTTGGCGCTCTGCCACAATGACAGGTCCATGATCTCCGGCAGGTACTCGGCGGGAGGATGCTTCCCCGCCACCGCGGTATCCACCAGCCCGCGCATCAGCACCGCGAGCAATACCGAGTCTTGTGCCCGCAACTGCGAATCAGCAACGCGGACCTCAATCGTTGGGTACTTGTCCGAAAGCCTCGCCGCCCATCCAATATGGCCCGAATCGGGCACGGCCGGCATTCCGTTGATCCTTTCGAGCCTCGCGGAATAGTCCTCGTAATCCTTGAAATATGGCGGAATTCCCTGCACTGACCACTGCCGGCTATGAATCGTCCGCCACGATGAAAAGTTGCTGTCCGCACCCTTCCAATATGGAGAATTCGCGCCCAGCGCGCATAGGAAGGGCAGCCAGCCGCGCAGGAAATTGAGCGCCATGACGCCCGATTGCGGATCAGGGATGGAAACGTGTACGTGCAAGCCACAGACGTAATGCTCCGTGGCGATTCCGGAAAGGAAATTCCCGATCTGACGGTACCGCTCATTATCGGTGAGTTCCGGGGGCCATGGTGCAGCCATCGGCGCCGTCCCCACTCCGCCGACCAGCAGCTGAAGAGAAGCCGCTTGTGCCGCCAGGTCCCTGCGGAAACCGGCTAATTCTTCCAAAGCCTGTTCCCGGTCATGGCATATGGAGCTGGCGTGCTCTATCTGGCACGCCAAGAATTCATTCTGCACTTCGCCATCACGTCGGATATCCAAGACATGCCGAAACTGCTCCCCTGCTGAATCAGCAGGCAGCCCTGTTTCGCCATCGAACAAGAAGAATTCTTCTTCTATGCCAAAAGTGCTCATTTCATGCCTCCCTGGTGATACTCGAGACTTCAGCCGCCCTCGCGTTCTCCGGATGGATTAGCCAGGCTCGGCGCGGTGCCTGCCGCTATTCAGTTGAGTGATCCGCCTTGTGGATTCAGCGAAGGGCAAAATCCTCCGCGGATGCCCGTTACCACGGGGCGCTGGATTCTGACACCCTACATCTTGCCTGCTTGCCCACCCCGCAAGACGATGCATTCCCATCCTTTTCCCACCAATCGCTGGCAGATGGGCGAGCAAGCTTGGACTTAGAACGCTTTGAGGGCCGACGAGCCACATGAATCGAGCAGATCGGCCTGACTTGCTGAAAATATAGTCATCAACTAGTAAAGTCGAAAAATCTTATTCAACCACCACAAAAGCTGAGAGAACGCTGTGAGCCATTTGCCGCCCATCTCGCCCACTGCCCGGGTGAATTAGATTGGAGGTACACTCTGTTTCCTCTCGATGGCGAACCTTGCCTGCATGACGGGGCATTGCGCAAGATTGGAAGTGGCGTGACTTGTGGGGATTCACTCGAAAGTTACGAGCAAAGTGGAGGTAGTAATAATGCCAGGACGTATCGTCAGGTCGAAAACTGCTGAACGCGTCGCGGAACTTCTGGGATCACGAGATGGTCGTCGCCATCTCAGCCGGTACGGATGGGCTCAAGGCATGCCCGTGATCATTGCACAACCCCATGAGCCTGCAGAAGATGTCATGGCTCTGGTCTCCGTCCACAATTGCCCGGTTCTCGTGGCTATGTTGGACACGCCGTGCGAGACATTGCGCTTCATCCATGTCTCGCCTCCCAATGCTGCCTTGGAAATTGTCGACGAGCTGCCCCGGAATACCCGGACACGCGCTTTGTTCGATCAATCCGAGGGGCAAGGGATGTTGTCGTTCAGGGCGCGCTATTGGAAGTACAGCGCCGTGGCCAACGCCGTTCCGGTCTTCACCCCAGAGACCCAGCAGTCCATGGAGATGCCCCTCGGGTAGCGCCGCGGTCTATTGCCGGAGCTTCTTTCCGATGCCTGCCGAAACGGTCGAATAGTTCCACCGTCTCGCTTAGGTGGAACTATTCGACTTCGATTCGAACCCAGGTGTCCAGCAGGATGGACAGCCAGCAAGCCAGGCGGTTACGCGGCTTCAAGTCTTGAGAGTCAGTCATCGGAGATATTTTCACCCTGTCCGTCCATTGTGTAGGCGATGGAAGAATACGGTTCATCGACGGTGAATCGGGCAATAACATCCCCGGTGTGCTGCATGAATGAATCGTCGCCAAGATCAGAATTTGTCTCCCGTTCCGAGAAGATTCCGATGTCATCGGTAATTGTTTTGTCCAGTCCAGAGCTGACGGACTGCACGGCAGGCCAATAGGCCTGCCAGTGGACATCAGGGATCCTGAAGAGTTCCTCTTCGGATTCAGGCTGGGTGGAAGCAGGTCCGCTACTGGTCAGTTTCCCGCCGCGGAACTGCCAGCTATCGGTGTTCAGCGTGCCTGGCCCCACCGGGGCATCGATGAGAACAAAGTCCTTGTACAGGCTCACCCGGCTGACCCGGTCATGTCCGACCTTCTGCTCCAGGGCGTTGAGCGCAGCACTCACCCCTGGTTCTGTTCTCATGTCGGGTATCCAGGAGCCGGTGAGTTCCTTGGATTCGACGCTTAGTTCCACTGCACCGCGCATCGGCAGCAGCACGATAACAGCACCAACGCAGATCATGACGAGATACAGCACCGCGCGCAGCGGGAACCATCGCTTGCTGGTTCCGATCAATGGCTTGGTCCGCGTCCCGTTGGGTCGCAGTCTCCCCGATTTTGGAATGCGCACTTCTCCGGCGGAAGCAGCAGAAGGGATTGGCAGCTTCAGCAAGCCGGGATCGCTCAGTTCCTCGGGTTTGAGGAAGCTGACATCCGGCTCCCCCTCGATCAAGATGGCCACCGGATGCACCGAGCCGGGCGTCAGGGCAACGTTCGCTTGAAAGTTCAGGACTCTGCGAAATTTCGTCCGGAAGGGCTGCCCATGTCGTGGTTGCACGGTTAGCTCAATGTCGCAAAGCGGCCGCTCGTTGATTCGAGTACCGGTTTCTCCGACATGCTCAACACGGGCCATGCCCACCCGCCCGGCTTGCACGGCCATTTTTGCCATCACCGGGTTATCTGGATGGATCCCTCGCAAGGTACGGCTGACAAGCCAGAACACCAGGGCCATGGACGCTACCGGAATTCCGAACCCGATGCCCCATGCACCAGCTCCCGGTTCGCCAATATAGCTGCCAATGAAGCCACCGGCTATTAACCCCACACCAAGGAAAAAGAAAGCACGGATCATGGTGTGATCCTATCTCTTGCTTTCATTGACGGTAGGTATCGCCACCTACGTGACGAATAGCTGGCCGCTAACCGGTTTGCCCTATTCAGCCGGCGGTTCAGCGTGAAGCCCGAAGAACATTTCCCTCCGCAAAGCATCCACATGTTCCCTGGTGACCGCGATCGCCGCCAGCGGATCCCGCTTGCGGAAGGCCTCCACGAGTTGCTGGTGATGCCCTCGCCCCTCGTTGAGCTTCTCCTGGGGGTAGGGAACAAAATACTTGAGCAAGGATTCATAGCTGGACAAATAGGTGGGAACTTCAGGCAGTGCGCTGATCTCGGCTACCAGGCGATGGAACTTGGTATCCGGAATATGGTGCTCATGCCAGTTGGCTGCGCTGGCAGAGAGCCGAATCAGTTCTTCCAGCTGCTGGCATTGGGCTTCGGTGGCATTCAAGGCCGCTTGAGCGACGATGGCGCTTTCCATCAGGCTTCGCTGGTCTATCAAGCGCAGCACCTCTGGCACGTCATCATGGAAAGCTTGCACAGCAACATCGTTGAGTTCGGGCGGCGCCTGGGCCACGAAGGTGCCACCGTTTCGCCCCCTGCGGCGCTCCAGCACGCCATCTTCAACCAGGCTTTCCAAACCGCGGCGCGCGGTGATCACACTGACTTCAAGGCCGGCAGCGATCAATTCGGTACCGGGAAGTTTTCCGCCCGGAACCAGCAGTCCATGCTCCACCGAGAGCAGAATTCTCGCCCTGACGGTTTCCACGGCTGACAAGCGGGTTACTGCCGCAGCGCCGGGTGCCGCATGGAGCAGCCGGTCGATTTCTCGCTCTTCGGCGTGGGTTAGCCCCGAAATATTTTTCGCCGTCATGTATTGAGTCTATCGGCTGCGTCACATACATTTGAATAACTGTTCATATTGATCAGTTATAGGTTTTTCGAAAGCAGCTCACGATGCCCCACATGATTACCGCAGGCCTGGCCCAGCGGGTCCCATTGCCCTTGGAGGATCCGCTCCAGCTTTTTGCCGATGATGTCGCCAAGACCCTGGAGACCTACGGCCCCTTGCAGATGCTGGTCTACCCGGAATTGCATCTGCAGGGTACAGAGCACCTGCCGGTTGAAGAACGCAGCGCGGCCCTGGAAGCAGCCGCCGTATCGCTCGATGATCCGTTCGTCGCCGCCCTCGGCGCCATCGCCGCAGAACATCAGATCTGGCTTTGCCCGGGAAGCATCGGCGAGCGCGACGCCGACGGAGGATTCCGCAATACCCAATTGCTTTTCGCCCCGGATGGCACCCTCGTTGCCAGCTATCGCAAGATGTTCCCGTGGCGCCCTTTCGAGCCGCACCAGCCGGGCACAGAATTTGTCGTGGCCAAGGTGCCCGGCGCTGGGGCCGTCGGCCTGTCCATCTGCTACGACGCATGGTTCCCCGAGCACTCGCGCCACCTTGCATGGATGGGCGCCAACGCCATCTTGAATATCGTGAAGACCACCAGCGAAGACCGCGAACAAGAGCTGGTCCTGGCCCGCGCCAATGCCATCGTGAACCAGGTCTACATGCTCAGCGTCAATTGCGCCTCCCCGATAGGACGCGGACGAAGCATCGCCGTGGATCCCGAGGGCATGGTCCTCGGCGAAGCCGGTCTCGGCGAAGACACCCTGGTGGTTCGCATTGATCCGGCGGCAGTGCAAAGGGTCCGCGAGCACGGCACCGCTGGCACCAACCGCGTCTGGTCGCAATTCCATCCCGGCGATGCCTCGATCAAGCTTCCGCTCTACAACGGCGAACTTGATCCAGCGCGCTGGGCCCCGCAGCAACCTAAACATCGCTCTTAGAAAACGACGGAGTTTTCCATGTCTTCCACCCCTGCACTCACTCGCACCCTGAAATTGCCGTCCTTGGTTATTTTCGGATTGGCCTACCTGACTCCCTTGATTGTCCTGGGCATTTTCGGGGTCATTGCTTCTGAAACCGGTGGCGCCAGCGCCAGCGCCTACGTGATCGCCTTGCTGGCCATGCTCTTCACCGCGAACAGCTATGGCCGGATGGCTGCCGCCTACCCGGTAGCTGGCTCCGCCTATACCTACGTGCGCAAAACCATCGATGGACGGGTCGGATTCCTGGTCGGCTGGGCCACCATGCTCGACTACCTGTTCCTGCCCATGGTCATCTGGCTGATCGGCGGATCCTACCTGCAGGCCCAATTCCCGGCGGTGCCCATGCCGGCGTGGATTCTCGGGTTCATCGTGCTGACCACGATCTTGAACATCATCGGCATCAAGGTGGCCGACCGGGTGAATCTGGTGTTGATGTCATTCCAGATCCTGGTCATCGTGTTCTTCGTAATTCTCTCCATAGCCAGCGTTTCCGGTGACCACGGCGCAGGCGCCTTGGTGAGCGCTACGCCTTTCACCGGGATCGGCGCGACCCCCGCCGGGATCGCAGCCGGAGCTGCCATCGCCGCGTATTCCTTCCTCGGTTTTGATGCGGTCACCACGCTGACCGAAGAAACCGTGGAGCCCCGCCGCACCGTGCCCAAGGCGATCATGCTGATTGCGCTGATTGGCGGCGGCATCTTTGTTGTCGTGGCCTACACGGTGCAGCTGGTGAACCCGGGCGGAGTCTTTGAAAACTCTGACGCTGCCGGATTTGAGATCGCACAGCATATCGGCGGCAACCTCTTCGGCGCGATCTTCCTGGCCGCCCTGGTCATCGCCCAGTTCACCTCGGGCATTGCAGCCCAGGCAGCCGGCAGCCGGCTGCTCTACGCGATGGGTCGCGACGGAGTTCTTCCACGGAAGATCTTTGGCAAGCTCAACGAACGGTTCAGCACCCCGGTCTTTTCCATCCTGGCCATCGCCGTGGTTGGCCTGATTGCGATGTTCATGGATGTGGCCACCTCGACCTCATTCATCAACTTCGGTGCCTTTATCGCCTTCATCATGGTCAACGTTTCGGTCATCGTTTACTGGGATCGGCAGCGCCGTGCCGGCAACAAGCTCAACACGCTGCTCTACCTCCTGTGCCCCGCCATTGGCGTCCTGGTCATCGGGTTCCTGCTCACCCAGCTTGATGTGCACGCCGTGGTCATCGGATCCATCTGGCTGGTGATCGGAGCGATTATTCTGGCACTCACCACCAAGGGATTCAAGCACCAGCCATCGCAGATGGCTTTGGAAGAACTGGAAGGTGCTAACTAGGGACCACTAGTTTCGATTTCAAAATCAAGGGGCGGACCACCAGGTCCGCCCCTTGGCCTTCACCAGCGGTATTGGACACTAGAGCCCGTCCGTCGCCAGTGTGCTCAAATCTGGCGGTCGCAAGCGTGGGTTTGCTATCGCTGGCGCCTTCGCCGCTTAGTACTTTCTTCCACCTTTGGAAGTCGCTCACATGCTTGCCGATAAATGGCTGATGAGCCGCGGAGGATACGCCTAGCGTGAGAGCGGCCGAGCCCGTGCCGATTACTGGACGGGCCGCGCCGCTAACTGAACCGATGACAGTTGCCTCGGAACGGTTCTTCCCCTGGGGCACCCCGCTCGCTGAAACAGGGTTGCCGTGCGGCCAGCCAGGTACTTAGCGCCGCAACTCTTGAACCTGCCCCCAGCCTAGATTGGCACACCGACAGTTTGGCTAGCGACTTCCCGCCGGAAGCCACGAACGCCCGAGAAACCAGATTCCCGTCAACCCCGCGGAGGATCACTAGAATCAAAGAGAAACCAAGCCACGCCGACGGTCGCTCAAGCGCTGCCCAAATCGGAAAGTCGACATCGTGAATTCACCATCCCCGCGGTTCTTGCAGCCCATGCTGCCCCGCAATCCAAAAGAACCCCATCGCGCGGCCAGCCCGCTGGAACTCTTCTTCGATCTGGTCTTCGTAGTCGCTGTGTCATTCGCTTCGGTGCAGTTGCACCACATGGCAGCAGAAGACCACCTGGGAGCCGGGGTCATCGGCTACCTCATGGTCTTCTTTGCCATCTGGTGGTCATGGATGAATTTCAGCTGGCTTGCCACATCCTTCGATACCGATGACTGGCTCTACCGCGTGCTCACCTTCGTCCAGATGGCCGGGGTCCTGGTGCTTGCCTCCGGGGCGGCCCAGGCGATGGAAGACCACGATTTCACGGTCATCACCTTCGGCTACGCGATCATGCGCCTGGCACTGGTTGCCCAGTGGATACGGGTGGCCAAGAGCGCTACCGAACTGCGCACCACAGCGATCCG
The DNA here is from genome assembly GCF_001302565.1 of Glutamicibacter halophytocola. Taxonomy (NCBI): domain Bacteria; kingdom Bacillati; phylum Actinomycetota; class Actinomycetes; order Micrococcales; family Micrococcaceae; genus Glutamicibacter; species Glutamicibacter halophytocola. The sequence goes on from NZ_CP012750.1 coordinate 3,425,775, forward strand.
CTACGCGGTGGGCATCACGCTGGTGCAGGTCGCCTGGCTGCTCAGGATCCTGCTGCCCGAAACGGCGGGATTCATTGGCTTCTTCGTGCTGATGCTCGCAGAAATCTCGGTGCCGGCATGGGCAGAGTCCCATCAGCACACCCCGTGGCATCCGCATCACATCACCGAGCGCTACGGCCTGTTCACGCTCATCCTGCTCGGTGAATCGATCCTGGCCTCGGCCAATGCCGTGGTTGAAAGCCTCCACTCCATTGAGCACCTGAGCCTGCTGATGATCATCGCCGCCTGCGGGCTGGTCATCGCCGCGGGCATGTGGTGGATCTATTTCGCGCGAAGCCACCATCATCTGATCCACTCGCTGCGTTCCTCGTTGACGTACGGGTACTCCCACTACTTCATCTTCGCGGCGGCTGGCGCCTTCTCCGCAGGTGTTGAAGTGGCCATCGACCTGGCGGCAGGGGAATCTGAAATTTCAGGCATCGCGGCGGCGGCCACTTTGAATGTTCCAGTGGCGCTCTTTGCCGCAGGCGTCTGGCTGCTGGTTCTGCGCCGGCAGCTCTCGGCTGCCCGGAATTCCGTCTTCCTTCTCGGGGTGGCCCTCATTGCGGCTGGCCTCTTCCTCCCATCGGTGCTGCCTGTGGCAGCCGCAGCGGCAGGAATGATCGTTTGCGTCTTCGCAGTGGAGGAGCCAAGGAGCAAGGTCCCGGCTAAGGCACCGGAGGCCATCGCCTAGCTGGCAGATGCCGGCCAAGGCTGCCGAGGCGGCTTGAATCCGGTTCAACCACGGGCGCACCATGGAGCATGGACATCATGTCGGCGCAGCAGCGTTCGCAGCTCATGTCGCGGATCCGGAGCAAGAATACCGGGCCGGAACTAGTCCTGCGCCGTTTACTGCATGCCTCTGGATACCGGTATCGGCTCCATGGCGCGCTGCCCGATGGCCTGCTGGAGTCCATGCGCAAGGACCATCCGGAGATCCGGCTTCGCGGAGGCAGGCTGCCGGGATCCCCAGATCTGGTTTTCACTGCCAAGCGCAAGGCTGTTTTCGTGGATGGCTGCTTCTGGCACGGGCATGATTGCCCCGTGGGCCGCCGGCGGCCCTCGTCCAACACCGGGTATTGGAATCCAAAGCTGGACGGGAACCAGGCCAGGGACCAGCGCAATCGCCGCGATTTGCTCGCACTGGGCTGGGAATCCATGACAGTCTGGGAATGCGAGCTGGACTCGGCCGAGCGGGTTCTGCACACGGTCACCCGATTCCTCGGACCAGCCAGCGGCACCGACGGGACCGGCACGGGCCAGCAACAATAGCCACGCCATCGGGGAAACGGCCCCTGCATTGGATAAAATTGCAGTCTTGCCTCCTCCTGCCTGGGCAGGTGCCACCCCGGGGTTTTCCCGTCGACAGATCGCTCGCCATAGTTCATGAGTTCTCCGCAGTCCGCGCCCATGGCGCCACCACGTTCCAGAATCCCGGTTTTGCTGGGAACCCAAACGCTATTCAATATCGGGTTCTACGCCGTGGTGCCCTTCCTCGCGGTAGTCCTCTCCGATGACTTCCTGCTGGCGTCCTCGGCCGTCGGACTGATTCTGGGCATCCGGACCTTTGCCCAGCAGGGCCTGTTCCTGGCTGGCGGCACCCTGGCCGACCGCTATGGCGCCCGCACCATGATCCTCATTGGCTGTGCCGTGCGCGCAGCCGGTTTCCTCACCCTGGCCGCCTCCTTGTGGGGCGATGCCCCGGTGCTGTGGATGTTCATCCTCGGTACCTTGCTTACCGGATTCGGCGGGGCATTGTTCTCCCCGGGGCTGAACATCCTGGTGGCCGCCGCGCAAACCGCACGGGAACAAGAACAGCACCAGCAGGTTCGCCGGGCCACCTTGTTTGCCTGGCTGAGCATCACCGGAGAAATCGGCGCCGTCACCGGGCCGTTGGTGGGTTCGGCCCTGTGGAACTGGGGTTTTTCCACCGTGGCAGGGTTCGGCGCCGTCTTCTTTGTGGCGATCGGGATCTTCTTGGCCATCACCTTGCGCCAGCCCGTGCCGGCGAGCGCCACGCCAACAGCGGCCAGCTCCCGCGCACAGCACACCAAGCCGCGCGGCGGCCTGCGCCGGTGCCTGAAGGACCGAGGGTTCGTGGCATTCTGCGCACTGCATGCCTCGGACCTGCTGGCCTATAACCAGCTGTATCTGGCCATCCCCCTGGAGTTGCAGCGCCACGATATGCCGACCCAATGGCTGGGGCTCATTTTCGCCTGGATCTCCATCCTGACGCTGGGCCTGCAGCTGCCCGTTTCCTGGCTTGCCGGGCGAATCGGCGCAGCCTCGACACTGCGTGCGGGCTATCTCCTCAGCGCCTCAGGATTCTTTGTGCTCGCTTTCATTCCCCCATCGGCATTCGGTGGCGATGCGTCCCCTCTGCGGATTCTCTGCGCCGTCACGTTGATGACTCTGGGCCATCTGAGCGTGCACCCCACGGCGCTCGGACTTGTCCCAAAATTCGCCGCCGGCAATGCCACCGGCTCCTATTTCGGCTTGCTCTCCAGTTGCGGCGGCCTGGCCGTGCTCCTGGGGAATCTGCTGTTCGGCTGGTTGCTGTCCCAATCCCAGGATTCATCGGTACCGGCCTTCGTGCCGTGGCTGGTCCTGGTCATTCCATTGCTGTTGGCCTCATGGATTGGTTCCCGAGTGGTCCGCGACCGCTTGTTGCGCACCCATATCGCATGAAGTGCGACACAAAACGCAAAGTGCCTTCAGAACTTCCACAATTGACATCAACTTTCCACTACTCAGCATGCGTAAGTGAAAAAACGAAATTTCCCTTGGCGCTCCATCCCATCTCGCCTGGTTCATGGCCTCCGGGAAATGACTCAAATTAGGATACGCTTACCAAGGCCCTAATACATTAGATGCCAATTCATCACGTATTGCCGAAGGATTTCCATGAACCTTGGACGACTGAGCGCAGCCGCAGGATTTGCGGCCCTTGCCCTCGTACTGACATCTTGCAGCTCCACCGCTACCCCCGCCCCGGACGCAGCAGCAGACTCGGAGGCCCGGGTAGTCGTAGCAAACTTCCGCGCCCCGGTGTCCAACTGGGCCCTGGAAAGCGATGATGCCTATGTGCTCTCTATCGCCGGTTGCCTGGAAACCCTGACAAAGTATGACCAAACCGAGAAGAAGGTCGAGCCGATGCTCGCCACTTCTTGGAAGCAGACCTCGGATACCGTGTGGGACTTCGAGCTGCGCAAGAACGTGAAGTTCCAGGATGGCACCGCATTTGATGCCAAAGCTGTAGCCGCGTCGCTGAATCACGTCCTTGAAGCCACTGCGCCGGCACGTGCAGTGAACCCCAAGACCATCAAGAAGGTCGAGGCCGTTGATGCCGACACCGTGCGCGTCACCACCCCGGCCGCGGATCCGCTGCTCCCATACCGGATGGCGAGCGTGAACGCTGGCGTGCTCTCCCCTGCCGCGTACACCGATCAGGGCATCGACCCGATGAACCACTGCACCGGGCCCTTTGCCCCGGTCTCGGAAAAGGCCGGGCAGTCCCTGACCTTGGACCGCAATGAGAATTACTGGGATGGAGAGGTGAAGCTGGCCGGCGGCGAAATCCGCTACATCACCGAGGGCGCCACCCGCGCCACCCAGGTGCAGACCGGCGAGGCGGACATTTCCATGTCCATCCCGGCCACCAGCCTGGCCACACTGGAAGCCGACAACAAGGTCAGCGTGCTCAAGGCCGACTCGCCTCGCACCTCGACCCTGTACCTGAACAACTCGCGCGCTCCTTTCGACAACGCGGACCTGCGCAAGGCAGCCACCATGGCCTTGGATCTGCCAGCCATGGCCGCCAGCATCTATGAAGGCGCCGCCCAGCCTGCCACCGGTCCCTTTGCGCCAAGCGAGCCGTGGGCCAACCCGGATCTGGCCGTGCCCCAGGTGAATATCGAGGAAGCCAAGAAGCTGGTAGAAGCCTCCGGCTACAAGCAGGACAAGCCGCTGGACATCATCGCGATCACCGAGCGCGCCGAATTCGCTGGCGTGGGTGCCATCATCCAGGAGCAATTCAAGCAGATCGGCTTGAAGGCCAACGTCGTCACCAAGTCCTACGGCGCGGTGGAGCCAGATGTGCTGGCCGGCAAGTACGACATGATCCTCAGCCAGCGCAACCGGATGATCGACATCGCTGATCCCATCGGCTTCCTGCAGGCCGACTACACCTGCGAGGGCGGATACAATCTGAGCCACTACTGCAACAAGGACTACGACAAGCTGGTGGGCCAGGCGCAGGTTGAGAAGGACCAGGACAAGCGCAATGATCTCTACCGCCAGGCCGGAGACATCCTTGCCAAGGATGCCGTGAATGTTTGGCTGGTCAATGAGCAGGCCATCGACGGCGTGGGCTCCAAGGTCCAGGGCTATGTCCAGGACCCGCTGACCCGTTATGTGATGACCAAGGACCTGGCGAAAACCAAATAGCGTGTCACCACTAGCCACCGTGCTGCGCCGGGTCGTTGGACTCGGCGCAGCAGTTCTGCTTTCCTCCTTCGCGGTCTTCCTTGTCCCCTTCGTCTCTCCCGGGGACCCCGTGCGGTCCTTGCTGCGCGCAAGAATGGATTTTGGCGAAGCTGATGAGGCGACGGTCCAGGCCTACGCTGAGCAATTTGGCCTGCACGACCCGATGCTGGTGCAGTTCGGGCGGTGGCTGGGACGATTCTTCACTGGCGACATGGGCCTGTCCCATATCAGCGGCACCCCGGTAGCAGACCAGGTATTGCCGGCCATCGGCGTCACCCTGTCGCTGGCGGGCAGCGCCTTGCTGGCAGCCATCCTTGTATCGATTCTTTTGGGCGTCATTTCAGCCACCCGAGCCGGACTATGGCCCGACAAGCTGATCACCTCGATCACCCATGCGCTCATCGCCATTCCCGAATATGCGTTGGCCCCGTTGCTGGTCCTGCTCTTTGCCGTTCGCTGGGCCTTGCTGCCTTCGGCCGGCTATGTCTCCCCCGCTTCCCTGGTGCTCCCGGTCTTCATCTTGGCCTTGCGCCCCATCAGCTTCTTCACCGTTGCGGTGCGCTCCGGAGTGCGCCAGGCCTTGGACTCCGAACACGTGCTCGCAGCGCGCGCCCGCGGCTTGAGCCGCACCCAGGCATTGGCTCGCCACGTCGTTCCCCATGGCTTGCTGCCGCTGTGGACCATGGTGGGTGTGTGGTTTGCCGGGTTGCTGGGCGGCTCAGTCATTGTCGAGGTCATCTTTGCCATTCCTGGCATGGGCCGGCTGATTTTTGATGCCATTACCGACGCGGATATCCCTGTAGCCCAAGGTGGCGTGGTGGTTGTGGTGACCTGCGCGGTGCTGGTCACCGGAATCATTGACCTGATCCACAAGCTCAGCGACCCCAACGTGAGAATCGGAGTTCGACATGGCTAAGAGATCCGCTTCAAGGATTCTTCTCTCCGCTCCTGCGTTCATCTTGCTGGCGGTGGTCATCGTGACCATTGCAGCCCCCTTGATCTCTCCCTATGATCCTGACGCGCAGTCCCTTGCAGACCGTTTGCAAGGACCCAACATGGTTCACCTGCTGGGCACCGACGCCCTGGGCCGCGACACCTTGAGCCGCGTACTGCACGGCGGACAGTTCTCGCTGTCCGTCGCTTTGATCACCACGCTGTTCTCGCTGCTGGTTGGCACCATCTTGGGCTTGCTCAGTGCGTTGCGTGGCGGATGGCTAGACGAGATTTTCTTGCGCGTCAACGACTTGCTGTTGGCCTTGCCCGAAATTGTCATTGCCCTGCTGATCATCGCGGTCACGGGTCCCGGCTTCTTCACCATGGTGCTCTCGGTGGGCGTGGTCGCATGGACCCCCACCGCACGCTTGGTGCGGTCCATGGCGGCCCAGGTTCTCTCCACCCACCACGTGGAAGCATCCAAGCACGTCGGGGCTTCGCGCTGGTTCATCTTGCGCCACCACGTCCTGCCCTTTGTGGCCGGTCCGGTGCTGGCCCAGGCTGCCCTGCGTTTTGGATTGCTGCTGGTCTTGCTCGGCTCGCTGTCCTACCTCGGCATCGGCGTCCAGCCGCCGCAGTCCGACTGGGGATCCATGCTGGCCGAGGCCCAGCCCCATGCCATCCGTTCCCCGTGGGGCCTGATCGCTCCGGGAGCCGCCATCTTCCTGGTCAGCTTCTGCGTGACACTTTTGGGGAACCGCATTACCCATGTATTGGGTGGAGACGACGTTCTGGATAGCGAGCCCAAGGCGGAAATCCATGGCTAAAGAACTTGAATTCATTGACCTGTCGGTCAGTTCCGGGCAGAAGCTTTTGCTCTCCAAGGCGCGTGGCGCACTGCGTTCTGGCGAATTGGTGGCGGTAGTTGGCCGTTCCGGCTCAGGCAAGACACTGCTGACCAAAGCGATCATGGGCCTGTTGCCGGAACAGCTGCAAGCCGAGGGGCAGGTCTTGCTCGATGGCCAGCGCCTGGACCAGCTCGGCGACAAGGCCATGGACCAGGTCCGCGGCCGGCGCATCAGCATGCTCTTCCAGCAGCCCAAACGGGTCATGAACCCCCGCATGACCATTCGCGCCCACCTGCTCGAAGCCATGGGCGCCCACGGCTGGGGCAAGGCACGGCAGCATGAACCGCGGGTACTCGCATTGCTCGAAGAAGTGGGCCTCTTCCCGGCCGCCCAGGTTGCCGGCAAGCGTCCGGATCAGCTGTCCGGCGGCATGGCGCAGCGGGCCATGCTGGCTATCGCATTGGCCGCTGACCCCGAATTCATCCTGGCCGATGAACCAACTTCCTCGCTGGACTCGATTCTCAAGGCCGAGGTCTTGCAGCTCTTGCGTCGCAAGCAGCAAGAACGCGGGGTTGGCGTCTTGTTCATTACCCATGACATCGCCAGCATCCAGCACATTGCCGATCGCGTGGTGGTGGTCAGTGATGGGCAGATCGTGGACCAGTGCCCCACGGCGCAGATTTTCTCCAAGGACCGCCATGCCAAAACCCGCGAGCTGGTTGAAGCGGCGCTTCCGGCACCGCGAGAACCACGCACCGAAACTTCCGGCTGCCTCTTGGAAGCGGTGGAGGCGAGCAAGAACTACACTCGCCGGGCCAAGGGACAAGCCGCACTGAAGCCAACCAGCTTGTGCCTGCACGGTGGCCAGGTGCTAGGTGTTGTGGGCCGTTCTGGTTCTGGCAAGAGCACCTTTGCCCGACTGCTGGCCGGGTTGGAACAGCCAACCACCGGGCGCATCATCACCGAGCACAACGGTGACGCTGCCACACGCGTTCAGGTGATTGCCCAGGAACCCTATTCGTCCTTTGACCCCAAGCTAGCCATCCGCACCAGCATGAGCGCAGCGGTGCACCGGCTACCCGTCGAGCAGGCCAGGGAGCGCATGACTCAGGCCATGTCCCAAGTGGGATTGCCCGAAGGATTGCTGGAGCGCCGGCCGGGCCAGTGCTCGGGTGGACAGCTGCAGCGCCTGGCTATCGCCCGCGCATTGCTCACGAATCCCCAGGTGTTGATCTGTGATGAATCAACCTCCGCCTTGGACTCGGTAGCCCAACGCCACATTCTGGATCTGCTGCTGGAGCTGCGGGACAAGATGGGGCTGAGTCTTGTGGTCATCTCCCATGACATGGACGTGATCCGCTATGCCAGTGATGATGTGGCGGTGTTCTATGAGGGCGAGCTCGTTGAGCATCGTCCGCTCAACGATTTCTTGACTTACGCGGAGCACCAGCACAGCAAGGACCTCGTCGCTGCACTGGATATCACTGCTGCGGCCACTGCAGCTGGCTAGCTGGCCTGCGCGTAAGATACGCCCAAGTTCTTGTGCCTCTGGCGAGGGTGCTTATAGGTTTGTTGGCTATGACCGACCGTTCAAAGAAGATCTCGTCCTTCATCCGCTCCGCATCCCTGCTTTCCCTGGGTGCGGTCCTATTCGTCTCGGGGTGTTCCGCGCCCGCCCAAGAAGAAGACAATGGCGGCCAAACCGCCCAGAACACCGGCTCGCGCCTGGCCAGCGTCAGCGAGTCCGGCAAGCTCAAGGTCTGCACCACCGGTGATTACCGTCCCTTCACCTACCTTGATCCAGAATCAGGCGAATGGTCCGGCATTGATATCGACATGGCCAAGAATCTGGCGAAGTCACTTGAGGTGGAACCCGAGTTCATTCAGACCACGTGGAAAGACCTGATGCCGGACTTCACGTCCAAGTGCGACATCGCGGTGGGCGGGGTGTCGATTTCCCTTGAGCGCTCCCAGCAGGCCTATTACAGCGAAGCGACCTTGGATGAGGGCAAGACGCCGATCACCCTGTGTGAAAACGTGGACAAGTACGACACCATCAAGGAAATCAACCAGCCGGGGGTCCGATCCATTACGCCGATCGGCGGAACCAACGAGAAGTTCGCTGACGCCAACTACCCCAAGGGCGAGATCATCCGTTTTGAAGACAACAACAAGATCTTTGACGAGATCATCGCTGGACGCGCAGATGTCATGACCACTGATGCCTCGGAAACCCGTTGGGTTGCCCATGAGCATCCAGAGCTCTGCGCGGTTCACCCGGACAAGCCTTTCAACTTCTCGCAGAAGGCCTACCTGCTGCCTCTGGGTGATGACGAGTTCCAGGAGTATGTCGACCAGTGGCTGAACATGGCAAAGCACGACGGGACGTTGGACGCTGCTGAGAAACCCTGGTTTGGATAGGTTCGAAACCAAAGGAAGCCGCCGTTTTCACCCTGCGGATGGGCGGAAACGGAGGCTTTACGTACTACTACCAGGAAAAGCCCACGCATCTATCAAATTAACTTGCCAACTGAAACATAACCTGCCCTTCGGTGGGGCCAGAAAATGATAGCAACAATATCTCTTACTACCACTTTCTCTGAAAACGATACTAAGACAATGCTCATTACTGCGCTGAGGCCTATTCAACACTTCATCCCAGACGCATAATGAAGAAAGTACCCGAACGTTTGACGATGCTGAACGTGCCCAGTGGTACATGACGAACTTGCCATCGATGCCGTGTTGGGCACCCTAGTCGATCAGCGAATACTACGACTCATGGCAGGTTAAAAACTTCGTTCGGGGTGACAAAATCAAACCTGCTAGCGAGACGGGTCTTGCGTCGGGAAACAGATTCCATTGATGCTCAGCTGCCGTTGGTATTTGCTGTCTTGGTCAAAGGTCGCTATCTGTAAAAACTGACAAGGAATCTGTTGAAGTGGTTGGTGAATCATTTGAAAGCACCCCGGACAGAGCCAGCACTAGTCAATGAGCATGTGACGACATTTGATACATAGGTACTTAGAGGGCTGGAGGAGGTGATTTCCAGTCTTCGTATTAATTGCATGGTCATTTGACACAACATAAGGCGGGTAGCAACAGATGCTTCGATATCAATTCCTAGCGACAAGACCTGCTTGACTTATGGCATGACCCTCAACAACAGCGCGGGTTCATTCTCGATATTCAGACATTTACTGCAAGTAGGTGAACAATTGAAACTCTAGCGCTTGGCCGCAGGCGCATAAATAGCCCCATCGGAAGGAGTACAGGTTCACGACAGGGAATAATTATCGAATTGATTCAACACGCATTCTGATTCACAGTGTCTTTGAAGCTTGAGATTGACGAGTCTTGCCATCAAACTTTCCCCGGAATATACGTTGTTCGACAATATTCAAAAACAACTCAACATCATCCGATTCAAAAGCTACCTCCAGACCACTAATATCGATACCATGAGTTCCTTCATCTAGGTCAATAAGCGCTTCACCTAAATTCTCTGCAGTCACGGAATTCAGCCAATCTGACCCAGCTAACCTTCGAATTTGCTGAGCCCTCCTTACGCTTCCTTGTGCAGATTCTGCAATATGGATCAACGCCGAAGGGGCGACCTTCACTCCTAGACCAGTTGTAATAGATTCAACGAATGCGGGTACTGACTTTTGAAGCTCTTCCACGTCCATGAACAAGGAATAAAAACTGTCCAGATTCCAAATATAAATAAAATTATCAAATATTACAAAATCAAAGTCGTACGCCAGGCCGAAGATAGGTTCTTCAATCTTTTCAAGCCCATCTGCGTACCGAGTAAAAATTTTTCCTTTGGCAGCAACTTTGAATCCACGCTGCCTCTTTACAAAGTAAACGTCTTTATTGTTTTCCGTTCTCGCTGCAACAACATAGAAAGTAAATTGCTTACTCTTGATGTCTTCTAGGGCAATTCGACCAGTTGACCTGACAGCTTGCTTTGTAGCGGCAAGGAGACTTGCCATCGTTTGCGCTTCCTGAAAATTCTCATCTTGAACTTGTAAATTCTCTTGCGAATCACCTGGATTGCCGGAAGCAATAATTTTTACGAAACATTCTTCTTCTTCGAGCAATCGAGTCTCGCTGAACGATGGAAATTCACTTGCGCTCAACCTATTAATAGCCACGTTCGCCAACGCCAAAACTTCTTCCTTGACATCCGTTGAAACTTTCACTTGATCAACTTCGACGCTTTTCCCTCTGTTGCGCCTACCGATCAGAAGTTTCACCTCCGCAGAAGTAATATTAATTTTCGAAAATAACTCAGCATGGTCGAGCGCGAATTCGACTTTATTATTCTCCAAAGTAATGTCGATCATCTTACCCTCGCATTTCCAGCAGCACTCGATTCTGCCCACATACTACAAATTCAACACCCTCGATTGGTTCGTTCCTTCCGATTAGAATACCACTACCACCTGGAATATTATCCGAATACACCTTCCAGAGCTTGTATCCGGCAAGGTACATAAGAGGATTAATTAGAATCATGTTTGTTCGGACCAATATAACGATGTATACCGCCAGACAAAATCCTGCCACGAGCAGCTCTTGGGCACTGGGCTGTTGCAATAGAGCTATGGGGAGCATAAAGGAAGCGAGGTACCCACTCACCTCTCCACCGAGTGACTCTACCTTTGAAATAATTGGACGAGAAGTATCACTCTTAATGAAAACTCGCATAAAGAAATACACTGTCGACATTCCGCCTAGAATGAACGTGCTGATCGAGACAGTAAACCATAACCAATCGATACCGAAAGTTCGAAGAGCAAAAGCCAGTCCCATCGGTGCAATATTTGAACACACCAAGGCAATCATGTCAACGATCGACTGCACTTTGTTTTGACTCATATCAACTCCCCAAACATCGCACTAGAATGCACGAACTACACTATGTCATGCTTGCGACAGAATAAGATCCGGGACTTCATTACTCGTAGATTCCAAAGTTGATCGATTGTCACAAATGTAAATATTCATCCGCTTGCATAGTCACGAAGAATATCTAGAGTTCGATCTTAGGGCTATCGAAATTTTTAATCCAAATTTATTCTCTAATTATATTTAGCGTCATTCATCGTGCGACGGGTGGAGTCATGGAAATTCGGCTCCGACAGTTTAGGGATATCGATCGGTAGCCGTGGAGTCCATCGAACATGACTAGTAGCCCTACCAAGTTTTCTGAACGTCGCATATCGCCGGGGATAAGACACTGCCCTTTTGATGAACAGGAAAACCGCCATCCGAGATTTGTCATGGAGTGTTCCGTGAACTGCACACAGTGAGCCGTATTGTTTGGTCGCGGGCGTTCCTTGGCGACATCGTGTCTGGCATAAAATTTTAAGTCAACTTCAATGGAGGGACCCCTAGTCGATTTCTCAAACAGTTATCCGTGAATGACTTTCCCCGTCTGACATACCAAGAACCTCTCTAGACGCCGTCAATTCCGTTTGTAGTCACCAAAGTTGACGACCAATAACAAACTGGGTTCTATATGTCTGTGGTGTCACGTCCAGAATCTGCCATTCCATACACGCCAGCATCGCCAGTTTTGGGTTTATCCAAGTCCCGACCGCGCCTCAGGCGCCACCCATTTACACTCCTGACCGCGTCGCATTCGACAGCAACAGACAACTGATCTATTGCGCCGCTACCTTTAATCGCTGGGTATCGATGTATGTTCCGACAGCGTTCGGTGCTCTCTATTCTTATTTGGCGTGACCTGATCGGTCATCAATTCAACAGGCGACGAATCAGTCGCCCAGCAACAGCTTGCAAGTGCAACACGAAGAAAATCTTCTTCGCACCAGAGCCGTTTTAGATTGGATCGGTCCTCAGATTCATCGAGGACTACGCTGAAAAGCTAAGTCGTCCGGCGGAGCCTTAGTTCTTCCTATCCGGAGCACAGGCGGTAGACCACGTCGAAATCCCGCATCAGATATAAGTGGTCCTCGTCAAAGCGTAAACTTCATGCCCAACAGCGCTTCCGCAACCGACCACCGTAATTTGCCCAGGCCGACCACTCAGCAAGCCGCTGGAGTTCTCGGAGTTGCTCGGCCGACACTGGTCAAGATCCTCAATGAGGCAAAAGTTCCCCTTTGAAATTCAACTACTCGCCGTCAGGTGCGCTTGGCAGATGTAGTAGAGCACAAGGTGATAGGTAGAGCAGAACCGAAGGCCCCTTTCCAGAATAAATATAGGAACGGTTGACGACAGTCCTCAGACTCTCCATTCGGGGAGATGAGGACAGCTTGTAAATTGCCCGCCGAGCCTAGCGAGTATCTCACTTGGCCAGAACTCAAAAGCCGCCGCCATCTGCCCATGAACTGAGCTGAAAGCGGCGGCCTGATCTAGCTGATTCCAGCCGGGGCAGCGATTAGTTCTCCCAGAATGGGTAGTCGATGTAGCCCTTTGGGCCTTCGGTATAGAAGGTGGCGAAGTCTGGTTCATTCAGCGGCAGCTCTTCCTTCCATCGGCGCACCAGGTCCGGGTTGGCGATCGCGGGGCGGCCAACAACTACGGCGTCGCCCCAGCCTTCGGCGGCAACGCGCGCGGCTTCTTCATAAGTGGTGATTTCTGCGAAGCCAGTGTTGAGCAGCACCGGTCCGCCGAAGGTCTTGCGCAGCGACTGAACCAGCTCACCGGATGGTTCATGGTGCAGGATGCTCAAATTGGCCAGACCCAGTGGGGCGATGCCTTCCAGCAGCGCGGTGTAGGTAGCCAATACATCCGCGCGATCGTTTTCCACGGCGCCCTGGACATTGTGCTCCGGCGAAATGCGCAGTGCGGTCTTGCCAGCGCCAATGGCGTGGGCCACCGCGGTAGCTACCTCGATGACAAAGCGTGCGCGGTTTTCAGGGGAACCACCGTAATTGTCGGTGCGGGTGTTGGCCGATGGTGCCAAGAATTCATGCAGCAGGTAGCCGTTGGCGCCGTGCAGTTCTACGCCGTCAAAGCCTGCGGCAATAGCGTTGCGCGAAGCAGCCACGAACTCTTCGATGATTCTTGGAAGTTCTTCGGTGCCCAGCGCGTGAGGAACCGGGTAAGCATGCTTGCCGGTATAGGTGCGGGACTCGCCCTCAACGGCGATGGCGCTTGGCGCCTCCACAAACTCAGCTCCGGTGGTGTCCGGGTGGGTGACGCGTCCTGCGTGCATGACCTGGGCGACGATGAGTCCGCCTTCGGCGTGCACTGCGTCGGTGACCTTCTTCCACCCGGCAACCTGTTCCTCAGTGACCAGGCCTGGCTGGCGGACGAAGCCCTGGCCGGCAAAGCTCGGGTAGGTTCCTTCGCTGACAATCAGGCCGAGGGAAGCACGCTGGCGGTAGTATTCGACGACGTCAGCATTGGGAACGCCGTCCTTGCCTGAGCGTGAACGGGTCAATGGCGCCATGACCACGCGGTTGGAGAGTTTGAGGTCGCCGAGGGCTACTGGGGAAAAAAGATCCATGGGGTTGGACTCCTGAAGTGGAAATTGTAGTTGCATTGCGTGACTACCGTCGCAAACAACTTATTCCACTACAGCGGAGAATATGAGCTGGCTAACGGCACTCAGCGCCTGAATCCGTGAATGCGGAGCTAGCGTGCCCCGCATCCACGACAGGCGGTTGCGCTAGATTGCGGTGTATCCGCCGTCAACCAGGTGGTAGCTGCCGGTGACGAAGGATGCGGCGTCGCTGGCCAGGAAGGCTACGAGCGCAGCGACTTCCTCTGGCTGGCCCAAGCGGGCAATGGGGTGCTTGGAAACCAGGGCGTCATAGGCGTCTTTGGGCATCTGCTTCAGCAGCGGGGTCTCGATGAATCCGGGAGCCACGCTGTTCACGCGCACCCCGTCGGTGGCGTATTCGACGGCGGCGGTCTTGCTCAGGCCCACCACGGCGTGCTTGGTGGACACGTAGGCAGAGCTGCCGGCGAAGCCCACGGAGCCGAGGATGGAGGCCATGTTCACGATGGAACCGCCGCCGTTCTGGCTCATGGCGTTGGCCTGGGCACGGGTTCCGCGGAAGACGGCATTCAGGTTCACGGAAATGACCTTGTCCCAGTCCTCATCGGTGAGCTCGCCGACCTTGGCAGCGCGTCCGCCGATGCCTGCGTTGTTGACGCCGATCTTCAGTGGGGCCATGGCGTTGGCTGCCTTGATGGTTTCGTCAATGACCTCGGAGGAGCTTGCGTCTCCAGCGACAGCCACGGCTTCTCCGCCGGCGGCCTTGATGCTGTCCACGGTGCCCTGCGCGGCTTCGGCGTTCAGGTCCTGGACGACGACTTTGGCTCCATTGGCGGCCAGGAGAATTGCAATTGCTCGCCCGATACCTGATCCGGCGCCGGTAACTACTGCCGAACGATCTGCCACATCATACTGAGCCATGATGCACTCACTTTCTGTTTCGAGATGGTCACGGGATTTCCGTTGGCCTCATACCTTGGACGCTACTCCGATCCATCCCAAAAGTCGATGACGTGTCAATCAAACCCCTGTCTGCTTCGTCACCATTACTTCATCAGGTGCACCCGGTGGGCAACACTTTGCATGAATCGCTCATCATGGGTAGAGAGAATAACCGCTCCCCCGCGATCCAAGACCGCTGCGATGGTTTCTCGGAGCTTGGATTCTCCGGCTTCATCCAGGGCTTCAGTAGGCTCGTCCAGCAACAGGATCTGCGGCTCGTGGATCATCACGGTTGCCAAGGCCACGAGTCTGCGCGCGGAGGCGGGCAATTCATAGGGATGGGTTTGCGTAAAGAATTCAAGTCCTAGTTGCGCGAGCACCTCGGTGACGCGTTTTCGCGTTGCGCTTTTCTTTGGAATTCCAAACGACACTTCTCGAAAAACCGTGCGTTCAAAAAGCTGATCAGAAGAATTTTGAAGCAGCATCCCCGTCTGTCCGATGGTCCCCAGCGTTCCTGCCGAGGGCTCCAGCAATCCAGCTATGGCTTTGAGCAGGGTCGTTTTCCCTGAACCGTTGGCGCCCGCCAGGCCAAGACATTCTCCAGACCGGACTTGAAGATGAAGATCTTGAACTACGGGTTCGGTGGATCCGGGATAGGCCAATCGCACAGAGTCAATATTCAGCAATACCGGTGAGTCTGCAGGTAATGGCTGGCGGTGCGTCGCTTCGCTTTCAGGCTGGCGCTGTTGCTTCTCGGATGAAATCCGTTGCAGAGTCCCTCGGTCTAACTCCCAGAGCTCATCTGCCTCATGGGCCCAGAGTTGCATCGAGTCAGCCAGCACCACGAGAGCCGTTCCATTCGCGCGAAGCATGTTGATCATCTCTGAAACAAGCTCAGTGGCCTGCCGGTCCAGCCCGGCCAATGGCTCGTCCAGGACAAGGACTTCAGGCTCGCTAATAGCCAGCGCAGCCAAAGCGACCAGCCGCTCTTGCCCGCCGGATAATTGCTGCGGATTTCGCTCCAGCAAGTGCTCCATCCGGAGCCTCCGGGCAAGCTGGGTGACTTGTCGATACATCTGTTCTCTCGGAACGCCTGCGTTTTCCAGCGAAAACGCCAGCTCCTCTGCGACCGTGCCTCGAATGCCGGATAGGTAATGTCCTGCATCTTGAGGCAATAGGCCTACATGTTTGGCCCACTGAGCGACATCTACGCGTGGAGCCGATGAAGGAGAAAATTCAATCTCGGTCCCGTCCACCTTGACGGTTCCGACAAGTTGGTCCATGCCGTGGCGTGGCAGCAAGCCAGCAAGTATTGCGCCCAGCGTTGATTTGCCGGAGCCCGAGTGCCCCGAAATAATGGTGAGGGAACCTGGACGCGCATCCAGCTGCATGTCCCGCAGAGTTGCCTCCGGCGCATCAAGGTAGGCGAAGCTGAGAAGCTTTAATCCAAGTACTGCAGTTGATTGGTGAGTGAGTTTTCGACGCATGACTACCTGCTCCCAAATCCTGCTAGCGCAAGGATAAGCACCGGTCCAAACACTGCGCAGACCAAGGCAGCCCATCGGATGCCGCGCTGTACCGAAGAATCCGGAACCGTTCGCAAACGAGTTCTCGATCCCGTGGCGGGGAAACCTCGCGCCGAAAGGTGAACGGCACGGTCTTGAGCATCCTGCATAGACGCAAGAACCAGCGGTACCGCGCGCAGGCGCATGCGCTGGAACCACCCTGTCAGCCCGGTTCCGGTGCCCATATGGCGCAGGGTTTGCGCTTCGCCAATCTGGCGTTGCTTCTCGGCCATCTGCGGCAGCAAGAACAATGTCGCCGCCAACAAATATCCCAGCTGCGGCGGAACCGGCGAGAGATCAATGGCAGCCACCAGCTGGTGCTTGTCGATGAGCAATCCGCAGAGCAGGCCAACCACGACAAGAACTGCCGTCCGCAGGCCCAGCGACATTGCTACTTCCAGACCATGGCTGGTCACGCGCAGCGGACCCCATTGCGCAATGGCAGGAGACTGATCCCGGGAGATCAATCCATGAATCAACAATAAAGAAAGGAATGTTGGCAGCAACATGGCACCACTGAGAACTGCCAACTTTTTCAGGTGCCCCGCCCATCCTGCGATGAGCAGGCACAGTGCCATGACAGCGCAGCTCAACCACCATAGGCTGGCAGCAGTTGTCATGGTGATAACTGCTGCCGCAATAGCCAGAATGGTGAATGGGTGAAGTTTGATGGTGCGGGGCATGGGTTGTCGCTTACTTGCTGACGCGCTTTCCCAAGACGTTGTAGCGACGGACAAAGGCGAAGCTGCCGCTCAAGCGCTTCGGCAACGCGTACACCAGAAGGGCTGCGACCAGGAAGACCACTGCCTTATCCCCTGGATCCGAAATCAATGCCTGCTTGGTGACAGCAGAGAGCAACGAGTCGCCCATGGAGCTAAAGGCGGCAACCAGTGCGCCGGTGCCCACGCCCGAGGTGCCACCGTAGACGAAGGTTGCTACCGGCGAGGAAACCACGCCAACGAGAACACCGGCAACAAGACCAGAAACCGGCGCCAGGTAGATGCGACGCAGTGCACCGAAACGCGCAGCGGTTCCCGCAAGGAAACCGACAAGTGCGGCGCCGGCCGCGAAAGGCAGAACGGTGGGTGCGAACAGCGACCAAATCAAGGTGCTCAGTACACCGGTGGCAGCACCGGCACGGCGTCCTGCTAGGAAGCCGACAATGACCGTACCGATGGAGTCGATGTAGAGAGGGATCATTACCGAGCCGACAAACTGTCCAAGGATGATGTTCAACGCCAGTGCTACTGGAATCAAGGTCAAGGTGGAGACAGGAAGATCAGGCAATACAGCCAGCAACAGGAGAACGGCGGCGGCAAGGTAGGCGGCGAAGGTGCCGAGGGCAACGCCCTGTCCCAGTCCCTCGACGATTCCCATAGGCTGGGTGATGATCAAGGTCAGGTACGTTGCCACGAGGATTACGGTTCCTGCGATGGCCAAGAGCCGGCGGCGCAGAGTTTGCGACGAAGATTCGTCGGGCAAAAGAAGATTTGATGACATGATGAATCAGTCCTGGGGTACGAGAATGACTGCGCGCCAAGGAGCTGGCTGGCGCGCGCGAGTTGCGGGTCTATGTCACCTCGACCCGGTAGACTATTCTAGCTCACCAAGCTGAACGCCTAAGAGTCGGTAGTTACCTTCCTGGCCAATGCACCGAGGCGTTTAACCAGTTCTTCAAAGCCTGCTTGTGGATCGTTTCGGGAGACCACATGGGCATTTGCTGGTTTGCCCCAGAGCCCCCTGAAATCCGCCACGGTAGTTCCAAACAGTAATTGTGATTCTGTCTCGACATCGAGGGTGGCGGGACGTGTTTCATATTCCAGGGTTCCCGCTGCAACGCCCGCTGCGAAATAGTCGTGGACATGCGCGATGTAGCCCTGGTCGTAGTGCCGGTGGAATTCAAAGTAGAACCGCAAGGCATCAGAAAGATAGCGCACCAGCGGGTTGGTCGCTTTGCTGAGCGTGCCTTCGGCGTCGCTGGCTTGAACCAGTTCTGGTTCTTCGCATCCTGCTTCTTCAGAAAGTTTCGTCAGGAACTCCGGCTGCATTTCGAAGCGTTCAGTGGTGTCCAGCGAACAAACAATGGGAAGCTTCTCGGATTCAAGGCCTTGTTCAGCCGCAGCGGTATAGGCAGCAAATACTTCCTTGGCCGCGTGCGGGTCTACATGGGTATTCCACTCTGCCGTTGGGGTGGTGTTGCCTTGGTGGTAGAAGGCACCGCCCATGATGACTACTTTGCGCAGCAGCCAGGGTAGCTTTGGTTCGCGGCGCAGCGCCAGCGCGAAGTTGGTCAGTGGCGCGGTCAAAAGAACAGTAAGCTCACCGGGGTTGGCGCGGGCCGCTTCGATCCAATAATCGACAGCGTCAATGTCATCACTGGAACTGGGCCTAGGGTCAGGCAACGTCGCATAACCAACACCTTGAGGACCATGAGTTTCCGGGGTCGTTACCAAAGGAATTTCTAACGGTTCGCGGGCACCGATGAGCACCGGAACATCAGACCTACCGCAAAGTTTAAGAAGGGCACGATTGTTTGCGGCGACTT
Organism: Glutamicibacter halophytocola; assembly: GCF_001302565.1. Taxonomy (NCBI): domain Bacteria; kingdom Bacillati; phylum Actinomycetota; class Actinomycetes; order Micrococcales; family Micrococcaceae; genus Glutamicibacter; species Glutamicibacter halophytocola. Next base: position 3,444,612 of record NZ_CP012750.1, read on the forward strand.
GCTCAACGTCAACGTTGCCGGGAGTGCTGGTGACTGCTTCGATCTGCACGTGATCGAGGGTGCAGAGATACGCCAAGGCCAAGGCATCATCGATGCCAGTATCGCAGTCGATGAGTAAACGGTTCAAGAAATCGTTCTTAAACTGCGATCCATCATGGCTAGTCTGAGTCATTGTTCTCCCTCATTTTTGACGCTGATCCCGACCGATGTCTGTCTCGTTGCTTGCGTCAGTCACTACGTCAGGTCGCTATTCGGGCTCAGATAGTCGTACAACGCTCTGTCGATAGACTCTTCGAAGTGCAAATCCATCGTTACAACATCGAGAGGTTCGTTGTCTTTGCCCGGCATCTCGGCCTGTTGTGCATTTCGAGAGTCAGCTTTACCCAGATAGAAGAACTCGGTCCCTTCGGCATCGTCTTTCTTTACGAAGACGTGAAGGTCCACTTCATTGTTGACGATGCGACGGACTTCATCGCTTGTCAACGTACGCCGTGACCTCGTGAACCATCGCAAATGCGAAGGATCCACTAGCTCATCCTGGTAGGCAGTACTTGCGGAAACGTCATCGGCTTTATGGAGCGTCACGAAAATTGGACAGGTTTTGGATTCCATGTCGACTTTGTAGCCATAAAGAGTTGAAGTCCACTTTCTCGGTACTCCGAGCAGTCTCGTGACTTCTTTGCGAGAGTACTGTCCGCCAACGATGAACGGATGTCCTCCAATGTACCGATCGTTGACCAGCGCCATTCCAGTTTGGAGCAGATCATCAACTTCCTCAGTAAAGGACCCGTGCGTCCGGTAGGAGTGACTGAACCCAGCATGCAGTTTAATGCTGCCATTCTCGATTGATGCTAGTCGAATGCCATAACGCGTTTGATCCACTTGGGCGTGGTTAGCGAGACTTAGGGTCTCGACTGCGCTGAGCAATTCACGTTTAGTGGGTTCCACCCCATGCTCTCGAAGCGCCGCAGCGAATTGATCGAACGTAATTGATTCATTAGACAGCAATTCGCGGACCAGAACGAATTCATGTACTCGTTTCGAGGTTAGGACTTCATGTGAAAGCAGCGACAATGCCCGTAGTTCATCACCGTTGAGATCGTGATCGATCCTCAGCAGATTTTTCACGAGCGTCGGGTAATTCTCCTTCTTCGTTGCAAGCAGAACTGGGTCGACTGATTCGAAGCGATAGAAGTCGAAAAGCCGCGGAGCTTGCCCAACACGGTTCTGCATGGCTTGCATCGATCCTCGCAGCTTTTGAATGCTGTCTAGTGCCGTTGTCCTGATCGAATCAAGAACGCGCTGCTGGGCAATCTTGTCGAATCGAATACTCGATAGGCCAGCCATCACACCTGCTTGTTCGGTTGCGATCAGCTTTTCCTTCAAGGACTCCTTATTCAATGATTCATCACCGAACAAAGCAATTGGAATCATGTAGTTATTCGCATAGTTGCCAATGAAGTCAATAACAACCAGGTAATCCTTCATTGGCGCCTTGCGAAGTCCACGCCCAAGCTGCTGGACAAAGACAATCGCTGATTGCGTTTGCCTCAACATCACGACTTGATTCACGGTTGGGATGTCGACACCTTCGTTGAAGATATCCACCGTGAGGATGTAATCGAGATCGCCCGCTTCAAGCTGGGAAACAACTTGCTCGCGCCGCTCAATCGAGTCATCACCACTGAGGCTTAGAGTTCGGAGCGTTTTTCCGCGAAGTTTCTGCTGATTCAGGGCGGCAGACAAGGCATTAGCTTCGTCTTTCCTGGAGCAGAAAATCAACCCTTTAGGCGCCGCACCGGCCTGTCCATACTTTGTTAATGCATCGACCACATGATGCACACGATCCGCGGTCACGAGGTGCGATAGATCTTCGGAACTATCGCGGACCGATTCATCATCAAGGGTCACGTCCGCGATTCCGTAATAGTGGAATGGACTGAGCATGTTCTCTTCTAATGCATGGTTCAGCCGAATCTCGTACGGAACGTTGTAATCGAAGAACTCAAATACGTTGAACCCGTCGCTACGTTCTGGAGTCGCTGTCAGCCCGAGCAAGAACTTCGGTTGCAGATAGGCCAAGACCTTCTTATACGTCGGCGAGCCGACCCGGTGGGCCTCGTCGACAATCACATAGTCAAAGGTGTCTGACTCAATCGACTGCAGCACTGCATCTTGAGACAGGGTTTGAACTGTCGCGAACACATACTTTCGATCGCTCTGCTTCGAGATACCAGCCAGCTTGCCAAACTGGTCTGCATCCCCACCGATGACTCGTCGGTATTCTTTGATCGTCTTGTCTAAGATCTGTTCGCGGTGAACAACAAACAAGAATCGTTCTGGGTGGGCAGCTCGTACCTCAAGCGCCGACAGTATTGTCTTGCCTGTACCTGTAGCCGAAATGATAATGGCCTTCGATTCGCCGCTGAGGCGCACCTTCTCCAATGCCTTGAGCGCTTCATACTGCATCTTGTTGGGCAGAATCGGCATGAGCTGATCTGCCCAGTTGATGTCACCGCCAAAGCCGCTGGATTCGGAAAGCCTTGCAGCAACTTCATCGATAAGCTGTTCGTCCGCTTGCTCGAGTTTTTTGGCAATTTCGATCTTCTTGCGCGGTGGAGGCGGCGTGTACTGCGCTGCATAAAGATCGATCCATTCCTGGCTCAGCGATTGAGACTCAGTGAGCTGGCTACCAGCGAGGTCAGCGAGCTGCCCAGCCAAGTCGCTGTCGTTCGCCGCAGTCACCTTTAGATTCCACTCATGGTTTTTGACGATGGCGTTGCCGGTAAGGTTTGAACTACCGATCATCGCTGTGACCACGTCAGCCGACTTAAAAATGTAGCCCTTGGGGTGGAACGCATCAGCGCTATGAATTCGGACGTCAATGCCAAGGTTTGTCAGGTTCAGCAACTCGCTGAAGGCAGACGGCGAATTGAACCCCAGGTAGTCCGAGGTCACGATTGTGCCGCGGCCAGAAAACTCAACGAGCTCTTGCTTGAGCATTGCGATTGCATTTGGTGTCACGAAGGCAACCGAGAAAATGAATTCATCGCATCGTGCTAACTCTTCGCGCAGTATACGCAGAACCGTATTACCGTCCGCGTTGAGGACTACACGTGGATGATGGTGGCGACGAGACTGTTTCTTGCCATCTAAAAAACCATAGGTGACATCACCGGAAAGTCCACCAGTGAATGAAATATCCGTGCTGGACGACATCATGCCGCCTTGATGAGTTCGACAGCGGGGATATCGGCAGGAGCCCATTCCAATGCGTCCAGCTCGCTGCGCTTCAGCCACTTTGTAGCTTCATGCTCCGTCAGCTGCGGCTCCCCTTCAACTAATTCGCAATAGAAGGTCGTCAGCGTCACGATCCCGAAATCATATTCATAAGTCGTGCTTGTAACTTCGTCGGTTACCGTCACGGTGCAGAGTAGCTCTTCTTGGATTTCACGTTCGAGTGCCTGGCGAGGACTTTCTCCGGGTTCGATTTTGCCGCCTGGGAACTCCCACATGCCACCGAGGCTGCCGCCAAAACCGCGCTGCGCGCAAAGAATCTCATCGTTTCGAACGATTACGGCCCCGACAACGTTGATCTGCTTCTTCAACCTAATTCCCCACTGACGTCTACATTAATCGACTACTACCGTTACCAGTGATCTTATCTGCCAACATGGACACTTTGCAGGCTGACGGATAATACAGCGCAGTAGAGCGGAAGGTTATACGAATGCCATAGCCAATTGGCACGGATAAACGGAAAAGTCCACGCTTCGTCCTAGTTGAAAACGAAGCGTGGACTCTACAGGTTGATCGTACGTCTTACCCTTCGACGCGCTGCACCTTGCCGACCAGGAATACGTAGGAAAGGATTCCGACCGCGGCAATGACCGTCATGTAGATGAAGGCAGGGCCGAAGTCGGTTGCCGAGACCAGCAGTCCAATCACGATTGGCGTCGCAATCGAGGAGAGGTTGCCAATGAAGTTGAACATGCCCCCTGTTAGGCCAATCAAGTGAGATGGCGCTAGCGCGGACACCAGGGACCAGGTAATCGAGGCCAGGCCATTGCCGAAGAAGGCAATGGACATGAAAGTGATCACCAGCGCGGTGCTGTCCGTGAAGATTGCGCCAATCATGCTCATGGAAAGCAAGAGCCCGGTGATGATGGGCAACTTGCGCGAGGTGCCAAGGCTGGCTCCGCGCTTCAGCATGAGATCAGAGAGCACTCCGCTGATCAGCACACCGGCCAAGGCCGCGATGAATGGCAGCGACGTCAAGAATCCGGTCTTGATGTAGTCCATGTGGCGGTAGGTCACCAAATAGGTTGGGAACCAAGTCAGGAAGAACCACAACGTGGATGTCAGGCAGAACTGGCCGATGTAGATGCCCCACAGCTTTCGCCGTCCCAGAACCAACGCGAAGTCAGCCTTGTTGAGCTTGGGTGCTGCCGATTTGGCCTTGGCGCTGCCCAGGTCGACCAATCCACCGCCCTCGCGGATGTACTGGACTTCGGCGGCATTCGCTTTTTTGGAATCCACCGGGTTGCGGTAGAGAACAAACCAGATCAGGCCCCAGACGACACCCACGGCGCCGGTGACTACAAATACCCAATGCCAGGTCAATGCATGCTGCAACCACAGAAGAACTGGAGTCAGAAGCGCGAGGCCAATGAACTGGCCCGAGGTGTAGAAGCCAATGGCGGTGGCGCGTTCACGCTCGGGGAACCACGCGGTGACCACCTTGTTGTTGATGGGGTACGCAGGGGCTTCAAAACCGCCCACTGCCAAGCGCAGGACAATCAGGGCTACGAAGCTTCCGGCCATGCCCATGAAGATGGTCGCGACAGACCAGAGCACCAGGCAAATGGGGTACAAAAGCCTGGGCTGTACTCGGTCTACCAGCCATCCGCCGGGAAGCTGCATGGCAGCGTAGGTCCAGCCAAAAGCAGAGAGCAGCAAACCCTGCTGTGCAGTATCGAGTCCGAATTCCTCGGAAATCAATGGTGCTGCGACCGAAAGGTTTGAACGATCCATGTAGTTGATGACTACGGTAAGGAACAACATGAAGGCTACGGCGTAGCGCATCTTTGTGGCTTTGCCAGAGCCCTTGTGTGTGGCAGTAGACGACACTGTCGACTGAGACATGCGATTTACCATTCTGCGAAGGATCCGTCCTTGTGACGCCAAATAGGGTTGCGCCAGCGATGACCTTCAGCTGCGCGTTCAATGACGTACTCTTCATTCACGTCAATGCCCAGGCCCGGTCCCTCGGGGATGGCGACCATGCCATCCTCATAGGCGAAGACCGACGGATCATTGACGTAGTCAAGGAGATCGTTGGATTTGTTGTAATGAATTCCCAGGGATTGTTCCTGGATGAAGGCGTTGTAGGCACCGGCATCGATTTGCAGGTTCGCTGCCAGGGCGATGGGGCCCAAAGGGCAGTGCAAGGCAACCGCCACGTCGTAGGCTTCAGCCATGGCCGCGATCTTGCGTGCCTCGGTGATGCCGCCACAGTGCGAAGGATCCGGCTGGATGATGTCCACCGCTCCGCTGGCCAGGACATCCTTGAAGTCCCAGCGCGAGAACAGGCGCTCTCCCAAGGCGATGGGCGTGCTGGAATTGCGCAATGGCTCCAGCATCGAGTTCACGTTCTCGCTGAGCACCGGTTCCTCAATGAACATCAGCTTGAAGGGTTCCAGCTCCTTGAGCAGGACCTTGGCCATTGGCTTGTGGACGCGGCCGTGGAAGTCGACGCCGATTCCCACGTTGTCGCCTACTGCGTCCCGGACCGCCTGAACATTCTCCAAGCAACCCTGCACCTTGTCCCAGGTGTCGATGTACTGGAGTTCTTCGGTGCCGTTCATCTTCACCGCGGTGAAGCCGCGATCAACGGCGTCCTTTGCGGCGGCCGCGGTATCCGAGGGACGGTCTCCGCCAATCCAGGAATACACGCGGATCTTGTCGCGGACCTTGCCGCCGAGCAGCTCATAGGCCGGAACTCCCAGGGCCTTGCCCTTGATGTCCCAGAGGGCCTGGTCGATGCCGGCCAGCGCGCTCATCATGATGCCGCCACCGCGGTAGAAGCCGCCGCGGTACATGACGGTCCACAGGTCTTCGATGTTCCGCGGGTCCTGGCCGATGAGGTAATCCGAGAGCTCTTCAACGGCTGCGGCCACCGTGGAGGCGCGGCCTTCGAGCACTGGCTCGCCCCAGCCGGTGACTCCCTCGTCGGTCTCGATCTTCAGAAACAGCCAGCGAGGTGGCACCATGTACGTGGTCAGTTTTGTGATTTTCATGCAGACTTCCTCATCTCATGGATCATTTGGTAGGCATGGACAAGCTTGTCTGCCCTTGTGCTCAGTTCTTGAAGGCTTCGTCCGGACTTGTAGAGGGACGAGCCAATACCGAAACCGGTGGCTCCGGCGTCTACCCACTGCGCCATGTTCTCCTCATTGATTCCCCCGACGGGGATCAAGCCGATATCGGCGGGAAGCACAGCGGTCCAGGCTTTGAATCCTGCGAGCCCCACTTGTTCGGCAGGGAAGATCTTGACGTTTTGCGCTCCGGCTTCGATGGCGTCGAAGGCGTTGCTCGGTGTGGCGGCTCCCGGGAAGGAGTCCATGCCCAGGGCCACCGTTTCCTGGATGACATTCACGTTGGTGTTCGGTGACACGATGATCTGGGAACCAGCCCCATGGCATGAGCGGACTTGTTCCACGGTCAACACAGTGCCAGCGCCGACTACCGCATCCTCGGGCAGCACGCTGCGCAGAATTTCGATGCTCTTTAGCGGCTGTGGGGAATTCAGCGGCACTTCCAGCGAGCGGAAGCCACTGGCATAGAGCGCTTCTCCCACCGCTTGGGCTTCTGCTGGCTGAAGACCTCGCAATATGGCAACTAGTCCCGCAGTCTTCAAAGCTGTCGCAGGTTCATTCACGGCAAAACCTTTCCTTGTTTTACATCGTTCATTGGGCTGGGCCTAGACAGAGGTGGTCTGCACTAATCCCTGCGAGCAAGCAACTGCCCACATGCCTCGCGGGGCGGTTCCCTGGAACTCGCGTACTTGATCAATTCCAAAAATCTTGAGTGCTGCGGCGTATCTGGCGCTGAGTTCCTTGTTGCCGCAGATGGTCACGCCCGGGAACGCGGTGCCCCGCGCCATGCCAAGGACCGAACGGATCTCGGCGCCAATCATGAGCCCCGAGAGATAGTCGCTGACCTCGGTTTTTTCCAAGCTGCCAGTCAAGACCAAGGTCCGGGCGGAGAAAGCCGTCAGCATCAGATCCGCTGAGCCGGCCGGCGACTGGGCTATCCGCACTCCGCGTTCAAAGGCATTCCAATCCACCGCATCCGTGGGCTCAATGAGCTTGGACAGGATGGACTGGGAACTAAGCAATGCGTAGGTCTCCCCCGTCATGGATGTGGAGAACCCGGTAATCGTCCGCCCGCTGACCTTGACCCACTTGGAATGGGTGCCGGGAAGCAAAAACAATTGCTCTTCCGCTTCCTGCAGCGCGTTGCCGCCAAGTTCCACCGCTCCCAGTATCTGGGTTTCTTCTCCCCTCATGACATCGGGAAGTTCTTTGCGGTCCAGGACGCCGGGGATGATGTGCATGAGTCGGTTTGGTGCAATCTGGACAGTTGCCATTGCGTAGTCCGGGTCGGCTAGGTTTGCTGGCACTGGCCGGTACTCGGCTTCCGCCCAGCCCTGCTGGCTGCCCACCATGCCGCAGGCGATGACCGGGATGGATTCAAAGCGCTCCAGCCAGTCGCCGCATAATTCTGCCAGCGCCTTTTCGAAGGCCAGGGCCAACGGCAACGACTCCGCTTTGGCCTTTGCTGCCACGTCCATGATTCCCAGCGAGGAGTTGCGTTCCGCCACGGTGTTTCCGTCGCGCCCCATGAGATAGGCACGCGCGGATGTGGTTCCCCAGTCCAAGGCAATCAACTGGGCTTCGGCGATGTTTTTCATAACTCCTGTTTCCGTTTGGCGGTCCGCACATCGACTCATCGATGTGCTCCCCTTCACATGTGAATAGTGACGGAGCTATCCCAATAGTTCAAAAGGCGTTGTATATAGTGGGATACAGAGAAGTCATCAATTTTGCCAAAGGGGCACATCATGGCCAATGAATCTGAAATAAATGCAGGTGAAATAGCAGATGCTCCCCCGCCCGGGACGCTCACCCTGGCACGTGGTCTGGACATTCTGCGCGCCGTCGGCCGCGGGGCCACCAACTTGAATGAAGTCGCAGCGGCGGCCGATATCGGCAAGAGCGCGGCGCAGCGCATGGTGAAGCTCCTGGTGCAGCGCGGATTCCTGCGCAGCACCCACGGCACGGACTTCAGCTTGGGCCCGGCGCTAATCGAGCTGGGATTCCACGCCCTGTACCAGAGTCCGGTTCCGGTGATCGCCAAGCCCATCCTCGAGGAGCTCGCCCGCAAATACCAGGACACGGTCCACCTCGCGGTGGAGGACGAAGCCCAGGTGCTGTACGTGGACAAGGTTCCCGGAACACGCGGCGCACAGATGCGCTCGCGAGTGGGACAGCGCATGCCGCTGAGCCGCACCGGCATCGGCAAGGCGCTGCTGCTCGATGACGCCGGGCGCTGGGAATCCACCTTTGATGCGGAGTCCCCGGTGGAACAGGCCACAGACCAACCCAAGGAAGCCTTCCTGGCCCGGATGAAGACCTACGCGCGCGAAGGCATCGCCCTGGATCTAGAAGACAATGAACCGGGCATCCGCTGTGTCGCCGCGCCCATCCGCGACGGCAGCGGGAAGATCATCGCCGCAATCAGCATGTCCGCCACCAACCCATACATGCCCGACGAGCGCATGAAAGCGCTCAAATCCGTGATGGGTTCCACGGCGGCGCAGATTTCGCGCAAGCTCGGCTACTCGGGCAAGACCTTCTAGGCCTGGGCCTGCCCACAGGGTGGAAGGACCCTAGCAAGAACATCGAGCAGACAATCGCAGATTGCCTTCCGGAGCCAGCCTTTGGCGCTAGTCCAAGAAACCCCGCAGCAGTGTGGCCGTACCTTCCAGATGCTCCTCCATCAGCTGCTTCGCCGATGCAGCGTCGCCGCGGAGAATCGCATGGATGATTGCCTCATGCTGCTGGCTTGAGTGCTTGATGTTCGGATGCAAAAAGGGAATCCTGTCCAGCAGCTCGCTCGTTGCGTTGCGCGCTTCGGCCACCGCTTTTGCCAGCATTCCCGAGCCCGACAAATCGGCAATCATGACATGCAGTCGGGCATCGAGCGGACGGTATATGTTCACATCAGCGGTGTCGACAGCGTGATGGGCCTCCATGAGGCTAACGCGCTGTTCTGAAGTCAGCACTGCTTTGGCCGCTAGCTCTGCCGCGGCCGGCTCCACTACCGATCTGAAAAGGAGCACATCTTCGATTTTGGACCGGTCTGAGCCATCGAGCGGATTCTCGTTGGTGCGCGGGAAGCCAGCCACAATCGTTCCGCCGTAGCGCCCGCGCTGAACTTCTAGATACCCGGCACTCTGAAGCTCGGCCAGCGAATCCCGCAGAGTGGCCCGGGATACTCCTAGCGCCTCGGCCAATTCCCGCTCGGCTGGCAATTTCGAGCCAGGCGGGAACACCCCCAGCCGCATTCCGCGCAAAAGCTGGCCTAGCGTCTCCTCGAAGACGTTGCCCCTGCGCACCTGCCCCAAGAACCGCAACTCATCGCGCGATTCCACTGACTTGTTTTCCGACATGATCCAAGAATGGCACAGTATTTGGCCTGAGAAAACACCATTCTTCGCCGAACCTATATCTGATTTTTTAGTTTTCTATTGACTTTGAACAGTGACCCCTGCCACAGTTGGGCTCTAGTAAAGGACTGTTTTCAGTCCATTGGGTTCATTACTCTCAACGAGGATGCGTAAATGGCCAAGAAATCGCACATCGACTATGCGGCAGTCGACAAGGATTATCTGAACAATAGACAACTCAAGAAGGGCGCAGCAGGGTGGGTCCTGCTTGCTGGATTGGGCGTCGCCTATGTTATTTCGGGAGACTTCTCCGGCTGGAACCTGGGACTTGCCTCCGGCGGATGGGGCGGCCTGCTAATCGCCTTTGTACTGATGGGGATCATGTACACCTGCATGGTCTTCGGGCTAGCCGAGATGTCGTCCACCCTGCCTACGGCTGGTGCCGGCTACGGCTTTGCCCGCCGGGCGATGGGCCCACTCGGAGGTTTCGCCACGGGCATGGCAGTTCTCATCGAATACGCTGTCGCACCAGCTGCCATCGCAACGTTTATCGGCGGCTACATTGAAGCACTAGGCCTCTTTGGAATGACCAACTCTTGGCCGGTGTATCTGGTGACCTACATCGTCTTCATCGGCATCCACCTTTGGGGCGTCGGCGAAGCACTCAAGCTGATGTTCGGAATTACCGCAATCGCCATCGTTGCGCTGATCGCCACGGTTATAGGCTTGGTCCCCCACTTTGACGCCAGCAACCTCTTCGACATTGTGCCCGATGGAACTGCAGGCTCCTCCATCTTCATGCCATTCGGAGTTTCCGGAACCCTGGCAGCCTTGGTCTTCGGCATCTGGTTCTTCCTGGCAGTAGAAGGCGTGCCGCTTGCCGCTGAAGAAACCCAGGATCCAAAACGGGATATGCCCAAGGGCATCATCACGGCAGTGATTATCCTGGTCTTCTCCGGTGCCGCGATGCTGATCCTGGTTCCAGGTGTTGCCGGAGCGGAAGCGATGAGCACCTCCGGATCCCCACTGCCAGAAGCCCTCCGCGTCGCCTATGGACAGGATTCCGCTCTGGCGAACTTCGTCAACTACGCCGGCCTCGCCGGATTGGTTGCCAGTTTCTTCTCGATTGTCTACGCGTACTCCCGCCAGCTCTTCGCCCTATCCCGTGCTGGCTATCTGCCGCGGTTCCTTTCACTCACCGGTTCGCGACGCACCCCCTGGGTTGCGCTTCTCGTCCCAGGGACCATCGGATTCTTCCTGGCGGCAATCATCCAGGACGGCGACCGGCTCATCAACATCGCCGTATTCGGCGCAGCCGTCTCCTACGTTCTGCTGAACCTGAGCCACATCGTCTTGCGAATCAAGGAACCTGATCTGCCACGTGGCTACCGCACCCCCGGCGGAGTCTTCACCACGTCAATTGCCCTTGTTTTGGCGATCGTGGCACTCATCGCGACCTTCGTGGTGGACGTTCTGGCGGCGGGAATCACCGCCGGCGTATTCGTCCTGGCCCTGGCCTACTTCTGGTTCTACAGCCGCCACCGCCTGGTGGCCAGCGCCCCAGAAGAAGAATTCGCCATGTTGGAATCCGAAGAATCCGGCCTCAAATAGCTCCGCTGCCCAATCCACAGACACGACAACACCACCCAAAGGACATTTCCATGCAGGACATCCAAGACATCATCAAAACAGCGAAAAATGAACGAATGCTCAGCGTAGACCAGCTCACCGAAGGCATTCGACAAGGCGACTACGATTCGGTCATCCTGGCATTCACCGACATGCAGGGACGCCTCCAGGGAAAAATCGTCCACGCCCAGTTTTTCCTCGACTCTGTTCTGAATCACGGCACCGAAGCCTGCAACTACCTGCTGGCAGTGGACACAGACATGAACACCGTCGACGGCTACTCCCTGACAAGCTGGGAAACCGGATACGGCGATATGGAATTCGTCTTGGACTATGACACCATCCGGCCAGTTCCGTATCTTGAAAAGACTGCACTGATTCAGACTGATCTGGCCACCACCGACGGACGCCCGGTTCCCGTGGCACCCCGTTCCCTGCTCAAAGCCCAGCAGGAAAAAGCTGCGGCCCTCGGCTTGAAGGCTTTGGCCGGCACCGAGCTGGAATTCTTGATCTTCAACGACTCCTATGAGCAAGCCCAGCAACAGGCCTACCAAAACCTCACCCCCGCCAACCAGTACAACGTCGACTACTCCATCCTCGGATCCATGCGCGTGGAACCACTGCTGCGCGACATCCGCAATGCCATGTACCAGTCCGGCATGATTGTTGAATCAGCCAAGGGCGAGTGCAACTTCGGACAGCATGAGATTGCCTTCAAGTACGACGATGTCGTGACAACGGGTGATAACCACACCTTCTACAAGCTCTCGGCAAAGCACATGGCATCGCAGCGCGGCCAGTCCATCACCTTCATGGCAAAGCCCAACAAGCGCGAAGGCTCGAGCTGCCACATCCACATGTCCCTGCGGAAGCTGGATGGCTCGTTGGCTTTCTGGGACGAGGCCACCGGCGAGCGCACCGATATGTACAACCACTTCATCGCGGGCGTGCTGGCCACCTTGCGGGAATTCACCCTTTTCTACGCGCCGAACATCAATTCCTACAAGCGCTTCGCCAAGGGTTCTTTCGCGCCAACCGCCGTTGCCTGGGGACTGGATAATCGCACCTGTGCAGTGCGCTTGGTGGGCAAGGGCTTCGGAGCCCGCATGGAGAACAGGCTTCCAGGCGCCGATGCAAATCCATACCTGGCCATGGCCGCGATGCTCGCCGCCGGCTTGTACGGCATCGAGAAGAAACTTGAATTGCCCGAGATGGTCGCCGGAAACGCCTACGACTCCAATGCAGAGCACGTGCCGCACACCATGGCCGAAGCACGGGAGCTCTTTGCCAACTCCGCGATTGCGAAGGAAATCTTCGGCCAGGAGATTGTCGACCACTACACGCACTATGCGGATGTGGAAATCGACCAGTTCAATTCAGCGGTGACTGACTGGGAAATTGCCCGCGGTTTCGAGCGGCACTAAAGCAAAGGAACATATTCAGTGAACAATCCGCTTCGCCAACCAGCCTTGCGGCGGCCGCGCATCGGCCTGACCACCTACTGGCAGCAAGCACAGTGGGGAGTATGGGACAACGTCGCCGCATTGGTTCCGGGGAACTACATTAAATCCGTCACCGCGGCAGGGGGAACACCCCTGTTGCTGCCGCCGGTGGCTACCGATACCTCGGTGCTGGAGCTCCTCGATGGGTTGATTGTCATCGGCGGGGTGGACGTTGACCCGTCCAACTACGGCCAGGATCCGCACCGGCTCACGGCCTCGCAGCCAGAACGCGACGAGCATGACATCGCGCTCACGGCAGCGGCCATTGAACTAGGGCTCCCGCTGTTTGCCATTTGCCGTGGAGCGCAAGTGCTCAACGTCCAGCAAGGCGGAACCTTGAACCAGCATCTGCCTGATGCGGTTCCAGAAGCGGCTGCGCAGTACCAGCCAGCCCCCGGAGTCTTCGGCAAGGTGGACTTCACCGTGGAACGCGGTTCCTTGGCCCAGAAGATTCTCGGCGAAGCCGCTAGCGCGCCGTGCTACCACCACCAAGCCCTGCAGCGGGTAGCGGAGGGCCTGGAGGTCACCGCGCGAGCGGCCGATGGGACGGTTGAAATTGTTGAAATGCCGCAGGCCAAAGGCTGGGTACTGGGCACGCAGTTCCACCCGGAAGAAAATCTGGAAGACATCCGCCTGATGCGGGCCTTCATCCAGGCAGCGCAGGAATACGCACTCACGCAGGAATCCACGACCCCTCAGGAAGCACTATGAAAACCACTATGGCATCTCCCGCTGTTTACACGATCATCAATCCTGCCACCGGCGAAGCAGTGCAAGACGTGCCACTGGCTGATATCAACCAGACCGATGCCGCCATTGCCAAGGCAGCGGCCGCGTTCCCTGCATGGAAAAAAGTAGCTCCCGCTGAACGTGCCTCCCTGCTCAGGAAGTTCGCCCAAGCTGTAGACAACGACATCGAAAATCTTGCCCAGCTGGAAGTACTGAACTCCGGGCACACCATTGGCAATGCCCGCTGGGAAGCCGGGAATGTGCGCGACGTATTGAACTACTATTCAGCAGCACCTGAGCGGAACTTCGGGCGGCAAATTCCGGTGGCCGGCGGCATCAACGTTACCTTCCATGAACCACTGGGCGTCGTGGGTGTCATCGTTCCGTGGAACTTCCCCATGCCCATTGCAGGGTGGGGGTTCGCCCCGGCTTTGGCCGCTGGAAACACCGTGGTGCTCAAGCCGGCCGAGCTCACTCCGCTCACCGCCATCCGCCTTGGCGAGCTCGCACTCGAAGCCGGCATCCCCGAGGGCGTCTTCACTGTCCTTCCCGGAAAGGGATCGGTAGTCGGCGATCGCTTTGTCACCCATCCGGAAATCAAAAAGGTCGTGTTCACCGGCTCTACCCAAGTGGGCCAGGGAATCATGCGGGGGTGCGCTGACCAGCTCAAGAGGGTCACCCTGGAACTAGGCGGCAAGAGTGCCAATATCGTCTTCGCTGATGCAGATATCAAGCAGGCCGCTTCCCGGGCCCCGGGTGGAGTCTTCGATAATTCCGGACAGGATTGCTGCGCTCGATCACGCATCCTGGTGCAGCGCAGCGTGCTTGATGAGTTCATGGATCATTTCACCAAGGCTGTTGCCTCGGTTTCCGTTGGAGATCCCCTCGATGAAAGCACGGTGATGGGACCGCTGGTCTCAGCCAAGCAGCTGGAGACCGTTTCTTCATTCCTCGAAGATGAACACGGCAACCGCCGCAACGACATTGCGTTCCAGGGAGAAGCTCCCTCGGGTGGCGGTTTCTGGTTCCCTCCGACAGTGGTTGTCCCGTCCGATCGGGATGACCGGATCCTAAAGGAAGAAATCTTCGGCCCCATTGTTGCAGTGGTTCCCTTCGACACTGAGGAGGAAGCCATCGAGATCGCCAACGACTCGGAATACGGCCTGTCCGGATCCATCTGGACCAGGGATATCGGCCGGGCCCTGCGCGTAGCCCGCGGAGTCGAGGCGGGGAACCTCTCGGTGAATTCCCATTCCTCTGTCCGGTACTCCACGCCCTTCGGCGGTTTCAAGAAATCCGGCATTGGACGAGAGCTGGGGCCCGATGCGCTGGAAGCCTTCAGCGAAGTCAAGAACGTCTTCATCGACACCGAAAAATAAGACCTCATCTCAACAACCTCAAAACATCAAAATTCTGTCAAGGAGAACTGAAATGACTGAAAACGCCCCCTACAACGGCCTCGTCACCAACCGGCTGGCAGGCCGGGTAGCAACCATCACCGGTGGAGCCTCCGGCATCGGCCTGGCCACGGCCAAGCGGCTGTCCCACGAAGGAGCCAAGGTAGTCATCGGAGATATTTGCGCGGACGAAATCGGACAGAAAGCCGCAGAAGAAGTCGGCGGGCTGTTTGTCCGGACCGACGTCACCAATGAAGAGGATGTCAAGAACCTGTTCGCTGCTGCCAAGTCCACCTACGGTTCCGTGGACATCGCCTTCAACAACGCCGGCATATCGCCGGCCGATGACGCATCAATTCTTGAAACCGGAATCGATGCCTGGCGTAAAGTCCAGGAAGTCAACCTGACCAGCGTCTATTACTGCTGCAAGCATGTACTGCCCTACATGCAGGAACAAGGAAAGGGCTCAATCATCAATACGGCATCATTCGTTGCCGTGATGGGTGCCGCCACGAGCCAAATCAGCTACTCGGCTTCCAAGGGCGGGGTCCTGTCGATGAGCCGCGAACTCGGCGTGGAATTTGCCCGCCAAGGGATCAGGGTCAACGCGTTGTGCCCCGGCCCGGTCAATACCCCGCTGCTCAAGGAGCTTTTCGCCAAGGACCCTGAGCGTGCGGCACGCCGATTGGTGCATGTTCCGCTGGGGCGTTTTGCTGAACCGGATGAACTGGCCGCGGCTGTTGCCTTCCTGGCGTCAGATGACTCGTCCTTCATTACCGCCAGCCAGTTCCTGGTCGATGGCGGCATCGCGGGCGCTTACGTCACTCCCCTGTAAGCCCGAATAGGAGTCAAGGCACTCTTCTGAATCTTCCGTATGGATTCAGAAGAGTGCCTTTCTCGATATCTGGCAGAAGGCACCCATCAACAGCACCCGGTGAGACAACCGTCGCTACGACGCAAGGATCATCCCCCGCCATACGGTTTCGAAGGCAGCTTCAAGCCTTGCACGGGTTTCCGGCAGCCGGATCGCCTCGCCGCGAACCACCAGCTGATAATAGGCGACTCCCGCCAAGGTATCGAAGCATGCCTCCACGTCAAGGTCTCTGCGCAGCATGCCCCGGGACACGGCCTCGCGCAGGGCATCTTCCACTGGAATCCTGCGCCGCTTCACGTGGGACTCCCAGTACGTGCGCTGCAGTTCCCGGTCCGCCATCACCAGGCGGATGCGATGCCTGAAGCGGGATTCCGAATACATCTGGGCGGCCTGCTCCAGACTGCGGCCATACAAGGAATCGAAGATGTTTTGCCGCAGGTCACCGTCAACGTTAATAGCCGGCTGAACTACGCGGCCGATATTCAGTGCCGAAGCGATCAACAGGGTCATTGAAGGCCATCGCCGATAGATGGCCGCACGGCTCACACCGCTGAGCTCCACGAGCTTGGACACCGTGATTTCCTGTTCCGAATCAATCAGATCCAGCGCCGCGTCAAGGACCAGCTGCTCCAGCTCTTCATCGCGTGGGCGTCCTGGGCGCCGCCGGGCCTCCGTCTGCACTGCGGCCATGAGCCTCAGGCCTCCACAGCGCGTTGGTGCAGTCGTTGCACAGTGGCCTCGCTGAGTCCTGCCTTGCGCAGGGGAAGCAATGGATCACCATGGCGTTCGCGCAGCTCCCCGAGCAGCATCTCCATGGATTCTTCCATGCCGCCCCTCAGCAGAGCCGAGGTATCGGGTTGCGGCACCTCCACTCCCAGGGCTTTCCACATGGCCCCCATGATGGGACGGTTGCGCTCCATGATCGCATCCATATTCGCTCCGGTCAGCGCGTAGTCCGCTACGATGTCTTCATCGCAGGCCCCCAGTGCCAAGAGGAGCATTGCGGCGACAACGCCGGTCCTGTCTCGCCCGGCGGCGCAGTGGAAGGCCGTGGCTCCCGGCGAGTACGCGATGATATTCAATGCGGTGACGAGATGGGCCGCTGAGTTTTCAACGATGTCCAGATACATCTGCCCCATGCCAGCGTGCGTGAACCCCTCGCCTTCCTGCGGGTTTGAGCGCGAAACATCATTGATCAGGGGAAGATTATGGTAGGCCACCGGGAACTGGGCCAGCGGTCCACGCCCGGTCAGGGCCACTTCGGCCGGCGAGCGCAGGTCAATTACGGCAGACAATCCCCCCTCAACCAAGTTGTCGGCGATCTCCTGTGTCGCATAAGCGATGTCATCGGTGCGAATCACCAGATTCTTGCGAAGCGTTCCGCCTGCAATCTTGATGCCGCCGAGGTCTCTAAGATTGACTGGCGCGCTCAGTTCAAGATCAAGGATTGGGGTGCTCATGTGATTCTCCTTCGTATCAGGGCGCTGCCCTGGTCGATGATCGTGACTAGCACGATGATGCAGATGATGATGGCGGACAGGTGGCCGTAGTCGTACATGCGCATGGCGGTGGTCAGCTCCAGGCCAATGCCACCGGCGCCGACCAGTCCAAGGATGGTTGCACCACGGACGTTGCCCTCGAAAAGCAGCAGCGTGTAGGACACCAGAGGTGCGGCTGCTTGAGGCAAGATGCCATACTGGACCACTTGCCGTTTGGACGCGTCGACGGCTTGCATGGCAACCACTGGCCCTTTGTCCACGGCCTCCATTGCCTCGGCGAAGATCTTTCCGATGGATCCCACCGAGCCCAGGGTCATGGCCAGGATGCCGGCAAACGGTCCTAGTCCCACGGCCGAGACGAACATCAGGGCGAAGACCAAGTCAGGGACCGCACGGATCACATTCATGACCCAGCGCGACGGGTAGTACAACCACGATGGCGCGATATTGGAAGCCGAGCAGAAGGCCATCAGCAACGAGAAAACGACGCCCAGCACGGTACCGACGATGGCCATCTGCAGGGTTTCCAGCAACAATTCCAAGATCGTTGAGATTTTTGAAAAATCAGGTGGTATCAATCGGCCCAGGAAGTCAACCAAGTTCAACGAACCTTGGCCAAGCTTCAGGAAATCAAATCCGACGCCTCCGGCAGACCACAACAGGATCAGAAGTGCCACCGGGATGCCCAGCAGGAACCTGCCGCGAGGGATGGAGAACGCTCGTTCCAACCGTATTCTGTCGTTGGCCGAAAGCTCCGAGCCAGCCACGGAACGGGATTCAGTTTCAGTTCCCATCGTGATCACCTTGTTCATAGATCCCCGACAAGGACTCGGCGGTCAGTTGGTTGCTGGCTCCGGAGACCAGCATCTTGCCCTGGCGCAAACCGACAATGCGATCGCTGTGAGCCAGCGCCATCGGGACAACGTGCAAGCTGACCAGCACGGGGATGCCATCTTGCACGGCGATGTCGCGCAGCAATTGCAATACGGAATCTGCCAGCTTCGGATCCAGCGAGGCGACCGGTTCATCGGCCAGGATCAGGCGTGGTCGCTGCATTAGTGCCCTGGCGATGGCAACGCGTTGCTGCTGGCCACCGCTCAAGGAACGTGCCTGGTCCCTGGCTTTATGGGCAATGCCTACACGATCCAGCAATTCCATGGCGTATCTGCGATGGGCGCTGGAGAAACCGCCCACCAGATTGATCGCTCCCGCCTCATGCAGGGCTCCAGTCAGAACATTGGACAGCACGCTCAACCGCGGGATCAGGTTGAACTGCTGGAAGACCTGGCCGACCTCGGATCGCAACTGGCGCAACTCGCCTCGGCGAAGATTTAGCACATCATGTCCGGCCACCCGCACCGTTCCGGCACTGACCGGAGCGAATCCTGTCAGGCTTTTCATGAGCGTTGATTTTCCTGACCCGGATGCGCCAAGCAGGGAAACCACCTCGCCACGAAACAGGTCCAAATCAACTCCGTCCAAAACCTTGACCGGTTTCTTCGGGTCGTAGCTAACTTGCAGTCCGCGCACGCTCACCAAGGGCAACGCGCTGCGCAGTTGTGCAGTATTCAAAAGCAGCCCCGGCTCACTGCTGGGAACCGTTGTAGCGTTGGGTCTCATTTCAGGTCCTTGAGTTCAACCCCGGCGACATCGGCGATCTCGGCAAATCCGGCGTAGCCGCTTGGTTCTGGGGAATTTTCGATCTCCAGGCCGATGAAGGATGAATAGCCTGCGAGCTTTTCCTTGTTGGCCTCAGAGAAGACCTTCGGGATGGCTTCCTGCAGTGCAGTACGAGTTGGCTCATCCAATGACTGGCGGGTCAGCACACTACCCATGATTGGCATGGACGGGCTCTGACCGATGCCGCGCCACTCTCCCTCGGCAAAGGGGAACATCGGCTTGCCCATTTCTGTCAGGACGTTAGCGGTGCAAGCCGCATCAACCTGTCCTTGCTCCAAGGCGGCAAAGCTGCCTTCATGGCCACCGGCGAAAATAGCCTCATAATCTTTCCCCTGTTCCAGCCCTGCCTGGTGCAGCATGTACACCGGCATGAAGTAGCCGGAGCTGGAGGCTTGGTCCGCGAAGGCAATGGTCTTGCCGCGGAAGTCTTCCAGCTTCTGCACTGGAGAGTCCTCGAGCACGACGCAGGTGGAGACTGGCTCATCGCTGCCTTTCCATGCCAGGAGCGCATCGACTTCACCGGTGTTCACGGCCAGGGCAGAAGGGAAGCCGCTCATGATTCCCATGTCTACGTGGTCTGCTCGAATGGCTTCAACGACACTCAGATAGTCCGGGACGTCGGTGACCTCGACTTCGCGTCCAGTCTCGGCTTCAAGGAGTTCTACCAGGGCTTCGTTGGGATTGACCGCCGTTGGGTCGTCCGATACGGGAAGCGTCGCGATCTTGATCGGGGCATCGGCCGCAGTAGCAGAAGCTTGGCAACCGGTGATGGCCAGGCCTGCGAGGCCGAGCAGGCTCAGGGTGAGGAGTGCAGGGGGACGCATGGGGCGAACCTTTCATAGCGTTGCGAGTGCCCTCGATTTCGAGAACACCATTACTCAAACACCAGAAAGTGACATGGAATTACGAGACTGCCGTACTCGTTAGAAAACGCGGAATGAATGGTTGGTAACGCACCCGCCTGACGGGACTATCCGTGGGATTCAATTACCTCTGCAAGCTCTTCGAAGCCGAGGCGCCGCGCATTCTCCAGCGCGGTGCGCCCCTGCGGGTCGGTGATCTGCGGATCCGCCCCGGCCTCCAGCAGCAGCCTGGCGACTTCTTGCTGGTTCGGACCTCCGTCATTGAGCAGGACCGCTTCCTGCAGGGCGGTCCAGCCTGGATCATTAACGTGGTCCAAAGGGACTCCGGCATCGATGAGGATCTTCACGGTCTGAATATGGCCGTGCTCGCTGGCCGGGATCAGCGCCGTCCCGCCATAGCGGTTCAGGTTCTTCACGTCCGCGCCGTTCTCCAGGGTGAGCTCCAGGATCTCGTTGAATCCCTCCGCACCGGCATAGAGGAAGGCCGAATCCTCCAGGGAGTCCTTGGCATTGACGTTGCCACCGGCGGCAATCAGTTCCCGCACCAGTTCCACGTCGTTGTCCTTGGCTGCGCTGATCAGCCGCTGATCCAGTTCTTCCTGTTCTCCAGCGCCAAGACCTGATTCCGGGGCCAGCGTAGCCGTGGGTTGCACTTCGGGGACTGCCATGGAGCATCCGGCCAGAACAGCCATGCCCGAAAGCATCAGCGCTCCCATGGCCACAGCCCGTCTGACCAGACCCGGAGCCTTGATCTGCGTGGCAGTTGGCTGGCCCTGGTTCTTGTTCATGAGCACTCCTCGCTGGGGATCACCGGCACTCCGGAGATTGGCATCTTCCCATCATCCAGCACAGCCTCTGTTGCGTGCATCGGCCGATAAGCAAGGAAAACCATCCGGAAGGCGGAGCCCGAATCCCCTGGCAAGTTCTACCATGGGAAGGCATCATCACTTCGACGAAGGCTCCCGCCATCACTACAGCTACCGCTTCCCCGAAGTCCCTGCTGGCATCCCGCCGCGGCATTGATGCCGTAGTGCATCTCGGCTTTGCCGTGCTCATGGTCACCGCGCTGATCCGCTACGTCCTGCGGCACGACCCGGCCGAGAACCTATGGATCATGGTGCTCGCCGGAGTGGTTTGCGCCCTCTATCTGGTCACTGCGCTCTTGGCCAACCGCGAGCACACCCGCAGCCCATGGGTGATCGTGCTGGTGGCAACGTCCTCGGTCCTGGTGCTGCTCGCACCCAGCTTTGCCTGGTGCTCCTTCGGGCTGTTCTTCCTCTGCCGCAAGTCGCTGCAGGGGATCGCCGGATACCTGGCCGGCGGGCTGACCATCCTGGCGTCGGCATTGAGCTGGTTCATCTTCAGCGGCGGCACCGACATCGTGATGCTGCTCGGGCCGCTGGCCATTGGCGCGATGCTCACCGTGGTCTTCGCCCAGATGGAACAGGACGCGACCGAGCAGCGCAGGCTGAACGAGGAGATTTCCAGCGCGCAGCTGAAGCTCGCGGCCAGCGAGCGCCGCTCCGGAATTATCGCCGAGCGTGAACGCGTGGCCCGGGAAATCCACGACACCGTCACCCAATCCCTGGCCAGCAGCATTCTGCTCCTGGAAGCGGCCCACCGGAAGTGGCCCGCTGAATCCGCACAGGACGAGGTCCGGCAAGCCGGCGACTTGATCAGGAACAATCTCTCGGAGACGCGGCGGTTGGTCCATGATCTGGCTTCTCCCGCCGTGGACACTGGTCCGCTGCCCGAAGTGCTCCGCGACGCCGCAGCCGCCTATGTCCCCCACGTCCAGCTGCATGTGGTGGGCACCGCGCGCGAGGTGCCGCCCGAGGTTCGCCATGCCCTGCTGCGCGTGGTGCAAAGCGCCGCGGCCAACGTAAAGCTGCATGCCATGGCAGAGCAGGCCACCGTCACCATCGGTTTCCTCCAGGACACTGTCACGCTGGACATCCACGACAACGGCCGGGGCTTCAACCCTGAACAGACCAGTGCACCTTCTGAGTCGGGAGGATACGGCTTACGAGCCATGAAACAACGCGTGGAACAATTAGGTGGCGAATTCTCGGTAGAGAGCACCCCTGGTGCCGGCACCATTGTGGCCGCGCAAATCCCCAGCGAGGAGAACATCTCATGACAACAATTTCGGTACTCCTGGTCGATGACCATTTAGTGGTCCGCAGCGGACTCAAGGCGTTGCTGGACACCCAAGAGGACATCGAGGTCATTGCCGAGGCAGATTCCGGCGAGGCCGCACTGCGAACCCTGGAACAGCTCACCCCAAAGGTTATTGTCATGGATCTGGCCATGGGCGCAGGCATGGACGGCATCGACGCAATCAAGGAAATCCACCGGCGCAACTCAGAGCAGGCCGTGCTGGTCTTCACCACCTATGACTCGGATGCGGATATCGTCCGCGCGGTGGATGCCGGGGCCATGGGCTACCTGCTCAAGGATGCGGCGCCGGAGGAGATTTTCACTGCGGTGCGCGGCGCTGCCCGTGGAAAGAGCGTCATGAGCGCTCCGGTGGCGTCCAAGCTGTTCCGCCGGCTGCGCAATCCCGATGAGGCATTGACTCCCCGCGAGGCGGAACTGCTCAGCCTGCTGGTCGAGGGACTGGGCAACAAGGAGCTCAGCCAGCGCCTGTTCATCTCGGAGGCGACGGTCAAGACCCACTTGGCCCATATCTACGCCAAGCTGGGAGTCGAGACTCGGGTCGAAGCGATCACTACCGCAATTCGCCGGGAAGGAATGCGGTAGATAGCGGGTGGCAGGCCTGAGCAGTCCCCTGTACTGGTGTACCCGGCCCTGTATTCTGATGCCATGTTCACAGTACTTATGATCAGCGCGAGTACGCATGGCAACGCCTGACGTGCGCCCTGTCGGCGACTTGCCCAATGAGTTGGGGAAGACAGCTCCGCGAGCGCTCAAGCAGGCTGGTATCGACAGCCTCGTGAAGATTAGCGGCTGCACGGAGAAGGAGCTGCTCTCAATTCACGGAGTTGGCCCCACGGCAATCAGGATCTTGCGTTCTGCGCTAGCGGAACAAGGATTGTCTTTTCGGAAACCCTAGTTGCCAGGGGCAGTCAGCCGATGGCAATTACAGCGCTGGACACAACCCTGAATAGCCTGCAATAAATGGCAAGAAGTCCTGCGACAAGTCCATCCCTTGATCCTGTGGCAGGGATTTTGCGGTAATCCATCAGGCCAAGGAACGCAGCCAGATGGCTGATGTGCTCAGTTTTGGCCATCCGTAGTGTTGAAGCCATGAACATTTCCCCAGTTTCCCGCCGCATGACCCTGTCCACCGTTGCCGTAGCATTTGCTGCCGGCGCAGTATTCTCCGTGGCCCCAGCCAACGCGGCACCAGCACAGAACGGCTCGGTTTCTGCCAGTGCCTCCGCTTGCCAGAACCTGACTCCTTCGCAGACGTTGGCATCCACCCCGTGGAAAACCACTGGTGCTGTTGACCAGGACGGCCGCCGGGTCGCATTGGATAACCCTGCAGTCTCCAATTTTGTTGGCTGGGCCTACTTCAAGGCCGATGGAACCTACACCATGTACAACCTGGATGACAGCCCGAAGCTCAAGGGCGACTGGACCGTGAACGCCGAAGGCACCGAGCGCTGGATCAACGCCAAGAATGACTCAGGCGACGTGCTGTTCCAGCGCGTCGTGCCGATCATCGAGCTGAACAAGAACGTTTTCACCTATCGCGTGTTCCCTGACGCGGCAGACACCAGCGTCTACTACGACATCATCCACACCAAGACCAACCACGTTGAACCGGGCACCAACGCCCAGGGGCCAGGCGCCCACGGCCAAGCCAACCAGGGCAAGGGCGGCTACCACTTCAACAACGGCAACCAGCACTAGGTATCATCCGGACCTCAGGACAAGACCATCGCCGCCCACACCAGCTTGCAGTAGCTGGTGTGGGCGGCGATGTGCCTATTGTTGAAGACTCGATTCTTCCCCGCCGGCTTTGAACTTCCCGGCCTTCGATGAGTCGTCCTACATCAGCGATAAAGGCCAAGTCACTGATGGCAGTTTCCCTTCGGCCGAGTACGTTCGACAGGCTATCTCGGTTTGGCGGCGAGCAATACTCCGACTTCCGAGAATTTCGAGAATCTCAAGACTTTTCGGGCTAAGAACCATATTTGATTCAGCTCGTGCAAAAGCAATTCGGCTTGCTCAAAAAAGACACGCTTGCCGGGTGAAATACCGGAATAGGCACTTTAAGTACCCATTCCAAGGTGCGCTCCGCCGGCAACATCAAGGGAAATCCCGGTGAGGTATCTGTTTTCACTTGCCGTGAGGAACGTGACCGCGTTGGCAACTTCATTTGGTTCCGCGAATCTCTGCATAGGCAATTGTGCTGCTCTCGCATCGCGAGCTGCCTGAGCAGCACCTGACTGGTCCGCGAGCTGCGCCCATAGTGGTGTGTTGACTGGGCCCGGGGTTACCGCGTTCACCGAGATGCCGTGGGGACCGAGTATTTTAGCCATGGACCACATGATGTGCAGAACTGCAATCTTGCTTGCGTTGTAGGGCAGATAGTCGACACGGGCTTCCTTCGCCGCCACCGACGAGAAGAGGAGAATCGTGCCTTTGGTCCCCGCGGCTCGCATGACGTTCGCGACCTCTCGAGTAATGGTGAAGGATCCGGTCGTATTGATCCTCATGACCCGTTCGAATTCTTCCGTGGTCGTGGTCAGTGGGTCTGCCACATCGCCAAGAACGCCGGCGGTGTGCACCAGCGCGTCCAGCCTGCCGTAGTGCTCCACGAGGCTGCTGATCACCTGTTTGGTTTGTTCTTCATCGGTGATATCGAGCTCGTAGAAAGAGTCGAGTTGCTGATTTTCACGGGGCTGGCGGTCCGCGCCGACTACAATGTCTCCGCGTTCGAGCAGCGATTCGACAACGGCGGCGCCAATGCCCCCGCTGGAACCTGTTACCAGGACAACCTGCTTATTCATGTCGTGTTCCTTTCGCTGACCGCTGGGTTACTTCTTTGCTTGGCTTGCCCAAGTACGCCCGGGCTGTTCTTCGGTGGGAAGGCCGGCCGCTTCGAGGATCCGGTCAAGAAGCTGCTGGGTTTTTGCAGCCTCCCATCCTGAAGTCAGCGGTTCTCCTCGGTCTTGAACACGGTCCAGGAAGTGGTGTACCGCCGCAGAGAAGCCGAAGGTATCGGTGGCGGTCGCCCACCCAAAAGCTTCTGGACTCATGGTTCGGACAGTCCGGACTCCGCCGTCTACCAACGTCACCGAATCTGGCGCGATGACTTCAGCCGAACGCATTTGGCCATGCGCATCAAGCTTCTCCGACCAGGCACCCGCGGTTCGCGAGGCCATCAGAATTCCTGTATTCCCCGTGGAGAAACGGATGAGCGCGGCAGTTCCGTCTTCTTCCCACTCGTCCGTGCCAGCTGCAGTAGCCGATACATCTACTACCTCGCCACCGCAGAACCAGCGCAGCAGGTCCACCATGTGGATGGCGTTTTCAAACGTAGCCCTGTATTCAGAGCCAGCTCTGTTCTTCTGCGCGACACAGAACGTCGCACCGGATTCCCCGAAAGCTTCACGTGCCGCGACGTAGACCGGAGCAAATCGCCTGTTCAGCCCAACCATCAGGACGCGTCCGAGCGTTTCAGCTTTCTGTGCCAAGCGCACCGCGTCGTCGGTCGAGGTTGCAAGGGGCTTCTCGCAGAAGACATCGACTCCTGCTTCCAGCGCCGCTTCAACGGCAGCGACATGTTCGGATCGAGGAGTCAACACGAACACCGCATCCAGATCTTCCCCGGCAAGCATCTCTCGGACACTGCGATACACGCTTTTGAAGCCCCATCGCCGTTGCAATTCGCTCGGGTCCTCTCGGCGGGAGACCAGAGCAGCGAGTTCAACGTCGCTGCGCTGAACAAGAGTGGGAAGCTGGGCAATAGAGGCGATGTGTCCGGCCCCGACAACTCCTACACGCAAGGCGCTCATGAGCGAACTCCCGTCGTGGAACCTGAAGCGACGGCCTCTTGCTGGGCGATCAGCTTCCGAAGGTGCTGGGCACCGCGGCGGAATCCGACTTCTGGTTCGTCAAGATCCTGGGGGTGCCACCGGTACTCATACTCAAGGGAAAGCACGTCGTCATAGCCAATCTCGCTCAAGTGGCGAAGGATCAACGGCCAATCCACGGTCCCGTCCCCTACTACCCGCGAGCGCACCGCCCGTTCCTCGGCATGCACTCGTGCTGTCTCCGATGCAACGAATGGTGCAGACGGGTCCACGAAGACGAGGTCCTTGACATGCACGTGGCCGATGAGGTCGCTTTGTATTTTGAATGCTTCTTCGATGGACTCGTCGTGCGCAAAGGTGAGATTTGCTTGGTCATACAGCGCGCGCACTGCTGGTGAATCGACTTCGCGGATCAGGGCTGCGGTGTCGCGTGCGCTTTGGGTCATGGTGCCAAAATGGTTTTCTGCGCACAGGACCACGCCTGCCTGCGCTGCAGGCACAGCCAGTTCTTGGAGTGAACGCACCAATTGCGACCAGTGCTCAGCGTGACCTGCCTGTCCGGGCTGCCATGCGCCAGCGTAGACCCGGATACGGTCGGCGCCAACGATGTGGGCAGTGTCGATCGCGGATTTCAGTTCATCAACTGCCTGTTGGCGCGCCAACTCGTCGGTCGCATTAATAGCCGTCGTGTAGGGAGTTAACCCGATAATAGGGATGCCCTCACCATCAGCGACTCGAGCGGCTTCTACGGCCGCTGCGCTATCGCGGATGCCTAGGCCGCTGATGTAGTCGTCCTGATAGATCACTTCTGCTGCGTCAAGACCGGCTCTGGCAAAAAGGCGCAGGGCCTCTGGGACGGAGTGATTGGGGGTGCCGAGGGTATGGCCAGCGATTTTCATGCGGTTGCCTCCGAAGTAGATTGGGTATGCCAGTCGCCGGGTCCGACGAGGCGGGGTGGGGATTCGACGCGCGATCGATCAACAAATTCCAGGATCAGTCCCCAGTCGGTGCGCGCGTACACCCAGCGGTTGCCGGCAACACTTGGGCTGTCTCCGGCAACTTCCTTGCGGTGTCCCAGGATTTCAATGCTGGGGTGACGGTTAATTGCTGTTACTACGTCGTCGACGTCATCGACGACAAAGCAGAGGTGGTGGCCACCTGCATCGCTGGCCCTGGGGAAAATTGCGGAGCGGTCCTTGCTCCACCACTGGAACAATTCGACGTTCAGGTTTGGCGGCATCCGGAGCATCCGCAGCTCCAATCGGGCATCATCCGGAACACCGAAGTGAAGCGGCATGAATTCCTTGTCAGGTCCACGCGTAGATTGGTAGAGCTCCTCAGCTCCCAATACATCGGTGAAGAAGGCCGTCGCGGCCTCGATATCGGGGACAGTGAAGGCCACGTGGTCGACCCAGCGCAGGCCCGGAACGCGTGGGCTATCTGGTGTCGGGTTCATCGGTTCACTCCTGTGGTTGAGGCGCGGATGATCAGCGTAGGTTCCAGCACGAGATGCTCCACCTGCCCGCCGGAGAGCAGGCCAGCGCCGAGCTCGATGGCCAGGCGCCCCATTTCGTCGATGGGTTGCCGCACGCTCGTCAGTCGGGGGTTGAACTGGGCACCCAGCGCCAGCCCGTCGAAGCCAACCACGGAAACATCACCCGGGACGGAAACTCCGAGCGAACCAAGCTCGGAGATCAGTGCGAAGGCGATGGCATCATTCGACGCGATGATTGCGGTGGGACGCTTGGGCTCGTTCATCCATTGCTGAACGATCCCCGGACCGAGTTCTAGGTTCGGATCCGCTTCAAGAACTATCGGGCGTAGTCCGTGCTCGGTGGCAATGTTGTCGTAGGCCTCGCGCCGATCCTGCGCAGTGTACGTGCCAATAATTCCGGGGGCGTAGGCAATTGACTGGTGTCCGAGTTCCAGCAGATGGTCAAAGGCCAGCTGCACG
This sequence comes from Glutamicibacter halophytocola, assembly GCF_001302565.1. NCBI lineage: Bacteria > Bacillati > Actinomycetota > Actinomycetes > Micrococcales > Micrococcaceae > Glutamicibacter > Glutamicibacter halophytocola. Next base: position 3,472,480 of record NZ_CP012750.1, read on the forward strand.
CCCACCCGATTATCAACCGTGACGGTGGGAATAGTGGGATCACCTTCAACACGGTCAATGACAACAACGCGGTCCCGGAATGCATGGACCTTCAATGTTTCAAGGTCAACACGTGCGGAGGGAGCAACAATGCCAAATGGCGAGTACATGGCGTGCATGGCTGTGAGGTATCCAGCGGTTAAGTCGCTATCGTCTCCAGTGATGCATAGAGCCATCTGGTATCCGCGTTCCACAGCTGCCGCCGCCGTGGTCCTGGCGAGCTCAGCGAAGAATGGGTTGGTAATGTCTGGCACGATCAGCGGGACTAACGTGCTGGAGCGTCGCCGCAGCGCCTGGGCCACAGGGCTTACCGAATAGCCAAGCTCCGCGGCGACGCGCAGGACATGCTCGCGCGTCTGCTTGCGCACGGCTTCCGGCTTCGAAAATGCGCGGGACACCGTTGAACGGTGGACTCCAGCGGCTTCGGCAACATCATCAATGTTGATTTCACCCATGCTAAATCGCGTCCTCCCGCTGGTCGTTCCAAATAATGCGCATGGCCTTAACGAGATCTTCCAGTGTCGGCAGCCCCTCGAATCCCGAGGCGGCAGTCTCATCGACCAGCTTCACAAAATCTGCATATAGGGGATCACTATCAACGTCAATGTTTTCTTCATGCGTCCTGCCCTGTTGATCAGTGAATCGCGCGCTTCCGTCGGTGTCGATCGACGCAAAGCCATTTGCGCCTGCCGCGGTGAAACTGCAATATCTCTTGAGTGGCGAAGACGGGTAGGCGTAGCCAACTTCGATGATGGCTTCACGGCCAGTTGATGAACTGAGCACGACGGTCGCATGGTCCTCTACTCGTTCACCGTGCAAATCGCTTGATCGCTTTTGGATTGAACTGACGTCGTGGCCAAGGTGCTGGAGCGCGAGATCCACAAAGTGGGGCCCGAGGTTGACCAGGCAACCGCCTCCAGCCTTTGCGGGGTCAAGCATCCAAGGGCTTCCATTATGCAGATAGCGGCTTGATGGTCCTGCAATGAATGAAAATCGCTCATAGCTGATCTCGCCAACTTGTTGCAGCCAATTGTCAATGGGTGCATTACGTTGAACCAACGGCACCGTAGCGGCGATGCCCGCCCGTTGCGCGGCAATAGATATGGCTTCAAGTTCGCCAAGATTAAGACCGGCAGGTTTCTCCACGACGAATGGAACACCGCGCTTGATCAGTTCCATGCATACCGCCGCCATCTCGTGGTGCGGGCTGAATACGTAGGCAAGATCGATCCGATCGGCCGACAGCGCTGCTTCCACGCTGGCGGTAATGGGGACTCCCCATGACGAAGCGTCGGCCACAGCATCTGGGTCGGAATCCTGAACGGCAACAACCTGGTGCCGCTCAAGCATCGCTTCACGATAGAGCGGGACATGCCAGTGCGAAGCACCCAAGACTACCGCACGGCGCCTTTCCGGAATTGTTACGGGGCCTTCTGAGGCCACGTTCAACTGACGGGGACTGGATGGACTTGGCACGAATACGACTTCCTTGTCTGAATTTCTGAGATCGATTGCAGAGATCGATTGCAGAAATCATGACACGAGCTCGCCGCACATGTCAACGCTCCGTCAATAGGGGCTCGCTATGGGTTTGAAAATGGTGTACTTTCTTGTCTCATGTTCCAAAAACTAGACACCCTTGACACCATTCGCGACTCCGGCAACGTCCTCATCGTTCGCCTGGATACCGCCGAGGAAGCCTTCGATGTTGCCTGCGCAGCGGTCGAAGGAGGCATCCGGGCGCTGGAGATCACCTTGTCGATTCCAGGTGCACTTTCAGTCATCGAACGACTCACCAAACGATTTGAATCCCACGACGTCGTCTTCGGTGCCGGCACCGTCCTTGACGGCTACGCAGCTTGGGCGAGCATCCAGGCAGGAGCCCAATTCCTCGTCAGCCCGAACCTCAATCCAGAGATGATTCGGGTTGCCAACCGATACCAGGTCGCCACGATCAGCGGAGCCTACACTCCGACCGAAATACAAGACACGGCGGAAGCCGGAGCGGATATGGTCAAGCTCTTCCCGACCGAAGCGGGAGGGATTCCGTACGCCAAGTCCGTATTGGCGCCACTGGCACACATTCCCCTCGTACCCGCCGGCGGTGTCACCACCGAAAATGTAGGAGACTGGTTCGCGGCAGGGGTTACTGCGGTCGGCGTCGGAAGCGCTATCACCAAGGCCGGCCGTCCCGACGGAGACATGTCCAAGGTGACTGCCGCGGCAGCTGACTTCGTCAACGCGATATCCCGCGCCCGGTCATGAGCGGCAGGAATCCAGCCCTGCCCACAGCCTATGTCGTAATCGGTGGCGCCGGGTCGGGCAAATCGACAGTGGCCAGGCACATCAGCTCCATCACCGGGGCCGCATATCTCGATAAAGACGCCATAGCTTCGCCCCTCGTTGAATTCGCGCTCACTGCATTAGGGCATGACCCGGACGACCGCGAGTCCAACGCGACCTACGTCGAATCGGTCATGCCTTTGGAGTACCAAGCACTCTTCGCCGTTGCCGCGACAAATCTGGATTTAGGGAACAGCGTTGTCCTCGACGCCCCGTTCGTCGCGTATCTGCCAGACCCTGAATACCTCGAGAAGTCCATTCTCCAGGCGAACTGGCCGGAGGCCACTATTCGAGTCATCCAAGTTCGAGCTTCCCCGCACGTCGTGAAATCGCGCCTGATTCAACGCGGCTACGACCGTGACCGGAAAAAATTGGCAAATTGGGAAGAGTACTGGAACCGTTTTGGCACTTTGTCCTGCGCTTGGCAGTGCGGACGCCACGATCGCGTCCTCAATGACAATGAGGGCACGTTCGAGCAGGTCACCGCCATCATCAATGATGATCATCCAACGCTTCAGATCGACGTATAGCGCTAGGTTCGGCGGTGACCCTTGACACAGCTAGAGGGCCATGGCATCTTTGTAACAGCGTTACCAAGTAACGCTGTTACAAACCCCGAAGGTGAGGAGAGCAAACATGGCTTTACTGGACGATGTCTCAAATGCCATCAAGGTACTTGAAATGCTTGCTCCTGAGCCCGAAGGGCTGAGAGTCACCCAAGTGGCGGATGGCCTTGGCATCAATAAGGCCATTGCTCATCGGCTACTCGGCGCATTGGTTAACGCAGGGTACGTTGCGCAAGATTCCAGAACGTCCTCCTACGTCGCCACCCATCGCCTCGGTGCCCTAGGGCTTCGCCAATTATCTTCGTCTGGCGTAGGAACATGGGCCCAACGCACCTTGGATCAACTGGCCGCAGAGTCAGAAGAATTGGTGCGTCTCGCGGTTTCATCGTCAGGTTCCCTGCAATGGATCGCTAAGGCCCAGGGGTCCAACTCCTCACTTCGTATTGATCCTGTCATGGGTCAAGAAGCGATACCGTACGCAACTGCCTCAGGCAAAGCTTGGCTAGCTTCACTCAACAAGGAACGTATCAACCGGATACTTCAAGAACACGGGCTAGTCCCCCAGACCGAACGAACCGTTACCGATGTCGCTGACATCTTCGACGAGCTTCAAGAGGTTCAGGAAAGAGGATACGCCATGACCTTTGAGGAAATGGACCCCGGCATCAACGCCGTGGCTGCACCAGTTTTCGGTGCGGGCACTGACGAGGAGGCCACGGGAACGCTCAGTATCGCTGGTCCTTCGATCCGGATGACCCGTACACGCATGGACGAGTTGGCTCCCGCGCTGCTCGAAGCGGCAAACGAGATAGCTGCAAGCTGGCCCTCTTATGCTTATCTCTCGACAAACGAAGTACTCTCTGCATGACTGTTTAACAGCAGCCATAGTCAATGGATTGAAGCCTCGGCACTTAACGCCTAGCGATCAAATTCATTCTTCCCCCACTTTCCATCCCCTCTTTGGACAACAACCCGCTTGGGCTTAGCCCTCCCTTCCGCGCGCCTAAAATTCCTGCGCCTTTCTCCAATTCCTATAACAGGAGAGTTCAATGACGACCTCACGCCCCTCTGCTCAAGGCCTCCCGGCCCTCGACGATAGTGCTCCAGCACCGAAACCGCGTTCCGCGAATCTTCTCGCCGGAACTGTAGGGCACTTCGTCGAGTGGTACGACTGGTACATCTACGGCCTGCTAGCCGCCATATTCTCCGGTCAGATTTTCCCTAGCGAATCAGCCTTCGCCTCGCTTATGTCTGCACTCTTGACCTACTCGCTTGGCTTCGTGGTTCGCCCACTCAGCGGCATCATCATTTCACCATTTGCCGACAGGTACGGGCGGCGCCGGATTTTGACCATAGCCATTTCCGGGATGGCCTTGGGCGCGCTCATCATTGGCCTGACGCCTTCCTTTGACTCCATTGGATACTTGGCACCGATATTGTTCGTGATCGCTAGAATCATGCAGGGAATTTCTTCAGGCACCGAAATGCAAAGCGCCATCGCTTTCATGGTTGAACATGCCCCTGCAAACCGGCGTGCCCTCTTCGGCTCATTCACCAACGCAGCCAGCGGCTTCGCTACCCTCTGCGCCACCGGCGCTGCAGCCGCGGTAACGGCAGCGTTCACGCCGGAGGACCTGGCAGCCTACGGATGGAGAATTCCCTTCATCATTGGTGGGGTCTTCGGCGTGATCGGCCTGGTGCTTCGTGCCAAATCGGACGAGACTCCCGAGTTCGAGGCCAATAAGAATGACTCCGCGGATTCCACAACTGGCAAGCTGAAAGACCTTTTGCGCAACCACCCTAAGGCGCTCATCCAAACCGCTGCGCTGTCGGCACCGGCAGTTGCCTACTACACGTGGGCTACGTTCCTGCCAACTTTCGCGAATCTCACCAGTGGTCGCAACCTTTCTGAAACCCTGGCCGGTAGCGTCATCGGACTAGCCTTGTTGGTCATCATCGTCCCATTCTGCGGATACTTGTCCGACCGAATTGGACGCCAGAAGATCTTCCCGATCATTGGAGCGAGCGGGATGATCGTGCTGTTCTACCCAATGATGCTTCTTCTGGAAAAACCGGGTTTCTGGGTCTACGTGCTTGTCTCGGCCTCCGGCTGGGTCGTGCTCGGAATCTGGCAGGCAATCTATCCGACCATCCAGGCAGAGCTGTTCCCAGCATCGGTCCGGGTCTCAGGCATTGGCTTCGCGCACCAGATCGTCATAGCGATTTTTGGTGGAACTGCACCACTTATTGCCACAGCATTCGTGAGCGCTGGACATCCAATGCTCGTGGCGGTCTACATGATCGTTGTCGTAGCCATCTGCCTCGGCGTTTACTTCACCCTCCCTGAAACTGGACACCGTTCAGAACGCGCATCCGTAGCGGTGAACAGCAAGGAAGCGAACGACCACTAGGATTTGATTCATTATCTTCAACAGCCGGACTCTGCACAGCAAAGTCCGGCTGTTGTGCGATTAGGGAGTTGCGCCAATTGGACAAGCGCCTCCAGGACTCACACTGCCAGGTTTGCGATGGCTTCCATCTCGAATCACCGGCAGATCGACCTTCATCCGGACGCCGGCTACACCGGAATATTCGCCTATTGCTCCATGAACCTAGCTATGGCCAGGTGACTAGCACCAAGGTCGAGCCCCGAATAATCCATGCGCTGTCCAGGCTGGCGAACATGTCAGGCGCGATCCGCCGGCTGGCCTCAGAGGACGAGTTGGAGAGCGCCGGGGTTCGGGGCTTTATCGGCCGAAATTGCATTCAGGATGCCTACTGCACTGATCAAGCCCATGCGATAGGCAATAGTCCACCCCGGCTTGTCTTGCCACGACGCAACATTGCTCTCCTCGGCCGCTATTCTGCCCGCTCACGGGGTGAAGCGGTACCCCATTCCCAATTCGGTCAGGAAATAGCGCGGATTCGAAGGCTCGGGTTCCAGCTTGGTGCGCAGCTGCGACATGTAGACCCGCAGGTAATTCGCTTCCTCGCCGTACTCCGGCCCCCAGACCGTGGTCAGCAGCTCGCTGCGCCCGATCAGCCGGTGCGGGTTGCTGGCCAGCACCTCCAGCACCCGCCATTCCAGGCGGGTCAGCCGCACCGCTTCGCCGTGGACGGTAGCCGAATGGCTGGACAGGTCAATGCGCAGCCGCCCATCCGAGGTTTCCACCACCGCCTGCCCCGGGTCTGGAAGCGCACGGCGCAACGCGGCGCGCAAGCGCGCCAGCAACTCGTCCATGGCAAAGGGCTTGGTGACAAAATCATCGGCGCCGCGGTCCAGGGCATCAACCTTGCTATGCGATTCGTGCCGGGCCGAGACGACGATAATCGGCACGCTCGACCAGCCGCGGATCCCGTCGATGACCTCTGAGCCGTCAAGATCCGGCAAGCCCAAATCCAGCAGGATCACATCCGGATGCGCATCGGCGGCCAGCTGCAGGCATTGCAGCCCGGTCGCCGCGTGCAGCGCCCGGTAGCCCCGTGCCTTGAGATTGACCAGCAGGGCGCGGGCGATCTGCGGGTCATCTTCCACGATCAGTACGGTGGCGCTCATGTTCTTTCCTCTGATATCGGCAGGGTGAAGACCATCGTGGCCCCACCTCCAGGGGTGTGCTCGGCATGGACCTGTCCTTCCATGCCCTCGGCCAGGCCCCGGGCCACGGCAAGGCCCAGTCCCAGCCCGGTGGCGTTATCCCGGTCCCCCTGGCGCTGGAAGGGCCGGAAGATCTGCTCGCGCTGCTCTTGCGGGACCCCTTGTCCGTGGTCGACCACCTGGATCTGGACCTCCGTTGGCGTCGGCACCGCGCGCAGCTGCAAGGGGTGCTCCCCGCCGTAGCGCAGGGCGTTCTCCAGCAGATTGGCCAGAACACGGACCGCCAGCCCGTAGTCGCCGCTGACCTTGGGGCAGCCCGGCGGTATCTGCACCTGCAAGTGGCCGGGGCGGATCTGCGCGGCCAGGTCCCGCACCGCGGAGGCGGCCAGGTCCTCGACCTGGATGGGGCTGCGATGCACCACCAGTTCCCCGGCCTGGATCCGGCTCATGCTCAGCAGGTCCTCGATCCGCTCGCTGAGCTGGTCCGCCGATTCCTCGATGGTGGCCAGCAAATCCGCGATGTCTTCTTCGCTGAGCACCACATCCTGCATGCGCAGGCTCGAGGCCGAGGCCTTGATCCCCGACAGCGGGGTGCGCAAATCATGGGAGACCGCGGCCAGCAGGGCGGTGCGCATTGCATTTCCGGCGGCCAGCTCCCGCGATTGCAGGCGCACCTCGGCGAGCTGCCGATGCTGCAGCACCGCGGCAATGCGCCCGGCAAAGGCCTCGAAGACCCCCTGGTCCGATGCTTCCAGCGGAATCCCGTCGATGAGCAGCACATGCTCGGCATCCACGGACACGGTGTAGTCGCTGGCGCCGGCCTCGGCGGGCGCGGCTCCGGCCGTGGCCACGGTGCGCGGGGCCTTGGACCCGTCCTCGCCGCGGCGGGCCAGGGCGACCCCGCGCAGCGAATAGGAGCGGCGCAGCCATTCGAGCAGGGCCGTGACGCTCAGGCCCTCGCGGATCACCCCGCCGGAGAGCTCGAAGAGCATGTCGGCCTGGTGCCTGGCCCGGCGCGCCTCGGCGGTGCGCCTCGCCTCGATATCCACCACCCGCGCCACCCCGGCAGCGACCAGCAGGAACAGCCCCAGGGCCACCACGTTGAACGGCTCGTGGATATGCCATTGCCCGGTGGGCGGAGTGAAATACCAGTTCAGGATCGCGGTGCCCAGCAGGGTGGCGGTGACCGCGGGCCACCAGCCGCCCAGCAGCGCCACGAACACCACCAGGGTCAGCTGGCACAGGAAGTTCAGGGTCAGCAGTTCTCCCTCGCTGCCGCTGAGCAGGAAGCCCGCGGCCAGCAGGGGTGGCCCGGCGGCAGCCAGGATCCAGCCAGCCAGCCGGCGGCCTGCGCCCAGCGACTGGCGGGCGCGGACACCAGGCTCTTCCCCGGTGCCCGGCTTTTCCGGGCGCGCAATCAGCAGGATGACAGGATCGCTGGCCCCATTGGCCTGCCGCAGCAGCTTGAAGGCCAGGCCCTCGCCGGAAGACTGCGCTCCGGCACCGGCCCTGGGCCCGCCGAGCACCAGGTGCGTGGCCTGGGTGCTCCTGGCGAATCCGAGCAGCGCCTCGGCGATGTCCTGGCCGAGCACCATATGCCAGGAAGCTCCTGCCTCTTCGGCCAGGGCGCGAAGCCGGTCCAGTTCGCCGTCCGGCTGCCGGGGATCGGCCGCGACGCCACGCTGCGGGACGTGCACGGCCAGCACCTCGGCCCCGGGCATCCGCGCCGCCTGATCGCAGGCTCGGCGCAGCAGCAGCTCGGACCCGGATCCCCCGGAGAGCGCCACGATCACCAGCGGCCTGGCTGGCTGCGGCGTTGTCGGCAGTTCCATGCTGCTCCTTAGCTTTCGGCACCTCATCTGCTACTCAGCGATCGTATCGGATCCGGGCGGTCAGCCAATGACTGGCTGCTCTTCGGGCAGCTTGAACAGCAGCCGCCGGCCGCGCAGGGCCAGCGCCGCGGCGGCCGAGACGATCCCGACACGGCCGATGAACATGAGGCTGATGATCACCCACTGGGCCGCGGTCGGCAGATCCGCGGTGATGCCCATGCTCACCCCGACCGTTGCGAAGGCCGAGACGGATTCGAACAGGACCTCTTCCGTCGAGTGATCGGTGAGCACCAGCAGCGCCAGCGTGCCGGCCACCACTGCGCCCAGCCCCAGCAGCGCCACGGACAGCGCCTGCCGCTGGATCGCCGAGCCGATGGCCCGGCGCCACACGGTGATCTGGTCGTGGCCGCGCGCCTCGCTCCATACCGCGAAGGCGAGCACCAGGAAGGTGCTGATCTTGATGCCGCCGGCGGTGCCCGCGCTGCCGCCGCCGATGAACATCAGCACTTCGGTCACCAGCAGGGTTTCGGGCGAGGCCTGGCCGTAGTCGATATTGTTGAACCCCGCGGTACGCGGAAAGACGCTTAGCCCGAGCACCCCCAATACCTTGCCTGATGGCGAGAGGCTGCCGAGGGTCTCGGAGCGGTTGAATTCGAACATTCCCAGCAGCAGCGCGCCGGCTGCCAGCAATCCCACGGTGCCCCACACGGTCAGCAGGGTGTGCACCGACCAGCGCTTCTTCGTTCCATTGCGGCGCAGCAGCTCGTGGATCACCGGGAAACCCAATCCGCCCAGCACCACGGCAAGGCACAGCGGAACCATGATCCATGGATCGCTGGCGTGGCTGATCAGGCTGTCGCTGTAGAGCGCAAAGCCCGCATTGTTGAAGGCGGAAATCGAGTGGAAGATCCCGCCCCAGATCGCTGCCAGGGGATCGTGCGGATTGATCACCCAGAACCTGGCGGACAGCGCGATCGCCACCACCGATTCGACGGCAAAGGTGGTCTTGGCGACAAAGACCAGCACCCGGCGCACGTCTCCCAGGTTCATTGCCTGGGTTTCGGATGCGGCGATCAGCTGGGTGCGCAATCCCAGGTGCTTGCGCACCAGCAGGGCCAGCAGCGAGCTGAGGGTCATGATGCCGAAACCGCCCACCTGGATCAGCAGCAGGATGATTCCCTGGCCTACCGGGGTCCAGTAGTTGGGCGTGTCCACGGTGACCAGCCCGGTGACGCAGACAGCTGAGACCGCGGTGAATACCGCCGGCATGAATCCGCCGTCCCCGTCCTGCACCCGCGATACCGGCAGCATCAGCAACAGGGTTCCCAGCGCGATGGCGGCCAGGAATCCCAGGGGCACCAGGCGGACCGGATTATTCACCAGGGTTTTCTGGGCGCGGCCAGCCAGCACCTTCAGCTGCTGGCCGGTGCGCGGGGAACGCGACAGATTCAAGGACACGAGGCTGGCCACCTTCACGCGACGCGGAATGTCTGGGGCAGGAGCTTCGCGTGCCCCTGCACTATCCATTGCACGCCCCCGGCGCCCCGAGGGGCCCCACGCTTAATGCCGCGTTAATGCCGCGTGGGCAAAACTTGATGGCGCTTTGACACGACGGCTGCTGGCGCTGGCGCTGCTAGGCGCCGGCCTTGCGGGTTCCCCGGTTCAGCAGGTAGATGAGGTAGATGCCGCCCAGGCACACGGTGACCACGCCCACCGGCAGCTGGACCGGCGCGAACAGCCGCTGGGCCAGCAGGTCGCCGAAGGAGAGCAGGAAGGCGCCGAACAGGGCCGTGGGCACCAGGTTCATGCCGCTGCTGCCCAGGATCCGGCGGGCCAGCTGCGGGGAGACCAGCGCGACAAAGGCCACCGGGCCGATCAAGGCGGTGACCGCCGAGGTCAGCGCCACGGCCAGCACTATCAGCAGCAGCTTGGCCCGTTCGGTATTCAGCCCCAGCGACGCCGCCAGGTCATCGCCCATCTGCAGCAGCTGCAGCGGGCGGGCGCAGTACAGCAGCATCGCGGCGATCACCAGGACCACCGCTCCCACCGGCAGGACCCCGCTCCAGGACACGCCGTTGAGCGTGCCGGCGCCCCAGACGGCGGCGCTCATCGCGGTATCCAGGTCCGCGCGCAGCACCATGTACTGGTTGAATGAGGCCAGCACGGAGGAAATGCCGATGCCCACGAGGATCAGGCGGAAGCCGTGGGTGCCATTGCGCCACGCCAGCAGGTAGACGATCAGCGCGGTCAGCAGCCCTCCGGCCAGCGCGCCGGCCGTGGTGGCCGCGAAGCCGCCGCCGAAGATCGTGATGGCGATCAGCGCGCCGCTGTAGGCGCCGGTGGACAAGCCGATGATGTCCGGGGAGCCCAGCGGGTTGCGGGTCAGCGACTGGAACACCAGGCCGGAGAGGGCCAGTGCCGCGCCGAAGAGCAGCGCGGCCAGGGCGCGGGGCATGCGCCAGTCCCAGACAATCGTGGACTCCAGTCCTTCTCCGCCTCCGAAGAGGATCTGCACCACGCGCCAGGGGGAGATGTCGTATTCGCCGCCCGAGATGGCAAGGACGGTGATCACCGCGCAGGCCAGGGCCACCAGCACGGCCAGGCCGCGGGCACGCAGCTTGCGGCGCTGCCGGCGCGGCTTGGCGGTTTCGACGGCGCTCACAGGGCCACCGGCTTCCGGCCGCGGGCGATGGCCACCAGCAGCGGCGCGCCGATGGCGGCGCAGACCACGCCGGCCGGCAGCTCGCTGGGCAGCAGAACGCGCCCCAGCACATCGGCCAGCAGCAGGATCGAAGGGGCAATCAGCGCAGTGTAGGCCATGATCCATCCGGTGCTCGCTCCGGCCACCCGGCGCGCGGCATGCGGGGCCATGAGGCCGAGGAAGCCGATGGCGCCCACCGCGGAGGTCGCGGCGGCGGCCAGCAGGGTGATGGCGACCAGGACCAGCACCCGGGTGCGCCTGATGTCGATGCCCAGCCCCCGGGCGCTGTCTTCGCCCAGGGCCAGCGCATCCAGCGAGCGGGCGCTGCTGGCTGCGATCAGGATGCCGATGACGGTGCATACCAGCAGCGGCACGACGATGCCGCTGTTGCGGCCCTGCAGGTCGCCCACGGTCCAGGCGCGCAGCTGGTCGAAGGCTTCGGGGCGGACCAGCGACAGCGCGGTGCCCAGCCCGGAGAAGATCGCTCCCATGGCCACCCCGGAGAGCACCAGCCGGGAGGGATCCATGGCACCGCGCTGGGGCCGGCCGATCAGGTACACCAGGGCCGCGGTCAGCAGGGCGCCGGCAAAGGCGAAGAAGATGTAGTGGTTGTACTCCTGGATTCCGAGGAATCCGACGGCAATGACGATGGCCAGCGAGGCGCCGGCGTTCACGCCGAGGATCCCGGGTTCGGCCAGCGGGTTGCGGGTCATCGACTGCGAGAGCAGGCCGGCGATTCCCAGGGCCGCGCCGGCGAGGATGGCCAGCAGGGCGCGTGGCAGCCTTGATTCGAGCACCAGGGCCTTCTCGATTGATTCCTGCGGGTCCCAGAGCGCCAGCATAATCGAATGGACGCTCATCTGCCGGGACCCGATGGCCAGGGAGAGCACGGCAAGGCCCGCCAGGAGCGCGGCAAAGAATGCCAGGCGGGCAATATGGGCCCCGGCCGATCCGGCCCGTTGGGGCCTGTCTGTTATTTCGCTGGTATTCACGCGGCTCGCTGGCATTCCCTTGCTCTTGGATTCTTCCAAAGACACTTTACCGTGGACGTAATTGCACGTTATAACCTTTGGCAACCCTTATTTGAATAAGGTAAATTGTTCATGTGAATTTCTTGAACACTCGCTTAGCCTTGCGTAAGGCCGTCGTCGGTGCCACCGTGACGCTCATGATTGCCGTCACCGCTGGCTGCGGTGCTTCCTCCACTGCGGATTCGGAGGCCGGCAACAAGGACGTGGCCATTGGCGGCCAGCGCTTCGCCACCGCCGATGAAGAAACCGCAAAATTCGGAGCCGACCAGGACAAGGACGGCGTCTTCCCGCGCACCGTCACCCACGCCCGGGGCACCACCACCATCGAGAGCCAGCCGCAGCGCGTGGTGGTCCTCGACTCCGGCGAACTGGACCAGGTGCTGGCCCTTGGGATCAAGCCGGTGGGCATGGTCTCCAGCGACAGCGCCGATGCCGTTCCCGCCTACCTGGGGGACAAGGCCGAAGGCATCAAGAACGTCGGCACCATCAACGAGCTGAACCTAGAGGCCATTGCGGCATTGAAGCCGGACCTGATCCTCGGCTCGCAACTGCGCGCTGACAAGACCTACGACAAGCTGGCCCAAATCGCGCCAACAGTGTTCTCGGTGCGCCCGGGCTTCCCCTGGAAGGAAAACACCCTGCTTGTCGGCGCCGCCCTGGGCAAGCGCGAGGCCGCTGTCGACCTGCTGAACAAGTACCAGGATGCGGCAGAAGCCCTGGGCAAGGACATCGAGGGCGACCCCGAGATCTCCCTGCTTCGCTTCTCGGCCAAGTGGGTCCGCCTGTACGCGAACAAGTCGCTGATCGGCGTGATCATGAAGGATGTCGGGCTCAAGCGCCCGGCCAACCAGGACATCGAGGACCTCAAGGCCGAGATCTCCGCTGAGAATCTCACCGAGGCCGACGCCGACTGGATCTTCTACTCGTCCTATGGCGATCCGAAGGCCACCGGCGAGCAGGCGGCCATCGATGGCCCGCTCTGGGACAAGCTCGACGCCGTGAAGCAGGGGCACGCCATCCGCGTGGATGACGATGTCTGGTTCATGGGCCTGGGCCCGATCGGCGCCATGGAAATCCTCAAGGACTTGCGCGAGAACCTCGTCAAGTAGCCGCCAGCCTTCCATCACCGCTTAATGCCCCGCCTTCCGGCGGGGCATTATTCGTTGCGGCCCACATTGCTCGCAGGCTTCCTGGTGACCCCGATTCGGCAGGTCGGCGCTCCCGCCAGGCAACGGTTTCTTAATGCCTTCTTAATGCCCCTCGGATCCTGCTTAATGCCGCCTTAATGCGCCAATTCTGGAACCAGCTTCGACACGCCACTCGTGTCCAAAAACACATCCGCGGCCGCCTGGAGCCTGCGGCGCCACGAGACCGCGATATCGACCGCCGGCTGGTCTTGATTATCGAGAATCAATCGCGCGTATTGACTTTATAAATTCAGGTCAAAATAGGTTAGCGAACCAAGAATCAATCCCTTTAGGGTGATATCGCATCGATGCCCGAGTTGCCGCGAACAGGCCGCCCGCTTCGAAATGAACCATCTAATGCACTGGCCTGGGTCGCCCGGAAAGAATTCCCATTAAAGATGGTGCCAACCCTTGTCTTTGGGCGTACTGTACATCTTCGTGAACACAACGATTGCCTCATCCCAAGGGTCGACCCCAGGGCCAAAAGCCACGGTTCCCTCTCGGTTGCGCCGCTGGCTGACGGACAGTTCCGTCGGCCAGGAAGACCCGAACAGCGAGCACAAGCATGGCGCCAAATGGTGGCAGGTCATGTGCCTCTCGGGCCTGGACTACTTCTCCACGCTCGGCTACCAGCCGGCCATTGCCGCGCTCGCGGCCGGAGCGCTCGCACCCTTTGCCACCCTGATCCTTGTGGCCGTCACGCTGTTCGCTGCCCTGCCGGTCTACCGCCGGGTGGCCCAGGAATCCCCTCATGGCCAAGGCTCCATCGCCATGCTGGAACGGCTCATGCCGCACTGGAAGGGCAAGGTATTTGTCCTGGTGCTGCTGGGCTTCGCGGCGACCGACTTCATGATCACCGCGACCTTGTCGGCCGCGGATGCCTCGGCGCACCTGATTGAAAACCCGTTCACCCCCGAATGGTTCAGCGGCAAGGAAGTTCCCATCACCCTGGTGCTGCTGATCCTGCTCGGCGCCCTGTTCCTGCGCGGCTTCACCGAGGTCATCTGGATCGCCGTGACCCTCGTATTCTCGTTCCTGGCGCTGAACCTGGTGATCATCATCGTTTCGGCCGCCCACATCATCGGCCAGCCGGTCACGATCTCCAACTGGCTTGATTCGCTCTTCACCGCACACGGGGATCCGATCATGATGCTGCTGGTCTGCCTGATCGTCTTCCCCAAATTGGCGCTGGGCCTTTCCGGTTTTGAAACCGGGGTGGCCGTCATGCCGCAGATCTCCAAGGCGCCCGGCGACACCGAGCAGAATCCTGCAGGACGCATCAAGGGCACCAAGAAGCTGCTGACCACCGCGGCGCTGATCATGAGCGGCTATTTGGTCCTCTCCTCCATCGTCACCACCATCCTGATCCCGGCCCAGGAATTCCAGCCCGGAGGCCAGGCCAATGGCCGCGCGCTCTCGTGGCTGGCGCATCATTTGATGGGTGATGCCTTTGGCACCGTCTACGACGTGGCAACGATCCTGATCCTCTGGTTCGCCGGCGCCTCAGCCCTCGCCGGAATGCTGAACCTCATTCCCCGCTACCTGCCGCGCTTCGGCATGGCGCCGGCATGGGCCAGTGCCGTGCGCCCGCTGGTCCTGGTAGTCATCCTCGTTGCCTTGGGCATCACCATCCATTTCAAGGCCAGCGTCGATGCCCAGGGCGCGGCGTACGCCACCGGCGTGCTGGTGCTGATGTGCTCGGCGGCCATAGCGGTCA
Source organism: Glutamicibacter halophytocola (assembly GCF_001302565.1). Classification (NCBI taxonomy): domain Bacteria; kingdom Bacillati; phylum Actinomycetota; class Actinomycetes; order Micrococcales; family Micrococcaceae; genus Glutamicibacter; species Glutamicibacter halophytocola. The sequence goes on from NZ_CP012750.1 coordinate 3,487,491, forward strand.
CCATCTCAGCCAAGCGCAAAGGCGAACAGCGCAAGGCGATGCTCTTCGGGGCCGCCAGCCTGATCTTCGTCTACACAACCATCGCCAACTGCGTCGAGCGCCCGGACGGCCTGAAAATCGCGGCCCTTTTCATCGCGGCCGTGCTCCTGGTCTCGCTGCTGTCCAGGTTCCGGCGCTCCACCGAGCTGCGCGCCACCTCGGTGATGTTTGATGCCGCCGCCGTGGATATCATCCACAAGGCCAGCAGCGCAGGACTGCTCCGGCTCATTGCCCACGAACCGGTCAAGATCTCCAAGCGGCGCTACCTGCACAAGCACCAGCATGCGATCCTGGCCAGCCACATCCCGCAGCGCGCCCCGGTGGTCTTCCTGGAAATCAAGGTCAGCGACTATTCGGACTTCGCACAGGATATCGAGGTGCGCGGCATCACCCGCCACGGCCAGTGGATCCTTGAAGCCACCGCCCCTTCGGTATCCACGTCCATCGCGGCCATCGCCATGGCCATCCGGGATCAATACGAGGCCATGCCGCACATCTACTTCCGCTGGACCGAGGGCAATCCGCTGTTGAACCTGGCGAAGTTCATCTTCCTCGGGCAGGGCGAGATCGCCCCGCTGACGCGGGAAGTGCTGCGCGAGGCGGAGCCGAACCTGCAGCGCCGCCCATGGGTCCATGTGGGGTAGGTTTCAGCTGGGGCGCTGATCCATCCGGCCAAGCCGGTGCCCGCTAGCCTATGCCAGCACCGGCCTGGTCGATGTCATCGAGGACCGCGTGCCGACCTTCCAGGATCACGTTCTTGGCCAACGGCAATTGATGCGATGCGCTCTCGATAATGTGCATCAGGTATCCCCCGGTATTGGGAAAAGCGATGATATCCCCCTTGGAGACGCCGTGCGGGAACTCAAAGCGGCGGCGCAGGATCAGTTCTTCTTCAATGCAGTACGCACCGACGAGGAACCCGCTGTACGGCGAGCGCTCTGGTGCGTGCCGTCCCGAGGCCCTGACGAGGAGCGGGTCAACCAGGAAGTCCGCAGAAGTGGAACGGCATTGGGTGCGGTTCATGTGCAATCCCACCAGGTTGGCCCCATCGCTGCGCTGCTTGGTGAACGCGACCTCGGACAGGGTCAGCCCGCAGCCATCAAGCAGCGAACGGCCCGGTTCGCAGCGCAATTGAATCCCCCGCTCAGTGAGCATCTGGGCTACGCTCCGGGACCCGTCAGGGTTGCGGGCCGCGAGGATCTGATCCAGCCAGGGCCCGCGAATCAGCTGCTGGTGATAGGGGTACAGGGCGTTGCTGGGCTGCGGCCCGGTGGCGCCCAGCCGGTCGGATTTCCAGGTCAAGGATTCATCGCCATCGGGCAGGTCGGCGAGCGCCTCCCAGAATCCGGTCCACTGCGTTGAATCATCAAGATAGGACATCGGAATGCCGCCGCCCATGTCCACGAATTCCACCGTGTGCCCGAGCTGCCCCAGGGCATCGGCAAATTCCATGGACTCTTGCAGCACCAGTGCCCGCTGCCCGCCGCTATAGCCATTGAGATGGAAGTGCACGCCGACAATGCTGATCGTTTCGTGGCTGTCCAACTGGGCAAAGAAGTCCAGCCATTGCTGCGCGTCCAGCCCAAATCTGGTGGGCGGAATCTCCGGGCTGCTTGAGGCCAGGCGCAAGGCAACTGGCACGGGAGCCCCGCCGCTCTTGGCCAGTTCCAACAGGTCCGCTGCTTCATCGGTGTTGTCCAGGCTCAGCACAACGTTGTTATCTGCCGCCAGCTTTAGCAGCGCCCTGGATTTCACCGCGGCGGTAACAATCAGCGATTCCGGGCTGACCCCGCGCTGCAGGCATTGATCCAGCTCGTGGAAGCTGGCCACATCCACGCCGCATCCTTCGGCCACGGCCTTGTCGATCGCTCCCAGGGTCTTGTTGGCCTTGCGCGCCAAATAGACCTGGAAGTCAATGCCGTGCCCCGATGCCGCATCCCGCAGCTCGGTGATGTTCCGGGACATGGACGAGTAGTCGTGGACGTTCAACGGAGACCCGTACTGGCCGAGCAATTCCTTGCACAGCTCGGGGTCCTGAACCAGGTTTTCCATCCATGGTTCCAAGCGGGCGGTCAAGGGCAAGGTTCCGTGCATCAGCGGGGGCATCAATAGGCTGCTTTCTGGCTGGGGGCGTTCAGTTGTGCAAGGATGCGCTGGGACCAGCGCTGGTATTCCGGGTGCAATCCCCGGTTCAAGGTGTCGTGGCCCAGGGTGGGGTCTTCGGTGGGGCGTCCCAGCGCGGCCAGGGATTCGTTGCGCAACCCTTCGGCATTAATGCAGGTTCCGTCGATGTCCGTGAGCAGGCCGCGCTCGCCGGTCCTGATCTTGATCTCGCCGTCGGCGAGCAATCCCTGGATAAGCCCGCTGGCGGGTTCTCCTTCAGGGAAGGGCGCGGTGAGCACCCCGGCCGGTGAAGTCACCGCGTCAATCTTCACCGCGCCTTCTGGTGGCCCCGGGCTGGCTGGTTCATGCCGCAGCATCCCCGCATTATGGAGGGCCATCAGCTTCTGGGCTGTGGGAATTGGCGGGCCGAAGGCCATGCGCTCGAGGTTTGCGGCGGCAGCGTTGAATTCCTTGCGCTCCGGCCCGGTCCAGTGAAACCGGGACAGTGCGGCGATTAGTTCCGGGTACACCCCGGACCAGACTGCTGCCCACACCCATTCCTGGGTTTGGGGCTTCAGCCCTTGGTGCGCAAGAAGGCTGTATCCCACTTGTTCGAAGGGACTGGCCTGCGTGGAGAACTGGGCGGACTGCCCGGTTTCCAGTGTCTGCCTCAGGGATTCTTCGCTCGCAGGAACCGAATTCAGCGCGGCAACCTGAATGGCGCAGTCCAGCAGGATGCGCCACATCTGCCCGGTCTCCTTTGGGCCGAGGCTCCCCCACCGGCGCAGCTGTGCCTTGCAGGCATCGAGGATGCCTTGGGTCTCTGGCGGAATGCTTGCCGGCTTGGGTGTCATCGGGATGCGATGGCGCGAGGCCATGGTGATCGCTTGTGGCTCGCGTCCGCTGGGCACGTATTCCAACGTGCCGCCCGGGCCGCCTTCAGCAGGTTTCCAATGCCCGCCGCGTCCCTCGGTTAATGCCAGGACCACGTCGTAGGCGGTCAATGCCGCGCCGCGGATCCAAACACTGCTCCCGGCGGGCACGCTGCAAAGCGCATCCTGGGATTGCTCAACGCTCAGGCTGGCGGCCGCGATGGGCGCAAGAGCCGTGTGGCTGTGCTTGCCGCCCGCGAGTCCGTGGCCGGTGGCGATGACCACCTCGTCGTAGAGCAAGCTGCCAGAGCCCGTCTCCACGAGCCATTGATTCCCTTGGCGTTCCAGCTTTTCCACCGCTAGCGCCAAGTGCCGGACGGGCAGCGACCCGCGGTGCGCCAGCAGCTCGAATTGTTCGCGCAGGTATTCCCCGACAAGCGCCCTTGGCGGAAAGGAGTCGTGGATCGCGCCGGCTGGCTGCCGGTCCCGGAACTGGTTGAACGTTTGCGCGCAGAGGCTCCAGGAGGCGTCGATGATGCGCGAGTTCACGTTCAGCCTCAGTTCCCTGGGCTGCACGGTATTCCATACCCGTCCCGCTCCTGGCGGGTACGGGTCATAGACGTCCACGTGCAACAGGTGCGCGGCGCCAGCAGCCAGCGAATCGTTGAGCTCCAGCAGTGCGAACAGGCATTTTGGCCCACCGCCAATCATTGCTATGCGGGTCATCGTGCGGCATCATCCTCTAGCTCATGAAAGTCCGCTGGCTCGAGCACCTCGCCAAGGTTCTCTTCAACCCATTGATCGTTGTAGACGGTGTGCAGGTACGGCACGCCTGAGTCGTGCACCAGAAAAGCCACGCGCGAACCCCGAGGCAAGTCGGGCAGCACCTGTCCCAGGGCAGCGACGATGGCCCCGGTGGATGCGCCGGCCAAGATGCCTTCGTGCCGGGCCAGCCGCCGGCAGCCACGCACCATTTCGATTTCAGGGATGCGCAATACCTGATCGGGTTGCACCTGCAAGGACAGCTCGGGAATGATGCCTGCGCCCAGCCCGGGCAGGCGCCGCTCGGCTGCTTCGCCACCAAAGAGCACCGAACCCGCTGCGTCCACTGCCACCAGTTTTGTGGCCAGATCATGTTCCCGGACGTACTTCTGGCATCCAAGGATCGTTCCGGTGGTGCTGGTGGCAACGAACAGCATGTCCAGCTCCCCGCCCGCCGCTTCCATGATTTCAGGCATGGTCGAGGAGTAGTGGGCTTCGGGATTGCGCAGCGATCCATACTGGTTGGTGGTCACCGCGCCGGGGTTCTCGTTCAGCAGCTGGGCCACGCGCTGCCGGCGGGCTGCCAGCCTGTTGCCATCAGGCGGATCCCTGACAAGATCCACCGTGGCACCGTAGGCGCGCATGATCTGAAGCGCGGACTTGTTGGCGTTTTCATCCACGACAGCCACGAATCTGATATCCCGCACCACGCATTGCCGGGCGAGGGAAATGCCCAGGTTGCCCGAGGTGGATTCCACCACCATTCCACCGGGTTCCAGTTCTCCTGATTCCAGGAAGGCTGTAATCAGGGATTCGGCGGTGCGCTCCTTGGTACTGCCCGATAGCTGCAGTGAATCCAGCTTGGCGAATAATTCGACACCGCTTGATTCGAAGAGGCGCTCTAGCTTCACCATTGGTGAATTGAAAGGCGTTAGGGCACCGGTAGCTTGCATAGTCACAACTCACATTCCTACGACGGAGAACACTGTCGACGGTTACTTGAGTATCAGAGGCTTTGAGCTTGACTCGTCCCGTTTTTCGCAAGTCTATGTGCAGAAATGATTTACTGGCTATCGGGTTGAAGAATTCTCAGGTAATCCTCACGCCACTTGTCCGGAACCCGGTCAGCCAGCCTGCTGGGAAGCCTCGCGAACCAGGTGTTCATGGGCCACGATGTCCTTGCGGCTGCGCTGGTTCCAGGACAGCCCGAGATAGAGCAGGAAGCTGGCGAAGAAGCACGGAAGCGTCGCACCGATGGGACTCGGGAAAATGTAGGTCAGCAGGTAGGCGACCACTGCGCCGGCCACCCACACTGCCACGGCAATCCAGTTCACTCCATTGCGGTACCAGTAGGCTCCGCCCGTATGGCGCAGGATGTCACGGGTGTAGCTGCCGCGCTTCAAGAAGTAGTAGTCGACAATCATGATGGCGAAGACTGGAACGAAGAAGGCACCGATGAGGGTCAGGAAGTCGGTGAATTGATCCAGCAGTGCCAGCCAGGTGGCTCCGAGGATGGAGACTGAGCCAACTGCCAACGCGGTGGCCAGGAAGGGCAGCTTGCGTTCGGGACGGGAGTTGACCACCGAGGTGATCATTCCGTAGACGGCCATCGTATTGGTAGCCATGACCGAAAGGAAGATGGCGATGGCCAGCGGTGCGCCAAAGGCAGCAACCAGAATCGTCGGGTCGAACGCAGTGGCCTCGCCGCCGGAGAGAATGACATAGCCAAGAGCGGTGGCGCCAAGAATCATCGCCAAGACGGTGGAGAGCAAGTATCCGATTCCCGAGCCGACGATGCCCGAGCGCGAGCTGCGGGCCATGCGGTTGATATCCGCGGAGAGCACCGTCCAGGAAACGGCGGTGGCAATTACGATGTCCAGGACGATGAAGGGCGTGTAGCCAAGAGAATGATCGACGGGAATTGCCGCGAACTGCGCGGGTTCGAATTTTCCGAAGGCTACGGCAAAGACATATCCCATGATCGCCAGAATCAGCACGGCCAGCCACGGCTCGACTCGTGAAATTCCCTCATGCCCGAACAGGGCCAGGGTCACGACAAAAATCTGGCAGATCACCGAGAACAGCACCGGGTGGTTGAATCCGGTGGCCGAGGCAACAATGTAGTTGACGGTCACTCCGGCCAGCATGGCCTGCACCCAGCTCCAGCCCATCAGCACGATGACGTTCGCCGCCACCGGCAGGAGGCTGCCCCGGGTGCCGAACGCCCCGCGCGTGATGGCCATGGTCGGAAGGCCGGTGCGGGTTCCGATATTTCCCACGAGCACCAGGATAATGGCGCCGACAAGGGTTCCGGCCACGATCATGATCAGCGCAAGACTGAAATCCAGGCCCGGCACGAAGAACGTTCCGGTCAGCAGTGTCGTCACCACAAGGTTGGCTGCAAGCCAGATCATTCCGATGCGTCCGGTCCCCAGCTGTCCGCGGATAGGGCCGGAGTTTTCCGCCCCGGCTTCGAGCTTCTGCTCGAATTTGCGATAGAGATTCATGCGTTTCCGCCATTTGCCTCGATGGATGCTTCGTCTGGAACCGTGGAGAGATGTTCATGGATGGCTATCAGCGAACCGTCCGGCTCCTGGCGGAAAACAATGGTTTCACGTTCCACGTACGAATCCGTGGAGATGTTTTCGGGTTCGTTTCCGGTTTGGATAGCGGTAGATACGGTGTGGCTGAACACAGCCCCGCCAGGAAAAACGTGGACCAGCTGATCGGAGGAACGGCAGCTGGTGACCCTCCACCCCTCGGCTAGCCAGCCGTTCCATAGCACTTCATAGCTGGCCCGGTCATCCAGCCGGGCGGCTTCGGGATGGAATATGAATGATGCGTCCGGGGCGAAGAGCGAGAAATACTCTTGCGTGCTGGTCGCGGCGAAAGCTTCCACGATTCTGGCAGCGGCGTCCAGGACGTCTTTTTCGGTCGGTGCAACTGTGCTCAACGATTCTCCCAAGGCTGAGGTCCCAAGATGGACACTGCGGAAGCGGGCATAAAGGCGTGACATGGATTACCTATATGCATATTTTGTTTACTCTAGGTGATCTTTTGTTGCCGGTCAATGAAATTGGCGCAGCTGCGACCAGAAGAAGCAGGGTGATCGCGGCACTCTGCGTTGCCGTGGCACCCGACGGCGACGAGCCCATGAAGGCAACACCGCATCGGGGCTTGCTGATGCGGCATGGGCAGAATTCAATTGCCTGCGCACAATGCCCGGAGGGCATGGCGCAGCTGTTCCGCGACACCTAGCCCCCTATCGCCCGGGGCACAAGGCGAACACCGCGCTCGATACGAATGCGGCTCTCCCTGAGGCAGCCGTGCACCCCAGGGGACCCCTGCGACCAGCAGCCTTCACGGCAACACCGGTGAGCGCGTCGCCCAAGCCCTGACCAGGCCCAACCGCATCAATCGACAATGCACTCTTAGTGCAGTATGATGCACTCATGGATACAAGTGCTGAGCGGCTCGCCCGGACCATCGGGGACCGGGTAAAAAGCGAACGCAAGAACCACGACTGGACACTGGATCAGCTTGCCGAGCTGGCAGGCGTCAGCCGGCGCATGCTCATCAACGTTGAGCAGGGCACCGCCAACCCCAGCGTCAGCATCCTGCTGAAGCTTTCAGATGCACTGGGCCTCGGCCTGCCCGCCCTGGTGGAACCGCCGGAAGCCGCGCGCTCCAAGATCACCCGTGCTGGCGAAGGAGCCGCATTGTGGACCGGTGAGAACGGAGGACGCGGCGTGCTGGTGGCTGGCACCGACGCACCGGACGTGGTTGAACTGTGGGACTGGACCCTGGCGCCCGGCGAACGGCTCGAGAGCGAACCCCACTCCTCAGGGACCCGGGAGCTGCTTCATCTGCTCAAGGGCTCAATCACCATCGAGGTTGATGGCGAAATCCATGAGCTGAAAGCCGGAGATGCCATCTCCTTCGACGGAGATGCACCGCACGCCTACGCTAATTTACGCAAAACCGCCGCCACCTTCAGCCTGTGCGTCTACGAACCAGGCGTTGGCCACACCCATAAGCCGGAGAGCACCAATGCCAAATAACCTGACCCCCACCGAATTCCTCTACGGTTGCTCAATCGACCCAGCGGTCCTGGAGCTGCGTCCGGACTACCGCGCCTTGCTGCTGGTGGTTGAGGGCATTAACCCGCAGGCCGATGCGCGGATTGCCGATGAGCTGATCGGGCAGGCCGAGGCGCATGCGGCCGCGCTGCTCGCCAGCACCCCCGTGGATCACCTGCCGCAGATCGGTGCCTGGCGCGAGGCCTACCGCGGCTTCGGGGCAAAACCCCAGCGCACCCGCAACAGCCTCGAAGCGCTCACCCGCCGCGCGTCGTCAGGCCTGCCGCGTGTCAATGCCTTGACCGACATCTATAACGCCATTTCCGTGGTGCACCAGATCCCGATTGGCGGCGAAGACTTCGATCTATATGACGGTCCGGCCCGGCTCACGCGCGCATCCGGCGATGAAGCCTTTGATACCGTTGCCGCCGGCGAGCCAATGATCGAGAATCCGGATGCGGGCGAAGTGATCTGGCGGGATGGCACCGGGGTGACGTGCCGCCGCTGGAACTGGCGGCAAGGACGGCGCGCCGCCCTGTCCGAGAACACCACTACCGCTTTCTTCATCCTGGACGCCCTGGCCCCCATGTCCGACACGCAGCTGGAAGCTGCCGGCGAGGCCCTGGGCCAAGCCATGCAGTCCTTGGGTGCCGCAGTTCAAGTTTCACAGCGAATCGCAGGTGCCCAGTGATCTCCCGTTCCACGTTCAACGGCCTGCCGCCGTGGACCCTGGCCATTACCGCCATGCTGGCGGTCCAGCTGTCCAACGCCACGTCCGTTTTTGTCATTGAACAGGTCGGTGCCGGTGGCACCGCTTGGCTGCGCATGTGCTTCGGAGCAGCCTTTCTCTGGGTCATCGCGCGCCCCAATTTCCGCTCCATCCGCAAGCAGGACATTCCGGCGCTGATCGCGTTGGGCGTTGTCACCGGCTATATGACCGCATTGTTCCTGGAAGCGGTTGCCCGCATTCCATTGGGCACCGCGGTATCCATCGAGTTCCTCGGCCCGCTCACCGTGGCCGGGATCATGAGCAAAAACCGGAAAGCGCTGCTCTGGCCAGCGTTGGCCGTCCTGGGCGTTGTGCTGCTGACGGAACCGTGGCACGGGCAAATCGACGCGGCAGGTGTGCTCTTCGCACTCGGCGCTGGAACCTGCTGGGGGTTGTACAACATCCTGACCCAGCACGTTGGCGACCGCTTCTCGGGAATCAGCGGCTTGTCGCTGACCATCCCGGTGGCTGCCATCGCGACACTGCCCGTTGGCTTGCCACAGGTGATCAGCCACGATTTTGCCTGGTGGACGCTTTTGGCTGCGGCAGGCATTGCCCTGATCACCCCGGTCATCGCCTTCGGCCTGGAAATGCTGGCGCTCAAGCGGATGAATCACACCGCCTTTGGCACGTTGCTCTCCATTGAGCCGGCCTTTGGCATTCTCATTGGCCTGCTGATCTTGTCCCAGACTCCAACCTGGTTCCAGTTCGCGGGCATCATTATCGTCATTGCAGCGGGCGCAGGAGCCCAGCGTGGCGGACGACGCCAAGATCCGGGCGTCCCCCTCGTTGAAGTGCCGCTGGAACCGCTTAAGTAGGTCGCCCGCGCCTTTGCTGCCGCGCCTCAACGCAGTGCCAGAATCATCATGATCCTGGCACTGCGTTGAGGTTTAATTAGCCCATCCGGAACGCCGTGCTCGACTGCGGGCAATCCGGTACAAGAGATCTCCAGATGCATGGACTCCCGTCTGATGTCACCTGGAAGCCGATGCGCCTGCAGATGTTCACCTCTCGTCGCGAGAAGCCTCCTCCCCCGTTCCCCTGCGCAATTTGCCTTGGTCGTTTCATTTAAGTGATAATCATTCTCATTATGATTAGCATGGGGAATCAGGCAGGCATCAGCCGCGCCACAGAACTGCTCAGCCTTGAGAACAGCTCGCTGTGCGTCCGCGGTTCTTCACAGCTGCTCCTTGAAATCCCCGAGCTGCGCATTTGCTCCCGCGAGCGCCTGGTGGTCACCGGGCCCTCGGGCAGCGGCAAGTCGCTCCTGCTCTCGATGATCACCGGCCGCTGGGCCGCGCAGCTGGAGCATTCCGGGACGCGCACCATCGGCTGCGAGCGCATCGGCTACATTCCGCAGCGAGGCCAAGATGCTTTGCATCCGCTGATGCCGCTGGGCCGCCAGCTGCGCAAGGCCAGCGGCCGCAGCGCCCAGGCAGTTGCAGACACCTTGGCCTCGGTGGGACTGGATGATCCGCAGTTGCTGCAGCGCCGCCCGGCAGAGCTCTCCGGCGGCCAGGCACAGCGTGCCGCGGTGGCGCTGGCGGCACTGAGCTCAGCCCCGCTGATCCTGGCCGATGAACCCACCAGCGCCCTGGACCAGGCATCGCGCGACAAGATCCTCGGCCTGCTGGACAAGGTGGTTTCCGCAGAGCAGGCCATGGTCGTGGTCACCCATGATCCTGAGGTCGCCGAGGCCCTGGCCACGCGGCGCATCCGGCTGGATTCCGGGAAGCTGCGCGAAGAGCTGGCGCCTGCACGGCAGGCGGTCCCGGCATGAGCCACCCGGTACTCGAGGCATCCGGGGTATCGGCGAGCCGAGGCACCGGCCGCAATGCCCGGCAGATCCTGGCCCCGGTCTGCCTGGCCGTGGAAGCCGGCGAATCGCTGGCCATTACCGGCGCTTCCGGTGCCGGAAAATCCACGCTGGCCGACATCATCCTGGGACTGGGCGACCCGTCCACGGGTCAGGTGAACCTGCTCGGCACACCGTGGTCATTGCCCGGCAGGAATCTCTCGGCACGGCGCCGGCACCTGGTCCAAGGCGTCCCGCAGGATGCCGCGGCGGCCTTCGTGCCACGGTATTCCATCCGCAGGTCGCTGCATCTGGCACTCTCCCGCCTGGCACCGCACCTGGCAGCAGAAGAGCAGATCGAGCGGGCCGCCCACGTGGCCCGATTCGACCCCGCCCTGCTGGATCGGCGGCCGCGCGAGCTCTCCGGCGGCCAGGCACAGCGGGCGGCTTTGGCCCGCGCGCTGGTCGTCGACCCGGCACTGCTGGTCGCCGATGAACCCACCAGCGCCTTGGACCCCGCCACCGCCGGCGAAGTGGCAGAGCATTTGTTCACGACCGCCAAGGACACCGGAATCGCGTTGCTGCTGGTCACCCACGACCTGCAACTGGCAGCCCGCTGTTCGCGCCATCTGCGCATCAGCGCGCCGCGCTGATCCGCGACCATCACCGACCCACTCGCAAGGAACACACTTTCATGACTCGACGCCGCAGCACCTCCCTGCCCCTGCCCCTGCTCCCGCTCGCTGCCACCTTGGCGCTGACCGGCTGCTTCTCCGCCTCCGCCGATCCAGCAGGCAGCACCGGGCGCATTTCAGTGGCCCACATGCAGCCGCCCCGCTCGGGCCTGGATCCCCTGAGCGATGACGCATTCAAGCTTTCACGCTGGTCCACCGCCGAAACCCTGGTAACCCTCAACGAATCCGGCGACGCCACCCCCGGGCTGGCCACCGCCTGGCAGCGCACCAGCGATACGGCCTGGGAGATCACCATCCGCAAGGGCGTCAGCTTCCACAACGGCGAACCCCTGACAGCCGCGGCGGCCGCCAACTCGCTGCAGGCGGCCATTGATTCCACCCCCGTGCCGCGCATCCTGAACGGGACCGCTTTGAACGTCGATGCGGTCGATGGCCAGACCCTGCGGATCACCACCGCTGATCCCGACCCGCTGCTGCCCCAGCGCCTTTCCAGCCCGCAGCTGGCCATCTTTGATCCTTCCGCCTACACCGATCACGGGGTCAACCCGGTGAACACCGGAACCGGGCCGTTCAAGATCACCGCAGTGGACGGCATCTCCGGGGCAACCCTGGATCGCTTCGATGGCTACTGGGGCGAGCCGGCGTCCGCCGCGGGCATCGACGTGAAATTCGTTCCGGACGGCACGGCCCGCACCGCGGCCCTGCGCACCGGCGAGGCCGACATCGTCGAGGCCATTCCGGCTGGCCAGGCCTCCACTGTGGACCAGGAACTGCTCACCGAAGTCCCGATGCCGCGCACCAATACGCTGTACCTGAACACCAAGAAGGGGCCCTTCGCCGATCCAGCGGTACGCGCCGCGGCCCGCGAAGCCATCGACCGCGCAGCCATTATCGAATCCGTCTACGAGGACCGCGCCGACCTTGCCGAGGGCCTGCTCGGCCCAGCCCTGCCCTATGCCGCCGAGTACCGCGACGATGCCGAGTACCAGGAACTGCTGGCCCACCGCGCGCAGCCGGCCAAGGTCAAGGATGTCAAGATCTCGCTGGGCACCTTCACCGACCGCGCGGAACTTCCCGAAGTGGCCGTGATCCTCGAGCAGCAGCTCGAAGCGGCAGGTTTCGAGGTGCAGCAGGATGTGCGCGAATACCAGTACATCGAGGCCGATGCCCTGGACGGCGCTTTCGACGCCTTCATCCTCTCCCGCGCCACGGTTCTGGACTCCGGTGACCCGGTGGCCTATTTCGCCTCGGACTTCACCTGTGAAGGCGGCTTCGCCATCTCCCAGCTGTGCGACACCCAGGTCGAAGAAGGCATCGCCAGCGCTTCGGAAACCGACGCGGGCACCGGCCGCCAGCGTGCCATCATGCTGGCCGAAGCAAGGATCCTGGGTACCGACGCGGCCATCCCGCTGCTGCATGAGCGGGTGATCCAGGGCGAAAATGCCGCCGTATCCGGTGCTGCCCGGGATCCTCGCGAACGGTCCCTGGTCACCACGCAGACGCAGCTGGACACCAAGTAGGGCGAAGAAGCACCGCATGAAATTCCTCCGCTTCTACAGGCAGAAAACCTCGCTGGTTTCCGCCGCCTCCTATCTGCTCAGTGCCCTGGTGCTGCTCCTGCTCGCCGGCGCCCTGCCCTGGCTTTCGCGCACCGATCCGGCCGCCGCGGTGCTGCGGGCCCGCTATGCGGAGCTGGAGCCCACGCCGCAGGCGCTGGCTGCCATCCGCGAACAGCTTGGACTGGGCCAAGGGCCTGTGCACTCCAGCCTGCAGTGGTGGGCCGGGGTGCTGCGCGGGGATCTGGGTTCATCCTGGGTCAGCGGAGCACCGATCGGCCCCGGGGCCTGGCAGGCCCTGTCCGTTTCGGCCACGCTCACGGCCTTTGCCAGCGCGGCCGCCCTGCTGGTCGCGCTCTGCCTGATCGCCCCGGCGATGCTGCGGGTGCTGCGCGACAGGCCGCAGACCGGGTCCGGGCCGCTGGGCGTCGCCCTGACTGCCCTGCCGGAATTCCTGCTGGCCAGCATCCTGCTGGTGCTGGTCGCGGTGAAGCTCGACTGGCTGCCGCCCTATGGCTGGACCGGGCTGGATACCGCGGTATTGCCGGCACTGGCCCTGGGCATTCCGGCCGGCGGGCTGCTGGGCCGGCTGCTGGCCGATGCCATTGCCTCGGTGGCCGGCGAGCCATGGGTGATGATCTGGCGGATGGCCGGCGCCTCGGGACCCGTGCTGCTGGCCGGGGTGCTGCGCCGCGCAGGCGCTGCCATCATCGACCAGTTCGGCCTGGTGTTCATCGGGCTGCTGGGCGGGGCGGTCGCCGTGGAACAGGTTTTCGCCATCCCCGGTCTGGGACGCTTCCTGCTCGGCTCGGCCAATGCGCAAGATATCCCGGCGCTGCAGGCAGGCCTGCTGCTGATGGCCGGAACCGCAGTGCTCATCGGATTGCTGGCCACCGCCGCCCGGCGCTGGCTGCGCGGGGGTCCACTGCCTGCCGGGGCCTTGTCCGTCCCGCCGGAATTCCGCGGCAAATCCTCCTTGCTGCGCTGGACTGCGGGGATCACCTGCACCGGGTTGCTGGCCATCATGGCCTTCGGCTTGCCCCGCGATCCCTACGCGATCAGCCACCAGCGGCTGGCCGCGCCGAGCTGGTCCCTTCCCTTCGGCGCGGATGCCAGCGGCCGGGATCTGCTGGGCCGGGTGGCCCATGGAACCTTGGGCACGGTCGCCCCGGCAGTGCTGATCGTGCTCTGCGCCGTGGCCATCGGCCTGCTGCTGGCCGGGCTGGGCGAGATCTCCCGCGGGCCCTCGGCCATTGCCAATGCCACCCCGCCAATCCTGGCCGGCGTCGTGATTGCCGCGCTGCTGGGTCCCTCGGTGATCGGCGCCGGGGTGGCAGTGCTGTGGGTGACCTGGCCCCCGTTGTCCGCCCATGCGGCATCATTGCTCGAAGAAGCACGGGCCATGCCGCATATCCGCTGGCTGCCGCTGTCCGGAGTTCGCCGCGGGGAAATCTTCGTGAAGCACCTGTTGCCGGCAATCGTCCCGCCCTTGCTGCGCCATGGCATGCTGCGCCTTCCCGGAGTTGCCCTGGCCCTGGCGGCGTTGGGCTTCCTGGGCCTGGGCGCCCAGCCGCCCACTCCGGAATGGGGATTGCTGCTGGCCGAGGGCATCGGCTACGTCGAGCGCGCCCCGTGGACGGTCTTCGCCCCAGCGCTCTCGCTGGTGCTGACTTCGGTCTGCGCCGTGGCCGTTGCGGGGATGAGCCCCTCGCGGCGCCCTTCGAAAAATTCTGGCCTGCCCGGCGCTGGAACCGCACCAGCATCTGCGGATGCAACGCCGGATGCTTCTGCTACTCCCGCTGGCGGCGCGCTACACAGCAACAGCTGAAGTTCGCGGCTTGCACGGAGCAGGCTCTGCACGCATGGATGTTTCCTGGCCTGCTCGCGCTGCACGCACCTGCACGGGAGGAGCTGGAGACCGGTGCGCGAATGGCAAACGCCGCCGGATCCTGTGGTGCGGCTGGAATTCCAAGGCCTTCTTGGGGTTAGCTCATCCGGAACGCCGTGCTCGACTGCGGGCTATCCGGGAAGTCAAAGCTGATCGTGCGTTCCTTGTTCGTTTGCAAGGTGGTCACCGACAGCTCAGCAGGGCCGGTACAAGAAATTTTCAGGGTATGGATTCCCAGCAGGTGCCAATGGCAATGCCCTGATACTTCCACCATGTCAAAAGCTAACTTTTTCATTTCAACATTGACGGTGTACCGCGCTACGCCTTCTGGTGGCGTGATATCAAAGGTGTACGTCGGGAAGTGCGGATGATGGTCGGTGTGCATCGCGACTTCGAACTGCTCTTGCGATTCAATGCTCGGTGATTCCGTGGGCTCGGCCGTCGGAGCCACGGATGGCTCGGCCGTCGGAGCCACGGATGGCTCGGCCGTCGGAGTCACAGATGCTTCCGGAGTCGGTTCCACGGTTGGAGTCTCGCTCGCCTCTGGACTCGGCTCCGGTGCTGGCTCCACGGAAGGTTCAGGCGTCGGCGTCACGCTCGGTTCGGCGCTCGGCCCAGCCGTCGCTTCGGCGGTTGCAGGATGCGACGATTCTTCCGGAACAGGCGCAGTTGAAGTTTCAGCGGTTGGCGTCTCCGATGCCTGAGGCATTGCCTCAATGCTTGGCTCCGGTTCCGGATCAGAACTCTCCAGCGGGGCTGCAGCTTCGGCAGTAGGCGCCGCAGATGGCGCACTCGGTGACGGTATAACTGGTGGCGCTTCCGCGCGGGCGCTCTGCTGCGATGGCCCCGTCTCCTGCTGCTTCATTGGAGCAACAAAACCAGGTGTCCGGGCAAGATATTCAGACGGTTCAGCATCGAGCGTCGGCGCAGGCTGAACCCATGCCGAACGCCCGGGTCTTTGGCCCGATTCAGTGCTCTCGGGCGCAACGACTTCAGGGGCCGGAGCGGGATTGTATTCCTTGGAGCTCGCCGGCGGGGCCGATTTCGGATCAGCACCCGTGGTCGCATCGGGCAGAAAACCCCCTGCAGCTGCGAATGCGGTCATCGTCAATAATCCGACGCCCACCGAAGACACCAGCACCACGCCACCAGTCGTCCCGATACCAACAGCACCAGCGGTGGCCCCGGCACTTGCCGATACCGTCGATGCAACACCCTGGGCACCCGCGATTCCGCCGGCCGCTGGTACGCCCAGCGCCGTGGTGCCGCCAACCAGCAGCGGCACGATGAAGGCACGCAGGCTAGAGCCTACTTCGGTGAGTTCCGCGAATACTGCGGCGCACTCATCACAAGTCTTCAGGTGCTGCTTGACTGCCTTTTCGTCTTTGCTCTTGAGGGTGCCACGGACCATCGCAGGCAGGTGCTTTCGCGCTTCGGCGCACTGTTCCGAAAGTCCGGACTGGGCCTTCATATGCGCCGAGAGGTACGCCTGGCGCAGTCCTTCACGCGCACGAATAGCCAGAGCCGATACCGCATTCGGTGTAATCCCCAGGATCGGAGCGATTTCGCGAGGTGCGAGCCCCTCAACCTCGACGTGCCAGAGCACCATCCTCCAGCGTTCGGGCAAGGACTGAAAGGCATCGACGATAAAAGATGTCTCGGCCCGATCCATGACGTCGTCAGCGAATGCATCCCCCATATGGAACTCTTGGTGATCGTCAACAACGATCTGCTGCGACGCTGCCTTGTTCCTGGCAAAAGCACAGCGCGATACGACAGTCAGCAAATAGGCTCGGAAGAATTCCTGCGGCCCCAAGCCTCGTTCAATGGCTTGGAAAACCTTCAAGAATGCTTCTGAAACGATATCTTCAGCCTCAGACGGAGTATCGGTATGACGATAGGCGACAGCCAAGGCAACCTGCTTATGGCGTCGATATAGATGCGCTTGGGATTCCCGGTCCCCTCCGCGGATCCCTCGGATCAAGCTCGCATCACTGAGTTCAGCGAAGATCTCTCCCGAATCAATTGTCATAACGCCCCCAAAACGTCTAAGGCCTTCAGCTGGCCATCACGTTCTTGGCAACCTGCAGCATTCCCCAAATTTGCGGCCCGCAGAACTTTCGCGGCCAAGGTCCCACCCTTGACTGCATTACTGCGTGCCTCCCACATTCTTCCATCGTGTGTCTGAACTAGAAAGGGCGATTCCACGCAAACATCATCACGAAGTCGCACCTCGTTATTTCCCGCTCGCATTTCATCTCCCTTGAATATTCGTCCGCACCACATCAGTGGCTACTTGGCTGCGCATTTTCTGTACCGTTCTCGTGTGTTGTGCATCGAGTAGCCACGCGCGTACATATTTTTAGATCGCAAGAATTGATGATCGTGACGCGGTTTTTGAAAAAACTTTGTAATTCTTTTTCTAAACTTCCCTGAGCCCGGATCACCGTTATTGCCATGATCGCAGGGAATCACGCCCATAGCTCAGACTGCGATGGAAATCTCCATCCGCTTCTCCGCAGGCCATTGCAAAACCGGTCTCCAGTCGGCTAGAAATATTGCCTTCAACCGGAGAAAAGCGTGCTCAATGCAACTCCAGCGACATCTTGAAGATGAGCCCCGGTCCTCATCAAAACTCATTCACGCACCAAAATTCACGATTTCATCTGATGATTTACAGAAGTCAGTATTTTCCTTCACCCTACGCAAAAATAATTCTCCAGACCTCCGCGTCACGATTTGCGCCCTGTTCCGTCTACAAGATATATCCATCACTCGCAGAGAACGGATAAATCTGGGGTGTCGAAGTGGCATTGGAACGCGGGGGCGGTTCCAATGCCACGTAGGCCCCTCTTACAGTGCGCGCCGCGTCCTGCCCAAGATTTATCGCTCCTTCGTTGGCGGATTCGCATTCGAAAGTCCCTCAAGGAGAGAAATATGCAAATGACCATCAGTGTCTTCGCACTACTCGTTTCAATTACGGGTATCTCAACAGCTCTAAGCCGTTGGGGCAGGCGTTGGCTAGCACGTGATTTTGCAAACCACCGACTCATCTTGTGCATCTGGGTGGCAGGAAATCTTGTGCTACTCCTTTCGGTCATCGGCTACCTTTCAACACCTGATAGCGCAGAACTCTGGGCGGGCTTTGCCATCATCACCGCCATCTGGCTGTTCATGTTTTCGATGGTGAGCATCTTCTTGCAGCGGCGTCCGCAGCGCAAGGAACGCCCGAAGCGATTCCTCGCCGTTGGCGCCCACCCCGACGATGTTGAATTGGCCTGCGGCGCAACCATCGCCAAACTCGTTGATTCGGGGCACGAGGTGCGCATCATGGTGATGTCCCAAGGAGAAAATGGCGGCAATGCGCCACGACGCATTCGCGAAGCCCAGCGCGGAGCGGCTTACCTCGGCGCGCAGTCCCACTCAGTCCAGGACTTCTGCGACACCCGCCTTTCGGAAAGCTCCAACGACATGGTGGCCGCCATCGAACAGGAAATCACGCTATTCGAGCCTGATGTTGTCCTCACGCACTCCGCCACCGATATCCACCAAGACCATGAGGCTGTGCACCGTGCGGTGATGCGCGCAGGGCGAAAGCTGCCCTCTATCCTCTGCTTCGAGAGCCCTTCGGTAGGTCACGACTTCTCGCCAAAATTCTTTGTTGATGTGGAGAAATACACCGATATAAAGGTCGAGGCCATCAAGCTGCACTCGGATCAACGCACCAAGCCCTATATGACTGGCACTCGAACCAAAGCCATCGCCAACTTCCGAGGAAGCCAGGTCAAGCAGAAAAGCGCCGAAGGCTTTGAAGTCATGCGCCTGGTTTCAAAGACGGTAGGAGACTTTTAATGATCATTCTTATTACCGGTGTCGGTGGACCCGCTGGCAGCAGCTTGGCACGCCAGCTTCATGAGCGTGGCCACCAAGTCATCGGGGTGGATATGACCCCTGTGCCGGACGAGCATCTTGGCCTCTTCCTGCAGGTGCCCGCGGCGCGCGATGCAAGCTACGTTCCCGCTCTTCGACAGATCATCAAACAACAGGACGTCGCGCTGGTCATTCCCACCGTCAGCGAAGAACTGCCCATCCTGGCAATGGATCAGAATCGCGAACTGCTGGAATCAACTGGGGCTACGATTCTTCTGTCATCGGAAACATCAATCCGCATCGCCGACGACAAGTACCTGACGATGCTGGTCCTCAACGATGACCATGTACCCACGCCTGACTTCGTTCGTGGCGACCTTTATGGCCGCCCCTCGGTAGCAGGGTTCCTCCCCCACCAGTACGCCATCGTCAAGCCCCGGGTCTCCCGCGGTGGCCGTGGGGTGCGCCTGCTCGCTTCGTCCCAGCTGACTGACGGTTCGCAAGAGATGTCGGCGTCAGATCTGGTCCAGCGTTTCGCGCCAGGGCGCGAATTCGCTCCGATGCTGTTTCGCAATCCCGACAACGGAAAAGTTGATGTGTGCGTTGTCGTGGAGAAAACAGAACTGCGCGAGGGCCTCATAGGCAACGCGGTATCGGTACAACGTTGCGAATTCGACGCCACCACAGCCCACGTGGCCCAGGTGGCGAGAGCCGCGGTAGCCAGCCTCGATTTGGTGGGACCTGTGGATCTGGATATCCGGCTGACCGATGAAGGCCAGCCGGTGGTGCTGGAGATCAACGCCCGCTTTGGCGCCAATAGCGCGGCTGCACCGGAGTTGGTGGATTCAGTGCTTCAGTACGCCAGCTTGCATGCCCCGGGCAAGGTGGGCAATGCATGAGCTCAGCGCTGGTCATCGTCTTTAACGTTGCGATTGCCCTCATCATCATTTTTGGAACGATCAAATTGGCCTACATCCCCTTGGCCATCTGGTTCGAAGTGCGCCGCGGATTGCTCTTCACGCGCAATGGAAAACTCACAAGGCTCCCTCCAGGATTCCCGCATGAGGAACAAGAATTGCGCCGGCCCCGCGGACGTTCTCGCCGGGCCGCCCGACACTTCGGAACAACCCCGAAGTACCGAGTATCGGTCATCGTCCCCGCCTACAACGAAGGCGTGGTGCTGCGGGCGTGTGTTGAATCCATTCTCAGGACCAAAGGCGATTTGGCAGAAGTCATCATCGTGGACGACGGGTCCACAGATAATACTGCGCAGGTCATGCACGCATTGGCGCAAGCCCACCCGATGGTGCGATCCATCGGGCAGCAGAACGCCGGCAAGGGCGCGGCACTAAACCGTGGCATCAAAGAAGCCACCGGGGATGTGCTGGTGTTTGTTGATGCCGACGGCATCTTCTCACCGGTCACCATTCCCTGGCTGCTCACCGGCTTCCGCGACGCCTCGGTGGGTGCAGTGTGCGGAGATGACCGGCCAGTAAACCTGGACCGCGTGCTGACCCGCATGCTCTCGGTGCTTTCCCACATGGGAACCGGAATGGTGCGTCGCTCCCTGTCCCTGCTGCATTGCCTTCCGGTGGTCTCCGGGAACATCGGAGCCTTCCGTGCAGAACTGGTCCGTGAACTCGGTGGCTTCCGCACGGATACCGTAGGCGAGGATCTGGAGTTGACCTGGCGGATCTACGATGCCGGATTTCGTGTCGCCTTCGAACCTCGCGCAATCGTCCTGGCCGAGTCCCCCTCCACCCTGCGAGCGCTATGGAAGCAACGCGTGCGGTGGGCCCGCGGCTTGTTGCAGTCCGTCAAGATCCATTGGCGGCTCCACGGCAATCCACGGGTAGGACCCTTCGGCCCGTTCCTGCTTTTCAATTTTGCCACCATGGTTTTTGTGCCGGTAGCCCAACTCTTTGTCCTGGCCGCTTTGGCCTATTTGGTGCCATCCGGCCAGATGTCAATCACCAGCGATAGGCAAACCTCAGTGCTGTGGAATGCTATTGCCATCCTCAGCTGGGCGGGTTTGGGGATCACCTTGATCTCTGTTGTCATCGGCATTGTCCTGAACACTGCGTGGCGGGATTTCTTGAATCTGTGGACCTTCCCTTTATGGCCGCTCTACGCAACAGCCATGGGCATGACCATGGTGGCCGCCATTGTTTTTGAAATCCGCGGACAGCCAGCGCAATGGAACAAGCTCCATCGCACCGGCGTGGTCTCCAGCCATGAATTCAGCGCCATCCTGGGCAACGACGTATGAACACCGCACGGGGTTCGGGCCGCAGATGGCGCGTGGCAGTGCTCGCAGTGCTTCTGATCAGCCTGGTCTGTGTGCCTCCCTATGGGCGGACTTCAGCAGGAACCAGGATCTACCACCCAGTGACTGCAGCCCAACAACAGTGCTTGGCCACGGCGCTGGCACCAGATAGCCAAGGAAGCAGGTCCACGGTGGACAATGCCGGCAGATCTCGCGTAGTGAATATCGGTTTCGAGGATGTCACCAGCGCTGACCCAACGCGAATTCCGGATATTGCCAGGCAATTGGATTCAGTCAATGCCACTGGGGTGTCCATTTCTGTAGGGCGCTTGGATTGGATCGGTTTTCCTTGGGCAGAGTACAAAGAGATGCAGTCAAGCGAGGTTGCGGGTACGGGACGCGATTACATACGGGAAGCCATCGATGCGTTCATCTGCAGCGAGAGTGGACAGCGTCGCACGATCTCACTGAACATCGATACGCTTTTAGGCCGCGAGCTTGAGTACCGCCCGGAAATTGCAGGCGTCAACGCGGAAGGAAACATATCAAGGAACTGGACCAGCGTCTCTTCGTGGAAGAACGGCGGGCTCACCGAGCGCCTTGCCGTGCTCACTTCGCAGCTGGTTCAGCGTTATTCGCCGGACAGCATCAATATCACCGAGATGATGTTTCCGTCTTATACATTCGGAGATGCCGACCTGAAAGATTTCCAAAGCTTCAGTGGTATGAACACGTGGCCACGGAGATTTGATGGCACGACCGATGCTGGCGCGGACGCTCTCCATGAGTGGCGAAGCGATGCAGTCCAAAAGATCATGGCCGAGGTCGCCAGCCAATTAACCGGCACCGAGGTGGAACTGACCATGGATGTGCGCTCCCCCATCAACGAGGACTTGCGCGGGCGCCTGGACTCCGGGCAGGACTACGCCCGGCTGCTGGGGATTGTCGACCGATTGAACATCTGGAACTTCCAAGGCATCAACTCGACGGGCTATTACGACACAGCTCAATTAGCCAGCTTCTACACTGCCAAAGATCCCTCGCGCTTCGGCATCGAAATCGGACTCTGGGACCACGACGGTTCCATCAGCCCCGAAGCACTGGAGCACGAGCTTCGGCTGGCCGAGGAAAGCAACGTCCGGCACTTATCCGTTACCCCCACGTCGCTGATGGATCAGCAAGCGTGGGATGTTTTGCGCCGCGTGTGGGGTTCGCCTAGGCCTACCGAGATGGGGAACTAGCTGTCGTTCTCCGTCCCTGCAGGTCAAGGCTTAGTGGACAGGCGGATGTTCCGCGATGCAGAATAAGTTGCCTTCTGGATCAACAAGCGTAGTCCACTGAACGTGCTCGAATTCTTCGAGTACATCCCACTTATGCGTAGCTCCCATTTTGATCAGACGCGCAACTTCCTGCTCCCTCGATCCCCAAGGAACTGTCAGGTCCAAATGGGCATCTTGCGTTTGAAGACGTGGCTCGGCAGTGCTCTGGAAGAACATGCCAAATCCTTCCGGCCCGTTAGGCGCAAGGTAGTAGCTCTCACCGCTACCTGAAATTTCACTGCCAGTTACTGCCGACCAGAAAGCCGCTTGAGCCTTTGGATTATTAGCAGTCATGTTGATGGCGCCAAGGGAAATCTTTGATGTAGTCATTTGCCCACACTACTCTTCAAAACAGACAAAATAATGATACGGTGCACCCTGGTTTCCTCCTGATTTGAAGAGATAGATACTTGCCTGCTGGAACGGCCAAACCACTACCTGATTCCCTGTTATTCAGGTAGCTTCACGCCAGAGAATCAGTAAAGTCGGGCAGTTCTGGGCGCTGGCCGGATTGGCCGGCCAACACCTGTCAGTCTCCAAGGATGCCGAAGGTTTGGAAAAGCTCTTGAATGTCGCCAATGAGTCGCTTGTTGCCGATGGCCAATGATTAGCTGATAGATGATCCAACCAGATTCGATAGTTCCAAATGGTTCGGCGTTATTGCACTTGACTGGTTCCATCCGCACACCGCCTGCAAATACGTCACAGTCGTTGCTGACTTGAGCGTGGCGCGTCATGGCACCGGATCCACTTATCTTCTGGCATCGGTTCTCGGAAGACCCAAAACAATATTCAAAAACTGGCTGGTGTTGGCGGTGAAGACAGGTGGGTTAAGGCCGAGATTTCAGGCTGAAAAGGGAAGGACCATTTATCTTCCTCTACAGCTTGCAGCAAAATGATGCGAGAGCAAGCTGGCGCATCCCCGCTACCATCGGGCTTCTAAGGACCTAGAAGCACTTTGAGTTTTTGGGCAATCTTTTGCCAATGGTTGTGCTGATCTTTGCTAATAGGCTTCTCAGGGCTAGTGGTCCAGTCCTCGATGTCCTTGGAATCGATCGTATCGGCCAGATGCTTGATGACTTCCCTTTTGGATTCGGTGGCCATTTTTGCTCCAAGGAACTCTGCATTTTTTAGGTCAGCGATCTCGGTGAGATATGCCTGTGCGAACCAATCAGCAGCCTCCGCACGCAAGTACGGGCTATTGAGTGATTCATACCAGCGCGAGAGGAACTCACCATAGGGGCCGGAATTTTCCATGAAGCCCGCTCCGCTAAATAGGAGGGTTCGAACTCGCTCAGGAGTTAAACCATTCGCGGCCTTCAATGCTTCATCAATTTTGCCGGCATCAACTAGCCTTGCAATGTCGTAGCTCAATTCACCCACCCGTTGCCTACGTGACCTGATGTCGACGTTCTTACAACTATAATCTTGCCCTTACATATCCGTTGGTATTCGATATGGGTACGCGACTTAGTTGATGTTCCGTTTGCAAGAGCCCTGCATATCAAATCGGCAGCCATGTTTTTGTTTGTCCAGTGCTACCCGTACCTTGACGATGAAATCGGAAACCACCGAGGAAATGCCCAAAATGGCCACGACCGCCCGGCGAGATATTAGGCCGCTCCGAAAGTGGCAGCCTTCTCGGCGAAGGTCGAATCAAAGCAAACCACGATTGTGCTGGCCAGCAACGTGCTTCCATCACCGGGAAACCAGGGGTCTGGAAGACCATCCTGGCCGAAGCCATCCTTGGGCTATGGCTTCGGCCAGGCAAAGGTGCACGGCGAACCCGGGGTCGTGCCAGGCTGGGGCATTCGCGTTGCCGTGGCTCACGCCGTTTCCTGCATGCCAGGCACGAGCCCGTGAGAACGGAGCCGCTTATACGACAAGCACCAGGCTATTTCACCCCTTTGATAGGAAGTATTGCCAAGGCCCCGATGACAGCGCAGGCCGCACCGGCCAGGAAGAGCGCCGTGAAGTTTTGCGGGTTAGCGGTGCTGGCACCGATCATCAGGAGCATCGGAGCGACAGCTGGAACCAGCGACGATGGCAGCGAGTTGGCCAAGTTCATGATCCCCAGGTCCTTGGCCGGGTTTTCCTGGTCTGGCAGGACTTCCATGATCAAGGCGTAGTCCACGGCGAAGTAGACCCCCTGTCCCAAGCCGACAACAGCAATCGCGACGAGGAACATCGGATAGGTCGTGGCCATGGCCACGAGGCCAAGGCCGACAGCGAATACCACGGCGGAACCCAGAACAAACGGCTTGCGCCTCCCAGTCTTATCGGACAGCTTGCCAAAGAGCGGAGCGAAGATCATCGAGATTGGTGTGGTGATCAGCGATGCGACAAGGATAGCTGTGCCCACGGTGGCCGGATCCATATGGTGCACCATGATCAGGTAGAACGCCTGATAGGCGTTGACCGCAGCAACGCCGAAGAAGATCAACAATCTGCTGATCCAAGCCCAGCCAAAGCCCTGATGGCGTAATGGGTTGACCCAGAAGGTTCCCGCAAACTCGGCCAAGGAGAACGGAGGCCTCTCCTCGCGGAAGATCGCCCGGTCCGAAATCGTCAAGGCCAACAACAGCAGAGCCAGTGCTGCGACTCCTGCTGGAAGGAAGAGCATAGCGGCCAGATTTGGCTGGACCAGTTGCGCCAGGAAGAGGCCAACTAGGGCTCCCAGTGGCGCGCCTAGCCCCAGCATCGCCGAGGCCGAACCCCTGAATTCCGGGGAGATCTGATCAGGCACCAGTGCGGTGCAGGCCACCAGCGCGCAGACCGCGCCAAGGGTCGTCAGCGAAAAGCCGGCAGCCAGTGCTGCGACACTCGACGCCGCGGTGGTGGCCGCCGCGCCAACCAGGAACAGCACGGCCCCGGAAAGCAAGTAGGGCTTGCGCCGTCCGTGCCTGCTCAGCGTCCGATCGCTGAGCCGTCCAAGCAAGGGATACCCCACCAGGGCGACGATGCTGCCGACGCCAACGGCAATTGACAGAACCGTCGTAGCCGCGGTCGAACTGATGACGCTGGACTTCAGCGACAGCGTCAGAATGGCATTCGAAAGCTGGGCTCCGTTGGCCGATGCCACGGCGAGGACCAGAAGTATCAGGAATCCGAGCTTGGGTTTTCCCCGAACTGCTTGTTGATCATCCTGATTGGTTGCGAGTGTTGATGCCATCGATGTTCTCCTTTGAACGTGATTGCGGGTTAAGGATTTCGGCCTAATCAGCCGTGACGAGCAGGTCCATTTGATGCACCCTCGTTCCCGGGGCGAGCCTGATCTGCTGGCCTGGAAGATTCAGGACCGCGCCGGCCCCATAGGGCACCACCGTGTTGACGGTCAGTTGCCCGTGCTCCACAGTCCAGCTGACCGCGGCCTGTCCAAGGGGCGTCTGGACGGAGGCTTCGGCATGGCTCAGGCCGCAGGAGAAATCCGGGTCAATGCTGATTTCCCGCCATCCAGGAGCCGAAGGCGCTAAACCGGCGACCTTGCGGAACAGCCATTCATCCACGCAGCCAAAGGCATAGTGGTTCATGGAAACCTGGCGCGGCACCCCAGCGGGGTCCACTGCATCCCAGGCTTCCCAGATGGTGGTGGCGCCACGGTCCACCTCGTAGAGCCACGAAGGCGCCTTGTCCTGCCACAGCAGGGTGCGCGCCAGATCCTGGTGCCCGGTATCCCACAGCGCGTCCAAGAGGAACGGGGTCGACAAGAAGCCGGTATCCAGCCGGTCTCCACGAGAGCGCACGAGCGCAGCCAGATGCTCGCCGGCGCGGCGCCGTTGTGCTGCCGGAAGGATCTCCAGCCCCAGGGCCAAGGCATACATTCCCTGCAGCGCCACCGGAAGCGAAGCATCGTCATCCAGGTATTCGGCGGCAAATGCCGCACGGACCCGCGCTGCGCGCTGCGAGAACTGTGCGGCGTCCGCCAGGTGGCCCAGGACTGCGGCCATCCGCGCGGCCAAATCCAAGCTGTGGATCTGGAACATCGGAGCCACCAGCTCGGAAGTCAGTTTCGGGGCACGGTCCATGGCCTCGTGCAACGGCAGGTCGCCTTCCAGCGTCGAAGGGGTCAGCCAGTCGCCAAAGTGCGGGCCGGTATTGAAGAGCAGCCGCTGGCGTGCCCGTCGTCTGGGGCTCAGCGGCAAGTCCTCCAGTGCGGATGGAAGTCCGCGTTCTGCCTCCAGGGCCTGGTACTCGACCCAGCGGCACACCGCCGGATAGTTCTCCTCCAGCACCCGGGGATCCCCGTATCGCTCGTAGAGCTTCCACGGGAGAATTGCCACCGCATCGCTCCAGCCCGCAGCGGCCACGATGGCTCCCACCCCTGGGGATTCCAGCGCGCTCTGCTCGTCGTGCTCAGATCGAGGCGACAAAATTGGAATCCGCCCGTCCGGCAATTGGTCTGACCTCAAGTTCTCCAGCCAGCGCAATAGGAAAGTGCATACGCCAGCATTGTTGGCAGCCGCCTCGGCGAACACTTGTATGTCTCCGCTCCATCCGGCCCGCTCGCGTTGCGGGCAGTCGGTGGGAATGGACAGGAAGTTGGCGCGCTGGCTCCACACCACATTCTGGTGCAACCGGTTCAGCCGCGCGTCCGAGCTGCTGAAGCTGCCAGTCTGCTCCAGGTCGCTGGAGACGACCACCGCCGTGGCATCTTCCGGATCCAGCGTGTCAAGGCCAGTCAAGCGGGCATAGCGGAATCCGTGGAACGTGAACTCCGGTTCCCACTCTTCCACCGCATCGCCTGCGCAGATGTAGTGATCCGTCTGTTCCTTGTTCATGCCGACGATGTTCTGGAACCATTCGCCACGGGCATCAAGGGTTTCCGTGTGCTCGATAATGATGTGCTGGCCACGTGGCTGGCCGCGCAGTTTCAACCGAAGCCGCCCGGCAATCACCTGTCCGAAGTCCAAGAGCACACCGTCCGCACGGTGTTCCACCGAGGCCACCGGCAATTGGGCTACCCTGCGCACCGGCTCGCCGCGGAAGGGCACCAGAGTCCTGGCGTCCACCCCGAGCGAGCTGACAGGGGTCCACCCCTGCTGCCCGAATCCCGGCAGCAGCCAGGAATCATCGGCACGACGCGCATCGTAGTGTTCACCGATGAACAAGTCGGAGTAGTTCCAGGGCCCGGCGGCGCTGCATGACGAAGAATCCGAGGTGATCACCTGGGTGCTTCCGTCCGTGAATCCCAGGTGCAGCTGCCATGTCAGGGCCAGCCGGTCCCCGAACTGGGCGCTCGTGCCAGTGAGCCCGATGCGGCCTGACCACCAGCCATCAGCCAGGACGAACCCCATGGTGTTCGCGCCGGGGAGCAGCATTGCCAGCACGTCATAGGCTTGCACGCTCAGCCGATGCCGATAGCTGTCAAAACCCGGTGCCAGCACCTCGTCCGAGATCCGCTGGCCGTTGAGCCAGGCCGAATACACTCCGTGAGCGGTGGCATAGAGCCGGGCCCTGGCCAGCTCGGGGCGGATCTCCAGGTCCTGGCGCACCAGCTGTGCCGGGCGCAGCCGCTGATCTACCGGCAATGGCTCCGTCTCTCCCTTGATCCAATCCAGGAACGAATATTGTTCATGGTGAGTGGATTCCTGGACCGGTTCAATCCATTCGGCTTCCCAGGCCGCAAGGTCAGGGGCCGTGGCGAAGCTTGATTCCGCGGTGTGCACCGCTGTTCCCGAGAAGCTGTGAACGGTCCAAAGGTAGTCGGCATCGCGTTCCAGCGGCTCGCCGCGGTACTCGACCAGGGTTGTCTGCCCACCGCCTACTACGCCCGAGTCCCACGCCACGGTTCCGGCAGCATCGCGCACCGTGAGCTGGTAGGAATCCTGGGGATGCTCAACGATCCATGAGAACCTCGGACGCGTCGCCTCAATCATCAGAGGACTGTCGAGATGCTCCACGCGCAGGGTATGACAGCTTCTTCTTGCCATGTAGTGCTCCTTTGTCTCGCCGTGTGATCCACGACAAATCCAACAGTAAAAGATGAAAACCTTATATGCAAGGTTTTTAAATTGGAAGCTAAGATTGGGCCATGGCACGAAGCAAACGCGGCAGCTACACCGTTGGCATTGAACGGCGTGAGCGCATTTTGGCAGCAGCGTCTGAAAGGTTCAGCTCTTCAGGCTATTCACGCACTTCACTAGCTGAAATAGCGCGCGATGTAGGCATCACGACGCCTGGCTTGACCCATCATTTCCCGACCAAGCAGCACTTGCTGCTGGCCATTGCCGAACGCCGTTTTGACATCTCCCAGAGCATTGCCGAAGCCGCCACCGGAGAGCTCGACGGGACGCGAACGCTGAGGCTCTTGCTGAGCCTGAGCGAACTCTTTGCGGCGCAGCCAGGACTGATAGAGCTCTTCGTCTTGATATCCGCCGAGGCTGCTGATCCGAGCAACCCGGCCCACGCGCTTTTCCAAGACAGATACACCCGAATCGCCAATGAAATCGCGGAATTCTTCTTGGCCGAGGTCCACAGGGGTGCGCTGCGCGAGGACCTGGATTACCACGCCCTCGCACGCGAATGCATTGCGGTCAGCGATGGACTGCAGCTGCAGTTTGTCCTTTCAGAAGGAACATTGGATTTGGTGGGCCAGTCGCGGGCCTACCTTGAACGGCTGGCTCAGGCCATATTGCGCACACCCCGAGGGGCTTCACTGGCCTGAGCTAAACGGCGCAAGGACCGCCGGGATGCAACCAGCGGACCCTGCGCGTGCAGGAGCGAGCCTAAAGCCCCGGTGCGAGTGTGCGCTCTGGCGGCGGGCCAACGACCTGCAGGTCCAGATCCGGGTTGGCCTGGATTCCCGCGATCACGGTCGAGGGGTCGACCAGCCCTTCGGAATACACCGGGGCATTGGTCGGCTCGGAGGTTACATCGAAGAACTTCTCGAACACCCCGCCGGTGAGCAGCCCGAGCATCTGGGTATTGTGCGCGCCGATGGCAAAACTGTGGATCGTCCCGGCCGGCGCGTGCAGGAAATCGCCAGCGGTCAAGAGCACTTCCTGGCCATTGACCCACAGCCACACCCGTCCGGAAAGGCAAACGAAGTTTTCGGTATGCAGCCGGTGGAAGTGGCGGATGATGTAGGGCTGCACCGCGGCCAGCGTATTCACCGCGAAGTAGCGTCCACCGGTGTTGGACGGCCGGGCCAGATAGCTGTTCAAGGCATCGGGCCAGGCCCGATGCTCGCCACCCCCGGCGCTGAGGAAATATCCGCCGCTGCCCTGTGGCAGCTCCAGCGAGCCGGCAGCCTCCACACCTGGCGGGAACTGCAGGTCCGCCGCGCTGAGGGAATCCATGGTGAACAGATGCTTCTCGGTGCGCGAGCCGCCACCCAACAGGTCGGCGAGCGCGCCACCGGGTGCGCTGAACAGGAAGATCCGCGTCATGTGGCTCAACAGCCGATACTCCAGGGTTTCGCCCGGAGCCACATGGAATGAATCTCCTTGCACCAGGATGCGGGTGCGTCCGGCAATGGTGGCTTGCACGCTTCCGTCAACAACAAAGAAGGAACGCTGCACGGCGTCCAGCGCGGAACCAGCACCCTGTGCGCCAGCGGGCCCCAGGATGAAGGCCGCTTCGAAGAGCCCTCCAGTGTCCTGGGTTCGGGCAACCACGGTCACGAGCTGGCCGCCAACCTCATGGCGTTCGCCTTCGCCCGAAGCCACATAATATGGCACTGGTTCGCCGGGCAGGGCATTGATCACCGGGGCGAGCGCGTGAATGCGCTCCAGGTCGATCTCGGTCATGGTGAAACATCTCCTTGGTCAGTGGACGGATGCGGCGGGCAAGCCGCCAGGTATGTAGACAGGAAATTCTCGATGGCATCGAATCCGAACGAGGTTGCCCGGGGCTCTGGATGACTGGTGTCCCTGAGCTCGGCCACGGCACGAACCTCGGTTTCCAGCCGGCCGTCGTCCATGACGGCGGCCAATTCGACATCCAGTCGTCCCGGAGGGTTGATGAATCCGTGGCGGTAGCCTTCCAGCAAATACAGCTGCGCATGAATTGAATGGGATTTCAGGCGCTGATAAAGCATTCCCGAGTGGATTGGCGGAACCAGCGCATCGGAGGTGCCGTGGCAAAGAAGGAAGGGTGGCGCCTGGTCCGAGACATGGTTCAGCGGGTTGGCGGCGCGGGCCTTCCTGGAGCCTGCTTCGGTCTGGGGATCCAGTGCCAGCAACCGTCCCTCAGGAGTCTGGTCCCAGGACCACCCGGCTGGCCGCTGGGCAATGATCAGCTCAAGGTCAACCGGCGGGTAGCAGGCCACCACACAACTGACCCGGGCATCTTCTGGCGCGCCGGCAGCGGTCGAGGAGGCCTCCAATGAGGCCAGGGCGGCCAGATGGCCGCCGGCCGAAGCACCCCACAACCCGATGCGCTGGCCATCAATCCCCCACTGCGCACCCTGCGTGCGCAGGTGGCGGATCGCAGCGATCACATCATCGAGCTGGGCGGGGAAGGCCGCCTCGCCCGAGAGCCGGTAGTCAATGGACGCGAAGGCGATGCCGGTACGGCTGGCGATAGCCGCCAGATCGGGGGCCAGGGTGCGGTCGCCGGTAAACCAGCCGCCCCCGTGCAGCCATACCACCACCGGAACGGGACCGGCATCGGTCAAGGGAATATGCAGGTCGAGCAGCTGCGTGGCGCCGTTGCCGCAGGCGTATTCCAACGCAAATTCGCTGCGTACCGGATAGCTCGATGAGTGGGAGGTCATGGATTCAACTTTCGTGGATACCTACGTTTGCTGGCCATCAGGAAAAACCGAATCATCCTTCGGAAATCTCGAAGCAACAGGTCAACGCTCGCTTCACTTGCGCTACAGTCGAAGCGTGGACCTAACCCTGCACCAATTGCGCTGTTTCATCGCGGTGGCCGATACCCTGCATTTCGCCCGTGCCGCGCAGCTCTTGCACGTGAGCCCCTCCACGCTCAGCGGGCAGATTTCCACGTTGGAACGCCAGCTGGACCGCAAGCTCTTTGAACGCAGCCCCCGGGCGGTGCTGCTGACCAGCCATGGACAGGAACTGGTGCCGCTGGCCCGCGAGGCCCTGGATGCCGCTGAACGCATTGCCCTCTGGTCCCGGGCGCCGAAGGATCAGGTGGTGCAGATCGGCACCCCGGCCTCCAGCGCGGGTTTGCGTGCCATCCTGCAAGCTGCCGCCGCTCAGCTGCCCCGGGTGGACTTGAGATTGCGGCCCAGCGGCTTCACTGGAGGATTGCGCGCGCTCAGCACCCGGCAAGTGGACTGCGCACTGCTCTTCGATCTGGATCCCAATGCGCAGTACGCAGGAGTGCAAACCGCATTCCTGTGGTCCGAGGAGCTGGTCGTGGCCCTTCCCGAAGGGCATCGGTGCGCCAGCCAGGACCGGGTGGACATTGCGGATCTGTTAGGCGAGACGCTGATTGGCCCAGCCGTTGACGAATCGGCAGATGAAACGCCCCGGCCCGGCTGGTACGAGACCATAGATCCCTTGCTGCCACTGCGCTGCTCCGTCAAGTCGCTGGTGGACTCGGCGGATGAGGCCATGGAACTGGTGGCGGCAGGCATCGGGTTGAACATCGCCGGCTCCTCGGTCATTTCCTCGTATACCCGTCCCGGGGTGCGTTTCGTCCCGCTGGAAACCGGGCACCGGGTCTCGGTCCTGCTCGCCACCCGCGACGAGCAGCCCGCGTCCGAGGTTGCGGCCTTCCTGGAGGTTGCCGCGAGGACCGTGGCTTAGGACGCCATCGGCCCCACCGGGCGGGACTCGGATTCTTCCAGTGCGGCTGCCCTCGCGTCCGATGCGCGGAAGACCACCACGGAGCTGATGACGGCCACACCCAGGATCACCAGGGCAACGCCGAGCATGGTGGCGAAGCCCCCAGTGGCCTGGATCAAGCTTCCGGCCAACAGCGGGCCGATGGCCAGGCCACCGCCGATCACCAGATTGGCCGCATTCATCACTTGGGCTCCGCCCACTCGGGAGACCTCGGCGAGCAGGAACGGAAGCAGCCAGCTCCAGGCGATCTTGAAGAGCACCGCGGCGGCCACGAAGCGCAGCAGTCCCGGAGTGCCGAAGAGGCAGGCGATGGAAACCGCCATGACTGCGAATCCGGCCAGGACAAAGTATTTGCCGAATCGGTGCTCGCCCACCAGCGTGCTGGACAAGGAGGAGAGCACCCCGAAGATCGTGGCGATGCCGATCAGGCTCGACGCGGAATCCAGCGTGATCCCCGAACCGATCGCGATCTGCGCCGTGAAGGTCCATACGCCGCCCAAGGCCACGTAAAAGCAGAGCACCGCCAGCAGCGCGCAGCCCAAGGGCAGCAACCGGGCCCTGGCCGCTGGCTGATCGCTGGCCGCTGCCTGTAATTCATCGCCCTTCACACAGGCGATGCAGCCCAGGCACAGGGTGGCCAGCACCGCCAGGGTCAGGTAGACCGCGGCCACCGGGCGTTGCGCGTAGATCAGCGGGAACAGGAACAGGATCACCGCGCCCATGGCCAGCTGGCTGACCACGAACAGCCCGTAGGCCCGGGAGGGATTGGCTGCCTTGGCGCTGAGCGACAGGATCACCACGATCACCGATCCGGCGGCAAAGGAAGTGAGGGCCCGAATGCCCAGGAGCATGGCGAAGCTGCCGGCCACGGCCGAGGCCACGTTCCCGGCGGCCACAACGGCCAGGCACCAAAAGGTCAGCGTGCGGATATTGACCCGGCGCAACCAGAGGAAGGCGGGCACCGTGGCCAGCGAGAAGCAGCCGAGTTCCACGGAGGCGATCAGGCCCACCTGCGCTGGTTCCAGGCCCAGCTGGGCGCTGAGCTTCGAAGCCAGCACCGGGGCCACCAGCAGCACCGCGTTGAGCACGGCGGAAATGGCGGCGATATAGATGTAGATCCTGCGTTCTGCGGTGTCAGTGTTGGAGGACATGGAACCTATGCTCCTGTGATCTGGCGGCGCTAGCCGCGTGCTGAAGAGGTTTGCGCCGCATAGACGCGGCGTCCGGCGAAGTAGGTGGACTCGGGGCGCAAGTCGACGAGCTGCTGGACCGGGACGGCCATCGGGTCGATGGGCAGCACCGTGAAGTCGGCGGACTTGCCGGTTTCGAGGCTTCCGGTGACATCGGCCAGGCCACAGGCCTCCGCGGCCGCCCGGGTGTAGGCGGTCAGCGCCTCGGCGATAGTCATCGCCTGCTCCTCCCACAACGCTCCGGGGAAGGAACCGCTGGGATCCTTGCGGGTAACCAAGCCATAGATGGCCGGCCAGGGGTTGGGGCTCGGCGCCACCGGCCAGTCGCTGCCGGCGGCGATGCGCGCCCCGTGCTCGAGCAGCAGGCGGTTGGGCTGCACCCGGGAAGCCTGGGGCTCATCGAGGACCTCGTGGAAGGTTTCGGTGATGACTCCCGGATACCAGATGGCCGGGGAGATATCGGCCGATACTTCCAGCTCGGCGAAGCGTGGCAGGTCGTCGGGGTGGATGAACTGCCCATGGGCCACCTGGTATCCGACCCCGGTGAATCCGGCGGCCCGCACCTGGGCGACGGCGTCGAGCACCGCGCGCACCGAAGCATCTCCGGTGCAGTGGATTTTCGCGCCGATCCCCAGCTGCGCGGTACGCAGCAGCCAGCCGGCCAGCTTGTCCTGGCTCATGGTCATCCTGCCGTGAGAACAGGGGTCGGACTCGGTCGTGCCCTTGTAGGGGTCCAGGAAGGCGGCGGTGCGCGTGGGCGGCACCCCGTCGAGGAAGATCTTGATATAGGTGGGCCGGTGGTGTTCGCTGGCGGTATCCGGCATGGACTCGATAACTGGTTGGCCCACTGGCTCGTAGCCGAAGATGAACTCTTCGACGGGTGTGGAGGAAACCACCCAGGCATTGAGCTGTC
Source organism: Glutamicibacter halophytocola (assembly GCF_001302565.1). NCBI lineage: Bacteria > Bacillati > Actinomycetota > Actinomycetes > Micrococcales > Micrococcaceae > Glutamicibacter > Glutamicibacter halophytocola. Next base: position 3,521,368 of record NZ_CP012750.1, read on the forward strand.
CGGCCGTATCGAGCCGGTGGACCGCCTGCATGATCTGCATCGATGTCGCCGCATCCTGGAATCCGGTGATGCCGAAGGCGTTGCATTCGGCCACGCCGCGGGCGCTGGACTCGATGAGCTTGTCCAGCTCGAAGGGATCCAGGCGTTCCTTGGCCTTTTCGGCCATCATGCCCGCTGCTTCCACCAGCCACCCCGTACGATTGCCCTGCGCGTCGCGGCAAATCTGGCCGCCAGCCGGGTCCGGCGTATCCCGTGAGATTCCTGCCAGCTCGAGTGCCAGGGAATTGGCCCAGCGGTTGTGCAGCGAGTCATCGGTGAGCAGGACCGGATGCCCAGCGCTGGCTTCATCCAGCCGGGCAAGGGCCTGCGCGGTGTTCACCTGGTCGATGAGCCCGGACCCCACCGAACCGCCGGTGAGCCAGGCGCCCCGGGGCAATTCGGCGGCCTCTTTTGCGATCTCGCTCAGGATCCCGCCCAAGCTGGCGGTGGGCGGGATGCAGAAGTCGAAGAGCTCCTTCTTGCCGCCTTGCGCGTGGTGGATATGGGCGTCGATCAGCCCGGGCAGGACGGTGCGGCCACCCAGATCCACCTCCTGGGCTCCGGCGGCCAGCAGGTCGCGGGCGGCATCGCCAAGGGCTGCGATCCGGCCGCCGGACACCGCAAAGGCATCCACGGTGGTGAGGTTGGCGTCCATGGTGTGGATCGTGGCATTGGTGTAGACGAGGATATGTTCGCTCATGGGTGCTCCAGGAAAGTCGGGTCGGAATTCAGGCAGGGCAGCATTCAGGACAGGGCATCAAAGGAAATAGTGGGCAGATCCACCATGTGGGCGCCTCCGTCGGCCACCAGGGTGGCCCCGGTGATGTAGCTGGAATCGGGGCCGAGCAAAAAGGCGATGGTGCCGGCGATCTCCTCGGGGTCCGCCGGACGTCCCAGCGGCACATGCTCGGTGACCTTGGCGTAGGCTGCCGAACGGCCTTCCAAGCCCATGGCCGCGCAGAGCTCGTCCATTTCGGCGTTGGCCATGTCGGTGCGCACCCACCCGGGGCAGATCGCATTCACCCGCACCCCATGCTTGCCGTAGTCGCGGGCCATGGAACGTGTCAGCCCGATCAGGGCATGCTTGCCCACGGTGTAGCCGGCCACCGAAGGGCCGGCGGCGATGCCCGCCAGCGAGGAGATGACGGCGATCCGGCCCCGGGTGCGGGCCAATTCCGGCAGTGCCGCCCGGCAGAGCTTGAAGGCTGTGGTCAGGTTCGCGTCCAGGCTCGTGGCCCAGGACTCGTCATCGGTGTCGACCACCGTGGAGAAGCCGTGTCCCCCGGCATTGGCGAGCACCGCGTCAAGACGCCCGAAGCGGTCCAAGGTGCCACCGACCACTTCCTGGACGCTGGCGGTATCGGTCATGTCACCGGCCAACGCCACCGCTCCGATTTGCTCGGCGGCCACGTTCAGCGGGTCGATCCGCCGGCCGGTCAGGACCACGCGGTAGCCGTCGCGGGCCAGCCTGCGCGCTGCCGCCAGCCCGATGCCTGTTCCCCCTCCGGAAATCAATGCCACCGGCGAGCTCATTTGCCGCCTCCCAGGACTGCCGGGGTGGCGCCTGCAAGGTGCGCTTCGACGAGATCCATGACCACCGGAACCACCATGCGCTCGATGAAATCGGCTTCCTCGTCTCCGTGCCGTTCAGCGGCCCAGCCCAGATAGGTCAGCCCGCGGCCCAGCAGCAGGTCGTCCCAGGCATCGAAGAATCCGGCCGGCACATCTGCGCGCTCGGCCAGGTAGCCGGCTTCCAGCCCCCGGCGGTATTCGGCCAGCCGGGGGTGTGCGGAATAGAAGAACAGGACCGTGGCCAGATCAAAAAGATGCCAGCCGGTGCCGAAGTCGTCAAAGTCGATCAGCACCGGGCCAGCGGCGCTGACCAGGACGTTCTCCGGGGTCAGATCCGCGTGGATGACGCCGAAAACCGCCTCGTTCCGGCTCAGCTTTCCCAGCCGGCCATGCAGCGAGAGCATGGCCCGGCCGATCTTGGCCCGCTGCTCCGCGTCGAGGCAAGGCAGCTTGGCCGGATCGCCCCACAGTGGAGCAGCGCCAGCCAGGCCCTCGTGGTCCCAGGTTCCGCGGTCGAAGCCCGCCGGGATTCCGATGGCCATGGAGGCCAGATGCAGTTTGGCCAATTCCTTGCCAAGCTCCTGGAAATCCTTGCCACCCAGCGCATCGGAACCAGCCAGCGCCTCGGAAATGTCGCCCATGGGCGAGGCTTCGGGGATCCAGTGCTGCAAATCGATCACCACGGTGTTCCCGTCCTCGATCTCCACGGTGCAATTGAGCTGCCCATCCAGGGCGCGGATCAAGCGCGGCACCGACAGCCCGCGCTCTGCCAGTTCCATGAGGTAGGCCGCCTCGGTGGACAGCTGTCCGGCGGTGCGATAGCCCAGCCGATGCAGCCTGGCCGCGTAGCTGGACCCCTGGCCTGCATCAACACGGAAGACGTGGTTCTCCCGGTACTTCACCAGTTCCAGATGCGCGGTGCTTGGAATCCCGTAGCGGGGCAGGACTTTTCGTAGTGCGGCTTCGGCACGGCTTGGTGAAATCATCGGCTCTCTTCCTGGCGGCTTTATTTGTGACCGTGGTCATACACTAGTAAAAAGTTGTACATCGTGTTTGTCAACTGAACACAGTGTTCAATTTTTTACTTTTTATGGTTATGCTGGTGTCCAAGGGCGGTGCCAGAAGAGCTGGCCCCGGGATGACAAGGAAGCAGGAGCGGGACAATGATCGAAGAATTGCCGGCCATGAGCCAGCGCGAGCGCAACCGCGTACGCACCCGGAACGACATCCTGGATGTCGCGGCCCAGCTGCTCGGCGACGTCGGCTATTCAGGCACCACCTTGCAAGAAATCAGCAAGCTTGCCGGAGTCGCTCGCGGCACTGTCTACGCTTATTTCCCAGCGGGGCGCGATGAAATCGTGCGCGCCGTCTACCTGCGGCTTGCCGACGAGGTGGTCCAGCGCGGCAATGCGCTCCATGCACAGGCCGAGGGGCTGGAAATGCGCATTCGCGCCCTGGCCCGCGCCCTGACCGAAGCCAGCGCGGACCCCAAGGGGCGGTTCTACGGCATCATGGGCGCGGATCTGGTTCCGGTGCTGGCCGGAGTGACCGGAACCGCTTCCCGATCTTTTGAGAATTTCATCCGCGATGACCTGGTCATGGCCCTGCATGAGGGGCTGCTGATTCCCGGCATCGACATCGAGGCACTCACCGTGGCGCTCTCCGGCGCGCTGCGCGCTTCGGGCAGCCGCGCGGCCGCGGACCCCGAGAGCGTCGAAGACCAGATCAACGCCCTGGGCGCCCTGGCGCGCGGTTTGATCACTGCCTGAACATCACCTTCCGAAAGGACCTGCCATGACTGAAATCGCCCAGAACTCCCTGCTTTCCGAACCCACAGCCGCCCTGATGGCCCGTCGCGTGGCAACTATCGGCCCGCACTCGCCGCTGTTCTATAACACGCCGCTGGAGCTGGTGCGCGGCGAGGGAGCGTGGCTGACCGATGCGCAGGGACGCACCTACCTCGATGGGTACAACAATGTGCCGCATGTCGGACATGCCAACCCGGTAGTGGCCGATGCAGTGAACCGGCAGCTGCGCACTATCAACCTGCACACCCGGTATCTGAACCACATGGTGGTCGATTACGCCGAGGCACTGCTGGATACTTTTAACGGCGAATTGGACCGGCTCTTTCTCGTCAACAGCGGCTCCGAAGCCAACGAACTGGCATTGCGCATAGCCCGCCAGCACACCGGGAACCGGGGAATCCTCGTCTCGGATTTCAGTTATCACGGGAATACGAGCTCGCTGGCGGAACTCACCACCGGACTGGAGGTCCACGAGGAGTTCGGGTCCCATGTGCGCGCGGTGCGAATCCCGGATGCGACCGGAATGGATGCACAGTCCGCAATGGCCCTGCGGGACCGGGCGCTGGCCGAGGTCGACGCGGCGATCGCCTCGTTGCAGGAGGCCGGGCACGGGATCTCGGCATCCCTGCTCGACCCCATTTTCTCCACCGAAGGCCTCTTGAACGTACCGCCCGGATATATCGAAGGGCTTGCACAACGGGTGCAGGCCGCCGGGGGCCTGTTCATCGCCGATGAAGTGCAGTCCGGGTTCGGCCGGCTTGGCAACCACATGTGGGGCCATCAGCTGTATGCGATCAAGCCGGATCTCGTTACCCTCGGCAAGCCAATGGGCAATGGGCACCCGATCGGAGCGGTCATCACCACCGAAGCGCTGCTCGATGAGTTCGGTGGCCGAAACATGTACTTCAACACGTTCGCCGGCAGCCCGGTGTCCTCCGCCGCGGGGCTCGCGGTGCTCGGTGAGATGCGCGAGCGCCAGCTGATGACCCACGCGCGTGCCACGGGAGAATTTATCGCCGATGCCATGCGCGAGATCGCAAAGAGCAGTCCCCTGATTGGCGCGGTGCGTGGCCAGGGCCTGTTCTTCGGCTACGACATTGTGCGTCCCGAGGCTCCCGGCCAGCCCCATCCGGTGGCCGCCAAGCAGCTCATTGAACTCATGAAGGACAAAGGCGTGCTGATCAGCCGCATCGGCCGGGACGACAATGTGCTCAAGATGCGCCCGCCGATGGTTATCGAGCGCGAGCAGGCGCAGCTGCTGGTGGATCGGCTGGCCGAGTCGGTCGCAGAAATCACCTCCGGATTGTCCTAGGACAGGAAGCGGGCCGCGTCCGCTCGGCCCCGGAAGCCAACACTGGCCCCGGGGCGCGAGCCGCCGCCCTCGCCTAGGAAGTCACCGCCATCTTCGCTTGCGCCTGGCGCACCGCCCGGGCATAAGCCATGGCACTGGGCTTCAGCGTGCGCTCCAGGGTCTTCCGGTCGACTTCCAGCAGGCCGAGCTTGGGACGGTAGCCGAAGATCCACTCGAAGTTGTCCATGAGCGTCCAGTGGCAATAGCCAAGCACCGGGGTGCCGGCGGCTATCTGCTGTTCCAAGGCAGCCAGGGCCTGCGGAATGAACTGCGAGCGCAGAGAATCATCGTCAATCTGGATTCCGTGCTCGGTCACCAGCACCGGCACCCCAGAGACCTCATGGGCATAGCGGACGGCCCCGGCGAGCGAGCTTGGATCAACCACCGAGCCCATGCCATTGCGCTGGCCCTCTAGCTGGACCTCGCCGTCTGGCCCGTGGAGGAAGGCCTCATAGTTCTGCACGCCAATGAAGTCATCCTCCCGTGCCACGTCAAGCCAGTGGTCGTAGACGGCCGCGCGCCGGGCATCCCTGCGGGATTCTCCCCCGGGCAGCGCCCGCTCATCGGCAATGGCAATGGAAATCCCCACCGGCACATCGGCCCGGCGCGCCTTGATGGCCGATTTGGCCATGCGGTGGGCCACCGTGAAGGCCTGTTGGAAGTCATCCTGGACATTCGAGGGGATGGCATTCGAGGCAAAGTAGCTGTCGGTGCCGGCTGCTTTGGCAGCCGCTTGGAGCATCTGCCGCTTGATCTGCTCCGCTTCCGGGGGCAGCTTCCCGCCGGCTTGCAGGAGCTGTTCCAGATTCGGTTCATTGATGGTCACGGCCGCAGTGAGCCGGTCCCCGAGGCGCTGCATCACCCGGTCCACCTGGTCGGCAAAACGCTGTGCCGCGTCCTTGGCCAGCCAGGAACCGGCGGCCGAGAACCAGTGCGGCGAGGCAAAATGGTTGAAGGTGGCCAGCGGGGCGAGCCCGCGCTCAAGGGCCGCATCCACCACCGCTTCGTAGTGGTCCAGCTCCTTGCCCACAATGGTGCCGCGCTCGGGTTCGATGCGGGCCCATTCGATCGAAAAGCGGAATGCGTTCAGGCCCAGGGCCGCCACCTGGTCGAGGTCGGATTCGTAGCGCTCATAGGCACCGCAGGCACGGCCCGAGGGCTCGCTGAACAGCGTGGGCTGGATGTTTTCGAGGAACCAGATGTCGCTGTGCTGGTTGTTTCCTTCGTTCTGGTGCCCTGCGGTGGCAACGCCCCACAGGAAATCATCGGGATAGTGGCTCATTGTCAAAGTGCCTTTCGAATGTCGGCGGATCAGGTGGAAATGGGGTGCTTGCCGAACCTAGCGGGCTCCGCGCACAAAGAGGATCGCGAATCCTCCAATAATGCTGGCCATGGCCCCGGCAAGGAATAGTGCCGAGAAGTTCGGCCCCGCGCTGGTAGCGCCGATGGCCAGCAGGACCGGGGCGAGCGCCGAGACAATGGTGACGGGAAGGTTATCCGCGATCTTCAAGATCCCCAGGTCCTTGGCCGGGTTGGTCTTGTCGGGCAGGATCTGGGTGGCCAGCACCAGCTCCACCGCGAAGTACACGCCCTGGCCCAGTCCCACTACGGTGCAGGCCACCAGGTACATGGGCAGGTTCGATGCTGTTGATGCCAGCACCAGGCCGAGGCCCAGGATTACTGCGGCGGCCAGGATGAACGGCTTGCGCACTCCCAGCCGGTCGCTGATCCGGCCGATTAACGGGGCGACCAGCATGGTGATGCCGGCGTTGAGCATCACGGTCATGAGGATCGCGGTTCCCAGCGAGGACGGTTCCAGGTGCAGGCGCTGGAGCATGTAGATGGCCTGGTAGCCGTTCAGCGCGGCCACCCCGGAGAAAACCAGCATCCGCGAGGTGAAGACCCAGGCGAAAGCGCTGTGCCGGATCGGGTTGACCCAGAAAATCCCCAGCAGCGCCGCTGCGGTGCTGCGCGGGCGGCGCTCGGGATGCCGCAGATCTCGCACCTTGAGGGCCAGGGCGAGCAGGCTGAGGACCGCCAGCGCGGTGGGAATACCCACCAGCGGCACCAGATTGTCGCCGAAAGGCACCGCGACCGCCATGCCGAACAGCGCGCCCAGCGGGGTGCCCATGCTCAACAGCGCGGTGGCCGGGCCGCGGCCGTCTTCAGGCAATTGGTCGGTCAGCAGCGCAATGACGCTCACGTTCGCGGTCACGAATCCAAAGGTGATCACCAGGTGCGCCAGGACAAAGAGCGGAACAGTGCCAGCCGCGACCAGCAGCACGCCGCCAACGGAAAAAGCGAGCGCAGCCAGCAGCAGGAACGGCCGGCGGCGGCCCCATCGCGAACGCGACCGGTCGCTGAGCGCACCAACCAGTGGCAGCGCGAGCAGGGTGAGGACCCCTGCCACCGCGCTGGAAATCGAGATGGTCGTCGTTGCCGTCGCGGCATCCAATTCCGTGGCTTTCAGGGTGAGCGTAAGCAATGCCGCAGACATCTGCGCGGCGCCGGCGCCCACCATGGCGAGCACGAGCAAAAAGACCAATCCCCGGCGCGATGAAGCGGGTGGCGGAAACTGGTTCCCGGTGATGTCGGGGGCAGATGCGTCGGCCGTAGCAGAGGCCGATTGCCGCTGGGTTGGGTGTGTCATGGTGAGGTTTCCTTAACCTGAGGGGCCATGGAGATGGCCTGGAGAGCACCGAATAATCCCGCGCGGTCGGTGATGCAGATCACTGTAACACGAAAACTTAAAGGGTTACATGTTTTCGTGTGATCGCTGATACAGTGCAGTTATGGCAGGCACCAGAGGCACATACCGCAAGACCGCACAACGCCGCGAGCAGATCCTCGAGGCGGCGTTCGCCATCTTCGCGAAGAACGGCTACGCCGCAAGCTCCGTCAACGAAATAGCCCGGGCCGTGGGCATCACCCAAACCGGGGTGCTGCACCATTTTGCCGGAGGCAAGCTCGCCCTGCTCACCGCGGTGCTCCAGCAGCGAGACGCCCTGGCCGAAGAGAACCTGCGCGGGAAAACCGGCCGGGAGTTCCTGGCCGCCCTGGTGGAGATTTCCCGCGTCCAGGCCGGCCAGCGCGGCGTGGTACAGCTCTATCGCAACCTCTCCACCGAGGCGGTGGACCCCGAGCACCCGGCGCACAACTACTTCCGCGAACGCCTCGGCCGGATCATCGAGGCCGTCACCCAGGCCTTCAGCGAGGTCCTGGCCGAGGACGGGCTCAAGCCCGGCATCGAGCCGCGCGCCGCGGCCCTGAATACCCTGGCCATGACCGAGGGGCTCGAAACCCTGTGGTTGCAAGGCCTGGACGTGGATATGGCCGAAGGCATCCGCTGGCACATCAACGGCTTCCTGGCCAAGCCCCTCTAGTCCGCCGAGCGCCCAGTCTTTTTTTGCGCCATCGCGCACCTGATCACCCAAGGAAACGACATGACCTTCCGCGTACGCCCCGTCACCATTGAGCACCATCGCGAACCCCTGGGAATCGGGGAATCCGCGCCGCGGCTCTCGTGGATCACCGACACCGCCATCCCCGGATGGTCCCAGCGGGCCTACGAAGTGGAGATCAGCAATCCGGTGACCGGAGAACTGGAACGAACCGGCCAGGTCATCTCCACGCAGCAGGTCCTTGTCCCCTGGCCGGGCGGCACGCTGGCCTCGCGGGCATCCCGCGCGGTGCGCGTTCGCGTGTGGGGAAAAGACCCCGATCCCTCGCCGTGGAGCGAGCCAACCAGCCTGGAAACCGGGCTGCTCGATACCTCGCTGTTCTCGGCCCAAGCGGTCAGCCCGCAGCTTCCGCCCACCGGATCCGAGGGAGAACCGGCGGCGCTGCTGCGCGGTGACATCGACCTCTCGCAGCAGGTGGCAGAGCACGGGCGGATCCTCTCCGCGCGGCTGCGCGCCACAGCCCGCGGCGTGATGACCCTGCACCTCAACGGCACCACGGTGGGCAAGGATGCGCTGAACCCGGGCTGGAGCTCATATGCCAAGCGCCTGCGCTATCGCACCTGGGATGTCACCGGGATCCTGCACCCCGGGGCCAATGCCCTTGGCGTGCACCTGGCCGATGGCTGGTACCGCGGGTTCCTCGGCTTCTCGGGGCTGCGCGGGCTCTACGGGGACACCACGGCGGCCTGGGTGCAGCTGGAAGTGCTCCACGCCGATGGCAGCTATTCGCTGGGCGGAACCGACGGCACCTGGCGCAGCATGCTCGGGCCGGTCACCCGGGCCGATATCTACAAGGGGCAGAGCACCGATACCCGCCTCCTGCAGCACGGCTGGGACGAGCCCGGGTTCGACGACAGCGCCTGGACACCGGTCACTGTGCAGGAGCTTGATCCAGCTGTCCTCGTCGCCCCGGATGCCCCGGCGGTCCGCGAAACGCAGCTGGTCCCGGCGATCGGGCAGCTGGCCAGTCCCTCCGGGGCCACCCTCGTGGACTTCGGGCAGAACCTGGTCGGCCGCCTGCGGGTCAACCTGCCGGCCGCGGCGGCCGGGCAAACAATCACCTTCCGCCACGCCGAGGTGCTGGAAGATGGCGAGCTGGGCGTCCGTCCCTTGCGCGCGGCCAGCGCCACGGATGAGGTCATCCTCAACGGCGAGGCCATGGTGTGGGAACCAGAGTTCACCTTCCACGGCTTCCGCTATGTCCAGGTCGACGGGTGGCCCGGCAAGCTGGATCTCGACGCGCTGAAGGCCGTGGTCCTGCACACCGACATGGTCCGCACCGGGGACTTCAGCTGCTCGGATGAGCAGCTGGGCAAACTGCATGAGAATGTCGTGTGGAGCATGCGCGGCAACTTCCTCGATGTCCCCACCGATTGCCCGCAGCGCGATGAGCGGCTGGGCTGGACCGGGGACCTGATGGCTTTCGCTCCCAGCGCCGCCTACCTCTACGACTGCTCCGGAATGCTCACCGGATGGCTGGCGGATCTCTCCGCCGACCAGCACCCCGATGGCAATGTCCCGGTCTACATCCCGTGGGTGGATGTCGATCCGTCCATGCCGCCGCTCGGTGCCGAGGCCGGCTGGGGCGATGCGGCGACGGTTGTCCCCTGGACGCTCTACGAGCGCTACGCCGACCCCGGGATCCTGGAACGCCAATGGGACTCGATGGAAGGCTGGGTCGCGGCCATGCTGCGCCGCGCCGGAGACCAGCTGGATTTCGCCAGCGGCGGGTTCTCCTTCGGCGACTGGCTGGATGCGGCCGCTCCGGATGACCAGCCGTGGGCGGCGCGACTGCCCTGGCAGGCGGTGGCCACCGCCTATCTTGCCCAATCGGCGCGGATCATGCGCGACACCGCCCAGGTTCTGGGCCGGGCCGCCGATGAGCAGCGCTATGCAGGGCTCTTCGAGCGCTGCGCGCAGCGGTACCGGGAAGAATACGCCACCCCGAGCGGGCGGGCCGCCTTCCCTTCGCAGACCGCCTATGCGCTGGCGATCCGCTTCGGGCTGCTGGCCCCGGAACAGCTGGAGCATGCCGGCAGCCTGCTCGCGGCCCAGGTGGCCGAGGACGGCTTCCACATCGGGTCCGGATTCCTGGGCACCCCGCATATTTGCGATGCGCTGGTGCAAACCGGCAACGCCGCCACCATGTGGCGCCTGCTGCTGCAAACCGAGTGCCCCTCATGGCTCTATGCGGTGGGCATGGGGGCAACGACCATCTGGGAGCGCTGGAACTCCCTGCTGCCCGACGGGTCGCTGAACCCTGGTGGCATGACGTCCTTCAACCACTATGCCTTCGGCGCCGTGGCCGACTTCCTGCACCGGCGGGTCGGGGGCCTGGCCCCGGAAGCTGCCGGCTACCGCCGGCAGCGCATCGCTCCGGTGCCAACCAGCGGCCTTTCCTGGGCGCGCTCCGAGTTGCACACCCCGTACGGCCTGGCTTCCTCGTCGTGGACCCTTGAGGAGGGAGCCTTCGAATTGGAGGTCCTGGTTCCGCCCTCCACCTCGGCGGAGGTTTTCCTTCCCGATGGCTCGGAACCAATAGTCGTGGCTGCGGGGAAGCACCGCTTCTCCTGCGCCTTCCAGGAACAGGAAGCGGCTCGCAGCGCGCAAGCCTTTGACACGGTGTAGCACCGTTATCGGCGGTCACCGCGGTCACGGCAATGCCCGCTGCCGCAAAGAAACCTCTGGCTCGTTCCCAGAACCCGGCCGCGGTGTTCTTCTTCTTGTCATTGAGGATCTCGGAATAGGCCAACCTCGACTGGCCATCGACCGCGTGAAGCCGCGGCGCCCCGGCAGCCCTGTGGCCTGCTCCAGATGCGCCGCTTTGGGCATCCGGCAGCGGATCAGGACCCGTTCGACAGCGCTACGGGCACTGCTGGGGGCGCGAGGTGCTGGCGTCGAGGGATTCGGTGGCGTGGGACATGAAGACCTCCGTGCACGATGGCGAGTGTGGTAGCCCGCATCCTGCCGGAGGTCTTCGTCATTCCCTGGTATTCACAACGTCCCGGGGAACTGCACCTAGCGGTCGCTGATCAGCTCGCTATCGGTGCCGTCGTTGATCGCCGTGGCAGCTTCCGGCGTGCCACGCTTCTTCAGGTTCTTGCGCACCAGCGGCCAGAAGGCGACGAGCACCACGGTGGCCAGCAAGCTGGTCCATACCTGGGTCCGGCCGCTCTCGGAGCTGAGCATGACTCCCAATACGCCCGCGATGGCGGCAAACAGCAGAATGTTCAGCCACGGGTGCAGCCACATTTTCAGCTTCAAGGCCGCAACCTCTTCGGCCGTCATCTTCTGGCGCAGGCGCATCTGCGTCAACGAAATGAAGACGTAGACAAACAATGCCACCAGGCCAGCGGAGTTCATGATGAAGTCGAAGACTCCAGAATCGGGGGCAGCGAAGTTCACGATGGTCGCGATCACCGCACCGCTGGTGGAAGCCACCAGCGCCCACAGCGGGACGCCATTCTTGGAACGCCGGGCCACGAGCTTGGGGGCAAACCCCTGATCAGCCAGCGCGGCGAACATGCGCGAGGCGGAATACAGACCAGAGTTGAGCACGGAAATCACCGCAGTGAAGATGACCAACTGCATGATGACCGCAGCTCCCGGCAAGCCGAGCAGCTCGAAGACCTTGGTGAACGGGGCAGCGGCCACGTTCACTGGTTCAGGCAGCTCGTCCCATGGAATCACCATGGTGATGATCAGTACGGCACCGACGAAGAAGAGCAGGATACGCCAGATCACCGTGCTGGTCGCCTGCTTGATTCCCTTGGCCGGATCTTCCGACTCAGCCGCTGCCATCACAGCGATCTCAGTGCCGAAGTAGGAGAAGATCACCAGTGCCACACCGGTGAGCGCCACCCCAAACCCATTCGGGGCAAACCCGCCATGATCCCACAGGTTGCTGACCGAAATTTCGGTATCAGGCCATAGGCCCAACGCGAAGAGCAGGCCAGCGCCGAGGAAGACCACGATGGCCAGGACCTTGATGCTCGCCAGCCAGAATTCGACCTCGCCGAAGGTGCGCACCGAGATTGCGTTGGTCCCGATGAAAATCAGGATCAGGACCAGCGACCAGGTCCAGGCTGGAAGGAAAGCAAACCACGAGTTCAGGGTTTCACCGCCAAGCACCGCTTCGTAGGCGAGCACCCCGACCCAGAAATACCAGTACAGCCAGCCCACCAAGTAGGCGGCCCAATTGCCCAGCCCCACCCGGGCGTATTCCATGAAGGAACCAATCGTCGGGCGTGCGGCGGCCATCTCTCCGAGCATCCTCATGGCAAGGAATACCAGCAGGCCTCCGATGAGGTAGGAGATAATTGCCGCTGGCCCCACCGAGCGGATGACGTTGCCCGAACCGACGAACAAGCTTGCGCCGATGATTCCGCCGAGGGTAATCATCATCACGTGGCGCGAGCGAAGCTGCTTGGGCTCCGCCGTTGTTCCGGTTGGGGTAGTGGAGGGTTCTTGTGTTCCTGCCATGGTGCCTCACTAGAGAAAATTTCAATCTGCACGCGTAGTTGCAATGATTTTTCGTACGGTTCAGCTTAAACGCCGCGCTTTGAGCGAAGAAATTGTGTGTCCTCGGCCTGTGCACCGTTCGCCGCTTGGGCTGCTTCTGCCTTGTCGACCCCGGAGGCCAAGGGCAAGCGGCTGCGCTGGGACCGGCTGTCTACAGCCGATAGCCGAGTAGGCGTTGACAGGGCCAGCGCTCGAACCGTGAACTGCCTTTTCCAGTCCGGCATGAGGCGTTCACGTCTATCGTCAAATTCCGGTCAATCCGTTTCTGGCATACAAGCTACGAGTGCAGAAGCGTGTCCGCCCGCAGACGATTTTGCCTTCAGTTACTGCACCCTCGCTTCGGCCGTTTGCACAACCGGTTGAGGCGCCAACGACAGTCGAGACACCCCTAGCTAGCCTTAAAGAAATAACCCCGGTCGCTTCATGGCTCAAGGCCAGAGAGGCGGTTCCGGGGACTACAAGAACTATTGTATCCGATGATTTGGAGACGTCCACTGTGAGTGCCAGATACGATCCGCGGTCATTGCGTCCTCACACTCACGCTCTTCAAGCCGCTATCACGCCTACTCGTATGGCCTCATACTTGGCCACTGCAATGAATGACATGGAGCTGGCGCAAGCCCTCTATGTTTGGGACCGAGACGTGTCCACGGCCCTCCTAGCCGATGTTGCCCTACTGGAAGTGGCACTGAGAAATGCGCTCAACAAGCAACTCGTTCTGGCTTTCGGCCCCGACTGGTACCGCCAGGACATTGGGCTAGATGACCGCACACGCAACGCCCTAGCCTGGAAGAAGCTGCCTCACGGGAAGAGAACACTTGACGATTTAGTCTCTCGGCTGATGTTTGGTTTTTGGCGTGACCTGCTCAGCGCTGGCGGATACCTAGGTCGCGAACCTCAACGCTTCCAATGCGACTATGAGAAGTTGTGGAGGTCAGCTTTGCACCTCGCATTCCCGGGCGGGAAAGCTATTGCAACCGCTGAGGGCGGTCGCTTCACCAGAACGTGGACCCTTGAAATAGTCTCCCTGGTCCACGCCACTAGAAACCGGGCTGCGCACCATGAACCATTTATTACGGGTTTCCCGCTTCCCGGACAGCATTCAAGAGTAACGGTCGAGCATGCCTACTCTGCATCACTGAAACTTGCAGGCCTTCTCGACCGAGACCTTGCCATAGCTCTCGCTTCGTTGTCGTCCGTTCCTTCTGTTCTGAGCGTCAGACCAGTGCCTAGCGGCGCACTATCGGCCACAGCAGACCTGGATCCAGAATCCAACTCCCGGCACATCGAGTAGGCAAGCCCCGCAGCGGACCGCGGAAAACCACCGAGCTTTAGGTGCGGATCCATTTCAATCGCGGGGCAGGATGCCTAGCACTTCGGAAATTCGCCAACCAGCTGCGCATTGCCGTGCAGCGTTCCGGTCGGTAGCCCGAACGCCACCGGCTGCGGCCCGCTGCAGCACGATGATGTTTCCTCCTGCGCCGGAGCATCGCAGGACCCGCCCAGGTCCGTGGAGCAGACGCCCGTTTCCGGCAACTCCAGTTCCACCCGCTCCGCAGCTTGGGCATCCCCGGAAAGAGCAGCGGCGATCGAACGCACCTGCTCATAACCGGTAGCCATCAAGAAGGTAGGCGCCCGGCCATAGCTCTTCATGCCAACAATGTAGAAGTTCTTCTCCGGATGGGACAACAGCTTCTCGCCGTGGGCGCTGACCGTGCCGCAGCTATGGAATTCCGGATCGATCAACGGACCCAGCTGGCGCGGGGCCTCGACGCTTTCATCCAGATCCAGGCGCAGTTCCGAAAGCATTGACAGCTCCGGGCGGAAACCGGTGGCCGCAATGATCCGGTCAACTACCAGCTCCCGGCCATCGGCCAAGGACGCTGCCAGTTGCTCACCGGACTTCATTGCTGCCACACCCACATTTTCCAGCAGCTGCACGTTGCCGTTCTCCACCAGGCGGCGCAGGCTGGTGCCCAGCTGGCCTCGTGCAGGCAGCTGATCTGCCGCGCCTCCGCCGTAGAGGCGTATCGGGTTGGCCGCCCCGCGCAATCCCCACAGGATGGAGGTGTCCGGGTATTTCTTCTGCAAGCGTCCCAGGGCAATGATGGTGTTGGCCGCTGAGTGCCCGGCACCGAGCACCAGCAGCGACTTGCCCGCCAATTCCGGCTCGTCGGCACCCAGCGGATCAGGCAGGCCGCCCAGGATGAAACCGCGTTCGCGGGCTTCGGCTTCGCCAATGGCTTCAATGCCGGCCCGGCCTACTGGGCTGGGCTGGTTCCAGGTGCCGCTGGCATCCACCACGGCCCGGCCGACCACATCCACCTGGCCGCCAGCGGTTTCCGCGCGCACCAGGAACGCTGCCTCGTCGCGGCCGGCGGTGCGTGCCTTGTCGGCGCCGCGGCCGTCTTCCAGCAGGCGGCTGACCTTCAGCACGCGGTGGCCATAGCGAATGCGCGGGGCCAATTCCGGATGCGCCGCCAAGGGCTGCAGGTACTCGCGCACCAGCTCGCCGCCGGTGGGCAGCTTGGTGGGCCGCGGTGCTTCCCAGTCCCCCGCATAGTCCCCGCTGGGTGATTCCAATAGGCGCTGGGCGGCGGCATCGATATTGAAACGCCAAGGAGAGAAGAGCTTGATGTGCGCCCACTGTTCCATGGCCGCGCCGGCCTGCGCTCCTGCTTCCAGAACCAGCACTTCCTGCCCGCGTTCGCGCAGGTGGGCCGCGGTGGCCAGGCCAATGGGCCCGGCGCCAATGACGATCACAGGATAGGTCGGGTTCATGGAACACTCCTCAGCTAGGAAACAACAGGTCGATGGTTAGTTGGCAGGCAGCAGTTCGGAGATCAGGGTTTCGATCCGGTTGTGGATCTCATCGCGGATCGGGCGCACTGCGTCAACACCCTGGCCTGCCGGGTCATCCAGCTTCCAGTCTTCGTAGCGCTTGCCGGGGAAGATCGGGCAGGTATCTCCGCAGCCCATGGTGATCACGACGTCGGATTCCTTCACCGCTTCGGTGGTCAGGATCTTCGGGGTCTCCGACGACATGTCGATGCCTTCCTCGGCCATTGCCTGCACAGCGGCAGGGTTGACCGAATCCGCTGGCGCGGACCCCGCCGAGCGAACCTCAATCCGCCCTTCGGAAAGGTGCGAGAGGTAGGCTGCGGCCATTTGCGAGCGGCCGGCGTTGTGGATGCAGACGAAAAGGACGGAAGGTTTTTGCGTGGCAGTCATGGTCGAGTAGTTCCTTAGGCTGAAGTGGATAGGGCCGGGGAGGACGGGAAGAATTTGCGCGACCACAGGGCCACATAAACCAGGGCCACGAGGATCGGCACCTCGATCAGCGGGCCCACCACCCCGGCCAGAGCCTGGCCGCTGGTGGCGCCGAAGGTTGCGATGGCCACGGCGATGGCCAGCTCGAAGTTGTTGCCGGCGGCGGTGAAGGCCAGCGTGGTGGTGCGCGGGTAGCCCAGCTTCAGGCCGCGGCCGATGAGCATGCCGGCGCCGAAGACCACGACGAAGTAGGTCAGCAGCGGGATGGCCATGCGCAGCACATCCAGCGGCTTGGAGATGATGTTATCCCCCTGCAGGGCGAAGAGCAGCACGATGGTGAACAGCAGCCCGTACAGTGCCCACGGGCCGATCTTGGGCAGGAACTTTCCTTCATACCACTCCCGGCCCTTGGCCTTTTCCCCGAGGGTGCGGGTCAGGAAGCCGGCCAGCAGCGGGATGCCCAGGAAGACCAGCACCGAGGCGGTAATGGCGGCGACGGAGAATTGCGCGCTGGTGGTTTCCAGGCCCAGCCAGGATGGCAGGACCTGCAGGTAGAACCAGCCCAGCGCACCGAAGGCGATGACTTGGAAGACCGAGTTGATGGCCACCAGCACGGCGGCCGCCTCGCGGTCCCCGCAGGCCAGGTCATTCCAGATGAACACCATGGCGATGCAGCGGGCCAGGCCCACAATGATCAGCCCAGTGCGGTATTCGGGAAGGTCTGCCAGGAAGATCCAGGCCAGCACGAACATGAAGGCCGGGGCCAGGATCCAGTTGATCACCAAGGAAGTGATCATCAGCTTCTTGTCGGCCAGCACGCGACCGGTTTCGTTGTAGCGGACCTTGGCCAAGACGGGGTACATCATCACCAGCAGTCCAATGGCGATGGGCACCGAAACACTGGCGACGGTAAAGCGGTCCAGCAGCTCGCCCAGCTGCGGGAAAATCCGTCCCAGGCCCAGGCCAGCGGCCATGGCCAGCAGGATCCACAGGGCCAGATAGCGGTCCAGGAAAGACAGCTTCTGGGCTACAGGGGCAGTATCGGGCACAGGCGCGGCTGTCACTGATTCATCACTCCAAAGATAGACATCGACGAACATCGATGTCTCGAGTATGATTACATATATCGACGTTTGTCAATCTCTTAACGGAGCACCCCAGAGAGCGCGAGACATGAGCACGCATACCTTAAACGAACCGCCAGAGCAGGCCGAAAGCATCGACGCGCCATGCTGCGTTCCGGCGCAGGGCGAGGGCATGCTGCAGCTGGAGGAAGCCGAACTCCTGGCCGCTCGCTTCAAGGCCTTGAGCGACCCCAATCGCCTGCGCATCCTCTCGATCGTCTCCTCGAACCAAGACGCTGAAACCTGCGTCTGCGACCTGCCCGAGCCCCTGGGACTCAAGCAGCCCACCGTCTCCCACCACCTGAAAATCCTGGTGGATGCGGGAATCCTGCACCGCGAAAAGCGCGGCGTATGGGCATATTTTTCTGTCGTGCCAGGAGCACTGGAATCACTGGGCTCCACATTGCTGCCCAAAAACTAGGTTTGCCTTGCAGGTTCAGAGGCGCAGCTCGTAGAGACAGGTATCCATCCACTGCCCTGCCAGCGGCCCGGCCGCGACTTGGGCTATCCGTTCCCGGAAACCCACTTCCCTGAACCCGAGCTTGACGTGCAGATTCCGGCTGGCCTCATTTTGCGCGATAATCGCCGATTGCAGCATCCAATAGCCCTGCGAAGCAGCCTTGCCAATGAGTTCTTCCAGCAGCGCCCGCCCTATGCCCTGGCCAGCAGAGTTCGGATCCACATAGATTGAATGCTCGATGACCCCGCGATAGGCATGGCGCGCTGAAACCGGCGCGGCCGCAGCCCAGCCGAGCACATGCCCCTCCAGATCCACGGCAACCAGTGACAGTGCGGGGATTTTCCCGCCAAGGAATGACTCCCGGGTGGGGATCTGGGATTCAAAGGTAGCCAACCCGGTCGCGATTCCCTGTCTGTAAATGCGCGAGACATCCTGCCAATGGCTTTCGGCCATGACGGTTATCTGGATTTCCATGCCTCTCAACTCCCCACGGTGTTCCCTGCCCGCTGACCGGGCGCTACTTGGTACGCAGATCAGCGATCAATGAATCCGCACGCTGCAGGTTCAGTTCCAGCTTGTCCCGCTTGGCGCTGGCTCGCTGGATATAGTCATCGAGCTTGGCCCGCGCCGCGGCGTCCTTCGGGTTACCGGCGAGCGCGTCTACCGCGTCAAGCAATTCACCCATCTCTTCGAGGCTGAATCCCAGGGGCTTCATCGAGCGGATCACCAGCATGCGCTGCAAGTCCGAATCGCGGTATATACGGAAACCGCCTTCGCTGCGGGTGCTGGCCGGAAGCAGCCCCACCTCGTCGTAGTGGCGGATGGTCCGGTGCGAAAGCCCGGTGGCCTCAACCATGTCCCCAATATGCATCGAGCCGCCTGCGTGCCCCGTTGCCGATTCGTCCATGCCGTCCTCCAAGTCCTGAATTTAAACCCTACCCTTACGTTAGGTTAGAGTTAAGCGGGATGATTCATGCCAGCCTGGCGCCTTTCGAATCATCCGCGGCGCAATGACGCGCACCCCAAGAATTCTACGCAACCCCAGCGTTCCTCCGCCTTTACCCGCCCGCCCTGCATCGAAGGGAGCTCTTCAATGAGCCCAATCACCAATTCGGAGGCGTCAGCCCTGGCTCCGCTTGAACGCCAATCCGTGCTGCGCACGCTGAAATCCCCGCGCCTGCTCAAGACCGAGGTGCTCGGCGGGCTGGTGGTGGCCCTGGCCCTGATTCCGGAGGCCATTGCCTTCTCCATCATTGCCGGCGTGGATCCGCGCATCGGGCTGTTCGCCTCCTTCACCATGGCGGTGTCCATCTCCTTCTTCGGCGGCCGCCCCGCCATGATCTCGGCCGCCACCGGAGCCATCGCGCTGGTCATCGCGCCCCTGGTCGCCAGCCACGGCACCGACTACTTCATCGCCGCGGTCATCATGGCCGGGATCTTCCAGGTGCTGCTGGCACTGCTGGGCGTGGCCAAGCTGATGCGCTTCATCCCGCGGCAGGTGATGGTCGGTTTCGTCAACGCGCTGGCCATCCTGATCTTCCTGGCCCAGGTCCCCGAGCTGCTCGGCGTCCCATGGCTGGTCTACCCGCTGGTGGGCCTTGGATTGCTGATTGTTTTCGGCCTTCCCAAGCTGACCACCGCAATCCCAGCCCCGCTGGTGGCCATTGTGGTGCTCACCGGGATCACCGTCCTCGCCTCCGTGGCCGTGCCCACCGTGGGCGACAAGGGCCAGCTTCCCGAGTCCTTGCCAAGCGTGTTCATCCCCCATGTGCCACTGACCTTCGAAACCCTGCAGGTGCTCTTCCCCTATGCGCTGGCCATGGCCTTCGTGGGCCTGCTCGAATCCCTGATGACCGCCAAGCTGGTTGATGATGTCACCGACACCCACTCGAACAAGACCCGGGAATCCTGGGGCCAGGGCGCGGCGAATATCATCACCGGATTCTTCGGCGGCATGGGCGGCTGCGCGATGATCGGGCAAACCATGATCAACGTGAAGGCTTCCGGGGCGCGGACCCGGATCTCCACCTTCCTGGCCGGCACCTTCCTGCTCATCCTGGTCGTCGTGCTCGGCGACGTGGTGGCGTTGATCCCGATGGCCGCGCTGGTCGCGGTGATGATTTTCGTTTCCATCGCCACCTTCGACTGGCACAGCATCCGGCCCTCGACGCTGCGCATGATGCCCAAGAGCGAAACCACCGTCATGCTCATTACCGTGATCTTCACCGTCGCCACCCACAATCTCGCTATCGGCGTCGGGGTCGGAGTGCTCACCGCCATGGTACTCTTCGCCAACCGGGTGGCCCATCTGGTGACAGTCACCCGCAGCATCGAGGAGCACTTCGAAGAGAAGATCGCCAAGTACGTGGTCAACGGCGAACTGTTCTTCGCCTCCTCCAATGACCTGTACTCGCAGTTCAACTACGCCGAAGACCCGCAAAATATCGTCATCGACATGTACAACTCGCACCTCTGGGACGCCTCGACCATCGCGGCCCTGGATTCGATCACCGGCAAATACGAGAAGTACGGCAAAAATGTCCAGATCGAAGGGCTGAACCAGGCCAGCTTGAAGATGCGCGAGCGCCTGGGAGGAAAGCTCGGCGGGCACTAGGCCGAAAGGCTTGGCCCGCAGAAAAGTCGGGCCCGGGCTGACATCCGAGACGGTGCATTGCCTGGGCTCCTGGTGCGAGGTCCATCACCGTACGAGGGACCTCCGCATGAAACGGCGAGCGCCCTTTCCTTCACGCTGAGCGCAGCACGCCGACTCGGCATCAATCAAGATGGTGCGCCCAGCCTCGCTAACCTGTTGCCAGCGCGCGGTTTTAAGATTTTCCAGGCAGCTTCAATGCTGGGGCCCGAGACCGCAACGGCTTCGCGTGGAGCCATGGCTTCCATGACACAACGGTTCCGATAGGCCAACCATTGCGTAAACGATCAAGAAGCATCGATAGCAAGGACGTGAATCGCGTTGCCAAAATCGTGATTCACGCGCGAGACTTTATGGTTTCGCCTATTACCGCTCCGTCGGGCAACAAGCTCAGATAAACCACCTTTGCCCTCGTGACAAGGGCGCTTTCGTCGTGTTGCTACTGTCTAGTTCTCGGCGTCGGCTGGTTTCCGCCAGACGAGAACGATGACGGCCCCCACCAAGATGATCGAGGTAAGCGCGAAAGGCACCGGAATTAATGGATCGATGAGGACGAGGATGCCAGCCAATGGCAGAACCGTATTCACAATCCGATCGGCTTGCGGTCGAATGGCCAACACCCAGATCCCGAGCACGAAGGCAGCCAGCGGAACCGTGAAGGCCAATGAGGCCCACGGTTGGTGCAGGTCGCTATGCCCGGTCAGTACATCGATCTCCACTTCGATGCCAGCCGAAAACGCGCCGGCCGCGGCGAAGATGATGTAGTGCCCGTAGCCGTATGCCAGCGAGCGGCCGAACCCTTGAATGGCGTGGTGGTGCGGGGGCCAGAAATAGATCCACCACAGTGCTGCGGTCGCTATTAGTGTCAGGGCAGCGAGTGAGATCAACGGTGCCAAGTCATCGGATGCGTGGAGAGCCTCGATGATCGCATTCGCTGATGCCAGCAGGCTCTCCCCCAGCAAGATCAGGGCAAACAGACCATATCGTTCGGTGATGTGGTGCGGATGCCACGGCGTCGTGCCCCTCCGCTCGGCGATGACCGGCACCGCGAGCTCCGCGGCGACGAGCACCACTAGCGCGAGGAAGAACATCGATTCCGTCAATAGCAAGGAAGCCAACCAGAGGACCTGAACTAGGGTGATGCCTCCGGCATAGATCAGGGTCGCCTGACGTGCCTGCCCAGCGGAACGCGAGGCACGCAGCCACTGCGCCACCAACGCCAGTCTCATGAGTATGTAGGCAAGGATCAGCACAGAAAAGTCGTGTTCCTCGAACACTGGTCCGATACCGGAGGCAAGCACGAGTACGCCACCCATCTGCACGATGGTCAGGACTCGATAAAGCCAATCGTCGGTGTCGAACGAGGTGGCGAACCAGGTGAAGTTCATCCAGGCCCACCAGATCCCGAAGAACACGAGCGCGTAGTTCACGATTCCATCTAGGACGTGCCCCTCGGTCAATGCGTGGTGGAGGTTCACTGCCGCGACGCTCACCGCCACAACAAATACAAGATCGAAGAACAATTCCAGCGTGGACGCGGTGCGGCCCTGCTCGCCAGGATCGCGCGGAAGCATGGGCGAGAGCCGGAAGCGGGAAATGGACGTCATGATCTGCTCTTCCTTGCGGGCTTGATGTGAATCGCCACTTTACAATGCTCGCATCAGTGCATGGACAGTGCGCCTTGGCGGTGTCGGCGGTCCGAGTGAAAAGCCATCGAACACACGAGCGCTGTCGATCCTACCGGATGGCTGCCACTGATCATCACTGTTTGGGGTGGGCTGCTAGCCCCTGTCTCATGCTGGTTCATTTGCCTAATCTAGTGGAATGGATGTTTCTAAACAGGTCCGGGAATTCTTGATGACCCGGCGAGCCAAGATCTCTCCCGAGGACGCCGGATTGCCATCCGGTAGTGGGAACCGGCGCGTCAAAGGGCTTCGTCGTGAAGAGGTCGCTGTGCTGGCCGGGGTCAGCACCGAGTACTACGCACAGATTGAACGCGGAGACATCGGACGAGCTTCAGAAGAGATTCTTCACGCCCTCGCCACAGCCCTGCGCTTGGATGATATTGAACGTCAGCACTTGCTGGACCTTTCCCACGCGGCAGGGCCCCGTGTTCGCCGACCGCAACAGGCAGTACGAGTCCATGCGAATGTGCAACAGATGATGGACGCCATGCCAGGTATTCCTGCATCGATACACAATGGCCGATTGGATCTTGTTGCGGCCAATCCGCTAGGCCGTGCACTGTATGCCAATATCTACGACCGCTATAACGGGCCGGATGTTCCCAACTTGGCTAGCTATGTGTTCCTCGACGAGCACAGCCAGACAATGTTTCCAGACTGGAACGCAGTGGCCGAGGACGCTGTTGCCACCTTGCAGGCCCATTCAGCGCGGCAATCAAGGAACAAATCCTTTGCGCAACTCATCGGGCAGCTGTCGGTTCAAAGCTCCGTGTTTCGCAATTTGTGGGCAACGCATAACGTATCGTCCCACTTGCGCGGCAAGAAACGCATCCATCACCCGGCAGTCGGTGAACTGGACTTGAAATATGAAGCTCTCGCCCTTCCCGGTGCTGCAGGCCTGCAAATGATCACGTTCCTTCCCGAACCAGGATCATCAACCGATGATGCTCTGCGATTGCTAGGCAGCCTCATAGCTCCTGACACCGGAACCGATGAGATCGCGACAAACAATGATCCTTCCAATCACGAGGCTTCAGGCTAGCGGACCGCTCACGAAGGGTGGGCTGACAGCACATTCCTCAATGGTTTGGCGACGCATAACGTTGATCTTGTTGGCGTTCATTCAGTCAGCCGACACGGTCGAATCATGCGGACATCAGCAGGTGCGGCCCCTTCAGAATCCTCTACCAAGGAAGAAACCATGTCGAACATCGAACACGTCAAGATCCGCCACCGTGGCATGTACTGGGACATTGCAGCGGACATCTACTTCCCGCCAAACTTCGACGATTCAAAGAAGTATCCAACCATCGTGGTGGCCCATCCCATCGGCTCGTGCAAGGAGCAGACCTCCGGGGAAATCTACTCGGCACAGCTGGCCGAGCAGGGATTCGTCACGCTCGCCTTCGATGCCTCCTTCCAGGGCGAATCCGGAGGCGAACCACGCTCCACTGAGGACCCGACTTTGCGCGTCGAAGACTTCCGCCACGTCGCCGACTACCTTGTCACCCTGCCCTACGTGGATGCAGAACGCATCGGTTTGATCGGCATGTGCGGTGGCGGCGGCTACGCTATCAACGCTGTCATGACCGAACGTCGCTATAAAGCCGTCGCCACCATTACTGGCGCAAACTATGGCCGCGTCCTGCGCGAAGCCGAAGGCTCGGTCCATGCGGTCATCGCGAAGCTGGAACAAATCGGTGCCCAGCGCACAGCGGAAGCACGTGGCGAAGACTACCTCGTCGATCCAGGTCTGCCTTCCTCGTTGGAAGAGGCCGCAGAATGGGGCATCACCGACGTGGATATCCTCGGCGCCACCGAGTACTACAAGACTGACCGCGGCGCCAAGCCTAACGGCGTGAACCTCACGCTGCGCTCCCGGCAGAGCGTCGCCTACGGATGGGATGCCTTCCACCTGGCTGAGGAGCTGCTCACCCAGCCGCTGATGGTCATCGTAGGTGACATCCCTGGCGGATTCGGGGCCTACCGCGATGGCCACGAAATCATCCGCCGCGCACGCTCGGAAAAGAAGGAACTGGTCGTCATCAAGGATTGGTCGCACTATGACCTCTACGACAAGGACGAGCCAGTTGCCCAGGCGATGGCCAAGCTCACCCCGTTCTTCACCAATAACCTCTGACCCCGACGGCTGCAGGCCATCAAGCTCAGTCAATACTTCGAAAAGGAAAATTCCATGACCAGAGTCCTTATTCTCGGAGCCTCCGGACAGATCGCATCCTGGGCCATCGACATGCTCGCCCAGCAGGGTGCTGAACTGACCCTGTTCGCCCGCAATAAGAACCGCATTGCCAACATTCCAGCGGGCTCTATCGTGATCGAAGGCAGTGCAGATGACAGCACCGCACTTCGTCGGGCGGTACAGGGCCAAGACGTGGTCTACGCTAACCTTGCCGGTAACATCGACGATCAGGCCAAGGCCGTGGTTGAGGCGATGGAAGCCGAAGGCGTCAAGCGCCTGATTTTCGTCACCGCCTTGGGGATCTACCAGGAAGTCCCTGGCGAGTTCGGCCGCTGGAACCGCAGCACCATCGGGGCGGCGACCCTGGACACCTATGCCACCGCTTCGGACATCGTCGAAGCTTCAACACTGGACTATACCGTTCTGCGTCCGGCCTGGCTTTCGGATGCCGATGAGGTGTCCTACGAGACCACCGCACGAGACGAGCCGTTCAAGGGGACCACGGTGTCCCGAAAGTCTGTCGCCGCTCTCGTTGCCGATCTGGTGGCTAACCCCCAGAATCATGTGCGCGAGAACTTGGGAGTGAACAAGCCCGGCACCGATGGCGAACAACTGGTCTGGTAGATCGCATCACCAGTTTCTAGGCTCCTGGCCTGGCAAAATGTGATTGGCAAAGCAAAAAGTCCGCGCCAGTCCAATGGCCGCTGGAAAGTTCCCAAGTTTTAGTTGGCCAGGGGGCTGGCTCGCGCACCAACCACAGGAACAATGTTCACCTGCTGATGCTGATCCTTGGCTGGTAGCAGTACGCCTGGCACCTGCCCCAGAGTTCACTGCAGCGCAGCCAGGGAACCGCGCCCATTCCCATTCATTGACATATGCGTAGGATCTTCCTTTCCCACGTGCCACAATCCGAAGAGGATAGTAGCGCCGGGCACCAGTTGGCGCGTCCCGGGCAAGGAGGAAACGGCGGCGGTGCAAATGAAAATGGGGCAGGCCCAGCAGCGGACCAACACAGCCTGGATCATCATCGTGGCCTGCGGTGTCGTGGCTGGGCTGCATATCTGGAAGCTCGCCCCTGCATTGACCGTGATCCAGGACGAGCTGGGCTTCTCGCTGATCTTCTCCGGCGTATTGCTCGGAGTGGTGCA
Organism: Glutamicibacter halophytocola; assembly: GCF_001302565.1. Taxonomy (NCBI): domain Bacteria; kingdom Bacillati; phylum Actinomycetota; class Actinomycetes; order Micrococcales; family Micrococcaceae; genus Glutamicibacter; species Glutamicibacter halophytocola. Next base: position 3,546,657 of record NZ_CP012750.1, read on the forward strand.
AGTTGCCGGCATGGTCGGCGGCCTGGCGGTCTCGCTGCTCGCCGAAGTGATCTCGCAACGCCGTACGCTGATTCTCGGCCTGCTCCTGCTGGTTGCCGGCAGCGCGCTGGGGGCCTTCGCTCCCAGCGCCGAATTGCTGCTGGCCACCCGCGCCCTGGAAGGCGCCGGCGTCATCATGGCCACCGTCATGGGGCCGGGACTGGTCCGGCTTCATGCCCCCGCCAAGAACTTGAACATGGCCGTGGGCTGGTGGGCCGCCTACATGGGCATGGCCACTTTCCTCGGTGTCTTCTGCACCGCGCTGGCCCTGCAGCACATGCCGTGGCACCTGTGGTGGGCCATCCTCGCGGCCATCACGTTGCTGCCCATTCCGCTGATCCTGAAGTTCGTCGCCGCGGACCGCCCCTCGAGGCCGGCAGCCCTGCGCGAGGCCGCCCGGCGCATCGCCATCACCGCCCGTTCCGGACGCGTGTGGATCTCAGGATTGATTTTTGGCTGCTATACGGTGCAATGGATGGCCGTCGTGGGGTTCCTGCCCACAATCTATGAGGATTTTGGCCTATCACCGGTGGCCGGTGGTTTGGCTTCTGCCGTGGTGGGTGGACTGAACGCGGTCGGCGCCATCATCTGCGGCGGCCTGCTGCACCGCGGGATCAACGGGCGAACCCTGCTCCTGGCCGGGTTCGCCTTGATGTCCCTGACGTCGATTCTGACCTTCGTTTTCGAATACCCGGCACAGCTGGTGTGGATCCAGATGCTCTGCGTGGGCTTGTTCTCGCTTGCCGGCGCGAGCATTCCCACCACCATGACCCGAGTCATCGTGGATCTGGCTCCTGCCGGAGGTTCGGCCCCGGCAGCCATGGGGCTGAGCCAGCAGATCTTCAACATCGGCAATTTCACCGGCCCGATGCTGCTGGCCTTCTTGGCCACGGTCAGCGGCGGGTGGAAGACCACCTGGATCCTGACCGTGGGCTTCGCACTGCTCGGAGCGCTGTTGGCCATGGTGCTGTCGCGCAAGAATTCGCCGTTCCAGACCACCACACCCGCCCGCTAGCAGCCTTGGGGCCGGCCGCCGCTATCTGCTGGCCGGCGGCTCGATGCCCAGCTGCTGGGCAATGCGATGCAAGTGCCCGGTGGTGACGGCATTGAGCCGGATTTCCGTGTCTTCGGCCATCGCTTCGGGCGACGGAGCGCTCTCCCCCGGCGCACGGATCGCACGTGCCCCGGGCTCCAGCTCGGAGCTCTTGACATGGGCAATGAATTCTTCGACCTGTGCCGTGTAGTCATCCAGGTCGCGCAGCTGGGCGACATCCAAGGCGATGATCAGCGTCCCTTGGGCTTCTTCGCTCTGCCGGCCTGATACCGTATCTGAACCGGTGAGCGCTGCCCGCAGGACATTGATCGTCAAGGGCTTAGCGGAAGAGATCCAGGTATGCCAGCGCATAGCCCACACGGTAATCCGAGGCGGGGTTCGTGGCCACCATCTGCCGGTCATTGATCGCCATTTCGACGCTGTCGGTGACAATTCCGTCCACCGGCAGGCTCAATAATTCGCGAATCGTGGACTCGTCATTAACCGTCCAGACGTACACGTCTTGGCCCTGCTCATGGGCTTGGTCCAAGAGCTCGGGACGGAACGAGGCTTGCTCCAGCGTGTAGAAATCGCAGTTCACCCGTGGCAGCTTGCCCACGCTCATGGCCACGGTCAGCCCGACGCGCAGCTCCGGACGGGCGCGCTTGATCCCCTTGACCGCCGCTGGGCTCAACGAATGATAGATGTTCTTCGTCGTGGTTCCCGTTGCGTCGACGTCTTCGAGGAAACTGCGCAGATATCCCTTGGATTCGTGCCCGGTGACCTTGAGCTCCACCAGCACCGGAATCCCGAGTTCATCGGCATGCTCAAGGTATTCCTGCATGGTGGGAATATGGTCGGAGAATCCGCCTTCGCGTACCCTCACCTTCCGGACTTCTGCCAGGGTCATCTCATAGATATTCCTATTAACCCCGGAAACCATTAGCAAGTTGGTGTCATGGCTGGCGACAAAGTGGCCGTCCTTCGTCTGCTGGAAATCTGCTTCAACGTAGTCCGCATGATGTTCAGCCGCCGCATCCAGCGCGCCAAGGGTGTTTTCCACGCCACCGGCCGAATAGCCGCGGTGCGCAAGGATCAGGGTGTCTTCGGCACTGGATACAGTCTGGCCCAATGCCGGTGTCGCATAGAAGCCCCCCGCTACAGCCAGGCCAAACGCGACCGTTCCCGCCGTTGCCCGTGCAGCACGTGCCTGCACGGTTTGGCGCTGGCTGCTGTGCACTTCAAATACCGAGGCGAGCCCCAGCCGGTCGCGGGTCAGGGCGACCAGGATTTGGAGTGCGACCACGGTCGCGGCGCCGATAATCATGAATCCCAGCGTGTGGCCCAGCCCGATGCACAAGCTCGAAACCAATGCAGAGCTTTGCCCGCTGGCAAGGTTCGAAGCATGATCGGAAACCCAGACCAGGAATTCCACCAGGAAGGAGGCGACCAGCGCTGCCACCCCTAGGGGCAGTCCAACCAGAGCCAGGTACCTGAAGAAGTTCTTATGCGTTGCGCGCAGGCTTCCACCCAGGGCAGCCAGCGATTTCTTCTCGCCGATCACCATCAGGGGCAAGGTCAGAATCAGGCGGAGGTTCACCCAGAGGATTGAGCCGATCAGCAGCACATAAATTGCCGTGCTGAGCGGAACCTTCAAATATTCACGGGTGACGAAGGGAGGAATGCCCACGCCCTGAATCAGCACCGAGGACAGACCCAGGCCGCCTAGCGGCAAGGCCAGGAAGAAGTAGACCATCAGCAGTGGCGATGGATAGCGCAGCAGCCTGCCAAGACAGGTCACGGTGTCCGCGAACATTTCGGCAAGATTGGGCGGGCGGCCGGACTGCTGCCGGTTGACCATGACGATCAGTGCCACGAACTGCAAGCTGACCGCGGCCAGGGCCAGGACGGCTATGGCAAGAAGCAGCAGCACCGAGATCGGCTGGCTCAAAAGCACGGTGTAGGTGCGATCGGTGACGTTTTCCAAATGGCTGGCTTCCAAAGCCAGGCCAAAGAGGTACCTGATGGCAGGCAAGACGCCCAGGCCGTTCACCAGCTGGATCACGCTGATCACCAGGAGATAGCGGAATACCCGTGCATGGCTCAACCGCCAAATGCGATGCAGAAAGGAGGGGATTTCAGTGAACTTGGGAGCTCCTGGACCGGGTTGGGCCTGGATTCGAGCAGCATGGACTGGGCCAGTTGAACCACTATCCATTCCACTGCTCACAGTTGCATGTCCCATTTCCGTCGTGCGTATTGCCCAAGAAGGCTAACTGACATTCTATCGCGGCAGCTCTGTTCCGGCTGTGCAGGAGATCTCAGAAAGCCCGCCAAAATGCTGGAGTTCGCTGAACAACAGCTTGGAGCCGTCCCTCAGCCGAAGCGCCAAGAGGCGCAGGGATTCAGCTACTTCTCAAAGGCAGGAGTGGTGGCTTCGCACTGCACGCGCTCGCCCGGAGCACCGGTTTCTGCAGCGATTTCCTTGACTCCGTCCAGAAGAATTCGGCAGGTTGCGGTGCCGCCTTGAGCGGGTGTCGCCGCGATGGAGGCATCCTTTTGAGCTGTCACCATGCTCTCTACCGACCAGATACTGCTCGCCTTCTTCTTTGCGTCGTCCGTTGTCGCCACGGAATCTTCTGTCACTTCGGTCGAGTCTTCGCCGCGCTTTTCGGCTTCAAGGTAGGACACGTCCTGCAGGCTGTCGCCCGAGCCTCCGGCAACGGTGACTTCATAGGTCACGGACCATGCGTCAGCGGTGGCTTTGTCCCAGGATTCGACGGCGCCGCATCCGCTCAGGGCGATCCCAAGTGCCAGGACGGCCGAGCTGATCGAGATGCGGGGGGCAGTGCGGGAATGGGATGACGTGGCGAAGCGGGTCATGAAGGTCCTTTGCGAAGTTGACGGATCAGCAGTTGTCTACGTTCAACTCTAGAACCGCCGCCGCCATCCGGTGATGGCATTGAAGAATGATCTTCGGCCCGGGCTCTCACACTCAGGGTGGAGAACTCGGATGCGCCACCGAGCCCGGCGAGCTCGGGACCATCCCGAACTTGGTCTTGAGCGCGTCAACCTTGCCACTGATGATGGCGTTGCGTATCCAACGAGGAATCCTCTCGGCTCGGCAAGCAACCGGCCGGGCATGGTCAGCTAGCGGTTAAGCACAAAGGTGTTCAGGTCATCCAGGGTCTGCTGCATGTGCTGGTCCATGGCCTCGCGCGCGCTGGAGCTGTTGCGCTGCGACAGGGCCTGGAGGATTTGTTCGTGCTCGTGGATCGCGTGTTCCTGGATCTGCGGGAAGGCGCTGGTTTCGCGCCGGCGCGAGGAGAGCACTCGCCCCAAGGGCTCGAAGAGCGCGGAGACGAAGACATTGCCCGAGGCGTGCAGGATGATGTCGTGGAACCCCAGATCAGCATCCACGAATCGGTCCAGGTCTCCGGCCGCATGGGCCTCGCGCATGGTTTCGAGCAGCACGCCCATTTGCTCAAGCTGCTCATCGGTGATTCGCGCCGCAGCCAATTCGCAGGCTCCGGTCTCCAGCATGCGGCGCAGTTCAATGAGCTGGACCGCGGCGGCGGCAGCCCCCACCCCAGCGGTGGTGGCACGAACCACGGCCTCCAGTGAATTCCACATGTTGATCGGATTCACGTAGGTTCCACGCCCGCGCTCAATGCGAATGATGTTCTGGGCGGCCAAGGTCTTGATCGCTTCGCGCACCGTCATCCGGCTGACTTCCAGGGTGTCGCAGAGTTCCAATTCGCCCGGAATTGGCTGGTCAACCGATAGTTCTCCGCTGACGATGCGGTCAAGCACGCTATCGACGACCTGTACCACCAGTGATTTCCGCGCCACGATTCCTCCAGCTTTGGGATGATCCATCCTCTTCGAGACCTGTCCAGTCTATGTCCCCAAAGGGCTTGCGGCGGACAGTGATCCATGCGACACTAATTTGCACAACAGATGTCTGACATCTTACCTATGAAATTGATGGGTTGCCCAATGACGAAGGAGTCCTTGTTCATGCTTGAGTCCGATTTGCTCGCCGGATACCTTCCGGAGCGCGACATCGCCCCCGCGCAGATCGCCGCGGCGGCACGTGCCACCGGGCGGGTGCTGGTGGTCCTCGATGACGACCCCACCGGAACGCAATCGGTCAGCAACCTGCCGGTGCTCACCGCCTGGGAAGTCGATGATTTCCGCTGGGCCTTCGGCCTGGAACTCGACGGCGAGCGCCCGCTGGCCGTCTACGTCCTGACCAACACCCGCTCGCTGGATGCCGCCGATGCCGCCATCCGCAATGAGCAGGTAGCCCGCGCCGCCCTGCAGGCTGCCAGCGAAGCGGGAATTCCGGTATCCTTCGTCAGCCGCAGCGACTCCACCCTCCGCGGGCATTTCCCATTGGAAACCGACACCCTGGCCGCGACCGTGGCCGCCGTGGATCCCAACGAGGCAGTGGACGCGGTCCTGATGGTTCCCGCATTCGGCGAAGCCGGCCGGATCACCGTGGCCGGCGAGCACTACATGCGCAGCGGCAAGGGCGAGCTGGCCAAGGTCAGCGACACCGAGTTCGCCAAGGACGCCACCTTCGGATTCAGCACCAGCTACCTGCCGGACTACGTCGCCGAGAAGACCGGCGGGCGCAAAGCCGCCGAGGACGTGATGGTCCTGGATCTGGACACCATCCGCGCTGGCGCTTCGTCCATCGCCGGCAAGCTGGCCCAGGCATCCAACGCACAGGTGGCCACCGCCGATATCGTCACGGAAAACGACCTGCTGGCGCTGGCCGAGGGCCTGCAGCTGGCTGAAGCGGCCGGGACGCGGGTGCTGTGCCGGGTGGGCCCGCCCTTCATGCGTGCGCGCATCGGCCAAGAGAAGCGCGAGCCGCTGACCGCCGAGGAAATCTTTGCGGACAACGGCGCCGGGCAGCGCACCGCGGGCGGGCTGATCGTGGTCGGATCCCACGTTGGAGTGACCACCCGCCAGCTGGCAGACCTCACCGCGGTGCACTCGAACGCCACGGTCTTCGAGCTGGACGTGCCCACCATCCTCGCGGAGGAAAGCGAAGCCTATATCTCCTCCAAGGTGGCGCAGATCGGCCAGGCCCTGGCCACCGGCGATGTCATCGTGCACACCTCGCGCACGCTGGTGAAGACCGAGGACGCCGCCCAGTCGCTGGATATCGCCCGGAGAGTGAGCGCCGCAGTGGTCGCCGTGGTCAACCGGACCCTGCATGCCAATCCGCCGCGCTTCGTGATCGCCAAGGGCGGGATCACCTCTTCGGACGTCGCGGCCTTCGGCCTGGAAATGCGCCATGCGATCGTGCGCGGCCCCATGCTTCCTGGCATCGTCTCGCTCTGGGAATCCGTGGATGGACCGGCTGCCGGCATCCCGTACATCGTCTTCGCCGGCAATGTGGGCGATGACAGCTCGCTCACCGCTGTCACCCGCAAGCTGAGCGCCACCTTCTAATCACCACCTGAACCTTTTTGGAGTATTCAATGAACACCACCGCAGTTGCCGTCCTGGGCCTGGGCGCCATGGGCCTGCCAATGGCCACCCGCCTGGCGGCCAAGTTTTCCGTCCACGGCTTCGACATCAGCACCGAGCGCATGGAGCTGGCCAGCAAAGCCGGCATTGCCACCTTTGGCAGCGCCCGCGAGGCCGTGGCCGGCGCCGACGCGCTGATCCTGGCCGTGCGCAACGGCGAGCAGCTGAACGCCGTGCTCTTCGGCGAAAACGGCGTGGCCCAGCACCTGAAGTCCGGCGCCGTGGTCATCCTGACCTCCACCGTCGGGCTGGATGCCGTACCGGCCACCGCCGCCCGGCTGGGCGAGCTGGGCGTGGGCCTGGTGGACGCGCCGCTCTCCGGCGGCCCGGTGCGCGCTGGCGAAGGCGACCTGCTGATCGTGGTCGGTGCCGAACCTGGGCAGCTGGCCAAGGTCCGCCCGGTGCTGGACCAGCTGGCCTCCACCTTGAGCATCGTGGGCGACAAGCCCGGCGATGGACAGGCGCTGAAGACCGTGAACCAGCTGCTGTGCGGCGTGCATATCGCCGCCGCCGCCGAGGCGCTGGCCCTGGCTGACCAGCTCGGCCTGGACCAGGCCACCACCCTGGATGCCTTGCAGGCCGGCGCCGCTGGCTCCTTCATGCTCGGCAACCGCGGCCCGCGCATGCTCGAGGCCTACACCGAAGAGGGCGCCGAGGTGCTTTCCCGGCTGGATATCTTCGTGAAGGACCTGGGGATCGTGACCACCGCGGCCCGCGCGCTGCATTTGGCTACCCCGGTGGCTTCCGCCGCGGAACAGCTCTTCCTGCTGGGCGAAGCCCACGGGCTGGCCGCGGCCGACGATTCCGCGCTCATCAAGGTCGTCGCTCCGAAAACCGGCAACTAACCTCATCACCGCGCGGGCTGAACCCCCGCTGGCAACGTCAAAGGAGACGAAACTGTCATGAGCCCGATTATGCTCTTGCTGATTGCTGTGGCCGCCGTGGCCCTGCTGCTGGTCGGCGTCATCAAATTCAAGATGCCGGCATTCATAACCCTGTTGCTGGTCAGCATCCTCGTGGCGCTGGCCGCGGGCATCCCCATCCAGGATGTGGCCGGCCTGGTCACCACCGGCATGGGCGGCACGCTGGGCAGCGTGGCCGTGCTGGTGGGCCTGGGCGCCATGCTCGGCAAGGTCATCGAGATCTCCGGCGGTGCCCAGGTGCTGTCCACCCGTTTCACCGCGCTCTTCGGCCCGCGCCGGGTGATCGCGGCACTGACCACCGCAGCATTCCTGCTGGCCATCCCGGTCTTCTTCGACGTCGGATTCATCGTGCTGGTGCCGATCATCTACGGCTTCGCCAAGGCGCTGAACGTTTCCCCAGTGAAGATCGGCCTGCCCGTGGGCGCGATCATGCTGGCCATCCATGTGGTGGTTCCGCCGCATCCGGGCGTGGTTGGCGGTGCCCAGATCCTCGGTGCGGATATCGGTTGGGCCACCATCTTGGGCCTTGCCTTCTGCGCTCCGCTGGGCGTGCTCGGCTTCTTCGTGGCCAAGCGCATCAACCGCCGCGAGATCCCGATGCTGCCCGAAACCAAGGAGCAGTACGATTCCTTTGGCGCCAGCGCGGACACTGGCAAGGGAAGCACCCTGGCCAAGACGAAGGCCCCGACCTCGGGCATGGTCATCTCGATGATCCTGCTGCCCATTGTGATGATCATGTTCGGCACCGTAGGCACCACCTTGGTTGCCGCGGAATCCACCGCCGCCAATATCCTGGGCTTTGTCGGTTCGCCATCCATCGCCCTGCTGACCACCGTGCTGGTGTCCTACTACCTGCTGGGCGTGCGCAGCGGCTGGAGCAGCGAAAAGACCGGCAAGGTCATGGACTCGGCCCTGGCCCCGGCGGCCATCGTGATCCTGGTGACCGGTGCTGGCGGCGTATTCGGCAAGGTGCTCACCGAATCGGGCATCGGCACCGTGCTGGCGCAATCCCTGGCATCAGCGGGCCTGCCGCTCATTGTCATGGCCTTCATCCTGGCTGCCATCCTGCGTGCCTCGCAGGGTTCAGCCACGGTCGCAATCATCACCACCACGGGCCTGCTGGCTTCCGCGGTGGAAGCAGGCGGCTACTCCCCCGTGCAGACCGCACTGATCCTGGCATCGGTAGGCTTTGGCGCCTTCGGCTTGAGCCACGTGAACGACTCGGGATTCTGGATCGTCACCCGCTTCCTGGGCCTGTCCGTGGCTGATGGGTTGCGCACCTGGACGGTGCTGACCACCATCCTGGGCGTGGCCGGATTCGCGCTCACCGCCCTTGTCTACGCCATCGTTACCGCGGCAGGAGCCTGATCCATGCTCAAGCCAATGAACCAGATGGTCGCCGAGGCCCTCGCCGCAGGCCATGCTGTTCCCGCGTTCACCTGCTACGAGTTCACCACAGCCCTGGCCGTGGTGGCCGAGGCCGAAGCGCAGCAGCGCGCAGTCATCCTGAACGTCGCTCCGAAGACCGCAGGCTCAGCCTCGGGCCTGAGGCTGATCTCGGCCCTGCGCGCCCTGGGCGAGCAGGCCAGCACCCCGGTGGCGGTCCAGCTGGACCACGCCAGCGACGCGCAGCTGATCGTCCGCGCGGTGCGGGCTGGTGCCACCGCGGTGCTGGCCGATGGCTCGGCTGGCACGCTGGAGGAAAATATCGCTTTCGTGCAGCAGGTGCGTTCATTGGCCGGGCCGGACATCGTCGTGGAAGCGGAGCTGGGCGCGCTTGCCGGCAACGAGGACCAGGCCTTCGAGCAGACGCCCTCGCAGCTGACCGACCCCGCACAGGTGGCCGGATTCCTGGCAGCCACCGGCGCGGACCTGCTGGCGGTGGCCATTGGCAATGTCCACGGGCGCTACAAGGGAGAGCCGAAAATCCATTGGGAGGTGCTGGAGGCCATCCATGCAGCATCCACGGTGCCGCTGGTGCTGCATGGCGCTTCGGGCATCGCCGCGGCTGACCTCTCGCGCTCCATCTCCTTCGGGGTGGGCAAGGTCAACCTGAATACCGAGCTGCGCACTGCGGTGCTTTCCACCCTGTCCGGGCAGCTGGAGCCGCGCCGGGAAGACGGGCAGAATATGCTCGGCCTGCTGGGAGATTGGGAACGCGCAGCCACCGAGGTGGCCGCGGCAACCTTCACTGCCCTCGTAGCCAAGTAGCACCAAGGCCGCGATGGAAGAGCCAGATTGCCCTTCCATCGCGGCCTTGGCGCTATTTGTTCCGGGAAATTCCCGCGCCAGATCCTTCGGCCCGAATTTTCTGGCCAGCCGCAGCGCATCAACGGCCGGGCGCACCGGTGCGCAGCAGCGACTGCTGGTGGGTGCGCAGCTGGAGAAGCGCGGCATGCAGCAGCGGTGCGGCGATGCCCAGCTGCTTGGCGCGAGCGGCCAAATCCCCGATGATGTGCTCGGCTTCGACCGGGACCCCGTGGCCCAGATCGCGGTAGAGCGAAGAAGTGAATTCGCTGCCCCGCTCGGTGAGCAGGCCGAGGGACTGCTCATGGCCTTCCTTGCTGACCGGGTGGCCCGCCGCAGACGCGATCCGCTCGCATTCGCCGATGGCTTCCAGGATCATGTTCTCTCCCCCAGCGGCCAGGATGTCGCCGATATTGCCGCGGAACAGGCAGGTAATCACGCCGGCTGCGGCGATGAAGGCCCACTTTTCCCAGAGCTTGTCCATTACCTGCTCCAGCACTTGGATCTCAATGCCATCCACGTCCAGTGCTGCAATCAACGGCTCTGGGACCGGCAGCCCGTGCAATCCGCCCAGGCCCAGCTGGCATAAACCGGTCAGCTGGCGGACCACTGACTGCTCGTCCAAGGTGGCGACGATCTTCACGATGCCGCCCAGCACCTGCCCGTCGAAGGCCTCCTCCAGGGCATCAATATGCGCCATACCGTTGAGCAGCGGCAGGATGCGCGTGTGCTTGTCCAGGGCGCCGGATAGTTCCGGGATCAGCCCGGCAATGGCCGGAGCCTTCACCGCCACGATCACCAGGTCGAAGGGTTTTTCATCCGCAAGAGTGGTAACAGCCCGCACTGGCCAGGTGCCTTGGGTGTCGGGAGCGCTGAAGCGCAGTCCGTCTTTGGCAAGCTGCCTCTGGCGGCGTTCCCGCACCAGGAATGTGACTTCCCTTGAGGCTGCCAGCAGACGGGCTCCCAAAGCTCCGCCGGTCGCACCGGCGCCGGCAATCAGTATGCGGGTCATCTGTTCTTCCTTTCCAGTGGGCACCGGATGGGTGCCCTGATCAATTATTTATCCCTCTAAGCCCTCAGGCCCACGCGTGGACCAGTCCCAGCGCCGCCGCAGCCAGCAGCCCGATGGCAATTGCCACCAAGGACGCTCCGCCGGCCACGGTCACGACTCGCTCTGCGGTTGGCGATTGATGCACTCCGGAGAACCGGACTACCGCGATAGCTCCTGACCACCACAATGCGGCACCGATGACCACGGTCGCGCATAGCAGCACGGTCCGGTACCAGGCACCCTCGGATTGGCCGATGAACTGGGGAAGGATCGCCGCAAAGAACAGCAGCGCCTTGGGATTGCTCGCGTTGGTGATCAGCCCGCGGGCGTATCCGCTCCGGCTTCGAGCAACCGTGGCTGGCACTGCGTTGCCTGCCCGGGACAGTCCAGCGCGCAGCATGCTGAACCCCATCCACAACAGGACCATGGATCCCAGGGCCTGCGCAACGGCCATGGCCCCTGGCGCCGAGATCAGCAGCGTGGTCACTCCCGCCACCGCCAGCAGCGCATGCATCATCAGCCCGGTGACCACGCCCGCGGCTGTGGAAACTCCTTGCCGCACCGACCGAGTGGTAGATTGCACCACCAATGCCAAGTCCGGGCCGGGCACCGCCAAGGCCACTAATAGCGCTAGGACGAAGGCCGCCCACGATTCAATTCCCATAGCATCCCTCCGGTCCACCAGCTTTATTCCAGCTTCAGACTATGGGCCGGATTCGCTAGAATCATTGAGTGAGCGACTCAGAAATGAAATTAGGCAAATCTCCCGAATTGGATTCGGTAGATTGGGCAATTTTGGAATTACTTCAGGTAGATGCGACCCTGCCGAATAAGGAGATCGCAGCCAAAGTGGGAATTGCTCCCAGCACTTGCCTGGAGCGGGTTAGGCGGATGCGCCGCAACGGCACCATTGTCGCCACCCGCGCCCATGTGCTGCCCAGTTTGCTGGGCAAAGGCGAGCAGGCATTCCTTGGCATCCAGATCCGCCCGCATGCCCGCGACACCGCCAATGACTTCGTGCACAAAGCACTTGCCCTGCCTGAAACCCTCGCGCTGTACAACGTCAGCGGCAGCGAAGATTATCTGGTCCATGTCGCAGTCGCCAACAGCACTGAACTGCAGACGCTGATCATCGACAAGCTCCTTGCCCTGCCCCAAGTTGCCCACTGCCGGACTCAGCTGATCTTCGGTGAACCCTGGGTGGCTCCGCTGCGCAAACGCTAGCCGAAACCGCTCCGGGCGGACGGAAGCGCGAAGCTCCCCGGCGAAAACTCCACATGAAGTGGGAGCCCTGGCTCGGTCAGGCAAATGCCGCGAACCAAGCAGTGCAGATCCTTGCCCGGTGGCTCCATCACGACGTTGAGCCGCAGGTGATGAAAGAGTTGATGACCCCAATCCGGGAAACCGGTCCCTGCCTAGCAATAGTTCCAGCCCGGCACCGACAGCGCGCGCATCGACGCATCGACGCATCGACGCGACACCGGTCGAACCAGAAGCCGGAACTTGTACTTGCCGAAGAACAAGGCCCCTCAAGGAAAACAGAATACTGATTAACGCAGAAAGCCAATCACGGCAACTTTCATCCGTGATTGGCTTTCTGCGTTTATGGCTGATCTAGCGCAGCACGACCGTGCGCGAACCGTCCAGGAAGACGCGGTCCTCGCAGTGCCAGCGTACTGCATCGGACAGTGCCTTGCACTCGGTGTCGCGGCCAGCGGCGACCAGGTGCTCAGGCTCGTAGCTGTGGTCCACTTCCTGCACCTTCTGGGTGATGATTGGACCCTCATCCAGTTCGCTGTTCACGTAGTGCGCGGTGGCACCTACGGTTTTCACGCCGCGTTCGAAGGCCTGGTGGTAAGGCTTCGCGCCCTTGAACGATGGCAGGAATGAGTGGTGAATGTTGATGGCTCGTCCGCTGAGCTTGCGGGTCAAGTCATCAGAGAGGATCTGCATGTAGCGGGCCAGCACGACCAGATCCACGTCGAAGCGGTCCACCAGCTCCATCAGCTTGTCTTCTGCTTCAGGCTTGGTGGCAGCGGTAACTGGTACGTGGAAGAAGGGGATGCCGTTCCACTCAACCTGCTGGCGGTGATCCGGGTGGTTGGAAACCACTGCGGCGATTTCCACTGGCAGTTCGCCGATCCGCGAACGGAACAGGAGGTCATGCAGGCAGTGGCCGAACTTGGAGACCATGATCAACACGCGCTTCTTCTGGCCCGCAGGGCGCAGGCCCCAGCTTGCCTCGTGCTCTTCCGCCAGGTCCTTGAGATTGGATTCGAGGTCGGCGATGTCCAGGTCGTTGCCTTCGCTGGAAGAAATCTCGAATTCAATACGCAGGAAGTAGGTGCCGGAGCGCTGGTCGTCATGCTGCTTGAGTTCGCGGATGTTGCCATGATGAGTCAGCAGCAGGCCGGTGACCGCATGCACGATCCCCGCGCGCTCGGCACAGGTGAAGGTCAGGACGTATTTGTTATTCGGTTCGGTCATCGTGCCGCTCCTTGCATTCGCCGAGATAGCGCTAGCTTCGCCATGGCTCGTGGTGGTGATTGAGAAATAATGGTGGCGTGTTGTGGTCCTGGGACTGCAAACCGTCCTTGAGCGAGGCTTTGCTCCGTTGCTGGTTGCCGCCCCGGCCACCCTTGTGATCCCTGGCTTTGATGAGCCGGAAATCCTGATCAAGAGTCTGATATATCAATAGCTGATCACAATACTATGTGTGAGCCAGCACAGCGTCAACAAGATTTCTTCGGAGATTTCCAAGTTCTTTGAACACGTAGCATTTCAGCGCAATTCTGGTCCAAAATGTGCCGAATTCGCGGGGAAAAATCAAAGAATCCCCGCGCAAGCGATACTCTGTGACTATTGCAAATGAGATTTGAACAGCGAAGAGAGCGAATTTTCAATGCCCACGGAATTCTCAAGCACCATTACGGAACAAGGCTCAATGGCGGACCGCGCCTACGCGGCACTTCGCGATCGCTTGATGCTGCTTGAAATCGCTCCGACCCACCCGATCCACGAACCGCAACTGGCCGAGGAACTGGGCATCGGACGCACCCCGATGCGCGAAGCGCTCAAGCGCCTGGAGACGGACCACCTGGTGGTTTCCTATCCACGCCGCGGAACCTTTGCCACGGCCGTGGATTTCCATGAGCTGAACTACATCTCCGAAATGCGCCAGGTGCTGGAGCCCGTAGCCGCACGCAATGCCGCCGCCAACAGGGATCCAGAAATCCGCGCCCAGCTCAACGGCTATCTGGCGCGCATCGACTCGCTGGATCCCGCGCTCGACCAGCGCTCCCTGCTGCTGCTGGATATCCAGATGCATCGGCTGATCTACAAGGCCGCCGGCAATAAGCATCTTGAGGAAACCCTCGTGCGCCTGGACAACCTGGTGACGCGCATCTGGTGCCTGGTCATCGACCAGATGCCGCCCATTGCCGAACACATCAAGGAGCACTCGGCGCTGCTGCGGGCAATTCTGGACGGTGACGCCGATTTGGCAGCAAAGCTGGTCACCGAGCATGTCGCCCACTTTGAGCAGGCGCTGCGCAGCGCCCCCTAGCCCAAAGGCCAAGGGGCGCCGCTGGTATTTCAATTACCTGCCGGCACCTTCCGGTTCCAGATCGGTATCCCGCTCCCCGCCCTGTTCATCATCCAGCTCTTCTCCTGCCGCCACTGGCGCCACATCGGGAGCCGGCAGAATTACCGGCTCGTCGCCAGAAACCTTGACTATCGGCTGTTCCGAAGTCATCAGGCTGAAGTGCTCGCCGGCATGGCGGTCAATGCCTTCATCCACGGCCTGCTCCAGGACTTCCTGGGCCACCTTTTCGCGAAGCACCAGCGGGTCGCGGCTCAAGTCCTTCCACAGCGCCACGCACAGCAGCAGCATCACGAGCACAAAGGGCAGAGCCGAAACGATGGTGATGTTCTTCAGGCCGTTCAGGGCGGCCGCCGGATGATCTCCACCGGCCAGCAGCATCACGGCAGCCACCGCACCGACCGAAACGCCCCAGAAGATCACCGACTTCTTGGTTGGCTCCTCGGCGCCGCGCTCGCTCAAGGCACCCATCACTATGGAAGCCGAGTCCGCGCCGGTGACAAAGAAGATCGCAATCAGCACGACGGTGAGAACCATCAAGCCGGTGGCAATCCATCCCGGAAGATTCAGGCTGTCCAGCAGGCTGAAGAGGATCGAGTCGAAGTTGATATCCGGTGCGCCATCCACCATCCTGGTCAGCGCCTGGGCCATGTCTCCTCCGCGCTCTGCGCGTTCCTGGATGCCGATGGCACCGCCACCGAAGATCGCAAACCACAGCAGGGTGACCGCCGATGGAACCAGCAGCACGCCGGTGACAAACTGGCGGATGGTGCGTCCGCGGGAAATGCGCGCGATGAACAGGCCCACAAATGGGGTCCATGAAACCCACCATGCCCAGTAGAAAATGGTCCACGAGGACAGCCAGCTGGCCATATCCCCGTCGCCCGAGGAAGCGGTGCGCGATGCCATCTGCGGCAGATCGGCGATGAACGAGCCTACGGCATTCGGGATGACGTTCAAGATGAACAGCGTCGGTCCGCCGATGAAGACCACCAGCGCCAGCGCAACGGCCAGGACCATGTTGATGTTCGACAGCCACTGGATGCCGCGCTCGATGCCGGAGACGGCCGAAGCGACAAACAGCGCGGTCAGGATGGCGATGATCAAGACCAGGATTCCCGAGCCCACGGAGTTCATGATGCCTGCGGACTGGATGCCGCCGCCAATCTGCAGTGCGCCCAGGCCCAGCGAACAGGCCGAGCCGAAGAGCGTGGCCAAGATGGCCAGGATGTTGATGGTTTTCCCGCCCCAGCCATTGACCGCGCGCTCGCCAAAGATGGAAGAGAACATCGAGGAGAACAATTGCGGGCGGCCCAGGCGGAAGCTGCCATAGGCCATGCCCAAGCCGACGATGGCGTACATCGCCCAGGGGAACAGGGTCCAGTGGAACAAGGTGGTGCCCATGGCGGTGCCCACGGCGGCCGACGTCTGGCCACCCACGGTTTCTGGTGGCGGAACCATGTAGAAGTACAGCGGCTCGCCGACCCCATAGAACACCAGGCCGATGCCCATGCCGGTGGCAAACATCATGGAGATCCATGAGACCGTGCTGAACTGCGGCCGTTCATCGTCCTTGCCCAGCGGGATGCGGCCGAAGTTCCTTGCGGCGACCACCAGGACAAAGATGGTGAAGACCGTTGCCGCGATGACAAAGACCCAGCCGGTTTTGGTGATGACCCAGTCAAGGGCGGTGGATGCGACGCTGCCCAGGCCGGCGGGCGAGACGAAGCCCCACACGATGAACGCGAGGGTGAGAATTCCTGCGATGCCGAATACCCAATAGTCGGTGCCGCTGCTCAGATAGCGCCGGGGCCTTCGTCTTCGCGCCGAATGCAGCTCGCTGACGAGGTCTTTGACAGGTTGCTCAGTGCTCTTCATAGCATGTCCTTCAGGGAGGGGGAAGAGGCGGGGCGCCTGTTGGGTGTGGTCCGCGGCGGCCGGCCTGTGTCCAGATCACGAGTGGCTTCATGATGCTGAGGGTGTAGAGGGGGTGCGCCGGCCCGGGCCGGGCAGGCGCTGGCAGGCAACCGGGCTGGCACGCCAGCTCTCCAGCCCGGTTGCTGCCACGAGTTCAGATGGGCGCGTGTATCAGGCGCCGATCAGACCGTGCGGGTCCAGCACGAACTTCTTTGCTACGCCGCTGTCGAACTCGGCGTAGCCCTTCGGAGCGTCCTTCAGCGAGATCGCCGTGGCGTTCACGTTCTTGGCGATCGAGACCTTGTCGTTCAAGATCGCATTCATCAGGCCGCGGTGGTACTTCATTACAGGGCATTGGCCGGTCACGAAGGTGTGGGACTTGGCCCAGCCCAGGCCGAAGCGCATGGACAGCGAACCGACCTTGGCGGCCTCGTCGACTGCGCCCGGGTCTCCGGTGACGTACAGGCCCGGGATGCCCAGGCTGCCGCCGGCGCGGGTGATCTCCATGATGGAGTTCAGCACGGTGGCAGGCTGTTCGGTGGCTGCGCCGTGGCCGTGGCCGCGGGCTTCGAAGCCCACTGCGTCAATGGCACAGTCGACCTCTGGAACGCCGAGGATCTGCTCGATCTGATCGGCAGGATCGCCCAGCGCAACGTTGACGGTTTCGCAGCCCATGGCGCGAGCCTGGGCCAAGCGGTCCTCGTTCAGGTCGCCGACGATGACCACTGCGGCGCCCAGCAGCTGCGCCGAGGTGGCGGCGGCGATGCCCACCGGACCGGCACCTGCCACGTAGACGGTGGAGCCGACGGTGACGCCGGCGCCCACTGCGCCATGGAAGCCGGTAGGGAAGATGTCCGAGAGCATGGTCAGGTCCAGGATCTTCTCCATGGCCTGGTCGCGGTCCGGGAACTTCAGCGCGTTCCAGTCCGCGTAGGGGACCAGCACGTACTCGGCCTGGCCGCCGACCCAGCCGCCCATGTCCACGTAGCCGTAGGCGGAGCCCGGGCGATCCGGGTTCACGTTCAGGCAGATGCCGGTCTGCCCGGCCTTGCAGTTCCGGCAGCGTCCGCAGGAGATGTTGAAGGGCACCGAAACCACGTCGCCGACCTTGAGGAATTCGACGTCGCGGCCGACTTCCACAACCTCGCCGGTGATCTCGTGGCCGAGTACCAGGCCTTCCGGTGCGGTGGTACGCCCGCGGACCATGTGCTGGTCAGAGCCGCAAATGTTGGTGGCGATGGTCTTGAGGATGACGCCGTGGTGGACTTGGCGCCCGATGTTGGCCGGGTGGACTCCCGGGCCATCCTTCAATTCGAATTCCGGGTACGGGGTGTCGATCAGCTCGACTTTGCCCGCTCCTGCATAACTTACTGCTAGGTTGCCCATGCCAGACCTTTCGCATGAAATATCAGTTGGATACTAATCGGATGTAGGAAAGTCTCCTCATGTGTGTGATCCATGTCAATAGCGTTGCGTAGCAATCAGCGTCGGATGCCGTCGTTTCTGCCCGGCAAATCAGTCCAGTTCTTCGGCTGACCGCTGGGAAATAATTTCCTTGGCCGTGTCCTGCAGAATTTTCAAGGATTCCTCGATCATCGGAGAACCCAGGGATCCCTTGCGGGTGACCGCGACAATGCGGCGCGAGGGCTTGGCCACGCCGGTAATGCGACGGCGCACCACATTATCGACGCTGCCCAAGGTGGCCAGCCGCGGCAGCAAGCCGACCCCCAGCCCGGCCCCGATGAACGCGATCATGGTTTCCCACTCCACCGCTTCGTGGGCAATGTGCGGGGTGACGCCCAGCGAGGTGAAGGCGGCGACAAAAAGCGCCCGGTACACCGAGTGCTCGGCTTCGGTAATCCACGGATCATCAGCCAGCTGCTCCAGGGACACCGACTTGTTCATTGCCAGCCGATGGTCGGCAGGCAGCACCACATCCAGCGGGTCATCAAGCAGGACCGTCTGCTCGAACCGGGCCTGCACCAGAGTGCCGGTCTGCGACTGGCTGGCCACGATCACCGCCAGGTCGATGCGCTCGGAGAGCAGCAGGTCCAGGCAGCGCTGGGGCTGGGCCTCGACCAGCCGCACTTCCATCTCCGGCCGGCTGGTGCGCAGCTTGGCTGCCAGCGGGGCGAGCAGCTCGGCAGCCGCGGTGGAAAATCCGCCAAGGCCAAAGCTCGCCTGCAGCTGCCCCGAGGCGGTGCGCGAGGAGGCCATCAGCAGCTCCCACTGCGTCACAATCGAGTCCAGGCCCGCCACAAAGTGCCGCCCGGCAGCGGTCAGCCGCACCCCCCGCCCGTCCTTGATCAGCAGCTGGATCCCCAGGCCGCGCTGCAGCTCGCGCAGCTGCGCCGAGACCGCCGAGGGCGAGTATCCGGTCAGTTCCGCAGTCCGTGCCACATTGCCGGTGGAAGAGAAGACCCGGAGGGTGCTCAAGCGTGGATCAATCATGCACTAATTGTGCATGATTTCATTCGAAATCTTGCGCTTTTCATGGACACTAATTATTCCTAGTCTCGATTCATGCGGTTGATCATTTCCGTGATCCAGCTCACCGCACCACCACACCCCAAAGGCGCTCAGGCGCTGTGTTTCTAGGAGTAACAGATGACCGCTTCGGTAAGTGCCGCGCGCAGCACGCGTGGCAAGCTCGCTTCGACTGTGGAGACTCAACAGCTCGCCGAAATTACCGAACTCTTCCAGAACCGGCGCAAGGGCTTTTCCCTTGAAGCCCCGTTCTACACCGACCCAGCGATCTTCAAGGTCGAGATGGAAGCCATCTTCGGCACCCACTGGCTCTTTGCCGCCAGCGTGGCCGAAGTGCCAGAGCCAGGCGACTACGTCACCCTGGACTACGGTCCGCATTCGCTGATCGTGCTGCGCACCGATGATGGCGGGGTCAACGTCCTGCACAACGTCTGCCGCCACCGCGGCGCCCGGGTCCTGACCGAGTCCGCCGGCAGCACCGGCAACCTGGTCTGCGGCTACCACTCCTGGACCTACTCGCCCGAAGGCGACCTGATCCACGCCTCCTCCCCTGGCGAAATCGACTTCGACAAGAACTGCTTCGCTCTCAAGCGCGCCCACGGCCGCATCCACGCGGGCCTGATCTTCGTCTCCATCGCCGCCGAGCCGCCAACCGACTTCGACGAGGTCTCCGCGATCTTCGAGCCCTACCTGGCACCGCACGACCTGGGCAGCGCCAAGGTCGCCTACCAGCAGGACATCATCGAAGAAGGCAACTGGAAGCTGGTGATGGAAAACAACCGCGAGTGCTACCACTGCGATGGGCACCCGGAACTGGCCTGCTCGCTGTTCCCGACCTGGGGCCTGACCGATGAACTGGTCCCGCCGCACCTGGAAGAGGTCTGGGAGCGCAACAAGGCTGCCAAGGAGGCGCTGGAAGAACGCTGCCGCCGCTACGGGCTGCCCTATGAGGTCGTCGAGGAGCTCGACACCCGCATCGCCGGCATCCGCATCTCCCGCGAATCCCTGGATGGCGAGGGCGAGTCCTTCTCCCCTGACGGCCGCCGCCTGTCCAAGAAGCTGCTGGGCGATCTGCGCGACTTCCGCCTGGGCCGCTGCTCCATGCACCTGCAGCCCAACTCCTGGTTCCACTTCCAGTCCGACCACGTGATCACCTTCGGCGCCTATCCGATCAACGAGCACCAGACCCTGGTGCGCACCACCTGGCTGGTGGCCGATGACGCCGTGGAAGGCGTCGACTACGACCTGGAGAAGCTGACCCACACCTGGAAGCAGACCAACATCCAGGACAAGGCCTTCGTGGAACTGTGCCAGACCGGCGCGGGCAGCCCCGCCTACCAGCAGGGCCCGTACATGAAGAGCGAATACCAGGTCGAGGCCTTCATCAACTGGTACACCCAGCGCGTGCTGGAGCACCTGGCATGAGCGAAGGCGCAACCATAGTGGGAACCTCCACCGCGCAGCGCATCCGCGGATTGGAAATGCCATGGAACCGGGTGCTCAGCACCCAGGACCAGGCAGCCAGCGCCGCCAAGGCGCTGGGCCCCTGGCACCCGCAGGAGTTCCTGGCTGAATGCGTGCAGAACATCGAGGAAGCCGGCGGGCTGATGACCTTCGTCTTCCGCCGCCTCGATGGCGCGCCGCTGGCCTTCCGCGCCGGCCAGTACCTGAACATCGCCTTCCCTGTTTATGGCGACGGCGAAGACACGGTGGACCGCAGCTACTCCATCTCCAGCGCGCCCACCGTTCCGTGGACCTTCAATGTCAGCATCAAGCGCGACCCCAAGGGCCTGGTCTCCTCGTGGGCGCACGAGAACCTGCGCCCGGGCATGGTGCTGGATATGCTCGGACCGGTCGGGGCCTTCCACCTGGGCGACTCGGACCGCCGGGCCCGCTACCTGTTCTTGTCCGCCGGCGCCGGGATCACCCCGATCATGTCCATGGTGCGCACCATCCACTCCCTGCCCGGCCAGGCCGATGTGATCGTGCTCTGCCACGGCACCGTGCCCGGGGACTTCGCCTTCTGGCAGGAGCTGGAATACATTTCCAAGGTCGACACCCGCATCAAGGTGTTCTACTCCCTGGGCGACCGCGACAAGCCCAAGAGCTGGAAGGGCTTCTCCGGCCGGCTCTCGGCGAAGATGATCAACGAGGTCGCCCCGGATGCCAACGGCCGCAAGGTATTCGCCTGCGGACCCGAAGGCTACCTGAACTCGGCCACGCAGCTGCTGCGCGAGGTCGGGGTGGATGACACCTCGGTCTTCATGGAGTTCTTCTCGGGCGACCGCAAGACCCTGCTGGAATACCAGAAGGAGATCGTGCTGGCCGAGTCCATCGCCGAGGAAGTGGCCGAGTCGGTGGAGGAGTTCTACGAGAGCCAGCCGCCAGAGCTGGGCATGTACGAGCCCGACTACGACGAAACCGGCACCATCGAGGCCAGCGGCCAGGAGCTGATCGCGGTTGCAGCCGATGCCCCGGTGCCGGCCGCCGAGCCGGTCGATGAGCAGCTCCCGCCAGATACCTCGGGCTTCGAGACCGTGGGCGAAGGCACCATCACCATGAGCTTCGTGCGCTCGGGGATCAACGTCAAGATCAACCCCGAGGAAAAGATCCTGGGCCCGGCCCAGCGCGCCGGGGTGCGCATCGGCGCCAACTGCCAGGAGGGCATGTGCGGCTCGTGCAAGGTCGTCAAGCTTTCCGGCGAGGTGACCATGAACCACCAGGGCGGCATCCGTGCCCGGGAGATCTCCGCCGGCAAATTCCTCCCGTGCTGTTCCACCGCTACCTCGGATCTGGTCATCGACGCCTAGTCGCCAGTTCCGCCACACACTTAGCCAACCAGTTTTAAAGGAGTCACCATGTCCCCTGTTTCCCCTCGGGTCATCATCATCGGCGCCGGCATTGTCGGCGCCAACCTGGCCGACGAGCTGGCCCTGCTGGGCCACACCAACACCCTGGTCATCGAGCAGGGTCCGCTGAGCATTCCCGGCGGCTCCACCTCGCATGCTCCGGGGCTGGTGTACTCCTCCAACCCGTCCAAGTCCATGACGGAGTTCGCCCAGTACACCATCAAGAAGCTCAGCTCCCTGATCGGCCCCGACGGCACCAGCTCCTTCCTCCCGGTGGGCGGCCTGGAGATCGCGACCAATGAAGAGCGCCTGGCCGACCTGCACCGCCGCGCCGGCTGGAACCGCTCCTACGGGGTCGATGCCGAGGTCATCGACGCCGACGAGTGCCTGAAGAAGTTCCCGATGCTGGCCGAAGGCAAGGTGCTGGGCGGCCTGTTCACCCCGGGCGACGGCCTGGCCCTGGCCGCCAAGGGTACCGCGCTGGTCATGGAACGCGCCAAGGCCGCAGGCGTGGAATTCCGCGATCGCACCATCGTCACCGACATCGAGGTCTCCGGCGGCAAGGTCACCGCGGTGATCTGCGGCGAGGACCGCTTCGAGGCAGACATCGTCGTCTCCTGCGCCGGCTTCTGGGGCCCGAAGATCGGGGAGATGGTTGGCACCTCGATCCCGCTGCTGCCGCTGGGCCACCAGTTCGTCTGGACCACCCCGGCTCCATCGCTGGCCGGCGTCAACGAGCTGCCCAACGGCGCCAGCCGCCCGATCCTGCGCTACCAGGACCGCGACCTCTACTACCGCGAATGGGGCGACCGGATCGGCATCGGCTCCTACGCCCACCGCCCGATGCCGGTGGACCTCGATACCCTCAAGTCCTACCGCCCCGAGGAGATCACCCACGAGCGCATGCCTTCCTCGCTGGACTTCACCCCCGAGGACTTCGCCGCCGAGTGGGAAGCCACCCAGGAACTGCTGCCGGATCTGCGCAACACGCAGATCCAGCGCGGCTTCAACGGCATCTTCTCCTTTACCCCGGACGGCGGCTCGCTGGTCGGCCAGTCAAAGGAAGTCGAGGGCTTCTACGCGGCCGAGGCCGTCTGGGTCACCCACGCTCCGGGCATCGCCAAGGCCGTGGCCGAATTGATCGCCACCGGCACCTCGAGCACCGATTTGAGCGACTGCGACCTGAACCGCTTCGAGGACATGCAGACCACCAAGGAGTATGTCAGCGAGACCTCGCAGCAGAACTTCGTGGAAATCTACGACGTCCGCCACCCGCTGGAGCCGCGCACCAAGCCGCGCGCCGTGCGCACCTCCCCGTTCTACTCCCGCCAGCAGGAACTCGGCGCCTTCTTCCTGGAAGGCACCGGCTGGGAGCGCCCGCACTGGTACGAGGCCAACGCCGCGCTGCTGGAGTCGCTGCCCGAGGAATGGTCCGCTCCGGAACGCGATGCCTGGTCCGACAAGTTCCACTCCCCGATCGCCGCGGTGGAAGCCTGGAAGACCCGCACCGCGGTGGCCATGTTCGACATGACCCCGCTCAAGCGCGTCGAGGTCACCGGCCCGGGTGCCGGTGAACTGCTGCAGGGGTTGACCACCGCCAACATGCTGCGTGCCCCGGGCATGGTCAGCTACACCCTGCTGCTCGATGCCGCCGGCGGCATCACCAGCGACATCACCGTGGCACGCCTGTCCGACGAGGTCTACCAGGCCGGCATCAACTCGAATGTCGATGTCGCCTACCTGAACCGCGAGGCCAAGAAATTCAACGCCGCCAACCCGGGCAAGTGGGCCGCCGTGCGCGATATCACCGCCGGCACCTCGTGCATCGGCCTATGGGGCCCGCTGGCCCTGGACGTGATGAACAAGGTCACCGACGATGACATGAGCAACGAGGGCCTGAAGTACTTCCGCACCAAGCAGATCTCCATTGCCGGCATCCCGGTCACCGCCATGCGCCTGTCCTACGTGGGCGAGTTCGGCTGGGAGCTCTACGCTTCGGCGGATGTCAGCGCCAAGCTCTGGGACGTGCTCTTCGAGGCCGGCCAGGAGCAGGGCATCATTGCCGGCGGCCGCGAGGCCTTCAACTCCATGCGATTGGAGAAGGGCTTCCGCTCCTTCGGCACCGATATGACCAGCGAGCACGAGCCGGAACAGGCTGGCCTGGGCTTTGCGGTCAAGGCCGCCAAGACCGTGGACTTCGTCGGCAAGTCGGCCCTGGCCGAGCGCGCCGCCGCGGCCACCAAGCGCCTGCGCTGCCTCACCGTTGATGATGGCGTGTCGGTGGTCCTGGGCAAGGAGCCGGTGTACGTCAACGGCAAGCCTGCCGGCTACGTCACCAGCGCCGCCTACGGCTACACGGTCCGCAAGCCGATCGCCTACGCATGGCTTCCGCTGTCGGTGGAAACCGGCGACTCGGTCCAGATCGAGTACTTCGGCAGGCCGATTGCCGCCACCGTGGTTGATGACCCGCTGTACGATCCGCAGATGGATCGCCTGCGCGGACTCTCGCTGGCCACTTCCGCCAGCTAGGCGCTAGCAGTAGAAAAGGCCGGGCAGCTGTTCACCATGAACAGCTGCCCGGCCTTTGTACTGCCAGAATGCCTGCTTGCTGGGCCGAAGCAATCAGGATCCTTCGCACTGCAAAACCGAACGGGCTTTATCCTGGGCATCGCAGCGGGCTGACGCGGATCGCCGCGGCGGGTTTTCTCGCAAACCGCTTTGTTGCGCCCACCTGTTCCGGCACGATGCGTTGCACATCTCCTCTTGGATGTGCTAATTGCCATGGCGATTTTCCGGGCACCGCAATGGCCAGGTTCTCAGGTTGCACTCAGCTTGGCATCGATGCTTCCGCTGCCTCTAGTACCTTGCTGATCTGGAAGGCGGTGCCAGAAGGCACTACCGACGCACCGTGAAACTGAGCAAAGGAGAGATCTCCATGGGCATTCTAGGATGGATCGTTTTGGGGCTGATCGCCGGGGCCATTGCCAAGGCCATTAAACCCGGGCAGCAGGGCGGCGGATGGATCGCGACGCTGCTCTTGGGTATCGTCGGCGCGCTCGTTGGCGGATGGATCGGCTCCGCGGTCTTCGATGTGGGAATCAACCAGTTCTGGTCGCTCTCGACCTGGCTGCTGGCTATTGGCGGGTCACTCGTTGTCCTCGTCATCTGGGGCTTGTTGACCCGCAAGCGCGCCTAGTTATCAAGACATCGACCGCGGGCGCGCCCTTTGAAGGGCGCGCCCGCGGTCGATAGTGATCCAGAATTCTCTGGGCCATCGTACGGCTTAGTCACGTGGGTCCTGTTGTGCCTCGCGGTCTGCCCGATGCCCGCTTCCCCGGGTTCGATTCGAGCCGTCGGCCGCTGCCGTTTCCTCACGGCTATGCTCGTGGACTTTTTCGAGCAGGCTTTGGACTTCATTGGCCCGGCCCGCCCAGTACTCGGGTTCCAGGCCAAGGCCGTTGGACGCTTCCGCTGCCATATCCGTGAAGCCATTGCGGTGGTCTTCAAGCGCGTTGTTGAGATCTTCGAACTCGTCATGACTGACACTGACTTCAATGCGCCTGCGTGGCATTCAAATCACCCTCTCTTTTATGGTCGCCTATCTCCGCTGGGCTTCAACCTACGCATCCAGCGCAGCTGGCGCATCCGCCTCAAGGTTTTCTTCAGAATCGGCGGGAAACTTTGGATAGAGGATCGAAGCCGCTGCCTTGAATGGCATCTCTGCCGGAATGCTCCCTCTACCCCGCTTGACGAAGGAATATCACTCCCACGGAGCTGAGCACCGATTCCCGGCTGTCGCCCTAGGAAGATGTAAGGTTGCTCCCCGGTACATCGCGAAGCTCGTGATCGCGCTGCGCTGCATGGCCTAGATCAAGATCATTCCACTCCACGCTGGCAATGAGGGCATTCAAGAATTTTGCTGCTGCCTTTCGCTCTTCTACGTTGAGCCCATCCACGGCAGCCATCATCCGCTCATGCATCTGCTGCAAAGTTCCGCGCACTTCGGTGTCGCTGTACTGCGTCGGGATAATGCCTACCGATCTGCGGTCGGCCGGATGCATGACCCGTTGCGCATACCCGTCGCGGCACAGCCGATCGATCAGGGCTGAGACCGAGGCATTGGAAATGCCGAGTTTTTCGGCGAAATCACGCTGACGAGGCACTTCGCCCTTCCGGTGCGCTCCGAGCAAGAAGCGCAAAGCTGTCATGTCGGTCTCGTTCATCCCCATGGATCCGCGGGTATTGGCGCGCATGTTCCGCTCTGCGTCGCGATAGCGGCGCATGAGGTTCAGCAAGTCAACGGCCTCCGGGGCCGACTGGCCATCACCATACCAATATCCACTTGACTCATAGTGGCTCATGAGAACTCCTTTCGTCGGATACGAGCACAATGCCCGATGAACTTGAGGGCCTTTCGCTCCACGCTGTTAAATTCCCGCTTGCCTTTTCTGAAAAAAATAATGTAGCCTATCTAATAGTTAGCCAGTCTACATATATTCTACTACGAAACACTGACCAGTGCCGGAGCACAACATGAAAGAGCAGTTAGCAGTTTCCGCAGATAAGAAAAACGCAGGCAACAACGCATGGGCGGCGAGGATGCAGGACATAGCATTCTTCGGGACACAGCAATGCGAAATCAAAAGCACAGTTCATTCGGCGTTCTGCACTATCCAGGGGACCCCGGAAAAGCTGGTCGTCAACCTGGCCTGCACAGCAAAGAGCGAAGAACACGTCACGGCGCTGATGCAGTACGTCAATGACCACCTGTTGCCGCAGATGGAGCAGGCTCTGGGCATCCAGTTCGAAGTGCGAAACCTGCAGTTCGCGGTGGCCGGCCGAGAAAATCTCTTGCCGCAACTAGAACGCCTCCAGGATTCCGGCAACGCCGACGGCTGGTTGGACGATCCTTTCGCGACCCCGGCCCTAACGGCCACCGAGGGCCTTCGGCCAACGGGAGGAGCTAGGCACGCAGATTTGAGCATGGCCTAGTGCACCACCGTGGCCACTGTGGATCACTCGATGGTCCACGCAGACAGGAACGATCGATGAGGCGCAGGCGCATCGCACCGGGTCCTGGGATGAACCATATTCACTGAGGAATGCAAGAAGGGGAAGTATCTAAAATGCCAGGCCGAATTGCTAGAACCCAGACCGCCATGAGGGTCGCTGATTTTCTCGCCACCCGTGAGGGCAAGTCCCATTTGACTTCGTACGGCTGGTCACCAGGCATGCCCATCGTGATGGCCCGCTCCAGCGAATCGCTTAATGACGTGATGGCGATGGTCTCCATCCACGGACGAGCAGTGCTGGTCGCCATGCTCGATTCGCGCAGCGACGAGTTGCGCATGCTCCACATCACCACACCGCAATCGGCGCTGCGCGTCGTTGCCCCTTCCCCTGCCACGGTCACCATCGGAGAATTCTTCGACCGTCTCAGCTCGGTGACAATTGCCGAATTCCGCGTGAAGTACTGGCAAAACACTGCCGTAGCCCACGTTGTCCCTTCTTGCCACGCCATGCAGGCCTCGAGCTTCGCGGGCAAGCGATACCAGTTGCCAGACCCACGGCAAGCTCTGGCATCCGCTGGCGCTGAATAGCCAATCAGCTTTTTCAGAAAACCGTCGTTGGGCAGTTCCTGATCCGCCAAAGTCAGAATCTGTCCAACGATGACTTTTTCCAGAACGATCAAATCGCTAGACCACTTGTAGGTAGCAGGTGTGCTCCTAGACCGAGCTGCAGCCCGCACTTATCGGGGCAAAGCACCAAGAAAGGCGGGTACTTGAAGGGGATTACCTGAGCCCGGATCGCGGGTCTTGGGCAGATTTCCTATCCTGATCGGCATCGAACACCGCACCTGCTCTTAAGGATTGAATTTCTTGGCTTGATTTTCCGGGCCGATCACCCCGATGCAGGAAACGGTATTGGCGCCACTGCGGTCGGCACGCTACCAATTGGCCGTACCGCTCGCCAGTTTCGCGTCTACCAGTGAAAATCCGGTGTGGCCATGCTGCCAGACGAGATGCCAGCAAATGCACGCCTGCCATAAGGCGCATATCATTCCCTGCTACCGGCGTTCGGTCGCCATTGAACGCAAACGGCTTCAAGGCAGCACTAGTTATCATCACCGCGGGCGCGGATATTTATGCCGTCCTCGATTTCGGAAAGACGGGCCGCTGGAGCCGTGCTTTCCAGCACGCAGTTTCCCTCCCCGGCAGAGCGCCTGATCTTCGTGCAGATTGCGCTGGCGTGGACCCTGGCTCGGCGATCCTTAGGGCCTCCTGTTAGATTCCGCAGCAAGTCCCGCTATATGGTAATTTCGACCAGATTGCCCACTGGGTCGGGAACCACACTTTCGTAATTGCCATCCCCGGTGGTGCGTGGCCCGCTGCTGGCCGGATAGCCGGCGCGCGCCCGATATTTTTGTCTGTGCCTGGTAAAGCCCGTAGCCGGTCAAAGGGTCATCGTGACGGAGATCGGTGACTTTGAGATCAAGGAGCCCTCAACCATCCGACTGTAAGTTGGTGGATGAGCCAGGAGATCCAGTCAGGTTGCTTTCGGCCATTTAGGACTGACCCACAACTATTAGTTTCACCATGATTCCGATAAACCAGTTATTACACATACTTGTAAGAACCAGGTGCTGTTGATTTCCCGCGGGTTTTTCATTGCGGAGATATCTTTTTCGAGACGTCCTGCAACCCTTAGGTTGTAAGAGTTCCCGATTCTGACTTTCCCGCAGTCTTCTGACTGGCAAAACATTTGGGCAGTCACCAATAATATCTCGATAGAGTAAATTTGTGATATGACCACAAAAATTTTCATAAGAATTCTATGAAACAGCTGAAATTTATGCTCAATGTGTAAAAATTATTTTTAAGTGGATCTTATGAGATGCACGAAGTTTCCTTCCAACGAAAGATTCAGGAGCGCTATGTCTTTCAAGATAATTTCGATGTTCAACCACAAAGGCGGCGTGTCAAAAACAACGACGACCTTCAACCTGGCGTGGAAGTTAGCCAGCCAGGGAAAACGCGTCATAATGGTTGATGCGGATCCACAGTGCAACCTCACGGGTGTCGCACTTGGTCTTCATCCGATTGAACACACAGAAGATGATGAAAATCCTGCTGAGAACATCGGGGATAAAGAGAGCGATTCTTTTGACAACGCACAACAGAAAACAGAAGATTTCTGGGAAGAAAATTTTCACAAGACATTTTTCGGTGCGTTAAAACCTGCCTTTGACTCAGAGCCTAAACTCTTGGAACCTGTGGACTGTGTAGAAATTGACGGTATCGAAGGACTATACCTGTTACCTGGGCATCTACGGGTTGGAGAATATGAGGTTTCTCTTGGGATTGCCCAAGAGCTAGCCGGGTCAATAGCGTCTTTGCGCAACCTTCCGGGTTCCATTTATTATCTATTGTCTCAAACGGCTGAAGAGCTGAACGCAGACTACGTGCTCATTGATATGAGCCCAAGTTTAGGATCGCTAAACCAGAACCTTGTCACCATAAGCGATCTTCTTATTGTGCCCACTTCGCCTGACTTTTTCTCGATAATGGCTCTACGGTCACTATCTGCAGTTTTGCCTCGATGGCTGCGTTGGGCGAAGGCAGCCAGTGAAAACGAAGTTCTAAGGGATGCCTCGTATCCCTATCCTAGTCCTCGACTTAAACTTGGAGGGGTCATAGTTCAACGGTACAGACTATATAGGAAGCCGACGATTGATGATCCATACGGTACACCAACAGGACCTTTCCGCCAGTGGATAGAAAAAGTCAAGACGGCGTCTAGGAATCAATTTGTTCCTGCACTAAAGGCCGCTGGATTAACTTTCGATGATGAGAAGTATGCTGAGATCGGCGTTGAAGACGACAGAGTCCTTGTCCAGATTCAGGAATTTAACAGCCTTCTTCCTAAGTCTCAAGAGTATAAGGTTCCAGTATTTGCCCTTACGGATGAGCAATTAAACCAAGTGGGCGTGGTCTTGGAAGGCTCACGAACACAGATTAGAAGTCTGGACCGCATATTTGATCAGCTCGCTGACCGTGTATCACGTCTTCTGGGGTAGATCATGGCTTCCAAAACACTGGAGATATTCAACCGTCTCGTGGCGCAAACATATGAACTTGAGGCCGCTGCCTCGAGCGCTGAGGTAGAAGGTCCCCCTGGAATTGCACCTATTCTTCGTAGAAGCGCCTTCCTTCTAACTGTTGCTGCCCTAGATTCTTACTTCCACGAACGTGCTATAAGCCTTCTGGGGGAGTGTGCGAAGAAGGGTGGCGAAGATGCACAGAGGGTTGCCAGTTACGTAGGTAAGTCTGTCTCAGAAGTCTCAAGTGATTTAGGATCGAGTTATATCAGGTTGCAACTCTCCTTCAAAACGTTAGTTGCACCAAAAAACATTGATAAATTTCTTATGGCTTTGGGGCACAGCGCTGAGGACGCATGGCTAGCGGTTGCGTTTAATTTGAGCTCCAGACCTGATAGGTTGCGCCGTTATCTGGAGATTGTCTACGACCGTAGAAATCAAATTGCTCATGAAGCAGACTGGGACGTTGCTCGTTTTGATTTTCGCCCCATGGAACGGGCTCATTTGGAAGATTGTCTTCTAGCTGTGACAAATCTTGTTGAGAAATTTGATCAGTACCTCGAAGCGAACAAATGAAAGATGAAAATTCCGGAACTCGATACCTCTGACTTCCTTGAGAGGATGGTAACTACGCCCGAGAAATATCCGGTTAAGGTTGGCGCCCGCCCAGTTCGTGTGGTCATTGACCGACCTTGTGAAGCCATGCGAAGAGCTCACCCGTTTACTCGGTGAAAATCGGGGCTTGAAAGAAACGAACGAAATCCCAAAATAACGTCATTTTTCTTCGGAATAGACCTAACCTTTGTCTCCAATAATCTGTTGCTTCATCGTCGAGTAACCGACCAATGGCCGTGCGGTCATGTCATGCTGCCCGTAAAGTCGCTTTGCAGTGCGAAGCTTGTCAGGGAGAGGGACGATGGGTGGCCACCTGTGCTGCCGTGCGCAGGTACTGCGGCTAAGATGGCATTGGCTCGTTCGCGGATAGGGTCATCTTTGAATTCCACCAGAAACGCAAATATATTGAACATGAGCCGGTCACCGGAGAAACTGGTGTCAATGTTCTTCTCTATGCATTTGAACTGGATGCCTTATTGCTACAGCACGTCGTTTTAGTTGATTAGATGGCGGCTGGATCGAAGCGATCCAGCCGCCAGACGACTAACCTGTCGCCAGGTCTGATCCGGTCTAGCAACTCGTCGAGCTCGGGCCGAGACGCGAGTGCCCCGGAGACTGTATCGGTGAAGATGCGATAGTACCCCGCTTCGGTCAGCGCATCGAGTTGGAGTGTTCGTCTTGGTAGCCGGCCGAAACTCTGGCGTATCCGCGGAGGTGTCAGATAGTCCTGGATGTATCAATACTCGTGAATCGTATGCGCTTGCGGCATATAGTTTGTGGCATTCGGTTTTGCGACTAAGTGCTCTTTAGAATCTGTTGAATTTTAAACCGGCCGGAAATTTCTCCACAGTCGCCTGTTCAGGGTGTCAAAAACGAACGTTTTTGAGACGTGTCTTCGGTCCTTGTTTTCCGCCGCAGTTCTTGGAGTGGCCGATTTTCAGTGGGTGGGACAGCATCTCACGTCCCAGACCAGCTAGCACCAGGCCAGATTGCGCATGTTTAGATTGGTGACTCGTCCGAGCAGGACGAAGGGTTTCTATACGGTGGTTGATAATCATCCGATGTTATGACCCGTGAAGCGTTGCTACTAGCTGAGCACACGGTGGAAACCGCCGGGCAGGTGCCAAGCACAACAGCGCGGGTGAATCGTGGGGCGTGGCCTTGTGACGGGGACGGAACCCTTATACGAAGTGTCGGCGGGGTGTGTCATGCTGAGCAAAAGTGAAATCAACCGGATTTCATAGCGCAAGCAAGGAGTGAGATGGGACCTCTTCCAGGAAGCGGGCACGGATTCATCGCCTGGGTCAGGAATAATTTCGGCACCGAGATGGTGACGGTGATTCATCAGTCGGAACAAGGCACAGAAGGGCGCACTGAACTAGAAGCCCAGGTGCAGTCCAAGGCTGCCTTCTTTGATGTTGATGCGCCTGTCTATGAGGGTGACCGGTTGGAGATTCCGGATCAGCGCGGTGGAGTGCAGCGCGTTTATATCACCGACGTGGAAGTGAACCGGGCCGGTGGACGCATACGATCCGATATGAGCCATATCAAGGCGACATTCAGCACCTCAGCACCTCAGAGTGACTCTCCAGGAGGGCACTCGGGCACAGTGATCTACGGAGATCATGCCATTGTTGCTTCCGGCTCACGTGTGGCGATTGCCACCCATGGAGGGCGTGTGGTGCAGCATGAGGAAGTTCCTGCCGCCTACACCGAGCTGGTTGCTGCGGTCCAAGGTGCATTGGATCTGCTGGAATCCTCGGATTATTTCGGTCCGGATGACCAGGAAATTGGTCGAGATGCAGGATCGGTCATTCTGCAAGAAGTGATTAAGGAAGAGCCTGACCAGAAGAGCCTTAAAGGGGCGCTAGCGACTTTGCGGGGTGTTTTGACGGCTGGGATGACGTCGGCCTCTGGAGCGGCGGCTAGTGAAATCATCAAACAGCTTTTCATGCCTGGTAGTTGAAAGACGTGGCTCGCCGCACGGTCTATGCCGACGTGGTGAGTCCGGCGCGCTAGTTATCTCACTGCCGTAGGTGGCGCGGTTTTCATTGTGTCAACTGCGGCTGCGCCAGGATGCTACCGCATTGTCTGATCTTGTTCGCAACTGAATAATCAGTCTTTTCTTGCTGAAGCATCCCACAGTTATCACGGGGTGCTTCAGTGTTTAAGGACATGGTAGGTACCTCATTGGATCGAATGCCATGTAGACCGAAAACGATCGATCGTGAGACGCGAATTTTTGTTTATCCGCATTTATCTTTTGCCATTTATCGTGATGTTAATCTTCCAGCGATCATCTGCTGGCGCAGTCGGAATGAGGTTTCCACAAAGACTTTTTCCTCACGTATTGAGTACAATTAGTGGATGGCAGATGTGGATTCACCCGTGAGGTTAAAGTTCTATGGCATACGGGATTTAGCCAATGGGTGGCTTGCGGAGGAGGCAGTCACTCTAATCCAGAGTTATTCCTCGGAGCGAAAGCTCCTTTCGCTTAACGATGCTCTCGAACTCCATAATGCGCTTGAATTTGAAAAGAACAACATCGTCCCGAATTTCCTGACTGCGCAAGACCGCACAGAGTTAGCGCTGTCGGCGCGTGAGTCGCGACGACTGGTTGCCTCTTTCTTCTCAAATATTGAAGTGTCGAATCTTGAAGAGCATTTGAATGAGTTGGACTTTCAGTATGCCAAAGACCTAGTCCTCCTCCTCGAAAGGCATGAAGTCGCTAAAAGGGTTGGTGGCCAAATGCTGTTCGAAGTCCTGTCGGATGCTGCACTACCTCTGGAGGTCATGCTTTCAGATCGTCAATTCGTGAACCGGCATGATCGAAGACTTCGAGAGGTGATGCTCTCAGATGCCCATAACGGAGAGCTACTGGTCCGCATGAGGCTGGTCAAAGATTCAAATCCTTCATGCCATCTTCCCGCAAGCCTGAGCGGAGAGGACTTCCAGCAGCTTTTGAGCGCTTACATAGCAAGTGATTCTCCGCATCTCAATTATGTTCAAGCGATTGCGGAGAGCAACGACAACGATAGTTTTGGCGTAACTCCGAAAATACGGTTGGAAGCGAGGAAGCGTCATAAGGACCTTATCGAGGAACTCCTTGCCGAGAAGAGGACCACAACAACGAATACGTATCACGGACTTAGGCTAGATCCGGAACAACGAAAGCCAGTGATCGACCGCGTTGAGCGTGACGAGAACAACGTGAGCTACGTCCGATCGCTCAGTGAAAAATATCTGTTATCTTCCATGGATCCGGAGCGAATACTTCTAAATTTCGCTTCGGTGGTGGGCATTCTTGAACGAGGGCTGCTCACAATGCCATCGTTCAAAGGTCAGCTGGGAGCGCTCCGCGCACTGATAATCTCGGGAAAAGACGCATACCCCCGAGGGAGCGCGTTCAACTATGTTGATGCGCTCACCCTTAACGGGACTCAGTTTTACTCAGATTTCCTACGTCAGTACAGCATCGAAGTGGAAGATTCCGTGGCATGGTTCTTCCGAGAGCATTTGGTCGATAAGTTCGGCGTGGCTAACTTCTACTTCGCGGCGTCCAGCCCTAGTAGCTCGTTCCTTGAGCGATGTAGGCATATTTCCGCAGAGATGGAGAGTATTGCAAGACAGTTCAGCTTATACGGCAATGAAGGTGTCCTGGATCCTGAACTTCTACAAATGACCTCCGCTCCTCGGCCGTGGGCTGCGATCCCAAGCCTTACGGAGCGCAAGTATTTACACCGAGGGAGCAATCATAATTGCGATCGGGCTATGCATCTGCTTTTTAGTGATCAGTCTGGAATGACCTACATAAACAGTGAACTCAAAGCCCCGAACTTCGTCGAGCTGATAACAGAGAACGAAGTTTCTTACGATTCGGTCCGCCCTTATCAGAAGGAATCTATCGATTGGTTGATCGACGAGGGTTTAGTTGTCGTCGATTCTGATCTGCTGGAATTTGCTCAGCCAGTGCAGATTCTAGTGCTAAGTGACATCAACAACCGCGAAGCCGCAGCCTACGGTCACTATGGTGAGGATGAGGCTTCGGCGGCGCTCCTACTGGTGCAAAAGGGGTGGCTCGAATTTAGTTCAACGCTGTTGACAAAACCTGAAGCTAGTTACTTCAACTATTTCTTGAACAAGAGCGAGTTCAGCGATGGCCCGGACCTGCGAAATAAGTACGCGCATGGGACTAATGCCGACCCCGAAGATATAAGTACGCATAAGAATTCCTATTTCCAGCTGCTCAGGTTGCTCATGGCATTGACCCTGAAGATCAATGACGATTTCTGCTTAGCCGCCCAGGCTTAATCATCAACTATGTCGGAGACACCCTAAGCTTAGGCAATCGAGCCCCAAAAGAAGTTGCGCGATTACCACGCCTACTGCTTACATCGGCTCTATGAAGGCGGGACCCGTTCAAAAATAACTTTTGCAGCGGTGTCCCTAGCCACGCTATTGGGTGCAATTTAATGGCAACGGGTGTCGCTTACATAGCTTTTCCGCTTTATATTGCTCAGTCACGTCAGAGAACCAACAGGGGGACCGCGGGTTCGCATCATCTGAAAATACAACAACCTTCACTTTACAAAAAGTAGCTTATCGGTTCCGAAAACTCGCAAAGGAAGTCAGTTCTAAGTTAATTACGCCCGACAACGAGTCCAGTTCAGTAGTGACATTTCGCCTAGAGAATCGTCGTCAGGCGGTCATTCGCCCTATTGTAAACCTGCCGTTAAAATCATTGCAGTCCCGGTGAGGATTGCGAAACGAATAAGTCGGCACAACGGACAAACCACGCACAAACCAGCCTTTCCCGAATGGATGGCCGCTGAATAATTAGAGCAACCACGGGTATTAACCGGTTTCGCGAATCTTCTGACGGGTTCGCTTTTAAGTATCCCTATGGTGGTGGCCAGGTCGCTCGGCAATTGACTAGCGAGAACGAAACACGTCAATGCAAGGAGACCAACCAATCTAGGGTTTCATGACAATTGGTAGGCCACTGCAAACGGGCCCCTCAAGTTAGAAGGATCCGGCCCGAGACAAGCAAAAAGCCAGGGAACGGGCGTCCCCCAAATCGTGCATCGCCCGTTCCCTGGCTTTTTCAGCTTGATGCTGTAGTGCTACTTCTTTGCCGGTGGCATCAGCACCGAATCAACGAGGTAGACCGTGGCGTTGGCAGTCTGCACGCCACCGCAAATGACCTTGGCATCGTTGACCATCAGGTCATCGCCGCTGCCGCTGATCTTGACCTTGTCGCCTTCAACGGTTTCCAGATCACCCTTCAGATCATCAGGGGTTATCTGGCCGGGGACCACGTGGTAGGTCAATACCTTGGTCAGCATGTCGGCATCCGACACGACAGCGTTAAGGTCCTTTTCTGGGATGGCCTTGAAGGCATCATCCACCGGAGCGAAGACGGTGAACTCATCGCCATTGAGCGTGTCCACCAGGTCGACGTCCTTGTTGAGCTTCCCCGACACGGCCTTCGTCAGGGTGGTCAGCAACGGGTTGTTGGATGCTGCGACGGCTACCGGATCCTGGGCCATGCCAGCAACGGAACCGTCACCTTCGGGCACTGCTTCTGCGTACGCTGCACATCCTGAGCCAACAAGGTTGGCGGCCGGATCCATGGCCGATTCGCTGGCCATTCCCGATTCCATGGAAGAATCCGAGCTGCTCGGTGCCATGCTCGATGCCGAGCTTTCGCTGCTTGGAGTGGACTCGGCGCTGTTGTCCATCGAGCAAGCGCTCAATCCGAACGCGGCAACCGCGGCAATCGAGAGCAGTCCTACTGTTTTGCGCTGCATGGTTTTCATGTCGAACTCCTTACCTGGCGACCCCCGTTGGGCCAGTTGGTTTTCCAAACCTCTTGGTTTGGGTTGTCATAGGGCATTCGGGGCCAGGGATATTCCGGATTGGATTATTTAAAAGTTTTTTTGCCCTCGTATCCGGACCTTGCGATGACAGGCAGCAGCGCGCCATGTCTACCTGGGCCTGCGCGAGCATTGCCGGGGTCTTGAACAACCGCCCCTGACTACCAGCGGGTCATGATTTCCATTTCAGCCTCGGCAAGCGCATTTCGCCATGAACCTTCCGACCCACATGTGCGCATCCCTCTCCGGCCCTTCCGCCGCTGCCCGCTTCCAGCTGTGTACTTGGCAGGAATGTTATTCCTGCCTATTGACTCATCAGGATTCGACTCATAGCCTTGTCATAAACTCTTGATATATCAGTTGTCTGTAATTCGTACATTAGGGAGAAATCGTTGATCAGTACCCAGGATCTGACCATCAGCTCATTGACCGAAGACCTCGCCACCCTTGACCCGGAGGTAGCGCAGCGCATCGACGCTGAACTGGCCCGCCAGCAGCGCGGCCTGGAAATGATCGCCTCGGAAAACCACACCGCCCAGGCCGTCATGCAGGCCCAGGGCTCGGTGCTGACCAACAAGTACGCCGAAGGCTACCCGGGCCGCCGCTACTACGGCGGCTGCGAAGAAGTCGACGTTATCGAGACCCTGGCCATCGAGCGCATCAAGGAACTGTTCGGCGCGAACTTCGCCAACGTCCAGCCGCACTCCGGCGCCCAGGCCAACGCCTCGGTGTACCACGCGCTGGTCCGCCCGGGCGACACCGTGCTGGGGTTGAACCTGGCCCACGGCGGGCACCTGACCCACGGCATGAAGCTGAACTTCTCCGGCCGCTTGTTCAACATCGTGCCTTACGGCGTGAATGAAGAGACCAACGTGGTGGACATGGACGAGGTCGAGCGCCTTGCCATCGAGCACCAGCCGAAGATGATCGTGGCCGGCTGGTCGGCGTACCCGCGCCAGCTGGACTTCAAGCGCTTCCGCGAGATCGCTGACAAGGTCGGCGCGTACCTGTTTGTGGACATGGCGCACTTCGCCGGCCTGGTCGCCGCTGGGTTGCATCCGTCTCCTGTGCCTTACGCGCACGTGGTCACCTCGACCACCCACAAGACTTTGGCTGGTCCTCGTGGCGGCATCATCTTGTCGAATGATGCCGAGATCGCGAAGAAGCTGAACTCTGCAGTGTTCCCTGGCCAGCAGGGCGGCCCGCTGGAGCACGTGATCGCCGGCAAGGCGGTGGCCTTCAAGATCGCCGCGTCCGAGGAGTTCAAGGAGCGCCAGCAGCGCACCTTGGCTGGCGCCAAGATCCTTGCTGAGCGCCTGGCCCAGGAAGATGTGGCGGCCAAGGGCATCAGCGTGCTGACCGGCGGCACTGATGTGCACCTGGTTCTGGTTGATCTGCGCAATTCCGAGTTGGATGGCCAGCAGGCCGAGGATTTGCTGGCGCAGGTGGAGATCACCGTGAATCGCAATGCGGTGCCGTTTGATCCTCGTCCGCCGATGGTGACCTCGGGGTTGCGCATCGGTACCCCGGCGCTGGCAACCCGCGGCTTCTCGGAAGCAGCCTTTGCCGAGGTTGCAGAGATCATCGCGCAGGCGTTGATCGCTGGTGCTGAGGGCGATACCTCGGTGTTGCCGGAGCTGAAGGACCGGGTTCTGAAGCTGGCCGAAGCCCATCCGCTGTACCCGGACCTGGCCAAGGTTTCCGAGTAACACCATCTTGTGAAGGTGGGGGCCCGGACGGCGAAAACATCCGCCGTCCGCGCCGCCATCCATGGAATCCGCGCAGCAGCCCTGCGCCCACTCCCAACCAACGAAAGACCTACACTATGCAACAACTGGCACAACGCCTCGAGCGGCTAGGCACCGAAACGGCATTCAGCGTGGCGCAGGCCGCCGCGGCCTGGAAGGCCCAGGGCAACCGCGTCTACCCATTCCACCTGGGCGACATCAACATCCCCACCGCTCCG
Organism: Glutamicibacter halophytocola; assembly: GCF_001302565.1. Lineage (NCBI taxonomy): Bacteria > Bacillati > Actinomycetota > Actinomycetes > Micrococcales > Micrococcaceae > Glutamicibacter > Glutamicibacter halophytocola. The sequence continues at coordinate 3,584,906 of NZ_CP012750.1, forward strand.
CACATTGTCGACGCCATGAGCCAGGCCATTTCCGAGGGCTACACCGGCTACTGCCCGGGCCCCGGCATCCCGCAGCTGCGCGAAGCCCTGGCCCATGACATCGGCTCCCGGCGCGGCATGGAATTCACCGCCGACAACGTGGTGGTCATGACCGGCGGCAAGCCGGTAATCACCAAGTTCCTGCAGGCAGTGATGGATCCGGGACAGGAAGTGCTGTACCCGAACCCTGGTTTCCCGATCTACGAGTCCCAGATCGAGTACCTCGGCGGCACCGCGGTTCCATATAACTACGTGCCCACCGAGTCGGGGTTCGCCATCGATCTGGAGCAGGTGCGCGCCTCGATCACCGAGAACACCACGGCGATCATCTACAACGACCTGCAGAACCCGATTTCCGCCGAATCAACGGCCGCCGAGCGCGAAGCCGTGGCCCAGCTGGCCATCGAGCACGACCTCTGGGTGCTCTCCGACGAGGCCTACTTCGAAACCCGCTACGAAGGGGCTTCGAACTCCATCGCCGCGCTTCCGGGAATGGCCGAGCGCACCGTCATCCTCTACACCTTCAGCAAGAAGTTCGCGATGACCGGCTCCCGCCTGGGCTGCGCCGTGGCGCCGCTTGAGATCGCCCAGGTCATGAGCAAGCTGAACACCAATGACGAATCCTGCACCACCCACTATGTGCAGTGGGCGGGCATCGCCGCGCTGACAGGGCCGCAGGAGCCGGTCCAGGAAATGCTGGACACCCTCAAGGAACGCCGCGACGTCGCCTGCGAGATCGTGAACTCGATCCCGGGATTCAGCGTCGCCGTTCCGCAGTCCACCTTCTACTTGTTCCCGGATGTCACCGAAGCCATGGAGCGCAAGGGATTCACCGACGTCGGCGACTTCGCCACCGCGGCCCTGGAGAACACCGGCGTTTCCTTCTGCACCCGCGAGCACTTCGGCCGCCGCCTGCCCGGCGAGGAGCGCCAGTACATCCGCCTGGCCTACTCGGGCATTGAAACCGAGGACATCCGCGAGGGCCTGGGCCGGCTGCGCGAATGGATCGCGGCGTAATGGCGAAGGTAGTCGTCACCGGGCGGATCCCGGAAGCCGCGCTGGAAAAGCTGCGCGCCGAGCACGAGGTTGACGCGTGGGACGGCGAGCAGTCGATCTCCCGCGAAGAACTGCTGGCCAAGGTGCCGGGGGCCGACGCGCTGGTCACCTTGCTGACCGAACGCGTTGACGCGGAACTGCTGGAAGCCGCTGGCCCGCAGCTGAAGGTGGTCTCCAATGTCGCCGTAGGCTACGACAACATCGTCGTGGCCGACTGCACCGCCCGGGGCGTGCGCGCCACCAACACCCCGGGAGTGCTGACCGAGGCCACCGCGGATATCGCCCTCGGCCTGATCCTCATGGCCACCCGGCGCCTGGGCGAGGGCGAACGCCTGATCCGCTCCGGAACCCCGTGGAAATGGGGCATGTTCTTCCTGCTCGGCTCAAGCCTGCAGGGCAAGACCCTGGGCGTGGTGGGCATGGGCGGCATCGGGCAGGCCACAGCCCGCCGGGCCAAGGCCTTCGGCATGGAGGTCGTCTACCAGTCGCGCAGCGAAATCGATCCGGCGATCGCCGCCGAGCTCGGTGCGCGGCGGGTCGAGCTCGACGAGCTGCTGGCGATCTCCGATGTCGTCTCGCTGCACTGCCCCTATGGCCCGAACACCCATCATCTGATCGGGGCGGAGCAGCTTGCGGCAATGAAGCCGGAAGCCTATCTGGTCAACACCGCCCGCGGCCCGATCGTGGACGAGGCCGCACTGGCGCAAGCGCTGCGCGAAGGCGTTATCGCCGGGGCCGGCCTGGATGTCTTCGAGAAGGAACCAGCGGTCCACCCGGAACTGCTAGAGCTGGAGAACGTGGCCCTGGTGCCGCACCTGGGTTCCTCGACCGTGGAAACGCGCACCGCGATGGCGGTGCTGGCGAGCGAGAACACGCTGGCGGTACTGCGTGGCGAGGACCCGGTCACCCCGGTGAACTAGGCGCCGTCCCCGCGGGACAGCGCAATGGAACGCAACAGCTTGAGGACATCGGTGTCGATGTCCTCAAGCTGTTTAAGCAAGCGCTCCCGCGCAAGTTCCTGAGCAAGACCTGACTGCCATCCTTCTGCCTTGATGTCCATCATTTAGGCTGGCGTCATGACGGACAAGAGCAGCATTGATACGACACAGCCCTACCAGCTGGTGCTTTTCCGCGATGATCTGCGGACCGTGGACCATCCGGCCCTGCTGGCCGCCAGCGAAGCCGGACCTGTCGTTGCGCTGTATATCCTCGATGAGCAATCGCCCGGGATCAGGCCCCTGGGGGCCGCGGCACGCTGGTGGCTGCATCATGCACTCGTCAGCCTGCGCGCATCGCTTCAGGAGCTCGGCATCCCGCTGGTCTTGCGCCGCGGAAACAGCGTGCACATCATCGAGGAGATCACGGGCCACGGTGCCTGTGCCGCAGTGCACTGGAACCGGCGCTATGGCCAGGCTGAACGCGCGGTGGACACCTTGATCAAGGACCACGTGCGCGCGGCGGGACTGCACGCGCAAAGCCACGCGGGCGCGCTGCTGCATGAGCCCTGGGAACTGCTCACCCAGTCAGGTACCGGCTACAAGGTGTTCACCCCGTTCCACAACGCGCTGCGCAGCACCGAGATCCGCCAGCCCCATCCCGCGCCCCAGCCGCAATCCCCTCCACACGTTGAACTGCCCGGCAGCGATACGCTGGCCAGCTGGGAACTGCTGCCCAGTTCGCCCGATTGGTCCACCGGGCTGGCGGATGCCTGGACTCCGGGAGAACCCGCCGCCCAAGAACGCCTGGCCGAAGTGCTCGGCGATATCGCGCAGCACTACGGCGAGCGCCATGACCGCCCGGATCTCGATGGAACCTCGGCGCTTTCCCCTGCACTGCGCTGGGGCCACCTGAGTCCGCATCAAGTGTGGAAAGAGCTCAGCGCCCTCGCCAGCAGCACTGCGCCTGCGGCTGAAGGCGCCTTGGCCTTGCGCCGCCAGGTCGCGTGGCGGGATTTCTGCTGGCACCTGTACTACCACCACCCGCAGCTGCCCATAGAGAACTTGCGTTCCGAATTTGACGATTTCGATTGGGCCTGGCCCGATGATTCACCTCGCGCGGCCCATTACACGCGATGCTGGCAACGCGGACGCACGGGATTCGGCCTGGTGGATGCCGGAATGGCCCAGCTATGGCAGACGGGATGGATGCACAATCGCGTGCGCATGGTGACCGCGAGCTTGCTGGTCAAGAACCTCGGGCTGCATTGGAAAGTTGGCGAACAGTGGTTCTGGGATACCCTGGTCGACGCGGATCTGGCCTGCAATACGGCCAACTGGCAATGGGTCGCGGGCAGCGGAGCCGACGCCGCACCCTATTTCAGGGTCTTCAATCCGCAACTGCAAGCCAAGAAGTTCGATCCGTCGGGAACCTACGTAGCCCGCTATGCTCCGTTGGCGGCCGAGCCAGTGGTGGATCTGAAGGAATCACGGCAAGCGGCCCTCGAATCCTATAACCACATGAAGTCCCGGCATCGTCCGGACTCCCCGGGTACCGATAGCTGATTCATCCGCCGCCTGCCTGGTTCCAGGCCATCGCCAGCGTCATGACAGCGGAAACCGCCGCATCATTGATCTCCAAATCAATGATGCGGCGGCCCTTTGGGCAGTAACCGATCAACAGATCCCATATCACCACGTCATCGGAAAAGCCCAGTCTTTTCATCGCTGCGCCTGGCACCGGCCGTTCCAGCACACTTCGCGGCCCGGCGGGCTGGTTTGCCCGCCAGAACCGAACCCGAACGCTGGCGTACTGCTACCGGCGTGTGCTCATGGACTCTCCTCTCCACATGATCGACTCGCAAACTTTTGCAGCGGCCTGCACGGCATGCCAGATGAGGAGCGCTGTGGTCACCGTGCCCACTCCCCCGGGTACCGGGCTGAGCGCGCGCACCTTGGGCTGGACCGAAGCCGCGTGCACGTCTCCGACCAGCTGCCCTTCTTCGTCCACGTTCGTGCCCACATCGATGACCACCGAGGAGTCGGCAACTTCTTCTGCGGTGAGCAGGTTGGCACGGCCAACGGCCATGACGGTGACGGCTGCGGCCTTGGTGAAATCGGCCAATTGCGCGGTCCGGGAATGGCAGATGCTCACCGTGGCATCGCGCTGCAGCAGCAGCTGGGCCAGGGGCTTGCCCACCACGGCAGAACGTCCCACCACTGCCACATGCTGGCCCGCGAGCGGAACCCGGTAATGCTCCAGGATCTCGATGACCGAACGCGCGGTGGCCGGGGCAAAGGCTGGCTGGCCCACGCTGAGCCGGCCGAGGCTCAGTGGATTGGCTCCATCAATGTCCTTGGCAGGATCGATCAGCTGCACCAGTACCGCTGGATCCACGCCTTCGGGCAACGGGGTCTGGAGAATGATCCCATGCACGGACTCGTCCTCATTCAGGGCCGTGATGGCCGCCGCTAGCTGCTCCTGGCTGGCTTCAGGCATCTGGAGCACCTGGCATTCAACGCCCTGCTGGGCCGCGGCCCTCTCGATGGAGCGCACATACCACGCGGTGGCCTCGTTCTTCGTGGCCAGCAGGACCGCTACCTTGGCCGTGAAGCCGTCGCGGTTCAGATTTTCAACCACGTGGGCGGTTTTGGCGCGGATCTCGTCGGCCACCGGTTTTCCGCTCAAGCGCCGAGCCGTCATGCCGACACCGCCGAACGAACTGCGGCGCTGAGCTCTTCTGCGTGGTTGATCATTTCGCTTGCCCGGAGGGTGGCTTGGCTCAGCCGTTCGCGCTCGGTTTCATCCTTGATGGCGGCGATGTTCATTTCCAAGGTGGCCAACGCGGTGCCTAGCGCAGCGCGGGCAGCCTCCGCCGCGGCAGCCACGTCGCTGCGGACCGAGCGGTTGCCAATCGGCAGCAGTTCCTGGGCCAGCGTGACGGCCGCGGACGCCAGGTCAACGGTTGAAACCAGTGGGGCCGCGGCTTCGATGGTGGCGTGGCCGATGGCTTTGCGGCGTTCGGCTTTCTGCTCCTCGGTGTCCTTGGGCAAGGCGTAGGCGGCACTGAGCAAACCGAAAAGCCGCTCATCTTCCTGGGCCGCAAACAGCGCGTCGCGCATCAGCTGCTTGGCATCCTTGGCGATAACCTGGGCCTGTTCCTGGACCTCGGCGTACCGTGGGCCGGAGGTGAATTCGGCAACCATGGACACCAGCGCTGCAGCTTGCGCAGCGTGCAGCGCGGCCGCGGCACCTCCCCCGGGCGCTGGGGCTCTTGAAGCGAGGCGCTCAAGATAACTGCTGACAGTTTCGGTAGTGATCATGGGAATTTTCCTCGCTCAGAATTCGCGGCAAGACAGTCCAAGACCAAGGGAATTCGGCAGTTTTCGCAGCGCTTCAGGTTGCCAGCATGTGGGACGCGCGAAAAATTCGCCGGTTCATTCCGCTTAGTATCCACTTGGTATATCAGTTTATATTGAAGCCTAGAACACCACTAGGGGCGGGTCAAGGTTTTTCTGCCAGCCCGTCGCACCAGGTAATTTTCGGCGCGCTCCATGCAACGAGGAGACCCGGTCCCCGGGCCTAGCTGCTCGCGCTAGTCAATCCAGGTCTTGCCCATGTCGACCAGCAGCGTCTGGAACGCATTTTCTGCCGGGGCGCGGACTCGATCCCGGCGCTGGGCCAGAACGACGCTTCTGGCAGCGGCGCCCGGGCCCAGTGAAAGGATCTTGACCCCCGGGTGCGGATTCATGACCGCCGACTGCGGAGCCAGCGCGATGCCCAAGCCCACCGACACCATGGCCTGGGCCTCCTGGTAGTCGTTGGCCTGGAAGGAAATCTTCGGCGAGAATCCAGCGGCGTTGCAGGAGCGCTCCAAGAGCTCTGCCACAGGATGCATATTGGCCCTGACGATCCACTGCTCGCTCGCGGTGGCAGCCATATCCACCTCTTCGAACTGCGCGAGCGGATGATCGGCGCCGACCACCAGCACCGTTGGCTCGGTGAAGAGCGTGGTGAGCTCGAAGTCGGCCCGGTCCAACGGCATCCATTCATATTCCCAGAGCAGGCCGAGCGAAATCTCTCCGCGCGAGAGCAGTCCCATCAGCTCCTGCAAGCGGGTACTGCGCACATCCAGCTTGATCGAGGGATAGAGCTTTCGGAATTTGCTGATCACCAGCGGCAGGAAGGAGCTGCCGAGGGTTGGAAACGTGCCCAGGCTCAGGCTGCCGCTTTTCAGGCCCGCCAGCTGGTCCAGATCGGCAATGGCCGCGTCCATCTGCCGCAAGATCGAGCGGGCATGGCCGGCGAGCACATGCCCGGCATCGGTGGGCACCATGCCCCGGGCGCGACGCTGCAGCAGCGGCTGGCCCACTTCTTCTTCCAGCTTGCGCAGCTGCTGCGAAACACCCGATGGGGTGTAGAAAAGCTCGTCGGCCGCGGCGGTCACCGATCCGCCCTCGACCACAGCGAGCAAGATTTGCAATCTTTTGATATCAAGCACGGCGACATCCTTCAGTGGAACTTAACTACACTTCAGAAAGCTTACACTTCATGGATTCTCTTGAATACGTTGAGCGGCCCGGGGGATCTTTTCGCTTATCCGCGTCGCCTGGACCAAGAATCCTGCCCGTAATTTCAATGATTTAAGCATTACTTCAATATAATGCATTTCTTGTAACTACTAATAAAGTAACTCTTCACGGATCATCGATAGCAGGTTACGTGTCGACGATCACATCTATCGGCGGCTCGCGGTTCTCGATAGATTGGTTCAGCCCAATGAAACACACAGTTAAGGCGACTTGGATGCGCGGGGGTACCAGCAAATGCTGGGTCTTCGAGCGAAGCGAACTCGACGTCCCGGGATTCACCACCGATGAAGTCCTGCTACGGCTTTTCGGTTCCCCCGACCCACGCCAAATTGATGGAGTCGGCGGCGGCAGCTCAACGACCAGCAAGGCAGTGATCCTGTCTCCCAGCGACGAACCCGGCATTGATGTCGAGTACACCTTTGCCCAGGTCGGCATCGACCAGGCGGTCGTCGACTGGGGAAGCAACTGCGGAAACTGCTCCGCGGTCATCGCGCCCTACGCGCTCAAGCGCGGCTGGGTGGACCCCGATCACGGCATTCTCACCGTGCGCATCCGCAATACCAACACCGGACAGATCCTGATCGAGCGCATGGATCTGGACAGCTCCCGAGCCCCGGTGCTGATCCCCGGTGTTCCGTTCCCGGGCCAGGTGGTGGACATCGGATTCCTCGATCCCGCCGGCGCCACCACCGGCGCGCTGTTCCCCGACGGCCAGCAGCTGACAACACTGGGCGTTCACGACGAAGACGCGGATGCCCGAAGCGAAATTTCCGCCACGCTGATCGACGCCGGCGCCCCGCTGGTCATCATCGATGCAGATGCCGCGGGACTTGGCGCGATCGGCTTTGGCGACTGGATCACCGAGTCGATCACCGAAATGCCGCGGCTGGAGCGCATCCGCCGTGCCGGCGCCGTGGCCATGGGCCTGGCGGCAACCGAAGCCGAAGCGCAGCGCGCCATCCCCAAGCTGGCCATTGTCGCCGCCGCCGATCCAGGCGGAGATGCGGATATCAAGGTCATGATGCTCTCTATGGGAGCACCGCATCCGGCGCTGGCCATCACCGGCAGCATCGGGCTGAGCATTGCCGCGCACCACCCCGGAACGCTGATCGCCCAAAAGCTGGCCAGCGCCCCGGACGGCGAGCTGCGCCTGCAGACCCCGGCGGGGCTGCTCACCACCTGGCAGCGCCAGATCGACGGGCAGCTGGCCGTGGGCACCACCCGCACCGCCCGCGAACTGGCCGACGCGACCCTCGGCTTTGATCCAATCGGCGATCGCTCCGGCGCTCCCACCGTTACCGTGGCCCAGGTCGCGGGGCTGGATGAGCAGCAGCTGGAGCCGGACCCGGAACCGCATCGCCGGCGCACCGTTTTCGCCTCCGTGGCGGCTTTCGCGGTGTTCGGGCTCGGCGCCACCCTCGTGGGCGGCGGGCTGTTGAATCCTCCGGCCACCACGGCCGACGGCGATTACGCCGGGGAAACACTTCAGATGGTGATCCCGCTCGCCGAAGGAGGCGGCACCGACACCTGGGCCCGCTTTGTCGGCCAGGAGCTGGTCCAGGATATCCCCGGGCAGCCGGGATTCGCACCGGTCAACGAGGCCGGGGGCGAAGGCATCACCGGAAGCAACCGCTTCGCCTCCTCGGCGGCCGATGACGGCACCGAGCTGCTGGTGAGCACCGCAACCACCGTGGTCCCCTGGGTGCTGGACCGCCATGTGGTGAAGTACTCCTTCGAGGATCTTGAACCGGTGCTGGTCAACGGCACCGGCGGGGTGATCTATGCCCGCACCGCCGCCGGGGTCAAGAGCCCCAAGGACCTGATCGGCCGCAAGAAGCCGCTGGTCTTCGGCGGCATCACGGCCACCGGCCTGGATCTGACCACGCTGGTCGCCTTCGACCTGCTGGAAGCCGACATCTCGGCAACCTTCGGCTTCGAGGGACGCGGGCCGGTGAACCTGGCCCTGCAGCGCGGCGAGGTGGACATCGACTACTCGACCACCTCCTCCTACCATTCGGCGGTCGAGCCCATCGCCAAGGAAGGCTCGGCCACGGTGCTGATGTCCTTCGGCCAGCTCGATGAGCACGGCAAGGTCGTGCGGGATCCGAACTTCAAGGACACCCCCACCGTGGTGGAAGTCTACGAGCAGCTGTACGGCAAGGCGCCGAGCGGGCCGAAATTCGAGGCCTACAAGACGCTGCTGGGGTTGACCTACACCTACCAGAAGGGCTTGTGGGCGCCGAAGGATGCCCCGGAAGAAGCCGTGGACCTGCTGCGCAACTCCGCCCATGAGCTCTCGGGCGACACGGACTTCAACAACAAGGCGGAGAAGGTGCTCGGCGGATATCCCATCGTGGCCGACGAGAACCTGTCCCAGCGCGTCAAGGACGCCTACACCGTGACCGATGAGACCAAGGGCTATGTCACCGCATTGCTCAAGGACTCCTACGGCATCGAACTAGACTAGGGAGGCAGAACAATGCTTGATTCCGCACTGGCCGCATTGGCCTCGCTGACCGATCCGGGCATGCTGCTCATGCTGCTGATCGGAGTGATCTCGGGCCTTGTCATGGGCCTGATCCCGGGACTGGGCGGCACCGCAGCCGTCGCGATCCTGCTGCCCGTCACCTTCGGCATGGAGCCGGCCTCCGCGCTGGCCCTGTTGATCGGCGCACTGGCCGTGGTCCACACTTCGGACACCGTCTCGGCGGTGCTGCTCGGCGCGCCGGGCTCGGCCTCCGCGTCGGTCACCATGCTCGACGGCTACGCGATGGCCCGCAAGGGCCAGGCCAAACGGGCCCTGTCCCTGGCGTTCCTCTCCTCGATGGCCGGCGGCATCATCGGCGCCATCGGCCTGACCCTGGCCATCCCGCTGGCCCGCCCGCTGGTGCTCTCCTTCGCCAGCCCGGAGCTGTTCATGCTCACGGTGCTCGGCGTCGCACTGGCCGCGGTGCTCTCGCGCGGCAATGTGATCAAGGGGCTGACCGCTGGATTGGCCGGCCTGCTGGTGGGCATGATCGGCACCGCGCCGACCACCGCCGAGGAGCGCTTCACCTTCGGTTCGCTCTTCCTCGGTGACGGGTTGTCCCTGGTGGCCGTGGCCCTGGGCATTTTCGGCCTGGCCGAAATCGCCTCGCGCGCCAGCCAGCGCCGCGGCGACAAGCAGTCGGTGGAAGTCACCGGCGGCTGGGGCTCGGGCATCCGCGAATGGCTTGGCCACTGGTCGCAGGTCTTGCGCGGCGGGCTAATCGGCATCTGGGCCGGCGTGCTGCCCGGTGTGGGCGCCACCGCAGGCACCTGGCTGGCCTACGGCCAGGCCGTGGCCACCGCCAAGGACAAGCGCAAGTTCGGCAAGGGCGACCCGCGCGGGATCGTCGGCCCGGAAAGCGCCAACAACTCGGTGGAAGCCGGCGACCTGATCCCCACCTTCCTGTTCGGCATTCCAGGTGGCGTGCCTTCGGCCATGCTGCTGGGCATGCTGCTGACCTACGGCATCCAGCCCGGCCCGAGCATCATCAATGAGCACCTTGACCTGCTGTACATGATCATCTGGGCCTTCGCCATCGCTTCGGTGCTCGGTGCGCTGTTCTGCTTCCTGACCGTGCGCCCGCTCTCCTCGCTGACCAAGGTTCCCTTCTCCATCCTGGCTGCCGGCCTCGTGGTGATCATGCTGCTCGGTTCCTTCCAGGATGGCGGACAGCTCGGCGACCTGTGGGTCATGCTGCTGCTGGGCGTGTGCGGCTGGGTCTTGAAGTCCACCGGTTTCCCGCGGGCGCCCTTCTTGATCGGCTTCGTGCTGGCCATCCCGATGGAACGCTACTACTTCCTGACCGACAGCCTCTACGAAGGCTTCGAGTGGATGCTGCGCCCGGGAACCATGGTGTTCATCGCCATCCTGGTGCTGCCGATCCTGTGGAATGTGTTCAAGTGGGTGCGTGCCCGCCGCAAGCTGGGCGCGGATGACGACCCGAAGTCCGACAGCGCCCCGGATGCCGAGGCACCGCTGAAGAACTCGGTCTGGTCGCTGGGCGCGGCCGCCGTTCTGCTGGTGGTCTTCGCCGGTTCCCTGGTGCTCTCCTCCAGCTACTCCCCCGATGCCAAGCTGGTTCCGCAGCTGGTCGGCTGGGTCGGGGTCATCATGTCCCTGGCCTTGCTGGCCATCGAGATCCGCACCCGGAAGCTGGCCGTGGCTGCTTCAAACCGGATATCCGTTGATGCCACCGCATACCTGGCCGGCGAGGCGGTGATCCCCGCACAGGCCGCCGTAACCCACGGCGGATCGGGTTCCCCTGGCCAGCAAGCAACGGCCACCGGCCGGTCCATGGCTCCAGCGGCTCCTTCCGGTGGACCGATCAAGGGGTTGACGGGTGCCGCAGGCACGAGCGGCGGCACCGGGTGGGGCCCGAAGTGGACCAGCGAGGCTGCCTTCGCGCTGCGGACCTTCGCTTGGATGGGCGGCTTCCTCGTCCTGACCGCCCTGCTGGGCTACCTCGCGGCGATCTCGATCTTCCTTCCGGCCTTCTTGCTGATCGTGGCTCGCGCCAAGCTCAAGACCACCATCATCTACACCGCAGTGTTCTTCGCATTGATGCTGGCCCTCCCGTCCCTGCTACCCATCGATCTTCCCCAGGGCCTGCTGGCCTCGTGGCTCTGATCCGACTACCACCTAGGAGAATTCCATGGCAATCCTCGCTTGTTTCAGCGATACCCCCGCGGGCAAGGCGGCCATCCGGCGGGCGCTGGCCGAAGCCCACAAGGCCCAGGACTCGTTGTTGATCGCGAATCTCGACCGGGAACCGATTTCCGAGAAGAGTCTTGGCATCGATATGAATGCCCTGCTGGATTTCGGGGTTCCACTGCAGATCCTGCCGCAGGCGGGCACCGTGCATGATCCGGCCGACTTCGTGCTCCAGGCCGAGCAGGATCACCAGGTTTCCCTGATCGTGCTGGGGCTGCGCAAGCGCTCCCGGGTGGGAAAGCTATTGATGGGAAGCATCGCCCAGCGCATCCTGATCGAGGCTGACTGCCCGGTGCTGGCGGTGAAGGCCCAGAACTGAGGCCGGCCCGCCAAGCATAAAAATCCAGGTCCCATTCAAGGTTCCGCGCCTTTCCGGTTTCGCCCGGGAAGGCGCGGAACCTTTGCCGTGGCCCGCTGGTTCCTGGTGATCGAAGAGACAGGACTTCATCAACAAACTTGTACAAGTTAATTGTATTCTGTAGCTATGCAATTTTCCCCGGAGCACCCAGACCTGCCGCAGCTCCTCTTTGACGCGCTCTCTCCCCTGCTTGGAATCGTGCACTCGGCGCGCACCCTCTCTCCGGGAAAAATCGGCATCCTCCGGGCCCTCGCGGCAGAAGAACATGTCAGCGCAACGCAGCTGAGCCAATCCATTGGGGTCAGCCAGCAGGCCATCTCGCTGTCCACCAAGGAACTGGAATCGCTCGGGTTCATCGAGCGGCGCAAGGATGAATCCGATCGCCGCAAGCTGTGGTTCCACCTGACCGAGGCCGGCCATCGGAAATTGGAATCCGAAGTCAAAATGGGCCGCCGGGCTCTGAAGAATGCCATCGGAAATGAGCTAAGCGAAGCGGAGCTGAAGCTCATCCACGATGCCCTTCCGGCCCTGGCAAAAATCAGGAAGGCCGCTCGCTGATGAACACCGCAACCACGCGCAACGCGCTGCTTCCCGCACTGGTCTTTGCCGCGTTGGCCACCGCCATCGTTTCCTCCTTGGGCATGCTGCTGGTCCCCTCGATTGCTGCCCAATTCAATGTCGACGTGGCTACCGCCCAGTGGATGCTCACGGTGAATTTGCTCGCCGGTGCGGTCGCTACGCCAATCCTGGGACGGCTGAGCGACGGTCCGCACAAAAAGCGGCTGCTGCTGCTTTCCCTGGGCATCATGTTCATCGGATCGGTGCTGGCCGCCGCGGCGCAGAACTTTGAATTATTCTTGATCGGCCGGGCCCTGCAGGGCCTGTCCTACGGCATCGTTCCCATAACGATCTCCATCGCTCGCCGCTATGTAGAACAGGGCAAGATCCAGCCAGCCATATCTACGCTCTCGGTCACGGTCGCCTCGGGAATCGGCATTGGCTACCCGCTGACCGGAATCATTGCCGGGCTTTTCGACTACAGTTTTGCCTTCTGGTTTGGCGCAGCCTTTGTGCTGGCAACCATCATCGTGGTCTGGAAAGTCGTCCCGGCCGGTCCCGATTCGCAAGCCGAATCCCGCCCCTTTGATTACCTGGGCACCCTGCTGCTGACCCTCGGGCTGGGCTCCTTGCTGCTCGCCATCTCGGAAGGCCCCAAGTGGGGCTGGGGCTCGATGCCGATCCTGGCATTGCTCATCTTTGCCTCCATCATCTTGGCGGTGTGGGTCCTGGTCGAAAACAAGTTGGAACATCCGCTGATCAACCTCCGCACGCTCAAGCAGGGCGAAGTGCTCCTGGCCAATATCTCAGCCATTGCGCTCGGGGCAGCCCTGTACATCGGCATGTCCGTTTCATCCCTCGTTGCCCAGGCCGATGAATCCACCGGATACGGGCTGGCATTGCCCGTTTTCTGGGCCGGTTTTGTGATTTTCCCGCTCTCGGTAGGAAGCTTCGCGGCTAACAGGATCGTGCGCACCTTGGCCAAGAAGGTCGGCATTCAAATCATGTTGCCCATTGGCGCCATCATCATGTCCTTGGCTGGAACGCTGTTGTGGCTGCTGCATTCCGAGTTATGGGAGATCCTGATCAGCATGCTGGTCTTCGGCCTTGGCATGGGTGCCAGCTATGCAGCCATGCCGGCACTGATTGCGCGCAGCGTGGCCGTGAAGGAATTGGGCAGCTCGGTGAGCTTCAACCAGGTGCTGCGCACCGTCGGCTCCTCATTTGGCACCGCAATTTCCTCGGCCATCCTTGCCACCCATGCGGGTCTTAATGGCGAAGCCACCCCGAGCGGCATCAACATGACCTTCATGCTCGGAGCGGTACTGTGCATCGCGCTGGGGGCAGCGCTGCTGGTCAATTCCGCCATCCGCACATCGCGCACCACCTATTCGGCTCCGCTGCGCGTCGATTAGTGGAAACTGGCCCGAGCATGCGAAAGGGAGGGAAGAACCGGTGGATCTTCCCTCCCTTTCGCGTGGTCCCAGCCCGGCTTAGAGTTCTACGATCTCGAACTCCATCAAATCCGCGCCCTGCGCTACAGGCTTCTTGCCCTCGCTGCCGGCGTGGGCGGCGCCCGAACGCTGGTCTCGCCAGTTCTCGAAGTCCTCGCGTGTGGCCCACTGCGTATATACGAAATAGCGGTCCTCGCCGCTGACCGGGCGAAGCAGCTTGAACCCTTCAAAACCTGGCGAGGAGTCTACCGACTGCTTGCGTGCAGCGAAGCGCTTTTCCAGCTCTTCTCCGGCCTGCGCAGGAACCGACAGTGCATTGATGACGACAATCGACATGGACAACCTTTCGTGATTGCGCTTCACCGTGGTGGAAGCTTCTACGCCCAGCCTACGCCCGAATTTTCTGCTCCCGCACTTCATGGCGAAGTGCAACAAATGCCGTGCTCCGCTGACTGCTAGCCGGCGTACTCTTCGGGCCAGCAGATCTCGAATCTTTCCAGGATCAGTTCGCCGCCAGGTGCTTGGGTATCTTCCGGGGACCACTCGCGGCCAATGGATTTTTGCGTGCGGCGCCAGAATTTCTCGTGCTCACGCCTCCAGTAGGCCAGGCTCAAATCCCCTTCGCCCTCAGCAGCAGCGAACTGCTCATCAACTTCGAAGAAGCTGGCACGCTCCACGCTGATAATCCGCAAGATTGCCCGGGGCTCCCCCGCCCCGTTGCAGATGATGCAGTGGTCTTCCGGCTGCGGAACGCGCTCGCCATAATAGGCATAGTCGCTGGCCAGCGATGACGTGGCCCTCTTGGTTCCATGCAGAATCTCGTTCAACAGCTCATCGGCCAGCGCCGGGTGATCGCCGAAGGACTCGGCGACATGATGCGGGGCCTGGTCCTCGCTGATATCTCGGCTAACCAGGTAATCAGCCCACATGGTTGCAGCCGCTTGGCCATTAACCGGTGGAAGTTCTTGAACGGTATTTTCGGTCATGCCTTGATCCTAGGGCGTTGACGCCGGGAACACGTATCCGGCAAATGCAGGTCGCTAAAACCGTGGTGAAGGAAAAATTCCGTCAACTGCCCGGGTCGAACTTGCCCATAGCCGGCTCGGACTTGCGAATCCCGCCAAGCATCGAGTGCACTTCACGGGTTGGGGCACCGTGATCCGGATCAGGTTCAGCGGCCGTGGTGCTGGGTTGAGCGGCCGCTTCAACAACTGCCTTCTCGACCTTGGCCCCTCTAGTTTTGTGCAGGTGCAGATAGGTTTTGATGCCAAAACTGATCAGGACAGCCAGGAGAATGACTACACAGATCAAGGAAGTGGACAAGACTTCGCCCAAGGACAGATCACTGATTTCTTTGGTGACCAGCGAGGGGGCAGAGTTCGCGTCCATACCTGTTCCTGTCATCGAAAGTAACTGCAGCGCTATCCCCATAGGCTTCCACCCTAAGCCGTGATTGGCGGGCGATTCATGGTTCTCAGCTAATTGATATGGGTTCGTTACGCAAAGCCCATGTGCCAAGTGCTGGATATGGCAAAGCTCCTCCCGATTCACGGCGTTATTCGTGAATCGGAAAGAGCATTGAACAGCAGAAGGCTAGTTCGCCTTGCGGATCGGCGGACCGCGCAGGGTCTGGAATTCAGTGGCATATCCGCCATCGACGGCCATCAATTGCGTGCCGGGCGGCACGAGATCAATAAGTGCTGTCGCAGTTGCTGCCTCTGCTTGAAAGTACTAGGCATCAGGCAGCTTGATGCGAGATGACATGGTTATGGCGCGGGGCACACCCGAAATATGGTGAACCGGTGCCCCGCGCCAAAACAGTTGTGCGTGTCCAGGTAGTGACGACTAACCTTTAGGCACTCACGGTGACATTTGCGCCGAGCGGCACCAACGCGGTTGGTGCATCCTCGGCGGTCAATGCCAGATCTTCAAACTCGTTCACAGCATCCAAGGCTGCACCCATGGCGATGTTGGTGACCTTCTCCAGGATGACCTCGACAACCACTGGCACCTGGAACTCTTCGGCCAGGCGCTGTGCCTCGGCGAACCCGTCGGCCAGCTTGGCAGGATCCTCGACGCGCACCGCCTTGCAGCCCAGGCCTTCGGCGACCTTGACGTGGTCCACGCCGTAGCCGTTGGTTTCCGGGGAGTTGATGTTATCGAAGCCCAGCTGCACGTGGTAATCCATCTCGAAGCCGCGCTGCGACTGGCGGATCAGGCCCAGGTAGGAGTTGTTCACCACGACGTGCACATACGGCAGCTTGAACTGCGCGCCCACGGCCAGCTCTTCGATCATGAACTGGAAGTCGTAGTCTCCGGAGAGGGCGACAACCTTCTTCCCTGGCTTGCCGCGAACCACGCCCAGCGCAGCCGGACCGGTCCAGCCCAGCGGTCCGGCCTGTCCCGCGTTGATCCAGCGGCGAGGGCCGAAGACGTGTAGCATCTGCGCGCCGGCGATCTGCGACAGGCCGATGGTGGACACATAGGTGGTGTCGCGGTCGAAGGCCGCGTTCATTTCCTGGTACACGCGCTGCGGCTTGATCGGGATGTTATCGAAGTTGGTCTTGCGGTGCTCGGTGCCCTTGCGTGCGGCGGCCGAGTCGGCCCACGCGCTGTAGTCAGGCAGGGCGCCTGCGGCCTTGCGCTCGCGCACCACCTCCAGGATGGCGTCGATCGCGGCGGCCGCATCCGAGGTAATCCCCAGATCCGGCGAGAAGACGCGGCCGATCTGGGTCGGCTCGATGTCCACGTGGATGAACTTGCGTCCCGCGCGGTACACGTCCAGGGCGCCGGTGTGGCGGTTGGCCCAGCGGTTGCCCAAGCCCAGCACCACGTCGGATTCCAGGAAGGTGGCGTTGCCGTACTTGGTGTGGGTCTGGATGCCGACCATGCCGGCCTGCAGGCGGTGGTCATCCGGGATGGCGCCCCAGCCCATCAGGGTCGGGGAAACCGGGATGTTCAGCTCTTCAGCCAGCTCAACGAGCTTGTCCGAGGCATTGGCGTTGATCACGCCGCCACCGGCGATGATCAGCGGCTTCTTGCCTGTCAGCAGCAGGTCGACGATCTTCTCCGCCTGGCCGCGGGTGGCCTTCGGCTTGTCCACCGGCAATGGCTCGTAGGCGTCGATGTCGAAGTCGATCTCTGCCATCTGCACGTTGATCGGCAAATCCAGCAGCACCGGGCCGGGACGCGAGGAGCGCATGATCTGGAAGGCCTTGGCGAAGGTGCCCGGCACCAGCCCTGGCTCCAGGATGGTCGAGGCGTACTTGGTGACCGGCTTGGCGATGGACTCGATGTCCACGGCCTGGAAGTCCTCCTTGTGCAGCACGCTGGTCGGCGCCTGCCCGGTGATGCACAGCATCGGGATGGAATCGGCGATCGCGGCATACAGGCCGGTGATCATGTCGGTGCCGGCCGGGCCCGACGTGCCCAGGCACAGGCCGATCTTTCCGGTGGCCCGCGAGTAGCCGTCGGCCGCATGCGATGCACCTTCGACGTGGCGGTGCAGGGTGTGGCGGATTCCGCCGTGGTCCTTCATGGCCGAGTACAGCGGATTGATGGCTGCTCCTGGCAGGCCGAAGGCCTCGGTGGCACCCTCTTTTTCCAGGATCTGTACGATGGCATCTACTGCGCGCATCTTTGGCATGGCAAACACGTCCTTTAGGAAGAACAATCAAGCTGTTCGTGGATAGCTGGGAAGAAAAGATAGAAACCTACGGCAGGCAGCGCGGCCCATGAGTCACCACAACGCCTGCTCCTTGAGCACCAGATCTCGGTAACGGACCGGAACGAAGTCCTCGCGCCCCACCGGCGGTGCCTGCTGCAGCGAACCGTGTACTGAAGCCGCAACGGGTATCCGCGCTTATGGTGGAACGTGCCGTGATCTGAGGTGCAGGCGCTACCAGCGCCGCCCGCCGTAGGAAGATGTGTGGGCCCTAGGCAGGAACCGGGGCTTCGACCTTGCCGGAAAGGCGCTGCACGCCGCGGAAGAGGCCCGAGTGGTCAAGCGCTCCGTCGCCGGAGGCCACGGTGGAGGTGACCAGCTGGGCTACGAGTGCGCCCAGCGGCAGGACCACTCCGGCTTCGCGGGCGGCCGAGGTCACGATGCCCATGTCCTTGTTGTGCAAGGCCAGGCGGAAGCCCGGGGCGAATTCGCGGTCCAGGATCTTCTGGGCCTTCTGGTCAAGGACCTTGGAGCCGGCCAGGCCGCCGCCGAGGACCTTGATGGCTGCATCGGTATCAACGCCATAGGCTTCGAGGAAGATGACGGCTTCGCTCAGCGCCTGGATGTTGGCGGCAACGATCAGCTGGTTGGCGGCCTTTACGGTCTGGCCCGAGCCCGAGGGGCCCACCAGCACGATGGTCTTGCCCACGGCGTTGAGCACGCCCTGGGCGGCCTCGAAGTCTGCCGGCTCGCCGCCGACCATGATGGACAGCACGCCGTCGATGGCTCCAGCTTCGCCGCCGGAAACCGGGGCATCGAGCGGGCGCAGCCCGGCGGCGCGGGCCGCCTCGGCTAGATGCACCGAAACATCCGGGCGGATCGAGGAGTTGTCGACCCACAGGGCGCCGGCCTTGGCGTTGGCGAAGACGCCTTCCTCGCCGGTGACCACGGCTTCGACATCCGGGGAGTCCGGAACCATGGTGATCACCACGTCGGCGTCCTTGACGGCTTCGGCGACCGAGCTGGCGCCCTGCCCGCCGGCGGCGACCAGGTCGTCGATGGCCTTCTGGCTGCGGTTGAAACCGGTGACGGTGAAGCCGGCGTTGACCAGGTTCTTCGCCATCGGCAGGCCCATGATGCCAAGGCCGATGAATGCAACGTTCTGCGACATGTCTTTCTCCAAAATCTTAGGTATGCGGGTGCTTTAGGCGTTGGCGGAGGCGGTCTTGAGCCACTCGAAGGCGGTGGCCTGATCCTGCTTGTATTCCAGGGCGACCTTGCCGGTGTAGCCCAGCTCGCGCGAGCGGTTGATCCAGTCGAATAGCGGCAGGTCCCCGGTGCCCGGGGCTCCGCGGCCCGGTGCGTCGGCGATCTGGATGTGGCCGAAGTCCTTGGCGTGGGCCTCGATCACGGCGGCGACATCGTCGCCGTTGACGGCCATGTGGTAGAAATCGGCAAGCAGGGCGATATTGCTCTTGCCTTCTGCCTTGACGGCGTCGACGATCTCCAGCGCATCGGCGGCGGTCTTCAGCGGGTAGGCCTCGGTGCCGGAGACCGGCTCGATCAGCACGGTGCCGCCGATCTTGGCGACGCCTTCGGTGGCCACGAGCAGGTTCTTCAGGCCCAGCTCATCCTGTTCCTCGGGGGTGTAGTCCGCAAGGCGGTTGCCGTACAGGGCGTTGAAGGAGGTGCAACCGGTGGCTTCGCCGATGGCGGCCACGACGGCGACATTGTCCTTGAACTCGCCGCAGCGTCCCTTCCAGGACACCAGGCCGCGGTCGCCGGCGGGCATATTGCCTGCGAAGAAGTTCAGTCCGTCGAGCTGGACGCCTGCGTTCTTGATCGAGGCGATAAATTTGTCGACTTCCTGATCCGCTGGCACCGCTTCGGCAAATGGCCACCAGAATTCGACACTGTCGAACCCTGCCTGGCGTGCCGCTTCAGCGCGCTCCAGCAGAGGCAATTCAGTAAGAAGAATCGAGCAATTCAGAGTGTAGGACACCGGATTTCCCTCCAAGACCACGTTCTAAGTTTCCGCTTTATGGAAATTAGGTTTTGCTTTATGAAAACACTAAGGCTCCGAGCAGAGGGCTGTCAACCCTTGGGCGACATCCGGGCCAAGGCCTGCTGCCAACCCGCCTTCTGGGCGACCCTCCGGCATTGGGGGCAAGTAATCATTGCTTAATATGCGAAACGCAATTGTCGAAAATGCCACCGAATCCCAGTGGCCTGCCGCGTGGCATGGCCAACGAGTTTCTACCACATTTCCACTTCATGAAATCCGAATTCTCTATTGCGGTAGCCACCTCTTCGGCTTACAGTTGTATGTCAGGTGATGTGGCACACATCTCGGAGTGAATTTTTCTAGCTCAGGAGCAGCCATGAGTACACGACTCACAGGGGGTCCCGCGGGGCACCCCGACTGGCAACAGCCGTTTGCGGCCCAGCCGGTCGTTGGCACCCCGTCGGAGTTCTATCAGAACTTCGGCCAACCGATCTATCCGTAGCGCGCGGCGCGCTTCTTCCACAGCGGCCCCACGCGGCCCATCCACTACGAATAGACCAGCATGCATTGCGCATGCACGCTGCAAGCGCACGGATATCCCCCAAGCAGTCATGCTTGGCGGCTTCATCTGGCCTGCAGCAAGCTTCTGAGAAGAGGACCTCACCATGAGGCAAGATATTTCGGAGCCCAGCTCCGCAGAACCACATACGGCGCAGAGAACCAGCCAGGGAATCGATCATTCCAACCCCCACGAGCTCAGCCCCAGCCTGTACAACCAGGATCTGGCGCCAACCACCCGCAAGGGACGCTCGTGGAATGCCTACAGCATCTTCACCCTGTGGGCCAACGACGTGCACTCGCTGGGAAATTACGCTTTCGCTATCGGGCTTTTCGCCCTGGGCATGAGCGCCGGGCAAATCCTGGGCGCACTGGCCATCGGCGCGCTCCTGCTCTTTGCCCTGCTGACCCTTTCGGGCTTCATGGGCGAAAAGACAGGCGTCCCGTTCCCGGTAATGAGCCGCATCGCCTTCGGAATCACCGGAGCCCAAATCCCGGCCCTGGTCCGTGGCGCGGTAGCCATCGCCTGGTTCGGCATCCAGACCTATCTGGCATCCCAGGTCCTTTCGGTCATGGTGATCGCCGTGGCTCCCGCGGCAGCAGGCCTGGAGGATTCCAGCTTCCTGGGCCTGAACACCCTGGGATGGATCTGCTTCGTGGCCCTTTGGGCCATCCAGCTGGTCATCGTCAGCTACGGCATGGAGATGATCCGCAAATACGAAGCCTTCGCCGGCCCGGTGATCCTGGTGACCTTCTTGGCCCTGGCCATCTGGATGCTCATCGAATCGGGCTTCAACGTCTCATGGAGCACCGGTGAAACCAAGACCGGTGGCGCAATGTGGGCGGCAATGTTCGGCGCCGCCGCCCTTTGGGTCTCCATCTATGGCACCTTCGTCCTGAACTTCTGCGACTTCACCCGCGGGGCACAGACCAAGAAATCCATCGTCAAGGGCAACTTCTTCGGCATCCCATTGAACATGCTCTTCTTCGGAGCCATCGTCGTGGTCCTCACCGGAACGCAGTTCTCCATCAACGGCAAGGTCATCACCTCGCCGTCGGATGTTGTCGGAGCGATTCCCAACACCTTGCTGCTGCTTCTCGCCTCCGCCGCACTCTTGGTCCTGACCATCGCGGTGAACCTGATGGCGAACTTCGTAGCTCCCACCTACGCGCTGACCAACCTCTTCCCGAAGAAACTGAACTTCCGCAGCGCCGCGATGATTTCAGGCGTTATCGGACTGTTGATTTTGCCGTGGAATCTCTACAACTCCCCGGAAATCATCAACTACTTCCTCGGCGGCCTAGGCGCCTTGCTCGGCCCGCTCTTCGGCATCATCATGGCCGACTACTGGCTGATCCGCAAAGCGCGGATCAACGTCATGGACCTGTACCGCGCCCACCCCGAAGGCACCTACTACTTCACCCGTGGCGTGAACTATCGCGCTGTTGGCGCTTTGGTGATCAGCTCAGCCATCGCACTGGTGCTGGCCTTCGTTCCGGCGCTGCACGTTGTCGGATCCTTCGCCTGGTTCCTCGGTTCCGGCGCCGGCGCGCTCGCCTACCTTGCCCTGGCCAAGCGCCAGCATGACCTGACCGACATCGACGGCGAGCCAATCGCCGTGGCTCCAACCCACTAGGACCCCATGCGAATTCTCATCCTGAACGTCAACACCACCGCGTCAATGACCCAGGCCATCGGCGATTCGGCCCGGCAGGCCGCATCCCCAGGCACCGAAATCATCGAGCTCACCCCGGACTTCGGCGCAGACTCCTGCGAAGGCAACTTCGAGAGCTACCTCGCCGCCATCGCCGTCATGGACAAGGTGGTCCGCTACACGGAGCCATACGACGCCGTCATCCAGGCCGGCTACGGCGAGCACGGACGCGAAGGGCTCCAGGAGCTGCTGGAGGTTCCGGTCGTGGACATCACCGAAGCCGCCGCTTCCACCGCACAGTTCCTGGGCCACAAGTACTCAGTGGTCACCACGCTGGACCGCACCGTGCCGCTGATCGAAGACCGGCTGAAGCTGGCCGGGCTGACCGATCGGCTGGCTTCAGTCCGGGCCAGCGGC
This sequence comes from Glutamicibacter halophytocola, assembly GCF_001302565.1. Taxonomy (NCBI): domain Bacteria; kingdom Bacillati; phylum Actinomycetota; class Actinomycetes; order Micrococcales; family Micrococcaceae; genus Glutamicibacter; species Glutamicibacter halophytocola. The sequence goes on from NZ_CP012750.1 coordinate 3,606,936, forward strand.
CTGGGCGTCCTAGAGCTGGAATCAGATCCCCAGCGCGCCGTGGCAGCCATCGTCGAACAGTCGCGAATCGCCGTGGAGCAGGACAAGGCCGAGGTCATCTGCCTGGGCTGCGGCGGCATGGCCGAACTGGAAGAACAGGTCCGGGAAGCCACCGGAGTGCCCATTGTCGACGGCGTCCGCGCCGCGGTGACCATCGCCGAATCACTGGTGCGCATGGGGCTGACTACCTCCAAGGTGCGCACCTACGCTCCGCCGCGTCCCAAGACCGTGACCGGCTGGCCACTGACCCAGGCGGCCAACGCGCTATAGCACTACCCCGCCAACAATGAAGGTCCGCTTCATCCACGCAGAATCAGGATGAAGCGGACCTTCCTTTGTCTCGATATCCAGGCTCGGGCAATAGCCGGCGATGCAAACGGAGCGCAGGTTGTTAGAGCGGGCAGCCGCTGTTTCGGCCCTGTCGAAGCTGCCAGCGCCATGGCCGTTCTGCACATGTTGGGCACCGGCTGGCCCGACGCAGTGAGGCCAGCGGCCCCTGGAGAGTGCGCAGGGCCCGGCCAACCGTCGGCAGCGCACGATGAAGTGCTCGAAAGCGCATCGGTGTCGCCCCAGAGGGCATGTTCCATGCCATCTTTTCGCACGTGCGCCCCTCGGGCAGGATGCAAGGGCCGGATACACCTGCGGGCACCGCGCCCTCCGGATTCCTCCAGAGCGCACGGTGCCCGCAGACACCCGCTTCACATGCTTCTAAATCATTTGCGGAATCGCACCCCGGTTTAGCCGGCGGTGTTCTCCGGGTGGTGCTTTTCATGCCAGTGGCGGGCGATGTCCACGCGGCGGGTAACCCAAATGTCCTCGTGCGACTTCACGTATTCGAGGAAGCGACGCAGTGCCGCGGCACGGCCCGGACGGCCGACCAACCGGCAGTGCAGACCGATTGACATCATCTTCGGCGCACCTTCCTGGCCTTCCCGGTAAAGGGTATCGAAGGTGTCCTTGAGGTAGGAGAAGAACTGGTCTCCGGAGTTGAAGCCCTGGGCGCTGGCGAAGCGCATGTCATTGGCTTCAAGGGTGTACGGGATCATCAGGAAGGGCTTGCCCTCGTCGGTGGCAACCCAGTACGGGAGGTCATCTGCATAGCTGTCGGCCGAGTAGAGGAACCCGCCTTCTTCCTGGACCAGGCGCAGGGTGTTGTCCGAGGGCTTGCCCTGGTACATGCCGTAAGGGCGTTCTCCGGCGACTTCGGTGTGCAGGCGCACAGCCTCGCGGATGTGGGCGCGCTCGACCTCTTCGGGGACATCCTTGTATTCCAGCCAGCGGTAGCCGTGGCTGGCAATTTCCCAGCCGGCCTCGTTCATCGCAGCGACGGCTTCGGGGTTGCGGCCCATGGCGGTGGTGACGCCGTAGACGGTGACCGGCAGGTCCATCTCCGTGAACATGCGGTGCAGGCGCCAGAAGCCAGCGCGTGATCCATACTCGTAGATGGACTCGATATTCAGGTTGCGCTGGCCCTGCCACGGTGCAGCGCCAACGATTTCCGAGAGCAGGCATTCCGAGGCCTCGTCGCCATCAAGGATGTTGCTTTCGCCGCCCTCTTCGTAATTCACCACAAACTGCACGGCGAGCTTCGCGCCTCCGGGCCACTGCGGATCCGGAGTATGGCGGCCGTAGCCGATCAAGTCACGCGGGCTGTCCAGGTCAATAAGATCCTTCATGAGGATTAGATTCCTTTCAAACGATGAAACTTTAATTCCGTCAGTCGGAATAGTGCTCTACATCATAGGATATGCCTTCGTCGCTCGGGAGTCTACATTTCGCCCGTCGCAGTGAGCTCTTTCTGCTTCTCTTGCGGCCTGGCTTTCGAGCCGTGAATTGAAGACCGCGATCCACGGCACTGGGGTACAGGGCGATTGCGACACCGCAGCCATCGCCACATTGAAAAAGGGCTTTGACGCTGAGCAGGCAATAGAAGTTCTGAAAAGCCTCCCCGCGATACCATCACAACTAGTACCGCCATCGGCAACTACGCGTGAGACGAGTAGTAGCTATTGAGCCCGAGCCTGCACACTGCAAGATCAAGGAAATACTGTGAACAGCGAAAATCGGATTGTCATCACCACCGACTACCTCAGGCCGGGCGACGATGTGGACCAGCTCCTGAAGAGTCATGGCTACTGCCCTCACTACATGCCGCACAGTGGCCCGCGCAGTGAGGCCGAGCGCTCCGACCTGCTGGCGGGGGCTGTTGGAGCAATCATTGCCAGTGAACCCATCACCGAAAATATGATCGCTACCGCCGGGAATCTAAAGGTCATCGCTCGCAGTGGTGTCGGCTACGATTCGGTTGATCTTCAAGCAGCAACAAAGCACCAAGTGGCCGTATGCTCTACTCCCGGGGTGAACCACCATGCCGTGGCCGAATTGGCTTTGGGACTAATGCTCAGCATGGCTCGACAAATCCATCGAGTGATTCCGGAAGTAGCCGCGGGAAATTGGCCACGGGCCGCCGGAACGGAACTGCGCGGCAAGACTCTTGGAATCATTGGCTATGGCCCCAGCGGCCAAGCACTGGCAGCCCTGGGACTTGCTCTGGGCATGCAGGTTGTTGTGCATACTTCCCATCCGCAGCCGCCGGTGTCCGCAGTCAGCTTCCAGGACCTCCAGGCAACCGCCCAAGCCGCCGACTACTTGTCGCTCCACTCGCGTCCCACCGGTGCAGGACCACTTGTTGATGCACTGCTGCTAAGCCAGATGAAACCCTCAGCCGTTTTGATTAACACGGCGCGCGGTTCCCTGGTAGATGAATCAGCACTGCTTGAGGCGGTGAACAACGGAGTCATCGCAGGAGCGGCCTTGGATGTAATCAACGAGGAACCGCTTCCGGCTAGCCACCCGTTGCGCGGCCAAGAACGTATTCTGGTCTTCTCGCATCTGGCTGGGCAAACTCTCGAGGCCCGGCAACGTGCAGGGATGATGGCCGCTGAATCAGTCATCGCTGTGCTTGAGGGGCGCAAGCCCGTGCATCAGGTCAACCAGCCATCGCCGAAACCAACAACACAATGGAGCCAATTGTGAAAACTACTCATCGTATCGCCGTCATTCCCGGAGATGGCATCGGCAAGGAAGTGGTCCCCGAAGGATTGCGCAGCCTGGAAGCGGCTGCCCGCATTTTCAACCTGGACCTCGAGTTCACCCATTTCGATTTCGCCTCAGCCGATTACTACCTCAAGCACGGGACCATGATGCCCGGCGATTGGGAAGAGCAGCTAACCGGATTTGATGCCATCTACTTCGGCGCCGTCGGATGGCCGGACGTGGTTCCTGACCACATCTCCTTGTGGGACAGCCTGTTGCAGTTCCGCCGACGCTTTGACCAGTACGTGAATTTGCGCCCGGTCAAGTTGTTGCCCGGGGTGCCAAGTCCGCTAGCCAATCGAAAGCCGGGCGACGTTGATTTCTATGTTGTCCGCGAAAACACCGAAGGCGAATATTCGTCCGTGGGCGGCGTGATGTTCGAAGGGACCGACCGCGAAGTGGTGATGCAGGAAACTGTCATGACTCGCGTTGGCGTGGACCGCATTTTGAAGTACGCCTTCGACCTGGCTTCACGCCGCGAAGCCAAGAGCCTTACCTCAGCTACCAAGTCCAACGGCATTTCCATCTCCATGCCATACTGGGACACCCGCGTGGCCACGATGGCCGAAAATTACCCCGGTGTATCGGTGGATAAATTCCATATCGATATCCTGACCGCGAACTTTGTCCTGCATCCGGACTGGTTTGATGTGGTGGTCGCTTCGAACCTCTTTGGCGATATCCTCTCGGATCTCGGTCCTGCGGTGACCGGAACCATTGGCGTTGCCCCCAGCGCCAACATCAATCCCGAAGGCCTCTTCCCGTCCCTCTTCGAGCCAGTCCACGGTTCGGCGCCAGATATTGCTGGCCGGGGTATTGCCAACCCGATTGGCCAGATCTGGTGTGGCGCAATGATGCTCGAGCATCTGGGCTACTCGCAGGCCGCAACCGCCATCCAGGATGCGTTCGAATCGGTACTAGCCGAGGCCGACGCCCAGGTCCTCACCCCCGATTTGGGCGGACATGGAACAACCGGGATCCTTGGTACAGCCATCGCCGAGCGCATTACCAAGTGAATGCGCAGGCGTGTCCCAGTTAGCGCACAGACAGCGCGTTTAGAGTGGTAAGTACCTCATGAAGGTGCGAGTGATGACAAAAGTTTGGTCCCGATGCTTCGGCATCGGGACCAAACTTTTTTACGCTGTTCCTAGCTTGCTTCTACCAGCGACTCGGCTTCGGCATGTGCTGCCTGCTGGCGCGAGCGTTCACCCACCAGCGCCACGCCCATCGCGAGCACCCCGGTGAACAGGACGCCCAGCCCGATGTGCACCTGCAAGAAGGCGGCGCCAGCGGCCGCACCCAGCAAGATCAGCGCCACGGCCAGCAACCGGCGCTCCCAGTACTTGCCGCTGCCTCCGCCTAGTGGCGAATCCGCGGCAAGACCGGTCAGCGTGGAGGTGACCACGACCGTGGTCACGTCCTTGACTGCCAGATGGCGTGCGGTGCCCGCTTGGAGCCCCATGGCCGCTGCGATGAACCCGGTAATGGACAGGGCAGCTCCCTGGGCGGCGTGGTGCACACCTGCGAACAGGCCGATAGCGGTCAACGCCAGGCAGGCGCCGACTACCGCGATCAGAACCGTTGTTCTCCTGCTCCAGCCTGCGGATTCGCTTTTCAGAACTCGTCCGGCGATGGCCGCGCCCGCCACGAAGCCGACGAGCGCAATAGATGGCCCCAGAACGGGCAGGCCATCGGCGCCCATGAGCGCCATTCCGAGAATTACGACGTTGCCGGTCATGTTTCCGGTGAAGACCCTGTCCAGCCCCAGATAGCCGACGGCGTCAATGATTCCTGTCGAAAAGGTCAGAACGAGCATCAGGATCAGATGCATTTTCGCAGGGTCGCGGGGTTTGAGGGCGTTAGGCATGGTTGGTTTTTCTTTCGCTACGGTGGGATCAGTGCCTAGCGTAGGCCACCGCCCGCCAATCCCCCGCGCATGTTGCGAGAGCGCTTCACATCATCGCTTTCGTTACGACTGTCGCTCGCGTCCTGGATACAAAAAATCCCTGAATCCACGCGGATCCAGGGATTAATTGCACGCGGATTGTTTAGCTGATCGCTTCAGCAATCGGGGTCGAACCATCATAGAAGTTCACAGTCGATCGGACTGCAGCTTCAGTTTCCACCACGTGCGCGATCACTTCAGCGACGTTTTCACGAGACACCTTGCCGGCCTCCGGAGCGGGAGCTTGGCCCTCGATGTTGCCAGTTTCATCGGCAATCACGATCGTCTTGCTGGCTGGTTCCAAGGTCAGTGCTCCAGGCCCAAGAATGGTGTAGTTCAGCTCGGTCTCGCGCAGGACAGCGTCGGCATCATGCTTGGCCTTGGCATAGGTGTAGAAGGAGTTTTCCGGGTCAAGACGATCGACATCCACCAAGGCCCGCGAATAGGAGACCATGACATAGCGCTCCACCCCTGCCTGCTTGGCTGCTTCCATGGAACGCACGGCAGCTTCGAAATCCACGGCGCGAGTGCGCTCTTCGTTTCCGCCGCCGGCACCTGCGGAAAAGACGATGGCGTGCGCTCCCTTGAAGGCTTCGGCCAACTGGCCTGCGTCGGCGTTCTCGATATCAAGAACTACCGGGTGGGCGCCGGTGGCAGAAATTTCAGGGGAATGTTCTGGATTGCGAATCAGCGAATCAACGGCGAAACCGCGTTCGACCAGTTTTGGTGCCGCAAGCAAAGCAATCTTGCCATGGCCACCAATGAGGACTACTCGACGTTCTTCAGACATGTACTGCTCCTTCTGATCATTGTTCACATCGCTACTCCCGGCATAACCGTTGCAGCTGGCGGGATATTCCGTGGACAGCAGCAGATGGGCTTAAGCTGGCAATCCGCTCCATGCCGGTTTCCTTCCGATTTCTGCGGGCGTAACCTCGGTTCATAGACCGACTCCCCGACGCAGGACATACGCTCATGAATCAGAAAACCCTGAACCTAGAACTGAGCAACGATCAATTTGCCGACCTTGCCAATGCCCTGGAAGACCACCGGGACTACTTCAAGAAACGGGCCGACGAAGCCATGCTCGGCTTCGGGCTGGACACCGGCTATTGGACTTCGCGTTCCCAAGAGGTGCAAGAACTACTGGATTTGGTTCTGCTCAATGCCCGCCAAGACCATTAAGGCCGGTCCGAGAACTCATCCTTGAGCAAGGCATAGGAATAACTATCCATCCACTGGCCGCTGCGATGCAGGCTATTGGCTTTTTCAAAGGCTTCCCTGCGCAGTCCCACGCGCTCCATGAGCCTGACCGATGGTTCGTTGGCGGCGAAACATCCAGCAACAACCCTGCGTAGCCCCAATTCCTCGAAACACAGCTCGATCACCTTGCTGACAGCCTCGGTGGCGTACCCGCGGCCGGCGAACTGCGGGTCAAAGCTCCACCCGAGCTCCGCTTCCACGGCCACGGTTTGCTCCGCAACTTCTCGCTGGCCCCACGCGTCCTTGATGTAGATCATGACCGTTCCGATTATTTGAGCCTGCCCATCCGGGGCGCTGATCTGAACTGCAATATCGCGATTAATTTTTCCCGACTCAAGGAACTGCGTGCGGTACGTTTCAAAATCCTGGGGACCAGAGGTGATCCATTCAGTTACTTCTGGCAATTTGCGATAGCTCCACGTCGTTTCCAGATCATTTTCGGTCAATCGGCGCAGGGAAAGCCTGCTAGTAGTAACCGGCCAGGTGATTTGATCCAAGGAAGCAGTCATAAACGCATCCTATCGAACCTTCGAAAAGTCCATGGCCGACTGAATGCCACCACCCAAGCATTACTTGATAGTTAAATAAAGAAGTGTTTTGAGGGTTAATTTTCTCCACTATCGCCCAATTCGCGGGCGAACTGGCGCGGGCATTGGATTCTTGGCGAATATTTTGACATGAAAGTACTATTCACGGTGACACAGTTAACACTTATGGAATTTCGCTTAATTCGATTAGATAAGGCTAAGCTAATAATTAGCCCATTCACTCACGCAACCAATGAAGGTTGCCATAAGAAAAGGACGTCATGGCCTCCATGAAGCTACGTGCCGCTGCTCTTCTGAGCGTTGCCGCCCTGTCCCTCTCCGCGTGCGGCGCCACCGCCGACACCGCCTCCGAGGCAAACGCCGCCGACACCAAAACAGTGACCTTTACTGACAACGAAGGCGAAAAGAGCGCGGCCATGCCGGCCAAGTCTGTTGTTGCCACCGACAACCGCACTTTCGAGACCTTGGATTCCTGGGGCATCAAGCTCACCGCCGGCGCGGTCTCGCTGATGCCAGACACCATTTCCTACACCAAGGACAAGGAAATCCTCGACCTGGGCAACCACAAGGAACCAAACCTTGAATCCGTTGTAACCGTTGAGCCGGACCTGATCATCAACGGCCAGCGCTATGCCCAGTACGCCGAGAAGTTCAAGGAGCTGGCTCCCGAAGCCACCATCGTTTCGCTGGATCCACGCGAAGGCGAACCTTTTGACACCGAGCTGGAACGCCAGACCACCACCCTGGGCGAGATCTTCTCGAAGCAGGATGAAGCCAAGAAGCTGGTGGACGATTTCGAAGCAGCGCAGAAGCGCGTCACGGATTCCTACAACCGCGAGGACACCGTCATGGGGCTGATCGCTTCGGGTGGCGAGCTCGGCTACTCAGCACCCAGCACCGGGCGCACTGTCGGTCCCATGTTTGATTTCCTGAACCTGACCCCGGCATTGGAACTTGAAGAGTCCTCCACCGATCATGAAGGCGACGATGTCTCGGTTGAAGCCATCGCCAAGTCCAACCCGGACTGGATCATTGTCATGGACCGCGATGCCGCAGTAGGCAGCGACGGCGAGGAATACAAGCCAGCCAAGGAACTGCTGGAAAATTCCGAAGCACTTCAGAATGTCACCGCAGCCAAGGAAGGCCACGTGGTGGTCATGCCTGCTGACACCTACACCAACGAGAGCATCCAGACCTACACCGAATTCCTCAACGAATTCGCTGACGCCCTGGAAGCTGCCAAGTAGCACCCGTGCATCTCCCACAGCTCTAGCGGCGGAGCCGGATTCCGGCTTCGCCGCCAGAGCTGCTTTCCCACCACACTTCCCCACGGCGGCAACATGACAACCACCACTGCGCTCGTGCGGACCAATTCCAAGGTCTTCACCGGCAAACTCGCATTAGGAATCCTCGGCGTCCTCCTGCTTCTGGCCCTCTCCCTGCTCACCGGCGTCTACGACATTTTTGGCAAGGACGATGGTGCGCAGATGTTCGCCATCACCCGCATCCCCCGCACCATCGCGCTGGTGCTCGCCGGAGCAGCCATGGCCATGAGCGGACTGGTCATGCAGTTGCTGACGCAGAACCGCTTCGTGGAACCCACCACCACTGGAACCACTGAATGGGCGGGCCTGGGCCTGCTGGCCATGCTGGTGCTTTTCCCCAGTGCGAGCCTGCTGGCAAAAATGGGCGTGGCCATCGCCTTCGCCTTTATCGGCACCATGGTCTTCTTCCTGTTCCTGCAGCGCGTTTCGCTCAAGGCCTCGCTCACCGTCCCGATTGTGGGCATCATGCTCGGATCCGTAGTCGGGGCATTCTCCACCTTCTTCGCGCTGTCCACCGACAAGCTGCAATCGCTGGGCATCTGGATGGCAGGCTCCTTCACCTCGGTGATCCGCGGCCAATACGAAGTGCTGTGGATTGTTGCCCTGGTCGCCGTGGCTATTTACATCGTGGCTGACCGTTTCACCGTGGCCGGGCTGGGCGAAGAGATCGCCACCAATGTCGGCTTGAACTACCGCCGAGTGATGCTGCTTGGCACGGCGCTGATCGCCATTGCCACCGGCGTGGTCACCGTGGTGATTGGCAACCTGCCGTTTTTGGGACTGATTGTGCCGAATATCGTCTCGCTGATCCGCGGTGATGATCTGCGCAGCAACCTGCCGTGGGTGTGCCTGATGGGCATCGCGATCACCACCGTGTGCGACTTGATCGGGCGCACCATCATCATGCCTTTCGAAATCCCGGTCTCCCTGATCCTGGGGGTACTCGGTGCGATGGTCTTCATCTTCCTTCTGCTCAGGCAGCGCAAAGTTGGCTAATCTCATGACTTCCCCTGCCCTCGGAACACATCATCCCAGCCGGTGTTCAGGACCGCTGTCCAGCGCCAAGGTCCGCAAGCGCTACTGGATTACCTTAAGTGTCCTGATCGCGCTGGCCGTGCTGTTCGCTGCCGGGTTGCTGGCCTGGGACAACCCCATGCCGGTAGGCTCCACCGGCTTCTGGGTGATCGCGAAACTGCGTGCCAGCAACGTCTTGACCATGGTGATCGTGGCCCTCTGCCAGTCCATCGCCACCGTCGCCTTCCAAACCGTGACCAACAACCGCATCATCACCCCATCCATCATGGGCTTCGAGGCCCTGTACCGGGTGGTGCAAACCGGAGCGGTCTTCGTCCTGGGCGCCGCTGGCATCACCTTCTTCACCGGGCTCAGCCAGTTCATCTTGCAGGTGGCCATCATGGTGGGCCTCTCGGTGGCGTTGTATGGCTGGCTGCTGTCGGGAAAGCTCGGCAATATCCAGATCATGCTGCTGGTGGGCATCATCATAGGCACCGGATTGGGTTCGATTTCCACCTTCATGCAAAGGCTGCTGACCCCGAGCGAGTTCGATGTGCTCACCGCCCGGCTCTTCGGCTCCATGGCCAATGCGGATATGGGCTACATGCCGGTGGCCATTCCGCTGGTGGTGATTGCCGGCGGCTATCTGGTGCTGGCTTCCAAGAAGATGAACGTCCTGGCCCTGGGCAAGGAAACCACGATCAACTTGGGGCTTAACCACCGCCGCGAGGTCATGAAGGTCCTGTTCTTCGTATCCGTCCTGATGGCTGTGACCACGGCTTTGGTCGGCCCGCTGACCTTCTTGGGCTTCCTCGTGGCAACCTTGGCCTACCAATTGGCCGACACCTACGACCACCGCTACATCTACCCGATGTCATTCCTCATCGGCTTTGTGGTTCTGGCCGGCGCGTACTTCATCATGAAAAACCTGTTCTATGCCCAGGGCGTGGTGGGCATCATCATCGAAGCCGTCGGCGGCATCACCTTCTTGATCTTCATCCTGCGAAAGGGACGGCTGTGATAACGCTCAAAGACGTCAGCAAAAAGTACAGTTCCAGCGTGGCCATCGGCCCGGTCACCCTGGAAATCCCCACCGGCGGGCTGACCGCGCTGGTCGGCCCGAACGGCGCCGGCAAGTCCACCATGCTCACCATGGTGGGACGGCTGATGGGCATCGATGAAGGGAGCATCGAGGTCTCGGGCTACGACGTCGCCACAACCAATTCGAAAGATCTGGCCAAGATCGTTTCGATCCTGCGCCAGGAAAACCACTTTGTCACCCGCCTGACCGTGCGCCAGCTGGTGGGCTTTGGACGATACCCCCACTCCAAGGGCCGGTTGAACCAGGCCGATGAGGAGATCATTTCGCGGTCCATCGATTTCCTGGATCTGGGCGAGCTGGAAGGCCGCTACCTTGACGAGCTCTCCGGCGGCCAGCGCCAGCGCGCGTATGTGGCCATGGTGCTGGCCCAGGACACCGATACCGTATTGCTCGATGAACCGCTGAATAATCTGGATATGAAGCATTCGGTGGTCATGATGCAGCATCTGCAGCGTGCTGCGGCGGAACTGAACCGCACCATCGTGATCGTGCTGCACGACATCAATTTCGCCGGCCATTATGCTGACTACATTTGCGCCATGAAGCACGGCAAGGTGGTGCAATTCGGCACCCCGGAGCAGATCATGCAAGACGAGATCCTCACCGAGGTCTTCGAGACCCCGGTGAGCGTGATCCCCGGTCCCAACGGCCCGCTAGCGGTGTATTACTGATCCCGGCAACTGCGGGACATCCCGCATGGCAGCAACCCCGATCTCCCGGCGTGAGGCAATCCTGCATCGATGGCCCGGCGATTTCCTGAATGCCCGTACGAGTGCTGCTGCTGGCATTCCATCACTGATCTCTATTGGCCGCTGAAAACCAGGTTCTCCATGGATTCCGCTTCGCCGGGCCAGAGCGGACCGCCACAGCATCTGCGAGCTGTCTTGTAACTATGCAGAGTTCTTGGCGATCTTTGGCTCAGCCGTCCGCCTGCGGCGCCTCAGAGGCGAAGCCGCGATAAGCGTCGATCACCCTGTCCAGATAGGTCGAAATTGCCAGTCGCTCGGAGCTGGAAAACCCCGCAGATGCCTCGTTGAGCGCCCCGACCAGAGGAGAGATTTCGGCGCGGACCCGGTTTTTGGCTTGGGCCGTTGGAATCAGCCTGAATCGGCGGCGGTCGCGCTCATCTCGTATCCGCTCGACATGCCCGGCAGCAACCAACCGGTCTATCACCTCTGTTGTCGAGGAACGGGTAATAGCCAATCGTTCCCCGAGCTCCCCGGGGCTCAGCGCGGTTGCCGAGAGCGCAATGTACTCGATAGCCAGGGCATCCGTGGAGTTCATCGCCATCCGTCGAGCCAGCTCCGCGCTGGCAGCACCGAATGCGTCCTGAAGTTCTCTCAAGGCAGCCGCGGACAAATTCCTGCCGGGCTTTGGTTCAGTGCTCACGTATGGATTCTATCCCATCATATGCTACGGTAACCGTACTATTTATTTTCAGGAAAGATGCCATGCCTTCACCAGCTCCCGACGCCCCCGATCAAGATCCCGCACCGGATGGAACAACCAAAAAGTCCCTTTGGCGCCGCAAGTGGATGATAGCGCTCCTCTCCGTATCGGCGCTGCTCGTCGCAGCCCTGGCCACTGCGTTAATTTGGGCGTCGTCAAGCTATCCTGCCAACGCCGAGCGCCTGGAGAAGGTGCAATCCGACGCGCACCTCGCTTATGAAGACCTTGGCGACGCAATCAGAATCAAGCCCTCCGATGATCCCACCGGGCAAGGCCTGATCTTCTTTCCCGGAGCCAAGGTCGAACCCCAGGCCTACGCATCACTGCTCGCGGAAGCAGCTGATCACGGAGTCACCGTCATCATCGTCAAACCGCCTCTGAACATTGCTCTGCTCCAGCTTGGAAATCTCGACAGCTTCATGGCCCTCGCACCAGAAGTCGATACCTGGGCTGTTGGCGGCCACAGCATGGGCGGAGTCAAAGCGTGCCAATTCGCGGACGATCCGCAGGTGTCTAGCCTGCTGCTCTTCGCCTCGTACTGCGCTTCCACTGAGGTATCGGATCATCCGGGCCTCGATGTGCTTGCCTTGTATGGCGACCGGGACGAAGTCATCAACCGGCAAGAAGTCGAGAACTTCGAACTCCAATTTTCCGAGAATGCCAGCAGCGCCACGCTGAACGGCGTGACCCACGCACAGTTTGGCGACTACGGCCTCCAGCCAGGTGATGGCACGGCATTGGTTTCAATATCCGAAGCCCACCAGTTGATCTCCGGGCGTTTCCTCCCCTTCCTGCTAGACCGTTAGAAGATCCATGTCGAATCGGCCTCCCCTCGCCACCACCGTGAAGAATCCCGCATCCCTGGCGCGCAGGTTGCGCCTGCCCACGCGCCTCGATCGCAAGGTCACCGTGCTTGCCTGGTGCTCGTTCGTGGCCCAAGTACTGGTTATCGCAACCGGTGGCGCCGTGCGCCTGACCTCCTCCGGCCTCGGCTGCCCTACTTGGCCCTTGTGCACTCTGGAATCACTGGTGAATACTCCTGAAATGGGCATCCACGGGTTGATCGAATTCGGGAACAGGACCCTGACCGAACTGGTTGGAGGGCTAGCCCTAGCCCTCCTCTTATGCGTTTTCCAGCTCAGAGCGCAGCGCAAGGACCTGTACATCCTGGCCAGCTCGGTACTCGTGGGCGTCATGGCGCAAGCACTGGTCGGAGGAATCACGGTCCTCACCGGACTGAACCCGTTCATCGTCGGATTCCACTACCTCGCATCCCTCACCTTGGTCTGCCTCAGTGCGCTCTTCGTAGACCTGCTGGGCGCCGGAGCAAGAACCCCCGCGAGCCTTGCATCTCCGCGATGGCTGAAAAATAGCCTGTGGGCCACCGCCAGCCTCACCGCCGTGACGGTCGTCCTCGGTGTGCTCACTACCGGAGCCGGGCCTCACTCAGGGGATGCGGCGGCAGGAAGGAATGGATTCGATGCGGTGATTCTCCAGCACGTCCATGCCTGGCCGAGCTACCTGCTCATCGTGATGACGCTGCTCCTGGCCCTGGTCTTGCACTCGAAGAAGCATGAATCATGGAAGTGGGCGGCTCTCCTGGTGGCCATCCAGGCCATGCAAGCAGCCTTGGGCATCTTCCAGGCCAGAAATGGCTTGCCTGAACTGGCCGTGGGATTCCACATGGTTCTGGCATCTCTTCTGGCGGCCACAACAGCCGTCATCTTCGTCCGCACCCAGGGGTACCTGATGTCCCAAAGCCAGCAGGCCTAGGGAGCATCAAGAGGCGTCCTGCTCCTCGGGCGGCATCTGCCCGTCCCAGTCCTGCGGCTTGCCGTTGAGATCCTGCCGGCTTTCGGGCACGTCCAGGCGTTGGGCCGTCAGGTCCCGCGGAATCAGGTTGAAGCCCTGCCAGTGCACTTCCATGGGCGACTGCTCCTCGTCCCGGGGCACATGGTGGTAGCCCACGGCGACCCAGGAAACCATGTCATCGAGCTTCTCATCTTTCTGTTTCTGGACATAGTCCAGCACTCCGCGCCCGCAGGTGCCGCGGTTATAGGTGGCGTATATCTGGCATTCATCCGCATTGGTAAAGGCAACATCGTAGCCGATGCTGTCATCGCCATCATCCGAGTGCTCGTGGTTGCGCTGGTCGTCGATGAAGGTGAAGCTGTCGGTTTTGCCCATGCTGATTTCATAGGACATCTCATGCCCATCTTCGTTGAGCAGCTTTGGCGCCGAGACCTTCCACCAGCGCTTGTCGGTCCACTTGGCCGTGGCAGGGGTCGAAATCGTCGAGTACTCGCCTTCAACGATCGGTGAATGCTCCCCTTCCTTGCCGGTTGGCTTGGAGTCGTACTGCTCGATCTTCTGACCGGTATCCCCGCCCAGGGCCCAGTCGATTTTCCAGACTGCATTGTGCGAGTGGCTGGAAGCGTGGTCGTGCTCGCCGCTGCCAACAGCGCTGCCGTGCTCGGCATCGCTGTAGTCCGCCGGGGAAAGGTCGCCGGTAGCGCCCAGCGAGGGGCGGATGGTGCCATCGGCACCGAAGGTGATCTGGTTGATGTATTCGTACCAGCCGACCTTTGAAATAGTTGACAGCTGCCAGTCGTCCTTGCGCTTGGCCAGCAATTCGCCGACCTCCGCCGAGCGATAGGACAGTCCCGCATCGACCATGTCGCTGCAGAGCACCGGGCGCTCCTCGATGGTGCCGAACTTCGTGCCATCGCCGATGGTGGGAATCGGATGCTTCTTCAGCTCACCTGCGCATTCGATCTCCGTCAGCGAATGCATATTCGGCCCGCCGAATCCGGCGGTGGTGATATCCGAAGTGGAACGGCCTCCGTCGTCATAGGGCACTTCCAGCTGGGCCAGCGACATCGAGCTGATCAGCTTGATCGGCTCGCTGGCCGGTGGGGCGAAGGCAATGTCGCTCAAGACCATGCCGAGCTTGGGATCAACGGAGAAGCACATCGACCAGGTGGCGCCACTGGTCATGTCCTTGGATAGCGCTTGGCTTCCTTCCCGGCAGCTCCCCTGTTCCTGGGGCGAAGCGGAATTCGAGGACTGGGTCGTGGCAGGCGGGGCGGCATTCTGGCAGCCGGCCAGAAGCGTCACGGCCACGGCAAGGCCCAGGCCGGTCAATGATTTCGAAAGTAAATTGCTGAGCACAGTCATGAGTCTAGTAAAGAGCTGGCTTTCTATTGCGTTCTTGGATTCACGTGCTTAACGCGCCAAGATGGGGAACCCACAAGCAGGCTCCCCATCTTGGTGTTATTTACAACAGATCACAAGCATCTGTCGTTGTCTTGATTAGCTGCGCTGCGAGCGGCGGCGAGCCATTACTGTCAGGGCGACACCGCCGGCTGCTACCAGCAGGCCGAGCACCGAGTATCCGATAACTTCAGCACCGGTGTTAGCCAGGCCGTCATTGTCGTTGTCGCTGTCGTTGTCACCGTTGTTGTCGGTGCCATTGTTGTCACCGTCGTTGTCGGTGCCGTTGTTGTCGTTCGAACCGACTACCTCGAACTGGCCGGAGTCAATGGTCTTGCCGTCTTCGTCGTTGACGTCTACGGTGTATGGCCCCTCCTTGATGTCCTCAGGCAGCTGGATCTTGAACTCGAAGCCACAGCTTTCATCGATGGTGATCAGCTGGCCGGCAGCTGCATCGCCGATGGATACCTCGACCTGCTTGCCGTCCTCACCGGTGACGGTGATTTCAACAACCTGGCCTTCGGTGAATCCTTGGCCCTTCACGGTTACGGTTTCTCCGGCCTTGACCTTCGAAGGAGTTACCGTGATGGATTCCTCAGCGGCGCAAGTGTTGGCGTCCTTGTCGGTGACTCGCAGGTCGCGGGTCTGCTCGACACCCTTTGGATCAACGGTGGCGACCTTGTAATCGCCTTCTTCCGCATCCTCAGGGACGGTCATGTTGGTCGTGAACTTGCCTTCGTCGTCGGTCATGACTTCGATGGTCTCGATCACGTTGCCGTCCTTGTCGCGCAGCTCGATGGTGATGTTGGTGTTCGGCTCGTAGCCTTCGCCATCGATGGTGATTTCCTCGCCCGGTGCTACCTCGTCAGGAGTGACGGTGAAGGTTGGGGTTTCGGCGTTCTCATCGATGATCAGACCGGCATCAACACTCTGGTTGCTGGCCGAGGCGGTCGAGAGCTGAACTGCAGCGCTGCGTCCGTCCTGGTTTGCATCCGAGTCCTTGGAGCGGTCATCCCCGGCGCCTGCGGTGGTGAAGGTGGCGTTGGTTGGGGCGTTGAACTGTACGGTGTATTCGCCGTAGTTCAGGTCGCCGAAGCCGTACTTGCCATCTTCGCCGGTGGTCGTGACCACTGCGTTGCCGTCGACATCGAGCACTGCGTCGCCTTCGGAATCGAGCAGGCTGACACCGACACCTGGTACTCCGGCCTCGCCCTCGGACTGGATTCCATCCTTGTTGGAGTCGTTCCAGACGAAGTCACCGATCGAAGCGCCATCGTTGCCGTTGCCATCCGAATCGACGACCTTCAGGACGGTGGTGTCCTTGTTGCCTTCGGCATCCTCGGCAGCGACCGTGTAGTCGCCGTCCTCGGCATCTTCAGGAACGGTTACCTCGGTGCTGAAGTGCCCGTTCTCGTCGGTGGTGACCATGACAGGCTCGCCCAGCGGGTTGCCGTCCTTGTCGGTCAGCGTGACGGTCACTTCGCTGTTCGGTGCGTAGCCCTCACCGGTGACCGTGGTGCTTTCACCTGGTGCAACGGTTTCCGGATTCACCGTAACGGTAGCTTCCTCCACTGCCGGTGCATCGGTGATGCCGGCATCCACGCCCTGGTTCACAGGAGCCTGGCTGGTCAAGGTGACAACCTCGGTGCGGCCGTTTTCCCCGGCGTCGGAGTCGATGCCGCGGTCCTCGCCCACGCCTGCCGGTGCGAAGGATGCTCCCTCTGGTGCTTCGAATTCAACGATGTACTGCTGAATCTTCAGGCCAGCGAAGGTGTAGGTGCCGTTCTCGTTGGTGGTGGTGGTGACCGGGTCGCCCGATTCGCCTGCTACTGGGTTGCCTTCGGCATCCAGCAGGTTCACCGTGACACCGCCCAGGCCCGACTCGCCATCGTCCTGCAGGCCGTTGCCGTTGTCATCGCGCCATACGCGGTCACCCAGCTCGCCGTTGTCATCGCCGGAGTTGCCATCCGGGTCGGTGACGGTCAGCGGAGCGTCGTCCGAGTTGCCCTCCTCATCGGTGGCTTCTACGGTGTGATCGCCAGGAACTGCATCTTCTGGAACCGTGATGACCTTGCTGAAGCTGCCGTTCTCGTCGGTAGTAGCCTCGGCCGACTGGCCAACAGGCATTCCCTCCGAGTCCTTGAGCTGGACATCGACCTTCGAGTTCGGGGCATAGCCTTCGCCGTTGACCGTGGTGTCCTCGCCCGGAGCCACTTCATCAGGGTTGACAGTGACCGTTGCTTCCTCGACTGCAGGAGCATCGACGATACCAGCGTCAATGGTCCGGTCAGCTGGAGCGGCGGCGGTCAAGGTCACGGTGCTGGTGCGGCCGTTCTCGCCGGCGTTGGAGTCCACTGCCGTATCGTCGCCAGCTTCTGCTGGCGAGAAGGAAGCGCCCTCAGGTGCCGCGAATTCAACGATGTACTCGCCCAGTGCCAAGCCGGTGAAGGCGTAGCTGCCGTTGTCATCGGTGGTAGTGGTGATCGGGTTGCCCTCGGCGTCGGTGTAGGCGTTGCCTTCAGCGTCCAGCAGGTTCACCACGGCACCGGCCAGGCCGGATTCGTTGGAGTCCTGGATGCCGTCGCTGTTGGCATCGCGCCATACGCGGTCGCCGAGCTCGCCGTCGCCACCTGGGTTCGGGTTAGGGTTCTCGCCGTCTGGTTCCGCGACCGTCAAGTCCACGGTGTCCTTGTTGCCTTCGGCGTCCTCTGCGCTCACGCTGTAATCGCCTGGTTCCACGTCCTCGCCGATTGGCAGCGGGGTGGTGAAGTGGCCATTCTCATCCGTGGTGACAGTGATCGGGTCGCCGATCGGGTTGCCCTCTGGGTCAACCAGCTGAACGGTCACGTCCGAGTTCGGAGCGTAGCCATCGCCGGTCACCTGGGTTTCCTCGCCTGGCTTCACCTCGGTCGGGTTCACCGTCACGGTGGCCTCGTCCACGGCTGGAGCGTCGACAATACCGGCATCAACCGTCATGTTCGCAGGAGCGGTGGAGGTCAGCGCCACCACTTCGGTGCGTCCATTCTCGGCTGCGTCGGAGTCAAGAGCATCGTCATCGCCGGCATTGGCCTGGGTGAAGGATGCGCCTTCCGGAGCAACGAATTCCACGGTGTATTCGCCCAGTGCAAGCCCGGCGAAGGTGTAGTTTCCGTTGTCATCGGTGGTTGCGGTAACAGGGTTGCCATCAGCGTCGTTGACCGGGTTGCCTTCGGCATCCAGCAGGTTGACGGTGACTCCTGAAACGCCAGCTTCACCATCGTCCTGGACGCCGTCGGAGTCCAGGTCGTTCCAGACCCGGTCGCCGAGCTCGCCGTTGCCACCTGGAAGGCTTCCATCGGTGACGGTCAGCGGGCTTTCTACCGGAGTATCGGTGGCGACGTCGGTAGCCACTACCTTGTAGTCGCCTGGTGCGGCGTCCTCAGGAACTGGAATTTCAGTAGCTGGAACGTTGCCCTCGGCGTCGGCTGGGACGGTGATCGGGTCACCGACCGGGTTGCCCTCTGGGTCGGTCAGCTGCACGGTGACATCACCCTCAGGGGTGAAGCCGCTACCGGTCAGGCTGGTGGACTCGCCTGGAGCAACCGAGGTTGGGTCCAGGGTGACCGAAGGATCAACAACAGCGTCATCGTCAACCAGGCCGGCATCCACCTGATCGGTGGTCGGTGCTTCCTCGGTCAGCGTGTAGACGTTGGTGACACCCTCAGGATTCGGATCCGAGTCAACAGCACCGTCGTCGTTGGTTCCCTGAGGCGAGAAGGCCTTGCCCTCAGGAGCAACGAACTGCACGGTGTAGCCGCCCAGCGCCAGCTCGCCGAACGAGTAGTTGCCGTTCTCGTCGGTGGTGGTGGTGACAGGGTTGCCATCAGCATCGTTGACCGGGTTGCCATCGGCATCCAGCAGGTTCACGACAACACCTGGAACGCCGGCTTCGCCCTCATCCTGCAGGCCATCGCTGTTGGTGTCCTCGAAGACGAAGTCACCGAGCGAACCTGGGCCTGGCTGCGCGCCGCCGTCCGTGACGGTCAGGTTGCTGACAACCGGGGTATCGGTGGTGACGTCGGTAGCCACGACGGTGTAGTCGCCTGGCTGGGCGTCAGCTGGAACCGGTACTTCGGTGGCTGGAACATTGCCCTCAGGGTCGGCCGGAACGGTGATCGGGTCACCGACCGGGTTGCCCTCTGGGTCGGTCAGCTGCAGGGTGACGTCGCCCTCAGGGGTGAAGCCGTCACCGGTGGCGTTGGTGGATTCGCCAGGAGCGACCGAGGTCGGATCCAGCGACAGTACCGGGTTGATCTCGCCATCAGCGTCGACCAGACCGGCGTCAACCGTGTCATTGGCCGGTGCTGCCGAGGTCAGGGCCACCGCTGGGGTGCGTCCATCGCTGCCGGCGTCCGAGTCGATCGAGTCGTCATCGCCCTGGTTTGCAGGCGAGAAGGCCTTGCCCTCGGGAGCAACGAACTGGACACTGTACTGGCCCTCCGGCAGTTCGCCGAAGGAGTAGTTGCCGTTCTCGTCGGTGGTGGTGGTGCGAGGGTTGCCGTCGGCGTCGTTGACTGGGTTGCCATCGGCATCCAGCAGGTTTACGACGGTGCCTGGTACGCCGGCTTCGCCTTCGTCCTGCAGTCCGTCGCCGTTGTCATCCGAGAACACGGTGTCGCCGATGGTGCCGTTGCCTGGCTGCACGCCGCCGTCGGTGACGGTCAGCGGGCTCTCTACCGGGGTATCGGTGGTGACATCGGTTGCCACGACGGTGTAGTCGCCTGGTGTGGAACCTTCAGGCACTGGAATTTCGGTGGCTGGAACGTTGCCCTCAGGGTCAGCTGGCACGGTGATCGGGTCACCGACCGGGTTGCCATCTGGGTCGGTCAGCTGCAGGGTGACATCGCCTTCAGGGGTGAATCCGGTACCGGTGAGGTTGGTGGATTCGCCTGGAGCAACCGAGGTTGGGTCCAAGGTGATGGCCGGGTCGATGGCCGCGTCGTCGTCAACCAGACCGGCATCCACTGCGTCGGTGGTTGGAGTCTCGGCGGTGACCGAAATAACCGGGGTAACACCCTCGGCGTTTGGATCCGAGTCGAGAGCGTCGTCGCCGCCCTGGTCTGCAGGCGAGAATGCCTTGCCTTCAGGAGCAACGAACTGCACGGTGTAGTCGCCCTCCGGCAGTTCGCCGAAGGAGTAGATGCCGTTCTCGTCGGTGGTGGTGGTGCGCGGGTTGCCGTCGGCGTCGTTGACCGGGTTGCCATCGGCATCCAGCAGGTTCACGACGGTGCCTGGAACGCCGGCTTCGCCCTCGTCCTGCACGCCGTCCATGTCGGCATCGTCGAAGACCAGGTCTCCGATGGAGCCGTTGCCTGGCTGCACGCCGCCGTCGGTGACGGTCAGCGGGCTCTCTACCGGGGTATCGGTGGTGACGTCGGTAGCCACAACCTTGTAGTCGCCCGGTGCGGAACCTTCAGGCACTGGAATGGCGGTCGAAGGAACGTTGCCCTCTGGGTCAGCTGGCACGGTGATCGGGTCGCCCACTGGGTTGCCCGAAGGATCGGTCAGCTGCAGGGTGACATCGCCATCCGGGGTGAATCCGGTACCGGTGAGGTTGGTGGATTCGCCTGGAGCAACCGAGGTTGGGTCCAAGGTGATCGCCGGGTTGATGACTGCAGCGTCGTCACATGCGCCGATGCGAACACCGGCGGTGCCGAGGTTCAGGCGTCCTGCGTCAGCAGCCTGCAGGAGGCCGATGCTCAGTGCGGAGACCTCAAGGCTGTCGGTGAGGGTGCCGTCTGGTCCTTCGCAGGTCGTGGTGACCTGGCGGTTCAGTTGCACCGAAACGATCTGTGCCATCAGGGTGAAGACTGGCTCCAGTACCTGGCGCACTGGCAAAGTCATGGCATTGGTCTTGATGTCGGTGATCAGCAGGTCGTAGATGGCGTGTCCGCCGTCGCCGACCAGGAAGTCGCGGATCGGAACCACTGCGGTGTTGATCAATGGGATCAGCGTAGTGTTGATCAGCGGCTCGATTACGGCACAGCCTGCACCGGTGCAGTCTACCGGTGCCACGTTCTCGGCGCCGAGGTTGACGCTCCAGTTTGCAACGGTCTCGCCAACAATCGGCGCAGTCTGGGTCAATTCGAAGTTCAGCGTAATGCTGGAAATCGCGCCTTCGATGGCGTTGGTGGCAACCTTGATGACCTCTTCGATGAGATCGTGGATCGTCTCAGCGATGATCGGGTAGATCTCGTTGCTGATCAGCTCGGTATTCGGGTTCTGGTTGTTGATGCCGTCAGGCAGGTCGACGCCCTCTGGACGCTCACCCGAGTAGGCCTTGTCCAGGTCGACGTAGAGCTTGCCCGTCGAAAGATCGATGCTGAGCACTTCGTTCTTGGAGGTGATCGGCTGCGCCAAAAGCTCCTGGAAGACTTCTTCCTGGATGTTCGACTCGGCAGAGACGTCAATTGTGGCACCGACAGGCAGTGCCGACGTGATGGTGTTGAGCAAGTCAGTGAGCTGGCTCATCCCATTGACGGTGTCTTCCAGAGTCTGGTCGACCGTTGCCAGCTGGTCGTAGATTCCGCTGGCAATCTGGCTGACGATTGGCGATTCAAGTTCAAGATTTGCTTCGGCTACGCGATACTGGCCGTCGCCACCCACGCCATCAGGATCCTGGAATGCGCCATCTACGGCTTCGACGTGTGCGCCGCCAACGCCAGCGGTCAATTCCGCCTTGCTGACGATGTCGTCGGTCAGTCCGTCAGTTCCGGTTGCACGGAACAAAGAAAGTAGGTCTAGTTTTGCGGTGCCAAATCCACCAGCCTCGCCATCGAGGCTGACGGAACCATCGGCACCGGCGATACCAGAAATCGCCTCGCCATTCTTGGCGTCGGTAGCAGTCGACTGCGACAGCAGAGCGCCAAGCTCTCCGTAGTCGATGATCTGGTCGATCGGCAGGTTCAAGCCGCCCAGATCGAGCATCTGTCCGCCGAGGAGGGATGCGTTCAGTGCACCATCATCGGTTGCTGGTCCCCCAGGGAACAGAGCCCGGCTCTGTCCGCCACCGGCAAGTTCCTGACCAATCAGGCTCAAGTCGATATTGCTGGCTGCTGCCTCAGTGGTTTCATCTGGCTGGGTGTCTACGTCGGCCATCGCAGGGAGGCCGAAAGTCGTGACAGCAACCGAGGAGACCATTCCCAGTGCTACTGGCCGTCTCCACCATCCGGCAGTTACTGCAGGTGCTGTCTTGCGTTCTGAGCGTCGCATACGGACACCCTCCTTGCTTTGAAGTGCTTGTGATTTTTGTCCCAAGGTTTCCCCAAGGTTTATCCAAGCCTGTTTGCAGGGGAATGCACAAGAGATTGACGTAAGTTTCTTAAAATTAATCTGATCGATGGTTCGCGTTTGACTACTGAAAAAAGGCATGCGAAATCGATTAATGCTTCTGACTAAGGATTTGTCCGTCAGATGGTGAAAGGATGGATGGTCGAATCATCCAGCTACAAAGTGTGTGGCGACTTGTCTTGGCAGCGTTTTTGCCCGTAGCCAAATGCCCCCATCCGAGGGTTCTCGGTGATGGGAGTACTGGGTTTTTCGATGGAATGCTTATCCCGTACGCGGTTTCGGCTGAACTTACGACCGAATCCTCGGTGCAAGAGAAGATAGCGCGGATTGATCCATAATTGAGGCTGGTCTAATCGGCAAGGAAAGCGCCGAATCCTCTTTTAGTAGCAACGCCAAGCAGCTGGTTTCACCTGGATTGGCGCTGTGGGGTCTGCAGTTAGCTCTACAGACCGTTCATATGCTCCTTGCGGAAATCAAAGAGAGCAGTGATTGTATTCATTTCTCGTCCTCCGTTGCTTGCAATGACTAACATCTGGGCAGTTTCGGTTGATGCATGTGTACCGTAAAACTAGCAAGCAATATCCTGAGAGTTACCTATGTGCGTGAATATTACGTGCTAATTCATCAAAAGTTCATTAAATCGACAGGTCACCACAAGAATCTAGCAGCGTCAATACTACTTTTGGAGGATGGCACAGTTCGTCCATTCATCGCACATTCAGCTTTCTATCAGCTCTTTGGCAGTGATTTATCAAGGTGCAAAACCGGTGATTTTGCACAATCCGCCTCGGCAAGGCTACTCGTGGATCACCGGCTGGTCGCCCGCTTGCAGAACACTCAAGCAAGACCTGCATGCGGTCATAGACACATGCACAGCACGTCGGGCCATGGTTACAAATAATCAATCGAAACCAAAGCTGCTCCGATGTCCATTCGTTGAACCGGACCAATTATTCAAGGCATTCGACGAGATCGGGCGAATTAACCCCATGCTGCGAGCCGCGCGGCAACTTTGGCGAACATCAGAAATCAGCATAGTTCGAACGGAACCATCTATGTAGCGAGTGATTTGGCTCGATCCATACCCTGAAATCCATAATGGATAGCATTCATCACCGAGTAAACGACACTCTGCCACTTCACTGCAACCACGACCGCACGGAAGCCACGGGGTTTTTCGTTGCATCCCTCGTCAATGCGCCGACTATACGACCATCATCCCTAGCTCGGCAAAGAGCGGAAGTTCGCATGGACAAACAGAATTGTTGCTGTTCCGTCATCCAGATACAAAGCAAGCAAATGCATCAAACGCCGTATACAAAATCAATGAGCTCTCGCTAGAGTCAACTGCTAAGAAGAAAGCATCACCCCGCGTGTGGCGATCTTCTCTGCACAATTCAAGTCAGTGCTCAGGGTACTGACGATTCCTTGTTTATGGACTCGTCCTTGATTGCCTGTCGGAAGGTTTTCACGGCACTCTGCCCGATTGCGCCTCGTCGAACAGCAGTATAAATACTGCGGGCAGGATTCCCGGGCAAAGGGCAGAGAACAACTCTTTCATGGCCCTCGTACCAAAGAAGATCAGGCAGCAGAGCCGCCGCCAGTCCTGTTTCTACAAGTCGCGCATGCAGCAAAACATCTGTTGCAGTGAACCGGACATCCGGTTCGAAACCGGCGCTTCTGCATACTGCTACAGCCCAGGCACGTTGTGCTGTGCCTTCCGGTTCCATCACCCACGGCCGTAGTGCAAGGTCGTCAAGGGCTTGATGTCCCCACACGCTGGGCGTGGCAAGACGCATGCGGTCCATTAGCAAATCATCACGATCCAGCCCAGCGGGCCGCACTTGAGGATGTCCCGGGAATTCCTCGGCCAGCACGAGGTCGAACTCCTGGGCAAGCAGTGCTGGGAGCGAACGCTCTGGTTCCAGTTCAGTAACCTCTATACGCAACCGCGGATGATCGCGTTCCATTCGTTTCAGGACAGAAGGAAGCAAGCTCAACGCGGCCGTTTGAAATGAAGCAATGCGCAGCGTTCCTACGATCTCTTCAAACGACGCGGCAATTTCACCCTTGGCCATTTCCACATGTTCAAAAATGACCTCGGCGTGGGACAACAGAATTTCTGCCTGATTAGTCAATTTCACACGACGACCCGCTGGTTCCAGCAGTTGGACGCCAGTCTCCCTTTCGAGCTGGGAGAGTTGTGCTGAGATCGTGGATTTACTGTAGGACATCGCCTGGGCCACGGCAGCTATCGTGCCGTGGCGCTTTAGCTCGCGCAAGAGCCGTAACCGGTGCAAATCCATCAAGCCCCTTTCTTTCGTTCGAAAATAACGAACAATATTGTATAAGAATGATCGCTCGACATGGATAGATGCATCCCCTGATCATGGAAGCATGCTTTCGTCATCAATGGTGTCTTCCTACTTGTCTCCTTATTTGTCTTTCTTGGTTCTCGCGTCCCCTCTAGTCGTCATTCCGGGACCCGATTTCGCTGTGGTGAGCCGCAATACCTTAAACGGCGGACGCCGGAGGGGAACTTGGAGCGCAGTCGGGGTGGCTAGTTCGACGACGCTCTATGGAATCCTCGCTGCTGTTGGCTTAGGGTCAGTGATCATGAGCATGCGGCCGGTCTTCGAAGGTATCCGTTGGGCGGGGATCGCATATTTGGCCTTGTTAGGTTTCCAAGCATTTCGTTCGGCTTGGAAGCGGGACTATGCAACTTTGGAATTGGGAATTGACCCTGCCGGGCCCACAGGAAGCCAGGGGTGGTTGCAAGGATTCCTCTCCAATGTGGGTAATCCTAAAATTTTGGTGTTTTATTTAGCGGTACTGCCGCAATTTCTCGATCAAGAAGCTCCGATGCCAGTGGTACTCGCCTTTGCCTTCACCCATGCTCTGCTCTCACTTGCCTACCTGGTGCTGCTAGTTTGCGGCATCCATCAAGCCCGCTCGGTCTTGTCGCGGCCAGGGGTTCGCCGATTACTAGATCTGGCCACTGGCACAGCACTGGTCGGATTCGGCATCAAGCTTGCCCTCGAATAACCACAGGTGATGTCCAGGCTGGAGCATACCGGTTCTAAATGGCTGAATATGGCGTCGACGACCACTGGAGCAAGATGAAAGGCGGAACCGTTCGCCTCGTCGCTTTGACGCGATGAACGGTTCTGCCTTGGGCACACTGTGCTTGCTTACTCAGCGGCTCATCTACAACCCGAGGCGCGTCGGACACGCCTGGCTTGAAATTTCCCAACCATCAGATCCACGGCCAGAAAGGCAGCCAGGCTGATGCCAAGCAACGGCAAGAGAATTCCTACTGCTGCGGCTGCCAGCAGTAACAGCGCTGATCCCCACCACGGTGCACGGGACATCGCACCGCGCCTCGGTGGCTTGCCCATCAACTGTGCAGAATTTCGCGTGGGGCGGCGTTTCCACCACATCGCATATCCAAGGACCACCATGGCGGCGATCGCCGAGGCGAGTAGGAACAGCAGCACTTGATTCGGCAGTCCGAACATGGTGCCCATATGGATATCGATGCCCCAGCGTGAAAGTTTCGCAACCAGGCCGAACTCGTTGAAATCAACGCGGTCGACAACTTCCAAGCTCTGGCCATTAATCGATACCGCGTCGACTTCGGTCGGGAAGGAACGCTGGATTTCCTGCACTACCCAGGCTTTGCCTTCCGCTGCGGGAGGCTTGATTTCCACCAGTTGAGTATTAATGTTGATTTCCCTGCCGATCGACAGCATTGTGTCGAAGGCTGCCGGGTTCACCATCTTCCCGGATTGTGCTGAGTCCACCCCGTGATGATGGGCATGCTCGTCGCCGGAGGAATCGGCGGAATCGGACAAGTCGGTGTTCACCGACGGGGTTCCCCAGTTCAATGCCGAGCGGATTTCGCCCACATTCGCCCCGCCAAAGGTTGACCAGGTGATGCCCGTGGCAGAGAGGAAGAATGCACCGATGAGAATCCACAATCCCAGCGAACCGTGCCAGCTAGCCAGCTTTCGATAGCCCTTGGCGCTGATGCTAGGGCGCAACAGATCCTTCTTGCGTTTCGTTTTCCTGATCCGCTGGACCCACAAGCCGATTCCGGCCAGGGCGATAATCCCCAGCCAGGATGCCGCCATCTCGCTGTAAAGCCGTCCTGGTTCGCCGAGGTGCAGATTCCGGTGCAGCTGGTCGACCCAGGTCCGCAGCGGGAGGGAGCCGCTGGTTCCGTAGGTTGTCAGGTCTCCGCGGATTTCTGCGGTGGCAGGATCCACGAAAACAGCTCTCATTTCGCTGGCGCCCAACCCGGGTTCGGAGTACATCACCCGGGTGGTGTCGCCCGGGTTCGGGGCCGGGCGAACAGCAGCAGGCGTATCCTGGTCCCCGAGGTAGGCATTGGCTGCCTCGATCTGTTGTGCCAGTGGCAAATAGGCATCTGCAACGGGGGCGTGCAGTTCCCGGGCGTAGACCGCTTGCTCGACTTGGGGCATCACGGAGTACAGCGCACCGCTGAGCGCCGCAACCAGGATGAAGGGGCCAACGAAAATTCCTGCGTAGAAATGCAGGCGCAGCAACAGCTGCCCAAACCAGCCCTTGCCCGCTGGGCGGGACCGCTGGGGTGAAGATGATTCTGGTGAAGTTTCCAGAAGAGTCATGATGGTTCCTTGAAAAAGTGAAAAGTCGGGGATCTCAGGCGGTGAAGAACGTATCGCCGATAAAGCCGTGCTCCTGGCAGCCCGGAGGGATCAGGAAAACGGCAGACCCGATGGGAGTTGTCCATTGGTTCAGCGCATCTAGCTGATCCAGCCGCTGCTGCAATGGCACGTACTGCTTGGCAACACTCTTCTGATAGGACACGAAGATGAGCCCGGAATCAGAGATGTTCTCGCCGGTGGGCGGTTCGTCGTAGTTGTAGGCCCTGCGATAAATCCGTTCTTCCGGATTCTCCGAGCGGGCGCGCCGAATATGGGCCTGGTCGCCAATCACGGCGAAGCCATTAACCGTGAGCCGGCGGAAATCCGGTTCATCATGTTCAAGGGCACCGGTCAAGGGCGCGCCGTTGTCCAGGGTGCGGCCTACGCTGAATTCCCGCGCGGGCCGATCCAGCTCATCCCAGGTTTCCAGATTCATGCGGATCCTGCGCAGCACCATGGTGGTGCTTGAATCCTTGTTCCAGACAAGCTGGTTGAACTCCTGGGTGCCAGGTGCCAAGTTGGAAGTCCCATCGACCTGGCCGAAGAGATTGCGCATTGTCGTTGAGCTGGCCTCTGACCCGCGGGCTCTGCGGAAACCTGCCTGCGTCCACTTCACCGTGGCGAAGCTGCGCACATCCTTGAGCAGCATGCGTTGTGCGTGGGACACAGTGAGCCGGTCATCCGCAGCGATGTGCAGCAATAGATCGCCGTCGCACCAGCGCTGTTCCAGCCGGTCGATGCCAAATTCCGGCAACGGCTTGACTTCCGAGGTGGCCGCACCTGCCAGCTTGGCCATTTTGCTCCCGAATCCGAAGGTCACGGTGAGCCGTGCCGGCAGGTGCGCCAGCTCAGGTTCGGTATCGGCCAGCGCTTCACGGCCCTGCGTCAGCCTGGCAGCGTCATCGGTGAGTATGCGAAGCAGCCGCTGAACGCTGTCCCGGTCCACCTCGTCGCGCAGCGTCAAGGCAATATACGCTGCGTAGGCTTGGGGCGCTGTGGCGATCCCCGCCTGATGCGATCCATAAAAGGGAATGGTCTCCTGCCCGTGCAAAGGCTCGGACGCACCGGCAGGAGAAGCCGAATCTGCCAGTGATTCAATACCCAGCGCGGCGACTGCTCCAAGGCCTGACGCGGCACCTGCAATCAGCAGTCCCCGGCGGCTTGGCCGCATGGCGGTCCCGGAGCGTTCCGATCCCATCAGTGCCCATGTCCGCTCTGCGACGAGGATTCATCGTAGCTTTCCTTGGCCACGGCGAAATCCTTGACCGGCGCTGTGAAATCGAAGCTGCTCTCATCGGAGAATTCCAAGGTGAGAGCCACTTCATCACCGGCCTTGAGCGGTTTCTTCGGATCCATGATCATCAGGTGGTTCGCGCCGGGTGCAAGCTCCAGCTTCCCGTGGGCTTCAATGGTGAAACCGCCCGTTTTCTCGCGCATGACCATGGCCCCGGACTCATTGGCCACGGTCTCATGCAATCCGGTATCACCCGATACCGCGCTGGAGACCTGCGTAATGGTCACCGCGTGATCCCCGGTGTTTTCGATGGTGCCGAAGGCCGAGGACATATCGTCTTGTGTTGCCTTGAGCCAGAGGTCTTTTACCTCAATGGTGGTTCCTGCCGGGGAAGGCGATGCAGCGCCTGGTTCAGGAGCGGCGCAGCCGGCAAGGAGGATCAGGGAACTCGCGCTAAGCGCGGTGGCACGAAGGCCAAATGATTTTTTCAAGGGTCATCCTGTGAAGTTTGCGCGAAGCGCTGAGAAGGCTTCGCGAGAGCGCAAGGCGGGCCGTGTGCCCGTCTGGCATGGCTGGAATCCGGCAGCGTGAAATGGCGCCACCAGCGTGCTGGAACCCCGTGATGCGGGGATGGGAATGCGCAGAAAATTGCGGCGAGAACATGCGGCAGTGTGCCCGATGCGCAGGCATGAAGTGAAAGGCTGGCCTCATGGGATCCGCTGCCCAGCGCTCATTGGCGCTCGCCAATCAGCAATGGGCATCACAAAGCCCGGCAGGGAAAGTTCCGGGCGCACCGGATAAGACCGCCATCAGGTCCTGTGCAGGGGTCAAAACTGCGGTAGCGAAGCCAAGCTTCGATTAATGGGCGGTGTTCTGCGCTGTTGCCACCAGCGGAGGTCCGCGCCGGATAACGCTTGTCGAGTACACCGCCAAGGTGCAGGCCCGGGGCTCTTCCCATCCCGGAGGAGCAGTTAGGGGTGCGGGCGGCTGGTGCGAATAGGCCAGGAGAACCCAGAACCGGGTCCAGCGGCAAAGGGCCATGAGGCCGGCGAGGCTGGTCATGAGCTCGTCCCCGCGATGCACGAAGAGCACCGTGGCAATCCCGGCAATGACGTGGGCGATAATCATGGAAGCATCACCGTGTCCAGGCATCGGCAATGCCGAGTCCCGTGGCAGCTCCAGGATCATGTTCATGCCATGCGCGCCGAAATCCCCGGGTCGCGGCTGCGCCATCGACGCATGGTCCGACCCCATGGAGAACATCAGGTGGAACAGCATCTGGCTGATGGCCACCATGATGGCTAGCCGAAGCAGCGTGAAATGGCGTCCGCTGAGCCCTGTGCAGACCAGCAATGACAACGACAGCGGCAGGGCGATATTCAGAACGCCCGGCACTGCCCCTCCGGCCAGCACGTGGGATAGCAGCGATACGAAAGTCGCGCAGAACGCGACCGCCATGCCTCTGAGCACACGTGTTGAACGGGAGGTTTTTTCCACAGGCAACAGTATGTCAGATACGGGATTCACTCTCCGGCAGGCCCGGCCGGACGCGGGCTCAGCCTTTCAGCGACGCGCCGCCGCAGATGGTCATCACCTGGCCGGTGATGGACTTGCCATGCTCCCCGCCCAGGAACAGCACCAGGGCGGCCACATCGGCGGGATCCACGAGCGCGCCCAGTGGCGGCGTGACCGGCGGGACGCCCGCCCTGCGCGGATCAACCATCATCGGGGTATCAGTGGGCCCCGGCGCCACAACATTGCAGGTGATGCCACGCGGCGCCAGCTCCATGGCCCAGCTGCGCGACAGCCCGGCGAGCGCTGACTTGGTAGCGGCATATTGGCTCTTGCCAGCGACACCGCTCATGGTCCGGCTGCCAATCAAGATGATCCGGGAGCCATCCTCCATCTTCGGTGCCAGGGTGTTGAGCAGCGCCATTGGCGCCTGCACATGAACCGCGTGCATCCCCGCCAGATCCTCCGCCTTGAGCTCGCCCAATGCCCCGGTCGCCATATAGCCTGCGGCATGGACAAAAAGATCGGGCGCCGACAGCTGCTGTGCGGCTTCCTGGACCTGGCCCAGGTCTCCCAGGTCGGTGCTCCGCCAGGAGAAGCGCTCATCGGCGATGGCCGGTGCCCTGCGGCTCAGGCCCGTGACTTCATAGCCGGCTTCCAGCAGGGCGCGGGCGATCGCTTCGCCAATGCCGGAGCTGACCCCGGTGACCAGAGCGCTAGGCATGATCGCTTGCCTCCGGCGCGCTGACCCACGAAGGGTCGATGCGCACGTACTTGATGGCCTGGCGGAAATAGGTGTAGGCCAGGTGCAGGGCCCCATCCTGGCCTTCGTGGATGGAAGGATAGGAGAATTCCCGGTTCAGCCCCTCGCGGGAATTATTGGAAAGGCAGTACCCGTCCCCCACTTCGAGGTTCCTTCGTGCTGGCCAGCTTCTGCCCTGATCCGATGAGATCGCCACGGTCAGCGGCGCGCGGGGCGTGCCCCAGAAGGCCTTTTGCACCCCGGGTTCCCCGGTGGCCACCGGTTCGAACACCACCGGGCCATCGACGCTGGAATCCAATCCCTCATCGTCGATCTCGTCGTAGAGCGACAGCCGGCGTTCGGTCTGCTCAGTGGCCTGGGAGTGGTTGTAGATCAAGGCCAAGCGGCCATCATTCATGGAGACGAACTGGATGGATGAATTGTTATTCGGCAATTCGGTGGCTTCCGGCACGCTCCACGTCAGCCCGCCGTCCTCGGAACGCGAGGCATAGATCCAGTCGGCCCAGCGGCTGCGATACAGCGCGAGCAGGCTGCCGTCGGCCAGCGCCGCGACATTCATGTGCACGCAGCCGGTGGAACCCTCGATAATCTGCTCGGTCCATGTGGCTCCGCCATCGGTGGAGACCATCAGTGCGGAGTCGTCGAAGTCCCCCACCCATTTTTGCCCTGGCACGGTAGCGCAGCGGAAGACCGGAACATATAGCCGTTCGCCGACCTGCACCGGTGGCTGGCGCACGAAGACCCCGCCGTGGTCGGTGGCGGCAAAGAGGGTTTCGGGGTCGGACCAGGTGCTTCCGTGGTCGCTGGAGATGCGGCGGCGCACCTCGGAGGTGTCCTGGTTTCCCGCGTGCTGGGCCGTGTACAGCAGCCAGAGTTCCTCACCGTGGCGGTACAGGATCGGGTTCTGCTCGGAACGGGTCGAGTCGCTGGACAGCTGCTGTGCCGGCGACCATTTTTCCGCCCAACGCCCCTCGGGCAGACGCTGCAGGGTGGAGAAGTAGATGCTGATATCCGCCACCCCTTCCTGTGTTCCGCCGAACCAGACGCAGCCCAGATCCCCGTTGCCCAGGGTCATCAGGTTGGCTGCGTGGGATTGCACCGTGGGTGCCGGCAGGTAGGCGTAGGCCAGCGGCCCATCCTCGTGGATCTGCCCGTCGGGGTTGATGGTGGAAAAATCGGTCAACGACATTGTCTGATTCCTTGCTGTCTATTCGGTGCTAGGAGCGGGCCTGCTGCAGGTGGGCCGCGGCCGTTGCTTCCAGGTGGGTCAGGTCCGAGGCCACCGTGGCGAAGGTATATCCTTCGCCGAGGCGCTGCTGGGCCAGCTCTCCGTTGGCGTTGTGGATGCCGGCGGCAATGCCAGCCTGCTGTGCTGCCGCGCTCACCCGCTTGAGCGCGGCCTCGAATTCCTCCTTGATCGCCGGATCCCCGGGGAATGCGGCGCCGATGGCCAGGGCCAGGTCGCTGGGCCCGACGTACAGCCCGTCCAGGCCCTGGACGGCGGCGATTTCTTCGACGTTCTCCAACCCGCCCGGAGTCTCGATCATGGCGAAGACCATGGTGGTGGCATCCGATTCCGCTGGTACCGGGCCAACGCGCAGGGCCGAGCGCATGGGTCCGTAGGAGCGGATGCCATGCGGCGGGTACTTGGCGTATTTGACCGCGTCGGCGGCGTCTTGCGCGTTGTCGACCAGCGGCACGATGACTGCCACGGCGCCAGCGTCCAGGGCCTTGCCAATGGCGGTGGCGTTATTGGCTTCCACGCGGACAACACCGGCGGCCTGGCCGGAGGCGTCGATGGCCATCAGCCCGGTGAGCATTCCGTTGTAGCCGATCAGGCCGTGCTGCGCGTCGAGGGCAACGTAGTCGTAGCCCAGGCGTGCGATGCGTTCGGTGGATACCGGCGAATCGAGCACCACCCAGTACCCGACGGCTGGTTCGCGGTCACGGATCTTGCGGGCGAATTCGGTGGCAACTGCTGAGGTCATGGCGTTGGTGTCTCTTTCTTGTTAACGGTTGTAGGCAGGCATCGGGCCGTGCAGCGAGGCGGTGGCCGCTGCGGCTGCCTCCGCCAGGTTCTGCTCCAATGGCCCCTTGGCGATGGCGGCAATGTTGGATTCGAGCTGGCTTGCCTTGGATCCGCCAAGCAGCAGCGAGTCGACGCCCTGGTGGTAGGCCAGCCAGCGCAGGGACAGCTCGATCAGGCTGATGCCGGCGTCCTCGGCCAGTGCGGTGAGCGCTTCAATGCCCTTGAAGAGGTCTTCGTCCCAGTAGCGCTCGGTGTACATGCTGGCCAGGCGGGAGCTGCCGAAGCGCCCTTCCTGCGGCTGTTGCGCGAAGCTATGGCGCCCGGTGAGCAGTCCGCCGCCGAGCGGGTTGTACACCATGGTCTGCACCCCGCTGGCTTGGGCGAAGGGCAGGTATTCGGTTTCGATGCGCCGCGCTACCAGGTTGTACAGCTGCTGGGCCACCACAGGTGGCGGCGCGCCGACCGACTCGGCCACATGCCTTGCCTGCGCAATCTGCCAGGCGGCGAAGTTGGAAACGCCCAGGGACAGGATCTTGCCTTCCTGGTGCAGCTTCGCGACTTCGCCCAAGGTCGCTTCCAGCGAGGTGGCGTAGTCGGGCTGGTGCAGGTAGAACAGGTCCAGCCGGTCGGTGTTCAGCCGCCGCAGCGAGGCCTCCACGCTTCGGCGCAATGCCGCTGGGGACAAGGGCGAATCCTCGCCGGCATCCGCATGGGGCATTCCGGCCTTGGACGCCAGGAATACCGAGTCGCGCTTGCCTTCCAGCAAGGTGGCCAGCAGCTCTTCGGTGGCCCCGCCGACATAGGCGTTGGCGGTATCGATATGGGTGATTCCCGCGTCCAGTGCCGTATTGAGCATCTGCTCGCTGGCTTGGGCATCGGCGGTGTCGCCGAAGGTCATGGTTCCCAGGACCAATGCTGCCGGGGTGTTCTTGGGCATTGTCTTTGCTTCCTTGTTCGTCTCTTGCGGTTCTAGCTGGCCAGTCCGGCCAGGATGTGGCGCGGCTTCACGCCTTCCATCTGGCTCGGGTCCAGGGCCGCGCGGCGCAGCTTGCGGGTGTACGGCTGGGCCGGCGAGGTGAGCACCTGCTCGGTGCTGCCCAGTTCGACCAGCTTTCCCTTCTGCATCACCATGACCTGATCGCTGATTTCCTGCACCACGCCCAGGTTGTGTGAAATGAACACATAGGAGATCCCGGTGTCTTCCTGGATCTCGGCGAGCAGCTTGAGCACCTGTGCCTGCACCGAGACATCCAGCGCGCTGGTCGCCTCGTCACAGACCAGGAGCTCCGGCTTGGAAGCCAGTGCCCGGGCGATGCCGATGCGCTGGCGCTGGCCGCCGGAGAATTCATTGGCCCGCTTATCCAGTGCTCCCTCGGGCAGGCCCACGCGATCGAGCAGCCTCAAGGCCTCCTTGCGGCGTTCGGCAGGCGTCCCGATTTTCTGGATTTTCAGCGGCTCGGTGATGATCTGCTCGGCGCTGTGGCTGGGGTCCAGTGAGCCGTAGGGGTCTTGGAAGACCATCTGGAATTTGCGGCGCAAGGGGCGCAGCTGCTTTTCATTCAGGGCCACCAGGTCGGTTCCATCCAGCAGGATTTGCCCCTTGGCCGGCTTGAGCAGGCGCATGATGGATTTGGCGATGGTTGACTTTCCGCATCCTGATTCACCGACCACGGCCAAGGTCGTGCCGCGTTCCAGGTCAAAGGAAACGTCGTCCACCGCGCGGAAGATTCCGTTGTGCGTGTGGTACTCGACGCTCAGGTTCTTCACCGAGAGGAACGGTGCTTGCTGGTTCATGATGCTCCCTTTGGTGCCATTGGCGTTTCGTCCCAGGTTCCCAAGCGCGGAACCGCGGCGAGCAGCTTGCGGGTGTAGTCCTGTTCTGGTGCGTCGACAATCTGGGCGGCGGGGCCGGACTCGACGAACTTCCCCGAGCTCATCACATGGATTGTGTCGGAAACCAGGCGCGCAACGCCAATATCGTGCGTAATCATCAGTATCGAGATCCCGCTGCGCTGCTGCAGTTCCAGCAGCAGGTCGAGGATCCCGGCCTGCACCGTGACGTCCAGGGCGCTGGTGGGCTCATCGGCGACCAGCAGTTCTGGTTCGCTGGCCAGCGCAATGGCAATGAGGACGCGCTGCAGCATGCCGCCGGAGAGCTGATGCGGGAATTTCTTGAGTTGTTCCTCAACCAGTGGGATGCGCACCTGCTCGAGCAGCTGCACGGCCTTGCTGTGCAGCTCCTGCTTGCCGGTAATGCGTCCGGCCACCTTGATCGCCTCGCGCAGTTGCGAGCCGATCGTGGCTACGGGATTCAGCGCGGTCATCGGGTCCTGCGGGATCAATGCCAGGCCCCGTCCGCGGAACTTGGCGATGGCCTTGGGGTTGGCCAGCACGTCCTCGCCCTTGATCCTCACCTGGCCGGACAAGGCAGCAAGCCCGCGGGGCAACAGCTGGAGCAGCCCCATGGCGGTCGTGGATTTGCCGGAACCCGATTCGCCAATGATGGTGACGGTTTCCCCGTGGCCGATGCGGAAGTTGACGTTTTTGACCGCCTTGAACACGCCGTTGTCGGTCATCAGTTCCACGCTGAAGTCGCTGACTTCCAGGACTGCGGTGTTTTGCTCGCTCATCACTTGCCTTCCTTCTTAGAGGTGCGGCGCAGGTTTCCATCGCGCAGGGCATCGCCGAGCAGATTGACCCCGACCACCAGAACGACGATGAACAGGCCTGGCAGCGTCACCATCCACCACGAGGTGGTGATGTAGTCCTGGCCGTCGGAGATCAGCCGGCCCCAGGTGGAGAAGGGGCGCTGCGGTCCGGCGCCGAGGAAGGACAATGCGCTTTCCAGGAGCACCGCTTGGGCCAGCAACAGCAAGATCACCAGGCTGGCCTGCTTGAAGACATTGGGGATCACGTGCTTGGCGAGAATCTGCACTTTGGGAAGGCCCAGGGTCTTGGCCGCATCCACATAGGGCCTTTCGCGTTCCACGAGCACCAGGGATCGGGTCAGGCGCGCAACCTCGGGCCACTGGGCGATGGCGATGACACCGGTGATCACCGGGATGGATGGCCCGAAGAGGGCAACGACCAGCAGCAGCATCATCAGCAGCGGCAGGGACAGCTGGGCTTCGAGCACGCGGGAGATGATCACGTCGGCCCATTTGCCGTAGAACCCGGCAATGGATCCGAGGATCACTCCGACAGCCCCTGAAACGACGACCGCCAGCACGCCGATCATCAGCGAGGTCTGGCCTCCGAAGAGCACCCGGGAGAGCAGGTCGCGGCCCAGCTGGTCGGTGCCGAAGAGGTGCCCGTCGATCAACGGGGCCAAACGCCGGGCGCCGAGGTCCTGCATATTCGGGTCTGCGATCGGCAGCAGGTTGGCCAATGCGATCGGCAGGACCACCAGCAAGGTCAGGATGGTGCCCAGCCACAGCTTGATGCGGGTTGACCGGGCACGCCGGGCGGCCGCCGATTTCTTCAGCAGCTGCTTGGTCACTGCCGAGCCGCGGACCGGATCCGGAGCTTGCGCGAGGTTGCGGGTTGTGGTGCTCATGCCGAAGCTGCCTTTCCGAGGCGGACCCGTGGGTCCAGCAGTGGGTAGGCCAGATCGATCAGCAGCTGGACCGCGACGGCCAGCAGGGCGGTGATCAGCACGGTGGCCTGGATCAAGGGGTAATCGCGGGTTTCCAAGGCCCGGACGATCAGCGAGCCCACGCCGGGCCAGCCGAAGACAACTTCCACGACCACCACGCCGTTGAGCATCGCCGCGAAGCGGGTGCCCAGGGCGGTGAAGACGGGAATTCCCGCATTGCCCAGCGCATAGCGCCAGGTCAGCACCCGTTCGCTGACGCCGCGGGAACGGGCGATGCTCAGATAGGGGGCGTTGAAATTGGTGACCATTTCACGCTTGACCATGCGCGAGACCAGGGCGATCTGCAGGATCGCGACGGTGATGGTCGGCAGGACCAGCCCGCCCCAGGTCGTGAAGCCGGAAGCCGGGAACAGCGGGATGATCACCGAGAACCCGGTGAGCAGCATGATGCCGGTCCAGAAGTCGGGCATGGATTGCCCGGCGATGGTCAGCACGTTCACGCCGAGTTCCGCATCGGTATCGGTGCGGCGGGCCATCCACATTCCCAGCGGAATGGCGACCAGCGCGGCCAGCAGGATGGAGCTGGTGGCCAGGGTCAGCGTGTAGGGCAGCCGGTCCATCACCACCTGCACGGCGGGGGCCTGGAAGGAATAGGACTGCCCCAGATGGCCGGTGAACAGCTGTCCGATGAAAATCACGTATTGCTGGAGCAGCGGCTTGTCCAAGCCGAACTGCTCGCGCACGGCGGCCAGCTGCTCATTGGTGGCCAGCGGCCCGGCGAACGAGGCAGCCGGGTCGCCCGGTGCCATGCGGATGAGCAGGAAGACTACTGAAACGGTAAGGAATACCGTGAGCAGCCCCTGCCCGATGCGCTTGGGAAGATAGGTCAGCACGGCTCAGCTCTCCAATCCCACACGGGCCAGCGGGTAGGCGTTGGCGGCGGATAGTTCCAGGTTTTGCACGCGGTTGCGGCGGGCAAGAATTGACTTGGGGGTAAAGGCCCACGCGCAGGGCCAGGTGTCCCAGGCTGCCTGCTGGGCGACCTTGAGGTACTCGGTGCGCTTGGCCTCGTCGACTTCCGAGGCCGCGCGGGCAATTTTGCGCTCAACGCTGTTGTTGACGTAGCCCTGGTAGGTGTCGCGGGTCTTTTCCTTTTCCGCGGTGCCTGCGTACATGCCCTGCAGCATCGTGATGGCCAGCCCGGTAGGACTGGAGAAGCCATTGCCCAGCAGGTCCCAGTCCCCTTCCTTGCCTTGGCGCCACTGCAGGATATTTCCTCCGGGTTCAAACTGCTGGAGCTCGGTTTTCACTCCGATGTCCCCGAACATCTGCACCAGGGCCTCCATGATGGCGGTATCCGAGGGGAATTCTCCGGTCTCCCAGATGATCTTGAGCTTCAGGTTCTCCACGCCGAAATCCGACAGCAGGGATTTCGCCTTGCCCGGGTCGTAAACGTAGTCCCCGGTCTTGGCAAAGCCGAACAGGCTGGTCGGAGTCACGCCCTGCGCCTGTTCCACGGTGTCGATCAGGACATCGTGCACCAGGGCCTTGCCGTCGATGGCGAAGGACAGCGCTTCGCGGACTTTGGGATCGGCGAGCGGATGGGACTTCGGCTTGCGGAAGTTGTAGAAGATCTGGTTCAAGCGCAGCGAGGAGGCCGTGTCGATGGTGACGCCGGGCAGGCCCTGGAGCTGTTCCATGGAATTGGGCGAGATGGAATCGATGACATCAACTTCGCCGCTGCGCAAGGCGATCACGCGGGAGGATTCTTCGGGCAGGAAGCGGACGTTGACCTGGCGGATTGGCGCAGGTTCGCCCCAGTACTTCTCATTGCGCACCAGCGTGTAGGTCCCGGCGCCGCGGTCATAGGACTGGACAACATAGGGCCCGGTGCCCACACCGGTCTGCAGCTCTTCTGCCTTGTTATCCTCGGCAGGGGAAATCAGGATCAGCGCCATCAGCGCATCCAGGATCGGGATGGGCCCCTTGGAGTCCAAATGGAATGTCCGCTCATCGACTTCGGTGACCGAGGGGAATTCGGGGAAGAAGCTGGCGACGAAGGAGCCTTGCACCTTGGCGTACATTTCCAGCGCGGTGGCCACATCCTTCGGCTTGACCGGGCGCCCGTCCGAATAGGTGATTCCCTGGCGCAGCTTGACGGTCCAGCGTGTTGGCGATGCCATCACCATTGACTCGGCGAGCACCGGAATCGGTGCGATGTCCGGGCCGATCGCGGTCAGGCCCTCGCGGACCGCTCGCTGCACGGTGACGGCTGCATCGAACTGGTTCAGCTTGTTATCCAGCGATACCAAGGAACGGTTCAGGGCCAGGGTCAGCGTGTCCTTGCCCGGCAGCCCGGTGGGTCCTGCGCACGCGGTAGCGCTCATCCCCACTGCCGCAAAGAGCCCGGCGGCTCCGGCCAGCTGCAGCAGCTGGCGCCGCGACATCCCGGGCGAGAATCGTGCGGTCATCTTCGACCTCCCAATCGACTTTCTGGAGCGCTTTGCCCCATTGCTTGCAGGGCCATCCACTCGCTGTGATGTGTATCTCAAGGACACTTTGTCACGATTGCGCGAAATGCGCAATAGGCATAGCGCATTTCGCGCAACTGTGTCATGATGGCTCCAGAAGCACACGCTCGACCGGAGCCATCCGGAACCCGATTCAAGGAGGTGACAAGCATCCACATGGCCACGAACCCAATGGAAGTCCTGATTCTCGCCGATGATTTTTCCGGCGCCTGCGAAGTATCCTTGCCTTGGAGCGACCAGGGATTTGCGACCCGGATTTCCCTTGACCTCGCTGCGGGATCTTCAAACAAGTCCCGCCCCGTCACCGTCCTGGACACCAATAGCCGCTACCTGGACCCCGCCAAGGCCTATCGGCGCATCCAGGATCTTTGCCGCCGGCCCTCGCAAGACGCGCTGGTCTTCAAGAAGATCGATTCGCTGTGGCGCGGCAACCTCAACGCAGAGCTCTCGGCCCTGGCCGATAGCGGCTACCGGCTCATCATTGCCGGAGCACTGCCCCACCTGGAGCGGACCGTTGACAACGGGCGCCCGCTGGTTGCCGGCCAGCCGCTGGCTTCCACGGATGCCTGGCAGGTTGAAGCAGGACAAGCCCCCGAATCCATCACCGACCTGCTCGGTGGCCTCGAATCCGCAACGCTGGCCCGGCCCAGCACCGATGGATCGTTCCAAGAACACCTGGCCGCCGCGCTCGGTTCGGCACCCATCGCCATCGTCGACTGCTCAACCGAGGCGGACCTGCACTCCATCGCCGAATCCTGGCTCGGACTGCGCGCCGCGCACCCGGAGCTGTTCGCCCGCAGCATCCTGGTTGGCACCGGAGCCCTGAACGCGGCCCTGGCCAGCGCCCTGGCGGCGCGTCACGGCACAGCCGGCCAGGCCGCGCACCAGGATCCTGCCGCGTCCGATGCTCCGGCTCGCCACCTTCTGGGTGTCGTCGGCTCGGCCTCGGGCCCCTCCGGGCAGCAGCTTGAACTCGCCCAGAACCACGGCATCCCCTGTGCCGAAACAACCGGCGAGCTGCCGGCGCCCAAGCCAGGGGAACCAGTGATTCTGCGCGCAGCGCGCAACGGGGCGGAACCTTCAGCAGTGCTCCACCAGCTGCGCAACCAGGCAGCCGCCTTTCTTGCAGCGCACCCGGACTCGGATCTTTTCCTGACCGGCGGTGAAACAGCACGCGCCGTCCTCGACGACCTCGGTGTCACCTCGCTGGCCCCGCGCCAGCAGCTGGAACCCGGAGTGGTCATCTGCCAAGCCCCCGACGGGCGCCTGGTTGGCACCAAGCCCGGTTCATTCGGCAGCCCCGGCATCCTTTCCAAAGCCTTTTCCACCCTGCGCGATCTGCGCGCCATTCTTCCCCAGGAGCCAGAATCCATGAGCACCATTTCCCCAGATTCCCGTCCATTCATCGCCGTCACCATGGGTGACGGATCAGGAGTCGGTCCCGAGGTCACCGTCGGCGCCCTGCTGGATGCCAACGCCTACAGCATCAGCCGGCCCATCGTCATTGGCGACTGCCACCGGCTGTCCCTGGGCGCGAAGGCCCTGGGCCTCAAGGCCGACATCGTGGAAATCTCCGACGTCGCAGAAGCCCAGTTTGTTCCCGGCCGCATCAACGTCATCGACCCCCACCTGCTGTCTGCGGACCTTGAATGGGGCAAGATTTCCGGCGAAGCTGGCAACGCGGCCTACCATTACATCCGCATCGCCTGCGAACTGGCGATGCGCGGCGAGGTCCAGGGCATCTGCACCGCACCTCTGAACAAGGCCGCACTGCACGAAGCCGGCCACATCTACCCCGGGCACACCGAATTGCTCGCCCACTTCATGGGTGTCGATGAAGTATCGATGATGCTTTCAACGCCCAAGGTCAAGGTCATCCACGTGACCACCCATATCGGATTGATCGATGCCATCAAGAAAATCGAACCCGGGCTGGTTGAGCGCACGGTCCGCCGCGGCCATGAGGCACTGGTCCGCGCAGGCAATCCCACCCCGAAGATCGGGGTCTGCGCCATCAACCCGCACGCCGGCGAGAACGGCCTGTTCGGTTATGGCGAAGAGGAAGAAAAGATCATCCCTGCGCTCGAAAAGCTGCAGGCCGATGGGATCAACGCCATCGGCCCGCTGCCCGCCGATACCGCGTTCTTCCTGGCGGGCCGGGGCGACTACGACCTGATCGTCGCCATGTACCACGACCAGGGCCATGGCCCGGTGAAGGTTCTGGGCATCGAAGCTGGCGTGAACATCACCGTCGGCCTGCCGGTTATCCGCACCTCGGTGGACCACGGCACCGCGTTTGATATTGCCGGCACCGGCGTTGTCGAGGTGGGCAGCATGATCGAGGCCCTGCAGCAGTCGGTGAATTTGGCGACGGCCCCGGCCGAGTAAGCGAACCGGGCCAATGCCGATACACTCGGCGTAGTAGACCCACCGAATCAACTGGGGAAGGAGTCCCATGTCGACCAGTGCCAAGGTGCGCCAAGGGCAGATCCTGGAACTGGCCAATACCAGCGGGTTGGCCAGCGTAGAGGAACTCTCCGAACGATTCGGCGTCACCGCTTCAACGATCCGCCGCGATCTTTCCCGGCTCACCGGAGAAGGAAAGATTGCGCGCACCTACGGCGGGGCGATGCCCTTGACCGCACCGGTGATCGAGTCCACGTTCCGGCAGCGGAACATGGAGAACGCGGTGGCGAAGAGCGCCATCGGGCGCAAGGCGCGCTCGCTGGTGTCCGAGGGGCAAACCATCCTGCTGGATTCCGGTTCCACAGTTGCCTCCTTGGCCCATGAGCTGCGTGACGCCAATGAACTCACCGTGGCGACAACCTCGCTGGTGGTGGTCGAGGAACTGGCCGAGGCAGAGTCGGTACATGTTGAGTGCCTCGGTGGCACCTTGCGCCACCGCAGCGCCGCCTTTGTGGGCCCGCTGGCAGAATACTGCCTGGAGCGGATGAGTTTTGATTCCGTTTTCCTCGGCGCTGATGCCGTCACGCCCGATGCCATCTGCGAGGCCGACCTCGTGCAGACCCGGCTCAAGGAAAAGATGGCCTCGCGGGCGCAGCGCGTGTTTGTGCTGGCCGACAGCTCCAAGCTCAACCAGCATCCTTTCCATGCCTGGGCCAGATTGCCCGAAGGCTGGACGCTGATCACCGACGCACAGGCCAGCGAGAACCAGCTTGCGCCATTCAAGGACGCGAACGTGGAGATTATTCTCGCGGGCTGACCATCTGGCAGGCCACGAAGCCTTTCCCGAAAACAATCAATTTTTGCTATGCCGTTGCATCTCGCCGAGCGCGATGCAACGGCATTTTTAGTTCATTCACGTCGAGGCAACGAGCAGCGCGTCACCGCAAAAAAACTTCTTTCGCGAGCAACAGCCGATAACCATAAGCAGTACTTCAATGAACTGAATACTCTGTTCATTCTCTGAAATCTCTAGCCTGAATGGCTGATTTTTCGTTTTATCTACATCGCTCATCATCAGATTGCAGTCTGCATAAGCTTGCAATCTAGGCAAATTAAGCGTTACTACAAGCCCTTGCATTTTATGTACGTAGACTTCAAATGTGATGCAGATTATGGTTTTTCCATAGCCGGATAACGATGAATCCGGACCGAGTGACCGGGAGCGAACCGAGTGACCGGGAGCGAAACGCGCGGCACCACGAGATGTAGGAATGACGATGAACATACAAGCCGAATGGATGCGCGGAGGAACCAGCAAGTGCTGGGTCTTCGAATCCGAGCACCTGGACGAAACGGCCACCAGCCTCGATGAGCTGCTCCCGAAAGTATTCGGCAGCCCCGATTCACGACAAATCGACGGCGTTGGCGGAGCCACCTCAACCACCAGCAAGGCAGTCATTCTGCACCGTTCCAGCGACGCCGAAATCGATGTGGAGTTCACCTTCGCCCAGGTAGGCATCGAAGAAGCCACCGTGGATTGGGGAAGCAACTGCGGCAACTGCTCCGCAGTTGTCGGGCTCTACGCCATCGAGCAAGGATGGATCACCCCGTCCGGGGATACCACCCGAGTCACCACCCGCAACACCAATACCGGGCAGATCATCATCCAGCGCGTCGATACGCCAGACGGGGCACTGCCCATCGTTCCCCAGGCACAGATGCCCGGTGTAGCAACGGCCGGCTACAAGGTCGGGCTCGGATTCCGCGACCCTGCCGGCAAGACCACCGGCAGCCTCTTGCCCACCTCGAACCCAACAGACATCCTGCTTGCCGCGGGCCGCGCGTGGACCGCATCCCTGGTGGATGCCGGAGCACCCGTAGTCATACTTCGCGCAGAGGAACTCGGTCTCGACACCGCAAACT
This sequence comes from Glutamicibacter halophytocola, assembly GCF_001302565.1. Lineage (NCBI taxonomy): Bacteria > Bacillati > Actinomycetota > Actinomycetes > Micrococcales > Micrococcaceae > Glutamicibacter > Glutamicibacter halophytocola. The sequence continues at coordinate 3,649,940 of NZ_CP012750.1, forward strand.
ATGATTCATGGATGGCCGCCGTCGACTCGCAACTGATCGCCTTGGACCAGGTGCGCCGCGAAGCAGCGGTGCGCATGGGCCTGGCCGCGTCTCCTGAGCAGGCTGCCCGCGCCATCCCGAAACTTGCCATCGCCGCGGCACCGCAGGATGAAGACAGCGATGCCAGCGTCATGATGCTCTCCATGGGCAAGCCCCACCCGGCATTGGCCATCACCGGCAGCATCGCGCTGACCCTCGGCGCACAGACCCCGGGCACCATATTGGGCGAGATCACCGGCGGCGCGCCGCGCGCCACGCTGCGCCTGCGCACCCCCGCCGGCGTCATCGAAACCTGGAGCGAAAAACGCGAGGGGTCCATGTACGTCGGAGTGGACCGCACCGCCCGCTCCATCGCCAGCTCCACCATCCACCTCCCCGAGTCCCTCGGCAGCGTTGCCGAAACCGACCTAGCAAGCGCAAGCCGCTGAGGAGCCAGACCATGACTAATACAGGGTTCAAGGCTGCACCCCCAGCCGAACAAGAAGCCATCGCTGTCGGCACCGTCGATCCTCGGCGCCAAAACCGGCGCACCAAGCGCAACCTGCTGATCGTTGCCGCGGTGGCCTTCATCGCGGTGCTCATCGCCATGGTGGCTTCTCCAGCGCTCTCCAGCGCGGAGCCTTCCGGCACCAGCGCCTCGCTGACCACCGAACAGGTCATCCCGCTCGTTGTCCTGGTGCTGATGTTCATCATCGCCACCAAATGGCCGGTCAACATCGGCGTGATGGGCCTGGTGGCATCCTTCGGCATCGGCTACTTCATGCTGGGCATGGATGACAAGGAAATCCTCGCGGACTTCCCGGCCAGCATCGTGCTGACCATCATCGGCGTCACCTACTTCTTCTCCATGGCACAGCACAACGGCACCATCGATATCATCGTGCGCAACTGCGTCCGCGCAGTTCGCGGCAAAACCATGCTGCTTCCCTGGGTTTTCTTCCTGGTCGCCGCGGCATTGACCTCGCTGGGCACCTTCTCCCCTGCCGCCGTCGCCTTGCTGGCACCGGCCGCCATCGGATTTGCCTACGAATCGCGCATTCATCCATTGCTGATGGGCGCCTTCATCATCAACGGTTCCCATGCTGGAGGATTCTCCCCGCTGTCCGTCTCGGGCGTCCTGGTTCATGACATCGCCATGGAAAATGGCTTCCCGGTTTCGGCCAACGCCTTGTTTGCCGCCAGTTTCGCCATCAACCTGATCCTGTCGATCCTGACCGTGATCGTCTTCGCCGTGATGGGCAAGCTGCGCACCAGCGCCGGCGAGGGCTACACGGAAGTCGAGGAGATCCGCTCCACCCGTCCGCAAGGACAGCAGATCTACACGCTGGTGCTGATTGGCGTCATGCTCTTCTGCGCCCTGGTGTTGCGCCTGCCCATCGGCTTTGTCGCCTTGAGCGCCGGCTTGCTGCTGGCCCTGTTGAACATCAAGGACCAGCAGAAGTTTGTTGCCGGCATTTCCTGGTCCACCGTCTTGCTGGTGGCCGGAATGATCACCTATGTCTCGCTGCTGACCCACATCGGCGTGATCGACACCCTGGCCCACATGGCCCTGGCCCTGGGCGCTCCGATCTTGATCGCCTTGGTGCTGTGCTACGTGATCGGCATCGGATCCGCTTTCGCCTCATCCACCGCCCTGCTCGCCGCATTCATCCCGCTGGCCGGGCCGCTGCTGGCCGTCAGCTCGCTGAGCGTCTCCGGCACCGTGGCAGCAATTGCCATCTCCGCAACCGTGGTTGATGTTTCCCCCTTCTCCACCGCTGGCGCACTGGTGGTGGCTAACGTGAGGGAAAGCGATCGGACCCGAACCTACAAGCAGCTGATGATGTACGCAGGTGCCGTGGTTCTGATTGCACCGGCACTGTCCTGGTTGCTGCTGGTGCCAACCGGCATCATGTAATTGCCCCGGCTACGCCAATGGGAGGGAACCGTGATGGTTCCCTCCCATTGGCTTGCGCACTCAGCGGCGCTTGCCGGTAACCAGCCCCCACACGATCAACACGATCAGGGAACCTCCGATGGCCAGCAGCCACGTCGACAATGACCAGAACTGGCTAATGCCGACACCGAAAATAGCCGAACCGATCCAGCCGCCAAGCAGCGCACCGGCGACGCCCAGCAAGAGCGTTGCCAGCCAGCCCCCGCCCTGCGTTCCTGGCTTGATCGCCTTGGCGATCGCACCGGCAATGAGGCCAAGGATGACCCAACCAATAATTCCCATATATTTCTACTCCCCCAAGTGTTGTGGCACGATCAGCGTGCCGCTGGTGATGATTTCTTGATGCCCGTGCCGACTCAGATGAGCACGGCCTTCTGGGAATCCTGCTTTTCCGGCTTCTGGAAGCTGAATGAAACGTGCTTGCTGGCGAAGGGCGCTCCCAGCACCATTTCGAGATCCGGTATCACCCGGTCATTGACCAGCTCGATACCGCGATTCGCCGGAGCATCGGCGCGCAAGGTGAACCGCGCATAGAGCACAGGTTCGGTTGCGCTGCCACCGATCTGGACATTCGCATCCACGATTTCTGGTTGCGTCTGCGCGGCGGTCTCCGCGGCCTTGGCTATGACCGAAGTTTCGATCTCGCTCACCCCCTCGGTGCGTGATTCATATCTGAATTTGTGTGCCGCTGGGCGGCGCGGAATGGCGGTGATCAACACCGCTAGCGACAGCACCATGCCCGCAATCCCTATCGCCAATCCCAATGGCACCAGGTACTGCTGATCGATCGGCAGGCTGTTGCCAATCTCGGCTTGGCCGAAATCATTTCCTGCAGGCAGCCCCCACCAGACGGAGGCCAGGCCCCATCCTCCGCCAGCCAGCAGCGCCAGGCCGAGGATCACGAGAATGATTCGCTGCCGCACCACATGCGTTGTGAACATTTCAGTTCCCTCCTCGCCGTTGCACCGAGACCTTGACTTTGGGAGCGCGTTGCAATGGCAAGCCGTCGATCACTGCCTGCACCCGCGCCTGCGCGTTGTCCTGCACGCGCTGGACCGAGTGGGCCGGAGTCTGCACTCTCACGTGCACCAGGGCCGGGCTGGTTTTCACCCTCGCCCTGGTGACCGAATCGGTTCGTTCAACCTCATGCCCCACCAAGGTCGATATTCCCCGGCATGAGATTGCCTGTTCCGATCGAGCTGAAGGATCGTCGCTGGTGAGCAGGATGCTCTGCCGGCGCCCCGGAATCAGCGCACTGAGCATCAGCACCAGGCCGAGCACCACAAGGACCGCCATGGCGATCACTGCCAGGTTGTCGTTGAAGCGCAGGCCGCGCAGCGCATCAATGCCCTGCTCGGCAGTGCCGGGCCAACGCCCGTCGGCCAAACGCAGTATGCAGCACAGCGCCAGGATCATGCTTGCGGCCAGCAGGATGGCAAAGCTGATCGCCAGCGTCAAGGTGCGGGCACTGCGAACGTGCCAGAACCTGTTCATCGCAGCCTCCTGTTTCTGGTTCCTTCATCCGGTGCCGACATCCAGCTCACCCGGATATCGGTTTGCACCTGTTCAACGCCAAGGTATGCGCGCAGATCCGCAGCGACCATGTTTCGCACGTCTTCGCAGGCTTGCTGGACATCGCTCGGATAGCTCAGGCCGAGATCCAGGTCGATGACAACCATGTTCCCGAGCACCTCGGCTTTGGCCCTGGGCCGGCTGTCAAAATCCCGGTACTTGCCCAGCCCCAGGATCCCTCCCGCGGCCGAGCCGACCACCGGCACCTTATAGGCCGCCTGGGCAGCAATTTTTGAATAGACGCCCGTGTTCACCGTGGTGCTTCCACGGTGCGAGGACAGCTCTACCATCTGCTTCACCGCCGACGTTTGCTGAACACTTGGCCGAGATCAACCCTGTCCTGCAATAGCCAGCCCACTCCCGCGCCGATGATGGTGAAGAATGCCACCACCACAAACTGGGTGAATGAACCGAAGGCGATCAGCAGCCCGGCCAGGCAGCCGATGGCCAGCCCCCACTTGACGTGTAACATGTTCTGCTCCTTAGCTGCGGACAGTTATTTCAGGCCGTCACGGGTTTCAGTGTCATCGTCATCGTCCTCTGGCAGGTGCACGTCGGTGACTTCCACGTTCACCTCGATGACTTCCAGTCCGGTGGCGCGCTCGACCTGGGCGATGATGTTCGAGCGGATCTCGCTGGAGACCTCGACGATGGAGAATCCGTAGGAAACGACAATCGAGACGTCGATGGCGGTCTGCTGCTCGCCCTTTTCAACGCTCACGCCGCCAGCGGCGTTGGCCTGGGCACCGGGGATGCGCTCGGCCAGCGAGTTGAAGGTCCGGCGGGCGGCGTTGCCCATTGCGTAGACGCCGGATACCTCGCGGGTGGCGATGCTGGCGATCTTCTGGACCACGCGGTCTTCGATGGTTGTCTTGCCCAGATCGGTGTGCAGCGGGCCGCGCAGCTTCTCGCTGGCTTGCGCTTCATTGGCTGACGCCGCCTTGGCCTGGCGCTCCAGCTCTTCGCCGGTTGGCTTGATGATCGGCCCTTGGGAATCTCGTTGCACCATGATGGTCTCCTCAGTCATTGAAGGGATAATTTTTGCCTTACACTCGTACAGACGAGAGCTGTACAGAAATCCTCACACATTTTGAATGTGATCTAGGTCACTCAAGGAGGGTGCTTGGAACCGACCCGGCTGGCTGTGCTTGTTGGCCGCTCAATGGAAGGCGACCCCGAAGCATTTGGCGAGCTCGTCACCGTGATGACCCCTGGCCTGCGTCAATACTGCAAGACTTTTTTCAGTAGCTGGCACGATGCCGAAGACGCCACCCAGGACGCCTGGATCCGCGCGTGGCAGTCACTGGGCTCGCTGCGCGAACGTGCCGCATTCAAGACATGGCTCTACCGGATGACGCGAAATATTTGCCTCGATCGCATCCGCCAACGTGCCAATGACCAGCAAACCGTGGATGATGAAGTGCTAGAGCAAACCCCGGTGCCCGACCGGGAACTGCCCGAGAACGTGGCCGTGCAACGTGGTGAAGTGGCCGATGCCTGGCAGATCATCAATGGGTTGCCCTCGGCGCTTCGCCAGACGTTCGTGCTGGTCGCGCTCCAAGGCATGAGCTACAAGGAAGCGGCCCTGGTCACGAACGTTTCAGAATCAACAGTGCGAGGGCGACTCGCACGAGCACGCAATGCAATCAGCGAGGCGGTGTCATGACAACCCTCCCCTGCGGACGTACCTCCGAAGACGTCCTGCTGAATCTGGACGAACCCGCCGACCTGCACGAATTGCAGTGCCGCTGGTGCCATGCCGAACGCCAGCGGCTCAAGGACCAGAACGGGTTCATCACCCGCTTGCTGCAGACCTCGACCCCCGAGCACGAGCCGGAAGCCTTCTCGAAGGGGATCCTCGGGAAAATTGCCAGCCTTGGGCCTCGCCAGCGCATCTGGGATGTGCAGGATCCCGCCACTGGCCTGCCCCGGCGCCTGTCATCCCTCGAGCTGATCAAGGCCATCCGCAAGGCGTTCGCCGACTCGACAACCACGCAGTTGAACTACACCGAAATCAAAGCCACCGACGCGAGGATCCCGCATCTTCGCTGGAAAATCCAGTGCCATGTGAGCATGGCCGATGACAGCACCGTGAACGCCATCGAGCAGCAGGTCCTTGGCTTCGTTTGCGATGCCATCAGGCCGCTGATCAGCTGGGAGGAAGTAGTCGTCGACCTGGTCATCGAGGACCTTCACGGCCAGGCCGTCGAATCTGTCACGCTGCGAGAGAAGAACTAGCAGCGCATCTTTTCACGCAGCATGACGCTGGCCGGGCCGCTTCCTGAATGCATTGCCAGCGCGAAGCCCCTGCTCAGCTGGGGCATAGGATGCTTGCGTAACGTAGTAGCTACCTCATTGAAGGTGCGAGTGATGATCGTAGAAATCCCCGCCGGCATAGCCGGCGGGGATTTCTCTTTGGCAGCGGCTTTCCGGTTGAACCTAGCTCTCCAGCCAGCTCACTTCACCGGTTTCCAGGTCGTAAACGGCCGGCACCACACGGGTGCGCTGCTCTTCGACCGCTTTGCGAATGATTGCCGAGCGCTCCACCAGCTGCTTGGCGACGGCGAGCGCATTGGCCTCCACCACCTGGGTCACCGCCTCGCTGCCGGATCCTGAAACTTTCCGGCTCCGGGCCACGGGCGCGATTTGGTCCGCAAAATCCTCCATTTCTCCGGGCAGCTGCGGGTCCCGGGGGTTGGCTTCCATGGCCTTGAGCGTGCCGGTCACCGCACCGCACGCACTGTGGCCGAGGATGACCAGCAGCGGGACCGAGTAGGGGGAGGAAACAGCAAATTCCATGCTGCCCACCAAGGTGTCATCCAAGACCGCTCCCGCGGTCCTGGTGACAAAGAGGTCTCCGATGCCCTGGTCAAAGAGCATCTCCGGTGCCACTCTCGAATCCACGCAGCCATGGACTAGCGCAAAGGGACTTTGGTGCCCGGCTTGCTCGCCACGTCGTTGCGAATCCTGGTTCGGATGCTGCACCTGGCCGGAGGTGAAGCGCTGGTTTCCTTCGGCCAGCGCCTTGAGCACGCCATCGGGCGTCTTCGGTGTTGCCGCATGGCCGACGGTGGTGGCTTGCGGGGACTTTTCGCTTGCGCAGGCGCTCAGTCCAGCGAGAGCCAGCAGTCCGGTCGCACCCGCAAGGAGTTTTCGACGGCTGGTTATGGTCGCGTTGACGACACTGTCAATGGGTTGTGGCATAGTGCTTTCCGCTCGTAATTCGTGGGCACCTGAATGTCATTAACTCAGATTTCGCAGTAAATATCATCATGAAGTGTAATCTTCTGCATTTGATTCATAAACAAATTTCCGAATATTTCGCCCCGCGCCCCGAGCCGCCGGCTTTATGACGAAACACGGAAAGTGATTGACATCACCCTGCTTGTCGGATTGGATGGACACTGTCAATCGATTGATTGGGAGCACGAGGCGGTGTCCTTTGGAACTCGGTACAGTCCAGCAAGCAGCGGTGTCCTGCTTTGCCCAACGCGGGTTTGCCGCCACCGGCATCCGTGAATTGGGTACCGCAGTCGGATTGAATTCGGCCACGCTCTACCACTATGTCGGAGGCAAGGAAGAGCTGCTCGTTGGCATCATCAAGAATTGCCTCAATTCGATGATCGACGGCGCCACCCACGCCTCGGCCGCCGGCGCCGACCCCGCCCGGAAGCTGGCCTTGCTGGTGGCCTTCCATGTCGGATTCACCGCCACCAATCCCAAGACCTCTCGCGTGGCGGAACACGAGATGCGAGCGCTGTCCACCGAAAACGCGGCCCAAATGCAGGCACTGCGCGATAGCTATGAACAGCTCTTCGCCCGGGTTCTCCAGGACGGCACCGCCCAGGGGGCTTTCAGCACCGGGGATCTGGGCATCGCCAGGCTGGCCATGATGGAAATGGGCACCGGGGTTTCCCACTGGTTCCGCCGCGACGGCCGGCTGTCCTTGCCCGAGGTGCAACTGAACTTCGTGGCGCTGGCCATGCGGATGCTCGCCGTCTCCAACGAGTCCCCGCTTTCCCGCACCGAGCTCCCCATCCCCCTGGTGATCGCCAGCGAACCCGAACCGAAGGACTGAAAAGTGAAGACGCTTTCTTCCCGCACGGATCCCGCAGAATTCGAGAGCAATGCCCGGGCCAACGCGCCCCTGCTGGCCGAACTGCACCGGCGCCTGGAGCGCGCAGCCCTTGGCGGATTGGAAAAATCCCGGCGCAGGCATGTCGAACGCGGCAAGCTGCTGCCCCGCGAACGCGTGGACCAGCTGCTTGATCAGGGATCCCCGTTCCTGGAGATTGCCCCGCTGGCTGCCGAGGACATGTACGGCGGGGCCAGCCCCGGCGCCGGAATGATCGCCGGCATCGGGCTGGTGCACGGCCGGCACGTGCTGGTCATTGCCAACGACGCCACCGTCAAGGGCGGCACCTACTTCCCGATGACGGTCAAGAAGCACCTGCGCGCCCAGGAAATCGCGCTGGAGAACCACCTGCCCTGCATCTACCTGGTCGATTCGGGCGGGGCCTTCTTGCCGATGCAGGATGAGGTCTTCCCCGACCGCGAGCACTTCGGGCGCATTTTCTACAACCAGGCGCAGCTCTCCGCGAAGAAAATCCCGCAGCTGGCTGCGGTGCTCGGCTCCTGCACCGCCGGCGGCGCCTATGTCCCGGCGATGAGCGACGAGAGCGTGATCGTGCGCAACCAGGGCACCATATTCCTCGGCGGCCCGCCGCTGGTGAAGGCAGCCATCGGCGAGATCGTCACCGCCGAGGAGCTGGGCGGCGGGGACCTGCACGCCAAGACCTCAGGGGTGGTGGACCACCTGGCCGAAAATGACGGTCACGCGCTGATGATCATCCGCGATATCGTCTCCACCTTGCCGGCCAACCCGGCCCCGGCGTGGAACATCGAGAGCCAGGTGGCCGAGCCGCTCTACCCGGGCAGCGAGCTGGCCGGTGTGGTCCCGGTGGATGTCAACGCCCCCTACGACGTGCATGAGGTCATCGCCCGGCTGGTGGACGGCAGCAAATTCCACGAATTCAAGGCCGAATACGGCACCACCCTGGTCACCGGCTTTGCGCAGATCCACGGCCACCAGGTGGGGATCATCGCCAACAACGGGGTGCTCTTCTCCGAGTCCGCCATGAAGGGCGCGCACTTCATCGAGCTGTGCGACCAGCGCGGCATCCCGCTGGTCTTCCTGCAGAACCTGGCCGGCTTCATGGTGGGCCGCGACTACGAGGCCGGCGGCATCGCCAAGCACGGCGCCAAGATGGTCACCGCGGTGGCCACCGCCCGGGTCCCCAAGCTGACCGTGATCATCGGCGGCTCCTTCGGCGCCGGCAACTACTCCATGTGCGGGCGCGCCTATTCCCCGCGCTTCTTGTGGATGTGGCCCAACGCGCGCATCTCGGTGATGGGCGGCAACCAGGCGTCCTCGGTGCTGGCCACCGTGAAGCGCGACGGGCTGGAAGCTTCCGGCGGCAGCTTCAGCGCCGAAGAAGAGGAAGCGTTCAAGGCCCCGATCCGCGAGCAGTACGAAACCCAGGGCAACCCGTACTATTCCACCGCGCGCTTGTGGGATGACGGGGTCATCGATCCGGCGGACACCCGAAGGGTGCTGGGCCTTGCCCTGGATGTCTGCGCCCGCACCGCAGTGCCGGAAACCAGCTTCGGCCTGTTCCGGATGTAGCCGAGGAGATCATGATGAACACAAACCTTTTTGATACGGTCCTGGTCGCCAATCGCGGTGAAATCGCGGTGCGCATTATCCGCACCCTGCGCGCCCTGGGCATTCGCTCGGTGGCCGTCTATTCCGACGCCGATGCCGGTGCGCTGCATGTTGCCCACGCCGATACCGCCATCCGCCTTGGCGGAGCACCAGCCAATGAGAGCTACCTGGATATCAACGCGGTCATCAATGCGTGCAAGGCCAGCGGCGCCCAGGCGGTCCACCCGGGCTACGGCTTCCTGTCCGAAAACGTGGACTTCGCCCGCGCCCTGGAGGCTTCGGGGATTGCCTTCATCGGCCCTCCGGTGAACTCCATCAACCTCATGGGCGACAAGATCCGCTCCAAGAACCATGTGCTCTCCCACCAGGTTCCGGTGGTTCCCGGCATCGCGGAACCCGCGTTGAGCGATGAGCAGCTCATCCAGGCCGCCTCCGGGGTCGGCTTCCCGCTGCTGATCAAGCCATCGGCCGGTGGCGGCGGCAAGGGCATGTTCGCCGTCGAATCCGCAGCCCAGCTTCCCGAGGCGCTGGCCAGTGCCCGGCGCACCGCACGCAATGCCTTTGGCGACGACACCTTGTTCCTTGAACGGCTGGTGCGCAATCCACGGCACATCGAAGTGCAGATCCTGGCTGACGCCCACGGCAATACGGTGCACCTCGGCGAGCGCGAGTGCTCGCTGCAGCGCCGCCACCAAAAGGTCATCGAGGAAGCCCCCGCCCCGCTGTTCGAGAACCTGGAGCATGGGGCGCAGATCCGCGAACGCATCGGAGCTGCCGCGATCGCGGCGGCGCAATCGGTGGGATATGTGGGGGCTGGCACCGTGGAGTTCCTGGCCAGCGACCAGAACCCCGACGAGTTCTTCTTCATGGAAATGAATACCCGCCTGCAGGTGGAGCACCCGGTCACCGAAGAAGTGGTGCGGGTCAATGGGCAGAAGCTTGATCTGGTGGATTGGCAGGTGCGCATCGCCGCCGGGCAGCCGCTGGACTTCACCCAGGACCAGGTCGGCCTCGTTGGACACGCCATCGAGGCGCGCCTGTATGCCGAAGACCCTGCCGCCGGCTTCCTGCCCTCGACGGGCACGGTGCTGCAGGTGCGCGAGCCGGCCGGCGTGCGCGTGGACAGCTCGCTGCGCGACGGGCTGGAAATCAGCGCCCACTACGATCCGATGCTCGCCAAGGTGATCGCCTGGGGCACGCATCGCGCCGAAGCTGTGGCCCGCCTGGACCGCGCGCTGGCCGAGACCGTCGTGCTGGGCGTGCTGACCAACTGCGAATACCTGCGCTTGCTCCTGGCCGACGAGGATGTCATTGCCGGCGCACTGGATACGAACCTGATCGAACGCAAGATGGAGCAGTTCAGCTTCCGCGAATCCGGCCCGCTCGAGCTGGCGCTGGCCGCGCATCTGGACTACCTGAGACGGCCTGCCAGCACCAGCCCCTGGGGCCTGCGCGATGGCTGGCGGGCTCAACACCACCACCCGATCACCCGGCACTTCGACACCGGGCACACCCAGGCCGCAACCTCCCTGCTCGTCACGCCCGAGGGCAACAAGGTCAGCGTCGGCGGCCGGGAGCACGTCATCCGGGAGCTCGGCTCGGGCCTTGAGATCAACGGGGTGCGCTGCGGAATCCAGCACGCCTGGGACGCCGACGGCACACTGTGGCTGAGCGATCGCGGCTGGAGTGCGTCGCTGCGCGCGCTGCCTCGCGAAGAGGTGCTGGAGCGCCAGCTGGAGGGCCTCGCCAAGGAATCTGGCAGCTATCGCCCCGAGGTGCTCTCACCGATGCCCGGCACCGTCATCTCGGTCCAGGCCGCCGACGGCCAGCAGGTAGCCGCCGGCCAGCTGCTGGCCATCGTGGAAGCGATGAAGATGGAGCATCAGCTGCTGGCCCCGGCCGATGGAATCGTGCGCCTGCCGGCGTTGAAGGCCGGTGACCTCGTCAAGGCCAAGCAGGTCATCGCCACCGTGGAACCACTGCACACCGAGGACAAGGAGCGTTTGGCATGAGCGGGCAAAGGATCGAACAGCGCGGGCTGTATTTCGACGAGCTGGTCCTGGGCGCCACCTACGCCCACAAGCCGGGGCGCACCTTGAGCGAAGCGGATAACATCGCCTTCACCACGATGACCATGAACAACCAGGGGCTGCACCTGGATGCCGCCTGGGCCGCCACCCAGCCCTTTGGCAGGCCCCTGGTGAATTCGCTGCTGACGCTGAGCACCATGATCGGCCAGTCGGTGGCGCAGTTGACCGAGGGCACCATCATCGGCCAGCTGGGAATCAATGAGGTGCGCTTCCCGCATCCGATGTTCCACGGCGACACCCTGTACACCGAAACCGAGATCACCGAGCTGCGCCCCTCGAAATCCCGGCCCGGCCAGGGCCTGGCCTCGATGACCCACACCGGGCGCAACCAGCACGGCGAGGTCGTCGCTACCGCCACGCGCACCTGCCTGATGTGGACCAAACAGGCCCATGAAGATTCCAAGAAGGCGGCGGACGATGAGTGAATTCCTGATGGGCCCGGCCATCCTGTTCTGCCCCGCCGACCGGCCCGAACGCTATGCCAAGGCGGCCAGCCGCGCCGATGCGGTGATCATCGACCTCGAAGATGCCGTTGCCCAGGAGAACAAGGGGGCCGCCCGGCTTGCCCTGCGCGAAAGCTGCCTGGATCCTGCCCGCACCATCGTGCGCGTGAACCCCGTGGATACCGGGCACTTCGCAAAAGACCTCGAAGCGCTGCAGCACACCAGCTACACCACCGTGATGCTGCCCAAGGCCCAGTCCGGTGCACAACCAGCCCGGCTCGCGGACTATGATGTCGTGGCACTGTGCGAAACGGCCGCTGGCATTGCCCATGCGGCGCAGATTGCGGCGGCGGAGAATGTGGTGGCCTTGATGTGGGGTGCCGAGGATCTGGTCGCCTCGCTGGGCGGGACCTCCTCGCGCCATGACGATGGCAGCTACCGCCAGGTGGCCAGCTTCGCCCGTTCCCAGGTGCTGATCCACGCGGCCGCGCAGGGCAAGGCGGCCATCGACTCGGTGTATCTGGATATCCCGGATAGCGAAGGACTGTTCCTGGAATCCCAGGATGCCAAGGCCTCGGGATTCGCTGCCAAAGCATCGATCCACCCGAACCAGATGCAGATCATCCGCCAGGCCTATGCGCCAACCGCCGCCGAAGTGCAATTGGCCAAGCGAATCCTTGCCGAGGCAGAACTGCACCCGGGGGTCTTTTCCCTGGACGGGAAAATGGTGGATGAGCCCCTGCTCATCCAAGCCCGTGCAACCTTGGATCGCGCAGGCAACTTGGCCTAGGGCATTGCGGCGTGACAGCAGGCCGGCAACGCTGAAGAATTCCGGAATCCCACCTGGTACGCGGCACGGCGTCCTCGGCTAAACTGACCGTGCGCGCCTCGTGAACGAAAGCTCGAGCAAGATCGTGGTGGCCGCCCACGGTTCAGAGGCCGGGTCCAACCAACCGGTCCCCCTGGCCAATTGCATCATTGTCGTTTCCCCACCCTTGAAAGCGAGCACGTATTGGCCCTGCCATCGCTGGAAGTACGCCTATTTCGCACTGCCGACGCAGAGTTTTTTGCCACCTTGGCTTCGGATGAACGCGTAGTTCGCTTTATCGGTTTTGGGCAGCCCTGGAATCAGCAGGACATCGACTCGTGCGTCGAGGCCGCCTTGCAGAACCAGGATCTCAATCAAGTCGGCACATCGCGTTGGTTTGTGGCCACTATGGCCAAGCAACCGGTCGGCCTGATCTTTTCCACTCGGCAGGAAAGCAGTATCGAAATTGGGTACTGGGTATCACCGGCGCACTGGGGACACGGCATTGGCGGGGAAATGCTCAATCGCGCCATGGCCATGGTTCCTGGACTCTTCGGCGCCACAACCCTGAGTGCCGGCGTCGCCCCGGGCAATACGGTGTCCGCAACCCTACTGGCCAACCGCGGATTTGTTCTGAAAGACGGCACTGATGAACTGGACCAGTACCTATTGGACTTGCGCTCGCAGTGAGCAGCAACCCCGTGGGTTGCCCCTCCAGGCTGGTTCGCTTTCTATACTGCTAGCATGACCTACCCTCCTGCCTCCGCTTTCGGACTCGGCGCGTGGCCTCGCGAGCCAGGCACAGCCTTGGCGCAAGCATCCGCCTTGCCCAGCGGTGCCACTTCATCTTTTGTGATTCTGAGTGAGACTCACGCCATAGACGTTTCCACGGAGTGGGAACCTCATTTACACGATGCCCATGAGCTGCTGTGGGCACGCGAGGGAACACTGACCGCCCAGATCGAGGGACAGATTTTTACCGTTTCCGAAGGGTATGGCCTTTGGATTCCGGCCAGGAAGCTCCACGGCGGGCGGCTGACAGCGCGCATCAAGCTCTTTAGCGCCTTCTTCGCACCCGAACGATCTTCCGCTTCGTTCAGGAACCCAACGGTCATCACGATGGAGCCTTTGCTGGAGTCCCTATTGGTGCATTTGTCCCAGAAGAATCTGGATGAAGCGGCGAGAGCCAGGGCAGAATCGGTCGTTTTTGACGTGCTCAAACCCTCAGAGAATGAATTTGCACTGCGCCTGCCCGATGATCCACGAATCAGCGCCATGGCCGACCAGTTGCTCGCAGACCCCGCAGATCAGCGTTCCCTTGATCAGTGGGCTGTAGACAGCGGGATTAGCGCCCGCACCATTACACGCGCCTTCCGGGAATCCACGGGGCTGTCTTTCGCTCAGTGGCGCCAAGCGGTGAAAATCCATCGCGCCTTGGAATTGCTGGCTAGCGGCGAGAGTGTTCAGGACGTCTCGGATCTTTTGGGCTACGCTCAGCCGAGCACTTTTATCGATGCTTTTCGGCGCATTATGGGATGCACGCCTGGCGCATTCACTAGTGGCAACGCGGATATTTGACCGAAAAACCTGACTGAATGTCGAGAATCATCGATTGCCGACATTGTTAAGTTAACTTAGACTTACCTAAGTGAAAATCCATACTCGCCACGGACGTATTTTGTCCTTTGACCACGCATGCCAGCTGTCATGAGCGCGACCACAGGCAGCATGCACGCAGAGAATGTTGTGCTGCGCTACGGCAAGCAGACTGTTGTCGAGAACGCGTCAATCAGGTTATCCCCGGGTGAAATCACCGCGCTCATCGGCCCCAATGGCAGCGGCAAGTCCACCTTGCTACGCTCCATGGCAAGATTGCACGAGCACTCCGCGGGGACAATCACGCTTACCGGCCCCCAAGGCCAGCCCCGCGAAATCAGTACCCTGAGCGGTCGTGACTTCGCCCAGGAAGTCACACTCTTTGCCCAGTCCCATGCCACGCCGGAGGGATTATCCGTGGCAGATATTGTTGCTTTTGGCCGGCATCCGCACCGGCGGGGTTTCGCTGGGCTGTCAATTGCAGACCGCGCCGCTATCGCCGAAGCCATGGACCTCACCGGCACCACCAGCATGTCTCGCAAAGCCGCGGGTGAGCTCTCCGGTGGTGAACTACAACGCGTCTGGCTAGCCGTGTGCCTCGCCCAGCAAGCCAACATGGTGCTCCTGGACGAGCCAATCAACCATCTGGACTTGAGATATCAAGTCGAGACCCTGGACCTGGTCCATGATCTCGCCCGGGATAGCGCGCTGGCCATTGGCATCGTCCTACATGACCTCAACCAGGCGGCGGCCCTCGCCGACATCCTGGTACTGATGAAACACGGCCGTGTTTATGCCACTGGAACTCCTCGCGAAGTTCTCACCGCGGAAAACCTCACGGAGGTCTATGAGATCGCCGTCCAGGTGCATAACGATGCAGCTAGCGGAATGCTTCGTGTTGAACCGGTCAGCCGCCATCGTCGCGGCTGATCCTCGCTTCCACCTTTCACCCCACTAAACACCAAGGAAAACTCATGCCTACACTCGCCCGTAGCGCCGCCACCAGCCTGGCGGGACTCGCCCTGCTCCTCTCCGCAACCGCCTGTGGCGTCACCGATACCTCAAGCCCGGCGGCCGCTCCAAGCACCACGGTCGCTTCGGCCAGCTGCGCCGAGGACAAAACAAAGACCAGCACGGATCCGGTGTCAATGACCGATGATCTAGGGCGAACCCTGGAACTTGAAAAACCAGCCGAACGTGTGGTTGTCCTTGAATGGCAGGAAATCGAAGATGCACTGACTTTATGCGTGAACCCTGTGGGTGTCGCTTCCCCGGAAGGCTACAACACCTATGTCACTGCTGAAAAACTGCCCGAAGGCGTTGAATCGGTCGGTGAGCGTGGCGAGCCAGACCTGGATTCCATCTACGCGCTCAACCCGGATTTGATCATTGTGGACGCATTCAGCGAGGACGACCCCGTGCTCTCCCAGCTCGACAAGGGAGATATCCCCGTCCTGGCGCTGAAGGGCAACGATTCTTCAGATCCCATTGGCAACATGAAGAACGTCTTCTCCCAGGTCGCGAAGGCCACCGGCCGCACCGAACGCGCCGAGGCCGTATTGGAAGAATTCGATGCCCATCTAGCCCAGAAGAAGCAGGAAGTAGCAGATGTGCAACCTCAAACAACTGACTTCCTGTTCTTTGACGGTTGGGTTGAAGGATCGAATCTCACTATCCGGCCATATACCGATGGGGCGCTGTTCACTGAACTGGGCAAAGAGCTGGGACTGACTCCGGCTTGGAACGACGATGTTAATAAGTCCTTCGGTTCAGGTGGCGTCAACAAGGAGTACGGACTGGCTCAGACCGACGTAGAAGGCCTGGCCGGTGTCGGCGAAGCCAATCTTTTCTACTCCGCTGATGCCGGTACCGGCTGGAGCACCGAACTTGAATCCAGCAAGATCTGGAAGAACCTGACCGCAGTCAAGGAAGGGCGAACCTTCCAGTTCCCGAACATCTGGGGTGCCGGTGGACCAAAGTCCACGAGCCAAGCTGTAGATGCTTTTGCCAACGCACTCACTTCCGCCTCGGAAGCCAAGTAGTCCGCCGCTGCAATGAACACCGCTGAAAAAACCGCAGAGCCACCAGTTCACCCCGGGAACCCCGCTGCCCCGGCTCGCGAGATGCAACCATTGGCTGTTCCGGCCAACGGCACTCACCTCGCGGCCGGAGCAGGAGTGCTGGCAACTTTGCTTGCAGCAGTGCTCATGGTCGGTGCGTGGCATCTGACTCAGGGCACTTCCGGGATAGGACTCTCTGAATTATTGCGGGCCTTGATCGGAGACGGCACCAGCGTAGGAGGAGTCCAGGCCTCTGAGATTTTCACTGGTTCCCGCCTGCCACGTCTTTGCGCAGGGGCCGCAGTAGGACTTGCCCTGGGCGTTGCCGGTTCATTGCTGCAATCAGTCACCCGTAATCCCTTGGCCTCGCCGGATACCCTAGCGGTCACTTCCGGCGCCTATTTCGCGCTGTGCATTGTGGCAGCCCTCGGACTTAGCCTGTCCACCCTGGTATCCAGTGCAGTGGCTTTTGCCGGTGGCCTATTAGCTGCCGGAACTGTACTGGCACTTGCTGGCCGGAGCACTGGGGGCGCCACCACGCGGCTAATCCTGGCTGGTTCAGCGATTGCGATGGCGCTAGAAGCTGGCAGCGGCATGATCCTGTTGCTCTTCAAGGAAAACACCACAGGATTGTACGCCTGGGGTTCGGGCTCGCTAGCTCAGTTGAATCTGGACGCGTTTTTGCGCAGCCTGCCGGTGATGCTGGTGGCCTTGGCCATGTGCCTCCTGCTCTCACGCAGGCTAGACGTCCTCTCCCTCGGGGATGACAATGCGATGGTTCTAGGAGTTCCAGTTCGCTCCACTCGCATCTTGACTCTGCTATGCGCGGTGCTCCTCACCGGTGTTTCAGTTTCACTTGCCGGGCCCATTGCATTTGTGGGGCTCGGCGCTCCGGTCCTGGCCCGTTTGCTTTCACGCAGGCTCGTGGTGCTGCGCCGCCAGCTCTTTCTGCTCCCGGCCACCGGCTTGATCGGCGCCCTGCTGATTCTGCTGGCCGATGTGGTGCTCCGGACACTGCTCGGCGCGCAGGGGGCGGCATCCATTCCAACCGGTGTTCCCACTGCGGTGTTGGGCGGAGTGCTGATCGTCATTCTCGCTCTCAGGCTTCCTGAAGCGTCCCATGCCCGCAACCGACTGCAGGTGGCCAGCGCATTGCGCAGCCGCTGGCGCTTCGCATTCGCCCTTGCACTGGGTCTCGCCCTGCTCATCGTAGTGGCGGTGCTTGGACTGCTATCGGGAAGCATCATGCTGCGTCTGGGAGATTTGGCACTCTGGCTCCAAGATGCCGCCCCGGCACTGATCGAAAGGGCCTTCTCCGAACGGGCGCCACGAACCACGGCGGCGTTGTGCGCTGGAGCCGCCCTGGGACTAGCGGGATGCCTGGTGCAGGGTACGGTACGCAATCCACTGGCAGAACCCGGGATTCTGGGCATCACCGCAGGAGCGGGCCTGGGCGCAGCCATTGTCGTCACCGTTTTTGGCGGTTCCCGATCCTTGTTGGTGATTTTTGCGGTGGTTGCTGGCTTGGCGACCTTCGCCCTCGTCGCGTCACTAGCGTGGCGGCGAGGTTTCTCCCCTGAAAGGTTTGTGCTGATCGGCATCGGCACGGGGTATGCGCTCTCGGCGCTCACCACCTATTTGCTGTTGAGCATCAATTCATGGGAAACGCCGAGGATCTACACTTGGCTCTCCGGTTCGAGCTACGGCAGGGAATTCGCCGATGTCATCCCGGTGGCCATAATGCTCCTGCTTGCGCTTCCGATAGTCCTGCTCATGAGCCGAACCCTCGATCTGCTCGCCGTTGACGAGGATCTGCCCACGACGCTGGGGGTCGCCACTGCGCGGACCCGGCTCGTCGCCCTGGCCCTTGCAGCTGTGCTGGCTGCACTCAGCGTCGTGGCCATCGGCGTTGTCGGTTTCGTCGGACTGGTTGCTCCGCACCTGGCCCGTTCATTGGTCGGCTCACGGCACCACCGGCTGATTCCGGTATCGATCCTCTTCGGAGCATTCCTTGTCGCCCTGGCCGACGCACTGGGACGTACCATCATTGCTCCGGCCCAAATTCCAGCGGGCCTGGTCGTGTCCCTCCTTGGAACCCCCTATTTCATCTGGTTGCTCTACCGCTCGCGCGGTTAAGTTTCGCCCGAAAATCGGCTCCACGTTCAGCATCGCCTAGGAAAGAATCCATGTCCCAGCACACCGCGCCCGATGTCATTGTCCAAGACTTCGCCACCTCGTGCCATGAAGACCGTCTGAAGCATCTAGGCCCTCTGGATGATGCCTGGAAACGTGGCCTTTCTGCGTCTTCCGCGCGGGTATTAACCGTTCAAGCAGCCGACGGTACCGTCAATGGCGGTGCGTTGCTTACTGCCCGTTCGGCCGGTGCCTATGTGAAAATTTCCAGCGTGCTTGCGCGTACGGCAGCGCACCGGGAACAGGTTATACGGGGAGTCCTCGATTATGCTCGGCAGCAAGGCCTGACCTGCATCAAATGGGAGATGTGGACAGAATATCCCGAACTATTTGCCTTGGCTGAGGACCTCGGATTCCAGCGTCTGCCCGCCCCCCGGCGCACCGGGCAGACTGCCTGCCCCGCACCGCTGGCCGGTTACGTCCATTGGCTCAATCCAGTCCAATACATCCAGAGCCCGCATTACCAGCAAAGCGAGAACTTCACGTGCGCAGCGGTCGCGGCGCTCGTTGCGCACCAAGAAACTTCCAAGATCGACTCCCTTGAAAAGCTGCGTATTGCGGAGCTGGCGCTGTGGCGCCAGGCGACCAACTTCATGGCCTGCGAGCCGATTGAATTGGGCTTGGCCTTGACCCAGCGCTGGCCACAGAGCTTGGTCTCAGTGTGGCTGGATACCGACCAGCCGGTCATGGTGGACTATTATTCTCAGACGGAACGTGATTGGCGCGGAATCCTCCAGCGGCAATCACGGCTACGCGCCGAAACCGCGGGGCTAGCCATGCACGCCAAACGCCTGGAAATGTCTCAGATCAGTGATGCGGTAGCCAACGGCGCCCAGGTGCTGCTGCTGGTATCGCTGGAAAAGATGCTTGGATTCGACGTTCCGCATTGGATACTCTGCCACGGGATAGCAGTCACTGCACAAAGCCCTGTACTGATTGTGGAAGATTCGTGGGTGAATCATGGCAGCTCCGAAAGCTGGGTCGATGCGACTTCTCTGCCCATCACGCTGCAGGAATTGGATGCCATGTCTGTGCTTGAAGATGGCAGATATCGGGCCGCTCTTGTCCTGGCCCAGTGCGCAGACAGAAACCGGGATCCGGAGTCCGGAGTGGGAATACGATCATCCACGGCTTAGGCTGCAACGGCATCGCCTCGGTATTCCAAAGGTGCCATGCAAAAGGCCTTGCTGATTTGCCTGGCGCACCGGCAGCGATGAACACGGCAGTCTGCTCCCTTCCGCATTTGCTGGTGCCCTAGAAAGGCGCCGCGGTGCGCACCAGCTGCACGCCGAGGTCGATTGCTCCTCGCATCGCCACTTCGGCGCCCAAGGTGGACGTGGTCAGCTGGACACAGGTCAGGGCCGGCTCCTGGGCGAGCTCGCGCTGGGCGATGGCAACCACCGGCTGAAGGATTTCTGCCATCGCGCCGGAGAGCACCACGCGCTCCAACCCGGCAAAACCGGAAATGACGGCGCTGATCCGAGCCAGCCGGGCCCCCAGGGATTCCAGGATTTCCTGGGCCAGCTGGTCGTCTTGCGCAGCGGCATGGAATACGTCTTCCGCGCGCAAGGTATCCGAGTCCAGCAGGGCCAAGCTGCTGCTGGCACCTTTGGACAAGGCCGCCTTGGCTTGTTCGCGAGCCAGGTAGCCCAATCCGTGGGCATCCCCAACGCCGGCAACATGCGCAAGGAATCGCATTTCCCCTGCCAGCCCTTTGGCCCCGCGCAGCAGGTGGTTGTCGACCACCACACCGGCACCGATGCGCTCGCCAACCATCAATGAGGCAAAGGAACCATCGGTGCCGTCTGCCAGTTCGGCGATGGCGGCCAGATTCGCGTCGTTTTCAATCCTCAATAGGTGCGTGTATTTGCCGAGCGCGGCTTTCCACTCCGGGTTCATGCTGGCCCAGAAGCCATTGTCATCATCCGGAGAGGCACCGTTCGAGTCAACCGGCGCGGGAACACCGATCACCACGGCCGCGAGCTTGTGCACCTTGAATTCGGCCAGCACGCCGGCCAGCAGCTTTTCGGTAATTTCGACTCGATGGCGCCCCGAGGCCAGCGGGTCGAGAATTGCGGCGGTACGGGTTTGCTCAGTTCCCCGCAGATCGCTGAGCGTCAGGCTGATGCGGTGCTGGCCTGCGTCGATCCCTGCAATGAAGCGATGTGTCCGGTTCAGTTCATAGCGCAGCGCCGGTCGCCCCTTGGAATATGCTCCGGCAGCCCTGGTGTCCTTCGCCTCGGTGAGCCAGCCGGATTCAACCAGCTCTTTTGCCTGGTTGAGAACTGTTGCACGGGTCAAACCGGTCAGTGAAATGAGTTCACTGGCGGTCACGGCCTCGCGGTCCCATGCGGCGTCCAGAACGCGCTGGGTGTTTAGGCGGCGCAACGCGCTGGCGCTTTCTGCGGACTGGGTTCCCGGCGCATCAAAATTTTTCACTGAACTCACGTTCAAAGTATAGACGGCACTTTATTTAGATGCTAAATTTACTTCGAAAATAAAGTGCTCCACCTCACTTCACCACTGGAGATGCCGATGAACTTTGGATCAAGTGCCTTGTCTCGACCCCTGAAACGGCGGTCGTTCATTGCATCGATGATGGCGGCCGGAACACTGGCAATGACCGGTTGCAGCAGCAGCGAGACCCTAGTGACCCTTCGCTTCAACCAGTCCAAGCCGGAAGTGGTTCCCTACTTCAGGGATCTGCTGGCGCAGTTCAACGCGTCCCAGAAAACGGTGAACGCAACCCACGAAGTCACCGCCGGGCTCTCGGCAGCGTTTGCCCGCAACGATCCGCCGGATTTAGGCTGCCTCAACTACAACTTTGAAATGGCGCGGTTCCAGGAACGCGGGGCGCTTTCGGATCTCTCTGATCTGCCGCAGCAGAAGATGAATGCACCATTCATCAAGCAATTGCTGGATCTCTACCCGGACTACCCTGGGCGGACATCGGTGTTGCCCTATTCGATGATGGGCGCCGCAGTGCTCTACAACAAGGACATTTTCGAGAAGCACGATCTTGCCATCCCGACTCGATATTCCGAGCTGCTGGAGCTTTGCGGGGAACTGGAGGACCTGGGCATCACGCCCATCTACTCCACCTTCAAGGACGCGTGGACGGTGTCACAGGGATTAGCTGACTACACCTTGGGCGGGGCCATCGACATCAACCAGCATTTTGCCGAGCTGCGCGAAATCGGTTCCGACTTCACGCCCGGCTCCGCCGCATCATTTTCAAAAGCCTTCGCCGAACCGCTGCTCACGATGCAAGAACTGGCCAAGTTCTCCAATCCGGATGCCGCCAATCGCGGCTACGGCGATGGCAACCTTGCCTTCGCAAATGGCCAGGCCGCCATGTACCTGCAAGGCCCATGGGCACTGCCCGAAATCGCCAAGACCAATCCCGATGCCAATATCGGCACCTTCCCCTTGCCAATGACCGAAGACCCCGACGACCTGAAAATCAGGGTCAACCTCGACTTGGCGCTATGGATCCCCGAACAATCCGACCACCAGGCCGAAGCGCGTGAACTTCTGGCCTTCCTTTGCCAACCCGAAATCCAAGATGCCTACAACGAATCAGCCCTCGGTTTTGGAGTTCGCTCCGACTCGCCGCCGACTAAAGACCCGCGCCTGAAGCAGATGCAGCCGTATATCGATGCCGGGCGCCTCTACCAGGGCGTCTCGACCGCGATTCCGCGCACCATCCCCTTCGAAAACTACATGCAGGGACTGGTCGCCGGCGGCAGCGTGGAACAAACCCTAGCGACCCTCGACGCGGACTGGGCCCGGCTGGCCCAACGCAGCTAGCCAGCCCAGGAGGAAACAATGACACTCACCGCCCCAGCCAAGTCCAGCAGCGGCAAAAAGCACGCTGCCCCTGCCCAACCCGTGAAACGGCAACGAATCGATGCTACCTATTTCGGGTTCCTTGTCCCTGCCCTGATCTGTTTTACGATCGCCATTTCCGTTCCCGCGATCATGGGCATTTTCTTCAGCTTCACCGACTCGGTGGGGTTCGGGGACTACAACATCATCGGCCTGGCCAATTACGCCGCGCTGTTTACCGATCCCGCCATTATCGGCGCCTACAGCTTCACCATCGGTTTCGCTTTGGTGACCGTGGTGCTGACCAATGCGCTGGCATTCCTCCTGGCGGTCGGGCTTACAGCGCAGATCCGAGCACGCGTCGCTTTGCGAACCATCTTTGTGATGCCCATGGTTATTTCAGGAATTGTCATCGCCTATGTTTTCAACTTCTTGTTCTCCAACACCTTGCCCACCGTGGGCGAGCATCTGGGCATAGAGGTCCTCAAGTCGTCGTTGCTCTCGAACCCGGATCTCGCCTGGCTGTCGATCGTCATTGTCACCGCCTGGCAGGCCATCCCCTCGGCCATGCTGATCTACATTGCAGGCCTCATGGCGATCCCCTACGACTTGTA
Source organism: Glutamicibacter halophytocola (assembly GCF_001302565.1). NCBI lineage: Bacteria > Bacillati > Actinomycetota > Actinomycetes > Micrococcales > Micrococcaceae > Glutamicibacter > Glutamicibacter halophytocola. The sequence goes on from NZ_CP012750.1 coordinate 3,672,844, forward strand.
CGAAGCCTCATCCCTGGACGGCGCCAGCGCTCTCGGACAGCTCATGCATGTCACGCTTCCGCTGATGGTTGGCTATATCGGGATCAACATCATTATCGGTTTCAAGAATTTCCTGGGTGCCTACGACATTATTGTCGGCCTGACCAATGGCGGCCCGGGAGTGAAAACCCGGTCCATTGCCATGACCATTTTCACCGGATTCGAGCGCGGTGACTACGCCTACCAGATGGCCAATGCCACGGTCTTCTTCATCATTTCGCTGATTATCGCGCTCTTGCAGTTGCGCCTGACCAACAAGGGACAAGCAAAATGAGCCTCAGTTTGCAACAACGACTCAACAAGCGCTCCCGCTCGCGTGTCGGACGGGAACGCACCAATTGGTGGGCTACTGGAATATTGGGGATCTGCGCGCTGGCGGTTCTGGCACCCCTCTTCGTCACCGTCTCGATGGCTTTCAAATCAGCCAAGCAGGCCGTGGACGGCAAGGCCTTCTCGCTGCCAAAGCCCTTCTCGATTGAAGGATTCACGGCGGCATGGGACCTGGTCAACTTTCCGCGCGCCTTCACCATCTCGCTGGTGATTACCCTCGTAGCAGTCCTTGGCGCGGTACTCGTCGCTTCCATGGCTTCCTATGCGATCCACCGCAACTGGAGCAAGCGCTTCTACCGCTTCAGCTTCTACTACCTCCTGGGAGCGATGTTCCTCCCGTTCCCGGTCTTGGCGCTATCCCAGGTCAAGCTCACCGGGCTCTTCGGGCTGGATAATCCGGCAGGTGTTGCCATCCTGCACGTCATGTTCGGGCTGTCATTCAATGTCCTGCTCTTCACGTCCTTCCTGCGGGGCCTGCCCGGAGAACTGGAGGAAAGCGCGCGGATCGACGGAGCCAGCAACTGGACGACCTATTGGCGGATCATCTTCCCGCTCTTGGCTCCAATGAGTGCCACGGTGGCAATCTTCGCTTTCCTCTCGTCGTGGAACGACTTCATGATGCCATCGCTGATCATCGCCGAACAGGCGGACCAGACCCTGCCCGTGGTGCAGCAGCTGTTCCAAACCCAGTTCTCGAATAACTACCACGTGTCCTTTGCCTCCTACCTGATGGCCATGGCCCCCAGCGTAGTTGCCTACCTGTTCACCCAGCGCTGGGTGATGTCAGGACTGACCCAAGGCGCCGTTAAATCCTGAAACCGCACTATCCGATTCAGCCGGCCACTTCTAGGCTGGAAACACCACCGAAAGGAAGCACCGTGACCCTGCAAGACACCACCCACAGCACCGGCCTATCCAAGGACGCCACCTGGTGGCGCCAAGCTGCCGTGTACCAGATCTACCCTCGCAGCTTCGCCGATTCCAATGCCGATGGCCTCGGCGACCTGGCGGGCATCAGCTCGCGGGTCAGCTACCTGAAGGATCTGGGCATCGATGCAGTCTGGCTGTCCCCTTTCTACCCTTCCGCGCTGGCAGACGGCGGATACGACGTGGATGACTACCGCAATGTGGACCCGCGGCTGGGCACCTTGGAAGACTTCGACCAGATGACGGATCGGCTTCATGAAGCGGGCATCAAGGTCATCGTGGATATCGTTCCCAACCACTCATCGAATCTCCACGAATGGTTCCAGGCCGCTCTGGCCGCTCCCAAGGGCTCGGCTGAGCGCGACCGCTATATCTTCCGCGACGGATCGGGAGCCAATGGCGAATTGCCTCCGGCCGACTGGGAATCCCTCTTCGGGGGACCTGCCTGGGAACCAGTCGGCGATGGCCAGTGGTACCTGCACCTCTTTGCCAAGGAACAGCCGGATTTCAACTGGTCCAACAACGAGGTGCGCGAAGACTTCCTCAAGACCCTGCGCTTCTGGTCCGACCGTGGCGTCGACGGCTTCCGCGTTGATGTGGCCCACGCCCTGACCAAAGACATCCCGCTGGCCAATTTGCCGACCAAGGCGGAGCTCGACGCCCACCCATGGGATGGCACCCACCCCATCTGGGACCGCGATGAAGTCCATGATGTCTATGTGCAATGGCGCCAGGTCTTTGACGAGTACGACCCTCCCCGCATTGCGGTGGCCGAGGCCTGGACCGAATCCGATCGCCGTCCTGCCTACGCGCGGTCCACCGGACTGGGCCAAGCCTTCAATTTTGACCTGCTGCAGGCAGACTTCGACGCGGCGGCCTTCAAGAAGATCATTTCCTTCAATCTCGAGCAGGCGGGCATCGCCGGCTCCTCGACCACCTGGGTCTACTCCAATCATGACGTCGTGCGCCATGCCACCCGCTATGGCCTGCCGCTGGCCGGGGATCCGGACTACGCCAAGAAATGGCTGCTGCATGGTGCCGATCAATCGGAGCTGGACGTCGAACTGGGCCTTCGTCGCGCGCGTGCCGCAACGCTGCTGGAACTGGCTTTGCCAGGTTGCGCCTACTTGTACCAGGGCGAAGAGCTGGGCCTGCCTGAGGTCAGCGAAATCTCCGACGAGCAGCGCCAGGACCCCGCCTTCTTCAAGAACAAGGGCGTTGAAGTGGGACGCGACGGATGCCGCGTGCCGATCCCGTGGGAAACCGGCGGAGTTTCTTTCGGCTTCGGCGACGCCGCGCCGCACCTGCCACAGCCGCAGGCTTTCGGCCCGTTGAGTGTCGCGGCCCAGGACGGAAAGGAAGGAAGCACGCTGGAGCTCTACCGGGAGGCACTGCGCCTGCGCCGGGAACTGCAAAGCGAAGAGTCCCTCCAATGGCTCGACTCGAATGAGGGAGTGCTCGCTTTCAGCCGCCCGAGCGGCTGGATCAGCATCACCAACTTCAGCGCAGAGCCGCAAGCGCTCCCCGAGGGCGCATTGCTGCTTTCCAGCGCGCCGCTGGATGCCGATGGCCTTTTGCCTTCGGCGACGACCGCATGGCTGCGCCGCAGCTAGGCAATAGCTGGTGAAAACACTTTGGCACCGCAGATGCATATCTGCGGTGCCAAAGTGTTCAGCTCAAGAGCCCCTAGACGAGGACGACGTCCTTGGATGGAACGTGCAGCTTCTTGTTGCCGTAATGCACGGCGAAGAACCAGGCAGCGCCGGTGACCACGTGGATCACGCTCAGGGTCAGGCCGGTAGCCACATCGGCTGCATTCATGATCGGGGAAATCACCGAAAGAACGGCAACAACCAGCCCGATCCACTGCGCGACCTTGACGAAGCCCTTGCTGGCTCGTCCGATCAGGAAGACCACAAAGCCCAGCACCACCAAGGGAAGCCAGGTGAACTGCAGGATGTGGTCAAAGCCGACAATCTTCTCAGGGTTGGAGCCAACCTTCATCGAGGCGCCCGAAGCGATGCCGATGAAAAAGATGATGACGTTGAGGTAGCCGGCGCCCAGTGCGGCGATGACGACCTGAATGAAGTTGAACGGGCTATTTGGTTGTCCCTGAGCAGTCATAGTGTTCCTCAAAATTGTTGAAAGTCCTCATCAATTCTAATTTCGAACACCTGTGACGCGCCCCTCATTCGCGCGTGAGATCAACGACACTTAGCCTCGCTATGTATCGCTTCTTCCCCCTCCATGCACTATTTCAGCCCGCTACACGCTCTGCAGGTTCTGGGCGCTCTCCTCACCTGCAAGCTCCCGCAAAACTGTCCTGGCCGCACTGATCCCGCTTTCAATGGCCCCGTCGATGAATCCGCCCCACCCGTTGGCATAGTCCGACCCTGCAAGATGAATGCGGCCTTCCGGCTTCTGCAACTCAGCCAATGATCCAGACAGGTATCCAGCCTTGTGCATTGGCCAGGTGGATCGCGAATATTCATCGTCAACCCAGTTATGCCCCGCAATCGCCACGACTTCCAGCCCCGGAACCAGCTGATCCAGATGCATTTGCGCCGCTTGCTTGTCATGAACATCCACCGCACCAGCGTCGGGGCCAAAGCAAACGAGCGTCGTCGTTTGCGCGTCCGTGTACTCGACCTGCGCAAAATTCAGCGGAGCATTTTCCGGCCCCATGACGACAAAGCGCTCGTGCACGCCCTTAACGCGAATCCACAGCTTGGCACCCATGCCAACCTGGCCACGTTCCGCTGCAGCGCGCTTGGCAGTTGACAGCTCAGGTTGAAACTCAATATGGGCAAGGACGTTGAGCGGGACGGTCACGATCAAATTTTTGGCCGAATACTTCGACCCGTCATCCGTGGTGACCACTACGAGATCATCATCTTGCCGAACAGCGCGGACTTGTTGGCCCAGATGAACCTCGGCCGTTGAATCCTCAAGAATTGCTTGGGCAAGTCGCCGCGTTCCGCCCTCGATCTTGAAACTTGCGCAGGCCTCAAACATCAGCTGCCACGAGCCACTGGCAACAGCGGCCCATCGAAGGGCTTGGCTATATGCCGCTTCATCAAGCTTGCCGTTAAAATTCAAGGCCCAGAATGATCGAAGCAACTGGCGTTGCGCCTCAGGGAGATCCATCGCCTCAATGGCCTGAGACAAGTTGGTTGAATCAATTATCGAGACCTCGGGATTCGCCAACGGCGACCACGGCAATGGAAAATAGCGCCGGGCTTCTGCAAGCAGCTGTTGATTCGGCGCGTCAAGAAGGTCCATTAGCTCATCAGCGGTACCTTCATGCCTTTGGCCTTGTGCATGCCAATAGGCTTTGGTGAATTCCGCCCCTGGAACCGGTTCGATGCCATAGCGGCCCATTTCAGCCCACACATATGGCTGAGTCCAATGCACCCACGTGCCTCCGAGTTCAAGGTCCCGGCCCAAGTGTTGTTCCAGGTGCGTACGCCCAGCGATTCGGTCTCGCCCTTCAAGCACGGTTACCGAGTGTCCACGACGCGAAAGTTCCCTCGACGCGACTAGCCCAGCAAACCCTGCACCTATGACTATGACGTCTGAATGGTTGCTCATGCTCATGCCCCTTAGCTGTAGACGAAAAATTCAACCGTTGGCTCCAAAATGCTCCAACGAGTTTGAGCGCCAAGTGAGAGCGACGCCATGGAACCAGCAGTCAGGTCGTGCTCTTCGCCGCCATCGATCTGAATTCGGATATGGCCGGAGACGATGTAGATGGTTTCGTCTTGGTCGATTCTCAGATCGAAGGGCTCGGGAGCCTGGCTTGGGGCGACTTGCCAAATGCCTGCTGCAAGTTTTGCGTTCCCGTTGTCTCCTGGCCGGCGCAGCCACTGCACGGTTCCCAGTTCAAAGGGTTCGAACGCTTCCGGATCATGCTGGGCATAAAAAATTTGACTCATGATTTTGCTCCTCAATTTGTGATTATTCGGTGGTCGAGATGGAAAAGTTTTATAGGGGTTCGCGCATCAGCGGCTTTGAATCCTGAAAGCGGCGGCGGATCACAAACAGCACTACAGACAGGAGGAGAATCCCGATGCCGATGGACAGTTCCACTGGCCCGCCATAACCCGACAAGTTTGATGAGGCCGCTCCAATAACCAGAACTGCTGCGCCGTATATCGTAAGGACAATCGCCAGCGGCAGCGCCCAGGCTCCGAGCCGAAAGCTCCTAGGTGCGTTCGGGCGGTCCTTTCGCAAAAGGATGAATCCGGAGACTGCAAGGAGTATCGCCAATAGGTACCCAACATTTGCTGCGACCAGAATTGAAATCGGGTTGGATACAAAGATCACCAGCAGAATGTTCATGACAACGGCGGCGATGATTGCTCGTGCCGGAACTTGGTGCCGGTTGAGTTTTTCCAGTTGGCGTGGAACTAGCGCATCGACAGCAGCGCCATATAACGCCCGGGACCCGTCGGCCATGCTCGCGTTGACACCCATCAGCAGGGCGCCGATCGTGATCAGCAAGGCAACATCTCCAGCAAAGCCGGCCGGAAGGACTGCGGTAAAACCGTTGACGAAAACGCTGGCTGGATCGTTGGCAGCATCAGCCCGTGAGATGAGTCCCCCGACGCCGATAGGCACTAGCGCAAACATCATGAAGGTGTAGGCGCCCGTGGTGGATAGTGCCCGGCGAGCATCCTTTTCGCTTCGGTACTCAGGGGTAAACGCGGCGCACATTTCTGTTCCATAGGCAGTCCAGCCCACCAGGTAGAGCCACACGGCAGCGTCCTGCCACCCGCCCCAGTGATCCGCGCCGGGCTGCCCGAGCCCCCACGTAAGATTGCCAGGTTCCCATTGCCCGCTGATCAGTGGTGCTGCGACGAAGACCAGCAGCGGAATCAGCAGGAGCGCGCCGAGCACCTTGCTCACCCATGCTGCCGGCTGGGCACCCAAGAGGTTCGGAACCATCATCAACAAGATCAGGACAATACCGATAATCTGAGCCATGCCAATTCCGATGGCGCCGAGATGGAGTTCCCACGTGGCATCGGGGAACCAGCGTGCCTGGATCATGGCACCGGCGGTCAAGCTCACGATGGAAATGACTGCCGACCAGCCAAACCAATATCCGAATGTTGCCAATGCGCCGGCCGGGGCAAAACGGTGCTTCCACGCCTCGTAGGCGTAGACCGGAACACCGCCTGGCTTGTCCGGGAACATTGACGCCATCTCGGCGAAAAGATGGTTTTGCACCCAGCCGATGCCCGCGGCCAGAGCCCAAATAAACATGGCCGACAGCGCCCCGACAGCAGCCATAGTCGCGCCAAAAGAAACAAAGAGTCCGCCGGATACTGCCATGGCGAGCGCAAAGGCATCCTGCCACCGCAAGGTGCGGTGCAAAGAAGGCGTTTTCGCCGGAGCTTGGAACGAATCAACCATGATTCGGCCTTTCATGAGACGAGTTGGCTGGGAACGCCAGCGAACGGGCCCCCAGAAAGAATGTGTTCCGCAACACGCTTAAAACTATGCACTTGCATAGTTTTGAAAGTCAAGGAATTTCTTTCGACTACACTCGGCTGTGTGGCGAAAGTTCGAATGAGTAAATACGGCGAAGGCCGAGAAGCGCTCCTGGCCGCTACGGTCGGAGTGGTCGCTGAACGCGGATTACACGGCTTGACATTGCGTGCGGTGGCCGACGCGGCTGGCGTCAACAACACCCTGATCACCCATCATTTCGGCACCAAGGACGCTTTGCTCGGCGAAGCTGTTGCATGGGCAACCAGCAGGGCTATTCGCCTGAGCGACTTGTCGGCCCAAGAAACAATGGATGCCGATTTCGCACGCACTCTGGTTGAACTGGTTTCGAACGAACCACAGCTCCAGCTGTTTCAGTACGAGATCATCCTCGAATCACGCCGCCGCCCTGAACTGCGCAAAGCCGTCACCGAACTCTACGACGGATATATCGCAGCACTAGAAAAGGCCCTCGCCCGGCATGGCCATGCAAACACCCATGCGCTGGCTCGCGCCATCTTTGCAGCATTGGATGGCTTGGTCCTGCAGCAGCTCACGGTTTCGGAAGCACCTGCAATTCAGGAATCGATTGAGCGAATTGGCGCATTGCTCGAATCAAGCTTGCCGGAAACCAAGAAGTAGCCGAAGGCGGTTTTATAACCCCGCTTCGCCCTGGCCAAGCGCCCTGGCTAAGGGCCAAGCACAATTACGATCGCGCAAACGCCCAGCGCCAGCACCGTGCCGGTGGTCAACAGCACTGCGAGAACATCAGCGCTGACGCGCTCCGCCCGCACTCCCCGAGACATCTTGCGGTACCGCGCACGTTGCGAGGCGAAAATGCCAAGAGCCAGGAGCATTGACAGCGCAACCAGGTAAATCACGCCTGCGCCATAATGCGGCATCCAGCGCAGGAAGACCACGCTGGCAATCAGAAAAGAGACCATCGTCCGGTTCCATGCGATCACCGTGCGCTCCGGCTGCAGCCCGGGGTCGGTGATTTCGATGGGCTTTGCCATCACGAGCCCGCAGACCAGAAGATCATGGCGATCGCGGCCAGCGAGGCCACGACAGCACCGAAAGCCAGCAGCGGGACGATGGCCGGAATCGGCAGCGGTCGGCCGGCGCGCATGCTGCGTTCGACCCTGATCCAGCGCACGGCGGCTCCAGCCGCGATCAGGATGCCCACCCCGATCACCAGCACCGCCAGCCAGGTGCGCAGCGGCGAAGGGAACGCATCTGCCGCGAAGGCCTCCAACGCGGTGCCGCCAGCGAGGAACGCCAAAGAGGTGCGAATCCAGGCCAGGAAGGTGCGCTCGTTGGCAAGGGTGAAGCGCGGGTCAGGCTCGTTGCCCCCAGGCAATAGCCAGCGTGATAGCCGGCTGCGTTCTTGCTCGGACATGATCCTCCCTGATTGCTTGGACAGTATGAGCATACCTAACCAATTATTGGAAAAACCTATTTAGTTGGTAGATAAAAACAGTTTTACGAATGTGATTCAGCACATAAGACTGGAATGCAGAACCAGACCCAGAGAAAGGGCGCATTCCATGGCCTCCACCAACCTCAATCCCCGCGTTGTTACGCTGGGCACCGCCGGCGGACCACGATGGTGGACCGGCGACAACGCGGGCAAGCGCGCTGGAATCTCCACCGCCGTAGTCGTGGGAGACAGCGTCTACCTGGTGGATGCCGGAACCGGTGTCGGCAACCAGCTGATGAAAGCCGGCTTCACCCCCGCGAACCTGCGCGGCATCTTCCTCACCCACCTGCATTCGGATCACACCATCGATCTGGCTTCGTTGGCCATCTTCGGGATGTTCACCCTGCCAGCGGGCAAGGCGCCGATTTCCATCATCGGCCCCGGCGACCGCGGCGCCCTGCCGCCGGCCTCGCCGCGCGCCGTGGCCGCCCCGCAACCGCTCTACCCGCAGAACCCGACACCCGGCACGGCCTCGATGTTCGAGCACCTGATGCAGGCCTACGCCACGGATTTGAACGACCGCGTGATCGACGCGCTGCGCCCGTCCCCGCTGGACCACTTCGCCGCCTCCGACATCCAGATCCCGGCAGGCACTGGCTACCACTCCAACGAGAACCCGACGCCGCAGGGCTTTGCGCCATTCGAGATCTACCGCGACGAGCTGGTCACGGTCACCGCGACACTGGTCAAGCACCCTCCGATCGCACCGGCCTTCGCCTTCCGCTTCGACACCGCGCAAGGATCGGTCACCATTTCCGGGGACACGGCTCCGTGCCAGAATCTCATCGCGCTCGCAAAAGGCACCGACCTGCTGCTGCACGAGGCCATCGATTTCGACTGGGTGCAACGCGCCTACGGCTCGGTTGGCACCGTAGAAGCCCAGGCCTCGATGGACCACCACCGCGCCTCCCATACCTCGCCCGAACAGGCGATCGAGATCGCGCACCAGGCCGGGGCGCGCACCCTTGCCCTGCACCACCTGGTCCCCGGAACGACACCGCTGTCGGTCTGGGAAGCCCACGCCGGGAAGTTCTCCGGCCAGTACCTGGTGCCCAACGACCTGGACACGATATCCTTTTCCCGCGTCAACTCCGAAATGGCGGCAGCACGATGAGCAACACCCTGAATAACGGCAGCAGCGTGGAGGCACAGGTGAAAGTCCCCTCGCTGAATTCCCCGCAGATGCGCCGGATCCTGGCTTCCAGCTTCATCGGCAGCGCAATCGAATTCTACGATTTCATCCTCTACGCCACCGCGGCCTCGCTGGTCTTCAACAAGGTCTTCTTCGTGGGCCTGACCCCGGGCGTGGCGATCTTCGCTTCCTTCGCCACCCTGGCCGTGGGCTACCTGGCCCGCCCGCTGGGCGGCATCGTGTTCGGCCACTTCGGCGACAGGATCGGCCGCAAGGGCGTGCTGATCACCTCGATGGCGACGATGGGCGGGGCCTCGACGCTGATCGGCTTGCTGCCTGAAACCGCGCAGATCGGCATGCTGGCCCCGATCGCGCTGATCACCCTGCGCATCGTCCAGGGCCTGGCCGTGGGCGGCGAATGGGGCGGGGCCATGTTGATGGCCCTGGAGCACGCACCGAAGGAACGCCGCGGTTTCGCCGCGAGCTTCGCTAACATGGGCGGCCCGGCCGGCGCCGTGCTGGCCACCCTGGCAGTCTCGGCGGTCTCCACCATGCCCAATGAGCAGTTCCTGGCCTGGGGCTGGCGCATTCCGTTCCTGATCAGCATCGTGCTGGTGGGCATCGGCCTGGTCATCCGCCTGAAGGTCACCGAGTCACCGCTGTTCCTGGCCCTGGAAAACAAGGCAGAAGAACGCAAGACCCCATTCATGGAGGTCATCACCAAGTACCCGAACTCCGTCATCCGCGGAACCCTGGTGGGCATGAGCTCCTACACCGTGCAGGGCCTGATGACCGTCTGGGCCATCTCCTACGTGGTCGAGGAAGTCGGCATGGACCGCACCGCGGTGCTGAACATCAAGGCCATCGGCGCCGCGCTGACCGTGGTGGGCATCTGGGTTTCCTCGCGCTACTCCGACAGGCTGGGCCGCCGCCCGGTCATGATGGTAGGCATCCTTGCCGGCGCCGTGGCCGCGCTGCCGATCATGTGGATGCTGGAACTGGGCCAGCTGTGGCTGTTCGCCATCGCCCTGTTCGTGGCCAATGGCATCGTCCAGGCGTTCATCTTCGGGCCATTCGGCGCGTTCACCGCGGAGCTGTTCCCCACCCGCATCCGCTACACCGGCGCTTCGCTGGTCTACCAGCTCTCCTCCACCGTGGGCGCCGGGTTCACCCCGATGGCCGTGGCCGGCCTGGTGCTGCTGGGCGGCGGATCGCTCTGGATCGCCGGTGGCGTCTGGGCTGCTGCCTTCCTCGTGGCGGCGCTGGCCATGAAAGGCGTGAAGGAAGGCCGCGATGCGGATCTCGAGGCCGAGGAAATGAGCCGCTAGGCCCGCACCGCCCAGGCAGGAAGGCCGGTTGGAATCTACAGGTTCCGGCCGGCCTTCCGCTCCTTCTCGGCTCCGGCTTCCTCGCAGAAATCAAGGAAGGCGCGCAGCCGCAGGCTCGGGCGGTCCGAGGCGGTGTAGGCCACGCAGACATCGCTCATCCCCACATCGCCTTCGATCTCCAGCACCGACAGCGGCAGCCCGTCGTAGCTCAGGTTGACCGGCGGACGCTGCACCAGAACCGTATAGCCCAAGCCGCGGGCCACCATCCCGCGCACAGCCTCGAAGCTCTGCGAGCTCCACCGCACCTTGGGATCCAGGCCCGACATGCGCAGATTCACCAGCTGGTTATCGCGCACCGTGGGAATGTCCAGGGAGACAAAATCGTCATCGGCCAGCTCGCTCAAGGACACGCTGGACCGATCCGCCAGCCGGTGCCCACCTCCCACCAGCACATATGGCCTGCCGGACATCACCGTGCGCGAGGCGACCCGGGGCAGCAGGTGGCGGGTGTGGGTGAGCACCGCGTCGAGGTGGCCCTTGAGCATCCGCTCTTGCAGCTCGGCCCCGTCGCCTTCGAGCAAGGTCACCTGCAGGTCCGGATGCACCATGGTGAAGCGTTCGCAGATCACCGGGATCCAGAAGGCGGCCAGCGAGGAATAGCAGCCGATCACCAGCGGGCCGGAGAGCTTGGACTGGCGCTCGACTATCTGGTCCTGCACTTCTTCGGCATGGCGCACCAGGGCGCGCGAATCGAGCAAAAAATCGGTGCCGACGGCGGTGAGCACCACGCCTCGGGCACGGCGGCGCACCAGCAGCTGCGAGCCGACGGCCCGTTCCAGCTCATCCATCGACTGCGACATGGCAGCCTGGGAAATATGGCACTGCTTCGCAGCGGCAGAAATGGAGCCGAGTTCCGCGACGGCGACGAAGTACTGCAGCTGGCGCAGGGTGTAGTTGATCACCACCACAGTCTAGCCAGCTGCCTGCACGTTCGGTGGCGGCTACTTCGAGGCGCCGATGGCCCACACGCGCGGCAGCTCGGTGCCGTTGACCGCCAGGTCCCCGATCAGCCGGGCCTTGAACACCCACGGGTTGTGGTTGCCCGCGGTGCGCGCATTGCGCCAATGCCGGTCCAGGTTCTTCGACACGCTGGTGGCCGACGCCGCCAACGCATCAAAGGCGTGGGTGATGGCGTTGAGCACCAGCGGAGTGAGCACCACCTGCGCCTGCGCGCTGGCCAGTTCGGCAGCATCATTGGCCGCTTCATCTTCTTCCACCGTGATCTGCCCAGCCTGCAAGGCCAGCGCGGTTTCATAGGCGCGCTGGAGGGCCTGCGACACGCGCTCAACGGTTCCGGCCGCGGCAAAAGCCGCCGCCGACACCTCGCCGATCACCTGCAGCAGCTGCGGATCCTCGGCCGCCACATTGGCGGCCGCATGGCTGAAGGTGCGCTTGCGGGCTTTCAATTCCGCCGCGAAACCGCGCTCCGCGGCCTTGGCCGAACCAGCCAGCACCGCCAGCAGCACCTGCTGGTAGAAGGCGGTCTGGTACTTGAAACGGGTGTCGAAGTCGATCAGGTCTTCTTCGGCCACCAGCGCATCGGTGAATGTCGAGGTCCCGGTGCCGGTGGTGCGCTGCCCGAAGCCATCCCAGTCATCGGCCAGTTCCACGCCGGGCTGGTGGCGGCTGACCGCGGCGATGACCCGCTTGCCGGTATCGGTGCGCTGCGCATAGGTGTCCAGCCAGTCAGCGAAAATCGAGCCGGTGGAATAGTACTTGGTGCCGTTGATCCGGAACCCGCCGTCGCCATCGGGAGTGACCTTGGTGATCACCTCGCCCACCTTCACCGCCCCGACCTCGGTCCACGAGTTGCCGACCAGCTCTCCGTCCGCGAAGCGCGCCAGCCACTTGTCCCGGCCGGGCCCCGGGGCGGCAATCAGCCGGTCTTCGACGAAGGCGAAGTGGGCGCGCAGCGCCTGGGCGATATTGGAATCGGCGGCGGCCAGGTCGACAAGGAGCTCAAAGAGCTCCGGCAGTGTGGCTCCGGCGCCGCCGTGGGATTCCGGGACGCGCACCGCGCCAAAACCGGCGGCGGCCAGGTCGGCGACCTGCTGGTAGGGCAGTTCCCCGCTGCGGTCCCGTTCGGCGGCGCCGGCCGCGATCTGCTCGAAAAGCGGGGCAAAACGGGCCTTGAGCCGGCCCAGGCGGTTTCCGGTGGCAAGTACAGTCATCTCAGGTTCCTCTGTGTAGAAGTTCTTAGGTGTAGAGCGATAGCGGCTGGGATTCTCCGCGCAGGAAGTACGCGCCGACCTCGATCTTCTTGTAGTCCACCGGGTCGTGCAGCGAGTGGGTGCGCACATTGCGCCAGAACAAATCCAGCCCGACCGAGTTCGCCGTGGACGATGATCCGGTGACCTCGAAGATCCGGTTGGCCACCTCGACGCCGACCTCGGTGGAGACCACCTTCGCTTCGGCGATGTCCACGGCCAGCGCCGCGCGTTCGGAGACAGTGACCTGCGCGCCCTTGGAGAGCAGGACATCAAATTTGCGCCCGAGCTTTTCGGCGAGCGCCGCCACCGCGGCGGTGCGAGCCTTGAGCTCGCCCACGGTGCGCTGGAAGATCGGATCCTGCGAGTAGGTCTGCGCCTGCGAGAACAACCAGGCGTTTTTGCGTCCCAGCAGGATCTGCTTGCCGCGAGCCAGCGCGCCTTCGGCAATGCCCAGGTAGAAGTTGGCAAAAGCCAGCTGGATGCCCGGGGTGAGCAGGGTCGATACTGGTTCTTCGGTCACCTCGCCGAGCAGGTCCTGTGCTTCGATGCGCACGTTGTGGTACTTCAGCGAGTTCGAGGCGCTGAGCCGCTGGCCCAGGTAGTCCCAGTCATCCACGATTTCCAGGCCTTCGCGGTCGCGCGGGATGACAAAGGCCAGCACCTGGCCGGCTCGTTCGCCCTCGGTGACCTCGGCGTTGATGACAATGACTTCGCCTACCCCGGAGCCGGTGGAGAAGCGCTTGGCGCCATTGAGCCGGAACCCATCGCCCTCCGGCACGAGGCTCAGGGTTGGATCCACCGGGTTGACCGAGTCGCCCCAGAGCCATCCACCCTCGACGGTGCGCCGCCACCACTGGCCTTGAGTTTCCGGGGCGCCATAGAAGGCGATGCCCGACTGGTTCACATAGTGGTAGGCCAGCAGCTGCGAGATGGAGCCGTCGGCGGCAGCCAGGATGCGAACCACCTCAAAGGCGGTTTCCCAGTGCGCCCCTGCTCCCCCGAACTCGGCGGGAACCAGCAGGTTCAGCAAGCCTGCTTCGCGCAGCAACTGCACTTCGGCAAAGGGCTGGGCATTCTTCCGGTCCCGCTCCAGCGCGTCAGCGGCCAGCTGGCCGGCGGCCTGCTGGGCGATCTCGCGCCAGCGGGCCAGCTCTGCCTCGTCGGCAGTGCCGGTGTAGGGCACGCGCGGCACCTGGGTGCTCAGTACACTCATCTTCGTTCTCCTTGTGGGTTATGGATTCGGAAGGACGCAGAGAATCTCTGCGGATCCATCGAACTTGGCTAGCACTTCGGGCAGGTCTCTGGGCCGCCGGGGTGGCGTGTGCTACCAGTGAAACATCGCCGGGCGACGCTTGGCAGGCAGGGTGTCATCTGCCTCAATATCGTCATGAATCGACATCTTCAGCGCCCTGCGCACGGGCGGTAGCACCGTCATATTTCCCGATATGTCATCTGGCGCCCAGGACCGCGTCCGGTGTTTGGCTCGCCTTGGAGTCCTGCGCAGAGGCCTTGCCCGCGTAGGCGCCGCGATAGGCAGCGGCGGGGTGGTGGCCGGCCACGCGGGTGCTGCCCGGACCCGCCAGATATTCGCGCAGCGTGCTGCCCTCGTAGCCGGCCCACGTCCGTCCGCGCTTGCGCAGCTCGGGTACCACCAGGTCGGTGAACTGCTCGAAGGAGCCGGGGGTGATGGCGTAGGCCAGGTTGATCCCGTCCAATCCGGACTCGTCCACCCAGCGCTCGATTTCGTCGGCCACGGTTTGGGCCGAGCCCACCAGCACCGGCCCGATGCCGCCTACGCCCAGGTAGTCGGCAATTGTATTGGGGGTCCACTTCTGCTGCGGATTGGCGGTGGTGAAAATCGAGACCGCCGAACGGGCCGCGTTGGTTTCCAGGTACTGCAGTTCCTCATCCGGCGCGTACTGGCTCAGGTCCAGCCCGGACCAGCCGCCGTAGAAGGCCATGGCGCCCTCGCGCGAGGCATAGGACTGGTATTCGCGGTAGAGCTTCTCGGCTTGGGCATCCGAGTCGGCCACCACAGTAGTCATCAGCGCGTAGATCTTGGCCGCATCCCGGGGCCTGCCGACCAGTTCGAACTCGTCGCGGATCGCATCGGTCTGGCGGCGGGTGACCGCGGTGTTGATCGAATTCAGGAAGATGCCTTCGGCATGCTGGGCGCCAAAGCGCCGGCCGCGGGAGGAAGCACCGGCCTGGAAGATCGCCGGGGTGCGCTGGATGGAAGGCTCGGAGAGGTGAATGCCGGGCACGTTGAAGTACTCGCCGTGATGGTTGATCGGGTGCACCTTGGATGGATCGGTGTACACGCCGCGTTCGCGGTCCTTGATGACCGCGCCTTCCTCCCAGGATCCTTCCCAGAGCTTGTAGACCACGTCCATGAACTCATCGGCGATGTCATAGCGCGCGTCATGATCCAGCTGGCGGGTCATCCCCAGATTGCGGGCCGCCGATTCCAGGTAGCTGGTCACCACATTCCAGCCGATGCGCCCGCGGGTGAGGTGGTCCAGCGAGGAGAACTTCCGGGCCAGCGCATAGGGCTGCTCGTAGGTCAGCGCGCTGGTCACCGCAAAGCCGAGGTTCTTGGTGGCCGCGGCCATGGCGGAAACCTGCATGAAGGGATCGTTGAGCGGAACCTGGTCGGCATCCAGCAGGGCGGGACCGCTGGAGTTCTGGTACACGTCATAGATGCCCAGCACGTCGGCCAGGAACAGCGCGTCGAAACCGCCGCGCTCCAGAGTCTTGGCCAGATCCACCCAGTATTCGAGGGTGTTGTATTCGTCGGCCCGGTTCTGCGGGTGGCGCCACAGCCCGGGGCTTTGGTGGCTGACGCAGGTCATGTCAAAGGCGTTGAGGTGGATGCGCTTGCTCATTGTCTGGTGCTTCCCTTCACTGTGGTGGATTGTGCCTGGCGCTGGGCCGTGCGCAGCAGCGCGAAGATGCCGGTGGCTGGTTGGCCCTTGGACCGTCCGAGCACCACTGCGGCGAGCAGGATCGCCAGCAGAACCAGTCCGCGGGCCAGATCCTGCCAGAAGAAGGACAGCCCGATCAGGTTCAGCCCGTTATCCAGCAGCCCGAAGATCACCACGCCGATCAGCGTTCCGCCGACCGATACCCGCCCATAGCGGCTGATGGTTGCCCCGATGAAAACCGCACCGATGGCATCCATCAAATAGGCCTGCCCGCTGCCCGGAACATAGCCGTTGGAACGCGCGGCCAGCACCACCCCGGCGAATCCGGCGATCACCGCGCACAACAGATAGGCGCTAGTGATCAGCGCATTGATCCGCAGGCCCGAGATCTTCGCCGCGTTGGGCTGTTCGCCGGCCATGGTCAGCTTGCGCCCGTAGCGGGTGATTCCCAGCAGCAAGGCCACCGCCACGGCAATGGATGCCGCGTTGATCACCGCGGCATCGACATCCAGGAAGTAGCCCCGCCCGATCACCGCAAACCCGTCCGGCACCAGCGGCGCCGAGAGGTAGATCGGCGCGCCGCCGCTGGTGAGCAGCTGCTGCACGCTGGTGCCGACAAACCACACGCTCAGCGTGGCCAGGAAGGCAGGGATCCGCAGGACCACGATCAGCAGCGCGTTGACCAGCCCGACCGCCAGGGCGAAGAGCAGCCCTCCGGCCACGGCCACCCAGGCACGATAGCCGTCGTGGATCAGCCAGGCACTGGCCAGGGCGCCCAAGTCCAGGGCCACGCCGATGGACAGGTCAATGCCGCCGGCCCGCACCACCAGGGTCAGCCCGATGGCGACCAGCGCCAGCAGTGCCACCTGCCCAAGGATTCCCACGAGGTTTCCCGCGCTGAAGAACACCGGGCTGAGCACCGAGAACACGATCAGGATCAAAGCCAAAGTTCCAGGTGCCACCAGCCGCGATGCCTGGAAGGCGCCGCGCTTCTTGGCGCTTGAGGCGGTTGGAGATCCAGGAGCTGGCGCCGGTGGCGCGGCCAGTATTTGTGCGGGATTCATCGGTTCTTCCTTCCGCGCAGGGTCACGCTGGCCAGAACCAGCAGGATCAGCAGGCCCTTGGCCGCGCCTACCCACTGGCTTGCGACACCCAGCAGGGTCAGTCCGTTGTCCAGGGCGGCGACAAACACCGCGGCCAGCACGGTGCCAACGACGCTGACCAGCCGCCGTCGGGAAAAGATCATGGACATGTAGGCCACCAGAATGATGTCCAGCAGGATCTGCGTTCCAATGCCCGGGACGGCGGCCGAAAGCCTGGCGACCAGCAGCGTGCCGGCCAGGCCAGCCAGCGCCGAGCTGAGCACGTAGCTGGCCAGCCGGTAGCGGCGCGGGTCCAATCCGGCCACCTGGGCGGCCGTCGGATTCTGGCCCGCGGCGTAGGAGTTCACGCCCCAGCTGGTCTTGCCATAAACCCACCAGCCTAGTGCCCCGATGATGATCATGAGCCAAGCGGCCAGCGGGATCCCGAGGAAGACGCTGGCCCGGGCAGCCTCGAAAAAGCTGCCGGACACGGCGATCTTCAGGTTCTGGCTGAAGACCAGCTCCAGCGAAGCGGCCACGCCCATGGTGGCCAGGGTGGCCAGCAGCGGGCGCAATCCCAAGGTGACCGACAGGCCGTTGACGATGCCGATCGCGGTGGCCACCAGCACCCCGTAGAGCACCGACACCGGGCCGGGGGCTCCGGCGGCCGCGGCCAGCGCGGTCACGGTGCCGGAGAGTCCTGCCACCGCACCGGTGGACAGGTCGATGCCGCCGTTGAGCACGTCGTCGCCGCCAGCGATAATCACGATCGCGAGCCCCACCCCGGCGATGCCGAAGACCGAGGCCTGGGTGAGAATTGTCGCGATATTCGAGGCCGCCAGGAAAAACGGGGAGCCGAAAGCGAAAAGCAGCAGCACCGCTCCAATGCCGGCGTAGCCGATCCAGGCGGCCAGCCCGGGCTTCCTTCCTTGCGCGCTGCGCGCCGGCGCCTCGTTGGCGGGAGCAATGGCGGCGCTCATGCGTTCACCTCTTCTCGTGGTGTTCCGGTTCCTTGGCCGCTGGAGGCCAACTGCAAGATTCGTTCTGTGGTCACTTCGGCGGAGGGCAGCTCGGCGATGATCCGGCCGCGGTAAAGCACCAGCACCCGGTCGGCCAGGCCAACCACTTCTTCCAGGTCCACGCTGACCATCAGCGCGGCGGCTCCGTCCTGCACCAGCTGGGAAATCTGCGCGTAGATCTGCGCGCGGCTTCCCACATCCACGCCCGAGGTGGGCTGGTCCAGGACCAGCACATCGGACCCCTTGGCCAGCCAGCGGGCCAAGACGGTCTTCTGCTGGTTGCCGCCGGAGAGGCCCGAAGCCACGGCTTCGGGATCAGCCGGGCGGATATCCAGGCGCTGCACCAGCTCCTCCGCGGCATCCCGCTCCTTGCGCGCATTGAGCAGCCCAAGCCGGCGGCCGAGCTTCCGCAGGCTGGCGGCGGCAACATTCTCGCGCACGGTGTTGCGCAGGAAGATGCCATCGCGGTGCCGGTTCGATGGGACGTAGGCGCCGGCCCGGGCGACAAAGTCCGCGGCCGAAGCCACCGGGCGGCCGTGCAGCAAGGCGGTGCCCGCATGCGGATGATTGCCGGTGACCGCGTCGGCGAGCACCTCGATGCCTGATCCCACCAATCCGGTGACGGCCACGATTTCCCCGGGAGCCACCGTGAGATCGATGCCCTCCAGCTTGCCAGCCACCGACAGGCCCGAGAGCTGGAGGGCCGGCTCGCCCTGGCGGGCGGGGGCCTCGCGCTGCTGGTGCGAGAATTCGTTGACCTGGCTGCCCAGCATCAAGCCGATGACATCTGAAATGCTGTCGCCGTGCGCAAAGCTGGCATCCCCGGCATTCCTGCCGTTGCGCAGTACCGTGATCCGGTCGGTGACCTGCTGCAGTTCCTGGAGATAGTGGGAGATGAAAATAATCCCCACCCCGCGATCACGCAGGTGCCCGATGGTGCCGAAGAGCTGCTCGACCTCGTCATTGGCCAAGGGCGCGGTCGGCTCATCAAGAATCAGCACCTTGGGTTCGGCCAGCACGGCGCGGGCAATCTGGATCAGCTGCTGCTGGGCAACGCTCAGCTCGTCGACAAAGGCCGCGGTGTCCAGCTCCTGGCCGGTGGTCCGCAGGATATCGGCCCGGGCCGCCTCTTGCACGGTGCGCTCGTGGCGCCATAAACCGCGGTTTCTGGATGTGCCAAGATACAGCTGTTCGGCAACGGTCAGGCGCCCGGCCAGGTGGCGGTCCTGGTGGATCACCTCAATGCCCAGCGCTTCGGCATCGGCCGGGCGCCGTATCTGCACCGCCTGTCCAGCAAGCTCGATCTGCCCCGAATCCAGGGTGTACAACCCGGTGAGGATCTTGATCAGGGTTGATTTTCCGGCACCGTTTTCACCTACCAGGCCGAGCACTTCCCCGGCCCGCAGCTGCAGGTGGACATCGTCCAGCACGGTGACGGCGCCAAAGGATTTGCCGATCCCGGCCATGCTCAGCAGCAGGCTAGATTCCGTTGTCATTGCGCACCTGATTCACGTTGTCCTTGTCCACAAAAATCGGCTCGGCGTAGCTGGTGCTTGGTACCTGGTCGGCTTGCCCGTTGAGGAACAGCGCAATATTCGTGGCCGAGGTGGCAGCAATCTGCTTGGTGGGCTGGGCGACGGTGAACTGGTAGGAGCTCTGCGGATTCGCGATCAAGTCCAGTGCCCCGGGTTCCGCGTCGACTCCATAGAGCTTGATGTCATTATCGGTGGGATCGATAGCCTGCGCGGCGCCGATCAGCGGCATATCCCAGCAGGACCAGATCGCATCCACTTCGCCTTCGGGCAGCCTGCGCAGCTGATCCTGGATCTGGTTCTTGGCATCTTCGATGGTGCCTTCGTACTTGTCCTGCAGTTCCGGGGTGATCTTCTCGATATTCGGGTAGTCTTCGAGCACCAGGTTCAGGCTGTTGTAGCGGATCCGGCAGGGCGTCACGCCCGGGAAGCCGTTGAAGACCAGGATCTTGCCCTTGCCGTGCAGGTCTTCAGCCATGGTGCGAGCCAGTGTGGTGCCGACGTTCCAGTTATCGCTGGTGACGTTGTTCTTCGAGTACTCGCTCTGGAAGTCGATGGTGAACAACGGAATTCCCGCAGCATCCACCTTGGCCAGGGCCGGGGTGAGCGTCTGGGCATCGCCCAAGATCACCACGATGGCATCGGGCGACTGGGTAATGAGATTTTCCACGTCCGAAACGTGCTTCTCGTCCTTGGCTTCGGCCTGGGTGGCAATGACCTCTCCGCCGAGCTCCTTGATGCGTTCTTGGATTTGCTGATACACCACGCGCGAGTAGTCGTGCAGAATGTCCTTGGCCGCGATGCCCACTTTTTTGCCCTCGAGCGAAGGAACATCGTCGAGCTTCTGTTCGGTTTGCGGGTTGCTGCTTGGCGCCACGGCCGGCGCGGCTTCGGGGCGTGGTTCTTTCAGCGAGCAACCGGAGAGCAGCGTGGTTGCTGCGAGTGCGGCAGCCACAAATTTCAGGGTGTTCGGGCGAGTGCGAGTCATGCCGTCCCTCTCTTGGACATATCGAACCGAGGGATCCCGAACAGAAGTTCACGCTTCTTGCCCCGGGAGCTCCATCGAACCTGGCGTTAGCACTATCTGCAGGAGGCAGGCTTGCTGCGGCGTCGTGGAGCCAGGTCTCTCAGCCGCTCTGGATGGGGTGTTATCCGAGTCAAGCATTGATCCCGGGAGCTTGCCATCAACGCGTCACTGGAGGGAACACTGCGTCAGATCTCTTCACAAATCCCGGGCTGGCAAGGCTGGGCGGCGGCGGGCAGGCGCTAAGTCAGCGTCATATTTCCGCATATTACGGCTTCCAGCTCGTATTGGTCATGGTGCGTGAGTTCGAAGGTTCGGCCTGACTTGGGTATTGGAACATATCCCAATCATCTAGAGTGAATCCAAGGAGACCAATCGATAGGACATGCGCGTGGACCTGGCCAGCACACTGAGCCTCATGTTCGGACTGCTGGCGCTCGCGCTCACTGCGAGCACACTGGGCCGCATGGGAGCCGAAGGGCGCCTGCCGCGCAACAACAGCGTTGGCCTAAAGACCCGCCACACCATGGCCAGCGATGAAGCCTGGCTGGCAGCGCACCGTCGAGCAGCACCAACCCTTCAGCTCTTTGGCATAGCAGGCTGGCTGTTTTTGATCATCGCGGCGATCTTCTGTTTCACCCAGAATTTCACCGTAGCCTTTGCGCTGACCGCGATCGGCTTTGCCCTGGGCGTCGCCATGATGCTGGTTGCCGGATCCAAGGGAAACAAGGCCGCCAAAGAGTTCTGCCCTTGAGCTCCCTTTAAAACAGGGCACCGCGCCATCAAGGAAGGGTTCGATGATGGCGCGGTGCCCGGGGTGTATTCAGCAGTGCCTAGAGCAGAACCGCCCCCAGGATCCAGACCGTTGCAAAGGCCGCGGTGCCCTGGATTGCCGTAGCCACGCTGAGGGTCTTGTATGCAGTGATCACCGGAATCCGGCTGAGCTGCGAAACCACCCAGAAGTACGAGTCATTCGCGTGCGAGACAACCATCGCACCGGCACCCACCGCCAGGACGCTGAGCACCATTCCCAATTCGGAATCCAGCCCCAGCGAACCGAGCATCGGCGCGACCAGCGCGGAGGTGGTCACCATCGATACCGTGGACGATCCCTGCGCCGACTTCAGGGCGGCGGCAATCAGGAACGGCACCGCCAGGCCCAGGCCGAGTCCGCTCAGCGAGTCGGAGAGAATCGTGGTCAGCTCCGAGGCGGCCAGCACCGCGCCCAATGCGGCGCCAGCCCCGGTAATCAGCAAGATCGGGGCAGCGGTGCGCACCGATTCGTGCATCTGCTCATTAAAATCGCCCAGCTTGTTCTCGCCGCGCAACAGCAAAGTGGCCGAGAGCAGGCCGAAAATCAGGGCGATCACCGGCGTGCCGAGGAACGAGAGGACTTCAACCAGCGTTCCCCCGCCCAGCGGCTGGGATGGCAGCTTGGCGATAGATGAGGCACAGATCAAAACCAGCGGCACCAGGATCGGCAAGAAGGCCAAGGCAGGATGCGGCAGCTTGCCGAAGCTTGCGCGCAGCTGCTCGTAGTCCAGGTCTGCCAGATCATTCTCGTCTTCCGACGGCAAGGCGGTCCATTGGGACTTGTTGAAGCGGCTGGCATAAAACAGGCCGGCCAACGCGGAGATGGCTGCCACCGGAAGGCCAACGGCAATGATCAGCCCGAGGTTATCGGCAATGCCGATGCTCTCGGCCGCCGCCAGCGGGCCGGGGGTTGGCGGAACCATGGTGTGCGTGGCGTACAGGCCGGTCATCAGCGCCACCGAAGTAGCCAGCCCCGATACGCCGGTGCGAAGGGTGATGGCTTTGCGCAGCGAGTTCAGCACCACGTAGCCCGAATCGCAGAAGACCGGAATCGAGACAATGTAGCCAATGATTGTCAGGGTCAGATTGGGGAACCTGGTTCCCAGGACCTTGATCAGCGCGTCGGCCATGGAGATTGCGGCGCCCGATCGTTCCAGGATGATGCCGATCATCGTGCCGAAGAGGATGACCAGGCCGATATTGCCCATGGTGGTGCCGAAGGCGGTGGTGACGGTGCCCGCCACTTCGGCCAGGGGAATCCTGTAGGCGAAGGCGGCAAGGATAGCTGCGCCAATCAACGCGAGGAAGGGGCTGATTTTCCAGCGTGCGGTCACCAGCACAATGGCGACCACGAGGATCAAGAGAACAATAAGTTCGTACACGGCAGGTTGGCTCCTTTGCCACTATGTGTGGATCGCTGTCCAGCAAAGCGGCTCAAGCTCTGGGGGTTGGATCAGCCAGGCCCGGATTTCTTCGGTTTCGCTGACCCTGGACAGCAGGTGATGTGCCAATAGTAGGAAACCGGCGCCGGATTGCCTATGGGCATGCGACCGGGTTTCCCGGCATGATCCTGCGAGAATATGTGCACGGCCCCGTCAGATGGAATTTATCGAGGCTCGCCTGGTGCTGCCGGTGCCGCTAGAAAATCTGCATCTCGTCAAGTGCAATGCGCGCGTACACGGCATGCTGCAGCCGCAGCGATTCATTGGCTTGGCGAATATCGGCGCCGGTGACCTGGCCGATCCTTTCCAGCCGCTGCACCAGGGTATTGCGGTGAATGTGCAAGGCTTCGGCGGCCTGCGACATGGCGGATGCCGCGGCGACCACCAGCAGGGTTTTTGCTTGTTCTTGATTCAGCGCCCGGGCCGGTGCCGCAAGATAGGCAAGGCTCCGCGCCGGAGTCCGCGCAACGGCCACCGCGATGTCCTGATTCCAGATCTCCCGGTGTGCCCGTTGCGGAAGCAGCGCGGGACGCGCCACCAGGGTGCGCATCATTTCGGCCTGCGCCAACAGCGCTCCGGCATCAAAGGCATCCGCTCCGCCAAGAAAACGATCGCTGGGTTTAGCGGGCTGACCTGCTGCATCATCGGCGCTTGCCCGCAGCCGCCAGTGCGCGCCGAACAGGCTGACCCATGAGGTGCGCAGTCCTTCCGCGGCAGCTTGCTCCAGCAGGGGGTCGCGGCCATCGCGCGGCAGCCACAGCTCAAGCTGCACCGGCCCGCGCAGCCCGTGCGCTTCCAAGTTCCGGTCGACGACTTCTGCGGCAACCCGCCCGGCCAGCAACGCCGAAATAAGGTCCCTGGCCTCGGCCGCCCGGCGAGCGCTGCGCGAGTGCTCGCGCTCCTGGGCAAACAGCAGCTGGACGGTGAGCGCAATCAGATCCGCGAGGGGCTCGACCTCGTGGGGCGCGCCGGTTACTCCGACGACACCGCACAACCGCTCGTTCAGCGCCAAAGGGAGGTTCACTCCCGGCTGGGTTCCCGCCGTTTCATCGGCCTGGGTGACCCTGATGGCCTCATTGCGCCGGATGGCTTCGACGCTTCCTTCGTGCAGCGTGCCCACGCGCGAAGCATCGCTGGAGGCGATGATGATTCCATGGGCGTTCATGATGTTCACATGGCGATTAATCGTTGGCGCAATGGTGTCGACAACCTTTTGCGCCAAGGCGCCGGACAGTCGAGGTTGCTCCTTTTCGCTCATGGAATCATCCTAGCTTCCCCGGGCCTCCTTCACCTTGCCGCCCGGTGATGCTAGGCTCACCCCAGTCAAGCATCGCGATGAAAGGCCCACCATGAGTTCGGCGATCAGCTACTTCACCGGAGGCTTCCTCGTCAGCCTGCTGGTAGTGCTCAACATGACATGGAACCAGCGCTTGCCCGGGCTGCTGGGCCCGGCGCTGATTGTGCTGAGCCTGGCCGGGTTGGCCGCATGCCGGCTCTACACCGCGCGGAACCAGCCCCGCCAGCAAGATCCACAAGAAGCCTAGGAAGCCTCGCGCTCCTGCAGCACTGCCGTGGCGGTGCTGGTGCTGTCAGGCGCAAAAGCATAGAGCTTGCCCTCGGCGAGGTGGACCCAGAATCGTCCGCAGAGCTGCGTGGTCTTCTCTTCGGCGCCTTGCGGCCACCATTGCGCTTCAAGGGTCCTGGTCGAGGAGATCTCCTTGGCCTCAAAATCCTTGGTGCGCGGATCCGAGGCGTAGGCCTTTTTCAGTTCCGCCCCGGATGGGTGCCCAGCAGATTTAATCGGCAGGCATTTTTCGCCGGGCAAGTCCCCGGTGTAGTCCATGGCAAAAATTCGTTCCATCCCGGTATTGCGCTGCACGAGCTTCACATCGGTGCCGCCGGCGGGGACCCAATCGGGCAGCAGCCCGTTCGAAACGCCCTCTTCCGAGGTCTTGGCAGATTTTTCGGTGGACTCGTCGTATTTATCCACCATCAGGTCTGAAACGGAACATCCGCTGAGCAGCAGGGCCAGGGGCGCAGCCAGCAAGGCGCTGGCGGCATACTTTTTCTTCATCATGATTCCATCGTAGAAACCGGCCGCCGCTAGGCACATCGTCTTCCTGGCGGAAAAACGGATGCGCCGTTTCATCCCCTCGGTGGAGCCAGCGGCAGGTAGGTCCTGGCCACGCTGAACGCCGTGCGCTCAACCAATGCGAGGGTATCGGCGGACAGTTGGGCCAGGCTCGCCGGCCCGGGCGCGATGGAATAGGCCGCCAGGATCCCGGCCCGCTCCAGCTGCTCGTCGCCCAGGTCCACGGACCCGGCCACCACGATCACCTCGGCATGCTCCCCGGCCGCTTCCAGCACCCCGCACACCACCTTGCCGTTCAGCGACTGGCTATCGAGCCGCCCCTCGCCGGTGATGACCAGGTCCGCGGCACCCAGGATCCGGTGGGCATCGAGCACCTCGGCTACCAGTTGCCATCCGGGGACCAGGTCCACCGGGAAGTACGAGGCCAGGCACACCGCCAGGCCTCCGGCCGCTCCCATGCCCGGCTGCTCGCGCAGCTTCCGGCCGGTATCAGCTTCAAGAACATCGGCCAGCCGTTCAAGTCCGCGATCCAGCAGCTGCACGTCCTGCTCGCTAGCCCCCTTCTGCGGGCCGAAGATCGCTGCCGCGCCCTGGGCGCCGAGCAGCGGGTTGGTGACATCGCAGGCGATTTGCCATTGCACCGTGGCGGCTCGCGGATCCAGTTCGGACATGTCGATCTTTGCCAGCTTGGCCAGTGCGCCGCCGCCTGCTGGCAGCTGCTGCCCGTGCTCGTCAAGGAACTTGGCACCCAGTGCGCCCAGCAGGCCGGTGCCGCCGTCGGTGGTGGCGGACCCGCCCAGGCACAGGATGATCTGCTGCACCCCGAGGTCCAAGGCGCGCGACACCAGCGGGCCCAGGCCCCAGGTCGTGGCCTGAAGCGGCCTGCGCGGCACGTCGCTGACCTGCGGCAGACCGGCTGCTTCGGCGGCTTCCACGACGGCGATCTTCTTGTCCGCGGACAGCCCGAGCCGGGAGGCGACCGGGCGGCCCAGGGCGTCGGTGGTGTCCACCGTGATCGCTTCGGTGCCCCAGGCATCGATCAGCGCCTCCAGTGTTCCTTCGCCGCCGTCGGCAAAGGGAACTGCGGTGATCTCGACCTGGCGCTGGCGGCTTGCGGCCCCCTTGGAGAATCCTTGTGCGAGCGCGGTGGCCACTTCGCTGGCCCGGGCGCTTCCCTTGAAGGAGTCGGGAACAATGGCCACCTGCAGCACGCCATTGGCTGCGGGGGCTGGTTTCTGCTGAGAAGTCATGTTCCCAGCTTAGGCAGCTTCCCTGCCTTGAACTATGGGCCCATGACTGTATTTGCCGCACCCGCACCGGGCTGCCTATGTGCACTGCGCCCACTGTTCGGCAACGATTTTCGGCAGTGGTCTTCGGCAACGCGAAGCTGGGCCAAAGGGACGGCACAGAAAGCGCAGCTACTGTTGAAAACACCTCCTTGAAGGTGCGAGTGATGATCGTGAGAATTCCCGCTGGATATTGCCCAGCGGGAATTCTTCTTTAACCGGGCCCCGCACGCAGGTGCAAGCGGATCCATGGGCAGCATGCAGTGCACGCTTATTCCATCCACAGGCGCCGCCCCTAGGCTGGCAAGTACCTCATTGAAGGTGCGAGTGATGACGAGAAATTGGTCCTGCCGGTCTTGCGGCAGGGCCAATTTTTTTGCGCTCTGGCACCGTCGGCGCCACGGCCGGCGAACACCAGCAGGCAATGCGCAGATCATGCTTATTGGACGCACAGCCAGCGGCCCTAGAGTAGAAAGCACCTCATGAAGGTGCGAGTGATGATCGAGAAGCCCCAGCCCCCGGAGCAATCCGGGCCGGCTGGGGCTTCGAATTTAACCGCTGCCAGCGCCTGGTGCGATACCGTAGATAGGTCCCCGCTCCAACTTGTCCCGGGGCACTTTTTTGAATGGAGTCCCGGTGAGCACCGCGATCGCAGAACTGACCCCGATGCAGCGCCAATCGGTGTGGCGCACCCTCAAATCCCCCCGGCTGCTCAAGACCGAGCTGCTCGCCGGGCTGGTGGTGTCCCTGGCGCTGATTCCCGAGGTCATCGCGTTCACCGTGATCGCCGGCGTGGATCCGCGCGTGGGCATCTTCGCCTCCTTCACCATGTCCGTGGTCATCGCGATCACCGGCGGGCGCCCGGCCATGATTTCCGCGGCGGCCGGCGCGGTGGCCCTGGTGGTGGCCCCGCTGGTGCGCGCCTACGGGGTGGAGTACCTCTTTGCCACGGTGGTTTTGGCTGGCGCCATCCAGGTGGCCCTGGCGCTGCTGGGCGTGGCCAAACTGCTGCGCTTCATCCCCCGCCAGGTGATGATCGGCTTCGTCAATGGCCTGGCCATCTCGATCTTCTGGGCGCAGATGCCCGAACTGCGCGATGTTCCCTGGCAGGTGTACCCGCTGGTGGTCCTCGGGGTAGCCATTGTCTGCTACTTCCCGAAGATCACCAAGGCGGTGCCGGCGCCGCTGATCGCCATCGTGGTGCTCACCGCGATCACGATCTTCGCGAAGATCGTTGTCCCGACCGTGGGCGACAAGGGCGAGCTGCCCGATTCGCTGCCCATCTTCCACCTGCCCGGGGTGCCGCTGGATCTGGCGACCCTGAAGATCATCGCGCCCTATGCGATTGCGGTGGCCTTTGTGGGCCTGCTCGAATCCCTGCTCACCGCCAAGCTGGTTGACGACATCACCGATACCCCTTCGAGCAAAACCCGCGAGTCCTGGGCGCAGGGCACCGCGAATATCGTCACCGGGTTCTTCGGCGGCATCTGCGGCTGCGCGATGATCGGACAGACCATGGTCGGGGTGAAGGTCTCCGGCGGGCGCACCCGCATCTCCACCGCCTTTGCCGGCATTTTCATGCTGCTGCTCGCGCTGCTGCTCGGGGATGTGGTGGCGCAGATTCCGATGGCCGCGCTGGTCGCGGTGATGATCGTGGTCTCGGCCACCACCTTCGACTGGCACTCCATCCGCCCGAGCACCCTGAAGATGATGCCCAAGAGCGAAACCTTCGTCATGGCCATCACCGTGGTGCTCACCGTGGCCTCCCACAACCTCGCCATTGGCGTGGGCGTGGGCATCCTCTCGGCGATGGTGCTCTTCGCCAACCGGGTGGCCCACCTGGTCACGGTCACCCGCACGGTGTCCGGCGGGCAGGCGCTCTACGCGGTCAACGGCGAGCTGTTCTTCGCCTCGTCCAACGACCTGTACACCCAGTTCCGCTATGCCGAGGACCCCGAGCGCATCGTCATCGACATGTCCCAGTCGCACCTCTGGGATGCCTCGACCATCGCGGCGGTGGATTCGATCCGCGCCAAATACCAGAACTATGGCAAGAGCGTGGAAATCCGCGGCCTGAATGAAGCCAGCCAGAAGATGCAGGAGCGCCTGGGCGGGAAGCTAGGCTAGCTGCAGCCGGTAGTACACGCTGTTCTCATCGAGCTGGTAGCCGCCAAAAGGCGGGCACGGGGTGAAGCCGGCGGCCTGGTACATGGCTCGCGCGGCGGTGAAGTACTCATGGGTTCCGGTTTCCAGGCAGAGCTGGGTGAAACCGCGCTGCGCGGCGGTGCCGATCAGCTCGTCCAGCAGCCGCCGGCCCAGTCCGCGGCCACGGAATTCCGGGGACACGCGCATGCTTTTGAGCTCCGCCACCGAATCTCCCAGGTCCTTGAATCCGCCCATGCCGATGATGGACTCGCCCGCGCGCATCTGGAACAGCGAAACGCACGGATCAGCCAAGCCCGTTGCATCCATGGCGTGCCGGCTCTCCTCGGGAGCGGTGGGCTCCATGTCCGCCAGGTGCTCTTGCACCATGCGCTGCATCGATTCGGCGAGCGGATCGGCTTCGATCATCTTGATATCCATGGCTCAAGCCTGCCACGGTTTTATTTCGCGCCGATGTCTCCCGGATTTCGGTCCTCGCGCGAGGCCCGATCGCGCTTTGCAGCATACATGTCGCGGTCCGCGCGCAGGATCATCGTGCTCAGGTTGTCGTCCGCGCGCGCCTGCGCAACACCGAAGCTCCATGCCTGCGACGACGAGCCCTGCACGCGATCCATCAGCAGCTGGGCCTGGGTGCGCGTGGTGCGAGGAAACAGGACCACGAATTCATCGCCGCCCAAGCGCGCGACCACATCGTTGCTGCGGGTGCTCGCCTTCAGGTGCCTCACCAGGTCCTTCAGGGCCCGGTCGCCGGCCTCGTGGCCGCCTTCATCATTGATCGCCTTGAACTTGTCCATATCCAGCAGGGCCGCCGCCATCGGCCGCCGGGAGCGCTGGGAGGAAGCGAGCATGAGCTCACCGCGCAGCTGCAGCCCTCGGCGATTGGCCGCGCCGGTAAGCTCGTCGACCTCGGACTGGTAGTGGAAGCGGGCTTTCACATAGCTGCCGATCACCGAGGCGCCGATGGTCAGCAGCACCAGGCTGAGCATATTGAGCCATCCGCTGTGCAGCGCCATGCCGGACTGCGGCCCGTAGAGGTAGGCCAGGTACAGGGTGCATGCCAGGACCGGGTAGATGGTCCAGCGCACCAGCCTGGGATCGAAAAGCCAGGCCAGATACAGGGTGATCAGCGGGAATTCCTGGAGCCGGAAGGCGATCTGCTCGAAATCCGAGGAGAGCCCGACGAAGTAGGCGAAGGCGACAAGCTCGGTCAGCGCCCCGAGGTAGCCGATCCACAGCGGGAAGCGGTCCAGCTTGATGTAGATCAGCAGGAGCACCAGGATCGCGCCGGCAAAGCGGACATAGCCCAGGTACTGCCTGGCCACCGACTCGAAGTCGTAGGTCAAATTGATCAGGTAGAAGAGTATGAAGAAGCCGGCGATGAACCCGGTCACCGCTACTTCCGGCCGCTTGATTGCGCGGGCCCTGGGCGGCAGCAGCCGGTACCACCAGCTATAGCCGGCCTGGGCCCGCCGGTCCTTTTTTCCCAGAAACCGCGTATCCATATCCAGTCCATTGTAAGATTTCCACTAGCGAGCCGCGCAACACAGCCACGGCAAAGTCCTTCAATTTCGGCCTGATCGGCGGATGATGAAATTTGTATTCCAGCCACTTGTAGACTTGCAGCGCCATGCCCTCGCGGGCTTCGAAGCGCTGGCCAGGTTCCGCGATGGCCGCACTCCCCAGTCGCATTTTAATGAGGCCCGCCTTGCAGGCAGTCTAGTTGATCTGGAACTGCGTGCCCTGAACCAGATCCTCGCCGCCAGCCACGCCATCCCCGATGGCCTGCTGCTGACCATGAATGCGTCGGGGCCGGCCATCGACGCTTTCGCCAAGCAGCGCCCGGAGCTGGACCCCCGGCTGGCCTGGGGTTTGGAACTGCATGAGCTCTCGGCACCGGAACTGTGCGGCAGGGCCCGGATCAGCGCCGATGAGCTCGGCTGCCTCTTGCTGGTTGACGATGCCGGAATCGGCTATGCCACCCTCGAGCGCATCACCATGCTCAAGCCCCACATCGTGAAGCTGGACCGGTCGCTGTTCATCCACTACCAGTCATCGGCCGCGGCGCACGAGCATGTGGACCTGCTGCTGGCCGCCGCCCGCGGGATCAATGCGCAGACCCTGGTCGAAGGCGTGGAAACCGCGCAGCATCTGGCCCTGGCCCGGGACCTGGGCTTCGACTACGCCCAGGGCTTCTACTTCAGCCCCGGCCTGGCACCGCAGCAGCTGCCAGAAGCGATGGCCGGGCTACGCAGACGCCTCGGGATCGATATTCCGGGTTTCTGAACGCCGCTCACGTCCCCGCCCGCTCTTGAAGCGGATCACCGGCAGCAGCTTCACCAGACCGAGCACCAGGTAGAGCACGGTGTTGATCGCGACGAATGAGGCCAGCACCGCGAACCAGTCGCTGAGCAGCACGCTTTCGGGCAGGATGATCCCGCGCGGCACGTGCACCAGAAGTTCCACCATCAGCCCACTGCCTTCCGTGCGGTACCTGCGTGCTCGACATGCTTCCAATCCGCGCTGCGGGCGAAGGCGATATCCGCCACGCCCTTGAGGAAGGCCAGGTCCAGGAACGCGTCGTAGACGAGCTCCGGGATGACCAGCGCAGCGACGATCCGCGCGCGCCATCCGCCATGCCAGACGGTCACGATGCGTTCCACCGCGAAGAGCGCCCCGAGCAGCATCCAGAACGGGAACCACACCCAGGTGTCCATCGAGACCAGCATGATGAGCATCAGCGCGAAGTAGCTGAACAGGGCGATCACCCCGTAGCCGATGCCGATCTGCTGCGCCCAGTAGCGCGAGGTCTGCGCCCGCACCCCGTAGGCGCCCAGGTTCTCCAGCGCACCGCGCTGCCAGCGCAGGCGCTGGGCCCAGAGCATCTTCCAGCTGGGCATCAGCTCGGTGACCACCGTGCAGCTGGTCGGCGAGGTGGTCAGCGCGCCGAGGGTCTTCAGCGCAATGGTCAGCTCATTGTCCTCGGTCAGCGCGGCGGTGTCGTAGACCTCGCCCGGATTGCCCGGCAGCATGGTGCCGCGGGCAGCGGCGACTTCGCGCAGGGCCGCGGCGCGGAAGACCGAGGCGGTGCCGGTGAGCACAAAGACCCGGCCGTTGCGGCGCTCGATCTCGCGCTGGTAGCGTGTGTATTCGTTGCGCTGGAACTGGCCGAGCAGCCCATGGCCCTCTTCGCCGTGGAAGAGCCCGCCCACCGCCATCAGCGCGCGATCCCAGGTGAACCGGTCCTTCGCGGTTTCCAGGAAGCCGGCGCCGATCTGCGAATCCGCATCCATCACCATCACGCAGTCGTTGTCGCCCATCGCCGGCAGAATCGCCTGCAGCGCCTGGTTCAGCGCCCCGCCCTTCTTGTGCTTGTTCTCCACCGATTCGAAGACCTCGACGCCATGCTCGCGGGCCACCTCAACGGTGGCGTCGGTGCAGTTGTCGGCTACCACGATGATCCGCGATGGCTTGAAGCTCTGCTCCTCGAGGGCCTTGAGCGTAAACGGCAGCGAAGCTTCCTCGTTGTGCGCCGGAATCAGCACGGTCACGGTGACTTCGCCGGCGTGGATACCGCGGGTGCGGGCCATGACGGCTTTCGGCGCCAGCGGGCGGCTCGATTTCTGGATCGGCGTACGGCGGTAGCGCCAGGTGACGAAGCGTTCGCCCAGCACCACGAGCAGCACCAGCATGACCGCGGCCGATACGGCGAACACCAGGATGGACAGGTCGGGCAGCTCGGTACTGTAGAAGGTTGTCCAGAGTGCGCCGATCCGCAGCTCCACCGGGTTCCACATCGCCACCGGCTTGCCGCTGAGGCTGATGGACCACAGCAGCAGCGCGGCCGCGGCCACGACAATCAGGACAACGGCGATGCCCACCCATCGGCTGAAATGCTTTTGCACGCGCGCTCCGTTCACGTTGCGGGATCAACGGGGAATTAGGCCAAGAAAGTTATTTAGCCAAGCTAGCATCTTGCCCGCGCTCAGGGAAGCATGTCGAGATGCAAATCACCCCCGGGCAAAAGCACCGCTTTCCCTCGGCACCGGATGAACGGGGCGCGGCCTAGGGCTGCAGCAATTTCGCGGCGTCCTCGCGCAGCTGGTTCTTGCGGATCTTGCCGGTGACCGTGACAGGGAAATCCTCAAGGATCTGCACGTAGGCGGGGATCTTGAAATGCGCGAGCCGGCCGCTGCAGTACTCGCGCACCGCCTCGACGCCCAGCGGCTCGCGCCCCGCCTTCATGCGCACGCAGGCGCAGACCGCCTCCCCGTATTTCCCATCGGGCACGCCCACCACCTGGACATCCTCGATATCCGGGTGCCGATAGAGGAATTCTTCGATTTCGGCCGGGTAGATATTCTCGCCCCCGCGGATGATCATGTCCTTGATCCGGCCCACGATGGTGCAGTATCCGTCCTCGCGCATCACCGCCAGATCTCCGGTATGCATCCAGCCTTCGGGATCGATGGCGGCCCGGGTTTTTTCCTCGTCCTGCCAGTAGCCGAGCATCACCGAGTAGCCACGGGTGCAGTATTCGCCAGTTTCCCCGCGCTGCAGCGTAGCGCCGGTGGCCGGATCGACCACCTTGATTTCCACGTGCGGGTGCACCCGGCCGATGGTGGCGGTGCGGCGCTCCATATCGTCGTCGCTGCGGGTCTGGCAGGAGACCGGGGAGGTTTCGGTCATCCCGTAGGCGATGGAGACCGCGCTCATCCCCATGTCCTCGACGCAGTGGCGCATCACTTGAACCGGGCAGATGGAACCGGCCATGATGCCGGTGCGCAGCGCGGAGAGGTCGAACTCCTTGAAATTGGGCAGGTTCTGCATGGCGATGAACATGGTGGGCACCCCGTACAAGCCCGTGCATCGCTCCTCGGCCACCACCCTCAGGGTGGTTTCGGCGTCGAATCCCGGGGCGGGGATGACCATGGTGGCACCGCGCGAGGTGCAGCCAAGGTTGCCCATGACCATGCCGAAGCAGTGGTAGAACGGCACCGGGATGCACAGCCGGTCCTGCTCGCCCAGGTCGATCATCCCGGTGACCTGGTGGCCGTTGTTCAGGATATTGCGGTGGCTGAGCACCGCGCCCTTGGGATACCCGGTAGTCCCCGAGGTGTACTGGATGTTGATCGGGTCTTCTGCCCTGGTTGCCGCCAGCCGGGCGGCCAGTT
Source organism: Glutamicibacter halophytocola (assembly GCF_001302565.1). Taxonomy (NCBI): domain Bacteria; kingdom Bacillati; phylum Actinomycetota; class Actinomycetes; order Micrococcales; family Micrococcaceae; genus Glutamicibacter; species Glutamicibacter halophytocola. The sequence goes on from NZ_CP012750.1 coordinate 3,706,391, forward strand.
CGGCGTCGTCGATCGATGATCCCTCGTCCAGCAGCTGCTGCCAATCATCGGTGCCCAGGAACACCACGCGCTCCAGCCCCGGCGTCTCGGCGCGCGTTTGCTCCACCATGGCCCGATAGTTGCTGGTCTTGAATTCGGAGGCCGCCACCAGCATCCGCAGTCCGCTGTGGTTGGCCGCGTAGGCATATTCATGGGTGCGGTAGGCCGGGTTCACATTGACCAGGATGACGCCGATCTTGGCCGTCGCATACTGGGTGAAGACCCACTCGGCGCAGTTCGGCGCCCAGATCCCCACCCGGTCCCCCGGGTTCAGTCCGGCGGCGATCATGCCCTTGGCCAGCCGGTTGATCTCCCCATCCAGCTGACGCCAGGTCCAGCGGCGTTGCGTGCTGGCTTCCACCAAGGCCTCGGCGTCGCCCCGTCGGGCCACCGTCCGCTCGAAGTTGGCTCCAATGGTCTCATCGAGCAGCTTCGGTTCGCTCTCGCCCTTGGCATAAGCCTTCATCGACTACCCTTTCGATCCACTTCGAACAGTGCCCTGCGTCACATTCAAACAATAGTCCGGGGTTTCCCGCCTGCCAAGCATGCCCCGCATCCGCGCTACACTCCACTTATGAAAAAGGTACTGGCCATCGTAGGGTTCCTTATGATCTCGGGATACGCAGTCGCTGGTTTGTTGCTCATGAACAACTGGGCTGTGGTCGCGGCCAGCCACCGACCCCTAGATGAGGCAGTCTCAGCCATGGACGTGGCAAAGCAGGATTACAGCCCTCTTGGCGGAGTCGCCTTTGCGGCGTTGGGGTTGCTCCTTGCCAGTGCGTGGGCCTGGACCGCACTGTCCAAAAGATTCTCAACTGACCCCTGGATAGCCAGCGCGCTTTTCAGCCTCATCCTGGTGCTGGGAGCACCCGCGTACTTTTTCGCGTCCTTCGCAAATATGAACTCCGTGGGCGACACCTTTGCAGATTGGGACGCCGAGGCGGCCGCTGCCCTAGAGCTTCCGCTCTACCTGCTAAGCATCGGAGCAATGGTCTTGCTTTTTATGCTGCTCGCAATGCCGCTGTTTCGGGCAATCATCCGCGGCTGTTCTCGATCGCGCCGCGCTTCCAGCTAGGCGATCAGCCAGCAGCCTTCTGCACCAGGGCGCGAATTTTTTGTTCGGTCGCTTCATCCAGCGCGGTGATCGTCCACGCGACCGGATGCATCAGCGCGCCTTCTTCAAAGGCCGGATTCACTACTTCGCCAAACCCGAATGCGAGGTATGCCTTGTCGGGCTTGATGTAGCAGACGTCCTTGCCGTCCTTGACGTAGAACGCGAGGCCCCAGCGAACCACGGGCTCCAGTGACGGCGCGCTTTCACAAATCATCTCGTGCAGGCGAAGGGCGATCTCCCGGTATGGGGCCGGTGTGGATGCCAACTTGTTGCGCACTGCTTCGTCGCCCTTTTTGCCAAAAATCATGCTTTTCTCTCCCTCGGATCGCCCGTCCGCCGTCGCGGATTTCGGCTGTATTGAATGTGGCCCAATTGTGACCGCAACTTCTTTGCCTAACAATTCAATAACCTACCCGATGAAGCCCCTCAAACCTGTGGATAACCAGCCAAACTGTCCGGAATCCGCGGGAAAATGAGGCATGACAAATCTTTATTTTGCCCCCGGCGATGACGACGAGCATCGCCTGCCATTAGATCCGCCGGGCACCCGCGGCGAATCCCAATCCAACTCGTTCTTCGCAGACCACATCGAGCACCAGATGTTCTACGGGCCGATGAAGAAACTTGCTGACGAGCTGTTCAGCGCCGGCCCGCTCACGGACCCCGGCGAAGGCCTGGTTCGGCTGCAGAAGATCCAGAAGATGTACAGCATGCTTGATGCTGCGTCCTCGGTCATCATGGCTGACAGTGTTGAGCTGGTCGCCCAAGTTGTTGCCGAGGATGCGGTCGCCAAGCCCTATCTTGAATCAGAGCAGGAACGTCGTGAGCGGCTCAGCGCCAACTACTACGCAGTGGACCGTGCGAGCGACCAGATCATCACGTCCAACTTCATTGCCGAAGCGGCGATTGCCCTGCGCGTGACAAGCGAAAAGGCTCGCGCCCGGATGTTCACGGCCAAGGGCCTGCGCCACGTTTGCCCGCGGACCCTGTTGGCCCTGGCCGCCGGACAGATTACGCCGTCGGCGGCACGCTCCATCGTGAAGAATTCGCAGGACCTCTCCACAGAGCAGATTGAATTGATGGAGCACCAGCTTTTGCCTGTTGCCGCTACCGCCAGCGATGACACGATCAGCCAGCGTGCCCGCCGTTTCCACGACCGGTCGAGTCCCGAAGCGGCCTCCGCCCGGCATGAAAAGGCGGCCGATGCGAGAAAGGTGACCAGCTGGGACATGGACGACGGGATGGGTGCCATCAAGCTCGTCGCGCCCATCGTCAACGTGCGTTCCATCCTGAACACCCTGGACTACGAGGCATCCCAGCACAAGGATCCGGAGGACGCCCGCACCAAGGCCCAGCTGATGGCCGACATATTCTGCGATGCCCTGATCAATGGCTGGCCAACCACCAACGGCACCCCGCTCAAGCCCCGTGTGGTCGTGACGATCCCTGCTCTGCAGATGGTGGCCAACCCGAAGTACGCCATGGCGGACCTGGAGGGCTATGGGCCAATCCCTATGGGCACTGCCATGCAGGTGGCCAAGGATGCCCCATCAATCATCCCGATGCTCACCGATCCATTTAGCGGCGCCGTGATGGATGTCGGGCGCAAGCGCTACAAGCCAACGCGGGTGCTCAAGGAATTCCTGCGGGCCCGGGATCAGCATTGCTGCTACCCCGGATGCCGGCGCACCGCGGATAACTCCGAGGTTGATCACGTTGAAGCGTGGGAAACCGGCGGCCACACCAACCGCGAGAACACCGAGCTGTTGTGCAAGCAGCATCAGATGTTCAAGCACGCGCTGGGCTGGCGAGTGACCAATCGCCCGGACGGATCCAAGTGCTGGCGCACTCCCCACGGACTGAATTCACTGGTCATTCCGGGCAGCGTGGAGAACGTCGAACGCTTTGAACACGTGCACAACCGGTGTCCTGAGCGCAGGGTGGCTTCACCTGCCGACCTTCGACGAGTTCTGGGCATTCCCGATCTTGGCGATGGCGATCTCAGCATTCGGGTTGAGCGGCCGGCCATCATCGACGGGAATACCGAAGCCGCTGGCTCTGGGCTCGATCATCCTGGCCAGGGCGCGGCCCCTGATGAGCGACCAGCTGGTATGCAAGGATCCTGAGTGACGGAATTTATCCGTCACGTCGCACGAACCAGATCTCCCATAAGCTCCGACCCCAGAACCGCCAGCCCTTCAAGACAGCGGCTTTAATTGGCTCGCCTTCAGTACCCTGGTGTGCCTTACTCCTTTGCACTGCGCCTGGCGGCTGACCCGGTGCTGGCTTCAGCACCGAGCCATGCGGCGGGCAGCGGGTTGCTTGCTGACGGATTAAATCCCTCAGTTCGAGGCCATTGGGCACCTGCCGGCCCGCCTGTTCGCAGAGTATTCTGTTCCTACAACCACCGGCACCATTTAAAGCAGGTCGCCCCATGAGTGAAGAGCACACCGAAAACACTGCGCCGTCCACGCCCGAAGACCGCGTGGCACCTGCTGATGGGCAACGCAGCTTTGTGCATGTTCTCATCAATACCGCCGTCGCGAACTTCACCACCAGCTTCCTGTGGTTCGCACTGACCTTCTGGGTGTATCTGGAAACCCAGAACGTGATGGCCACCGGCATCATCGGCGGTGCTTTCATGCTGCTGATCTCGGTGTTCTCCATGATTTTCGGAACCATCGTGGACAACCACCGCAAAAAGTCGGTGTTCCTGTTTTCCGCGATGATCACCGCGGTCGCCTTCAGCTTGGCCGGGCTGATCTATCTGTGGCTGCCCACCAAGGACATCCTGAATGTGGGCGGCTGGCAGTTCTGGCTCTTCTGCCTGGTGATCCTCTTTGGCTCGATCGTTGAACAGATGCGCGGCATCGCCCTGTCCACCACGGTCACCCTGCTGATTCCGCAAGAGCGCCACGCCAATGCCAATGGCCTGGTGGGCACGGTCCAGGGCATCGCCTTCATCATTACCAGCGTTTTCAGCGGCTTGGCCATCGGCTGGCTGGGCATGGGCTGGACCCTGGCGATTTCGATCGTGATGGTGGTGCTGACCATGCTGCATTTGCTGCAGATCAAGATTCCGGAGGAAGAACCGGTGCGCGAGGAAGGGCGGACGAAAACCAGCGATCTGCGCCTGGGCTTCAGCACCGTGATGGCTATACCGGGATTGTTCGCGCTGATCATCTTCTCGATGTTCAACAACTTCATCGGCGGAACCTACATGGCGCTGATGGATCCCTACGGGCTGACCATCATGTCCGTGCAAGCCTGGGGGCTGACCTTCGGATTGGCATCCACCGGCTTTATCGTGGGCGGCTTGCTGATCGCCAAATTCGGGCTGGGCAAAAACCCGATCCGCACGATGCTGTGGCTGGTGGCGGCCATGGGCCTGCTCGGCGCGATCTTCACCATCCGCGAATGGACATGGCTGTATATCGCTGGCATCTGGCTGTACATGACGCTGATTCCGGCGGTTGAGGCCTCCGAGCAAACCGTCATCCAGAAGGTGGTGCCCTTCCGCCGCCAGGGCAGGGTCTTTGGCTTTGCGCAAATGATGGAGGCCGCGGCGGCGCCGATCACCGCGTTCTTGATTGCCCCGATCGCCCAGTACTGGATCATCCCCTTCATGCGCAGCGAGCAGGGCGATGAGCAGTTTGGCTGGCTGCTGGGGTCGGGACAGGCCCGCGGCATCGCGCTGATCTTCCTGGTGGGCGGGCTGATCATGATCCTGGTGGCACTGCTGGCCATGAGCAGCAAGCAATACCGCAAGCTCTCCACGATTTTCCAAGCAGAAGAACCCGCAACACCTCAGGAGCAAGCACTTGGCAGCAACCCAGAAGACCCTACCCACCAACGTTGATCCGCACGAGTTCATCGCGGCCGCCACGCCAGAAAAGCGCCGGGTGGATGGCGAAGCGCTGGAAAAGATTTTCAGCGAAGTCACCGGAGAGAAGCCGGTGATGTGGGGGCCGAGCATCGTAGGTTACGGTACCTACACCTACGTTTCACCAAGCAATCCCAAAAATACCGGCATCTGGCCCAAGACAGGCTTCTCGCCGCGCAAGGCCCAGCTCTCGATCTATGGGTTGAAGGATCTTCCCGAGGGGGCAGCACTGCTGCCCCAGCTGGGCAAGTACACCGAAGGCTCTGGCTGCGTATATGTGCGCAAACTCGAGGATATCGACCTTGAGGTGCTGCGTGAGCTGATTGCGATCGGCAATTCACGGCAGGATGATCCCCGCGGGTAGTCAAGGGGCGAGCTTCTGCCCGATCCGCGGAGCTCCGGAGTCAATATCCGGGGCCCGTACCCTTCAAATATTGAAGATCACATCGAGATGCGGCTAAATAGTTTGTTAGGTAAGATTGAAGATGCGGACCCGCCCTGTGAACGCAGGCCAACGGGTCTAGCTTCTTTTAAAATTGCCTTTTTGGAGCTAAACTTCCTGCGGCTCACCAAGAACATCTTGGACTGACAACCGCGGATACCAGGGCCACGCGAACCTTTTGCTCTCATGCTGTAGCAAATGTTGGTAAGCCGAATACGCGGTAATATCTGCCAATTGCACCCACTGACTCCTGTGGGAGTTTTGAAAAATTGGATCTTCAATTAGGCAACGAGTCTGCAATGGCAAGCTGCGATGAGCTGAAATGTACGAATCGTCGGTGCCGTCACCATCCATGACCAAAAGACCAAACTCTCCGGCACTCAGAAGTCGGCCATCAATCAGTTTGACCAGCTCTTGATAAACACGCGCGCGTTCTTTTGCAAACGGCACTCCACGAAATGTCGTCTTGGAATAGACGGTACCCATACCTACCCACGAGCGCTCAGCCAAAAAATTAACACACTCATCCATGACAACAGACCGGTTAGATTTCTTCCGATTCCATTCTTCGTCCAAGGACGGATTGCCGCGTCCGTTTGCAAATTTGGTCGCATGCAACTCGTAAAGTGGCGGAATTCGATGTGCAGACATAAGCCCTTTGCGCCAATTCAATACTTGTCGCAGTCCAAGCTTCCAGTCATCGATTCGAAGCTCAATCCAGCTAAAGGTCGCGAATCCCGTAATTTCCGCACCTGAATCGTCCACATAAAATAATCGAAGAGGAGTACTAGCCACCATTCAAGTCTATTGACTTCAATGACGACGGCACGGCGCTATCACCGGCCTGTGCATCGTTGGGACCAATCTTTATGGCAAACAACATGATTACCGAGAGCGGGCAAAATAGTCTTTCATAGGACTCAAGAGTGCGAATGAGCCCTACTCGCTCCTGCCCAAGCCGCTGGCCCAAGGATCGCTTTTCCGACCGAAAATCGCGGCCACTAATGCACAAAGTCCCAAAAGCATCACTGCCGCGCAGGCGACGAGTGAGAGAGTCAGCGACAGTTGAGGGCTGGCGGAATCTGGGAAGGCATCAAACAACAACAGCGTCCAGAGCAGAGCAGGAATCACACCTGCGCCGAAGGATATGAAGCTGAAATGCAGGGCATGGAGCCAACTCCTAGTAGCACTTCCCAGCCATGCCATTACGCCGGCGATCACAAGCCACACTAGCAGCGGGAAGGCCAAAGGCAGCCAGAGATCGGGCATGGTCCACCAAGGAGTTGCGCCCATCAAGGGATCAACAACGAACAGCAATACGGCGAAGAGAATTCCGCTTGCCGTCGGCAGCCAAGCCGTATACCGGCGCATTGCCATAGTGCCCATTGACCACCCGTCTGTTTGTAGAAAATGGGATCCTACATGGGTTGATACCCGCAGAATGGTGCTGCTGCGGGTATCAACCGCTGACTTATTCGGCTTCTTCGAAGAAGGTCTCGACCTCGGTGATGCCCGCAGAGATGACCGGCACCAGGCGTTCGTCGATGCTGTAGGTTTCCCCGTCCTTGGCGAGCAGGCCGTAGTGGACCAGAGATTCCATGGCGGCCTGGGCCTCGGGCAGCACGGCGTCGTAGTTCTTCGGCCCGACATTGCGGCGCAACCCTTCCAGATCGCCATCGCGTCCGGTAGAGGCGGTGACCAGCAGGTTGCGCAGCACCAGGTAGTGGGCCTCGTCGCGCAGGGTGACGTCGAAGGCCGGATTCAGGTGGGCTTGGACGCAGCCGACGGCCATTTCGAAGAGGATCTGGGCGCTGGCGGCCTGATCGCCATCCACCATGAGGTCATAGGATTCTTCGTCCAGGTTCATGGTCGGGCCATCGAAGTCCACCACGGACAGCCGGGCGGCGCCCCAGATGTAGGTGAAGACCAGCGGTGCCGGGCCTTCGGTGTCGAAGGACTGCGGATCCAGGCCCAGTGCGAGCAGCACCCGGGTGCGGGCCTGGATGCCGGCTTCGCTGTCATCGGACATGTCCACGCCGTCGCCCAGTGCCAGGGCGAAGGCCTTGACCTTGGTGAACAGCTCGGTGCCGCGCAGCAGTTCGCAGATTTCCGCGTCGCCCTCGGCAAAGCCGTCGAGGGTGTCCTCGAGCATTTCGCGCAGCGCCTCGAAGTTCTCCGGCGCCCCCTCCCAGAGCTTGTTCTCCTCCAGGAAGCTGAGGTAGTCCAGCCACGAGCTGAAGATCGGTTCCGGAGCCATGGTCTCGGGAATGCTCATCAGGTGCTCGGCCAGGGCTTCGCCGAAGAGGTCGATGTCGATATCGCGCAGGTTGGAGCTGCTGGCCTTTTGCGCGTATTCGGTGCCGACTGCCCCGATCACAAACAGCTGCATACTCGCCGCTGCGGCGGCATCTTCCGGGGAGAAGGCCGGGACCGTGGTCGCGACCCAGGCGGCGTAGTCCTCGCGCAGCGAATCAACATGCTGCTCTACCTGGATGCGGTACACGCTGCGTCCGCGCTGGGCGGATTTTGCTGGATTTCCCGCGCCGGAGTTCTTCTTGCTTTGACGCTTTTTGCTGGCCATGGGCGATCCTTTGGGTTCTCGATGGTGCGCTGTGCTTCAAGCCTACGGTGTCCGGGGAGAATCCATTGACCTATCGGTGCGAATCGGACAAGATGAGCAACAGAGGAACTTGGAAGTCCTAGCACCTGCGGTACGAGGGAGAACCGAATGAAGATCGCCGTTCTAATCAAGGAGGTCCCGGATACCGGGGCGGACCGTACGCTGGATCAACAGACCGGCCTGGCCGATCGGGCCGCCTCGGAAGCGGTGCTTGATGAAATCGGCGAGCGCACGCTGGAAGTTGCGCTGAAGGTGCTGGACGCAGATCCGGATACCCAGATCACGGTGCTGAGCATGGGACCGGATTCCATCCAGCCCACCCTCCGGAAGGCCCTGGCCATGGGGGCCGCCGACGCCGTGCAGATCACCGACGAACAGCTGCTCGGCGCCGATCTGGTGCTCACCGCGCAGGTGCTGGCCGCGGCCCTGCGCCGACACGAGTACGATCTGGTCCTCGCCGGGAACATGTCCACCGATGGCTCGGCGGGAATGCTGCCGGTGATGCTGGCCGAGCTGCTGTCCCTGCCCGCCGCCACCTCGCTGTCCGAGATCTCCATCGCCGACGGGGTGCTCTCCGGCACCCGGGAGCTGGAGGCAGCCACCGCCAAGGTCAGCACCCCGCTGCCGGCGATCGCCTCGATCACCGAGGCCCTGCCCGATGCCCGCTTCCCGAACTTCAAGGGCATCATGGCCGCCAAGAAGAAGCCGATCGAGGTCCTATCCCTGGCCGATCTGGGAGTTGAAGCGCTGCCGGCAGATACCGCCCGGTCGATCATGCTCTCGGTGAGCCAGCGGCCGCCCCGCGAGGCCGGCACCATCATGAATGATGACGGGCAGGCCGGTGCGGCACTGGTCGAATTCCTTGCGAAGAACAATCTGGTGTGAACGGAAAGATGACCATGACGAGTTTTGCCCCGGATTCCATCCTGGTATTCCTGGAGACCACTGCCGCTGGCGAGCTGGCGAAAAATAGTGCCGAGCTGCTTGGCGCGGCCGGCGGCGTTGGCACCCCGGTGGCGGTCATTGCCGCGGCCGGCGAGAACCCCGAAGCCCTTGCCGCCCAGGCCGCTGAGGCCGCTGAGGCCGGTGCCGCGGCGGTACTGACCGCGAGCGTCGAGTCCGCGGTGCCCACTTCCCCGCTGGCCGATGTTTTGCAGCAGGCCTACGAAGTGGTGCAGCCGCAGGCGGTGCTCCTGGGCCATAGCCTGGCTTCGCGCGAGGTGGCGGCCCGTTTCGCGGTGCGCAATAAATTGGCCTTGAGCGTGGATGCGCTCGGAGTCCAGCGTGACGACCAGGGTGTTATCGCCAGCCACTCAATCTATGGCGGGGCCTACTCGACGAGCAGCGCCCCGACCTTCGGCGCCCCGGTGATCACTGTGCGCGTGGGCAGCATCGAGGCCCGTGCCCAAGCCCAGGATCTGGCGCTCACCGCCTTGCAGGTGCCCGGGAGCAATAGCCCTGAGATCCAGGTGCAGGAGGTCAGCAAGGCCGAGGCCGATTCGGCTCGCCCCGAATTGCGCACGGCCACCCGGGTGGTTTCCGGCGGACGCGGTCTGGGCAGCGCCGAGCAGTTTGAGCTGGTGTACCAGCTGGCCGACGCCCTGGGAGCCGGTGTGGGGGCATCGCGCGCCGCGGTGGATGCCGGGTTCATCGAGCATGGAGCGCAGGTTGGCCAGACCGGCGTTGCGGTTTCCCCGCAGCTCTACGTGGCACTGGGCATTTCCGGAGCCATCCAGCATAAGGCCGGAATGCAGACCGCCAAGACCATTGTCGCCATCAACAAGGATGGCGATGCGCCCATCTTTGAAATCGCCGACTTCGGCATTGTTGGCGACGTCTTCAAGGTGGTTCCCCAGGTGATTTCCGCGCTGGAAGCACGCAAGGCGCAGTAGCCATGAGTCCAGCATCCAAGAGCCTGAGACAGGGGCTACCCCGGATTCCCGGCGGCGATCCGTGGCCACCGGTACAAGTTCAGGGCACAGCTGCCCCGGAGGTCGCGGAAGTTATTGCCGCGCCGGCACCGGCTGCGGCGGCACCAGCTGCAGCAGCACCCAAGCAAGCGCTGCGCCAGGGACTGCCGCGAGTTGCTGGAGCAGATCCTTGGCCGCCGTCCGGCACACCGGCGAGTACAGCAACAAGCGCGCCCAAGGCCCAGCCTTCACCGCCAGCAACGATGCAAAAACCAACGCCAGATCCAACCCCGGCGGCGGTACCTGAACCCGCCGCAGAACCTGCCCGACTCGAAGTTTCCAGTGCGGTTGCGGCCAGCCCGGATTCCCCCGTGATTCGGCGGGGCCTGCCCCGGGTGGCCGATGGCCAGCCCTGGCCGCCAAGCAGCTTCATCGCAGCGCCGCTAACCACGCCTGCCCCTCCAACCACGGCTGTCCCTCCGGATGCCGAGGAGGCTCCAGCCGCGGCACGGGTTGTTGCAGAGCCTGCGGCCATGACGCAACAGGAGGCAGCGCCGCCTGTTAAGCCTGCGGCAGTTCAGCCTCCTGCCACGGCGCCGACCCAGGCACCCGCGCCCGCGCCAACCACGCCAACGTCGACCAAGCCAGCCAAGGCAGAGCCGAAACGCCATGGCCCGCTGACCAGCAAACAGTGGGTGCTCGCAGGTGTTCTCGGTGCATACTGTGCCTTGGGCATGGCTACCGCGGTGGTTCTGGTAGCTCGCGGCATCACCAGTATCGAATCGGTCGCGGCCTTTATCCAGCGCTACCCCGGCGAATACCATTTGCCCGAGTCGGCGCCCGTGGGAGTGCCCGCATGGCTCGCGTGGAACCACTTCTTCAACTTTTTCCTGATGGTCCTGATCATCCGTTCCGGGTTGCTGGTGCGGCACCAGAAAAAGCCGCCGGCCTACTGGTCCTCCAAGCGCAGCCCCAAAATCAGCATCAATCTCTGGCTGCACCTGAGCCTGGATCTGCTGTGGATTATCAACGGCCTGGTGTTCATCGCCGTGCTCTTCGCCTCGGGACATTGGATGAGGATTGTCCCGACCTCCTGGGAGGTGTTCCCGAACGCGCTATCGGCGGCCCTGCAGTATCTGACGTTGGATTGGCCCACGGAAAACGGCTGGGTGAACTACAACTCGCTGCAGCAGCTGGCCTACTTCATCACCGTATTTCTTGCAGCACCGCTGGCAGCGGTCACCGGATTCCGCTTAAGCGCTTTCTGGCCCAAAAACCCGGCGCTGGGCAAGAAATACCCCATCGAGGCAGCACGCGCCTTGCACTTCCCCACCATGCTCTACTTCGTCGTATTCATCCTTGTCCATGTGATTCTGGTGTTCTCCACCGGTGCCTTGCGCAACTTGAACCACATGTACGCCGCTCAGGGTTCTGCAGATCCGACGCAGTACGCGGGCAACTGGGCAGGATTGCTCTACTTTGCCCTTTCGCTGCTGGTCATCACCGGTGCATGGATTGCTTGCAAGCCGGTGGTTCTTGCCTCCATTGCGCGCTTCTTCGGAAAGGTCAGTTCCCGATAGCCGAACCAAAACTTGCTTCTGGCGCAAATTCCCTCGCGCGAGGAGCTAGAAGACGGATAAGGTCGCTTCAGTACACTTGCCACGCAACCAGAGGAGCAAAAGCATGGGCCACCACCACCACAGCGCCGAAGAATTAGACGGCGTTGCTTTCTGGGAAAACCACTACGGGCAATCCGAGCGCATATGGTCCGGCAAGGTCAACCAGGTCATTGAAAATCTCGTGTCGCCACTGACGCCGGGAACCTCATTGGACATTGGCTGCGGAGAAGGCGGCGATGTCCTGTGGCTCGCTACGCACGGGTGGCAGGCCACGGGGCTGGACATCTCGCCCACCGCCATCAGCCGCGCCCGCGAAGAAGCCAAGAAACACGGGATTGCCGAACCTGCCGCACAGTTTGTCGCTTCCGACCTCGGCCAATGGGACACCGACAAGGTTTTTGATCTGGTCACCCTGAGCTTCTTCCAGGCACCTTTCGAGTTCCCCCGCGCAGATTTCCTGCGCAAGGCCGCCAGCTTCGTGGCCCCTGGCGGCCACCTGCTTGCGCTTTCGCACGCTGCGCGCCCTTCATGGGCTCCGCCGGTGGATCACGAACTTCCTGCATTCCCGACTCCGGCCGAAGAACTCGAAGCTCTATCGCTGGATCTGGACCAGTGGAACATCGTGCAGGCCGAGATCGTAGAGCGCAGCATCATCGCTCCGACCGGCGAACCGGCGGTTATGGAAGATTCCGTGGTGTTCGTCCAGCGCAAGGCCTGAAAAGAAGTGATCCCCCAGCCTGCGCAGCTGGAGGATCACTGGTGGCATAGATTCCCACACGGATCTATGCCTGCTTGAGCGCGCTAACTGGTTGATAGTCACGCAAAACTACAGACTTGCGAACCATCGCACGCAAATCTTCGACCCTCTCGCCACCCTGCGGCATCGCTCGCAGCTGCACCAGCACATTTCCCAACGCGGTGCATTCCACAGGCCCGGCAATGACCGGCACCCGAGCGAGGTCAGCGGTGCGCTGGCAGAGCAGTTCACCCTGCGACCCGCCGCCGACAATATGGATCTCCTCCAGCTCGAATCCGCCCAGCCGGGCCGCTTCATGGGCTTGGGCGGCAAAGCTGGCGGCCAACGATTCGAGAACCACGCGGATCAGCCCGGCAGGAGTTTCTGGCGCTGATCCGCCAGCAAGGGCGATCGCGTCGCTGATGCGTGCCGGCATCTGCCCCGGGGCAAGAAACTGCTCATTCTGCGGATCGATCAGCACCTGCGGCACAGGCAGCGCCGCGGCCTGGCTGAGCAGGTCGGCCAGGTGAATTTCCGGCTGGCCGGCCAGCTCGGCTTGCTGGTTCCAGTAGCTCACCGATTCGCTGAGCAAGAAGGTTCCGGTGACGTTCTTGAGGAACCGCACCGAACCATCCAGGCCCAGCTCGTTGGTGAATCCGGCTGCCTGGGCTTGGGCCGTGAGCACCGGATCGGCCAGTTCCACACCGACTAGTCCCCAGGTCCCGCAGGAGATGTACGCTGACTTTTCCCCCGTTAGCGGGGTCGCCGCGACGGCACTGGCGGTGTCGTGCGAAGCAACGGCCACCACCTGCACAGAGCCTGCGGCGCCGAATTCCCGGGCCAGCTCGGGGCGCAAGGCACCGACCTCCTCTCCCGGATGCACCATCGGGGCAACCTTGCCGGCAACCCCGAGCGCCTGCGCCAGTGGCTCATCCCAGGAACCGGTGCGCTGGTTAAGCAGCCCCGTAGTGGAAGCATTGGTCCACTCGCAGCGAGCCTGGCCGGTCAGCAGCCAGTTGACGTAGTCGGGCACGAGAAGCAGCTGGTCTGCCGATTCCAACCGGCTATCCTGCTGCTCGGCCTGCAGCTGGTACACGGTGTTGAACGGCAGGAATTGCAGCCCATTGCGTTCGAAAAGCTCGACCCGGCTGAACTTGCGTTCCAGGTCGGGAACGGCGAGCTCATTGCGCGGATCCCGGTAGTGGCGCACTTGCCCCAGGCGCTGCCCATCCTTGAGCAGCGCATAGTCCACAGCCCAGGAGTCGACCCCGATGCTGGAAATGTCCGGGCGCAGTTCAAAGGCCTTCTTGAGCCCCTGGCGGATCTGCGACCACAACTCATCGATATCCCAGGCCAATGCCTGCGCCGGGGCATCGTCCTGCAGCCGGGCCAAGGGCACCGGCCCGTTGGCGAATCGGTGGACGAGGGTCAGCTGGACCTTCCCGTCCACCAGCTCGCCAATCATGACCCGGCCGCTGGTGGCGCCCAGGTCAATGGCTGCGACCGGGGTTCCCGTTTCTTTCTGGCTCATCGCAGGAACGCTGCAGCAACCCCAGAATCCACTGGAATGTGCAACCCTGTGGTGCGGGTTAATTCGGGTCCGGTCAGTACATATACCGCATCGGCAATATTTTCCGGGATGACCTCGCGCTTGAGGATCGTGCGGTTTGCGTAGAACTGGCCCAGGTCTTCTTCGGCTACGCCATAGGTCGCGGCGCGCTGGGCGCCCCATCCCGAGGAGAAGATCCCTGAACCGCGAACGACGCCATCTGGATTGATGCCATTCACCCGGACACCATGCTCGCCCAGTTCAACGGCCAGCAATCGCACCTGGTGCGCCTGGTCCGCCTTGGTCGCGGAGTACGCGATATTGTTCGGGCCGGCAAAAACTGAATTCTTGGACGAGATGTAGATGATGTCCCCGCCGAGCTTCTGCTCAATCAGCACCTTGGCGGCGGCCTTGGAGACGAGGAACGAGCCCTTGGCCATGACGTCATGCTGCAAATCCCAGTCAGCTTCCGTGGTCTCCAGCAGCGGCTTCGACAGTGACAGGCCGGCGTTGTTGACCACCAGATCCAGTCCGCCAAAGGCCAAAACGGCTTCATCGATAGCCGCCTGCACGGCGCCGGCATCGGCCACATTGGCGGCCACGCCGACGGCAACATCCGCATCGCCCAATTCAGCGGCCGCAGCTTGCGCCTTGGCCAAGTCGAGATCGGCGATCACCACGCAGGCGCCTTCGGCAGCAAGCCGCTTGGCCACGGCCTTGCCGATCCCCGAAGCGGCCCCGGTCACCAGTGCGATGCGCCCGGCATGGGACTTGGGCTGGGGCATGCGCTGCAGCTTGGCCTCTTCCAGCGCCCAGTATTCAATGCGGAATTTTTCCGCATCCGAAATCGGGGTGTAGCTCGACAGCGCTTCGGCGCCGCGCATGACGTTAACGGCGTTGAGGTAGAACTCGCCGGCTACCCGCGCGGTTTGCTTGTTGGCACCGTAGGAGAACATGCCCACGCCGGGAACCAGAACGATCAATGGGTCCGCGCCACGCATGGCCGGGGAGTTCTCGTCCTTGTGGGTCTCGTAGTAGCGCCGGTAGTCCTCGCGGTACTCCACGTGCAATTCGTTGAGCCGCTCCAGCTGCTCTTCGATGCTGGCCGAAGCCGGCAGATCCAGGACCAATGGCTTGATTTTGGTCCGCAGGAAATGATCTGGGCAGCTGGTGCCCAGTTCCGCGAGCTGCGCCAGCTTCTGGCGGGAAAGGAAGTCCAGGACCCGCTGATCATCGCAATAGTGGCCGACCATTGGCTTGTCGGCGCTGGCCAGGGAGCGGATGGTCGGGGCCAGTGCCGCGGCGCGGGTTCGGCGCTCGGAGTCAGGCATGGCCTCGAAGCCTGGAACGACTGCTCCAAATGGCTCAGGCGCCCCATGTTCCTGGATGTATGCGGCAGCGGTGTCTATGATCCACAGCGAATTAGCTTCGGACTCGTCGCTGGTATCGCCCCAGGCCGTGATTCCGTGGCCGCCCAGAATGCAGCCGATAGCTTGTGGATTCTCTTCCTTGATCCGCGCGATATCCAACCCGAGCTGGAAGCCTGGACGCCGCCAATCCACCCAAGCCACCTTGCCGCCGAAAATCTTGGCCGTAAGTTCCCGGCCATCCTTGGCGGTGGCAATGGCGATGCCGGAGTCAGGATGCAGGTGGTCGACGTGGTTGGCATTGACCAGTCCGTGCATGGCGGTGTCGATGGAGGGGGCTGCGCCGCCCTTGCCGTGCAGGCAGTAGTCGAATGCTGCCACCATTTCGTCTTCGCGGTCCACGCCGGGGTACACCTCAACCAGCGAACGCATCCGGTCCAAGCGCAGCGTGGACAGGCCCTTTTCGGTCAGCGTTCCCAGATCGCCACCGGATCCCTTGACCCACAGCAATTCGACGCTCTCCCCGGTGACCGGGTCGACGGCGCTGCCCTTGGCCGAGGTGTTGCCGCCGGCGTAATTGGTGTTCTTCTTGTCTTGGCCCAAACGGTTGGAGCGCTCGATGAGCTGAGCTGCCGTGCTGGTGCCCGTTGATGCGATGCTTTGTGTCATGATTCTCTCGGTAGTTCTTCTCGGGGATCCACGCAGGCGCTTACGCGTCGACCTTGTGGGGTGCGACCAGCTTGCCGTAGCGTGCTACTTCAATTTCTTCCAGGGACTTGCCGCGGGTTTCGGGAGCCCAGATGGTTCCGATCAGCAGGGCTGCGGCCAGCAGGCCCAGGATCAGCAGGCCGAGCTTTTCCAGGCCCATGCTGGTGAGCAGCACCGGGAAGACCAGCGAGAGCAGGCCGACCATGACGCGGGCGAGCATGAACAACATGCCCTGGGCGCTGGCGCGGTACGTGGTGGCGAACAGCTCTGCGGTCCACAGTCCATAGAAGGCCTGCGCGCCGATGCCTGCTGAAATGCCCCAGGCCAACGCGTAGAACAACAGCGAGAACGCTCCGGGCGGAACGAAGATCAGCACCGCCCAGGCCACGATGCCAAGCAAGGCCCCGGCGAAGTAGAGCCAGCGGCGCGAAACCCGGTCGCCATATTTCATGAAGCCGAAGTAGGTGGCCGCGGCGGTCAGCATCCAGACCAGGACCTGGAGCAGGTTCTGCTGGGTGGCCGATTCAACGCCGGCCGCTTCATAGACGCGCGGCTGGAAGATTCCGGCCTGGCCTGCCACGGTATTCCACAGTCCGTAGACACCGATCAGGAACAGCAGTGCCGACCAGTTCTTGCGTTCGGCCAGCAATCCGCGGATGCCGGAGAAGAAGGACAATTTGGTTCCATTGGCCAGCTCGGCGGCCCGCTGCTCTTTCCAGCGGGTGGATTCCGGCAGGCCTCGACGGACCCACCAGGTGACCGCGGCGACGATGAACAGATGGAAGAAGATCAGCCGCGATCCGCTCACGCCCATCGGCTCGACCATGATGGCCAGGGCAAAGCCCACGGCCGGGCCAAAGGACCAGGCCAGCTGAGCGGTGCCCACATGGGCTGCGCGTGATTCCTCGGGCGCCTCTTCGGCGATGTAGGTCCAGGAAGCCGGGACGCCAGCGCCCACAGCGATGCCCATGAGCACCACGCCCACCACCAGCAGCGTGGTGTTGAAGGTGAAGGTGATCAGCAAGGCACCGATCATGAAGACCATCAGGTCATAGGTGTAGATGAATTTGCGGCCCAGGCGGTCGCACAATGGGCCGCCGATCATGGCGCCCAGCGCCGCGCCAAAGGCGTTGGCGGACACCGCGGCGATCACCCCGACCAGCGCGTCATCGAATCCGAATGCCGACTGCCACAGGCTCAGGCTGGTGGCCAGGGCGATAATGGCGCCGGCCTCGATGTAGTTGCTCATCGCCACCGCGATGGTGGCTTTCCATCCGGAGATGCCGCGCTTCGTTGCTGCGGTACGCATTTATGCTCCCCATCCTGCTTGGACTCCGCCGACGCGTTCGGCTTCAATGCGGTTTTGGTAGTCCGATGAGCGGAAGGCCGCCATCGGGTCTGCTGGCAGGCCGCGTTCGGCTCGCCAGGCTTCAAGTTCCGAACGGATATCGGTGTAGAAGGCGTTCATGAAGATCTCGTTGGCGGCCAGCACGTCCCCGGAAATCTGCGCCTCGGTCAGTGCGACACGGTCGATCAGCAGGGCACGGGCGGTCATTTCCTGGACGTTGAGCACGCTGCGGATCTGTCCCTGGATCTTGTTCTCGACATTGTGGCACTGGTCGAGCATGAAGGAAATGGTGCTCTGCTCCTCCAGCCCGCCACCGCGAATCACCTCGGCCATAATGCGGAAGAGCTGGTATGGATCCGCGGATCCGACGATGAGGTCGTCGTCGGCGTAGAAGCGCGAGTTGAAGTCGAAGGAGCCCAGCTTGCCCAGGCGCAGCAGCTGCATCACGATGAATTCGATGTTGGTGCCCGGTGCGTGGTGCCCGGTGTCGAGGCAGACCATCGCGCGCTCCCCCAAGGCCGCGACCTGGGCGTAGGAGGTGCCCCAGTCGGGAACATCGGTGTGGTAGAAAGCCGGCTCGAAGAACTTGTACTCCAGCACCAGGCGCTGCTCGCCGGTGAGCCGGGCGTAGATTTCTGCCAGCGAATCCGCGAGGCGATCCTGGCGCCCGCGCATATCGGCCTGCCCGGGGTAGTTGGAGCCTTCCGCCAGCCAGATCTTCAGGTCCTGGCTGCCCGTTGCATCCATGACGTCAATGCATTCGAGGTGGTGGTCAATGGCTTTGCGGCGGATCTTTGGATCCTCGTGGGTCAGCGCACCGAACTTGTAGTCATCATCCTGGAAGGTATTGGAGTTGATGGTTCCCAGGCGCACGCCCAGATTTTCGGCATGGGTGCGCAGCGCGGTGAAGTCCTCGACCTTGTCCCATGGAATGTGCAGGGCCACCGAGGGCGCGAGGCCGGTGAGCCGGTGCACTTCGGCGGCATCGGCAATCTTTTCAAAGGGGTCTCGTGGCGTGCCCGCGGTGGAGTAGACCTTGAAGCGGGTGCCGGAGTTGCCGTAGGCCCACGAAGGGACCTCGATGGCCAGCCGGTTGAGGGTTTGCAGGTTCTCGGGGCTCAGCGTTGCGCCCATAGACCTCTCCATTTCTGTCAATGCGGTGAACTAGTTCTTGGTTGCTGGAAGGCTTGCCAGCTGGTCTTCGAGGTTGAATACTTCAGTGAGCCGTTGGGCCTGCTGGTCTGCGCGCCCGTCGAGGCTGACGAAGAATTGCGACATTTGCGCCTCCCATGCCGCGGTGCGCGGATCGACGTCGAGGGCCGCTTGGGCCGCGTGATCATCGTCGGTTTCGTAGTAGCCGATAAGCAGCCCGTCACCACGCAGGAAGAGCGAGTAGTTCCGGCGCCCGGCCTCCTCGATGGCCTGGAGCATCTGTGGCCAGACTTCCCGGTGGCGTTCGATGTATTGATCCATCAGCTCGGGAAGAACTTGTAGCTGGAAGCAAACTCGCACGGGTTTTCCTTATCTGCGCCAAACGTCAATGTTAGTGGTGCCGGCGATTCCCTAATTCAAAAAATGAATCGTTTCAATTACCCGGCATATTGAGTGTAAGGCACTTCACTCTGGAAGATCAAGCGGGATTTGCCATCACCATTGAAAAGATTTGAAACCTTTCAATTGGGTCCTGCATTAAGCCGGCTGCCACAGCCCGGGATATACTCGCAAGAGCAGCACCTTCGATCAGAACAGGAATTCTCTGTGGCCGTCAGCGTTAAGGAAGTCGCCGCCGAAGCCGGAGTTTCCGTGGGCACCGTTTCCAATGTGCTCAATCGCCCCGAGGTGGTCTCGGAACGCACCGTGGCCAAGGTGACCGCAGCCATTGAAAGGCTCGGTTTTGTCCGCAACGATGCCGCCCGGCAATTGCGCGCAGGACACAGCCGGAACTTTGGGCTCGTGGTCCTCGACGGGCGCAACCCCTTCTTCATGGATGTCACCCAGGGCGCGCAGCACCGGGCCCTGGAAAACGGCTACACGGTGCTGATGGGTTCCAGCGACAACTCGCTCACCACCGAGCAGCAGCTGCTGGATCTCTTTGACGAGCAGCGCGTGGCCGGGGTGCTCATCTCCCCCATGCACAGCGACCTGAGCCGCCTCTGGAAAATTCGCGAGGCTGGCACCCCGGTGGTCCTGGTTGACCGAGGCAGCGGAGACCGCAGTTTCTCCTCCGTGTCGGTCAACGACGTTGAAGGCGGCCGCATCGCGGTGCAGCATCTGGTTGATCTTGGCCGCAAGAAGATCGCGTTTGTCGGCGGACCGCAAAGCATCGTGCAGGTCCAGCACCGCCTCGAAGGAGCCCAGTCGGTCATCGCCGGCACCGCCGGAACCGTCCTCCAGCATATGCCAACCAGGCAATTGACAGTGCTGGAAGGGCGGGCCGCCGGCGAGCGCATCCTGGCCATGGATCCAGCTGAACGTCCCGATGGCGTTTTTGCCGCCAATGACCTGCTGGCCCTGGGCATCCTGCAAGCGCTCGTGATGTCCGGTTCGCTCCGTGTCCCCCAAGACATCGCACTGGTGGGCTACGACAACATCGACTTCGCCGAATCAGCGGTTGTCCCCATCACCACAGTGCGCCAGCCGGCCGAGGAAATCGGGCGCACCGCCGTTGACGTGCTGTTGCGCGAGTCGGAGGCAGGCGCAGACGCAGTGCGCGAACAGTTCGTTTTCACTCCGAAGCTTGTCATCCGCGAATCGACTGCGGGTGCAGGCACCGCGGGCTGATGGCTTGCTGATTGCTTCCTCAAAGCGGGCCCGGTGAAGATGCATCCACCGCGCATCTGATGCTAGGTTGGCCGTCCAGCCAACGAAAGGAACGGAAGCATGACTGCAAATAATCCGGAAGTATTCCTGGACAAGGACGAAGCCGAAGTGCCGGACGCCATCTCCGACCCTGCGCGCAATGATGAGGTCGGCCAGGACTGGACCGACGAGGGCGGGGCAACTCCCGATGGCGCTGCCATCGACGGCACCGACGACTGAATACCCGCGAGCCCCATTGCCGCGACGCACGCCAGCCGGTGGCCACAGGCGGCCATGCTAGCGTTTTCCGGTAGTACTGCTGCTGCCGCATCTTCCAGGGGACCTTCACGCTATGGCCAATCAACCAGACCTCAGTGCTGTCTCCCTGCCTCAGATCGCAGCTGTGATCACCGTGGTCGACTACGGATCGTTCACCGCAGCCGCAGACATCCTCGGCATCTCGCAGCCCTCGCTCTCCCGCCGGATCCAGTCCCTCGAACAGGGCCTGGGCCTGCCAATTTTCCGGGCCGCGGGGCGCACCATGCAGTTGACCGAGGCCGGCCGCGCCATCGTGCCGGCGGCGCGCCGGATCCTCGACGAGCTGGCCTCGATCAACGCCCTGGGTGCTTCGACCAGGGAACTGAAAACCGGTTCCCTGCGCATCGCAGGCCTGCCGTCGCTCATTGGCAGTGTACTGCCGGAGTATGCAGGCAAATTCCATCAGAAGCATCCCGGCGTGCATTTGGAAATCCTCAGCGTCCAGGACCACGATGAACTGGTGGAGGCGATTCGCCTGGGCAGCGCCGACGCGGCCTTCGGTGTCAGCCACGCAGTCCCCGCAGACCTGGAAACCCAACTGGTCTGCCACCAGGAATTCTCGGCAGTGCTCCCCGCAGGCCTGGACGGCGCCAACGAGCTCAACGCGCAGCTGCTAAGTAATTTGACCTTGGTCAGCCTGCCCCAGCCCACCTCCATCCGCAAGGTGACCGATGAGGTTTACCGTTCGCTTGGCTGCACCCCGCCGCGGGTCATCACCACGGTGCAGCGCGATGCCCTGGTGCCGCTGAGCATTGCCAGCGGCGGGATCACCATGATCCCCCGCACCATGGCCAGCACGGCGGAAGTCTATGGCGGAAAGCAGTTGCCGCTGCCAGCTGGAACCGGCCGGGCCATCGGCGTGATCTACCGGCGCGACCCGTTCCAGAATCCTGCGCTGGCAGAGTTCTTGCACTTCTTGTGAGCCATTGCACCGGCACGGGGGTATCCGCGCAGTGATGGGCCTGCGCGACCTGCCATAGCTTCGATGCATGGATCCGATCGCCAAATCTATTGGCGCAGTGCATGGCTCTCGTGATCGTCTGGAGGTTGACCCATGACCAGATGAAGAACGCAGGAGGCCCCTAGATGACCGAGCTTCGAATCCGACCTCACCGCCGGCGCATCACGCTTCTGCTCGTCTTTGCACTGGTCATTGCCCTGGTTGTCGCCGCAAGCGGGCTCTGGTTCAAGCTGCAGGGCAACATCTCCACAGCATCCATGCGCAGCGCCGAATCCGCCGCTCCCGACTCCAGCCACGGGCTCAATCTGCTGCTGCTTGGCTCTGACACCCGCGACCTTGAAGCCTCCGGATTCGGCAAGGGCAGCGGTGCCCGCAGCGACTCCATGGTGCTGGTCCACGTGGCCGCAGGCAACAAGCGCATCGACGCGGTGCAGATTCCGCGTGACACCCTGGTTGACATGCCAGCCTGCGATGACACCGGGCATGGGTCCTTTTCCGGCGGCGTGGCAATGATCAACTCGGCGCTGAATTACGGCCCGGCCTGCTCGGTGGCCGCCGTTGAGTCGCTGACCGGGGTGCAGCTGAACCACTTCATCGAGATCAATTTCGAAGGCTTCATCTCCATTGTCGATGCCCTGGGCGGAGTCGATGTCTGCCTGCCGCAGCCCATGAAGGACCCCAAGGCCAAGCTCGACCTGCCAGCTGGCGACCAGAAGGTTAATGGCACCGATGCCCTGGCTCTGGCCCGGACCCGCCACGCGGTGGGCGATGGCAGCGACATCGCCCGGCTGGGCCACCAGCAAATGGTCATGTCTGCGATCGTCCAGCAGGCGACCAGCCGTGAAACGCTGGCCCGTCCGGATCGGTTGTACTCGTTCCTGGACGCTGCGACCTCGTCCCTGACGGTCGACCCCGGCTTGAGCTCGCTCTCGGATCTCACGGCCCTGGCAGCCCGGGCCCAAGCGGTCCCTTCCGATGACATCACCTTCATGACCATGCCCTGGTCGCCGGCACCGCAGAACCGCAATCGCGTAGTCCCCTCCGCAGACGCAGAATCACTTTTTGCCAGCCTCCGGGAAGACTCGCCGGTCGCCCTCGCAGGCACAAAGTCCGGCAAGAAATCCGATGCTGATGCCGCGTCGGAAATTAATGACCGTGCGGCAGCCGTGCACATCACCAATGCTGCCCGGGTCGCGAATCTCGCCGGCGACTACGCCAAGAAGGCCAGCGAACAAGGGTTCACGGTGTCCGGTGTCGGCAATGCCGCCAGCGTGCAGGGCGCTACCACCTTGCTGGCAGCCGACACCGACCAGGCGCAGCAAACCGCCGTGGCCCTGGCCAAGGACTTGAATCTGGATCTCAAGCCGGAAACCGCCGCCATCGACGGAGTCCAGCTGCACCTGGGCCAGGACTACCAGAGCGTAGAGAAACCGGAAAAGTCACCGGTGAAAACCACCAATCGCAAAGCCAGCCAAAGCCTGTGCGGCTAACCGTTCGGTTCTAGAACTCCGCGTCCAAGTTCTCGTTGATTTCCTCGATGCTGAACACCGCAGGGTCGAAATCCTCGCCCGGAACCGCGGCGAATTCTTCAGGGAGCACGTCCTCCATCATGGTCAATGGCTGGTCATTCTTCAGCTCCTCGACCATCTCATTCCAGCGCCACGGTCCGCCAGTGTCTTCCAGCGGGCCCATCCGGCGTCCGCCGATGCACCTCGGCAGCTGGCCGTCATCGGACTTGAGAACGTCCTCGACCTCGATACCGATCCGCCAATCATCGCCAAAGTCGTAAGCGTAGGCCAGGCGGTCCTTGGGCTGTTTGAAGAGCTTGGAGAGCAGCACCGTCGACTCGTCGATATCGCTCTTCATATATGGGTTCTGCGGACCGTAGCTGACCTTGTAGTTCTTCCCGTAGAACTGGTGCAGGTGCGAATCGGACCAGTCGAAGCTGATCTGGATAATGTCGTGCAGATCGCCAAGGTTCAAGTCAGCGGGCACCATAACGCGGCGCCAGATCGGCGGCTTGGCTTCGCGCAGGGTGAGCTTCAGCTGCAGCACCTTGCCCTTATACGGTTCAGTGCGCTTCAGGCGCTTGGGCTCCTCTTCCTCGTCAAGCGAGAATCCGAAGGGATCGGCCACTGACTGGTCTCCCGGCGCTTGTCCCAGCGCTTGTTCTTGGGCGTCTGCATCCAGATCGGTCAGTGCTAGCCGGACAATTCCCGGAATATCGTAGGCCCGCCCCTGGCTCACTAGGCCAAGCGAACGCAGCAATTCCATGCGATGATGGGCCCCGGCCCACCCTGCTTCGGAGAACGCCTCGCTGCGATCTTCAGCCACCGGCTGCGCCTGGCCATCAATGGCTTGGAGCAGCCAGAGGTTGGACAAGCCCCAGGCCTCAAGGCTTTCGCCGGCACTCTGCTCAGGCTGGGCCAGCAGCAGATCAAGGACGGCTTTGAGGTAGCTGTACTTGCTCTCGTAGTTGGCTACGTCGCCGGGGGCCATGAGATCTTCGGCATTGTTGCCGCGCTCCGGAACAGCACCGGTTGCGGTGTCCAGCGCGCCGACCGATTCGAGGGCGGAGAGCACAACAGAAGCAGCATGCTGACGGCTTGAAGTATCAATGTCCTTTGAAAATAGCCCGCGGGCCGTTTCAGCGGCTTGGGAAATATACTTCGGGCCCGGGCCAGCGTTCCAGTGCTCATGGCCTTTGGTGGTGGCCCAGGCAAGGAGAACCCGTCCCATCTCCAAGACCTGCATTTGGCCGATTTCAGCCACGGCGTCCTCTGCAGACTCCGGAACATCCAGCAACTGCGCGTCACTGTGCTCGCTGAAGGGATCGTCCGAGTTGATCGTCTCAAGCAGCCATTCGAGACCCGCTGGGTCACCCCGCCACAGATCATTTTCACGCAGGAAATCCAGGTAGACGGTCCATGCGGTGAAGACCATCTCGCGAAGCTCTCCGGAGCCGTCATCAGGGTCTTCGGCCTCTTCAAATTCGATGGTTGCATTCAGCACCGTGAAAAGCTGCGGCGGATCGAAGTCGGTGACGCCGCGAAGCTCGATCACTTCAGCGTAGTAGCTCAAGGTCTCACCCACTGCGGCCAAAACCATGGGTGCCAGCTCGCTATCTCCATGCTGGGCTTCGAGCCACCGGGTGAATTGAGGGGCTAGCGCATCCAAACCGCGCTTGACCTTCGCCCGTTCAATGGAGATGACGTCTCCTTGCAGGCGCGCCGGGTGCCCCTGCTTGGGCTTCTGCTTCTTCTTTTTCTTCGCCACTGAGCTGCTTCCCATCGTTGCTTCGCTTACTTTCAAGGCTACGTGCCATCCCGTGCTCCTGCCCAACATTTGGGAGGACGCGATTCAATGGAATTCTGGAATAGCCACGGCGAATACGACTGTGCAGATCTGAATCCAGACCACTTGGATGTCTATGACGAAATCTTTATTGCGCCAAGGCCCGCGTTGGTAGGGTGGCAACATGATCAATACTGCGCAATTGCACTCGGATCTCGCCCGGCTTGCTCGCGAAACTGCGATGATGTCCGCTACGGTGCAGGCCTTGTCCGCCGAAGAATTGGCTGCCGGATCCTTGTGCGAGGGCTGGAGCCGCGCCCACGTCATCGCGCACTTGGCCTCCAACGGCCGCACCCTGGTGAAGCTTATTGACTGGGCTATCAGCGGCGAACCCCAGAAACTATACGCATCACAGGAAGCCCGCAACGCGGAAATCGACCAGCTGGCCGCACTGCCCCGCGAGGAACTGCTTTCCGCTTTTGGGGAATCTGCCACCTACTTCGCCCAGCAGTGCGAGCGCCTGGCTGGTGAGCTAGCGGTGGAAGAAGTCGACCTGCACGGCAAGATCATCCCGGCCGCTGACATCGTGGCTCTGCGAATCACTGAAGTGGCCATCCACCATCACGATCTCGATACCGCCTGGACCATTGGGGAAGCCGATCCGGCTTCCCAAAAAGATGCCATCCAGGCTGCGGTGCGCACCATGCGCGCCAAAAATGCTCCAGGCATGACACTTCTCAGCGAAGAAGGCGACACATGGGTCGTCGGCGATGGCTCGCTGACCGTCCGCGCCAACCGCGCAGGCTTGGTTGAATGGCTGGCCCGGGGCAATACCCGCAACATCAAAGCCGACGGACCGATTCCCGGCCTTCCGACCTGGTAGCCGCCTCGCCCACGTGTGCCCACCCGTGATTTTGCCTTGGCTAACCGGGAGAATGGGCATGGCCCGCTCGTCCAGCTGAAAAGGAACCGGTCTTGATCCCCGTTATTGTGCTCACCGGATATCTCGGCGCGGGCAAAACCAGTCTGCTCAATGGCTTGTTGACCCGTCCGGGAACCCGAGTTGGCGTAATCATCAACGATATCGGCAAGATCAATGTTGATACCGGCCTGATCACCGGGCAGATCGATGCCGCCGAATCCATTGCCGGCGGCTGCGTGTGCTGCCTTCCGGACAGTGGCGGGCTGGACGAGCTGCTGGAAAAGCTGGCCCAGCCAAAGCTCCGCTTGGACGCAATCATCGTTGAAGCCAGCGGCGCCGCCGATCCGATCAATGTGGATCGGCTCCTGCGCTACGGAAACGCGCCCGGGGTGCGCCCTGGAGGCATCATCGATGTCATCGACGCGGTGCAGCATGAACATACGGTGGACACCGCAGCCATGGCGCCTGCCCGCTTCACCGCGGCCAGCCTCGTGGTGGTCAACAAGCTGGATATGCTCCCGGAAAAGGCGAGGGACGCGGCCTTCGCGCGGATCAGCGACAGGGTCCGCGAGGCGAACCCGCAGGTGGCCATCGTTCCCGCTTCGCACGCCGCCATAGATCCTCAGCTGATCTTTGATATCGCCATGAATGAAGATCCGTCGGATGAGCTTCCGCTGGCCGCTGCTTCACGGGCCGAACATGACCACAGCCATGCGCCGCATGCCCACGCAGTCACCGTGCCCTGCCCCGAGCCGGCAGATCCGGGAGCTCTGCTGGATCTTCTCGAGAACCCTCCGGCAGACGCTTACCGGCTCAAGGGCCACGTGAAATTACGGACCGGTCGCGGCACGCAACGCTTTCTGGTCAACATGGTCGGAAGGCAACCACATCTTCAGGTAGCCACACCAGGTTCTGACCCTGCCGATGACGCCTTAGTCGCAGTCGGAGTCGAGCTGGATGAGCAACGGGTCGGTGATCGCTTGCGCACTTCGTTGCAAGCTTCCACCGCTGAACCGTCCTCGCAAAGTCTCACGCGTCTTGAGCATCGCTTGATCCTCAGTTCACCCGCTGAACAGCATCAAGACGTGCTGATCGACGACGACGAATCTGTGACTAGTTGAGCGCGGAATTGTAGTTGATGAGCAGCCGACGATTTCAGAAACCGAGTGCTTACCGGCAATGATTCGGGCTGATTGTAATTGTGGGCAAATAAAACCGGGGCCAGCACCTGCGCAATACCCGTTGCACCGGCCCGCCATGTCCTGGTAAAGATGAAACATCACTCGGACAGTGAGTCGGATACGGCGTGCCGGCAATGCGGCGGGTTGCGCGGGCACTGGCCCCGGAAGATTATGGACGCGCTGGCTTACAACGCGATCTGGCGGTTCTGATCCTTGTAGAGCAGGTAGCGGAAGTTGTCCGGGCCACCGGCGTAGCAAGCCTGCGGGCAGAAGGCACGCAGGGACATGTAGTCCCCGGCCTCAACCTCGACCCAGTCGCCGTTCAGGCGGTACACGCCCTTGCCCTCCAGCACGTACAAGCCGTGCTCCATGACGTGGGTTTCGGCGAATGGGATGGATGCGCCCGGCTCGAAGGTCACGATGTTCACGCCGAAGTCGAAGGCCGCATCGTTCGGGTCGAGCATGCGGGTGGTGCGCCATTTCCCATCGGTGCCTGGCATGGCGCCGGGCTCGACGTCGCGCTCGTTGCCAACCACTGGGCCCGGAGCGTCCACGCCGGCCAGCGGCTCGTAGCGCTTGCGCAGCCAGTGGAAGCTGGTGAGCTCGGTGCCGTCATTGCGTGCCGACCAGGTGGCCCCTGCTGGCAGGTAGGCGAAGCCGCCGTCTTCGAGCACATGCTCGGTGCCTTCGATGACCACGGTCAGCTGGCCGGTGAGCACGAAGATGAAGCCCTGGACTTCTGCCTGCGGCTCCGGCTTGGTGGATCCGCCGCCTGGGGCAACTTCCACGATGGACTGGGCGAAGGTGGTGGCGCCACCGGCGACCGGGCGGTTCAAAACCCAGGCGCGGGTATTGGTCCACTCGGGGAAGACGCTGGTCACGATGTCGCGCAGCACGCCCTTGGGGATGACCGTGTAGGCCTCGGTGACGATGGCGCGGTCGGTGAGCAGATCGCTCTGCGGCGGGTGCCCGCCGAAGTTCGCGAAATAGGATGAAGAGTTCTGGATTGCTGGAACAGTCATGACAGGATCCTTAGGCGTGGGAGCGATTCAGCGCGATCGCTTCGAGTTCGGACAGGGTGATCTGGGCTAGTTCGGCGACTTCCTCGGCGCTCACCGCACCGCAGGTGACCCCGCGGTGGATGTAGCGGGCGAGGGCCCGTGCGGTGGCGGGCTCATCCATGATCGTGGAGCTGATCTGGTGGACGTAGTTGCGCAGGCGGGTGCCGGCCGCCTGCAGGCCTTCGCGGAAGAATGCGAAGGTGGCCAGGTAGCGGGTGGGCAGCTGGTTTTCGTGCAGGTCCCAGCCCTGGTAGATGCCGCGGGCCAGGTGGCGGGAGACCAATCGGGCGTGCAGGGCCCAGGCTTCTGCCATATTTTCCGGGTCGCCGGCAGGGATGATATTGGTCGAGCCATCGGACAGCTCGACGCCGGTCCCGGCCACGGCCACCTGCATGACATCCTTGGCGTAGTCAGCCACCGGGTGTTCCATGGACTGGTAGCCGGCGGCCACGCCCAGCGAGGCCGAGTAGTCGTAGGTGCCGTAGTGCAGGGAAGATACCCGGCCTTGGCCTGCGTGGATCAGCTGGGCCACGGGATGGGTGCCGTCGGCGGCGATGATCACCTGCGGGGTTTCGACTTGGACTTCGAAGCGGATCTTGCCCGCTTCAAGGCCGTGGGCCTGCTCCAGCTGCTCGGCGAGCAGCACCATGGCCTTGACCTGGTCCACGGTGGTGACCTTGGGCAGGGTCAGGCGCAAGCCAGCAGGCAGTTCCCCATGGGAAAGCAGCTGCGAAATGAACAGCCCCAGGGTGCGGATGCCGCGGGCGCGGGTCGGGGCTTCGAAGCATTTGAAGCGGATGCCGATGAAGGAGGGAGCCTTGTTGGCGGCCACGGCCGCAGCGAGCGAGTCGGCCGCGGCCAGCACGGCTGCGTCCTCCTCGGCATCGCTGCGATTGCCGAAGCCGTCTTCAAAGTCAATGCGCAAGTCTTCGATGGGTTCGCTGGCCAGCTTGTCGGCCACCAGCTCGGCCAGGCGCTGCGGCTCGGCCAGGTTCAGCTTGGCTGCCAGGGCGGACAGGCCCATGAGGCCGCCGGCAGCCGCAATGGCGTTCCGGCCCCAGGCCGCGGGCAGATCGGGGGTGTACTTGTCGCCCGGAACATACACGGTATGGATGGGCTGGCGTGCCCCGGAATCGCCCGGGTAGGACTGTTCCAGCAGCTGGTCTGTGCCGGCTAGCAGCGCTTCTACGCTGTCCAGCGTGGACTCATCGAAGGGGTTGATCATGACTTGCTCACGTACTCCTTTTCCAACAGTTCATATGCGCCAGTGGTGAGGAAGTCTGCGAAGTCCTCATCCTTGCCGCTGGTCAGGGTGGCGATCAGCTGTGCAGCTGGCTCGTAGTAGGCCTTGAAGTGCTCTTCATTATTGACCTCGCCGCGCAGGCGTTCCACCTCTTCGCCCAGAATGGTTGACACCAATTCTGCGGTGATGGTGTTGCCGGTGTCGGCAGCCACCACCTCGTTGCGGATCTGCTGCCAGATCTGCGAACGGGAGATTTCAGCGGTGGCGGCATCTTCCATCAGGTTGTGGATGGCCACCGCGCCGTTGCCCGAAAGCCACACTGCGGTGTATGCCACGGCCACGTAGAGGTTGGCGCGCACGCCGGCTTCGGTGACATCACCCGGGGCGCTGGCGACGTCGAGCAGCTGGGCTGCGGTGACCTCAACCTCTGGACGCTGGCGGTCGATCTGGTTTGGCTTCTCGCCGAGCTTGGCGTCGAAGATTTCCTTGCAGATGTTCACCAGATCCGGGTGGGCTACCCAGGAGCCGTCGAATCCGTCGTTGGCTTCGCGGGTCTTGTCATCTCGGACCTTCCCGAAGGCGGCCGCGGTGACTTCTGGTTCGCGGCGGTTCGGGATGACGGCGGCCATGCCGCCCATGGCGAAGGCTCCGCGCTTGTGGCAGGTCTTGACCAGCAGTTCGGTGTAGGCGCGCATCATCGGTGCGGTCATCGAGACTGCGGAGCGGTCCGGCATGATGAATCCGGCTCCGGCTTCGCGGAAGGTCTTGATGATGGAGAACAGGTAGTCCCAGCGGCCGGCGTTCAGGCCCGAGGCGTGCTCGCGCAGCTCGTAGAGGAATTCTTCCATCTGGAAAGCGGCCGGAATGGTTTCGATGAGCATGGTGGCGCGCACGGTGCCATGGGCGATGCCCAGCTCGGCCTGGGCGAAGGTGAAGATCTCGTTCCACAGGCGGGCTTCGAGGTAGTGCTCCATTTTCGGCAGGTAGTAGAACGGGCCCTGGCCCGACTCGGTGAGCACCTTGGCATTGTGGAAGAAGTGCAGGCCGAAGTCCACCAAGGCGCCGACGGCAGGCTTGCCGTCCACGAGGACGTTGTTTTCCGTCATGTGCCAGCCGCGCGGACGAACCACGACCACTGCGCGTGGTGCATCGGTGCGCAGCTCATAGGACTTGCCGGTCTTGGCGTCAGAGAAGGCCAGGGTTCCGCGGGCGGCGGCCGAAAGGTTCGAGATGGCGTCGATGACGTTGAACCAGCTCGGGGTGGAGGCGTCTTCCAGGTCGGCCAGCCAGACCTTGGCGCCGGAGTTCAGGGCGTTGATGGCCATCTTGGCCGGGGAGGCCGGGCCGGTGATTTCCACTCGGCGGTCGCGCAGCGCTTCTGGCGCTTCGGCGACCTTCCAGTCGCCGGTGCGCACCGATTCGGTCTGCGGGTCGAAGTCGATGCCCTTGGCATCGGAGAATTCCTTGCGGCGCACCGCGCGGGCGGCCAGCAGTTCATCGCGAGTTCCGGCGAATTTCTGGTGCAGCTTCTGGATGAAAGCTAGGGCGTCATCGGAGAGGATCTGCTGGGCATCAGCGACATCAGGGATGCTGGTAATTGAAATACTCATGAGTTGTTCCTTAACCTCTTGTGCTCTTTTGCACTGCTCTGTTCCATGTATGGATGCTTTGACATGCACCCAATTGTCTTGCTGCAACCTGCTCTGCCGTGACGGCATTGGCTGCCAGTTCATGATCTCGGCGATCCAAAAGATTTCCGTATAGTGGATACTATTATCCTCAAAATGAAAATGCAAGGGGTATTTGCAACCTCATGCACGGATTTTTGTCGATGAATTATCGGATCGTGGAAGAAATGCCGGTTTTTAGGCTATTGTTGAGACGAGGATTTCGCATCGTAGAACTTACACGTAAGCTACTTCCAAAATGAGTGCCTTAACTAAGGAGCAAAAGATGACGCAGACTTCCAGCAAGTCCACCACTGGCGGCGTCCAGTCCGTTGAACGCGCATTTGAGCTTCTTGAAGTCATCGCCCGCGCCGGCGGCGAGGCGGCGCTGAGCGAATTGGCCGCCGACACTCCCCTGCCGCTGCCGACCATCCACCGCCTGCTGCGTACCTTGGTGGGAGTCGGCTATGTCCGCCAGCTGCCCAACCGCCGCTATTCCCTGGGCCCGCGCTTGATTCGCCTGGGTGAAGTCGCCAACCGGCAGCTCGGCGCATTGGCTTCCCCGGTACTCAAGGATCTGGTCTCCAAGCTTGGCGAATCAGCCAACATCGCCGTACTGGATGGCGATATGGTCACCTACATCGCCCAGGTGCAGTCTGCGCACTCGATGCGCATGATCACCGAAGTAGGACGCCGCGCCATGCTGCACAACTCCGGGGTCGGCAAGGCCGTGCTCTCGGTGCTTGACGATGAACGCGTGCAGCGCCTCGTTTCCCAAGCGGGCATGCCGCCGAAGACCGCCAACACCATCACGACGCTGGGCAAGCTGTTCACCGATGTCGAGGCCACCCGCGAACGCGGCTACTCCATCGACGAGGAAGAGCAGGAATTGGGCGTGCGATGCATCGCCGTCCCGGTTCCCGGGGCCCCGACCCCGATGGCCATTTCTGTCTCCGGGCCAGTCACCCGCGTGGATGAGGCTTTCATCAAGTCCGCGGTGCCGGTGTTGCAAGAGGCAGCCAAGGAACTCGGCGTGCAACTGGTTGCCGCTGCCGACTAGCTTTTCAGGGCAGCAGTCTTCGGTGTCACCGTTGTCATCAGCACCAGGGGAATCAGCACGATGCCCGCGATGGCCGCCAGCGCCGAAAAGGAACTCACCGCCATCAAAGGGCCGGCTGCAAAAGCAGCTGTCGCGCCACAGAGGTTGGAGAGCGCGTCGACGCCGCCCTGCACCGAGGCGCGGTCTTGCTTGCTGATCACTGTGGCAAACAAGGCGGATCCGGCCACGTTGATAAAGGACCAGCCCACACCAAGCAGAATCAGGCTGGTCATGATCCATCCCATGTTCTGCGGGTGCAACCCTCCGGCCAGAAGCGAGCCGGCAAAAATCGCCAGTCCTACGGCAATGGAGAAGCGATAGCCCCAGCGGTCTGCCACGTAGCCCACCAAAGGCGCCAGCGCATACATGCCAAGAATATGCAGCGAGATGGTCACACCGACCAGCGAAACCGAGCCGCCATGATGGGTAACGTGAATCGGCGTCATCGTCATGATGGCCACCATCACCATTTGCGCGCTGAGGATCGCCACTACTGCATAGCGTGCGCGCGGGTTGTTGCGCAGCTCGGCGGCAAAGCGCTTGAGGCCGCCCCTGTGGCGAACAGGCAGCGCTGGTCCCGCCAATTGGTCAGTCTCGCGGTTGAGCAATAGGGGATCCGGGCGCATCAGGAGGAATACCAGGAGGCCCGCAACCAGCATGGCGACACCTGCAATGAGGAACGCCCCGGCGTAGACGTGCAGTCCGGTCGCGTCGCTGATCCGCTGCGCAGGAATTCCTAGATTTGGGCCCAGGACCGTGCCAATGGTTCCCACCCATACGATCAGGGCCAGGCTGCGCCCCTTATGGTCATCGGCAGCCAGATCCGTCGCGGCAAAGCGTGCCTGCAAGCTGATCGCCGAACCGGAACCAATCAACAGCAAACCAGCAAAAAGCGGAATCACCAACTGGTACTGGGCCGCAGGAACTAGCAGCAAGGCGCCGAGAGCCGCCAGCCACCAACCGCTAGCCAGGGCAACGCGACGGCCGAAGCGCGCGGCCAGGTTGCCTAGAGGCAGCCCCAGCAGAGCCGCGCCAAGGGTGCTGGCTGTGCGGGCCAGGCCCGCCCAGGCTTCGCTGGAGGTGACCTCTTCGGCTAGCAGGATACCGATGGACGGGGCGACGCCTACTCCGATGGTGCCAAAGATCTGGGAGACGGCAAGGATCCACAACGTACGTTGTTGCACCCTGCTTCGCGTCAGTTCGTTCATGGCCCGTGCCCTTCCAATTGCCCTGGGGAATCGTCCATCACCCAGGAACAGTGTAGTTCAAGCTGGGATACAAGGTGTATCCCAGATCGAATTCATGACACCAGAGGGTTGCCACGCTGGGATCAGGACGTCCCTTACGGAGCATTTCCGTTATCGGAAACATGCTTGCCCAGGCTCGCCCTGAATTCATCGGAGTCGCCTTCGACCATGAGCCGAACCAGTTGCCGATGCTCGGCGATGATCTCTTCGCGGCGCGTGATCAAATCTTGGGAGGTAGCAAAAAGAGCGAACCGGTGCCGGTCGGCCAAGTGGTCGTAAAGCTCGACTCGAATGCTGTTGCCACCAGCTTCAACAAAACCGCGGTGGAAGGCAATGGTCAGTTCCACAAATTGGCCCAGCTCGCCGGCCGCCAGGGCATCGTCCTGCTCTTCAATGGACAGGTATTGGCGCTCGGCAATCAATTCACGCTGCTTGGCCGGAGCCTCGAGAACCGAGACCGACTCAAGAAGCAGGCGCGTGCCAGCCAGCTCTGCCACTTGGCGCTCGCTCAGTCCACGGACCACTGCCCCGCGCTTGGGGAAGATCTCGATCCATCCCTCTTGCTGCAGTCGCCCCAGGGCCAAGCGAACCGGAGTGCGGCTCAATTCGAATTGCTTGGCCAGCGAAGCTTCGCCAATCATCGAGCCGGGCGCATAGGTGCCGCGCAGGACTCCATCACGGATCAGCCGATAGGCTCTCTCGGACGCACTGGGTTCTTCGGTGGGCACCACTAGTGGGGTTCTCCTCATAAGCTAAGCAGGCCGCGTTTTGTGCATCGCGGTGTCTCAAGACTACGTGAACACTCGCCTCGCAAGGCCTTGCTACTGGGCGAACTGGGTTTCGTACAACTGCGTGTAGCGCCCACCCAGTGCAAGCAATTCGGTATGCGTTCCGCGTTCAATGATCCGGCCGGCTTCCACCACCAGGATCTGGTCAGCTGAGCGGATGGTGGAGAGCCGGTGGGCAATGATCAGCGCAGTGCGGTTCTCCAAGGCCTCGGCCAAGGCCGCCTGCACCGCTGCTTCATTGGCCGAATCCAGTGCTGCGGTGGCCTCATCCAGGATGACCACCTGGGGAGCTGCCAAGAGCAATCGCGCGATGGTCATGCGCTGGCGTTCGCCACCAGAGAGCCGGTAGCCGCGCTCCCCCACCACCGTTTCCAGCCCATCGGGCAAAGACTGGATGACCGGCTTGAGGCGGGCACGCTCCAATGCTTCCCAAATTTGCTCGTCGGTGGCTTCCGGCCGAGCCAGGGTCAAGTTGGATCGGATGGTTTCATGGAACAGGTGCCCGTCCTGGGTCACCATGGAGACCGAGGTGCGCAGGGAATCCAGCTTGAGCTGGCGGATATCCTCGCCCGCCAGCTGAACGCTTCCCGAGTCCACGTCATAAAGCCGGGCCAGCAGCGAAGCCACGGTGGACTTGCCCGCACCGGATGAGCCAACCAGCGCGAAGGTCTGGCCAGCCGGGATTTCGAAGTTGATATCGTGCAGGACTTCTTCGCCACCACGAGTATCCAGAATGGCCACTTCCTCCAGCGAGGCCAGCGAGACCTTGTCCGCGCTCGGGTAGGAGAAATCCACGTGATCAAATTTCACCGGAATGGGCGCTCCGACCTCCAGGCGACGCGCGCCGGGAGCATCGGTAATGAGCGGCTCCAGGTCCAGGACCTCGAAGACCCGGTCGAAGCTGACCAGGGCGCTGGTGATTTCCACGCGGGCATTAGCTAGTGCAGTCAGCGGCGTGTAGAGCCTGGTGAGCAGCATGCCAAGGGTGACCACGTCACCGGCAGCCAGTTCGCCGCGAACCGCATACATTCCGCCCAAGCCATAGACCAGCGCGAGGGCCAGCGCGGCAACCAGGGTCAGTGCGGTGACGAAGTAGAACTGGCGCATGGTCATCTTCACGCCAATATCCCGGACCCTGCCAGCATGCATGGCGAATTGCCTTGACTCATCCTTGGGGCTGCCGAAGAGCTTGATCAGGGTAGCGCCCGGTGCCGAGAAACGCTCGGTCATCTGATTGCCCATGCTCGCGTTCAATTCCGCGGATTCACGGCGCATCAATGCCACAGACTTGCCGAAGTGGCGGGCAGGCAAAAGGAAAATCGGCAAAAGCACCAGCGCAATGAGCGTCACCTGCCATGAGGTGGTGAACATGACGGCGGCAGTGAGGATCAAGGCCACGGTATTGGAGACCAATCCAGAAAGCGTTCCTGCGAAAGCCGATTGGGCGCCAATGACATCGTTGTTCAGCCGGCTGACCAGGGCGCCGGTTCTGGTGCGCGCAAAGAAGGCAACAGGCATTTTCTGAACATGGTCGAAGACCGCAGTGCGCAAGTCGTAGATGATCCCTTCGCCAAGCCGCGAGGAGAACCAGCGAACGATCACGGAAGTAATGGCGTCCAACACTGCAATCACTGCCATGATGATCGCCAGGTTGGCGATGGTGCGCACTCCGGACTGCGCCACGATCTCGTCAACCACCCGTCCGGCCAGAACCGGGGTCACGACAGCAAGCACGGCGGCGACCACCGAGAAGAGCACGAAGATCAGGAGCCGGGTTTTATATTCCGCCGCAAATTTCAGGACCCGCTTGGGCGTAGTTGCGGCGTAGGCCTTCCCTTTGTCACCAGATAGTTTCCATAGCGAATGCCAAGCGGCACTTTCCATGCTCATGAATTTTTGCTCGCAATCCTGCTCGGGGATTCGGTGGGTTCCACCTTGCCTAGTTTCCCAGCAACCCTTCTGCAACTTCTAGGTAGGGTCAGCTTATTTTTATGCGGCAGGCAGGGAAGGGCTCAGCAGTCATCCCACAGATCATTTCATGCAGCCCTGGCCACATTCCGCCTCTTTTGCTTCCACGATCCAGTAGCGATTCATTCCGAATTATGGAATTACAATTTTTCATTGCGGAATCTTGTGATCTGACTTACAGTTGACAGCATCCACCACTCAGGCACATACCTCGGAGTGAGACTTCCCTCAGGAGCAGCCATGAAAATGAAATCGCCCGACGACTTGACCTTCCAAGAACCGTCAGCTAAAAAACCCTTCTACACGTCGTTGTTTTTCCAACTCGGCATTGCTATTGCAGCTGGCGTATTGATTGGGCATTTCCTTCCAAAAGTAGGATCAGAACTTCGCCCATTGGGTGACGGGTTCATCATGTTGATCAAGATGATCATCGCCCCACTGATCTTCCTCGTTATCGTTACCGGCATCGCCGCCGTAGGCGACGTGAAAGCCGTAGGCCGAGTGGGCGTCAAAGCCCTGCTGTACTTCACCTGCGCAACCGTCTTTGCATTGATCTTCGGCCTGATCGTCGCCAACCTCGCTCAGCCCGGGGCTGGACTGAACATCGACCCTTCCACCTTGGACACCACCACCCTGGAAGAAAAGTCCGGCGAGGCAAAGAACGCCGCCGACTTCATCCTGGGCATCATCCCGGTAAGCGTCATTGGCGCCTTTGCCGAAAACAACCTGTTGCAGGTCTTGTTCTTCTCGGTCTTCTTCGGTTCCGCCATTGTCGTGGTCGGCCAAGAACGCTGCGCGCCATTGCTGGCAGTATTCGAAAACATCCTGGAGCTGATCTTCAAGGTCATGAGCTGGGTTATGCGCGTCGCTCCTTTGGGCGCATTCGGCGCCATGGGATTCATCATCGGCCAGTACGGCATCGAAACCCTGGGCACCTACGCAAAGCTGATTCTCGCCTGCTACACCGCAGCACTTTTGTTCATCGGCATCCTGTTCCTGGTGGCATGGATCTTCGCCCGAGTCCCGCTGTGGCAATTCATCAAATACACCCGCGAAGAATTCCTCCTCGCGCTGGGCACCGCGTCAACTGAATCCGTGATGCCTCGCATCATGACCAAGCTGACCAATGCAGGTTGCTCGCGTGCCACAACCGGGCTGGTTGTACCCACCGGATATTCCTTCAACCTTGATGGCGCAGCGATCTACCTGTCGATTTCCCTGCTCTTCCTGGCCCAGGCTTTTGGACATGACCTGAGCTTCGGCCAGCAGCTGGCAGCACTCGGTGTCCTGCTGCTGACTTCCAAGGGCATGGCAGGCGTTCCCGGCTCGTCCTTCCTGGCATTGTCGGCCACCGCAGCCGCCCTGGGCATCTTCCCGGTTGCCGGCGTCGCATTGCTGCTGGGCGCGGACCGCATCATGGATTCCATGCGCGTCGCCGTGAACCTGCTCGGCAACTGCGTGGCAACGTTCGTAGTTGCCAAGTGGGAAGGGCAGTTCGACCGCGAGACGATGAAGCGTGCCTTCGCAGGTGAGATCACCAACGAAGACACCGCCCGAATGCTGGGACGAGATGAAGAGTGGGAAGAGATGGAAGCCGAACGCCTGGCTAGCGGCAACGCTCCATCGCCGAAGTTCGGCGGAGGCCCGACCCCGGACGCCTTGCCACGAATCGACATGCAACCGGCAGCTGAAGCGGCTTCGGCAACACCGGACGAAGATTCACCACAGGTCGCAGCACAGTCGAAGTCATGATCCTCAACGGATTGTGACAAGACTTCATAAATGAGAGAGGCTGGTCGGCCAGCGGTGAAAGGTTATCCCTTTCCGCTGGCCGACCAGCCTTTTTGACGCTGCCTCGACCTGGCTGTTTTCAGTGGCCGCAGCTGTCGCGAGTGCGGCTAGATTGCGCTCCACCCGCCGTCGGAAGCCACCACTACGCCATTGATGTTGGTACTGTCCTCACTGAGCAGGAAGGTTATGGACGCGGCCAGCTGGCTAGCGGTGGCCAGCCCTGGAATGATGCTCATGAGCGGGCCAATGGCTTCTTGGGCGAACACCGAATCCATCGGCGCCTCGATATTCGTCTGCACGGCTCCCGGGGCAACAGCGTTGAACCGTATCCCCTTCTTGGCATACATGACTGCCGAGTTCTTCGTCATTCCGATCACCGCGTGCTTGGACGCCGTGTAGGCGACTCCCGCAGCCGATCCGCGCAGTCCAGCCTCGGAGGCAACGTTGACTACAGCTCCATGGCCTGCGTCGAGCATCAGCGGCAGGACACCGCGAGTTAGCTTCAAGATGGAATTGACGTTCACGTTGAAGACCCGCTCCCAGGTCGCATCCTCAACTTCATGGATGGGCTCGAACTTGTCCATGATGCCCGCGACGTTTGCCAAGCCGTCGATTCTTCCTTCGCCAGCGGCAACAACGCGGTCAGCGATCTCTTGCTCGGTGATATCGCCGGCCACAACAACAAAGTCCAACTCGGGATTCCCAGCCACCAGCTCTTCAAGCCTGCCAGCGCTGATGTCTGCGGCAATAACCTTGCCGCCCTCTTTGGCCACGCGCAGTGCCGTGGCCTTGCCAATTCCAGATCCAGCTCCGGTCACGACGATCGTTTTGCCGGTGAACCGGCCTGCTGCGATCCGTTCCTGCCAAGTGTTTTCCGTGCTCATTGCACTCCCCCATCTGCTACGCCAGCTGTCCCGAACAGCTTATGACTCACAGTGTCATAATTCAATGGCCCATACTTGAGATATGCCGGACAGCAACAGTTCCACTTCCCAGCGCCTCTCCGGGCGGCCGCAATCCATCGACCCGGATGGCGTGGCCCGGATTGCCTTGGAGTTGTTTGACCAACATGGCTATGCCCAAGTTTCAATGGCCCAGATTGCGGAAGCCTCTGGAATTGGGCGCAAGAGCCTGTACCGGTATTTCTCATCGAAAGCTGATCTCGTGTGGGGCGGGGCGCTTGAGGCAATTTCGGTTTCCGAAGCCGCTCTGAACACAGGGCGGCAAACCGGGCTGGGCCTGATCGAGTCCCTGCACAAGGCCACGCTGGCCGCCCTGCAGTCCTTGCCTGACTTGGAAGTTGCGCGGGGACGATTGCGCTTGATCGCAGAGCAGCCTGAATTGCTCTCGCAAGCGTCACTGCGCATGTCTCCGGATCGGGAACGAACCACGCGGTTCTTCATGGAACATGGAGTGAACGAAGAGCAAGCCGAATACCTGACCATAGCTTTCGGCGCAGTTCTTTTCACTGCATGCGTCCGCTGGGCGCAGTCCACCCAGCCGGATCCAGCGCCTTTTCTGGCTAACGCCGTACAGGTCCTCCAGACGCCACAGGGGCTCGACTAGGAAGTGCCTGCGGTCCAGCGGTCATCAATCATGGCCGCAAAGTCGAAAACCTCATCGAGGATTTCACGCAGGGTCTCATCCTGCGATTCGATCCATCTGACCAGGGCGTGGTCATAGAGGGTCAGCGCCAGCAACGCGGAGGTGTCAGCCAATCGGGGATTGGCGCAAAAGGGCTGCAGCGCGTGCGCCAGCGCAGCCTGTTGCTCCCTGCGTGAATCCTGCCAGCTGGCCCGCAGCGCAGGAGTGCTCCATACCAATTGAACTCGCGAGCGCATAGTGCCGGGGTCCTGGTCGGCGGCCACAACGGTTGGCTCGAAGCTTCGGCGCAAAAGCTCGAGCAAACTCTCGCTGGGATTTGATGCCATGGATTCGAGCATCTGGGAGAAATGCATATTCATCGACCGCAATGCAGTCACCACGGCGTCTTCTTTTAAAGAGAAATACCTGAAGAATGTCGCACGGGAAATGCCAACAGCCTGGGCCGCCTGCTGGGCCGTGACGTTCTCCAACCCGCGCTCGGCAAAAACGGCATACACCTGCTGCGCCAGCTCGGTTTTCATCTTCTCGCGCACCCGATCGCGCACTACGCTGCCCATGGCAAGAATTTTACTCTGAGATCACCATCCATTAATGAGACTCCGTCTCTTTGCACTGATCAAGCCATGAAACCAGCAGGCGTGTCGCATGGTTGCCGATTCACGATACTCAATAATTGCCCGATATTGATGTCCACCTCCCACCACTTCGGTAGGCTCAAGAGCGGGCAGTAAATCCGATACGAAGGACGGACATGGGACAGCAAGGAAGCGTAAACAGCATCGAACTTGGCCAAGGGCTAAAGGTCACCGAACAGGGGTTTGGATGCATGTCCTTGAGCAGCGCCTATGGAGCTGCTGATGATGCAGAATCCCTGCGCACCGTGAACCATGTGATCGATTCCGGAGTCACCTTCCTGGATACCGCGAACATCTACGGCGCCGGACACAACGAAAGCCTGCTCGCCGAAGTACTCAAGACCCGCCGCAACGAAGTCACGCTTGCAACCAAAGCCGGGATAGTCCGCCCCAAAAATCCGGGTGACCCGCGCGCCAACGGCTCCCCCGCCTTCATCAAGGAATGCCTCGACGAAAGTCTGAAGCGCCTGGGCGTGGAACATATCGACCTGTACTACTACCACCGAGTCGATAGCAGGGTGCCGATTGAAGATACCGTCGGCGCCTACAAGGAACTGGTCGACGCCGGCAAAGTAAGCCATATCGGATTGTCCGAAGTGACCGCCGATGAATTGCGCCGCGCGCACAAAGTGCACCCGATCACCGCCATTCAAATGGAGTACTCCATTTTCAGCCGCGACATTGAACGCTGGTTGCTGCCGGCCGCCAGCGAGCTCGGCGTGGGCCTGGTCAGCTACGCATCCCTGGGCCGCGGCTACTTCACCGGAGAAGTTGATTCATTGGATCAGCTGGATGCGACCGACGTCCGCCGGAACTTCCCGCGGTTCGAAGACGCCCGAATGAAGAATAATCTCCCGCTACGCGCAATCATCGGGGAAACTGCGCGGCGTGAAGGAATTACCACCGCGCAGCTCTCGCTGGCTTGGGTTTATGAGCAGGCCCGGGCCCAGAACGTCGAGGTCTCGCCGATCCCGGGAACCCGCTACTCCGCCCACTTCGATGACAATCTGCGGTCCTTGGATGTCCGGCTTTCAGCAGACTCAATGGCCTCGCTGAACGCGTTGGCTGATCAAGTCGACGGCGAGCGCCAGGCTGACATCATGTCGGTGTCCAAGGGTCGCGAAGAAGAACAGATGCTGGGTGCCAATTAGGCCCTGCCAATCCAGGAGTGTCGTGCGGGAATGCAACAGCACCGCACGACACCCATGATTCCGGTGCCAATCATTCAGATGAACCGACTAGGCAACTTCAAGTGGCTCGGCCTTGCCGTCAAGGAGATCCTGAAGTGCCGGAATTTTCACGCTTTGCCCCTTGTGCAAAGACAACTGCGCCGCATCGGCGACCAGCGCCGCTGTCACTGCCTCAAATGGCGTGCAGGGGTTCTCCCGCTCGCCCAGAATCAATTCAACAAATCCCGCAAGCTCGTCTACATAGGCTTCATGGAAACGCTGCGCGAAAGTCTCGTGCGGGGTACCACCAGGGAATTCTATTCCGGCTTCCGCGGACCGGAAAGCAGACCGCTCATCAAGTCCGACCACTGCGGTAGCCAGCGATCCATGGACATCCAGTCGAACATCATGGCCTGAGCCGTTATACCGGGTTCCCGTTACCGATGCCAGAGTGCCGTCCTCAAGCTTCAACATGGCGCACGAGGTATCAACATCACCGGCCTTCCCAATTTCCTCGTCACCCTTATTTGATCCCCACGAGCACACTTCGACGATCCTCTTGCCCGTGAGCCATTGAATGATGTCAAAATCATGGACGGACACGTCCCGGAAGATTCCACCCGATGTTCTGATGTAATCAACGGACGGCGGAAACGCATCACCAGTTACCGCCCGCAAGGAATGCAACCAACCCAGCTCCCCGGCGGCGAAACGGCTCTTAGCTTCCGCATACCCCGCATCAAATCGACGCTGGTGGCCAACCTGGACTATTGCCCCTGCAGCACGGATCTCTTCGAGCAGAGGAAGCGCGTCGGAGACACTGCTGGAGACCGGCTTCTCGCAGAACATCGGTACGCCATACTTGAAGCCCAAACGGAGAAGCTCAGGGTGAGAGGCGGTATTGGAAGTAATGACAAAGCCATCCAACCCCGATTCCAAGAGGTCTGCCACGGATTCGCGCGAATCAACGTGAAGCTCCGCAGCAACCCGCCGCGCTACCTCAGCGTTGGCGTCTGCGAGGAGTATCTGAATTTCAACGCCGCGTTGCGCCATTTTCTCCTTGACCGTCACTAGATTCTTCGCGTGCATTTGACCGATTCGCCCAGCTCCAACCAGACCAAGTTTTAATGTTTTCAACTCTTGACTCCCTTCAGGAATTCTCAGAAATAGTCGCTTTCATCGTTGAAAGCTGAGTGGTTCTACCCTTTGGCCTCTGCTGTCCACCCGTGAGAATTGATAACCTGCGGGCAGCGGGCACGCGGCCGGTCACCCCAATTCGGGGCCATGTCGCTATAGCATTCAACCGACTTCTTCGTTAATGGATATTGCCCATCGGACACCTTGTCCAGTTTCACATGAAGAGTTCAAGTCCCGCAAGGGTCGCAACCCCACTTTCATGGATTGATC
This sequence comes from Glutamicibacter halophytocola, assembly GCF_001302565.1. Lineage (NCBI taxonomy): Bacteria > Bacillati > Actinomycetota > Actinomycetes > Micrococcales > Micrococcaceae > Glutamicibacter > Glutamicibacter halophytocola. The sequence goes on from NZ_CP012750.1 coordinate 3,748,881, forward strand.
GCGACTGCACTCGCACAGGTCACCATGGAAGTGAGTCCAACCCGCTCACCGCGGACGATCGCAGCCACAAGATCCTCCGCCCGAGCACCCCTCAGTGGAACGTTGTAATCTAGAGCACATTTGCTATTATTAGTGTCAGTAAATTGAACAGGGTGTCCAGCTAGTGAGAATTATGGCTGTTGATCAGTTTTCCGCACAGCACGACATCTCCCGCACTTCTCAGGAGTTGCCCTGTCCGTTTCAAGGTTGACCTTCATTGGCCATGCCGATGGCAAAGGAGCCATCAGGTCGAGGAGATTCGCCGATGCACCGCAACGGCGAATCAAATTTTGTGCAGTTCACAGAGGAGTTCCAATGTCCAAACATCATCACGTCACAAGCCAAACAGCGCTACCGCCACTCAAATCTGGTCCCCATGACAAGCGTCTAGGGCTCATTTCCCTGGTGGCTTGCTTTGGAGGATTGCTCTTCGGATACGACACCGGTGTCGCCAATGGTGCCGAGGGGCCCATGGCTGAAGAGCTGGGACTGAATCTCATTCAGATCGGTGTTGTCATCAGTTCACTGGTATTCGCAGCAGCTGTCGGAGCCCTCGTAGGCGGGCAGATATCCGACGCATGGGGTCGGCGCAAGAGCATACTACTGTTAGCCGTTCTGTTCTTTTTTGGCACCATGCTCGTGGTCTTCTCACCTGGTGGAGCCGAGCACGGCACGTTCTCCCCCGCTGGCTTTGCGATACTTGTGGCAGGACGCATCATGCTTGGACTTGCAGTTGGAGGCGCCTCCACCGTCGTCCCTGTCTACCTGGCAGAACTTGCTCCGTATGAAATCCGCGGTTCCATAACCGGGCGAAACGAGTTGGCCATTGTGAGTGGGCAACTAGCTGCCTTCGTAGTCAATGCGATTATTGCCAGCACTCTAGGTGGAACCGTCGACGGCATCTGGCGCATCATGTTTGCGGTCTGCGCCTTGCCAGCCCTGGCTTTGTTCCTCGGAATGCTCCGCATGCCAGAATCCCCGCGCTGGCTGGTTGAAAAGCGGCGTTACGCAGAAGCCCTGAAAGTCCTTAAGACTGTTCGTTCTTCAGATCGCGCACTCGCCGAGATCAATGACGTCGAACGCATCGCCGACGAAGAACGCGGTCAAGGGCACACTGGTCTGCGTGCCTTGTTGTCCAACAAGTGGCTCATCCGCATCGTTCTGGTGGGGATCGGCGTAGCAATGGCCCAGCAACTTACCGGCATCAACTCGATCATGTACTACGGCACACGAGTTCTTGAAGAGTCCGGAATGACCGCTCAGCAAGCCGTCTTGGCAAATATCGCCTTCGGCGTTGTGGCCGTCATCGGCGGAGTATTCGCACTGCGCAACATGGACCGCATTGACCGGCGGACCACATTCACCATCGGCCTGTCGTTGACCACCGTGTGCCATATTCTGATTGCGCTCGCTGGAATGTTCCTCCCAGAAGGCACCGCTCTTCGCCCGATAATCATCATGGTTCTAGTCGTCGCTTTCGTGCTGTCCATGCAATCATTCTTGAATGTAGCGGTCTGGGTGTGGCTGGCAGAAATATTCCCGCTCCACATGCGCGGACTAGGCATCGGAATCTCGGTATTCTTCGGCTGGGGCACAAATGGTGTTCTTACTTTGCTGTTCCCGTCGCTGGTATCAGGTATTGGCATCACCAGCTCATTCTTCATTTTCGCGGGCATCGGGGTCCTGGCTCTGATCTTCGTGATCACGCAGGTGCCCGAAACTCGCGGCCGTTCGCTGGAGTCCTTGGAAGAGGATGTCTCCACAGGAGCTATTTACGCCGTGCGCGCCAACGACAGCGTTCCGGCAGCGGAATAGATAAGGCGTCCATCCCCCGCGTACATTCTAAATATCCTTTCAACTAGTGCTGGCTCTGGTCTCGAACACCGGGCCAGCATTAGTCATGTTGATCAAGAGTCGCTTCGGGCACCCGAAGCATGCTGAAGCCAGCTTCTCGACTCCTAGGGCAGGCGCAAGGGGACCGAGTGCTCCCAGCCAAATATCCGTTCGTCGCGAGCGGCAAAGTCCACTCGGAAAAGAATTGAAAGCCGTCGCCACAACCGGGACAGCCACACTTTTCCTGGCCTGAGGATCCCTAAGGACCTTGGCTGCAATATTTCCCTGTTCAAGAACAAAGCCCAAGAGCATGGTTCCGATGTAGTTTCGGAACCATGCTCTTGGGCTTTCAGGCGCCGGACCCGGTGATCGTCGGGTCCAAGCTACTCACCTAAATGGCAATTCGTTCGGTCTTTATCCGCCCTCTGGCGGAAGCACGATATCAAATTGGGCCCGTGCCCAGCTACCTTCATCAAGCACTCGGCCATCTGGTGTCGGCGTACCGAGTGGCTGCTGCACAAAGTCCTTGATCAGGGACTGCTTAACCCCGAACACGGAATCTTGGGTCAGCAACTCATCGCCAGTAACAAAAATGTGGGTCACTAATGTCCGGTGACCAGCTGACGAGACCATGAAGTGCAAATGACTAGCGCGCATTGGCGAGCGCCCGGCATTCTCCAGCAAGCGCCCAACCGGACCGTCATGGGGGATCGGATATGGAGTTGGAGTCAGCCCCCAGAAACTGTAAGCGCCATTTTCGTCGCTGTACAGATGCGCACGCCCGTATACTCGCCCATCGCTGTGTTGCACGTCGTAGAAGCCTTCTTCATCAGCCTCCCAGACTTCGATGCGTGCCCCGGGAAGGGGATTGCCCTCAGTGTCTTTCACAGTACCTTCAACCCAGCATGGCTGTCCGGGAGCTCCGCCGGAGATATCTCCGCCGTTCTCGATCCGAGGGGCATCGTCAACAAAGAACGGGCCAAATACGGTCGCTTCCGTAGCGTTGTCGTGCACTTCGTTATTGACGTTGATGGTCTGCATCGAAGCACCGAAAACGTCTGAAAGCAGAATGAATTCCTGGCGCTTATCATCGGTGATATGGCCTGCTGCGGTCAGGAACTCGATCGCCGCGTTCCATTCGGGTTCAGTCAACCGCACGTCTCGGATGAAGGCATGGAGATGCTTGGTCAAGGACTGCATCAACTCTTTGAGTCGAGGATCCGTACAGTTGTCGAATGAGTCAACGACCGTCTGGATCAGCTGTTCTTCAACTGCAGCTTGCTCGTTGGCTACATTATGGTTTTGCTTGGTCATCTTCGTTCCTAACAAATAGTTTGTCTGCGCAATACCTATATTCGGGAGGCCTCATCAAGAAGCTGCACTTCGCCTTCATCGAGAACCAGGTTCATCGTGCTGAGCAAAGGCGATAACTGGTCAAGGTTGCGTGCACTGGCAATCGGCGCTGTCACGTCGTTTTTGCCGCGAATCCATGCCACAGCGATGGCAGCTGGCTGCACCTGACGACGCTTGGCGATCTCGTCCAGAACGGCCAGCACTGAAAGCCCTCTGGCATCCATATATTGCGATGCGTCAGACGTTCTTGCACCCTGGGGAAGATTCCCTGGCCGGTATTTTCCGGAAAGGAAACCGTGAGCCAAGGAATAGTAAGGGTATACATCAAGTCCGTGTTTGGACGCTAGCGGAAGAATGTCGGTTTCAACTGCGCGTTCCATCAGGTTGTATTGGGGCTCGATGGCGATTGGCACGTGGTACCCCGCGCTTTTGGCTATGCTGATCCATTCTTCAATCCGCTGGGACGAATAATTGGACACCCCAATCGACCTGATTTTTCCTTGATCCACTAATTCCGACATAGCCTGGACGCTTTGTTCCAAAGGGACAGAAGGATCATCAAAGTGCGCGTAGTAGAGGTCGATGCATTCGGTTCCTAGCCGGCGAAGCGATTCCTCGACGGCGACTCGAATATTCTCCGGGGACATGCCGGAGAATTCCGGATGATGGCTGACCTTAGTCGCGACGATCAATTGGTCTCTATCGCTGCGGCCCGAGAGCCACGAGCCAATGATGCGTTCAGACTCCCCACCAGCGTTCCCTTCCGCCCAGAAGGAATACGAATCCGCAGTATCAATGAAGTTGCCCCCACCATCTACATACGAAGACAAGATTTCGTGCGACGCTTCCTGGCCAGCAGTCCAGCCGAAAACATTGGTGCCGAGAACCAGTCGACAAGCTTCAGCTCCGCTGGCTGTAGTAGCAGTTGCGGTCATGCGCTTACCCCACTTCTTGTGCGTGTTTCTAAATCGGAGAACGGAGAATTGCTGGTCAAAGTCCGGGGTTGGCTTGTGGCTGGCTACCTCGCCAAGCGTCGCTAAGCAATCCCTGAATAGATTCCAGGTCTATGGCGCGTGGATTCCCATAGGAGTACCCGACAACCTCTTCAGCAATCCGCTGAATGTCGCTCTCTTCCATGCCCAGCTCGGATAGGGAACGAGGGGCGCCCAGCCTTTCTGCGAGGTTCCACAGTTCAAGTGCCGGATCGTCTGCTCCGCCCAATGCCCGCGACAAGGCTGCCTTGGCGCCGGGTGCAGCAACCTGGTTGAACGCCAAAGCGTAGGGAAGGACCACGGTGTGCGTCTGAGCGTGCGGAAGGTTAAGCGTTCCTCCTAGCGCATGGCACAGTTTGTGATGCAACGACATCGTGGTGGCACCCAGCGTAGCGCCGCAAAGCCAGGATCCGTACAAGGCTTGCGCCCGGTTTTCCAGGTTGCTTGGATCATCCACAATCAGTGGCAATGCTTGCGTTAGAGCCTTTACGCCTTCTTCAGCCATCAATGAAATGATCGGAGTGGCATCCGGAGCGTACAGCGCTTCAACCGCATGTGCGATGGCGTTGATTGCGCTCGTCACGGACATTCCCACCGGCAAGGTGGCCGTCAAGGACGGATCATACACAACACTCGTTGGCAGCACTCGAGGGTCTTTGCCAGTTTGCTTGCGGCCGTTGCTGGTCAGCCCCCAGACCGGAGTCATCTCGGAACCTGCGTAAGTTGTCGGAACGGCGATAATCGGCAGGCTGTGCTTAAGCGCAATAGCCTTGCCCAGTCCTATGGCAGAACCTCCCCCGACGGTTACGCAACCGTCAGCGCCGAGTTCAGTAGCCTTCTGGCTGGCAGAAAGCGCAGCTTCTTCCGGAACATGCATCACTGCTTCCGGGAGGATTCCGGCGGCTCGATCGCCTAGCGCGTCGGCCACCATCTGCCCCGTTGCCTGCTGCTCTGGCGAACAGATTACCAGCACGCGCTTTAAGCCCAACGCGTCCAGCTCTGCGGGAAGCTCCTGCAAGGATCCGACACCGAACTTAACTCTCATCGGCAAAGCCTGGTAGCTAAATTCAAGACCCTGCTCCGTGTTCAGATTAGTCATCTGCTTAGTCCTCTTTGTCGTGTTTAACGTACCGCCGCGCCCGCCCTCTGCGCCGGGCTTGGCGGATTTTCCTATAGTTCGGGGAGGTTTCCCAGATATTTGGTTGGCTTGCTCTCATCCTCGCGATCGAGATTGCTCCGTCGCATTCAGCTCCCGTTAGGTGACAGCCATTGCGATTTGATTCCTGAAGTCATCAGCTGCCTCTGGTTGAATCTCATTCATTGCAATACTCTTATAGAATGGACAAGGTGTTCAAAAACTATCATAGGTCGGCACTTACCGCGAGCGATATTTCGTTTTCTTGGTTCCACCTCCCCCAACCAGGCAATAATCCACGGCAGAATAAATTAACTGCCCAAGACGCTGACAAGGCGGACTGGAGCCACACCGCTTTCCCGATCGAAGGAGCCACCAGATGAGTAGTGAACGGACGAAAAAGGTCTCTCCGATTCAGCTGGTTCTGAAAGCAGGCCTGCTTGTCGATGAGCTCTCCGCTCTTGGCCCTTCCACGCCAGCTGATCTAGCTAAGGCCACCGATGAACCAAGACCCTCGGTCTACCGCATACTTTCCACGCTTGAAAAGTCTGGCCTCGTTAGACGGAGCGAGAACTCGCTTGTCGAACTCGGAACTGGAATTCTAAGGCTTGGCGAAGCGGCAAGCGACGCGCTGATCGACAGAAACACGCTCACTACAGTTCTCGAAGACATGCAATCGAGACTGGGCTTGACCTCAGCGTTTTGGATCTATCGAAACAACACCGCTGTCTGCTTGGATCAGGTCGACGCTACCGACGTGGATCTGCATGCGCTTTCCTCCGGCAGAATCCTTCCCTTGCACGCAGGCGCCGCCTCGCATGTGATCCTGGCTTTCAGCACGCCGGAAATACTGGATTCCCTCATCAAGAGCGCGCCGTTCCCCGCCCTTGCGCCTCACACGCCCACAGGAGCCAAAGATCTTGTGAAGCTGGTCGAGAAGACACGAAATGACGGATGGCGCTTGGAAGTCAATGAAGTCGTCAATGGCATCGCCGCCATAGGCTTCCCCGTATTCAACCCTGATGGAACCTTGTTTGGAGCCCTCACCGTAGCCGGACTAGTTGATCACGTCAGGGCCACTGAGCAAGAAGTCCGAAAGGCAATGGAAGCGGCAGCCATGGAGCTGGGCGAGGCGCGCCAGGACTTCTCCCCTGCACCCACGGGCGCCGTATTCGATGCCCCGGATTCTCAGGGATCGGTGCTAGCCAAGGCAGGCACGTTGATCAGCGCCTTGGCGTCAGAGCGAGTGGCCACATCGAGCAGGCTGACAGAGTTGATCAATGAGCCAGCGAGCTCGGTTTACCGAATGCTCGGAACGCTGCAGGATATTGGCTGGATCGAACAACTCGCCAATCGAGGCGCTTTCCGGATTGGCAGCAAAATGATCTCGCTGGCCGGCAATATGCTCAATTCCCTAGACGTGCGAAGGGCCTCCTTGCCGATTCTTCGCTCGATTCACGATGCCACGGGAGAGACTGTATTCCTGTGCGTACGGCGCAATTCCCGAGCCGTGTGCATTGAGCGCATCGAAGGAAAGCGGGTCAATAGTCGCCTGCTCTCACTAGGAAGTTCTCTGCCGCTCCATGTCGGCGCTGCGCCACGGGCATTGCTTGCGTTTGAAGAACGCCCCGCGTGGGAAGACTACGCGGCACTCCTATCACAGAGCCCCGACGAACGCTTCAGCGCGCGCTCGAAGAGCAAACTCCTAGCTGAACTCCAGGACATCCGCGATGCAGGATATGTGGTGAGCGACGACGAGCTTACCCCGGGCATCGCCGCCGTTGGCGCCCCCATCTACGATCACCGCAACCACGTGGTTGCATCACTATCGATCAGCGGCTTGCGCGAGGGGATCCTCGCCTCGCCGAGCGAGGATTCCAGCGCCGCACAACTAGTGATCCAGGGTGCGCGGGAGCTCTCCAGCCGCCTGGGCGCGCGCCTCGAATGCTAGGCCAGCTTCCTCGGTAGCGCGGAACTCTTGATTCCCAGCAAGGCACTTGACCGGACTAGTGTGACGTGAAATACTTTGGACAGGTTGTCCAATGTATGAAAATTACAGTCGACATTTCACCACCGCATTTCGGCAAGAGAACTTGCCACCACCGGTCGCATCGAGACCGTCCCACGCAACAAATCTATGGGAGACAGCACATGGAAAAAATTGTCGTTGGCTTGCTGGGTATCACCCATCCGCACGCTTCAGCCAGAGTGCGCGCGCTGCGCGCCATTGAGGGAGTGGAAGTGGTTGCAGCCGCTGACACCGACCCGCGCTTGACGTACTTCACCGACAAGTATGACGTTGCCCCTTGCAGTGTTGATGAGTTGCTCAACGATGAGCGCATTAACGCAGTCATGGTGCATTCGAAGAGCAAGGACATGCTGGCACATGCCAAACGTGCCATTGCGGCAGGGAAATCGGTTGTCGTAGAAAAACCCGGAGGTGGAACCGTCGAGGATCTCGAACAGCTCCTCCAGGCCGAAGCCGCTGCTGGTGCTAATCAGGTCATCCAGGTAGGGTACAACGTTCGCCTTGCCCCGAGCATCGAACGAGCAAAACAGCTCCTCGCGCAGGGAACGATCGGTGAAGTGGTCACCGTAGCAGCACGTGGTTCGGCCATGGTCGGCGAACACCTCACCGAACATCTCAAGCAACCAGCTGACATGGGCGGCGTACTGTGGATCCTGGGATGCCACATGCTCGACTCGCTGGTCAGCATCTTCGGCACGCCCCAGTCCGTTAATGCACGCGTCCACAAATCTCCCCGGCTCTCCGACGAGAGCAGCCGTGAAGATTCAGCCTCGGCTTTGCTGAACTACGAGGACCTATCAATTACCTTCAGCTTCGACGGGCACGACTCTCTGGAGTGGTTCGAAAGCTCAAGAATATTTGTTTACGGCACCAAGGGCATGCTTGAGATCGGCGTTCTGCCTCAAACCCTGAGAGTGCACGTTGACCAGGCTCGTGACGGATTCATGCCAGGTTGGAATGAATGGATTGAATCTCGTTTCACTCCACCCTTCGCTCGAACTGAATCGAACAAGTTCTCCGAACTGCCCGAACTTGAAAACATCTCAAATTTCCACACCGAAATGCAGGGATGGGTCGATTCAATCCGCAATGGAGCTCCGATCCTTGCCCCGGTCCAGGATGCCCTAGACGTCGCCCGAATCGTTGCAGCTTGCTACGAATCAAGCAAGAATCAAGGGGCTTGCGCAGCCTTGTCCGTTGTCGATTACAGCAAATAGGAATGAACAGATGACAACACATCGCACTACCCCTGAGCTGATCGCCACCTGCTGGCTTAGTGCAGGTGATGCCGCGCCATTGCGCCCCAGCGAAGCCAGTCCCATCGAGATCGCTGAGCGCATTAGCGCGGTAGCCGATAGCGGCTTCGCGGGAATCGGCCTGGTTCACGCAGATCTCGTCATTGCCAAGGAAACACTTGGCTATCAAGCACTGGGCGAAATGATCCGCTCAGCCGGTTTGAAACATATCGAAGTGGAGTTTCTCAACGATTGGTGGGCTACAGGCCAACAGCGTCGGGTCTCCGATCAGATCCGTGCAGACCTGTTTGAAGCTGCTGTCGCCCTCAAGGCACGCCACATCAAGGTCGGCGCGGGCAATGCCGATCATCCGCTGCCGATCCAGTTGCTCTCCGATGCTTTCGGTGAACTGGCAGACGACGCAGCCATGCACGGAATCCAGCTGGCACTTGAAGCCACCCCGTTCTCCAATCTTCGAACAACCGAGGAGGCAATCAAAGTCGTCATGGCCAGCGGCAGCCCCTCCGCCGGCCTCATGATCGATATTTGGCACACCGCAAAATCCGGGCTCTCCCATGAGGAACTCTGGCGGATGCTGCCTCTGGAACGGGTCGCGGCGGTAGAAATCGACGATGGGTATTTCCAGACCCTAGGCACCGTTTTTGAAGATACGATCAATCGCCGGACCTACTGCGGCGAAGGCGAGTTCAATACGGCAGAATTCATAGCCCGTGCCATCGAGGCCGGCTACCAGGGACCGTGGGGTGTTGAAGTCATTTCCGAAGTGCACCGCAATACTCCGGTACGCGAAGGCCTTCAGCACGCCTTCGACACGGCCATAGCAAGTTTTCCGCATTCACTGGCAACATCTTCCCGAAAGGCCTAACTATCATGGCGACTCGCCCCCTGCGCCTTGCGCTCTTCGGCTCCGGCCGCATCGGCCAAGTCCACGCTCGCAACCTGGCCGCAGATCCATCCGTCAATCTGGTCATGATCGCCGACCCCTTCATCGACGGCGCTGCAGCACTTGCCTCGGCCACTGGCTCGCGGGCCGTTCAAGACCCTGATGAAGTATTCGCCGATGCGTCTCTGGATGGCGTCATCATCGGTTCGCCAACCAACACCCACGTTGAATTGATGACCAGGGCAGTCAAGCAGGGTCTCGCCGTGCTGTGCGAAAAGCCCATCGATCTGGACCTGTCTACAGTTCTGGCTTGCCGCGACCACATCAAGGACTCGACGAGTCCAATCATGCTGGGTTTCAACCGCCGTTTCGACCCGGGGTTCGCGGCCGTTAATGCGCGCGTGGCTTCCGGAGAGATCGGCAAATTGGAACAACTCACCATCATCAGCCGGGATCCGGCTCCGGCACCCCGCGGTTATCTGGAGACTTCCGGTGGAATCTTCCGCGACATGACCATTCACGATCTGGACATGGCCCGGTTCTTCGTCCCCGATATTGTCGAAGTGACCGCCGTGGGCGCAAACCAATTCAGTGATGATATTCGAGAGCTCGGGGATTACGATTCTGCGGTCCTTACGCTTCGAGGCCGCGGCGGAGAACTGATCTCCATCACGAACTCGCGGCACTGCTCCTATGGCTACGATCAACGGTTGGAAGCCTTCGGTGCACAAGGCATGCTGGAAGCGCGAAATCTGACACCTACTGCAGTCAGAAAACACGCGGCTTCCGGAACAGAGCTGAAAGATCCCATCTATAACTTCTTCCTGGAACGCTACGCTGATGCATACCGTTTGGAGCTGCAGGCATTCACCGCAGCCATCCGTGGAGAATCGTCTCCTACGCCCGATTTTGCCGATGGGCTCGCCGCCTTGGTGCTGGCTAATGCCGCAGTAGAATCTGCCGCTACGGGCAAGACCGTAAAGATCGATCAGATCTGGTGACGCTGGAACGGCCCGCGCAGTAGGCCCGGGCCGTTTCCATTCGGGCAGCCGGAAACAACATAGGGTTTACGCTGTTAGTGACTCTGGTGATCAAAGCTTCGGAAGGAGCCGCCTCATGAAAATTGCTCTCGCTCAGGTGCTCAGCACCTCAGATCCGCAACGCAATCTGGTGATCGTGCGGGATCACGCGAAGCGGGCCAAGGAGGCCGGCGCTTCCCTGGTGGTCTTCCCGGAAGCGATGCAAGTTGCATTTGGCAATGACCTGGCCAGGAACGCCCAGTCGCTGGATGGACCGTGGGCGACACTGATCCGCCAGCAAGCACGGGAAATCGGGATCACCATCATCGCCGGAATGTTTACCCCCGGAGTAGAGGGCCGGGTCCGCAATACCCTATTGATTGCCGGTGCCGAGGCAGATACCCACTACGACAAGATCCACCTGTACGACGCTTTCGGCTATGCCGAATCCGACGCGGTGACCCCCGGAAACACTCCAGTGCGCTTTGAGCACGAGGGGCAGATCCTGGGCGTTGCCACCTGCTATGACCTGCGATTCCCGCAGCTGTTCATCCACCATGCCAATTCCGGAGCAACCGTGAACGTCGTCTGCGCGTCCTGGGGCCAAGGCGAAGGCAAGGCCGAACAGTGGACAACGCTCGCCAAGGCCCGTGCCTTGGATTCAACCACCTTCGTTGTAGCCGTTGACCAGGCCGACCCGCAGAGCGTTGGGCAACAGCTGTCGGGCACCGCGCCGCTGGGCGTGGGGTACTCGGTGGTAGTTAATCCGCTGGGGCAGATCATTGCGCAAGCTGGCGCCGAACCCGAATTGCTCGTGGTCGACCTGGATCTGGCGTTGGTCGAGGAAGCACGCAGGCAACTGCCGGTGCTGGCCAATTCGGTCGATCTTTAGCACGCGAACCACAGCTGGATGCCCTGTCCCTGGAGACGCCGCCATCGGCAGATACAAGCAATCCCCCCGGGGGCAGCTCGGGCTGCCTTGCCTCCGGCCGAGATAGTGCGAATACTATCCGGCCCCACTGACTATATTTAGGAGTTTCCGTGTCCCTAGCACTTCCCCAGCCTGCCCTGCAGCATCCCTCGTCGGCACCAGCACTGAATTGGGGAATTTTGGGGCCCGGGTGGATTGCCGAGCAATTTGCCACCTCCCTGAATTCGCTGACCCAGAGCCGTATTGCAGCGGTTGGTTCGCGCAGCCAGGAGCGCTCCACGCTGTTCGCCCAGAGGCATGGCGACAGCAATACGCGCGCCTACGATTCCTACGACCAGGTGCTCAACGACCCATCGGTAGATGTTGTCTACATTGCCGTCCCCCATAGCGGCCACGCTGAACTCGCCATCAAGGCCATCAACGCCGGAAAACATCTTCTGGTGGAGAAGCCGATGACCTTGAACGCCGGGCAAACCCAGCAGGTGATCACCGCGGCCAGGGCTGCAGGCGTCTTTGCCATGGAAGCCATGTGGTCGCGCCTTTTGCCCGTCGGCAACGTGATCGCGCAGGTCATCGAGTCCGGGCTGCTCGGCCAGGTTCTTTCCATTAACGCCGACTTCGGAGCGAAGTTTGAGGTTGATCCCGCTTCACGGATCTATGACCCTGCCCTGGGCGGTGGCGCCTTGCTGGATCTTGGCATCTACCCGATCGCTTTCAGTGCCATGGTTTCCCCGGTTCGGCAGCTGCTTCATGCTTCTGGGCGAATGACCGAGACGGGTGTCGACGCATCGTTCACGGCAGTGCTTGCCAACGAGGACGGGTCTACGACTAGCGTGTTCAGCAGCATTGAAACTGATTCACCGCAGAGTGCCTGGATTGCCGGAACCGAAGCGACCTTGGAAGTGCAACGCCCGATTAGTTCCGGGTCGCGGCTGGTGCTGCGCAACTCCGATGGCAGCATCGCCGACAGCCAGGAATTCAGCGAGCACTCTGCTGCTACTGGCCTTGGCTGGGAAGCCGCCCATGTTGCCCGGTGCATCGGTGAAGGCCTGCTCGAATCCCCTGTCATGCCGCTTGATGAATCGCTGGCCATCGCGCAGACCATGGACCGCATCGCGGCCGAGCTTCGCAGAGGCTAGTGGATCGGCTCCGCTGGATGCGGGGCGCCGTGCTTGGCCACATCATCCATCAAGATCTGCGGCCAGGCATTCACTTCGCCGCGCGTGCTCGCTACTTGCAGCCTCGCCTGGGGCAGCGCATACAACAGGGCTTGTGCGGTAGCCACCGGATGGGAGGGGTCCTCAGTCCACGCAAGAATATGCGTGGGAACGGTGACGCGTGCCAGGTCCGCAAGCTGGGGCAAGTCGCTGGCGGCAGCACCTCGGAAAATGGCCGGCAGCAGCTCGGGAGCATTATCCGGTACCGTCACGGGATTCCCGATGGTGGCTGGCGGGACCGGCTGATTGAGATCCGCCTGGATGAAGGCATCCCAGCCCTCGGTTTCCAGTACCCGGGCGTGGTTCGCATAGGCTAGCGACTTCGCCTTGCGAGACTCCCACGCCGTGGGCGGAAGCAGAAGCGTCAATCCGCAGAAGCGCTCGGGATCCTTGATCGCTGCGTATAGCAGGGTGGCGCAACCCATCGATGGGCCCACCCCGTAGACTTTTTCGCCAGGGAAGTACTCGTGCAGCAGATCCAGCAGATCATCGGCGAGGTGCTTCCACTCGTAGTCCTCAGCCATTGCACGCCCAGTAGATTCACCGTGCCCGCGAGCATCGTAGCGAAGCAGCCGAGTGCCGCTGAGCCCTCGGCCTAGATCCAAATTCAACAAGCGGTCGCGTGCCCGGCTTGAGGTCAAGCCATGTAGCTGGACTACCGGATGCCCGCCTTCATCACTGAGTTCTACTGCAAGATCAGCGCCTTGAACACTAAATGTCGCCATAATCCAAGTTCGCTTCCGTCATAGTCAATCTTGGGTAATAGGATAACGCCATGAGACTGACGAACGTCGCACAGTTACGGTTGCCCTTTGGAAAGTTGCACGGATACGACGTCGCTGTCCAGCGCACCGGAGTTGAGCTGCCGATTTCCTTTGACCAGCGGCGTCATGTCTCGCTTGGCCAGCGCCCGGGATCATGGATGGCCATCAGCTTCCGATTGCCTGCCAAGGTGGCGCTGGATGAGCTAGCCGCCGCGTGGCTGGAAGTCGTCAACCGCCATGGAACCTTGTGCTCTGCCTTCAGCCAGGATGAGCAGGGCGAGCTGCGTCTTGAAGAGATCAACGTGTCGCCCGGGGCGTGGACACAGCACCCGGTAGCCAGCGGGCAGTCGATGAACGATGCGCTTCGGGACGTTTTTGACCAGGCTTGCTCGCCGTTTAATGCTCCGTCCCATCGGTTGTGCCTGCTGGAGACCGCGTTGGAGTCGACGGTCGTCATCGCCTCGGACCATTCGCATGTGGACATGTGGTCGATGCTGGTCATCGTGCGCGACCTGCTGCGGGCATTGGGGCTCTCCGATGATGATGTGGTGCCACAGCCACTGGCCGCAGCAAGCTTCACCGAGCACACCCGGGCCTTGGCCGAGCGCGAACGCGCCCCTCGCGAGGTCCACCAGCGGTGGGCAGAGGTGCTGGATGCCAGTGGTTCGGTCATGCCCCGCTTCCCGCTGCCGCTAGGCGAACCAGTGCCCCACGCAGAACGGGTAGAGGTCCGCGATGTTTTGGACGTGGATGACAGCGCCGCCTTTGCAGCCCAGGCCAAAGAGGATTCTGTCTCCACGCTGACCGCTGTCATCTCTGCGATGACCTCGGTGACCTTGGACCTCGCCCAGGCCCCGCTGCGGGCAGTCTTCCCCGTGCACAGCCGCTACGATCACCAATGGGATAACTCCGTGGGCTGGTTCATCACCAACGCCGTCATCGAATCTGCAGATCCATCCCCGCTCGCCTGCGCAGCCGCAGTCAAGGAAGCGGTACGGCTTGGCTCATGGCCATTGGAGGAAATACTCGAACCATGGGGCGGGATGCCCGAGGCGCCGGGCATGTTCGCCATTTCCTGGTTGGACCTGCGCAGGCTTCCGGTTCGAGTTGATTCCATCGGCCTAGAAGCCCAGTACATTGGCGCCAGCATCCGCACCGACGGGGTGATGCTGTGGTTCATCCTCGATGACACCGGACTGCACCTGCGGTGCCGCTACCCGGATACTCCCGAAGGCCGTGAGCACGTGGGCGGATGGCTGGATGCGCTGATCCTCAAGCTTCGTTCCCAGGCCCGGGCATCGGTGGGCGGATTGCTCCGCCTCGGCGAGCGCAGGTACCGTGTGCAGCGTGCCGAGCGCTCCGATGTACCATCCATTGTCGCATTGCTTTCCGATGACGAGTTGGGCGCCGCCCGCGAAGGCGAGGAACTGGTGGCCTACGAACGGGCCTTCGACAAGATCAGCCGCGACTGGTCAAACTATCTTGCGGTGGTCCGCGATGAACAAGACACCGTCATCGGAACGATGCAGCTATCGATCATCCCTGGGCTGTCCCGCAAGGGCACCACGCGCTTGCAGATCGAAGGCGTGCGCGTAGCTGCCAGCGAAAGGTCCCACGGCGTCGGCCGGGCGATGCTCGAATGGGCTCATGCGCATGGCCGGGCCCGCGGGGCGCGGCTTGCACAGCTGACTACCGATTCATCGAGGCTCAAAGCCCATGCGTTCTATGCGCGCCTGGGCTACGAGCAGAGCCATGTGGGACTCAAGCTGCTGCTCTGAGGTTCTGGCCGAGGACGCAGCCGGCCTACGCTCGGCCAGCGCCCTCGTCGGCAACGACGGTGAAGATATTCGGCTGCACATAACCTGCCTGTTCAAAGGCGGCCAGCACCGCTTGGCTGACCGGCTCCACCTGTTCTCGGCGAATCAGTGCAATAGCGCTTCCGCCAAAACCACCGCCGGTCATCCGGGCGCCGATCGCCCCGGCTTCCATCGCCGCTTCCACCGCGGCATCAAGTTCTTCGCTGGAGATCTCGTAGTCATCACGCATGGAAACGTGGGACTGGTACAGGAGCTCGCCGACCGCCTTAAGGTCTCCCTCGCCCAAGACCTTGACTGTCTCCAGCACTCGCTGGTTCTCGGTGACAATGTGCTTTGCGCGTCGCTTGATCACCGGATCTCCGATGGCTTCAAGCGCCTCAACGCTGTCCACATCCCGAAGCGCATCCACTCCCAAGACTTCGCAGGCCTGCTCGCAGCTGCGCCGGCGGGCCGCATACCCGCCATCAACATGCGAATGCTCCACCCGCGTATCTATCACCAAGACCACAGCATCATTCTGGGCCAACGGCAATTGCACGGCCTGTGCTTCCATGGAACGGCAATCCAGGAACAATGCATGCTGCGCATGGGACATCAGCGATGCGCTCTGATCCATGATCCCCGTCGGAGCACCCACAAACTCGTTCTCAGCCCGCTGAGTCAACTGCGCCATCTGGGTGAGCGACAACCCCAGCTCATAAAGGTCGTTGAGCGCAACAATCGTTCCCACTTCCAGCGCATGGGAAGAAGACAGCCCCGAACCCACCGGAACATCAGAATCCACCAGCAACTCAAAACCGGCCAGCTCGACACCTTCCAGCTGGTTCAACGCCCACACCACCGCCGCAGGATAAGCAGCCCAGCCAGGCACGGCCTTGGGCACCAGCTCGTCGATGGTAATCGAGGTGACGGGAATGGATTCTCCGCCGCCATAGGTCGAGGCGAAGTCCAGCGACGTGTTCTCCGGCTCCAGCTGGGACTTGCGCCGGATGGCCACCAGGGCATTCTTGTCGATGGCAAAGGGCAGGACGTAGCCCATGTTGTAGTCCGTGTGCTCGCCGATCAGGTTCACGCGTCCCGGCGCACGCCAGATGCCCTCCGGGTGATGGCCAAAGGTCTTGGTGAACTTCTCGCGCAGTGCGCTGACGCGCGCTGCGTGGTCTTTGCTGTCGCTAATGCTCACAGGGTCACCTCGCGCAGTCGTGCTGCCGTTGCCTCGGCTGGAATGTCATTGATGAAAGCGCCCATGGCCGCTTCGGATCCAGCCAAGAATTTCAACTTGTCTTCGGCTCGCCGCGGGCTGGTCAGCTGAAGGTGCAACCGGGAAGCAGCGCGTTCCCTGGCGGCCAGCGGCGCCTGGTGCCAGGCTGCGATGTATGGGGTTGGCGTGTCATAGAGCGCGTCAAAACGGCGCAGCAGATCCCGATACATGATCGCCAATTCGTCTTTTTCCTCTTCGGTCAAGGCCGCAAAATCCGGCACATGCCGGTGCGGGACGAGGTGGGCTTCCAACGGCCAGCGTGCTGCATAGGGAACAAAAACGGAGAAGTGCTCGCCCTGCACGACCATGCGCGTGCCTTCGGCCTGCTCGAATTCGAGGATGTCGCCCATCAGCGTTCGGCCGGTGGATTCAAGATGCTTGACCGCTTGATCAGCCATCTTGCGGGCCGTGGGGGTCAGGTACGGATAGGCGTAGATCTGCCCGTGGGGGTGATGCAGGGTCACGCCAATATCCTGCCCGCGGTTCTCAAATGGGAAGACCTGGGCGATGCCCTCCATGGCGGAAAGCTCTTCGGTGCGCTGGGCCCACGCTTGCACGACGGTGCGGGCGCGCTCGTCATTCAGCGAGGCGAAGGATCCGGCATGGTCGGGGGTGAACACCACGACTTCGCAGCGGCCATAGGCTGGCAGCGGAACCTGTTCCGCGGCATGCTCCGGAATCTTCCCCAGTGCCGGGCCGAGGGATGGGAAGCGGTTCTCGAAAACCACCACATCAAAATCTTCGGCCGGGATTTCGCTGAGCCGCCCGTCAACGCTCGGGCACAGCGGGCACTGGTCCTTGGGCGGAAGGTAGGTGCGCGACTGGCGGTGGGCCGCCACCGCCACCCAGTCGCCGGTCAACCTGTCATAGCGCAGTTCACCTGGCTCGCCGCGCGGGTCCAAGGCCCGGGTGTCATGCACCTCTTCGGGCACGCTGCCCGAGCCATCGGCGAAGAAGATTGCCTGGCGGCCATCGGCAAGGTGGTGGACCCGGTGGGTTGCTTCATGTGCTGCGTTGCCCTGCGGCATGGCAATGTCTCCAGATAGTTCGTCAGTTCGGTGGTGTGGAACAGGCCGGCGAGCTCAGCTCGCCTGCGCCGGGCCAATCAGCCAGCTGGCTTGGTGGGTGGCGGCCGGTTCCAGCCGGATCACGCCTTCACCGGAGTTGAAGGCCCCCGGCGGGCAGGTCATGGGCTCGACGGCCAGGCCGGTGCGGTTCAGGGCCGGATCATCGCCGTCGGCGGTGTGCACTTGCACCCAGCCGCAGGTGCCATCCCAGATGATCTGCGAGCCCACGCCGTGCTCATCGGTGAGAACCGCCCTGGCCAGCTTCTCGCCGTCGAATTCCAGGGCGGTGTAGGCATGGTCGATGAAGGTGGTGCCCAGCGTCCGCGGGGTGCGGAAATCAAGTTCGGTGCCGGCCACCGCGACAACCTCCGTGGGCAGCAGGCGCTGGCCCTCGGTGAGCTGGACCTCGTGCGCCGGCAGGCTCAGCGTCCAGGCATCGGCCTTTCCGCCAGGGGCCACCAGGTAGGCGTGCGATCCCCAGCCGAAAGGCGCCGCTTCGGCCCCGAGGTTGGTGGCGGTGGCGGTGGTGCGCAGCCCTTGCGGCTCCAGCTGGTAGCTGATCACCAGCTGCACCTCGAAGGGGTAGCCCTCGCTCGGGGTGATGATGGTGCGGAACTCCGCGAAATCATCGCCGTGCTGGACCAGGGTGAAATCGGTGTCGACCACCAGCCCGTGCAGGGCGTGCCCCCGGGCCGGTTCGGTGATCGGCAGCTGGCGCTGCACCCCTTCCCAGGTGTAGCGTCCATCGCGCACGCGGTTGGGCCAGGGAGCGAGGATCGCCCCGGAGAAGACCGGGCGGGGCTGCTGCGGGTCAAAGGCCCGGACCAGCGGCCGGCCCTGGTGCTCCAGGCTGACCAGGGTGGCGCCAACGCTGGCTAATTCTGCGCTGAAGCCATGGGCGGCCAGGGCCACCACCTGGCCATTGGCGCTGGTCAGCTGGGGTTCGCTCATGCTGGGCATGGTTCCTCTTTCTGTGCTGGTCCGGATTTGGAGCTCATGGCACACGCTGGGCCCTCCCGCACACCGGTGCGGAAGGGCCCAGCCATGCACTGCGCGGGGCTCGGCCTAGTTGCCGGCGCCTGCGCGTCGCTTGTTGTAGATGTCGAAGGCCACTGCCAGCAGCAGCACGATGCCCTTGACGATCTGCTGGGTGGAAGCGCCCACGCCCATCAGCTGCATGCCGTTGGAGAGCACCGCCATGACCAGGCCACCGACGATGGCTCCGGTCACCCGGCCAACGCCACCGGTGGTCGAGGCGCCGCCGATGAAGCAGGCCGCGATGGCATCCAGCTCGAACATGTTGCCGGCACCGGGCTGGGCGCCGTTGGAACGCGAGGAGAAGACCACGCCGGCGATACCCGAAAGCAGGCCCATGTTGATGAAGATCCACAGGTTGATCTTCTTGACGTTCACGCCCGAGAGCTTGGCTGCCGACAGGTTGCCGCCGATGGCGTAGACGTGGCGGCCGAAGACCGTGCGGGTGGTCAGCACGTGGTAGCCCAGGATCAGAACGGCCAGGATGATCAGCACGATCGGCATGCCGCGGCTGGTGGCGATCTGCCAGAAGAACCAGAGGATGATGATGGCCGAGAGGACGTTCTTGCCCAGGAACATGGCCAGGGATTCGACGCTCTGCCCGTACTTCACGCGGCCCTGGCGGGTGCGCCACTGCGAGTAGATCAGTCCGGCCACGGCGATTGCGCCGATGACCAGGGTGAAGGTGTCAAAACCGTAGCCGCCGAGCAGGCCGTTGAGGAATCCGCCGGCAATCTGGCCGTATTCGCCAGGGAATGGGGAGAGTGAAACGTTGTTCAGCACTTCGTAGGTCAAGCCGCGGAAGAGCAGCATGCCCGCCAGGGTCACGATGAAGGCCGGGATGCCCACATACGCCACCCAGAAGCCCTGCCACAGGCCGCACAGCGCGCCGACGGCGATGCCGGCAAGCATGCCGGCCCACCAGGGCATGTCGTGCTTGATGATCAGCACCGCGGAGACGGCGCCGGTCAAGGCGACCAGCGAGCCGACGGACAGATCGATGTGGCCGGCGACGATCACGATGATCATTCCCAGGGCCAGCACCAGCACGTAGGAGTACTGCAGGACGATGTTGGTGATATTGGTCGGGCTGAGCAGCAGCCCATTGGTCAGGATGGCAAACAGCACCACGATGAGCACAAAGGCAATGTAAATGCCCGAGGTGCGCAGGTTCTTGGTGAAGATATCCTTCAGCTCGCTTGTGATGGTCATCGGGTGCTTTCCTTCTCGATGGTCATGAGTTCCATGAGGCGTTCCTGGTTGGCTTCGTGCCGTGGCAGTTCACCGGTCAGCCGGCCGTAGGCCAGCGTGTAGATGCGGTCGCAGATGCCCAGCAGCTCGGGCAGCTCGGAGGAGATCACCAGCACTGCCTTGCCGGCCGCGGCCAGCTCGTTGATGATGGTGTAGATCTCGTATTTGGCGCCGACGTCGATGCCGCGGGTGGGCTCGTCGAGGATCAGCAGCTCGGGTGCGGTGTGCAGCCATTTGCCCAGCACCACCTTCTGCTGGTTGCCGCCCGAGAGGTTGCCGACCTTGGCCATGACGTTGGGGGTCTTGATGCGCATGGACTTGCGGTAGTGCTCGGCGATCTGGATTTCGCGGTTGGAGTTGACGAACCCGTTGGAGGAGATCTTCCCCAAGCCGGCCGCGGTGGTGTTCACCCGGATATCCTCGATGAGGTTCAGCCCGAACTTCTTGCGGTCCTCGGAGACGTAGGCGATGCCGGCCTTGATGGCTTTGCCCACGGTGGAGGTATCCACTTCCTTGCCGTCCATCAGCACGCTGCCGGTGATATTCCGGCCGTAGCTGTGGCCGAAGACGCTCATCGCCAGCTCGGTGCGCCCGGCGCCCATGAGCCCTGCGATGCCGACAATTTCTCCGGCGCGCACATTCAGCGAGGCGTGATCCACCACGGTGCGCTCCTGCTGCACCGGGTGCTGCACCGACCAGTCGCGCACCTCGAAGACCACATCGCCGATCTTCGGCTCGCGTTCGGGGTAGCGCGAGGACAGCTCGCGGCCGACCATGCCGCGGATGATGCGGTTCTGGTTGGAGGCCGGGTCGGCCATGTCCAGCGCTTCGATGGACTGGCCATCGCGGATGATGGTGGTGGTATTGGCGATGTCCTCGATTTCGCCGAGCTTGTGCGAAATGATGATCGAGGTGATGCCCTGCTCGCGCAATCCGCGCAGCAGGTTCAGCAGGTGCTCGGAGTCATCGTCGTTCAGTGCCGCGGTGGGTTCGTCCAGGATCAGCAGCTTCACGTTCTTGCTCAGCGCCTTGGCGATTTCCACCAGCTGCTGCTTGCCGACGCCCAGCTGGCCTACCGGGGTGACCGGAAGTTCATCCAGGCCGACGCGGGAGAGCAGTTCGGCGGCACGGTGGTTGGTTTCGTTCCAGTCGATGAAGCCGCCGCGGGCGGTCTCATTGCCAAGGAAGATGTTCTCGGCCACCGACAGGTAGGGCACCAAGGCCAGTTCCTGATGGATGATCACGATGCCCTGGGCTTCGGAATCCTTGATATTCGAGGCTTTGAGTTCCTCGCCTTCGAAAATGATCTGGCCCTCGTAGCTGCCGTGCGGGTAGACCCCGGAGAGCACCTTCATGAGGGTGGATTTGCCGGCGCCGTTTTCGCCGCAGATGGCGTGGATTTCGCCCTTGCGAACCGAAAGGTTGACGCCGTCCAGCGCCTTGACCCCGGGGAAAGTCTTGGTGATCTCCTGCATTTGCAGGATGGTGGTGTCCATAGTGCAGACGTCCTTGGTGTGTGCTGAGAGCGACCTGCCCGCGGCCGGCCGCAACATCGTGATGCTGCGGCCGGCGCTGGGTGCGGGAAGCTACTTGCTGCGGCCGGCCTTTACTTCTTCTGCCGTGTAGTACTCGGAGTCAACGAGCAGGGACTTGATGTTGTCCTTGACCACGATGTCCGAATCCAGCAGGAAGGATGGGACGACCTTCTTGCCGTTGTCGTAGGTCTCGGTGTCGTTGGCTTCCGGCTCGCCGCCGCCGGCGTAGGCCTTGACGGCTTCAACGGCCTGGGTGGCCAGCTTGCGGGTGTCCTTGAAGATGGTGGAGTACTGGACCCCGTCATCAATCAGCTTCACCGAGGCGATTTCGGCGTCCTGCCCGGTGACAACCGGCAGGCCTGCCTTCATCGACTTGCCGTAGCCGGCGTTGGACAGGGCGGTGATCACGCCGCGGGAGATGCCGTCAAATGGCGAGAGGATGCCATCGATCTTGGTCTTGCCGCCGGCATAGTGGGCGGTAATCAGATCTTCCATGCGCGACTGGGCTTCTTCCTGGCTCCAGCGCAGGGTGGCTGCCTGCTCGATGTCGGTCTGGCCGGACTTCACCACGAGGGTCTTGTCATCCAGGAATGGCTTGAGCGTGTCCATGGCGCCCTTCCAGAAGAAGTGCGCGTTGTTGTCATCGATGGAACCGGCGAAGAGCTCGATGTTCAGCGGGCCCTTCTTGTCGGTCTTCTTGCCATCCGCATCCAGCAAGCCAAGGCCGGTCAGCAGCGAGGTGGCCTGCTGCACGCCGACGTTGTAGTTGTCGAAGGTGACATAGAAGTCGACGTTCTCGGTACCGTTGATCAGGCGGTCGTAGGAGATGATCGGGATTCCTGCATCCGCCGCGGCCTGCAGCTGGGTCGACAGCGCGGTGCCGTCAATCGAGGCCACCACCAGGATGTCGTCGCCCTTGGTGATCATCTGGTCGATCTGCTGCTGCTGGGTGGGGATGTCGTCATTGGCGAACTGCAAGTCGACGCTGTAGCCAACTTCTTCCAGCTGCTTCTTGACGGCAGCGCCATCAGCGATCCAGCGTTCCGAGGTTTCGGTAGGCATTGCCACGCCAACCTGGATGTCCTCCGGTGCCTTTGATTCGCCGTCGCCGGCGCCTGCACCGCCACCTGCGCCGCTGCCGCCACAGGCTGCCATTGCGGTAACCAGCGCGAGGGAACCAACAGTCGCCGCAGCCTTGCGGGTCCAGTTATTCCATGCCATCTTTTCCTCCTTGAAAATGTGCCCCACTCTGCGAGTGAGACGGGGCTCACACCATGTTAGCGCTAACAACATCGGTTGCGCCACCCCTAATTGAAGATAAATTAAGATTCCTTACTCATTGCGCTGGCGGAGCCCCGTCAGCGGGCTCCGCCAGCGCAAAAAACCGCGGGAAAACGGCCGAGAGCTAAAAACCCTGAGCCAAACGGTAGTAGCTCTGGTTCACGCGGATCTGCTGGGCAAAGTTCCGGCGAGTGGTTTCCTCATCGATGACCAGCAGTTCGGTCCCGGCGATTTCGGCGAAGATCTCAAAGGCTTCGATGCCCGCGGCGGTGGACATCACCGTGTGGTGCGCCCCGCCAGCAGCAAGCCAGGATTCGGCCGACACGTTGAAGTTCGGGCGCGGGCTCCACACGGCGCGGGCCACCGGCAGGTTCGGCAGATCGGCCGGCGGGACGACCACGTCAACCACGTTGGCGGTCAGGCGGAAACGCTCGCGCATATCGGCCATGGACACCACGACGGCACCGTCGGTGGCGTCGGCGTTGAAGACCATGCGCACCGGATCTTCGCGGCCGCCAATGCCCAGCGGGTGGATTTCCACGCGTGGCTTGGCGGTGGTCAGCGAAGGGCAGACCTCGAGCATATGCGCGCCGAGGATCAGCTCCTTGCCCTCGGTCAGGTCATAGGTGTAGTCCTCCATCAAGGAGGCGCCGCCTGGCAGCCCTTGGCCCATGACCTTGGCCGCGCGCACCAGCACCGCGGTCTTCCAGTCGCCTTCCGCTCCAAAGCCGTAGCCCTTGCCCATCAGGCGCTGCACGGCCAGACCTGGCAGCTGGCGCAGCCCGCCAAGATCCTCGAAATTGGTGGTGAAGGCCATGGCATTGGCCTCGCGCAGGAAGGTTTCCAGCGCGATTTCCTGGCGGGCCGCGTAGCGCAGCGACTCGTGGCGGGCGCCGGAAGCGCGCAGTTCTTCCACGACGTCGTAATCGCGCTCGTACTCGGCCACCAGGGCGTCGATATCGGTCTCGGCTACAGCTTCCACCGCCTCGACCAGGTCATTGACCGCCCAGGTGTTCACCGAGACGCCGAAGCGGATCTCGGCCTCGGTCTTGTCCCCCTCGGTCACGGCAACATTGCGCATGTTGTCGCCGAAGCGGACCAGGTTCAGGTTCTGCACGGCGTTGAAGCCGGCGGCCCCGCGGATCCAGATGCCCACGCGGCGGGCTACCGCCGGGTTGGATACGTGGCCCACCACGGTGGTGCGCGATGCCCCCAATCGGGTGGCCAGGTAGGCGTATTCGCGGTCGCCGTGCGCGGCCTGGTTCAGGTTCATGAAATCGAAGTCGATGGAATCCCACGGCAGTTCAACGTTGGCCTGAGTATGCAGGTGCAGCAGCGGCTTTTGCAGGGCCTTCAGTCCGTTGATCCACATCTTGGCCGGGCTGAACGTGTGCATCCAGGTGATGACGCCCAGGACGTTGTCATCCGAATTCGCCTCTAGCATCGCGCGGCGGATGGAGTCGGAGTCCTTGAGCACCGGCTTCCACACGATTCTTGCCGGGACCTCGGTGGAGGCGTCCAATGCCTGCGCCACCTCGGTGGATTGCTGGGCCACCTGGCGCAGGGTCTGCTCGCCGTAGAGGTCCTGGCTTCCGGTGAAGAACCAGATTTCCTTGTCGTTATATGCCTTGGCCATGATGTCCTTACTGTCCGTAAACGTTCTGGTAGCGCTCGTAGAGCGAGTCGATCTTTGCGGGGTCGATTGGCTGCGGGTCCCCGAGCTGCTGGGCGATATGCACGGTGCGGGCCACTTCCTCGCACATCACCGCCGCCTTGACGGCGGCACGCGCATCCTTGCCGATGGTGAAGGGGCCGTGGCTGGCCATGAGCACCGCGGGGCTGCGCGAGCCGCGCAGCGTGGAGACAATTCCGCGGCCGATGGAGTCATCGCCGATGATCGCGAAGGGGCCCACGGGGATGGGGCCGCCAAACTCGTCGGCCATCATGGTCAGCACGCAGGGAATTTCTTCGCCGCGGGCCGCCCATGCGGTGGCATAGGTGGAGTGGGTGTGGACCACGCCGCCAACTTCTGGCATGTGCTCGTAGGTGTAGGCGTGGGCCGCGGTATCCGAGGAGGGCGCGTGCCCGCCGTCCAGCAGCTGCCCATCGAGGGTGCACACCACCATGGATTCTGCGGTCAGGTCATCATAGGAGACCCCGGAAGGCTTGATCACGAAGAGGTCGGCGCTGCCGTCGGCCACCTCGGGGTGGCGCACCCGCTGGGAGACGTTGCCGGCGGTCCAGACCACCAGTTCATAGCGCGGAAGTTCCGCATGCAGGTCGGCGACAACTTGGCGCACCCGCTGGATCTCTTCGCGCATCGTCTGCGGGTAGCTGTCCAGGGTTCGTTGTTGATTCATCGGTTTCTCTTTTCGTCCAATGCTGCGTGGTGCCTAGATGGCGGTAATTGCGGTGCGCTGGATGGCCAGGCCGGCTTCGTAGGTTTTCAGGTAGGCCTCGAATCCTGCACGGTCTTCCTCCACTGGCTCGGCCAGGCTCAGTTCGGCACCGGCGAAGACCTCGGAGTCCAGGAATTCGGGCAGTGCGGCCTGCAGGCCTTCGAGCACCCGCTGGCGGTAGGCCGCCAAGACTGCGATGCCCCACGCTCCCCCGTGCCCGGCGCTGTCGCCGACGAGAATCGGGGTGTTGATCGCCGCGGCCAGCAGCCGCTGGGCGACCCCTGCGGTGCGGAAGATGCCGCCATGGGCAAACATTTGCTTGACCTCAACGCCTTCGGCGGCCAGCACCCGGAGCCCGAGGCTCAGGGTGGCGAACATGGCATAGACCTGCACTCGCATGAGATTGGGCAGATCCAGGCTGGATCCGGGAGTGCGCAGGATCGCTGGGCGTCCTTCAGCCAAATTCGCCACCGGTTCCCCGGAGAGGTTGTTGTAGGCCAGCAATCCGCCGCCGTCGGCCGCGCCTTCCAAGGCCGAGCGCAACAGGGTCTCGAAGACCGCGTTGCCATCGGCCTTGCTTCCCAGCGCCTGGGCGAACTGCCCGAAGACCTGGGCCCAGGCGGCAAATTCGCTGGCCCCGTTATTGCAGTGGACCATGGCCACCGGATGGCCATCCGGCGTGGTGACAACATCGATTTCGTGGTGCACTTCGGCCAGCGGCGCGTCAAGGACCACCATGGCAAAAATGGACGTGCCAGCGGAAATGTTTCCGGTGCGCTGGGCCACCGAATTGGTGGCAACCATGCCGGTTCCGGCATCCCCTTCCGGGGGGCATAGCGGGCTGCCGGCTTGCAGTTGGCCGGTGGGATCAAGCAGCAATGCGCCTGCTTCGGTGAGCGTGCCGGCGTCGGCTCCGGCAGGCAGCGCAGCGGGCAGCAACGAGGCCAGTTCGGCGGTGGCGCCGTGTTGCGCTGCCAGCGCATCGAAGGCCGAGAGCATCGAAGCGTCGTAGCTGCCAGTCGCCGGGTCAACGGGGAACATTCCGGCCGCGTCGCCGACGCCGAGCACAAATTTGCCACAGAGCAACTCGTGGACAAACCCGGCCAGGGTGTTCAGCCGAGCCACTGCAGGCACATGCTCTTCGCCATTGAGCAAAGCTTGGAAGTAATGCGCCACGGACCAGCGCTGCGGGATATTGAAGTGCAGCTCTTCGCTGAGCAATGCCGCCGCTTCGGCGGTGGAGGTGTTGCGCCAGGTCCGGAACGGAACGAGCAGTTCGCCGTCGGCGTCGAAGGCCAGGTAGCCGTGCATCATCGCGGAAATCCCGATGGCGCCAAGCCGTGTTGGGCGCACTCCATGGCGTTCCTGGGCGTCTGCAAGCACCTGCGCCATGCAGTCCTGCAGACCGGCGATGATGGCTTCGCGGGAGTAGGTCCAGTTCTTGTCCTGGTATTGGTTTTCCCAGGCGTGGCTGCCGCTGGCAAGCTGCTGGTGATCGGGTCCGATCAGGCTGGCTTTGATATTCGTTGAACCGAATTCGATGCCCAGCACGGCCTGGCCGTTGCTGATGACCTCGCGGGCGGCTGTCCCGTTGAGCTGTGCTGCCATGAATTCTCCGTTCGCACAGCTCGGTGAGCAGCGCCTCTGCCATCGTTGCCTGCTCCACTCGCCAAAAATGCGCGGGCAGAACAAAACCTCGATGCAATGTTAGCGCTAACAATTTGTGATGCGCAACACCGGATCCCAGATTCGGGAAATGAAGAGCTGGCCTAGCGGGGCTTTGGCGGTGCGGTGCTCGCACGGATTACCAGCGTTGGGGCAATCACCTTCGGAGCTTTGTCCGCCATGGCGCCTTCCAGCAATTCCGTCAGCGCCGCATGGCCCACATCGCGGAACGGCTGGCGCACGGTAGTCAGGGACGGGATGAGGAAGTTCGAGATTTGCAGGTCGTCAAACCCGACCACCGAAACATCATTGGGCACTTCGAGCCCGGCTTCCCAGAAGGCTCGCAGAACGCCGGTGGCCAGGTAGTCATTGGCGGCGAATACTGCCGTAACTTCGCCAGCTCGCACCGAATCGACCAATCGCTTGCCCGCCTCGTAGCCACTGGGCGCCAGCCAGGATTCGGCGGGCACCTCGATGACCGGAGCTTTGGCTTCCAGCATTTTTTCTTGCCAGCCAATCTGGCGTTCGGTCGCATCGAACCAGCCGCTCGGACCGGAAATGTGGGCGATCTTTCGGTGACCCAAGGCCAGAAGATGGCCGGTGGCCATTCGCGCGCCTTCGCGCTGGTCGATGTACACGTAATGCGCCGGATCCGCGGCGGGCACCTGGGTGCGCGCGGCCACGACCACCACCGGAATTGTCAGCGCAGCATCATCCAGCGCGTCGATCACCTTTTCGAAAGGCGCAACCATCACCACGCCATCAACACCCTGGTCCACCAGATGGCTGAGCGCTTCGCTCGCGCTGTGCGCGTCATAGCGGTCCAGCGCGGTGACAGTCACGAAGTATCCCTGTGCGCGGGCAGCGGCCTCGATGGCCAGCACGGTGGATTGGGGCCCGAAAAATTCGCTGCCAACGGTGAGAATGCCAATGGTGCTGGAATGCGATGTGGCCAGTGCACGCGCGGCTCGATTGCGGCGATAGCCGAGCTGGCGAATGGCTTCCATCACCTGATCGCGGGTTCCCTCCCGGACATTTGGATGGTCGTTGAGCACGCGGGAGACCGTCTGATGGGACACCCCTGCCATGGCCGCCACATCCGCCATCGACGGGGGTCGGTTTCCTGGGCGCCCTTCACCGGGCTGAGCAATGTTCACAACGGTCATTATTGCAAAGATCGCTGACCGCACACGCAAGAACTCGCATCTCCGCCCTCGCACCACCGGAAGGTCGCAAAGATCTGGATCCTGGCGACCCTTTAACGATTATCCGTGTCTCGCTTCAGCATGCCGCGATTAGAAACTACGCAAAATCCACTGTCCCAGTATCGCAAAATCCTCATGAATCGCACGTAAGAGTAATTATTAACTTAAATGACTGATTTTATAGGTTGTATTGAAATCATCAGGTTGACATGAGCATATACACGCAAGAACAGTCAATAAAAAGCGATAAATTTACTTCAAAATTTCTATCGTACGCCAAGAGCTTGATACGGGATCGCAGCTGATCCAACACTCCGCGAACATTTTAAGAAAGTCATAGCTGGATGTCTGGGGGTTCATCCAGCAACGTTCACGGTATGGGGCACCTCGGAAGCAGCTTTCTCGAGTTGGGACAAAGAGATCAAACTTATTGGTTCGCCGAATCGGCGTCCTTGCCTTAGTCACTTGCATCCGCGGCATTCCGTGCCCGATAAGCATCAGGGGTGGTGTGCTTCTAACGCTGGGCGATTGTCGCAGACTTGGCCTGGAAAATTGCTCCGCTAGAAACAGCTTCTTCGATTACTTCCAGCGTCCGCCCCCGAGTTTCTGGAACCTGGGTAGCCACAAAGTACAGGGCCACCGCTCCAACGCCGGCAAAGATTAAGAAAGAGCCAGTGATTCCAACGCCTGAGACCAATGAAGGGAAGAACAATGTCAGTACACCGTTGGTTCCCCATCCAAAGAACACCGAGATACCGATACCCAAGCCGCGCATGTGCAAGGGGAAAATTTCAGCTAACCAAACCCAGACAGCAACACTCAAGAATGTCTGCATCGAGGCCACAAAAGCCACTACCAAAATCAGGATGACAATAGGGCGCAGCGCACTTCCTACCGGCAACAGCAGGCTGGCGAAGGCCACGAACAAATGGCAAGTGGTGGTCAATGACAGACCGATCATAAATGTTGTTCGGCGATCAAGCCGGTCCATATTGCGCAAAGCAATCACGCCGCCAATCACAGCAACTACGCCAAAAGCGATGTTGGCCAAGACCGCCTGCTGCGTTGTCATTCCAGCCTCTTCAAGTACTCGCGTTCCGTAGTACATGATTGAGTTAATCCCGGTGAGCTGCTGCATGGTCGCCACGCCGATGCCAACGCCAACAATGCGCAATAACCACTTGTTAGCCAACACCGCTTTGATGCCTACGGGCGTGTTCTTCCGTTGTTCTCTATCGGTGACAGCCTGGATTTGGCGGGCCTCGGCGAGCGCCCGTCCAGGTGACCGCACGGTCTTCAGCACATCAAGGGCCTTGTCGTAGTCGCCCTTCTCCACGAGCCAGCGAGGAGATTCGGGCATGCGCAGCATCCCGAAGAACAGAGCCAGGGCTGGCAACGCACAAATGGAGAACATGATGCGCCAGACACCGTCCATGCTTTCACCAAGCCAGGTGTCTAGAACCGCGTTTATCACGAAGGCGGCTAGTTGGCCTGAAACAATGGCTAACTCGTTGCGGCCGGTGATGGAGCCACGTATCTCGTACGGCGCCATCTCAGCCAGGTAAACGGGAGCCACGGTGGATGCACCACCCACGGCCAGCCCGAGCATGATTCTTCCAGCGATCAGAACGCTGAACCCTGTTGGAGAGAACGTCCCCGCTTCGGGGCTCGAGGGAGAGAACACTACCAACAGGGTTCCGACAAAGAACAGCACGGCCAGCGAAATGATGGTTTTGCGTCTGCCCCATGAATCAGCGATTTGTCCCGCAACGAGCGCACCAACCGCTGCGGCAAAAACCAAAGAACTGATCACGACGCCAACTTGCAAGAGATTCAGCCCCAGCTCCATTGCCATCGGGCCTTCAGCACCATTTGCAACACCGGTGTCGTATCCAAAGAGCAGGCCGCCAAAGCAGGCGATAGTAGAGATCAAGCCAAGTCGTTTAGAGTGCGGTCCAGTGGTCAGGGACGGCAGGATCGAGTCGGCAGCAAGATTCCGCGCGTTGGGCATAGATACTCCTCTGGTCTACCGGTAAAAAGCTCTTTGGCCCGGAGCCGTGGCTAATTCCCCTGCGCACCGCTCGCTTTCACTCGGTGCAGCACGGTCGGGACAGAGTGGCCATTTGTGCCTGAACGCCAAATTCCACGTTATTCGTCATGGACTTGATGTTCTCTCGGCGGCCGGTTGCACCGCCTTGCCCACCTAATAGTTTCATCCAATGCGCGCTCATCCAAGCTCGCTGCCCCGTCTCCTTGGAGTCCTGTTCAACAGCGCTTTCTGTGATTCCAAAAAATTGCGCCCATCCCCGCAAAAATTGGACATCAACGCCTATCTTTCCAGTGGGATATGGGCCTATGATTTCTAATAGTCTTTGTACTGACAACTGTACATATGAACTTGATTTCAGCCCTGCCAAAGCCAAGGAGGACCCGTGGCAAAACTCTCCATGAATGTCACAACAAGTTTTTACGGAAACGTGGCAACCGACATTGCTGCTGCCCGGTCGGCAGGATTCGGCGGCATCGAACTGCAAAGCCCGAAACTCTATCGCTATCTTGACGCCGGCTACTCGGTGCACACACTTCCAGAAATGCTCACCGGGCTTGAAGTCACAGGCATCGGCGCGGTCCTCGACCTCGAACGCCAGGGCACAGCTCGCGATCAGATGCTCCGCGAAGTCCAGCGGATGGCCGAAATCGCCACAGTGGTCGGCGCACCGATCCTGCAAATGTGCACTGGGCCGGTGGACTGGAACGTGGTCAAGGATTTCAAGGCCGGACGCCTTGCCGATTCCGATGGCCGCTACCGCGGAACCCTTGGTCTTCCAGAGTCGGAGGCACTTGCCGTTGCGGCAGACAACGTCGGTGCTGCAGCCGATATCGCCGCTGATCACGGGTTGGAGATCTACCTGGAGCCCCTGGCATGGTCCAACATCAACCGTTGCCGCCAGGCCCTGGAAATCATTGAACGCTGCGGCCGCGAGAACGTCGGAATCGCCTTGGACACCTGGCATTTTTGGACTGTCGGCGACACCTTGGAGGAGGTCGCCGCGCTGCCCAAGGAAATCATCAAGGCCGCGCATATTTCCGACGGCCTGGATCTGGACCGCGAACGTGATGTTCCCGCCCAAGACGTGCACCGCAATGTCGTGATCGGCGGTGGCGCCATTCCATTGCAGCAGTGGGTGGATGCCATCAAGTCCACCGGCTACGACGGCTGGTGGGTGTCCGAGATGTTCTCCGACCGCGCCAATGAACACGACTTCCACAAGGTTGCCAGCACCATGCGCAACCTTCTGGACATCATGATTTCCTAGCTGCCAACTACTTCGTACGGATCCCAAAATGCAAAAATTTGCCTTGATCGGCGCTGGCTTCATTGGCTCAGTGCACGCACACAACCTGGCTTCGCACCCAGACGTTGACTTCAAGCTGGTCTACGATATCGACCTCCAGCGCGCCACCACGCTGGCCGCACAACATGGCGCCACAGCGGCAGCATCACTAGATCAGATCTTCGAGAACAATGACCTTGATGCGGTTTTCATCGCCTCATCCACCGATTCCCACGCGCAGAACCTCCGTCATGCGGCCGACGCAGGCCTGGCAGCATTGGTTGAAAAGCCAATCGACCTGGACCTGGAAACCGCCAAATCAACGGTAGCCTACGTGGAACGCGCTGGAATCAAGGCCATGGTGAACTTCAATCGGCGCTTTGATCGCGCCCACGCAGAGCTGAAAGAGCTCGTGCACACCGGAAGAATCGGAGATGTCGCGCTGCTCCAGCTCACCTCGCGCGGGCCAGCGCTGCCGCCGGTGGACTACCTGAAAAGCTCTGGCGGCCAATTCCGCGACCAGGCCGTCCATTTTTATGATTTGGCCCGCTGGATCACCGGACAGGATCCGGTGAAGATCCATGCCTACGGCTCGGCCTTGGCGGCTCCCGAGATCGCAGAGTTCGGGGACGTGGATACCTCGATCAGCTCGCTGCTCTTTCCCGATGGGTCGCTGGCGCAAATCGATTGCGTGCGCCACACCAATTACGGCTACGACGAACGCATCGAGGCACTGGGGTCGGAGGGCATGGCCGAATCCGAGCGGCAGCGTTCGGGCCATGTCACCCTGCTCCAAGGACAGCAAGCGCAGTCCCACGGCCTGCACGGAAACTGGTTCGACAGGGTCCAGCCAACGTACGCTGCGAGCCTGGGCGCCTTTGTCCAGGCCCTGGAGGACGATCGCGAAGTGCCCATTACTCTTCGCGAAGGACTCAAATCCCAGGCCATCGCCCAAGCTGCGGTTCGCTCCGCAGCTTCGGGACGCAGCGAAACGATCGACTACTCGCTCTAGGTGCCGCAACAGCCAAATGGCCCGGCCCCTTTCACCATGGTGAAAGGGGCCGGGCCATTTGGGCATTGATTGCATCAGGCTGCTAGTTGGGGGCTGCGCCTGCCTCGGCTTCAGCCAGTTCCTCGGCGTGCCCGCCAAGTTGTTCGAGCTCGTGAGCCAGCTCGGCCAATTCGGCGCCACCGGCCATCTGGGCGGTCAGCTCCTCGACGGTGATTTCCGACTTGGAATAGTACCCGATGGAGCGTCCGCGCTTGAGCAGCAGGAACGAGTCGCCCACCGGATATGCGTGGTGGGGGTTGTGCGTAATGAAGATGACGCCCAGCCCGCGATCGCGCGCCTGCAGGATGTAGCGGAGCACCACGCCCGACTGCTTGACGCCCAAGGCGGCCGTTGGCTCATCGAGGATCAGGACCTTGGCACCGAAATACACTGCACGGGCGATGGCAACACACTGGCGTTCACCACCTGAGAGCTGGCCAATCGGCTGTTCCACGTCGCGCAGGTCGATCCCCATGTCGGAGAGCTCCTGCTTGGTGATGTCCTTCATCTTCTGCACATCAAGCTTCTTGAATGGACCCGCACCGGTGGTGAGCTCCGAGCCAAGGAAGAAGTTGCGCCAGATCGGCATTAGCGGAACTACGGCCAGATCCTGGTACACCGCGGCGATGCCGGCATCCAGTGCGATGCGCGGGCTCTTGAGCTTGATGGCAGAGCCATGCAGGTTGAACTCGCCCTCGTCATGCTGGTGCAGTCCGGCGATGATCTTGATCAGCGTGGACTTTCCGGCACCGTTGTCACCGAGCACGCAGGTCACCTTACCCGGGTCAACCACCATGTCCACACCGCGCAGGGCGATGATGCTGCCATAGTGCTTGCCGACGCCCTTGAGGGTCAGCAGGTTGTCGCTGGTTTTGGGCTCGAGCTTTTCGAGCAGCTCTTCGGCCTTCTTGTTCTGTCGATTTTTCATGATCATGTCCTTGGCTTCCTACTTGCTGGATTCCGCGCGCTTTTTCACCACGATGTTCACGACCGTGGCCAGCAGCAGCATCAGACCCAGGAAGAACTTGAACCAGTCCGGGTTCCAATCGGCGTAGACGATGCCCTTATTGGCCATGCCGAAGATGAAGGCGCCGATGGCACCACCGATGGCTGAACCGTAGCCACCGGTGAGCAGGCAGCCGCCGATCACCGCGGCAATGATGTAGAGGAATTCGTTGCCGATGCCTTCACCTGACTGCACTGCGTCGAAGGCGAACAGGTTGTGCATGCCCAAGACCCAGCCGCAGAAGCCGACGGCCATGAACAGGCCAATCTTGGTGCGGACTACCGGTACACCGACGGCACGAGCGGCCTTTTCATCGCCGCCGATGGCGAAGATCCAGTTGCCGACTTTGGTGCGGAGCAAGATCCACGAGGCCACGATGACCAGCGCGATCCAGATGAAGACAGTCACCTTCACATCGATTCCGGCAATACTCACCGACGAAGCGAAGACTGCCTTGGCACTCTGGAAACCGTCCATGTCCGCAATGGAAGGAGAGGAGACCGAGCCGCCGATGGCTCGGGTCAGGCCCAAGTTCAGGCCGGTAAGCATCAGGAAGCTGGCCAGAGTCACGATGAAGGATGGCAGCTTGGTCTTGATCAGGATGATTCCGTTGATGAATCCGATCAGCAACGATACGACCAGCGCCAAGACGACACCGACCCAGACATTCATGCCGAAATACCAGGAAATCAGCGAGGCGCTCAGGGCCGAGGAGATCACCGCGACACCGGTGGACAGGTCGAATTCGCCACCGATCATCAGCAATGACACGCCCACTGCCATGATTCCGATGGTTGACGCGCCATACAGGACGGTGGCCAGGGAAGCCGGGGACAAGAAGACCGGGGCGACGATGGCAAAGAAGACGAACAGTGCCACGGCGCCTACCAGGGCGCCGATCTCCGGGCGGCCCAGGAGAATGGATAGCGTGCTTTTCTTGCCGACTCGCTCGTCTTGCTCAGCGGCGCTTTTCTTATGCGAGGGTGAGGCTGTTAGTGATGACATGAGTTTTCCTCCGTGTCCAAGATGCGTGCCTGCAGGTTGCAGCAACCTGCAGGACACGCGCTGGGGACGTGGCTAGCGGACGCCTTCTTCGGCGAAACTGGTGATTTTCTCTGCCACGGCCTTATCGACGATGGCAGGGCCGGTCAACGTTGCCTGTCCGCCGCCAATCGTGAATCCGCCACGGTAGTTCTGCCACAGGGCATCAACCGCCATGTAGCCCTGCAACCATGGTTGCTGGTCCACGGTGAACAGCACGTTGCCCTTGGTGATTTCCTGGACAAGCTGCGCGTTCATGTCGAAGGATGCGACTTCAACCTTCGAATTGGCCGTTGCCTTGGCTTTGAGCAAGGTCATGGTGAAAGGAGCGCCCAAGCCGATGATGGCATCAGCCTGCTTGTCGGATTGGAGCTTGGCAGTGGCAGTGGATTCAACCTGCGTCATATCTGTGCCTTGGACGTAGAGCACCTCGGTGCCTGGGATAACCTTCTTCACGCCGGCGCATCGGGCTTCAAGGCCAACGTGTCCTTGTTCCTGGATCACGCAGATAGGCTTCTTGAGACCGGCTTCCTTGAGCTTTTCACCGGCCGCTTCGCCGGCGAGCTGCTCATTGGATCCGAAGTGGGCGAAGACGCCAAGGTCCTTGAACCGGTCTTCGCCAGCGTTCAGGCTGACGATGGGAATCCCGGCGTCGGTGGCCTTTTTCAGCGCGCCCTTCATGGCATCCGGCTTGGCCAGGGTTACTGCAATGCCGTCGACTCCCTGGTCAATCGCCTGTTCGATGAGCTGGGACTGGCGTCCGCCATCGGGGTCGCTGAGGTACTGAAGTTCAACATTGTCCTTGGCAGCTGCCTCTTCGGCTCCCTTGCGGATGATGTCCCAGAAAGTATCTCCGGGTGCGGCGTGGGTAATGACTGCAACTTTGATGCGTTCGGTGGTTGCTACGGAGCCACCGCCACCGTTGGCCTCAGGTTCTGGTGCCCGACCTCCACCGGACGAGCAGGCCGCCAAGCCCAGAGCCGGGACGATGGCCAGTGTTATTGCGAGTTTGCGCCAAGTTGGCTTTCCCATTATTTTTCCCCTTCAGGAATCCGCCGGCACACCCCGATACTCCCCAGGAGCGAGCCGAATGATCTAGTTATCGTGACCTGAATCACAAGATGTCTAAAGTGTGCGTCACGGAAAGCAATCCGTCAAGACTTTGTAAAGACATAAGGATGTGAAGACGAGGCGTCGGATTCTCATAAAAGGTGGAAGCTCCACCGAACCCTCATTGGGATCGCGGGGGCGCTTCGGATGATGCGCGCACGATGAGGCGTGGCAAAATCTTTATTTGACGTGCGAATTTTCCTTCTGGATTGCGCATTAAATGAAGCAGGAGCCGCGCGCTTCCGCGGCCCAGATCCTGGGAATCAGAGTCGACACTGGTCAACGAGATCCTACCCAAAGATGACAAGGAAATATTGTCGTAACCCGTCACCGCAGCGCTGGCGCCGGCCTCGTCCAGGGCCTGCATCGCGCCGAAGGCGCACAGGTCGTTGAAGCAGGCCAGCGCTTGGGGCCGCTTCCCGGAAGCCAGCAATTGAGCCACGGCCTCATATCCAGCTTGAAGGCTTGGGCCAGCTTCCACCACCTGCACCTGCTCGCGCAGGCCGTGCCGCTGCATGGCCCGGTGGTAGGCGGCTTCACGCAGTGCGGCCACTGGACCAGAACCACCTGATATATGGGTAATTTGCGCATTGCCGCCACTGACCAGGTGGTCGATCACCAAACCAAACCCCTGCTCGTCATCAATGGACGCTACTGCCGTATTCGCTTGCGGCTCACGCCCGCTGCCAACGAATACCGCGGGGGTCTCACCCAGCGCGGATTCAAAGCTGGCCGCGTCATCAGCTGAGCCCACGACCAGGATCCCGCTGACCCGCAGATCACGCAGGGCTTGCAGCTCCGCCGTCCCAATGCCCTGTCCATCATGGATGGCCGCGGCACTGAACAGCACGTCGAACCCTGCCGCTTGCAGCTGCTCTCGCACCACTTCGGCAACTTCGAGGACCCACGGATTGTGCAGTTCGCCCAAGACCACGCCAATCGCGTGGCGGTTCTCCGCCACCAAGGATCGGGCCGCCAAGTTGGGCTGGTAGCCGAGCTCGCGGATTGAATCCTCGACCCGCGAACGCCGCAGCGAACTGACCTTGCTGGGATCCGAGAGCACCAAGGACACGAGGGACTTGGAGACCCCTGCGCGCTTGGCGACATCGCGGATAGTGGGGCGGCGATTTGGCATCGGCAACATGGCAGTCAGTATTGCATCTTCTGGCCCTGGGCTGGCTTGCCTGTTTGCTGCCAGTCTCCGGTGGCCGCGGATTTTTCGGCGGCTTCAACGAGGGCGGCAGCGGCCACCGCGTCAGCGATGGTGGAGTTGGTTTTCTCGCCCCCGCAAAGGGCCAGCAAGAATTTTTTGGCTTCGATGATTTTAAGGTCGTCGAAACCCATAGCATTGCCCGGCCCGGGCTGGAAGCGTGAATACTCCCCATGCCCTGGTGAGCCAATCACCGTGGTGAACCCCTGCTCTTCGTTGTTCCGGCCAAGGACGACTTCGAGTTCGTTCAGGCGCTCGTAATCCCACTTGACCGAGCCTTCGGTGCCATAGATTTCCAGGCGATAGCCGCATTGCGGGCCGATGGCTACGCGCGAAGCCTCGATGGTTCCGATGGCGCGCTGGGCAAGGCCCTCCGGGCTGAACCGAACCAGTGCAGCAGCATAGTCCTCGTTCTCCACCTCGCCCATTTCACCGCCTTCAATCAAATCAAAATGCGTTCCCTGGCCCATGGACAGCTTGGGCCTGGCGGGAATCATGACATTGGTTGCAGCGCTGATGCTCTGAATAGAACCCACCACGTGGCTGCACAGGTCTACGGCATGGCTGAACAGGTCGGCAAGCACGCCACTGCCCGCAAGTTCCCGATTGAAGCGCCAGGATAGCGCCGCCCGCGGATCAGCAGCATAGCCAGCGAGGAAACTGGCACGCACGTTGGTGATTTCTCCCAGCCGGCCATCGCCAACCAGTTGCCGAGCTCGTTCTATGGCTGGCGCATGGCGGTAGTTGAATCCAACAGAGGTCTCGACCCCGTTGCGGGCCACGGCCTGCTCGATGGACTGCGTTTCTGCCAGGCTGCGGCCGGCAGGCTTTTCGATCCAGAAGTGCTTTCCGGCTTCAGCTGCGGCAATCGCCATCTCGGCGTGCAGGAAGTTGGGCGCGCAGATGGAGACGACATCAACCTCAGGATCCGCAAGGACTTCGTGGTAGTCCAGGGTCCCGCGCTCAAAGCCCAGGGTGGAAATGGCGTAGTCCACCCGGGACTGCTCGGTATCCGCGGCGACAACCAGTCGCGGCTTGATTCCCAGCTCCGGATAAACGTAGGGCACGGAACTATACGCGCGGGCATGCAGCTTGCCCATCCAACCCACTGAAATCAGCCCAACTCCAACGGTGCGCTGTTGATTCATGATGCTCTCCCTGTCTGCGGCGATGCGGGCCGCGTACCCTTATTGGCTCTCCGGATCCCCAAATGTTGGACCGTTCCAAAAAACCCTATGCGCCTCCCGGACCAGCAGGCAATGAATTTTGAGCGATTTTTTGTTAGGACAATTGGACAAGGTGACGTTTCCGTCCAAACCCCCTAGTAAAACAGGGATTATCAGCTACATCGGTACGGCTTCACGCGGGCCAGCCAGCGACGCCCGCAGCGGCCAACTGCTCTAGATCACGCTGATTTCCGCCCAGGGGATGCCCAAAGCGTCAACTTTCCTATATAGTTTGTCCTGTCAAAGCGACATATGACTACGAAGTCGCCGGCAAGGAGCAATTGTGAGCACACCACTGAGCATCAAGATCGACAGATCTTCACCGATCCCCCTCTACCACCAGGTAGTGCAGGGCATCGAAGGCGCCATCCGCGACGGTTCACTCGCTTCGGGCACCCGGCTGGAAAACGAAATCGAGCTGGCCCAGCGACTGCGGCTATCCCGCCCCACCATCCGCAAGGCCATGGATGATCTCGTCCAGTCAGGACTCTTGGTGCGCAAGCGCGGAGTGGGTACGCAGGTCGTATCCAGCCAAATCCGCCGGCACCTCGAGCTCTCCAGCCTGAACGACGACCTTGAGCGTGCCGGGAAGAAGCCCTCCACTACGCTGCTCAGCTTCGAGCACATTCCAGCTCCGTCGGAAATCCAGGAACTTCTCTCGCTGCCCAAGGGCGTTTCGGTCTACCACTTCACCCGTCTGCGTTCTGCCGGCGGCAGCCCGCTGGCGCTGATGGAGAACTGGGTGCGCGACGATATTGTCGAGCTCGATGAAAAGTCCTTGCGCACCCATGGCCTCTATGAGCTCTTGCGCGACGCGGGCGTCAATTTCCGGCTCGCCCAGCAGCGCATCGGTGCAACCATCGCCGATGACGACCAGGCGCACGCTCTTGATACCAGCGCGGGTTCGGCCCTGGTCACCATGCAGCGCACCGCTGTCGATGACACCGGTCGCAATGTTGAGACGGGGTCTCACGTCTACCGCGCTGACGCATACAGCTTTGAAATGACCTTGGTGCAACGCTAGGCACCTGGCACCGCCATCGAAAGGACTGACCGATGACCGATTGGATCTACCCTGCTGGTTCCGCCGCTGACGGAGACTGGAGCGTCTCGCTTGGCGCCCATGATTCCGCCACCGCTGTCGACGGCTGGGCCCATACCGGACTCAAGGTGGCCGAACTGGCTCCCGGACAAGCGATCCAATTGGATGCCGCCAGCGAGGAGCGGATCGTCATTCCGCTGGGCGGAGAGTCGTTCACCGTCAGCATCGGCGGCGACGATTACCTGCTCACCGGCCGCGATTCGGTCTTTTCCGGTCCTGCAGATGTCCTCTACTCGGGCATCAATACAGCGCTGAGCATCAGCGCTGAGCAGGGGGGCCGCGTGGCCATCGCACTGGCGCCGGCGAAGCAGTCCTACCCCACCCGCCTGATCAAGGCCGAAGAGACGCCGGTGGAGCTGCGCGGAGCCGGCAACTGCTCCCGCCAGGTCCACAATTTCGGCACCCCGGCGGCGCTGGAGGCGGACCGATTCATCGTCTGTGAAGTGATCACCCCGGCCGGCAACTGGTCTTCCTACCCTCCGCACAAGCATGATGAGGAGAAAGAAGGCGAGACCAGCCTCGAGGAAATCTACTACTTCGAAACCCAGCTGGCCCGGGATATGCCGGCCCCCGAGGCCACCGATCCCATTGGCTACGCCCGCGTCTACGCCTCGGATGAGCGCCCCATCGATGTCAACGCCGAAGTTCGCACCGGCGATGTCGTCCTGGTTCCCTACGGCTGGCATGGTCCGGCCATGGCGGCGCCAGGCTATGACCTCTACTACCTGAATGTGATGGCTGGCCCTGGGCGAGTGCGCGATTGGCTGATCAGCGATGACCCGCACCACGGCTGGATCCGCCAGACCTGGGATGCGCAGAGCATGGATCCGCGCTTGCCCTTTGGGCCGTTGGCCTAGTCCACGATGGCACAAAGCGAAGCGGTGGCAACAGGAATTCCTGTTGCCACCGCTTCGCTTTACCGGTTTCAGCCCGCTATCTGGGCCAGTGGTTCGAAGGCGTCGGCAAAGGCCGCGATGGCGCCCTCAGAATCCGCGCTGGCATAGGCTTCCATGCCAACAGGACCCGAGTATCCGAGCTGGGCCAGCGTCTGGGCTACCGCGCGATAGTTGATCTCGCCGGTTCCCGGCTCGCAGCGACCCGGAACGTCGGCCACCTGGATTTCACCGATATGCGGCAGCGCTGCACGCACCAGCTCAATCAGGTTCCCCTCGCCGATTTGGGCATGGTAGAGATCGAGCATCATTTTCACGTTGGGGTGATCCACGGCCTTGACCAGGGCCAGCGTGTCCTTCGCCCGGCCCAGCGGGATGCCCGGGTGGTCAAGAATCGTATTCAGGTTCTCCAGCATGAACGTGACCTCGTGCTCTTCGCCGAGGCGCCCCAGTTCTTCCAAGGTCCTTGCGGCGGTCAGCCACATGTCTCCGGTGGCCCTGAAGCGCGGGGTGGCGGCCTGCCCGTCAATGAGCTGGGCCGGGTGCACTACCAGGCGGCTGATGCCCAGCTGCTTGGCGGCGGGAATCAGTTCCCTGGCCGTGCGCACTACTTCATGCGCGCTGTCTGCATCGCACAGGCTGCCTTCGCTGTAGCCGGTCATGGAGCCGAAGCGCGCGCCCGTGGCCGCGAGTGCCGAAAGGTCCTTGTCCCGGATGTCCCATAGCTCGATTTCGAATCCGGCCTGGTCCAGCCTCTTGACTCGATCGATCAGCGGAAGATCCAGGAAGACCATCTCCGCGCAGACCGCTAGCTGCGCGCTCATGCGTTGACCGCGAGTCGAGTTGCCGACTGAAGCTTGACCGGGAGGCCGGTTTCGGAGGATTCCAGGGCGGCCAGTGCCACGCGCAGGGCTGCCCGCGCATCGGCACCGGTCGGCACAGCCAACGCCGCGTCGGCGGTGCCTTCGCGAACGCCGCGGATCTTGCGGGTGAAGATCGAAAGCTGATCGCGGTAGGCCTGGGCGAACAGTTCGATGTTCAGGCGTTCGGTCGGCGCATGTGCCCCCTGCGCGTCGAAGCTGGAAGCTGCCAGCTGCACCGGGTTGCCGGCCTGAACCATGCCGGAAGATCCAAAGAATTCTCCGCGCACGTCGTAGCCGTAGCTGGCCGAGAAGTTCGCCTCGGCCACCGCGATAGCCCCGTTGGAGTAGCGCAGGGTGACCACCGCGGTATCCAGGAGTCCGGTTTTCTTGTGCTCGGGAGCCACCAAGGCATCGGACATGGCGTAGACCTCGGTTACCTCGGCCTCGGAATTCAGCCAGTTCAGGGTGTCGAAGTCATGAATCAGGGTTTCGGTGAAGATGACATGGGAGCGAACCTTGTCGCCGTTGGGCAGTCCGCCTTCGACCTGCGGGTCGCGGGTCAGCGAGCGCATGAGCTGCGGTGTTCCAATAGCGCCGGAAGCAATCTGTTCGGACACCAACGCGAAGTCCTTGGCGAAGCGGCGGTTGAAGCCGATCTGCAGCAGTACCCCTGCATCTTCAACAGCCTGCAGCGCCTGGTCGAGGTCTGCCAGCGCGTGCGCCGCTGGCTTCTCGCAGAAGATGTGCTTGCCTGCGGCGGCAGCCTGGGCGATCAGGCCCGCGTGGAAGGCCGAAGGGGCGCCAATGACCACGGCGTCCACGGTGTCGTCCGCGAAGACATCGGCAATGTCTTCGGTGTAGCTGGTGCATCCAAGTTCAGCGGCCAGCTCTGCAGCACGCCCTGGTGCCGGATCAGCAACCACATGAAGTACTGCATCGGGCAGGTATTGGGCGACGGTGCGTGCATGGAATGCGCCGATCCACCCGGTGCCGATGACAGCAATGCGCAATGGCTGCGTGGTGGTTTCCGGCAATGCCTGGTAAGCCATGGAGTCTCTCCTAGAACGTTCTAGATTTGGTGTTCAGGAAAATCATGGCACACTGGATAGCATGTGTCTATAACGTTCTAGAAGAAAGTTCGGCAAATGCCCCAGCATTCTGCGCAGCGCCCCGCAAAACGCCCCACGCTCGCCGATGTCGCCCGCGCCTCCGGGGTTTCCGTTGCGCTGGCGTCCATCGTGCTGCGAGAGGCCGAAGGGGCGAGCGAAGAGTCCAGGGCGCGGGTCAAGCAAGCCGCCTCGGAACTGGGCTACCGCCCTGATTCGCGCGCCCGCTCATTGCGCAGCAGCCGCAGCAGAACCCTGGGCCTGGCCCTGGCGCTCGGCGAACCGCTGCACGCCGAACTGGCAGATGCCATCTATGCGCAGGCGGATAGCCAGGGCTTCGAAATCATCCTGGGAGCCACCGGCAAGCACCGCGATGAGCTCCGCGTGCTCAATACCCTCATTGATGCGGGAGTTGAGGCCGTCATCGGCGTCTTCCCCGAGTTGCCGGCCAGCCAACTGGCCCAGGCAGCCAAGCAGCTTCCGGTCATCAGCTTGCTGCGCCAGTCCGAGGCAGTGCCCTCGATCATCACTGACGAGGCCGCGGGCATTGAACAGCTTTTCAGCCACCTGGCCCGGCTTGGGCACGAACGAATGCTGCACCTGGATGGCGGTACAGCCGTCTCGGCGCAACAACGCCGCGAAGCCTTCCTGGCCTCGGTTGAACGCACCAAGGTTTCGGGCCAGGTTCTGCATGCAGGTGCCGATGAGGCCGCGGCTTTCAAGGCCCTCCAGCACTACTTCGAGACAACGCCTCCAGGCGAGCGCGCCACGGCAATTCTGGCCTTTAACGACCGCGCGGCCCTGGGCGCCCGGCAGGCGATCGACCTAGCTGGCATAAGCGTTCCCGGGCAGATCAGCTTGACCGGCTACGACGACAGCGAGTTTGCACGGCTGGCGCATGCGGATTTGACCAGTGTCCGCCAGGACGTCGCGGCGTTGGCGAAGGCCGCCATGCAGGCAGCCCTGGATTCGCCTGGCCAGTCGAGCACGCACGCACCGAAACTCGTGGTGCGCGGCAGCACCGGCGGGCACACCGCTTAACGGGACCCGGCCCCACCATGGGGTGAGGCCGGGTCTCTTGGCTGATGCCGGGATTTTGAATCAGGCGCCGGCCGAAGCCTTGACCTGGTAGATGGCTCCAGTGGAAACATCCTCTTCAAGTGCTTCGAGGGAGCGTCCGCGGGTTTCGGGAACCTGGGTTGCGACAAAGATCAGGGCCAGTACGCCGATTCCAGCGAAGATGAAGAAGCATCCGGTAATGCCGACCCCGGAAACCAGGGAAGGGAAGAACAGCGCTAGCACGCCATTGGTTCCCCAGCCGAAGAACACCGAGATGCCGATGCCCAGGCCACGCATATGCAGCGGGAAGATTTCTGCCAGCCAGACCCACACGGCAACGTTGAGGAAGGTCTGCATGGACATCACGAAGGCGACCACGAGAATCATGATGACAATCGGGCGGACCGGGTTGCCCACAGGCAACAGCATGCCGGCGAAGGCCACCAGCATGTGGCAGATGGTGGTCAGCGACAAGCCGATCAAGAAGGTCTTGCGGCGATCCATGCGGTCCATATTGCGCAGCGCGATAATCCCGCCGATCACGGCAACTACGCCAAAGGCGATATTGGCCAAGACCGCTTGCTGCTCGGACATCCCCGACTCTTCGAGCACTCTGGTTCCGTAGTACATGATCGAGTTGATGCCGGTGAGCTGCTGGGTCATCGAAACACCGATGCCGATGGCGATAATGCGCAACAGCCATTTGTTGGTCAGAATGGCCTTGATGCCTACCGGCTTGTTGTTCCGCTTTTCCTCTTCGGCCACGATTTCAATCTCATGGACTTCAGCCAGCGCGCGTTCGGCCGAACGCACGGTTTTGAGTATGCGCAGGGCTTCCGCGTAGCGGCGCTTTTCCACGAGCCAGCGAGGGGATTCGGGCATGCGCAGCATGCCGAAGAACAGGGCCAAGGCCGGCAGGGCGCAAATGGCGAACATGATGCGCCAGACACCATCCACGCTGCCGCCCAATACGGTGCCGATGATGGCATTCATGACAAACGCTGCCAGCTGGCCGGAAACGATGGCCAGCTCATTGCGCCCGGTGATGGATCCGCGGATTTCGTAGGGTGCCAATTCGGCAAGGTACACCGGCACCACGGTCGACGCCCCGCCGACAGCCAGCCCGAGCATGATGCGTCCGGCAACAAGAACAGAGAAGCCCAACGGCGAGAAGGTTCCTGGCTCTGGGCCCGCTGGGGAGAAGACGACGAGCAGGGTTCCCGCAAAGAACAGGACGGCAAGCATGATGATGGTTTTGCGCCGGCCCCAGGCATCGGAGATTTGCCCGCCGATCAGCGCGCCAATGGCAGCGGCGAAGACCAGGGAGCTGATCACCACGCCGACCTGCAGGAGATTCAGGCCAAGTTCGGCCGCCATCGGCCCCTCTGCTCCGTTGGCCACTCCGGTGTCGTAGCCGAAGAGCAGCCCGCCGAAGCAGGCGATGATGGAAATCAAACCGAGACGCTTGGAATGCGGTCC
The DNA here is from genome assembly GCF_001302565.1 of Glutamicibacter halophytocola. NCBI lineage: Bacteria > Bacillati > Actinomycetota > Actinomycetes > Micrococcales > Micrococcaceae > Glutamicibacter > Glutamicibacter halophytocola. The sequence goes on from NZ_CP012750.1 coordinate 3,793,329, forward strand.
CGCAGTCAGTGGCGGGAGGCTCGGTTTGGCAGAGAGATTCTGCGAACTGGACATGGGAACTCCTTTGGTTTGCCCGGGTGAAAGCTTTGCTGGCCGTCGGCCATCCATCGGATCTTCTGCGATCCGGCGTCCTTCACACGGTGCGGCGGGGTGCTGCTTCGCATCATCCTGGCCCTGCCACATAAACTGAAAGTGATTGGCTTCACAGCCCTTATGTAAGGACAATACGTCATCAGTGTTTCTAGATCAAGAGATGCGGGCTAATTTGTCCTGACAAATACCGCTTCGAGGCCCGGGCCGAGACTCGGCACTACCCTGCACGTGGCCCCGCCGATGCTTCCGCCACCCAAGCCATCGCCGTAATGCAGCGAAATGGACGGGGTGCATTCCAGAAGCAGGCCGAGGCCGGAACCAGTCACTGGTTCCGGCCTCGAGCACCTCCTGCCATGGCTGTCTTATACCTGGGCGGGCTTCCAATCCGGCTCGCCTTGCAGGGCCACCCGGCGCAGCAGCCCGGCCGCACGGCGAACCCCTTCTTCCGAGTTGACCAGCACATCCTCGTGCTCGATATTGAGCGTGCCGTCATAGCCGGCTGCGCGCAGCTCATAGACGAAATAAGCCCAGAAGGCTTCGCCTGCCGGATGCCCCAGGCCCAGGGTCACATAGTTCCAGGCCCGCTGCTGCCACTGCGTCATTCCGGTGCCATCGGGCAAGCCATTCGCGGCGACTACCGGTGCGTTCAATCGCACGTCCTTGGCATGCACGTGCATGATGGTGCCCGCCAAGGCACGGATCACGCTTGGGATATCCGCGCCCATCGCCATCAGGTGCGAGGGATCCAGATTGATGCCAACCCATTCGCTGCCTACCGCATCGATCAGCCGCTTGGCGGTCGCCGCGTTGTACACCAGCTGCGTAAAGCATGGTTCAATCGCCAGCTTGACGCCGTGCTCCTGGGCGAAGCCAGCAAGCTCCCGCCAATAGGGAAGGGCCACCTGCTCCCACTGGTGCTCCAGAATCGCCAGGTTTTCCGGCGGCCACGAGCTGGTCACCCAGTTCGGGGTGCTGTCCCCCGCAGCTCCGGGCAATCCGGACATGCACACGACCGTGGGGACATCCATGAGCCGGGCCAGGCGGATCGTCTTGCGCAGCACCAAGTCCTGTTCTGGCCCCGATACTGGATGCAATTGGTTTCCGTTGGCATTCAGCGCGCTGACGCGCAGCCCAGCCTGGGCAATCTTGCCCAGGTAGGCCAGGCGCTCCGCTTCGCTGTCCAGCAGGGCGTCAAGGTCCAGGTGCGGGGCCTCGGACCAATTGCCGGTAGGCAATTCGATGGAACCCAGACCCAGGTCGGCGGCAACGCCCAGGACCTCGTCGAAGCTTCGCGATGACAGCGAATCGGTGATCAGACCGATTTCCATGGTTGATTCCTTCCTTAAAAAGATCGATGCCCGACCCTTTGCGGGCCGGGCATCTGTGCTTGCGCCTAGACGCGTGCGGCCTGGGCTGCAGCCACGCGGCTGCGCATCTGCTCCAGCTGGAACTTCGAAACCTCGATGGCGTTCTCGTTCTCCGCGAAGACGCTCGAGACCATCACGCTCTCCTCGCGGTCGGCAAAGCCATTGGCCACCAGGCCGGAGAAGAACTCATCCCAGTTCACATCGCCGTCGCCAACCTTCAGGTGCTGGTGCACGCGCACCGGATTGCCCGGCGGGTTGGTGATGTAGCGCAGCCCATGCGAGGCATGGTGGTTCATGGTGTCGGCCACGTGGACCACGCGAAGCCGCTCCCCTACCGTCTGCATGATCTCCAACGGCTGATCCTTCATGTGGAAGGAATGCGAGGCGACATACACGAAGGACAGGTTCGGCGAGTTCACTCCGCGGATCACCCGCCAGGCGGCCAGGCCCTCTTCCACAAAGTCATCCGGGTGCGGGTCGATGGCCACGTTAATGCCCTCGCGCTCGATGATCGGAACCAGTTCCTCCATGGACCGGTAGAACGCGGCCTCGGACTCCTCGGCACGCTCGGGACGTCCCGAGAACTCCGTATTCATCTGGTTCACCCCCAGATCCACGGCAATCTGGATGGCGCGCTTCCAATAGCGCACCGCCGCCTGGCGCAGATTCTCGTCGGGCGAGGACCAGCGCAGCACCGGCAGCACCGAGGCAATGCCTACTCCGGCTCCCTTGCACTCGACGGCCAGCTTTGCCACCAGGTCATCGTCAGCCTTCGGGTGGGTGAAGAACGGGATGATGTCCGCATGCGGAGTCAGCTGGATATGGTCGTAGCCCAGTTCTGCGGCCAGCTTCGGGAATTCCAGCACCGAGTGCGTGGAATGGAATGGGGTGGGATCCAATGCGTATTTCATGATGCCCTAGCTGTAGAGATCCGGCTTGCTGTTCAGCTGCACGTCCACCTTGGCGCCGGTGCGCTGGGCTTCGACGCCGGCCTCGCAGCACGCTGCGGTGGCGTAGCCGTCCCAGGCGCTCGGGCCGCCCAGCTCGCCGCGCAATGCAGCATCCACCCACGACTGGATTTCGGTGTCATAGGCGGCGCCAAAGCGTTCTTCGAAGCCCGGGGTGACCTTGCCGCCCCACTGGCCTGCGGTGCGCACATAGGGTCCCGCGTCATTGCCGATGGACACGATGCCATCCTCGAAGGAGGCCTGGGTGGCCACTTCGTAGCCGAACTTCGCGTTGACGTAGATCTCCACGTCAGCCAGCACGCCCGAGCTGGTTTCCACCAGCACATGCTGCGGGTCATGCTGCCCATTGGGCGCATTGCGGGTGGCCTTGCCCAGGCGCACCTGCACGCTGGTGATTTCCTCGCCGGTGAAGTAGCGGATGGCATCGAATTCGTGCACCACCGAGTCATTGATCAGCATCTCGTTGGTGAACCCCTCGGGGGTGCTCGGGTTGCGGTGCTGGTGGTGGAGCACCAGCAATTCGCCCAGGCCCTGGTTCTCGATCAGCTGGCGCAGCTGCTGGTACTCGGCATCAAAGCGGCGCATGAAGCCCACCTGGATGCGCTTGCGGCCCAGTTTCGCCTCGGCCTCGACGATTTCCCAGGATGAGACGGCATCCGGGGTCAGCGGCTTCTCGCACAACACCGGAATATCTGCCTCGAGCACCTTGAGCAGTGCGTCATGATGCAGGAAGCCCGGGGTGGCCAGCAGGACCGCGTTCACCTCCCCGCTGGAAAGCGCGGCGTCCAGATCGGTGTAGCCCTTGGCACCGGGAATGCCGTCAATCGCGGCGTTGACCCGGTCAAGGTCGATGTCGACCACGGCAGCCACTTCGGCTCCGGAGATGCGGTGGTGGATCCGCTGAATGTGGTCGGCGCCCATGCGTCCGGCTCCAACGACGGCGACGCGCAGGATATCTGGCACGATATGTCCTTTCAAGAGTTCTTGGCTAGGTTCAGTCTGGCTTAAACGTGGCTGCGGGAGATGCAGCTGTGCAGATAGTTACGGGTGCGGGTGGCAATCGGCAGCGGCACCGAGAAGTCCGCAACCGGGTACATGTCCTGCTCCACGATGCCGAAGATCGGGCGGCCCAGCTTCTCGACTTCCTGCAGTACCTCGTTGAGGTCCGGCAGTCCCGCAGGCGGTTCGCACATGACACCGGCGAGGTTGGCCGCGGCCCAGGTCATGTCCTGCTCGCGCACCGTGGCCAGGATGTCCGGGTTGATCTGCTTCAGGTGCAGGTAGCCGATGCGCTCAGGGAAGCGGCGGATCAGATCCACGCTGGATGCCCCGCCGTATTCGGCGTGGCCGGTGTCCAGGCACAGGGTGGTGTACTGCGGGTCGGTGACTTCGAGGAACTTCTCGATGTCGCTCTGGCCGCAGACATGGGAGTCGGCGTGGGAGTGGAACTGCTGCTTGAGGCCGAATTCCTCCTGCAGGATCTTGCCCAGCCGGTCATGGCCCTTGGCCAGCGAGTCCCAGCCGGCAGCATCCAGGGTGCCCGGTTCCAGCGCCTGGCCGGTGACATCATCGCGCCACATCGCCGGGATCACCACAATATGCTCGCCGCCCATGGCGGCGGTCAGCTCGGCCACCTTGCGCGCTGGCTCCCAGGCTTCCTCCCAGGCATTGGCACTGCCATCGATCCCGCGGTGGAAGGCGGTGAAGACGGTGCCGGCGCAGACGTTCAGGTCGCGGGCGGCCAGCTCGTCAGCGAGCTGGGATGGGTCGGTCGGCAGGTACCCGTAGGGGCCCAGCTCGATGGTTTTGTACCCGGCTTCGGCCACCTCGTCGAGGAAGCGCTGCCACGGGGTCTGCTTGGGATCGTCGGCAAACCATACGCCCCAGGAGTCAGGAGCAGTTCCGATGGTGATGTTCTGTGCCATGATGCGTACCGTTTCTCTGGCTCAAAAGGCTAGTTGGAAGGGAAGTTGAAGGTCGCGGCCGTGCCCTTGGCTGGTTCTGGCCAGCGCTGGGTGATGGCCTTGCCACGGGTGTAGAAGCGCACGCCATCCGGGCCGTAGATGTGGTGCTCGCCGAACAGCGAGTCCTTCCATCCGCCGAAGGAGTGCCACGCCACCGGAACCGGCAGCGGCACGTTGACCCCGACCATTCCCACCTGGATGCGGCGGGTGTAGGTGCGGGCGTGGGCGCCGGAGGAGGTGAAGATGGCGGTGCCGTTGCCGTAGGGGTTGGCGTTGACCACTTCGATGGCCTCTTCCAGGGAATCCACGCGCAGGACCACCAGCACCGGGCCGAAGATCTCCTCGGTGTAGGCGCTCATTTCGCGGCTGACCTTGTCCAGGATGGTCGGGCCGACGAAGAAGCCGTTCTCGTGGTCCTTGACCACCAGGTCGCGGCCGTCGATTACCAGGGCGGCGCCGGCCTGTTCGGCCTCGCCGACGATCTTCTGCAGGCGGGACTTGGAGGCCGGGGTGATGACCGGACCCATGTCAGCCTTCTCATCCAGGCCATTGGAGACGTTGACCTTGCGGGCGTGGTCCGCGAGCTTGTCCACCAGCGCGTCGGCGGCATCGCCCACGGCGACGGCCACGGAGATGGCCATGCAGCGCTGGCCGGCGGAGCCGAAAGCGGCGGCGTTGATGTGGTCGGCGGCCAGATCCATGTCGGCATCGGGCATGACCACGGCGTGGTTCTTCGCCCCGCCCAGCGCCTGGACGCGCTTGCCGTGCTTGGAGGCGGTTTCGTGCACGTACTTGGCGATCGGGGTGGAGCCGACGAAGGAGATGCCGTCGACATCCGGGTGGGTCAGCAGGCCGTCGACGGTCTCCTTGCCGCCGTGCAATACCTGGAAGACGCCGTCGGGCAGGCCGGCCTGCTTGAACAGCTCGGCGATCAGCAGCGAGGCGGAAGGGTCGCGCTCGGAAGGCTTGAGGATGAAGGCGTTGCCGGTGGCGATGGCTACCGGGGCCATCCACAGCGGCACCATGACCGGGAAGTTGAATGGGGTGATGCCGGCGACCACGCCCAGCGGCTGGCGGAAGGAGAAGACGTCGATGCCGGTGGACACCTGGTCGGAGTACTCGCCCTTCAGCGACTGCGAAATGCCGCAGGCGTACTCCACCACTTCGATGCCCCGGCTGATTTCGCCGGCGGCGTCGGAGAGCACCTTGCCGTGCTCGCTGGTCACGATGCGGGCCAGCTCGTCGGTGTGCTCGGTGAGCAGCTGCTGGAAGCGGAAGAGGATCTTGCTGCGCTTGGCGATCGATACTTCGCCCCAGGTTTCGGAGGCGGCCTTGGCCACGGCCACGGCCTGCGCCAGGTCCTCATCGCTGGCCAGGCGCAGCTGGCCGGTGATTTCGCCGGTGGCGGGGTTGTAGACCGGCTGGGTGCCGGTGCCGGTGCCCGCGGAAGGGGCGCCGTTGATGTAGTGCAAGATTTCTGCGACGTCGGTGGCGGTGGTAGTCATTGCCGTATTTCCTTTGCTGTTCAAAAGTGTTCTGTTGCCGGCCCTAGCCCAAGAGGGGCTTCTGGCGCGCTTTGTTCTTGGTGTAGTTCTGGTAGGCCGCCGTGGTGCTCTCAAGCTCGGCGACTTCGCTGACCGGGACATCCCACCAGGATTCGCTGGAGGGAGCATCGGCGTAGAGGTCGGATTCGATGTGGATCAGGATCGGGCCGGAGCCTTCCTCGGCGGCCTTGGCCGTGGCGATGGCTGCCGACAGGTCCTCGATGGCCTGCGGGCCCGGGGCAATCCGGATGACCTTCACGCCCAGGGATTCGGCGTTGGTGGCCAGGTCGATCGGCAGGGTGGAACCGTCATCGAAGCTGTGGCTTTCGGCATCCAGGGTGCGGTATTTGGTGCCGAAGCGCTGGGAGCCCAGGGACTCGGAGAGCGCGCCGATGGAGGCGTAGCCGTGGTTCTGGATCAGCACGGTGATCAGCTTCAGGCCTTCGGCCACCGCGGTGACCAGCTCGGTGTGCATCATCAGGTAGGAGCCGTCGCCCACCATGACCACCACATCGCGGTTCTCCTGGTCCCCCCGCGCAGCCTCGTCGATGGCTGCGCGCTTGATGCCCAGTCCGCCGGCGATCTCATAGCCCATGCAGGAGAATCCGTATTCCACGTGGTAGCCGTAGGGGTCCGAAACCCGCCACATCTTGTGCAGGTCCCCGGGCAGCGAACCGGCGGCGCAGACCACCACGTCGCGGGGATCCATGGCCTGGTTCACCGCGCCGATAATGGCGTTCTGGCTGACCAGGGGGCTCAGCCGCTCGGCAAAAGCCTCGTCCACGGTGGCATCCCAGCGCTGCTTTTCGCTGGCGGCCTGCACTTCGAGGGCGCCGTCGACCCGGTAGCCGGTCAATGCCTCGCGCAGCGCGATCAGCGCCTTGCGGGCATCGGCCACCACCGGAAGCACGGTGCCGTGCTTGTAGGCGTCCAGTGCCGCGACGTTGATGTTCACGAACTTCACGTCCGGGTTCTGGAAGGCGGTGCGGCTTGCGGTGGTGAAGTCCTCGTAGCGGGTGCCGATGCCGATGACCAGATCCGCCTGCTCGGCCAGCGCGTTGGCGGCGGTGGTTCCGGTGGATCCGATGGCGCCCAGCGAGTACTTGGAGTCCCAGGGCAGCACGCCCACGCCGGCTTGGGTATTGCCCACCGGGATGCCGGTGGCTTCGCAGAATTCAGCCAGTTCCCCGGTGGCGAAGGCGTAGAGCACCCCGCCGCCGGCGACGATCAGCGGGCGCTTGGCCGCCCGGATCATCTTGGCTGCTTCGGCGATGTCCTGCGCCTCTGGCTCGGGACGGCGGATCTTCCACTCGCGCTCGGCAAAGAATTCTTCCGGGAAGTCGAAGGCCTCGGCCTGCACGTCCTGGGGCAGGGAGATGGTCACCGCACCAGTTTCCGCCGGGTCGGTGAGCACCCGCAGCCCGTGGTGCAGGGCGCTGGCCAGCTGCTCCGGGCGGGTGACGCGGTCGAAGTACTTGGACAGCGGGCGGAAGGCGTCGTTGACGGTGATGTCATAGCCGTGCGGCATTTCCAGCTGCTGCAGCACCGGGTCCGCGGCACGGGTGGCGAAGGTGTCCGAAGGCAGCAGCAGCACCGGAAGGCGGTTTGCGGTGGCCAGGGCGGCACCGGTGAGCAGGTTGGAGGAGCCCGGGCCGATGGAGGTGGACACCGCGTAGGTGGCCCGGCGGCGGGTATGCCGCGCATAGGCGACGGCCTGGTGCGACTGGGCCTGCTCATTGCGGCCCTGGTAGTACGGCATCAGGCTCGGGTCCTTGGCCTGCCACTGCTTCAGCGCCTGGCCCACGCCTGCGACATTGCCGTGGCCGAAAATGCCGAACATGCCCGGGATCAGCCGTTCGCGGTACTGGGTTCCACCGATGGAATCCACCGTGTACTGGCGGCCCAGGAATTCCACAACCGCCTGGGCGACGGTCATTGTGCGTGTAGTCATCGAGCTTTGTCCTTCTCAGCTGCGTACTGGTGCGGTGGTGTTCAGAAGCGATGCGGCGGTGGCCACGGCGGCGGCCACGTCCCCGTCCTCGGGGTAGAGCAGCGTCCGCCCGACGGTCAGCCCCTGGACCGAAGGCAAGGCCAGCGCGGCTTGCCAGGAGGCGAAGACCTCATCGGGGTCTCCGGCAGGATCCCCGCCGAGCAGCACCGTGGGCAGGGTGGTGGCGGCCATGACCCGCTCCATGTCCTGGACCACCGGAATCTTCAGCCAGGTGTAGGCGCTGGACTCCCCCAGGCCGGAGGCGATGCCCATGGACTTGATCACGGCGTCCGGGCGCAGGTCGTTGACGACCTTGCCCTCGACCCGCTTGGAGATGAAGGGCTCGACCATGGCGACCAGCTGGTGCCGGGCCAGATCGGAGACCGCGTCGGCGGTGGCTTCCAGGGTCTTGACGGTGTCCGGGTCCTCGTAGCTGATCCGGGTGAGCATCTTGCCGCCGTCCGCGCCCAGGGCGGCCAGGGCGGCCGCGGTGTGCCCGGTGAAGCGATCGTCGATCTCGTTGACCAGGCCGGTCAGCCCGCCGCGGTTCATCGAGCCGAAGACCAGCTTGCCTTCCAGCGCACCGAGCAGCAGCAGGTCATCGAGGATATCGGGCGAGGCGAGCACGCCGTCGCAGGCCGGATTCTGCAAGGCGATCTGCAGGCGGTCCAGCAATTCGCGGCGGTCGGCCATGGCGGTGGCCCGCTTGCCGACCGACAGCGCGCCGCGGGCCGGGTGGTCGGCGGCGATGATGAAGTTCTGGCGTCCCAGTACCGGGCCGGCATGCTTCCGGCGGGCGGCCGCGGCGCGTAGCACCGATGCCGGATCTTCCAGCCGTTGGCGGGTGATGGATTCGTAGCGGCGGGGATCTTCGCGATCCACGCTCAGCTCGGTTGCCTGTTTCATGGCTAGACCAGGTCTTTCTGGGAGGCGGGGACGGTGCGGCCGCGCTCGGCCAGCAGGGCGTTGACTTCTTGCGGGGTCGGCATTGCGTCGGAGCATGCGACCTTGGAGGCGACGATGGCTCCGGCGGCGTTGGCGTAGTCCAGAACCTGTTCCAGCGGCCATCCGGAGAGCAATCCGTGGCAGAAGGCTCCGCCGAAGGAGTCTCCGGCGCCCAGTCCGTTGGCGGTCTGCACCGGAACCGGGGCGGAGACCACGCGTTCGGTGCGGGTTTTGGCCATGACGCCTTCGGGGCCGAGCTTGACCACGGCGATCTGCACTCCGGCCTCCAGCAGGCGGTCCGCCTGCTCGTCCGGGGTTCCCTCGCCGACCGCGACGGTGCATTCGGTGTCGTTGCCGATGGCGACGGTGGCCGAGGCCAGCGCCTGGGTGACCTGTTCGCGGGCCTGTTCCACCGAGTCCCAGAACATCGGCCGGTAATCCAGGTCCAGGATGGTGAACTGCCCTTCGGCCAGCGAGCTGGCCGGGCGGGCCTCGTAGGCTGCCAGCTGGGCGCTGCGCGAAGGCTCGCGGCTCAGGCCGGTGACGGTGCTCCAGAAGATTTTCGATTTTTTCACTGCGTCGAGATCGATCTCGCTGGTATTGATGTTCCAGTCCGGGGCCATCGGGAATCGGCCGTAGAAGTACAGCGGAAAGTCATCTGGCGGCAGGATGGCGCAGAAGGTGACCGGTGTCTGCAAGCTGGCGTCGCGGGTGACCTGCGAGCGGTCCACGTTGTAGCGGTCCAGTTCGCGTTCCAGGAAGGTGCCGAAGTCGTCGTCGCCGACCTTGGTGATCACTGCCGCTTCGCGTCCATGCTGGGCTGCCGCCACCGCGACGTTGGTGGCAGAGCCGCCGAGGTACTTGCCGAAGGAGGTCACGTCGGCCAGGGATACGCCGATGTCGTTCGGGTAGACATCAACGCTGATGCGTCCGAGGGTGAGTACGTCGTAAGTCACGCAGATCGACGTCCTTTCGAGTCAGGAGTTCAGGGATCGGCCAGCTGCCGACAATGTGAACGGTGCCACAGGAAATACTTTGCACCATGAATCCAGCGCTGTCAAAGGTTTGTACTGACATATTTACAACATGAGTAACATAGTTAATGCAAAACCCCGGAATTCCAGGGTTTTCACTCCGCTTTGGGTGCTAAAAAATAAAAAAGTTTCCAAATACTATGTCCTGACTTTATGACTTGATCGAGGTCGGCTCAGGAGCCAAAACCACCCAGGCCGGCAGTGCGCTCCGGCAAAACGCTAGGCTCTTAACGAGAACAGCAGGCAGAACCCAGGAGGAGCCGTGGCAACAGAACGCCGTCGAGCCACGATCTACGACGTCGCCCAGGCCGCCGGCGTTTCCAAATCACTGGTGTCACTGGTGCTGCGCGATTCCCCCAGCGTCTCGGCGCCGCGCCGCGCCGCGGTTCTGGCAGCCATCAAGGAACTGGACTATCGCCCCAGCCAGGCAGCCACCGCACTGGCCGGAGGCACCAGCCAGACAGTTGGCGTGGTCATCGACGACTACACCAACGCCTGGTTTGTGGAACTATTGCGGGGTCTCCAAGAAGGACTAGCCAGCGCCGGATTGCGCATTGCCGTTTCCGACCGCACGCTGAACACCCACGTGGAGTCGGATCCGCTGGACGGATTTCTGAGCACCCGGGTCGAGGCCCTGGTGCTGGCCACCGAGCCGACGCCGGCCATGCGCTTTTCTTCCCAGATCCCGGTGATCGTGGTCGGCAACCGCGCCACGCAGGTTCCCGGGGCAGACGTTGCCTCCAGCGATGACCGGCTCGGCACCCGGCAGGCCATCGAGCACCTGGTCTCGCTGGGCCACCGGAACATCGGCCACATTGGCGGTGGCGGCGGATCCTCGATGCTGCGCTTGGCCGGATACCAGGAGGCAATGAAGGCCGCAGGACTGGACGAGCACGTCGTTTCGGTCAGCGAGCTGACCACCGAAGACACCGGCTATCGGTGCACCCAGCGGCTATTGGACGAGGATCCCGATACGACGGCCATCCTGGCTGCCAATGACTCGATGGCCATGGGCGCCATGGCCGCAGCGCAAGCCGCGGGCCTTTCGGTGCCCGGGGACCTGTCAATCATCGGCTACGACAATTCGCCGCTCTCAGGCACCCACTTACTGCACCTGACCACCGTGGACAGCCGCAACCACGACCTCGGATTGCACGTGGCCCAGCAGGTCCTCTCCCGGCTCGCCGACCCCGGACGCGACGCCCAGCGGGTGCTGCTCGAGCCTTTGCTGATCGAGCGCGGAACCTGCGCGGCACCTCGCCGACCCTGATTCTTCCCAGTCCAAAAGCAACTTCTGCAGACCCCTTGACCCTGATCGGACATCAGCTCTACACTTTTTTGGAGCGCTCCAAAATATTCCAGAACACTCTTTCTCAGGAGAACACCGTGGCTAAAAGCATCGGCATCGCCGTCATTGGCGCCGGCATGGCCGGCCTGTCCCACATCGCCGGCTACCGCACCGCGCCCACGCTGTATGAACCAACCCTGCCCCCGCTACGCTATGTTGCCGTCGCCGATGTGAACACCGAGCTCGCGGCAAAGGTCGCCAAGCGATACGGATACGAAAAGGCCCTCGGATCATGGCAAGAAGTCGCCGCAGACCCTGACATCGACGTGGTCTCCGTCGTCATCGCCAACCGCTTCCACCGTGAAGCGGTGGAAGGTCTGATGGCCGCCGGCAAGCACGTCCTCTGCGAAAAACCGCTGGCCGATACCTTGGAAGAAGCAGAGGCGATGGCGGCAGCGGCACGCAACGCCCAATCCACCGCCCGGGTAGGCTTCACCTTCCGCCGCACTCCTGGCATCGCCGCGATTCGCGACCTGATCAACGACGGCACCCTGGGCAAGGTGCTGCATTTTTCGGGCCGCTACTGGACGGACTACGGGCACAGCCCACAGGCACCGATGAGTTGGCGGTTCAAGGGCGAACCTGGCTCCGGGGCGCTAGCCGATGTCGGCAGCCACCTCGCCTACGTCGCCGAATTCCTGGCCGGCGAGATCACCTCGGTCAGCGGCGGACAGCTCAGAACCAGCATCACCGAACGCTATCTGCCAGCTGGAGCTGTCACCGGCCACAACCTGGCGGAACTCAGCGAGCAATCAGAGCCCGTGGAGAATGACGACTACGCGGCTTTCAGCGTCCAGTTTGCCGATGCCGCCGGCAGCCTGGAAGTCTCCCGCGTCGCTGCAGGCCATCCAAACACGCTGGCCTTCGAGGTGTTCTGCGAAAGGGGCGCGGCCCGCTTCAGCCAGCTGCGCCCGGCCGAAATCGAAATCATGCTCAGCGAGGGGCCCGAGGCAACCAACGGCTACCGCACGGTGAACCTGGGTCCAGAACATGCCTACATCGGCGGCGGATTGCCGATGGACGCCCCAGGCGTCGGCTTCGGCCAGAACGACGCGTTCAGCTATCAGGCCCGCGCCTTCCTCGACGAAGTTAGCGGCGTGGACACGGCGCTTCCAGCCAACGCAACCTTCGATGAAGGCCTGCACAACATGAAAATCCTGCAGGCAGTAGTACAGTCCTCGAACAATGACGGAAAGATGGTCTCCCTATGAAACTCGGCGTCTACAACGCGATCCTCCACGACCGCCCGCTGCCCGAAGCCCTGAAGGTCATTGCTGATCTCGGGCTCACCGGCATTGAGCTGAATACAGGAGGCTTCCTTCCGGCGGTCCACGTGCCGAATATCGAGAAGATCCTCGAATCCGATGCGGAGCGCGACGCCTTCCTTGCGCAGTTCGAGGGTACCGGCGTTGCCATCGCCGGGCTGAACTGCAACGGCAATCCCTTGCATCCGAACCGGCAGATCGGGGACAAGCACGCCGAAGACATCCGCCGTTCGATCCGGCTCGCCGCGCGGCTGGGGCAGACCCGCGTGGTCACCATGTCCGGCCTGCCCGGCGGCGAGCCGGGCGCCATCCGCCCGAACTGGGTGGTCAACGCTTGGAACTCCGCCGCATTGGACCAGCTGGACTACCAGTTCGACGTGGCCGCCGAATTCTGGCGCGAGATCGACGAGCTGGCCCGCGAACACGGGGTCAAGATCGCCCTGGAGCTGCATCCGCAGAACATTGCTTTCAACCCGGCCAGTTTCCGCGAACTGATTGAACGCGCGGGCACCAGCAACATCGGCGTGGAGCTTGACGCCTCCCACCTGTTCTGGCAGCAGATGGACCCGGTGGCCGTGGTGCGCGACCTGGGCGAATGGGTGTTTCACGCCGCCGCCAAGGATGTGCGCATCAACCCGAACGCAGCAGTCCAGGGGGTGCTGGATAACAGCTTCCGCCGGTTGCGCGAGGATGAGCCGCGCACCAACCTCGGCGGGGATGAGTGGGCCAATGAGTGGCCGAAGAACTCTGCCTGGGACTTCGTAGCCTTGGGCAAGGGGCACGACACCGCATTCTGGACCGAGTTCCTGCGCGCCCTGCACGAGGTGGATCCGCAGATGCTCGTGAACATCGAGCATGAGGATACCGAATTGGGTGCGGTTGAAGGATTGGAAGTAGCGGCTCAGGTGCTGCTTGATGCCGACGCGGCCCTGGCCTCCTCGCTGGCCACGAACTAGCCAGCTGGACCAGCAATAAGGCAAGCCCGGAATTCACAGTCGTGAATTCCGGGCTTGCCTTTTGTGTTGTTCGAGTTCAGCAAGTTGCCTTTAGACGGTGCGAACCACGGCTTCATAGTCGAAGCGCGCCTTGGGTGCACCGAGCTCGCTTTCGGCAGGCTGCCCGATGTTGACCACCAGGAAGCTCTTCTGCTCGCCTTCAGGGAAGAACGAGGCATCGATGGCCGAGAAGTCAGCACCGGTCATCGGGCCAACGGCGAAGCCGAGGCTGCGTGCTGCCAGCATGAAGTAGCCAGCCTGCAGGTGTGCGTTGTTGTTGCCGGTGGCCGCGGTGAACTCTGCGTCGGCGTCGTACATGGCCTTGGGCGCGTTGTAGCCTGGCAGGAAGTTGTCCCACTGCTCGTGCCATGCGGTGTCGTAGCTGAGGATGGCCACGAGTGGAGCCGCGGCGGTCTTGGCCTGGTTGCCACGGGCCATTGCCTCCACCAAGGTGGCGCGGGCTTCATCCGAACGCACGTAGGTCACGCGCAGTGGCTGGGAGTTGAACGCGGTCGGACCGAATTTTGCCAGCTCGTAGATTCGCTGGGCCTGCTCATCGGACACCTCGCCGGTGAAGGCGTTAGCGGTGCGGGCCTCGCCAAAAATGGCGTTGAGCGCTGCGGTGTCGACCTGGTTTTCCTGGGTTGCAACAGTCATTGATTGCCTTTCGGATCAGCCCGGGGCCTGTGTGCTGGCCATATTCGGACACTAATTTGTTCTACTCGTGTCCAACCGCTTGGTTCCGAACATCATTCCAAGAATTAATGTGCTTTGCGCCACAAGGAGTCCCTGGTGCTCTTGGCGCAGCGGGAATCCGTGCCTGGATGGATGACTCCACGTCCAGTTCAGAGCGTGCTTGGGATTCCTTCCGATGTTGGCTTGGACCACCGCCGGTGCAGCAGCAAGCAACCTGCAGCACACAGCGCAATGGTGATGCCAAAGCAGGTCACGGCCATCGACTCGCCCACGAGCTGTCCAACCCAGCCAAGCCCCAAGGCGCCCAGTGCCGTCAGCGCATAGCCCAGCACCCAGAAGGCGGAACTGGCACTGCCCCGATGCCGCAGTTCAATGCGGCGCAATACTATGCCAAGGCCTACCGGGAACAGCGCCCCATGGCTCAGCCCAGCGGCCAGCAGCCCAATGAGATAGACAGCCACCGCCGCCGCACCGTGCAGCCTTGGGGCCAAGGCGATCAATGCGGTACCCGCCATGAGCCCGGCGAAGCCCAGATGGGCTTTTTCGCCCACCAGCTTCCCGCCAGCCTTCTGCCCCACGGTGGTGGCAACAAAAATCAGCGAGCCAATCAGCCCCAGCAGCCGCAGGTCGGTAATGCCGAAGGCGCGGACCACGAGGATGGATGTCATGGCCGTGCAACCACCCATTACGGCGAATCCCAGGGTCATCAGGCCGCCCACGCAGTAGTCGCGGAGCGCGAAGCGGGGTATCAAAGGCAGGCTGAGCTTGAGCCCGAGCCCGCGGTGGGCGACAGTATCCGGGATTATGGCCAGCAGCGCCATGCACAGCCCGGAGAGCACTGCGTGGACACTAAACGCGATCATCGGCACGGAGGGGACAAAATAGGTCAGGAAGGCCGCCAGCGCTGGCCCGCTGCCCAGCCCGGCCATATTCGCCACGCTGGAAATGCCGGCACCGCGCGCGGAACTGGAGACCAGATCGGTGAGGTAGGCCGTTGCCGTACCGGTCACCAGCCCGGCGCAAATCCCGGAGAGCGTGCGGGCAATGAACAGCATCGGAGCGTCCTCGGCCACGGCGTAGAGTATTCCGCTAGCCGCCGAGGCCAGCAGGCCAAGGATCATCACGGGCTTGCGTCCGATGGCATCAGACAGGGAGCCGAAGACGCATAGGACCGCGAGCACCACGATGGCGTAGATGGCAAAAAGCTGCGTTGAGGCGGCCGTGCTCAGCCCATACTCATCTTGCAGGGTTGGATAGAGCGCGGTGGGCATGGTCGTGCCGCACATGGCGATCGCATACGTCGCCAAAACGATGCCCAGAGATGCGCCTTGAGCTTGCTTTGACTTGGCCCGCAACTTCACGCCAGGACCTCGCTCTCATGTTGAACAACACTCCGAGCCTAGATAAGTCCTAATGTCCTGTCAATCTTTTCTATCGAAACGCCTCGGGCGCCTCGCCTTCCGTAGCGATAGCCGCGGCTCATGGGCACACCCGCCCACCGGGCCACGACCAAGAAGGCCGAGGCCGGGGAAGGTTCGGAAGAATTATCTTTACTTAATTAAGTTAATCCGATTAGGCTAGGGCGACCACCTATTGGCTCGATAGAGCCGGAAAGAACTGGTACCCACCTTGCACCCCCACAAACTGCGGCAACTCGCCGCCTCGCTGCTCGCCGGAGCAGTTATCGCCACTGCCTCGATTCCCGTTCACGCGGCGGTGATCGCTCCCCAAGAACGCCACGGCGCTCCCGAACGACTCCCGCTAGCCGATCCCGACGCCACCTCCAGAACAGCCTCCCTCTTCGCCTACCTGAACTCCCAGCAGGGCCAGGGAATCCTCTTCGGGCACCAGCAAGACACCGAATTCGGAGTCACCTTCTCCGATGCCCAGGCCGACGGGACCCTGTCCGACGTCCAAGCCGCTACGGGCGATTACCCGGCGGTCTTCGGCTGGGACTTCGGCCACCAGGGCTACGGCTCGGCGCCCGGAGACCCGACACCGCAAGAGAACATCGAGCACACCGTCAAGCTGGTGCAGGCCGCCGACAAGCTCGGCGCCATCCAGACCTTCTCCGCCCATATGGACAACTTTGTCACCGGTGGCCCCTTCGATGACACCGATGGCGACGTGGTTCCGCGCATCATGCCCGGTGGAGACCACAACAAGCAGTTCACCGACTACCTCGACCGGGTGGCCAGCATCGCCAAGGCCGCCGTGGATGAACAGGGCCGTGCCATCCCCATGGTCTTCCGCCCCTTCCACGAGAACGCCGGCTCCTGGTTCTGGTGGGGCGCCTCCCATGCTTCAGCCAGCGAATACATTGAACTCTTCCGCTACACCGTGGAATACCTGCGCGATCAGAAAGACGTGCACAATTTCCTCTATGCCTACTCCCCCGGCGGCGGATTCAGCGGCAAGCCGGAAACCTTCATGAAGACCTATCCGGGAGACGACTTCGTGGACGTGCTGGGCTATGACAACTACGACAGCTCGGGCGGTTCCCAGCAGTGGCTCGACGGCCTCGTGGCCGACTTGGGCATGCTCTCCACGCTGGCCACCGTGCACCGAAAGGTAGCGGCCCTGACCGAGTACGGAGTGAGCGGGGCACTGAAAGCCAACGGAGAAAATCCCTCCATCAACTGGTACACCAAGGTCTTCAACGCGATCAAGGCCGACCCGCAGGCACGTCGCATGGCCTGGGCCTTGACCTGGACCAATTACGGCACCGGGCAGTTCTTCGTCCCCTATCCGGCCACCGGCGAGCTCGCTGAGCACGAGATGCTCCAGGACTTCCGCGCTTTCGCAGAGGATGAGTTCTCCGTCTTCAGCTCGCAGCTCTCGCCCCGGGATGTCTTTGAGCGAAAGACCAAGGCCGCGGCCCACCCGGCCAGCCTGCGGCTGGTCACGCCGGCGAACGGCACACGCATCACGCACACCGAAACCACCGTGCGGGCCAAGCTCACCGGGACCAATCCGAAGCCCGCCACGGTCGACTTCACCCTCTCGGGGCATCCTCCCATCAAGCTCAACTTCGATGCCGCCTCCGGCTACCACGTGGGCACCTTGGAGGTTCCGCAAGAAGAGCTGGTCAACCAAAGGACTGCTTTTGACTTGCGCGCCACGCTGCCCGGCCAGCGGAAACTGGAAGAAACCGGGCAACTGGTGCTGGGCCAGAAGCCTGCCTCAGCCCCGGGCGTAGTCGATGACTTCGAAGGCTACGCCGACGATTCCGAACTGCGTTCAAGCTACAGCGCAGTGGGCACCAACTCCATCTCGCTGGCGGAGGACCCCGTCGGAGCCGGCGAACGCTCGCTGCGCTTCGACTACGATTTCGGGCTGCAAAGCTACACCGGAATCACCCGCCGCATCGAAGGCGACTGGTCAAGCTTCGACCGGCTATCGCTCTGGCTCCAGCCCGACGGCTCGGGCCAGAAGCTGGTATTGCAGCTGGTCGCCGGCGGCGTCGCCTATGAGGCCTACCCGTCAATGGAAGGCACCGAGGGGCAGCAGCTGTCGATCCCCTTTGCCGATTTCCGGCCGGCCCCCTGGGATACGCAGAACGCAGACCGCCGGATCTCCCAGGCGGACCTTGCCGACCTCTCGCAGCTGAACATCTTCATCAACCAGGTGCCCGAAGCTCCATCAACGAGCGGAAGCTTCTACGTGGATGAGCTGCGCGCCCGGTAGTCCCCCGGCCTAGCCTGCAGGCTTGGCCAGGCTGTGCTGCAGCATCAGGGCCGCGGCACCCACCGAGGCCGCATCAGTCACCTGGGCCGAGAGCCGCACCGTCACATCATGTTTCGGCGCGCTCAAGGCCTCGGCACTGATGCGGTCCCGGATCTGCGTTAAATACAGGGATCCGGCGGTACTCAGCGAGGGGCCCGCCAACGTCACCGAATCCAGGTCGAGGATGTTGACCATGGCCACCACCACGGTGGCAATATGCTGTGCCGACTCTTCGATCAGCTCCAGGGCCAGCGAGTCCCCATGCACCGCCGCGCTGGCAATCGCCGCAAAATCCGCAAAGGGATTGGCTGGGTCATCGAGGACCGCAATGGTCTGGCGGCCCGCCGCCAGCTCCTGCCGGGCACGGGCGGCCACGGCCCGCGGGCCAGCCACTTCCTCCACGGTGGCCCGTTCGCCGGCGGCGCGTTCGAAGCTCGCCCGCCCCAACAGCCCGGTATTGGAACTCGCCCCGCGGTACACCGTCCCGTCAATGAGCAGCCCGGTATTGATGCTGGCCCCCATATACAGGGTGCAGTGCGCGCTGGCCTCTGGAATCGCGCCGCTCCAGTAGTCGCCCATGACCGCGGCGGTAGCCACATTGTCGACCAGGGTCAGCAGCCCGGTGGCCTTTTGCAACGCCTCGCGGACCGCAAAAAGCTCCCATAGCGGCAGGCTTGCCGAGGAGAGAATCGCCCCGGTCTGCAAATCGATGATCCCCGGCACCGCCAGTCCGATGCCTGCCACCAGCTGCCGGTCGACCCCGGAGAGCGCGAGCAGCGCCTCGATCTGCGTGGCGACGGCCGAAACCACCCGCACCGGCGCGGTGGATCGCGCTCCGCGCATGCGCGTTCGGGCCATCACCGTGCCCGCCGCATCGGTGAGCACCATGACGATCCAGTCGGCGCCCAGCTGCACGCCGATGCTGTAGCGCGCCTGCGGATTCAGGCCCAGCAGCACACGGGGCTTTCCCTTGGCCCCGGTATAGGTTCGTTCTCCGGTTTCCACCAGCAGGCCCTCGGCAAGCAGGGTCTTGACCAGGTTGGAAATGGAAGCCTGGGTCAGCCCAGTATGCCCAGCCAGCTCGACGCGGCTGACCGGTCCCTCCGCACGAACCCGATCCAAGACGAGGACTCGACTGGACTGGGCCGGTGATGGTGGAAGAACGTTGCTCATGTGCCAAGTATGCCGGTTCGATGCGATACTTTGCACATGGACAACGTCGCTGCGCGCACTCCGCCCGGACCCCGCTTCGCCCTGGCGGTGCAGATGAAAAACGGGCCCCACGACCCTGATCCATTTTTCGAGGAGCTGCTCCTTGGCCTGGAGCAGGCCCTGGACCAGCATGATGCCTCGGTGCTGCTGCGCCGCTTCGGCTCTGCCGCCGAAGAGCTGGCCGCCTACCGGGACTGGGCCAGCAGCGGCATGCTCAACGCCGTGATCATTGCCGATATCGCCGAAAACGATGAACGCGTGCTGCGCTGCCGCGAGCTGGGCCTGCCGGTGGTGGTCCTGGGCGGACCGCACATCGAGGGGGTCTCCCTGGTGGAGGTGGATAACTCCGGCGCCATGCTGATGGCTGTGGAGCACCTGGCCGGCCTGGGCCACCAGCGGCTTGGACGGGTCTCCGGCCCGGCCCAGCTGCACCACACCCAGGCACGCACCCGGGCATTCGGCGAGGCCCTGGCGCGTTTCGGGGTTGCTGGCACCAGCCTGGAAGGCAGCTACTCTCCGGGCTCCGGGGCCCAGCGCATCCGCGAGCTGCTGGGCGCGGACCCTCGTCCCAGCGCGATCATCTTTGATGACACCCTCATGGCGGTGGGCGGCCTGGCTGCCGCGCGCGAGCTCGGACTGCGCATCCCGCAGGATCTTTCCATCTTGGCCTGGGATGATTCGCCCGACGCGCGCCTGGCCGAACCGCCGATTTCGGTCGTCAGCCTGGATGTCTTCGAATTGGGGCAGCGCCTGGCCCAGGTGCTGCTGCGCACCCATGCCGGGGACCTGCAGACGGTGGTGCACGTGCCGACCGCGCGAATTGTGGTGCGCGGCAGCACGGCAGCACCGCCCGCCAAAGCCTAGGCGGGCACCTCCTCCACCTGGACGATCAGCGCCTGGCCGGGCCAGAGCAGCGGGATTTGCAGCCCGTGGATTTCCAGCAGCCTCCCGGGCAGCACCAGATCGCCCTGGGCGATCCACTGCGGGGTGATCCAGCCGAATTCCGCCTTCCCCAGCTCCTCGCGGACGCGAACCCGGTAGCGGGAGTGCGGTTTCAGGCCATGCAGCCGGATCCGTTCGGGCAGCGCCTCCTCCAAGGTGGCCACCGTGGCTATGGTCCACAACCCTGCGCTGCCGTCCTGGGCCACCACGCCGCTCACGCGAAGCGCCGGATCCAGCAGCTGCGCGTGGACCGGCACACCGGTGTGCAGCAACCCGCGCACCTCCTTGTAGAGCTCGGCGAAGTCGCGCGCCTGCTGCAGTTCCTGCTCATTGCATTCGAGCAGATTCCATTCGAAACCGGCCGAGCCCATCAGGCTCGTGGCAGCCCGGAAGGACAGGTCCAGGGTCCGCCCGGAACTATGCGAGGTGGCCGGGCCGATATGGCCTCCCACCAGCTCCGGGGGCAGGAGCAATTGGGTCCACCGCTGGATGTCCTGCCGTTCAATCGCGTCGTTGGAATCCGAGGCCCACACCCGGTCCGCGTATTCCAGGATGCCCAGGTCCGTGCGCGCCCCGCCGCTGGAACAGGATTCGATTTCCAGCCCTGGGTGCTCCTGCTTCAGCTCGCGGATCAACCGGTAGGCTGCCTGCGTGTGCTCGTGGGTTCCCGGACGCTGCCCGTGCAGCGATTCGATCAGGTCGCGATTGTGATCCCATTTGATGAAATCGATGCCGAGCTCCTGGATCAGCGCGCCCATCTGCTGGCGCACATGCGCGTAGGCGTGCGGGTTGGCCAGATCCAGGACATGCTGCGAGCGCCAGGACAGCCCCGCTGGCGGGTTGTGCACATGCTGGGCATTGTGCAGCATCCAGTCGGGGTGATTGCGCGCCAGATCGGAGTCGGGATTGACCATTTCGGGTTCGAACCAGAGCCCGAATTCCATGCCCAGCTCATGGACCAGGGCCGCCAGCGGACCCAGCCCGTCGGGCCAGACAGCGCGGTCCACCTCCCAGTCCCCCAGCCCCTTGGTGTCGTCGCGGCGGGCCATGAACCACCCGTCATCGAGCACGAAGCGCTCCACCCCGACCTGCGCGGCCAATTCCGCCAGGCGCATCAGGGTCTGCGGCTGATGATCGAAGTACACGGCTTCCCAGGTGTTGAGCACCAGCGGCCTTGGCGTGCTGGGGTGCTGTTCCCGGGCGCGCAGGGCGGTGTGAAATCCTGCGCTCAGCCCGTCCAGCCCCTGCCCCGAATAGCCGAACCAGGCCTTCGGGGTGCGGTAGGCGCCACCGGCGCCCAGCCGCATTTCTGCTGGCTGCAACAGCTCTCCGGCGCCGATCAGGGTCAGTGCTTCGCTCATCCGGTCCGTGCGATAGGTGCAGTCCGCGCTCCAGCCCAGATGCACGGCCCACAGCTCGCCGGCACGCTCCTGCGGCACCCCCGCCGAGGCGATCTGCAGATAGGGCGCATCGTGCCCGCCACGGCCGCGCCGAGTTTGCCGGACCACCGCGCCGCGCGGCATCTGGATGGTTTGCGGCGCCTTTTCACGGGTCCAGCGGCCGCTGAACATGCTCAGGTGGTCAGCGTTCTTGGGAATCGGCAGAACGCACTCCAGATGCTGCACCTCAACTTCGCCGCTTCCCTCGTTGACCAGTTCATGGCTGAGCGTGAGCACCCCTCCGGCCAGCAGTTCCAGTTCGCTGCGCATCGCCAGCTGGTTGGCGGCGTCGTGGCTTTCAATGCGCAGCTTGCAGCCGTCAACGGTGATTTCCCGGGTGATCCACCGGGGGAAGATCGGCGCCCCGGCACGCGTGGCCAGCAGCGCCGGCCGGCCGGCCCAGCCGTCGCCCTGGGTGGGCAGCAGGTTCGGCTGCCAGATGGCATCAACGGTGCCCCGCTCCTCCTGGCGTGCCCCGGCGGCCACCAGGGCGCGAAGCTCCGCTTCTGCCAGCTCGCCGGTCTCGGCGCCCCAGTGCACGACCTCAGGCAGTCCTGCGGGTCGGTGGTGCAGGATGAGGCTGGCCCCATCGCGGCTCAAGACGGTGAATTCCTTGTACTCCTGGGTCATGATCTCTCCATCATTCGGTGGGTTGGTTCTTGGGTTCTGGTTCCATCGCTGGCGCAGAGCACCTGCAAGGCGCCGCCGATGGCGGCAGACAGCGGGCCGTGCCTTGATCGTTCAACGTGCACCGGGCTCAATGCCCGGTGGCAGGAGCTGGCCTGCACGATCGAGCGCACCTCGGCGAGCAGCAGGTCCCCGGCTCCGGCCAGCGCCGGGCCGGCCAGCACCACGGTTTCGAGCCCGAAGAGGTTGACCAGGCTCACCGCGGCATGCCCCAGCCCGCGGGCCGCTTCCTTCCATAGCGCGCGGGCCTGGGGATGGCCGCGCGTTGCCTGCTCGGCGATGGCCTGGACATCGGCCATCGGATTGCCAGCCCCGCCTCCCAGTGCTTCGGCCAGGCCGGGCAGGCTCGCGGCACGCTGCGCCAATGCGGCACCTGAGCTGTATTGGGACAGGCATCCGCGATTGCCGCAGGGGCACGGCGGCCCGTTGAAGTCCACGGTGATGTGGCCCAATTCCACCGGGCGCGCATCTGCCCCGCGGAACACCTGTCCTTCATGCACCACCCCGGCCGCGATGGAACTGGCCAGATAGATCACGCCGAAGGGCTGCCGGCGTCCGCCATCAAGCACCCGCTCGGCCAGGGCGGCTGCTGTGCCCACTGGCAACAGGCGCACCGGGAAACCCGCCTGGCGCTCGAGCAGCCCGGCAATTGGCTGGCCCTGCCAGCGCGCATCCGCCTCCTTGGCCAGCAGCGTGCCGCTGGGCACGTCGAGCGGCCCTTCAGCGACCAGCCCGATGCCCAGCACGCGGTGCGGCGCGATCCCGCAGGCATCGGCCATGGCCAGGATCCTGGTGCCAACGGCTTCCAGCTGCCGGGCAGGGGCGAGGCGCTGATCGGAATCCACGCGCGATGCGCCAATGGTCCGGCCAGTGAAATCCGTGAGCACCAGCTCGATGCCGCCGCGCTCGAAGTGGACACCCACCGCGCAGCGCGAATCAGCACGCAGCTGGAGCATCCGGCGCGGCTGCCCGCCACGGGACGCGGCACGCCCGGTCTCCTCGACCAGGCCTTCTTCCACGAGCACCCGCACCAGATTGCTGATGGTCCCGGCAGTGAGCCCGGTCGCCTCCACGAGGTCAATCCGGCTGCTGGTTCCGGACACTCGCAGCAGGTCAAGCAGTCTTTCCCGGTTGGTCGGCGGAACGCTGTTGCGCTGCATCGCTGCCTTGCACCTCCTTGCTGGCCCTCGCCTTGTTCTGCGTCACACTATGAACTTCTCTTCCATATTATCTTGACCAACTTAATTTAATCACCTAACTTCTTAATGAGTCGTGATTTGCGACACAGAATCAACCACATCGGCGCTCAGGGCCGATCCGATGAAAGCGACACTCCATGTTCCCCTCCTCGCAACCGGGCACCTTGCGGCGCCATCGCGGCATGCTCGCCCTTGCGGCTGGCGCCAGCATTCTCTCCCTGGCTCTCAGCGGCTGCTCCTCCGCCGGATCCGGCCAGCCGAAGGCCGACGCCGCGGACGCCACCCTGGTGGCCTACACCGGCCAGGCCGGTGACTACCAGATCAACTTCAACCCCTTCTCGCCTTCCCAGATCGCAGGCCCGGGCACCATCTTCGAACCGCTGTTCTACCTGAACAAGGCCGCAAAAGACGCCAAGCCCGAACCCTTGCTGGGCACGGAATCCTCATGGAACGAGGATGGCACCGCGCTCTCGGTGACCCTGCGCGAGGGCGTGACGTGGAGCGACGGGGAGCCTTTCACCGCCGATGATGTGGCCTTCACCTTCAACTTGCTCAAGAAGCACCCCGCGTTGAACAGCCTGGGGTTCAAGGGCGAGGTCAAGGTCGTGGATAACACCCACATCACCTTCAACTTCAAGGACAGCGCCTTCGTCTCCGGTCCGGACATCCTGACCCAGGCGGTGATCGTGCCGGAGCACCTGTGGGCCAAGCTGAACCCGGAGACGGACGTCATCGAAAAGCCGGTCGGCACCGGGGCCTACACCCTCGCCGACTTCAAGCCGCAGGCCTTCACGCTGAAAGCCAACCCGTCCTACTGGGGCGGCGAACCCGAACTGAAAAACATCCGCTACCTGGCCCTGTCCGGCAACACTGCCGGCGCCGACGCCATTGCGCAGGGCACCATCGACTGGCAGACCGGCCCGATCCCCGACATCCAGAACGTCTCCACGAACTTCCCGGACTACGCCAAGCTGACCGTGGCCCAGAGCCAGCAGGTGCTGGCCACCTGCGCCAACGTCAAGCTGGGCTGCACCGGGGCGCAAACCGATCCTGCGGTGCGCCGCGCCATCTACCTGGCCCTGGATCGCACCCAGCTCAACACCCTGGCGTACGAAAACACCGCCGCGCCGATCTCCCCATCCTTCGCGCTGCCCGACACCCAATCGCAATGGATCTCCCAGAAGGTGCAGCCAGCGGTTGCCCCGGAAACCGCGGATCCGCAGGCCGCGGCCGCGCTGCTTGAGGAGGCCGGCTGGAAGAAGGGCGCCGATGGGATCTTCGCCAAGGCCGGCAAAAAGCTTTCGCTGACCATTGAAGTGGTCACCGGCTGGACCGACTACATCACCGCCATCCAGACCATCACCGAACAGGCCAAGGCCGCTGGCATCCAGATCCAGGCCGCCCAGTCCTCGTGGAACGAGTGGACCGACAAGCGCACCAAGGGCGAGTTCGAGCTGGCCATCGACTCGCTGTGGCAAGGTCCCGCCCCAGACCCGTACTACGTGTACAACTACTTCTTCTCCTCGGAAAGCACCGCGAAAGTCGGCAAGACCTCCGGCAACAACTACTCCCGCTACGCCAACGACAGCGTCGACAAGGCGATCAACGCGCTGAAAACCATCCCGTTTGAAGACAGCACGGCCCGCCAGCAGCAGTACGACGTGATCCAGCAGCAGATCGTCGCGGACATGCCGTACATCCCGGTGCTCACCGGCGGCACCACCAGCGTGTGGAACACCGCCAAGTTCACCGGATGGCCCACCGCAGAAGACACCTACGCCTTCCCCGCCGTCTGGTCGCGCCTGGATGCCGCACAGGTCTTCAAGGCCCTGAAGCCGGTCCAAGGCTGATTTCCCCGGCGCCGGGGACCCCCGGTCCCCGGCGCGGGACATTCCTTCGAACCACTCAAGGCAACAGGTGCAATTGTGAACTATGTAATCCGGAAACTGGGCTTCTACGCCATCGCCCTCTGGGCAGCGCTCACCCTGAACTTCATCATCCCCCGGCTGCTGCCGGGGGATCCCGTGGATATCCTGCTGGCCAAGCTGCAGCAGCGCGGCGGCAGCGTCACCGAGGAAACCCGCAAGGCCTACTCGATCCTGCTCGGCGGCGATGATTCGCAGCCGCTGATCGTGCAATATGCAGGCTACCTGGGCAACCTCTTCAAGGGCGACCTCGGCGTCTCGGTGAGCTACTTCCCGGCCCCGGTCACCGAGGTCATCGGAGCCTCCATGCCGTGGACCGTGATCCTGGTGGGGGTCTCGACCATTCTGGCCGCCGGGATCGGCATCCTGCTGGGGACCTTCGCCGGATGGCGCCCGGGGACCTGGCTGGACTCGCTGGTCCCGGCCACCACGCTGCTGGCCGCGGTCCCCTACTTCTGGCTCGCCCTGGTGCTGGTCTACCTGCTCTCCCGCGGGCTGGGCCTCTTCCCGGCGCAGGGAGGCTATGACGTGGTGCTCGACCCCGGATTCAATGGCCCCTTCCTGCTTTCCGCGATCGAGCATGCGGTCCTGCCGGCACTGACCATTGTCATCGCGGCCCTGGGAGGCTGGCTGCTGGGCATGCGCAACATGATGGTGTCCACGCTCTCCGAGGACTACGTGCTGACCGCCCGCGCCAAGGGGCTTCCCGAACGCTGGATCCTGCGCAACTACGCCGCCCGCAATGCCGTGCTGCCCTCCGTGGCCGGTTTCGCCATTTCGCTGGGCTTCGTGGTTTCCGGTTCGGTGGTGACCGAGCAGGTCTTCTCCTATCCGGGCATCGGCTCGCGCCTGCTGGCAGCGGTCACCAACAACGACTACGCCCTGATGCAGGGCGTGTTCCTCTACATCACGGTCGCGGTGCTCGCGGCCAACCTGCTGGTCGACCTGATCTATGGCCTGGTCGACCCGCGCACCCGGGCCCGCGGCTAGGAATGGAAACCGACATGGCACCTTTTAACGACACCAAAACCACCAGCGGCATCCTGGCGGACACCGGAGGGGACCCGGCGCCGGAACCCGCGGGCCGCGCCACGGCCCCCAAGGCCGCGTGGCGGATGCTGCTGCCCTCTCCCACCCCGTGGCTGGTCATCGGGCTGGGCCTGATCGTGGGCATCGCGCTGTTCGGCCTGCTCGCGCCGCTCTTCGTGCAAGACCCCAACGCGATCAGCAATATCGGGCTGAGCTCCCCGGGAGCCGAGCACCTGCTGGGCACCACCCAGACCGGCCAGGATGTGCTGGCACAGCTGGCCTACGCCACCCGCGGCTCGCTGCAGATCGGGCTGATCGTGGGCGTGCTGGCCACCGCGCTCTCGGCCTTCTTCGGCATCTACGGGGCCTACCTCGGCGGTTTCGCCGACGAAAGCTTCTCGCTGCTCTCCAACGTGTTCCTGGTGATCCCCGGCTTGCCCCTGGTCATCGTCATCTCCGGATTCGTGCCGCGCGAAAGCCGCGGCCTGTGGACCATCGCGGTGGTCTTGGCACTGACCAGCTGGGCGGCCTCCGCCCGCGTGCTGCGGGCGCAGACCCTTTCGGTGCGCAACCGCGACTACGTGCAGGCATCCAAGGTCTCCGGCGAGCGCGCCTGGCGGGTCATCGTCGTGGAGATCC
The DNA here is from genome assembly GCF_001302565.1 of Glutamicibacter halophytocola. Taxonomy (NCBI): domain Bacteria; kingdom Bacillati; phylum Actinomycetota; class Actinomycetes; order Micrococcales; family Micrococcaceae; genus Glutamicibacter; species Glutamicibacter halophytocola. The sequence continues at coordinate 3,820,336 of NZ_CP012750.1, forward strand.
TCCCGAACCTGCTGCCCGTGCTGGCCTCGCAGTTCGTCTTCGCGGTGATCGCGGCCATCCTGGGCGAGGCGGGCCTGTCCTTCCTGGGCCTGGGGGCTTCGAGTTCCTCCACGCTGGGCACCATGCTCTACTTCGCGCAGAACGGCTTTGCCCTGCCCTTGGGCGCCTGGTGGTGGTTCCTGCCTCCTGGCCTGATGATCGCGCTGTTCGGCATGGGGCTCTCGCTGGTGAACTTCTCCATCGACGAGATCATCAACCCGAAGCTGAAGAGCGTGCGCGAGGCACGGAAACTTTCGCGCGCAGCCGCCAGGGCGGCGGGCGCACAACCACGGAAGGCAGCAGCCCGATGAGCACAATATCCCCAGAACGCCTCGAAGCGGGCGCCACCGGCAAGCCGCCGGTGCTCAGCGTGCGCGGGCTGAGCGTCGTCTACGAATCCCAGAACCCGGTCACCGCCGTCAAGAATGCCTCCTTCGAGCTGGGCCGCGGGGAAATCCTCGGGCTGGCCGGCGAATCGGGCTGCGGCAAGACCACTCTGGCCTACGCCATCAATCGGCTGCACCAGCCGCCGGCCCGGATTTCCTCGGGCCAGGTTCTCTTCCACGACAGCAGCGGCCAGGAACTGGACCTGCTGGGCCTGGGCGAGAGCCAGCTGCGCGACTTCCGCTGGCAAAAGCTCTCCATGGTCTTCCAAGGCGCGATGAACGCGCTGAATCCGGTGCGCAGCATCGGCGCCCAGCTCGATGACACGCTGCGCGCCCACGCCCCCGGAATGACCCGGGCGGCCCGCCGGGAACGCAGCGCGCAGGTGCTCACCCGCGTGGGGGTGGACCCGGGCCGGCTGCGCTCCTTCCCGCATGAGCTCTCCGGGGGCATGCGCCAGCGCGTGATGATCGCCATGGCGATGCTGCTCGAGCCCCAGGTGATGATCATGGACGAGCCGACCACCGCCCTGGATGTGGTGGTGCAGCGCGATATCCTGCGCGAGATCGTGCGGCTGCGCGAGGAGCTGGACTTCGCAGTCATCTTCATCACCCACGACCTGCCGCTGCTGCTGGAGATCAGCGACCGGATCGCGGTGATGCTGCGCGGCGAAATCGTCGAGCTGGACCAGGCAGCCACCCTCTACCGGCAGGCCGCCCATCCCTACACCCGGAAGCTTCTGGCTTCCTTCCCGAGCCTGCGCGGGGACCGCGGGGCCTTTGTGCGCGGCGGCACCGCCGATGACCCCCAGGAGCAATCATGACCAGCGTTCGCGTCGAGAATCTGAGCAAGGACTACACGCTGCGCGGCGGGCTCAAGCGCCGCACCCTGCGGGCCGTGGACCGGGTCAGCTTCGAGTTGTCCCCGGGCAAGACGGTGGCCCTGGTGGGCGAATCCGGCTCCGGCAAATCAACCATCGCCAAGCTGCTCACCCGCATGGAGAAACCCAGCTCCGGGAGCATCGAGGTGCTCGATGGGCAGCAGCGGCAGGTTGCCGACGCGCACTATCGCCGGCATCTGCAGATGGTCTTCCAGGACCCCTTCGCCTCGCTGAACCCCTTCCACAGCATCGAGCACCACCTGGCCCGGCCATTGCGCATCCACCAGCGCACCGCCGGCAAGGGCCAAACCTATCAGCGGGTGCTGCAGATGCTGGAGCGGGTGAACCTGGAACCGGCCGGGCAGATCGCCGCCAAGCGGCCCCACGAGCTCTCCGGCGGGCAGCGCCAGCGGGTGGCGATCGCCCGCGCGCTGGCCCCCGGCGCGCAGGTGCTGATCGCCGACGAGCCGGTGTCGATGCTGGATGTCTCCATCCGCCTCGGGGTGCTGAACCTGCTGGCCCGGCTGCAGCGCGAAGACCAGCTCGCGGTGCTGTACATCACCCACGACCTGGCCACCGCACGGCACTTCTCCGACGAGATCCTCGTGCTCTACAAGGGCCGGATTGTCGAGCGCGGCCCCTCCGACGAGGTGATCCTGAACCCGCAGCACGACTACACCCGGCTGCTGGCGCAGGCCGCCCCGGACCCCGAACGCGTGGGCCAAGTGCTGAACACCGGCCTCGGGGTGGACCGCGCCCGGATCGACAACACGAATTGCTTCAACCATTTCACCGGCGGCTGGGAACAGCTGGATCGCACCGAGACCCAGCTGCCCGCCGCTCACCGTTAGGAACCGCTAGATGAACACCTACCCATTGACCGAAGGCTGGAGCCTGGAGGCCGCCGGCGGACAGCCGGCCATCGACCTGCCCGCGGGATTGCCCGCCGAAGTGCCCGGCAGCGTGCACACCGACCTGCTGCGCGCCGGGCTGATCCCCGACCCCTACCTCGATGCCAACGAGGCCAAGCTGAGCTGGATGCACCAGATGGACTGGCGCTACCAGAGCGTGCTGCAGCTGGATCCGGCGGACGCGGGCGAACGCGTGGACCTGGTCTTCGAGGGCATCGATACCATCGGCACCGTGGCCCTGGAGGGCCAGGAGCTGGGCCGCACCGCGAATATGCACCGCAGCTACCGCTTCGACGTGCGCGAATACGCCGACGGGAAGCCCCGCCGGCTGGCGGTCACCCTGGCCTCGGCCACGGCCTATGCCCAGGCGCAGCGCGAACGGCTCGGCGACCGCCCCAGCGCCTACCACCCCGTGCCCTTCAACTTCATCCGCAAAATGGCCTGCAGCTTCGGCTGGGACTGGGGACCGGATCTGCGCACCGCCGGGCTCTACAAGCCGGTGCTGGTGCACCGCTGGAAGGTGGCCCGGCTGGCCCAGGTGCGCCCGCTGGTCACCGTGGACGCGGCGGGCACCGGGCAGATCGAGGTGCAGGTGGACGTTCAACGCTCGGGCCTGCAGGAGCCGGGCGAACTGGAGCTGGCCGCCAGCATCCTGGGTGCCAGTGCCACCGTGCGCATCCCCGCGCACAGCAGCCAGGCAACACTGTCCCTGGCCGTGCCCCAGGCACCGCTGTGGTGGCCGGCCGGCTACGGAGCGCAGCCGCTGCATGAGCTGCAGGTCGCCCTGGGCGAACCGGAGGGCACCCAGCCGCTGGATCACTGGGCGCGCCGCGTGGGATTCCGCACCATCGAGCTGGACACCAGCGAAGACGAGCACGGCACCGCCTTCCTGCTCAAGGTCAACGGGCAGCCGGTGTTCATCAAGGGCGCCAACTGGATTCCCGATGACCACCTGCTCACCCGCATCACCCGCGAGCGCATCGAACGCCGGTTGGACCAAGCGCTGGGCGCCAACCTGAATCTGCTGCGCGTCTGGGGCGGCGGCATCTACGAAAGCGAGGACTTCTACACCGCCTGCAGCGAGCGGGGCCTGCTGGTCTGGCAGGACTTCCTGCTGGCCTGCGCCGCGTACCCCGAGGAGGAGCCCTTCACCCAGGAGCTGGCCGCCGAGGCGCGGGAGAATGTCGTGCGGCTCATGCCGCACCCGTCCCTGGCCATCTGGAACGGCGGCAACGAGAATGTCTGGGGCCATGAGGACTGGGAGTGGAAGCAGGCCCTTGACGGGCGCAGCTGGGGCGGGTACTTCGCCCACGAAATGCTGCGCGAGATCGTGGCCGAGCTGGACCCCACCCGCCCATACTGCGATAACAGCCCCTACACCCCGCACCGGGCGGCCAGCGAGCTGCACCCCAACCACCCGGATCACGGCACCCACCACCAGTGGGAGGTCTGGAACCGGATCGACTATCTGCAGTACCGCAGCGACATTCCCCGTTTCTGCTCCGAATTCGGCTTCCAGGGGCCGCCGACCTGGCGGACCCTGGGCGATTGGGTGCACAACAGCGATGGCGGACCGCTCGCCCAGTCGCCGGACCCCAGCCGCGACCCGGTGTTCCTGGTGCACCAGAAGGCCGACGACGGCAATGCCAAGCTGGAGCGCGGCCTCGCCGCGCACCTGGGGGTCCCCGCGGACTTCGAGCACTGGCATTGGGCCACCCAGCTGAACCAGGCCCGCGCCGTGCGCTACGCCATCGAGCACTATCGCTCGTGGTGGCCGCGCACCGCCGGTGCCATTGTCTGGCAGCTCAACGACTGCTGGCCGGTGACCTCCTGGGCCGCCGTCGATTCCGAAGAGCGCCCCAAGCCGCTGTGGCATGCGCTGCGCCTGGCCAATGCGCCGCGCATGCTCTCCTTCGGCGAGCGGGACGGGCAGCTGCACTTGAGCCTGGTCAACGACCATGCCGAGCCGTGGGCCTCAACCTTGTCGCTGTCCCTGCAGGGGTTCGACGGCAAGCCGCGCCACAGCGTTGAACAGCGGGTGCTGGTTCCTGCCCGATCGGTGCAATCGGTATCCATCGACCCGGCGCTGTGCGCCCCCGGCCAGGTGCGCAACGAGGTGCTGGTGGCCACCGTGGGCCAGGAGCATGCCGTGCACCTCTTCGCCCCCGACGTGGAGCTCAGCCTGGATCCGGCACCGCTGCGTGGAGTGGTCCGGGAGCTGGCCGATGGCTATGAGGTGCGGGTGAGCGCGCTTTCGCTGGCCCTGGATGCCACCTTGCTCGTGGACCGCGTGCACCCCGAGGCCAGCGTCGAACAGGGCCTGGCCAGCTTGCCGGCCGGGGCCGAGGCCAGCTTCGTGGTGCACTGCCCGCCGCTGGCGGATCCGCAGCAGCTGCTCTCCCCGAGCGTGCTGCGCACGGCCAATGACCTGCGGGCCGTCGAGCTCTCGCACCGCTCCGCGCTCGCTGGCGCAACCCAGCGCTAGCCCGCGCTCCCATCCCACCCGCACAGAAAGCCGACCACATGAGTACCGAACTACCCCTGCTGGCCATCGACGGCGGCCAGAGCTCCACCCGCTTCCGGATCGGCGATGCCACCGGCGTGCTGCCGCCGGTGCGCACCGGCGAGCCCCTGGAGCAGCAGATCAGCGGGGCCATCCGCACCGCGCTGAGCCAGCGGCCGCAGGCCGGGCCAATCCGCGTGGCGGCGGGCTATTCAGGCTTGCTGCCCGAAGCGATCGACCCCGCGCGCATACTGGAGGAATGCGCCGGCCTGGGGGTGCGTTCGGTGCATCTGGCCCATGATTCGATCTCCGGCTACCTCTCCTGCCTGGGGGAACAGCCAGGGGCGTGCGTGGCCGTGGGCACCGGGGTGGTCGCCCTGTCCACCGGGCCCACCGGATTTGCGCGCATCGACGGGTGGGGCCACCTGCTCGGCGATGCCGGCAGCGGATACTGGATCGGGCGCCGCGGGCTGGAAGCGGCCATGCGGGCGCACGATGGCCGCGGGCAGGACACCCGGCTGCTCGCCGAGCTGCAGGCCGACTTCCCGGATGTGGAGAGCGCCTATATCCAGATCCAGTCCATGGAACAGCGTGTTGCCTTCGTGGCCTCGTACGCTCGAAAGGTCATCGAGCTGGCAGATCACGATGCCGTGGCGCGGCGAATCGTGGAACAGGCCTGCGATGAGCTGGTCCACTCGCTGGATACCGGGCTGCGCCGCGTCGGGTGGGCCCCCGGCTGCGCTCCGGCGATCAGCTGGGTCGGCAATATCGCAACGAACCAGATGGTCGATGGATTGCTGCGCGGCAAAATGCTCCAGCAGTGGCCGCAGGCACGCATCCTGCCTGCCGGTGGCACGCCACTGGACGGGGTGGCGCTGCTTCCGGGTCTGCCCGGGGAGCATCCGCTCTCCTCGCAGGTGCTGCATGCACAGCGCAGCGCCTCGGCAATGCGCTGAAATTCGCTGCTCGTCCGGCATGGCAGTGCCAGCCGGACGAGCGGCCTTTTATCCGTTCAGGTTGAAGCGGGCCAGGTCCGCGGCGCCAATCAGCCCCGCGGACGGACCCAATTCGGCCTGGCAGATCTTCGCAAAAGGACGGTAGCCTCGGCCAGAGAGCGTGCGGCGGTAGGTCTCTTCGGCGGTGGCCACCAGCTGCTTTGATGCGGTGCCCAAGCCGCCGCCAATCACAATGGTGCCCGGATCCAGCACCGAGACCAGATTCGAGATGCCCAAGCCGAGCCAGCCACCCATATCTGCAATGAGGTCTTCGCAGGCCGGGTCGCCCTGGGCTGCCAGGCGGGTTACTTCCGCTCCGGTGACGGCTTCGGGGTTATCCCCGACGGCTTCGCGCAGCCGGAAAGCCACGGGCGACTTGCTGCGCACGAGTTCTGCGCCTTCACGGCCCAAGGCATTTCCCGAAGCGTATTGTTCCCAGCAGCCCCGGTTGCCGCAGGCGCACCGATGGCCACCGGGAACAATGACCTGATGCCCGAATTCCCCGGCGATGCCTGATTTGCCGCGGTGGATCTGGCCTCCGAGGATCACTGCCCCGCCAATGCCGGTGCCCAGGGTCAGGCAGACCATGTCGCTTTCGCCGCGTCCGGCGCCAAAACGGTGTTCGGCCCAGCCGGCGGCGTCAGCATCATTGACGAGCGTGACTTCGTGCCCCACCAGTTGCATCAGGCGATCACGCACCGGCTCATTGCGCCACGAAAGGTGCGGGCTGAACAGGACGTTCTTTCCCTTGCGGTCCATCCAGCCTGCGGCGCCGATGCCCACCGGCATCTCGTCGTTGCCCTCGGAGAGCTCGCGGATCATCTCCGCCAGGGCCCGTTCTGTCCCGGCCACATCGTGGTTGGGTGTCTCGCGGTGGATCTGCCCGTAGACATTTCCCTCTTCATCCACGAGAGCTGCAAGGATTTTGGTGCCACCGATGTCAACGCCGATGGAAAGATTAGCTGGACTCACAGTCATCCAGCTTAGACCCTCGGAAAACGCCAGTGGTCCTCCTGTGCTGTTTCAGACACCCTCCACGCACTGCCGGCATTCAAGAAAGCCAGGGCAACTGCGGGCGGCTGCCCCTTGGGGTAGCCGCCCGCAGCGCCGTCACTTAGTGGCCGGATCAGCGGCCCCTACTCCGGTTTCCCGGGCGTGAACTTGATGGCGTACTTGGTGCTGGTGCCGTCTTCGGCCTTTACCTCGACGGTGGCGGTGCGGCCCGGCCGCGAGGCCTGGGTGATCACCACCTCGGCCGCGGAATCCGTGGCCACGGCGCTCAGCTTCGGAAAGCTGCCTCCGCGCACGCCGGCGAGCGCATAGCTGGTGGCCTTGGGGTCGAACCCGGCCACGTCCACACCGTCGACCATCAGCCGCGCCAGGCTCGATTCGCTTGAAGGGCTGGGAGCCGCGGCAAGAATCTGCACCTCGGCCACGATCATGTGGGTATTCTCGCGGGCCGTGAGCACAACGCGCAGCTCATCGGCAACAACGCCGCCGGTGTCCACCGTGGCCACCGGTGCCCCGCCATCCGGGGCATCGATCTGGAGATCTTCGCCAGCGGCAACCCAGTCGCCCCCGCCGGTGCGCGTTTGAACGCTCAGCGACTGGGCCCAGGATTCATGCCCGCCATCCCGGTAGAAGTGCACGGCCACCTGCTCGATAGCGGTGGGCGCATCCAGCGCGTAGCCGAGCGTATCCTGCTCGTTCTTGTCACCGGATTTCCAGTTGGACCAGGCCTTGTCCCGGGTGTCGCCATTGATCGTTGCACCCGCCGAATACCCGGGCTCGGTGAAGCTGGCACTGGGCGTCGATTCCGGGGCGATGTTGCCCAGCGCCGGTGCGGTGAGGATGACCGCGGCCCGCGCCTCCAGCGGCGCAGCGTCCGGATCATTCGATTCGGCCTGCCCGGTGATGGCCAGGGTGCCGGTCCTGGATAATGCGTCGGCGCTCAGCCCGGAGGTGTCCCAGCGGACCGGGGTGTCGAAGCGCTGGGCCCCGGCGCCCACCTGGGCGGGCACGGTCGCCGGAAGCGCGGAGATCACCTGGTCGGCTGGCGCGCCGGCAAAGCTGGTCACCGATACCGGGTCCGTGGCGCTAAAGCTTCCGATGGCGATGGCCAGGTCCGCCTTCAGCTCGTTGCCGAAGACATCCGTGCCGCGCCCGGGGATGTGCCAGGTGCCCTCGGCGTTCCAGTCAACGCCGGAGGCCTGCCAGTCCACGGGCACCTGGGCACCGGCTCCGCCAGCGTAGAGCGGGGTGATTTCCGCCGGCAACTCGGCTTCGACACCGGGCAGGGTTTGCACCGCTTCGGGCTGCACGCCCACCGGTTCGGTGCTGCGCAGGTCCCACTGCTGGTTGCCGCCGCCCGAGGAGCGCCAGGTCCCGACGCTCGCGCCGGGCTCGGTGGATTCGCCATTCACGTCCAGCGCATACCCGTTGGAGGCGTTGACCAGCGACCAGGTGGATCCGTCGGTGGTGGTCGGGATCCACTGCAGCCGCCGGTCGGTGGCCGGCTCGCCGCCGGCAACCGTGAGCGTGGCTCCTTGGTCATCCACGCCCAGCGTCCTGCCCGCGCCGTCGGTCAGCGCAATGCGCTCGCGGTTGCTGCTCCCGCCAGTCAGCCGGGTGGCCGTCCAGATTTGCGCCTCGGCTTCCTGGGCGGTGGTTGCGGGCTGCTCGATGGTGGCCCCGCCCTCGCCAGCGGCCAGCGCGAGCTGCGACTGCCCGCCGATCAGGGTATAGCGCCCGCCGTCGCGCACCGGCGCGGCTTCATCGGCGATGCCCGATACCCCGCTCACGCTCAGCGTGGTGACGGACTTCGCCGGCACGGTGATTTCGGCCTTTTTCGTGGCCGGGTCGATTGCTACGGCCTGGCCGGCCACCAGGGCGCCCTGTTCGGGGGCGTCGGCCGGCGACTCGGTGGTGACATGCGGGGTGACGCTGGCCTTCTTGCGCACCTTGCCGAAGAGCGAGAGATCCAGCTCGATGGTTTCGGCCTGGTCGGACGGGTTGATGTGCACCACGTCCAGGCCCTTGCCGTCGGCATCCAGCGCGGCGGTGGCGCGGTTGCTTCCGGAGGGGATCACGTGATCGCCAGGCAGGATGTAGTGGGTGAAATTGCGCACGGTGTTGTACTTGGCGTTGGTGGCCACCGAGCACGAGGGATCCGCGTCGCCGTCGGCCAGGCGCCGAAGGGAATTGCCCTCGGCATTGCAGTCGAAGTCCACCAGCACGCTGCCCCAGTTCAGGTTCTCCACGCGCTCCATGTTGTAGCGGTCCTCCACCGGCTGCCAGAACACCCAGGCGTTCGGTTCCAGCTCGCGCAGGTCATCGATCATCCGCCCGGCCATGCCGATGCCGTTGTCGATATTGGTCAGGTTGTGCCCGCCGCTGGTGTCCCAGTCGCCTTCGACCTCGCTCATCCACAGCGGCTTGTCCGCGGCCTTGGCGATGTCGCGCACCACCCTCCGGTCCCCGGTCCCGTAGGTGTGCACGTTCAGCTGGGATACGGCGTCGCGGGCCTGCTGGTCGTAGCTCTCCCAGTTTTTGGCGAAGATGCCCGGGTTGGTCTCGTCCATGGCCGAGATCTTCACGTCGGTGCCGGATTCCTCCAGCTTTTTCGCCAGCGCCTTGGTGACCAGATTCTGCATTTCCGGCCCGATATGCGCGCCCTCCTGCCGGCTGGCGCTGGTGGGCCAGCCGTCCTCGCCCAGCCGGGTGGACCAGTAGTTGGTGTTCGGTTCATTGAACGGATCCAGCGTGGAGAAATCCACATCATGCCGGGCTTCGAGCTCCTGGACAACGGTGGCCAGGTAGGCAACATACTTGTCGATGTCCTCCTTCGCCAGCTGCTCGGCATTGCCGTCGCCGATGCCGCCGGAGACGAAGCCGCTTTGGGTCAGGAAGTAGGGCGGGGAATTGCTGAAGGCCTCCCAGACCACGTCATCGCGTTCAGCGGCCAGTGCGTCCAGCCACCAGCGCTGGGTCTCATCCGCATCAAAATCATAGGAGTTCGGATCCTCGGGATCCCAGGCCGCGGCATAGGCCTCGCGGTCCTCGTAGCTGGAGGTGATGCCGGCGTCTTTTCCTGCCTCCGGGTTCCACCAGCCCTCGACGTCTCCGCCGGGGCGCAGGTAGCCGGGCACGTCCGTGGCGTTGCCGCCACCGATGTTGTAGCGGGCGATATTCAGGTTCAGCCCTTCGGCGCCGAAGACCTTGTCGAACAGGTCCCGGCGCACCTTCTCGGGGTAGCCTCCGGTGGCGTTGGCGAACCAGACGAGGCTGGTCCCCCAGCCTTGGAATTCGGGCCCCTGGTACGAGGGGTTGGGCTTGAGCTGCACCGTGGCGCCGGTTTCCTCCGCCGCGGCCGGCGCGGCGCCGCCCAGCACTGCCGCGCTGAGGGTTCCGAGCACAAGAGCACTGCTGCTGATGACAGAGATGGCGCGTCTTACATGGCATGACAGATTTGGCATAGTTGCCTTTCGAATCGTGCGAATGACTATGTGGCGGCCGGCCGGGCACCACGCATCGACGTGATGTTAGCGTAAACATAGTCGGAATCGCGCGACTTGTGAACCCCCTGGGCAACCCGGGGCGCACAAAATTCAGTCGGCCATCAGCTGCCGGCGCGTGGAGCCGCGGTGCTGGCGCGCTGGACGAATCGCGTGGGAACAATGGAGGTTCCCGGCTTCTGCTCGCCGGTGCGCAATTGCTCCAAAATGGCCGCGACGCTGCGCCGGCCGACCTCGGCAAAATCCTGGTGGATGGTGGTCAGCGGGGGCGAATACGCGGGAGTGTCCGCCGAGTCATCGAAGCCCACCACGCTCAGGTCCTCGGGGATGCGCCGCCCGGCTTCGGCGGCCGCGCGGTAGAGCCCCAGCGCCATCTGGTCATTGGCGCAGAACACCGCGGTGCACTCGGTGTCGGCAACCAGGATCCGGCCCGCTTCATAGCCGGACTCGGCGCTCCAGTCACCGCGCACCACCTCCTTGGCCTCGCACCCTGCTTCCAGCAGGGTGTCACGCCACCCGTCCACGCGCCGCTGGGCGGCATAGGAGGATTCCGGGCCGGCCAGGTGCCGCACGCTGCGATGACCCAGTTCGAGCAGGTGGCGGGTTGCCTGCCGCGCACCATCGGCCTGGTCGGTATCCACCACGGTGTAGGCATCTCCGGCATCGGAGTCGACCACGACGGTTGGCACGCCCCGGGGCAGCACCACCTTGGCGCGGTCCAGCAGGTGGACCTCGACGATGACGGCGACCGCGTCCACCGCCAGCTCCTCCAGCCGCCCGAAGGCGTGCTCCACCCCGCCGTGGGTCGGCAGGTCCACCGGGATGAGCGTCACCGCATACCCGGCCCCGGCCGCGGCGGCGGAAATCGCCTGGATGGTCCGGTGATTGCCGAGGGTCTCCAGCGAAAAGGTGATGACGCCGATGGTGTGGAAGGATCCCAGCTTCAACGCCCGGGCGGCGCTGTTGGGCCGATATCCCAGCTCATCCATGGCCTTGAGCACCAGTTCCCGCGTTTGCGGAACCACGCCCTGGTAGCCGTTGGAGACCCGGGACACCGTCTGGGCCGACACTCCGGCGCGACGCGCCACATCGGCCATGGAAACATGGCGCTTCCGCCCTTCGCGAAGGGGATATCCACTAGTCATAAATGACAGATTACCGCCGAAAAAGAATTTGGGGGTTGGCGTAACGCAAATCACATCCTAGGATGTTTACGTAAACATCGGCCCGTCAACGGACGGCGGATGAGCTGAACTAAGGATCCGCATGACCAATACGATTACGTCGCCGCCGGCCCGCGCGCCCCGCACCCCGCACAGCGCCCGGACCACGCCGGCGCCACGCAGGCAACGCAGCTTCGCATCACGCGCACGGTGGACCGGCTGGGGGTTCCTCGCCCCGTTCATGGCCGTCTTCCTGCTGGTGTTCATCGCCCCGATCGCCTACTCGATCTACCTCAGCCTGTTCCATACGCAATTGGTCGGCGGCACCTCCTTTGTCGGCTTCGACAACTACCTGCGCGCCTTCAGCGACCCGGTCTTCTGGGGCGGGCTGCTGCGCGTCTCCTTGTTCCTGGCCATCCAGGTGCCGATCATGCTGGGCATCTCCTTGCTGGTGGCCCTGGCCGTGGACTCCGGGCGGCTCTATGGATCCGACTTCTTCCGGATCTCGGTCTTCCTGCCCTACGCGGTTCCCGCCGTGGTCGCCAGCCTGATGTGGGGCTTCATGTACGGGACGCGCTTCGGGCTGGTAGGCCAGATCAACGAGTTCTTCGGCTGGAGCATCCCCGACCTGCTTGGACCGCAGATCATCCTCGCCTCGATCGGCAACATCGTGACCTGGGAGTTCGTCGGCTACAACATGCTGATCTTCTACGCCGCGCTGCGCGTGATCCCCTCCTCGCTGTATGAGGCGGCGGCGATCGACGGGGCCGGCCAGTGGCGGGTCATCGGGTCCATCAAGATCCCCGCGATCCGCGGCGCCCTGGTGGTGGCCACGATCTTCTCGATCATCGGCAGCTTCCAGCTGTTCAACGAGCCGAGCATCCTGCAAGCCCTGGCTCCCAACTCCATCACCTCCGCGTACACCCCCAACCTTTATGCCTATTCGCTGTCCTTCGCCGGGCAGCAGCAGAACTACTCGGCCACCGTGGCCATCGTCATGGGCGTGATCACCATGGTGATCGCCTACGCCGTGCAGCTGCGCGGCATGCGGAAGGAAGCCTGAACATGGCCTTGACAACGCTCCGTCCAGCGGCGGCCCGCAGCCGCGGGACCCTGCACACCCCGGGCCGCCCCAAGCGCAGCCTGCTGCTGACCATCGTGACCGGCATTGTGCTGGTGTACTCGCTGATCCCGCTGATCTGGCTGCTGATCAACTCCACCAAATCGCAGGGCGACCTGTTCTCCACCTTCGGGTTGTGGTTCGGCAGCGAGTTCAACTTCTTCGAGAACCTCGCCCGCGCGCTGTCCTACGATGACGGGATCTTCCTGCGCTGGCTGGGCAACACCCTGCTGTATGTGGTGGCAGGAGCCGGTGGCGCCACGCTGCTGGCCGTGCTCGGCGGCTATGCGCTGGCCAAATTCGATTTCCCCGGGAAGAAGGCCGTATTCGCCGTGGTCATCGGCGCCGTGGCCGTGCCGGGCACCGCGCTGGCGGTTCCCACCTTCTGGATGTTCAGCAGCATGAGCCTGACCGACACCCCGTGGGCCATCATCATCCCGTCGCTCATCTCCCCCTTCGGCCTGTACCTGATGTGGTCCTTCGCCAAGGAGGCGATCCCCGCGGACCTCATGGAGGCCGCGCGCATCGACGGGGCCAGCGAATTGCGCACCTTCTGGCAGGTCTGCCTGCCGCTGCTGGCCCCCGGCACCGTCACCGTGCTGCTGTTCACCATGGTGGCCACCTGGAACAACTACTTCCTGCCCTTGATCATGCTGCGCGATCCCGACTGGTTCCCGCTGACCCTGGGACTGAACCAGTGGAACTCGCAGGCCGCCACCGCCGGCGGCGAAGCGATTTTCGACCTGGTCCTGATGGGCTCGCTGTTGACCATCATCCCGCTGATCATCGCCTTCCTCTTCCTCCAGCGCTATTGGCAGTCCGGCCTTTCCGCCGGCGGCGTCAAGGAATAACCCAGCAATCCACGCAGAATTTCCAACCAAACGAACGGGAAACACCAACATGTCTTCTAAGACCAGCCGCCGCCTGCTCACCGGCACCGCCTTGGCACTGTCCGCAACCCTCGGGCTCACCGCTTGCGGCGGCAGCCAGAACCCCAGCGAGGCCGCCGCCGAGGGCGGGGAATTGACCATTTGGGCCTGGGAGCCAACGCTCGACGCGGTGGTCGATGCCTACGAGGCCGAACACCCCGAGGTGAAGATCGACCTGGTGAACGTCGGCACCGGCAATGACCAGTACACCGCCTTGCAGAACGCCATCAGCGCAGGCTCCGGCGGACCGGACCTGGCGCAGATCGAGTACTTCGCCATGGGCCAGTTCGAGCTCGGCGAATCCCTGGCCGAGCTGAACGAATTCGGCGCGGATCAGCTGGCCAGCCAGTTCGCCACCGGCCCCTGGGAAGGGATGAGCACCGACGGCTCGGTCTACGGGCTGCCCATGGACTCCGGGCCCATGGCGATGTTCTACAACCAGAGCCTCTTCGAGAAGCACAACATCCAAGTGCCGAAAACCTGGGAGGAGTATGCCGCGGCGGCCCGCAAGCTGCACCAGGCCGACCCCAAGGCCTACATGGTCAACGACACCGGCGATGCCGGCTTCATCACCTCGCTGATCTGGCAGGCCGGAGGCAAGCCGTTCAACACCCAGGGCACCGAGGTGGGCATCGATTTGGCCGATGAAGGCAGCAAAAAGGTCGCAGAGCTGTGGCAGCCGCTGCTCGATGACGAGCTGGTCGCCCCGATCGCCTCCTGGAGCGACCAGTGGTACCAGGGCCTGGGCGACGGGACGATCGCCTCCCTGGTGACCGGCGCGTGGATGCCGGCCAACCTGGAATCCGGCGTGCCAGATGGTTCCGGAGACTGGCGGGTAGCCCCGATGCCGCAGTGGGAAGACGGCACGATGGCCACCGCGGAAAACGGCGGCAGCGGCCTGAGCATTATGGAGAACAGCGAAAAAGCCGCCCTGGCCTATGACTTCCTGCAGTTCGCCACCGTCGGCGAGGGCGCTGACCTGCGCATCGAGCAGGGCGCCTTCCCGGCCACCACCAAGGACCTGGAAGATGAAAAGTTCCTGAATCGCAAGTTCGACTACTTCGGCGGGCAGCAGATCAACAAGGTCCTCTCCGAATCCTCTGCCTCGGTGATCGAAGGCTGGTCCTACCTGCCGTTCCAGGCCTACGCCAACAGCATCTTCAACGACACCGTGGGCAAGGCCTACATCGGCGACACCACCCTGGGCGATGGGCTGGCCGGCTGGCAGGACGACCTGAAGGGCTACGCCACCGACCAGGGCTTCACCGCCAAGTAGCCACGCTCCATCGCGGCCACCGCCGCGGCCGAACACCACACCTTTCCCCAACGTGAGCCAGGAGGCCACTACATGCAACACCACCGCTGGTTGCGAACTCCCGATTCGAAGCAGCCGCGCCTTTCCTTCGGCGCCGATTACAACCCCGAGCAGTGGCCCCGCGAGGTCTGGGAAGAAGATGTCGAGCTCATGCGCCAGGCAGGGGTGGACGTGGTCAGCGTCGCGATCTTCTCCTGGGCCAAGCTGCAGCCCACCGAGGACAGCTGGGACTTCGCCTGGCTCGACGAGGTGCTGGAGCTGCTGCACGCCAACGGGATCGGCGTGGATCTGGCCACCGCCACCGCCTCGCCGCCGGCCTGGCTGAGCATCAAGCACCCCGAAATTCTGCCGGTGACCAGCGAAGGGCACACCCTGTGGCAGGGCGGCCGCCAGCACTGGCGCCCAACCAGCCCGGTGTTCCGCGGGTACGCGCTCGCGCTGGTGGAAAAGCTGGCCGAACGCTACAAGGACCACCCGGCGATTGTGGCCTGGCATGTGAACAACGAGCTGGGCTGCCACAACGCCTACGACTACTCCGATGACGCCGCGGCGGCCTTCCGGCTCTGGCTGGGCGAACGCTATGGCAGCATCGAGGCGCTGAACCACGCCTGGGGCACCGCCTTCTGGGCCCAGCAGTACGGCAGCTTCGAGCACATCCTGCCGCCGCGGCAGGCCGCCGCCTTCCCGAACCCCACCCAGCAGCTGGACTTCGCCCGCTTCAGCTCCGACGCGTTAAAGGGGTACCTGGTTGCCGAGCGCCAGGTGCTGCGCCGCATCACCCCCGACATCCCGGTCACCACCAACTTCATGATCATGGGCGATACCGGATTCGCCGACTACGCCGACTGGGCTCAGGAAGTGGACTTCGTCTCCAACGACCACTACCGCCAGCCGGTGGGCCGCTCGCGGGACGAGCTGGGCTTCTCGGCGGCGCTGACCTCCGGGGTGGCGCATGGGGAACCCTGGTTCCTGATGGAGCATTCCACCAGCGCGGTGAACTGGCAGCCGGTCAACCGGCCCAAAGCCCCGGGAGAGCTGGCCCGCGACTCGCTGACCCATGTGGCCCATGGCGCCGACGCGGTCTGCTACTTCCAGTGGCGCCAGTCCTCCGCGGGAGCGGAGAAGTTCCACTCGGCCATGGTGCCGCACGCCGGCGCTGACTCGCGGATCTTCCGCGACGTGGTGGCCCTGGGCCAGCGCCTGGGCCAGCTCGGCCCGGTCCTGGGCAGCGGCCGTGCACCCTCCCGCGTGGCGATCCTGTTCGATTGGCAGTCCTGGTGGGGCAGCGAATTGGACTCGCACCCCAGCGACCGGCTGCGCTACCGCGACGAGGCCTTCGCCTGGTGGTGCGCGCTGATCGACGCCGGCGTGCGTGCCGATGTGGTGCCAGCCAGCCACGACTTCTCCGGATACGACATGGTGATTGCGCCGGTGCTGTATTCGGTGCCGCGGCCCCTGGCCGGGCGCCTGGAGGACTACGCCCAGTCCGGCGGGCACCTGGTCACCACCTACTTCTCCGGCATCGTCGATGAAAATGACCATGCCCGGCTGGGCGGCTACCCCGGCGCCCTGCGCGAGGTGCTGGGCATCCGGGTCGAGGAGTTCCGCCCCTTGCACCACGGCGAATCGGTATCCCTTGGCGCAGTGCCGGGCCAGGGCGAGCTGTGGACCGAGATCGTGGATGTCATCGCGCAAGAGGTCGCGGTGCTCGCCACCTTTGAGCAGGACGAGGAGCTCGGCGGGTTGCCAGCGGTCACCCGCCGCGCCCTGGAGTCCGGCAGCGCCAGCTACGTGGCGACCCGGCTGAATGCCGAGTCCCGCGCGGCGGTCCTGGACAAGCTGCTGGAGGCCGCAGGCATCGAGTCCGAACTGCCCGAACAGCTGCGCGGCCAGGTTGAGTTCGCCTTGCGCCGCGGCGAGGAGGCTGACTATGCCTTCCTGATCAACCGGACCAACACCGAGCTGAGCCTGGAAGGCTTCGAGGGCCAGGTCATCGGCGGGGAGGATGCACCGGGCGGCCGGGGCACGCTGGCCGGGCGGGCGGTGGCCGTGCTTGAGGTGGCCCGCGATCGCTCCCGCGAGCTGGAAGCCGAAAGCGCCGGCGTGCGCTAGCGCCAGGGCTGAAAAGGCAACATGGGGTGCCCCGCCATTGGCGGGGCACCCCGAGTTGTCTTGCCGCGGCCGATAGGCTGGCGAAAGCGCCGCCACAGGCAGCGCGATCCGGGCAATCTGCAAAGAATCAGGAACAGCGAATATGACCACGACCATCGTCACCGCCGTCTTCACGCCCCGCGAGGGCGCCAAGGATGAGCTGATCGCCGCGCTGCGCGAAGCCATCCCGGCCGTTCATGAAGAACAAGGCTGCGAGCTCTACGCGATCCACGATGCCGAAGACGGCACCATCACGATGCTGGAGAAGTGGACCACCCGTGCCGACCTGGACGCCCACGGCGCCGGGCCTGCCGTAGAACGCCTCGGTTCGCTCATCGAGCCGTTCCTTGCCGCCCCGGTGCAGGTCACCAAGATGACCCCGCTGCCTGCCGGGATGTCGCAGGGCGCACTGTAGCCGCGCCCTGCTGAGCCCGGGCCTGTTCTCAGGCCCGGGACCCCGAGGCCTTCCATGCGCTGGCGACCATCTGCTCTAGGCTGTGGCGCATGGCCCAGTCCAGGTCGCGGGCGGCCAGTTTCCCGTCGGCCACGATCCGGGCCGGGTCCCCGGCACGGCGCGGTTCCTCGATCGGGGTGAATGGGATGCCGGTGACGCGCGCAACGGCATCCATGATCTGGCGCACCGAAACCCCATCCCCGGAGCCCAGGTTGTAGACCGGTTCCAGTTCCTGTCCGGCTTCCAGCTTCCGGGCCGCTGCCACGTGGGCAAGGGCCAGGTCGGCGACGTGCACGTAATCGCGCACGCAGGTGCCGTCAGGGGTGTCGTAGTCGGTGCCAAAGATCTTTGGCGTTCGCGAGCCGTTCAGCGCGGCGAACACCAGCGGGAAGAGATTGTGCGGGCTTGCATCGTAGAGATCCTCGCTGCCCGAACCGACCACATTGAAGTAGCGCAATGACGTGTGCTTCAGGCCCCTGGCTACCGCCTGGTCGCGAATCAGCCATTCGCCGATGAGCTTGCTCTGCCCGTAGGGAGATTCCGGAAACGTTCCCGTGTCCTCGGTGACAATGGCTGCTGCTGGCGTGCCATACACCGCTGCCGAGGAGGAGAACACCATATTCTGCACGCCTGACTGCTCCATGGCCTGGAGCAAGTGAGCGGTGCCGGTGACGTTCTGCTCAAAGGCCAACAGAGGATTTTTCACCGATTCACCAGCATATTTGTAACCCGCCAGGTGGATTACCCCGGTGATCTCATGCCGGTCCATGATTTCGGCGAGCTTGTCGGCATCCAAGACGCTGGCCGAATAAAACGGCAGTTCCTCCGGGACAAATCGACGTACGCCACTGGACATGGAGTCAACGATGACCGGGTCCATTCCAGCTTCGGAAAGTGAACGGGCCACGTGCGACCCGATATATCCGGCTCCTCCGGTTACCAGCCAGCTCATGCCCTGCCCGCCCCTTCATCAGCTATGACGGTGAAAATATTCGGGGTTTCAAATCCGGCCTTCGCAAATGCGTCATTAACCGCTTGGCTGACCGATGCAATGTGGTCGCGCTTGATCAGCGCGATGGAGCTGCCTCCAAAACCGCCACCGGTCATTCGTGCGCCAATTGCGCCAGCCTTCAAGGATGCTTCGACCGCTGCATCCAGTTCTTCACAGGAAATCTCGTAGTCATCACGCATGGATACATGGGATTGGTACAAGAGCTTGCCTACCGCTTCCAGATCGCCTGCTTCGAGGGCAGCCACGGTTTCCAAAACCCGCTGGTTCTCGGTGACAATGTGCTTTGCGCGGCGTCGAGCCAAGGGGTCCTCGACATCCTCGAGCTCAAGAACGCTGCCGACCTCGCGCAACGAGGAAACCTGCAGAGCCGCGGCGGCTTCTTCGCAGCTGCGCCGGCGGGCCGCATACCCGCCATCAACATGAGAATGCTCCACCCGAGTATCAATCACCAACACCACAGCATCATTCTGCGCCAACGGCAACGGCACAGCCTTAGCTTCCATGGAACGGCAATCCAGGAACAACGCATGATCAGCATGGGACATCAGCGAAGCGCTCTGATCCATGATCCCCGTCGGAGCACCCACAAACTCATTCTCAGCCCGCTGAGTCAACTGCGCCATCTGGGTGAGCGACAACCCCAGCTCATAAAGGTCGTTGAGCGCAACAATCGTTCCGACTTCCAGCGCATGGGAAGAAGACAAGCCCGAACCCACCGGAACATCAGAATCCACCAGCAACTCAAAACCGGCCAGCTCGACATCCTCCAGCTGGTTCAACGCCCACACCACCGCCGCAGGATAAGCAGCCCAGCCGGAAATGGAAGTTGGCGCGAGGCCATCGACTGGAACGCTGGTGACTTCGGGAGACGTGTTTTGGCCATACGTTGATGCAAAACTCAGGATGTTCGGCTCCGGCTCCAGCTGGGATTTGCGCCGGATGGCCACCAGGGCATTCTTGTCGATGGCAAAGGGCAGGACGTAGCCCATGTTGTAGTCGGTGTGCTCGCCGATCAGGTTCACGCGTCCCGGCGCACGCCAGATTCCCTCGGGGTGATGACCATAAAGCTTGAAAAACTTCTGCCGCAAGTTGGCAATTCGTTGTGCCGTTTCCGGGCTGTCGCTGTTGTTCATAGGTTTACCTCGCGCAGTCTTGCTGCTGTCTGTTCCGGCGTAATGTCATTGATGAAGGCGCCCATGGCTGCCTCGGATCCAGCCAAGAATTTCAACTTGTCTTCGGCTCGCCGCGGGCTGGTCAGCTGAAGGTGCAGTCGAGTGGCGGCCCGGTCTGCTGCATTCAGCGGTGCTTGGTGCCAGGCTGCGATGTATGGGGTTGGCGTGTCATAGAGCGCGTCAAAACGGCGCAGCAGATCCCGATACATGATCGCCAATTCGTCTTTTTCCTCTTCGGTCAAGGCCGCAAAATCCGGCACATGCCGGTGCGGGACGAGGTGGGCTTCCAACGGCCAGCGTGCTGCATAGGGAACAAAAACGGTGAAATGCTCACCACGAGCGACAATGCGATCTGCGTCGTTGATCTCTGATTCCAGGATCTGCCCCAGCAAGGTCTTGTGCGTATTCTCGTAGTATTCGCGGGCCTGCGCAGCAATTTTCTTGGCTGTCGGCGTCACGTACGGATAGGCGTAAATCTGGCCGTGCGGGTGATGCAGGGTGACACCTATATCCTGGCCGCGATTCTCAAAAATGAATACTTGTTCAATGCCGTCCAGGGCCGAGAGCTCGCGGGTTCGCTGCGCCCACGCTTCCACAACTGTACGGGCACGGGTATCGCTCAAGGAGCCAAAGGAGCCTGCGTGATCAGGAGTGAAAACTACGACTTCGCAACGCCCTACGGCGCGGTGCGGTGCGTCTGGAAGCTGGGCATCCGTTGATGGCATTGGCAGCTGGCCAAGGGCTGGTCCGAGGGATGGGAAGCGGTTTTCAAAGACCACCACGTTGAAATCCTCGGTGGGGATCTCGCTGTGCCGTCCATCAACGCTCGGGCACAGCGGGCACTGGTCCTTGGGCGGAAGGTAGGTGCGCGTCTGGCGGTGCGCTGCCACCGCCACCCAGTCGCCGGTCAGCCGGTCATAGCGCAGTTCACCTGGCTCGCCTCGAGGATCCAGTTCGCGTTCATCAGTGATTTGCTTGGGAAGCGCGTGGCCCGTGTCCGCGAAGAACACGGCTTCCCGGCCATCGGCCAAACGATGGCTGGCCCACTGTCCGGCGTGAATTGTGGACGCTAGGTTCTCGGCTGCCATCAGGCTTTCTCCAGTCTCAGGTCTTGAATGTGTTCGGCAATGGCTTCGACGTCCGCTGGCAACAGGGCGTCATCGGTAATGAGGGTGTCAATGGCGTCAAGTTCAGCAATTCGATACAGGCCCTTGGTGCCCCACTTGCTATGGTCGGCCAGCAAGACGCGGCTGTTGCTGCGTTCCAGGAAGAGGCGGTTTACTTCGACTTCCATCATGTTTGGCGTGCTCAGGCCATCTTCGATGCTGAATCCGTGGACACCCATGAAGCATCGGTCCACGTGCAGGGAGGAAATCGCTGCCGTCGCCAAGGGCCCCACCAGGGCATCTGACACGGTGCGCAGGCCACCGGTTAAGAGAACGGTTTGGCCTTCTGCAGGAGCGTCTTGGAGCAGGTCGGCGATGCGTGGCGAGTTGGTCACGACAGTGATGCGCGGGATCTGGCGCAAGGCTCGTGCCAGCGCAAAAGTGGTGGTTCCCGAGGTTAGGGAGACCGACATTCCTGGTTCAACCAGCTTGGCAGCCGCCGTTGCAATGGCTGCCTTTTCAGGCAGCTGAAGAGCAGATTTGCTGTGGAACCCCGGCTCATCCGCCGAAGATCCGGGCTGCAACTCGGCGCCACCGTGAACTTTGTGCAGCTCTCCGTCTTTGACCAACTGGTTGAGGTCACGTCGCACCGTCATGTCTGATACGCCAAATTCGGCGGCAAGGTCCGCAACCTTGGCCGCTCCGGCAGCGCGCACGCGCTCAAGAATCAGTTGTCGGCGACGGCCGGGCAGGTTCTCACTCACAGGGTCTCCATATCTTCCTCGCCACAGCGCGACACTGTTGGTTCGTCTTCACAATATAAACACAAGTCTGTTTATTTCAACACCCTTGTTGTTTGATTATGTTCATTCTATTATGATCTAACGCACACCAACTGACAACGTTGCCCTACGCTACTCAAAGAGGAACGCACCATGACTCATCATGCGGAACAACTAAACATTGACGCACAGCGCCTTGTTCATTTGAACAGTGGCAACGTGTCAGTGCTGATCGATCTTGGCTGGCAACAACTGCCATCCATCGTTCATTGGGGCGCCAGCCTCGGAGAGCTGAATTCCCATCAGGCTCGCAGCCTCGCTGACGCCAACATCAACCACCTCACCTCGAACAACCAGGACCTGGCGGTGCGCGCAGACATCCTCGGCTCCCAGCACGCCGGCTGGGCAGGACGCCCCGGGCTCAGTGGCACCCGGGCAGGCCATGACTGGTCGCCACAGTTCACTGTTTCTTCGGCAACGCTCGAAACCGCAGATGCGCAAAAGGCCCGCCTGGCCGGAGAGCTGACCACCGCTGCTGCCGCCACGTTGAGCGTCAACGCCTCGGACACCGAGTCCGGACTTGAGCTGGACGTTGATATCGAACTCACCGAACAGGGAGTCCTCAGGGCCCGTGGGACGTTGCGCAATACCGAAGCCAGCGCGTATCAGGTCCATGAGCTTGGGCTGCTGCTCCCACTGCCTACCAATGCCAGCGAAATCCTCGACTTCGCCGGCCACTGGGGCAAAGAACGCGTTCCACAACGTCGCGAACTCACCATCGGCACCCACCTGCGCGAAAACCGGAAGGGGCGCACCGGAGCCGACTCCAGCTATGTGCTGAACGTTGGAGAACCAGGGTTCAATTTTGCCAGCGGAGAGCTTTGGGGCCTGCACCTGGGATATTCAGGCAATCAGCGCGTGTGGGCCGAAAAACTCTACGATGGCAACCGCGCGCTTGGCGCCAGCGAATTGCTGATGCCCGGAGAAATCGAGCTCAACCAGGACGAGAGCCTGAGCACCCCGTGGATCTACGGTGTCTACGGCGACGGCTTGGATGATCAGGCCCACCGGCTGCACAGCTGGCTGCGCGCCCGCCCCGCGCACCCGCGTCGCGCCCGTCCAGTCACACTCAATGTCTGGGAAGCGGTGTACTTCGACCACGACGAAACCAAGCTCAAGCTGCTGGCTGATCGCGCTGCGGAACTTGGCGTAGAACGCTATGTACTTGATGACGGCTGGTTCGGCTCACGCCGGGATGACACCTCAGGCCTCGGCGACTGGACCGTGTCACCCGAGGTATGGCCGCAGGGCCTGAACACCTTGATTGAGCACGTCACCTCCTTGGGCATGGAGTTCGGCCTGTGGTTTGAACCAGAAATGGTCAACGTGGATTCCGAGGTTGCCCGCAGCCATCCCGAATGGATCATGGCGCCCAGCGGCCGGCTTCCGCATGAAAGCCGAAACCAGCAAGTGCTGAACCTGGCCATTGAAGAAGCCTACGCGCACGTGCGCGACCAGATGGTTGCCGTACTTGAGGCCCACGACATTGCCTACATCAAGTGGGACCACAACCGCGATTTGCTTGAAGCCGGCAATCAGCTCACTGGCAAGGCATCTGTGCATGCCCAGACCCAGGCCGCGTACCGGCTGATGGCCGAGCTCAAGGAACGCTTCCCCGAGCTGGAAATCGAATCCTGCTCCTCAGGCGGCGCCCGCGTGGATCTCGGAGTCCTGGAATACACGGACCGCGTCTGGGCATCTGACGACATTGATCCATTCGAGCGCCAGCAGATCCACCGTTGGACCCAGCAGCTGATCCCCGCAGAACTCATGGGGTCGCATGTTGCCTCGGGCGCATCGCACACCACCCACCGCAATCACAGCTTGCACTACCGTGCCGGCACCGCATTCTGGGGACATATGGGCATCGAGTGGGACCTGACAGAAGCTGATCTGGAGGACATGCAGGAACTGCGAGCCTGGATTGAATTCCACAAGCAGCATCGCGAGCTGCTGCACACCGGGCGCCTCGTGCGCGTTGACCAGTTCGATTCCTCTTTGGACATCCACGGAGTCGTCAGCCAAGACCGCACCGAAGCGCTCTTTGCCGTCGTGAGCCTGGCCCTGGCGGACACGGATCCCATCGGGAAGTTCAGATTTGCCGGGCTGGATAACTCCTTGAACTACGAAATCGTCGACGTCACACCCGGATTCCCGGCGAGCGCCGAGTACCAGAAGCGCCACCCGCAGTCCGCTCACCGCGAATTGAACATGCGTTTGCCAGGCTGGTGGCCAGTGGAGGAACCAGCCACGCTCAATGGAGCAGGGCTGCAAAAAGCCGGAGTCTTCAGCCCCTGGCTCAACCCAGAATCACTGCGCATCCTGCACCTGCGCGCCATCAGCAATGAAGGATCCAAATGAGTTCCACCGCCCCCTACCGTTCATTGGGCGCCGCAAAGCGCAGCCGCCGTTCGCGCCAGGACTTGCGCCTGGCCCTGATCTTCCTGACTCCAGCAGCCATTGGCTTTCTCGTGTTTCTGGTCTGGCCAACCCTGCGGGGAATCTGGCTCAGCTTCACCTCCTACAACTTGCTGACCCCCGCCGAATTTGTCGGTTTCTCCAACTACACGCGCATGTTCGGCGACCCCGTATTTTGGCAATCCATGCGGGTCACCGTCGAATATGTGGTGATCAATATTGGCTTGCAGACAGCGGTCGCACTGGTCATTGCGCTGCTCATGCACCGATTAACGCAGTCCACAATTCTGCGCGGCATCGTGCTCATGCCCTACCTGGTGTCCAACGTGGTCACGGCGATCGTCTTCTTGTGGGTATTGGATGTCCAGTTTGGTGTAGCCAACCAGATTCTCGAGTGGATTGGCGTGGACAAGATTGGCTTCCTCTCCGATGAAACCTGGGCGATTCCAACCATCGCGTTGATCAACGTATGGCGCCACGTCGGCTACACGGCGCTGTTGATCTTTGCCGGTCTGCAGATGCTGCCCAACGATGTTTTTGAAGCAGCCAAGCTAGACGGAGCCGGCGAATTCCGGTCCTTCTTCTCGATAACAGTGCCGCTGCTTCGCCCCATCCTTGCACTGGTGCTCATCATGACGGTCATCGGCTCCTTCCAGGTATTCGACACAGTCGCGGTGACCACCGGGGGCGGTCCGGCCAACGCCACCAACGTCCTGCAGCTCTACATCTATGACGTTGCCTTCGGACGTTTCCAGTTTGGATATGCCTCGGCCATGTCTGTAGCCCTGCTTCTCGTGCTTGGCATCATCACCTTCATCCAATTCCGCTTGACCCGCGCCGGGTCTAGCGACATGAACTAACGGCGGTTCACCATGACAACGACAACAGCTCGACGCGCAGCGATGGATGTGGCACCAAAGCCTACAAAAAATCGCCGGAAGGTCTCACCGGGACGAATTGTGGCCTGGGCGGTCATGATCCTGGTCATTATCGTCACCCTGTTCCCCTTCTATTGGATGCTGCGCACCGCACTGTCCACCAATCCCGGGCTGCAGGCCAATCCGGCTTCCTGGTTGCCGCCAGAATTCACCCTGGGCGCCTTTGAACGGGTATTGGGCCTGCAGGACACGGAGCAGGCAATTGCTGAAGGCGGGTCGGGCACGCAGCTGAATTTCTGGCGGTACCTGTTGAACTCGGTATTTGTTTCAACACTTATCACCGTGTGCCAGTTGGCGTTCTCCGCGATGGCAGCCTTCGCTTTTTCCCGCTTGACCTGGCCTGGACGAGACAAGGTTTTTGCCATTTTCATCGGCGGCCTGATGGTTCCCTCGATTTTCACCCTGCTGCCAAACTTTGTCTTGATCAAGCAACTAGGCCTGATCGACAACCTTGTGGGCATTGCGCTGCCCACCATGTTCATGACCCCTTTTGCGGTATTTTTCTTCCGGCAGTTCTTCCTGAATGTGCCCAAGGAAATCGAAGAGGCTGCTTTGCTTGATGGAGTCTCCAAGGTGGGGATCTTCTTCCGCGTGGTTCTTCCGATGTCCAGTTCGCCAATTGCCACCCTGGGAATCCTGACTTACATCACTTCGTGGAATGACTACTTCTGGCCCTTGATGGTCTCGTACACGGATTCGTCGCGGGTGCTCACCGTCGCCTTGGGCGTCTTCCGTTCTCAGTCTCCGCAATCGGGAACTGACTGGGCCGGGCTTATGGCTGCAACGCTCATCGCGGCACTGCCAATGATTGTTCTCTTCGGCGTCTTCGCCAAGCGCATCGTTAACTCCATCGGCTTCAGCGGCATCAAATAGGAGATTGTCATGAAACCCACTCAACTTCGTTCCTCCACCCGCGGACGCCGTATGGCTGCGGTGCTCGCCACCGCTGCGTTGGCTCTGACAGGATGCGCAGCTGACGTCGAGAATTCTTCGTCCTCCAACACCATCGACTACTGGCTGTGGGACACCAGCCAGCTGCCGGCGTACCAAAAATGCGCCACCCAGTTTGAAAAGGAGAATCCCGAGCTGAAGGTCAAGATCACCCAGTACGGCTGGGATGACTACTGGAGCAAGCTCACCGCGAGCTTCATTGCCGGCACAGGACCCGACGCCTTTACCAACCACGTGTCGAAGTATCCGCAATTCGTTTCGCTGGATGTTCTGGCTCCCCTCGATGGTTTCAAGGACATCCAAGGGGTGGACCAAGGCGCCTTCCAGGACGGGCTCAAGGACCTGTGGACCGGGCAAGACGGCAAGCAGTACGGCATGCCCAAGGATTGGGACACCATCGCCGTGTACTACAACGAGAAGATCTTCGCCGAAGCCGGTGTTAAGGCTGAAGATGTCTCTAATTCCCAATGGAGCCCGTCCGACGGCGGCAGTTTTGAGAAGCTCGTTGCACACTTGAGCATTGACGCGAATGGAGTGCGCGGCGACGAGCCAGGCTTCGACAAGAACAACGTCAAGGTGTACGGCCTCGGGCTGTCCAGCGCCGGCGGGGATAACGCTGGACAATCGCAGTGGGCCGGCTTCGCGGCTACCAATGGGTGGCAAGCAACAAACCAGCCGTTGTGGGGAACCCACTACAACTACGATGATCCAAAAATCCATGAGACCCTCGACTGGTATTTCGGCCTCTCAGACAAGGGGTTCATGCCACGCTACGGCCAGTTCAACTCTGCCGATGGCGTGATCGGACAGGTTACCTCTGGTTCGGTTGCCATGGTCACCGATGGGGCCTGGATGAACGCCTCGTATGCCTCGGGTGAAACGAAGATCGGCGCAGCCCGTTTGCCCAAGGGCCCGGATGGGACGAGCAAGTCCGCCATCAACGGCCTCGCCGACTCAGTGGTGAAAAGCAGCGACAATCCTGAAGCCGCGTCTCGTTGGGTGGCCTATATGGCCGGTGAGAAATGCCAAACCATCGTTGCCAAGGCGGGCGTTGTTTTCCCCTCGCGGCGGGATGCAACTGAGATAACTTCGAAGATCTATGCGGAACAGGGATTGGATCCAGAGGCATTTACCGGTCCTGTGAAAGAAGGCAATACGTTCTACTTGCCAGTGACCGATTATGGCGCCGATGTGACCGCCCTGATCATTCCGGCGATGGAGGATCTATGGGCCAATCGCAAGCCGGCGTCCACGTTGGACAAGACCAATGACGCCATAAACAACGTGTTCATCAACTGATCCACGGTTCACAAAAAGATGCAGCCGACAGATGATTCTGTCGGCTGCATCCCAAGTTATCAGTGCTCTAGGCCAGGCTGATTCAGTTTTGGCAGGGGCATCTGGATTTGCCCGGTTTGAATCTTCTCGAATTCATCCGGCGAGACGACAGGAATTTCGTAGCCTTCCTTGTCGATCAGCTTGCCGTTTTCAAAATGATCTCCTTCGATCAAGCCACAGATTTCGTCCCGCTTGACCATCCGCGGCGGTGCCGCTGAGAACACCGAAGCATTCTTGGTATTTCCGAAAGTGAATTCGTTGAACAGCAAGTTCAGGAGTACCGCCATGATGGCCGCTGAAGAAATTCCGGAATGGAAGATGGTCTCAAACCAAGTCGGGAATCCTGCGTAGAAGTCAGTTTTCACGATTGGAATGCAGCCGAAGGCAATCGAGGCCGCGACAATCACCAGGTTCATGCCGTCGTACTTCACCTTGGACAAAGTTCGGATTCCCGAGGCCGCTACCGTGCCGAAGAGCACGATGCCTGCGCCGCCAAGCACCGGAGTCGGGATGGCCGCGACCACGCGTCCGAGGACCGGCAACAGTCCGAGCACCACCAGGATGCCGCCACCGGCTGCCACCACGAAACGACTGGTGATGCCGGTGATGGCCACCAGTCCGACATTCTGGGCGAAGGCCGACTGGGTGAAGGTATTGAAGATCGGTGCCACAGCGGAGGAAGCCATATCGGCGCGAAGGCCGTTGGCGATGCGCTTGGAATCAATCTTTGACCCGGCAATCTCGCCCACCGCGAGGATATCCGCGGTCGTTTCCGTCAAAATCACCAGCACCACGATGGTCATGGAAATGATGCCGCCGATTTCAAACACCGGCATGCCGAAGGCCAGCGGCTGCGGGAAGGCGAAAATCGCGCCGTTCCCGACCTGGGAGAAATCCGCCATGCCCAGCAACGCTGCAGCTACCGTGCCCAGCACGATGGCCAGCAAGATCGACATCCGGGAGATCGCGGCATTGCCGACCTTGGACAGCAGCAGGACTACCAGGAGCGTTCCAGCGGCCAGCCCGATGTTTGACAACGAACCGTAGTCATCGGCCTTGGCGTCCCCGCCCATGGCCCAGTTGGCGGCCACCGGGGTCAGCGAGATGCCGATCATCGTGATGACCACGCCGGTGACTACCGGCGGGAAGAAACGGATAATTCGTGCGAAGAACGGGGCGATGAGGAAGCCGATCAGCGCTGCGACCAGCACGGCGCCGAAGACCGCCTGGATACCCCCGCCACCATTGACGATGGCCACCATCGTGGCCACGGAAGCGAAGGACGTGCCCTGAACCAGTGGCAGTTGCGCTCCGAAGAACGGGATGCCGACGGTTTGCAGAATAGTGGCCAGTCCGCCAACGAAGAGGCAGCACGCTACCAAGAGACCGATCTCTGCCGGTGAGACGCCAGCTGCGTTGCCAATGATCAGTGGTGGGGCGATGATGCCGCCGTACATGGTCAAAACATGCTGCAAGCCATAGGCAAAACTCTTCCCGACGGAAAGTTTTGCGTCCTCAGGCCGGATGGCTTTGGTAGATTCATCAGGTGTAGCGCTCAAGGCTGACCTCCTACGTCAGTCGCTGCCAAGGGTGTGCCGGTGTGTCCGCACCGGCACACCCTCAACGCTGTCAGGTTAGATAAATGCCGGGATATTGGCCCAGATTGGGTGATTCGCCTCGGTGCCTTCACGGGTGATGGTCGCTTCGATCAAACCGTAGGGACGATCGGCAGCGAAGAAGACCTCGTTGGGGTTGTCCTGGCCGAAGGCTTCCAGATCCACGAGGAAGTGGTGCTTGTTCGGCAGGGACATCTTGATCTCAGCGATTTCCGGATGGGCTTCAAGCACTGCCTGGCCCATCTGGAACATGGTCTGCTGCAGTGCGTAGGAGTGAGTCTGCGCGAAGTGGGTCAGCAGCAGGTTGCGCACCGAGGCATATACTCCGTCGAAGTCGATGCCTTCGGTGACAGCCTCCTCGGTGTAGCGCCAGCGTGCGGTCACGTCGGTGGCAAGGATGCGGTCGGTGGTTTCCTTCAGGGTGGTGTACTTGTCCCGTGGGAAGCCGTGGAATTCGCTGCCAGTGGACTTCAAGACCGTGAGGTCTTCAAGACCAGCAACGATCGACTTCTTGCCCTGCGCGTCGATTTCCAGCACTGCGGTGCGGACCTCGGACTTGTTCTGCGAGAAGGCGTGGTCGTGGTCGTTGATGCGGTCCCAGAAGAACTGCTGGGCTGCCCAGCGGCCTCCGGTGATCCAGTCGAATTCTCCGGTGAAGTGCTCGCCGAGCTGCACCAGGAACTCCTCGATGGCTCCAACGCCGTTGCGGGCCAGCCCGTAGACGGTGTTCTTCTGGGTGTCGGTGGCGACGACACGGCCGTTGTCGCCGTCCTGATGCGCGGCGGTGAAGTCGCCGTGCAACTGGCTGGTGACGTTCAGGTCCTGGATCTGATGGCGCGCGGTGTCCCGGGTGATCTTGACCAGGCGAACTTCCGCCTTGCCGTACTGGTTGGATCCGAGCACGATCTTGGTCTGAGCTGGGGCGGTGATTTCGGTAGTCATTGTTCTAACTCCCTCGGTATGTGGAATAGGCAAACGGGCTGATAAGAAGAGGTACGTGGTAATGCTCATCGACGTTGTTCACGAA
The DNA here is from genome assembly GCF_001302565.1 of Glutamicibacter halophytocola. Lineage (NCBI taxonomy): Bacteria > Bacillati > Actinomycetota > Actinomycetes > Micrococcales > Micrococcaceae > Glutamicibacter > Glutamicibacter halophytocola. Next base: position 3,850,114 of record NZ_CP012750.1, read on the forward strand.
AAAATCGATGCTTACCGCGGGGAAGAAGCTTTCCGTTCCCTGCTTCCCGAAGTAGTCCCCGGTTTCAAAGGAAATCCGGTAGCGGCCTTCTTCAACCTGTATCGGTCCAAGGTTCTTGATGCGTCCATCGGCATCGGTTGAACCTGTTCCGATTTCTTGCCAGCCGGATGCCGTCTTGGCTTCCAGCGTGGCCTTGACACCGGAGGCAGGCCTCCCGGTCCCGGTGTCGAGTATGTGGGTGGTGATGTGACTGCGTTCTGCGCTGCCATCTGCCATGGTCATCTCCTAATAGTCGGAGGGAATTATTTGGTAAGGAGGTCGTTGAGCCGAAGGACCGCGATTTCGCGCAGCTGCGTGGCGACTTCGGCAAGTTCGGTTGCTTCGTCGTTGTCCAGTCGGCGTTCGCATTCGGCCAGGATTTCTTCGGTGCTGCGACCCGCGGCACGGATGAGGAACACGCGGTCGAATCGCTGTTCGTAGTTCCGGTTTGCCACCTTCAAGCGCGCGGCGGCATCGTCGTCCAGGTTCAGCGAGGCCTGCTCACCACGAGAAAGATCTGCTTCTTTGCTTTTGCCCTCGGCACGTTCACCGATGCGGGGGTGCTGCGCCAAAGCGGCGTCCAGCTCCTGCGGATCAAAGGGGGCGATGCCGTTCAAGGCATAAGAAGTTAGCTCGTCCGGAGTTGCGAAGGGACGAGCCGAGATCAGTTCGTGGATCCAACGGTCTGCATCAACGCAGGGTCGAAGAAGGGCTTCGGCTTCAGCTGCGGAGAGTTCGTTGAATGCGTCGAGGTGCATCGGGTGATCAGCTCTTTTCATCGGTCGACATTCCACGGACCTTGGCTGAACACCCTTACCACCGAAAATATTGATTTCGGTTTCGACTCGATGCTGGTTTCGTGGAACCTTGTTGCTCAACTGTAATCCACTTCACAGCGGGTGCGTCAAGAGCAAAACCAAAAAATTTACACGCCCTTATTTTGTTTCGAGGCTTTCACGTAGCCCGGAAACTATTTGCTCAGACCCCTTGCCAACGGCACCTCGAAGCTCGCATACTAGTTTCACTAGATAAAATATAGATTTCACAATGCGGAAGTGTTGCAACACGAAGGAGGGAACGATGGCCACCATCAACCAGACAAAGATTACCTGCCCAACCGATGGGAATCGCCCGCTGGGCGGCACCGCGGCTTTGCGCACGGGACTGTTCCAATCCATCGACAATCTGGATCCCGATATTGTCCGGCAGCCGAAAATCACCAGCTCGGCACCGTCGCTGTGGAACAAGATTTTCGGGTCAGCCACCGACCGCTAGTGCCGGCAGCCCGGGTCACGCTTGCCTAGGAATGCGCCAGCAATTGCAGCAAGATGACCACCACGCCAACCGCGGCCAGCAGCAGCATGAGCACCGCAGTGCGCCATAAGCCCAGACGCATGCGACGCATCGCCAGGAATGCAAAAAAGGCCAGCGCCGCAACGAGCCACCATTGGCCCAGGTGCAACGCCAGCGGAACCTCAAGAACATTGAGCGCGCTGAGCCCAAGCAAAGCCAAAGGACCGAAAACGGCACCGGCTGCGCCCCACACCACCTTGAGCAGATGCTTCAGCTCCGCTCGCGTAACCAACGCGGCGTGAATAGTGGAGTGCGCAATGACATCTGCAACGAGGCTCGCCATCAGCACCGCTGCCACCGTAACCACCAGGCTCAGCGCGGCACCGCCAGCAGTGGGGGCGCTACCGTGGGAACCGGCAGCAATCATCACGGCGAGCGCGGTGAAGGTGACATACACGCGCTCCTTGAGCATCGCGGCCCGCTCATCCGCAGTCGCCGCCGAATCATTGAATTCCTTTTGCACTGCCGCCACCTCGCCATGGGCCATCAGGATTAGAAACCCAGTTTATCGCTCACTGTAACGCAAGAAATCAGGTGGTCATGCAACATCCGGTACACCGGCTGGGCATTGCGAGCGCGGATTCCTAGGATGGGAGCACGCACGTTAACACCGATGTTGATGGAATCCTGCAAGGAGAAATGATGCCCCAGTCCTCTCGCCCAGTTGAGCAAGGCCGCACAATCGTGATCACTGGCGCTGGCACGGGCATCGGCCGCGCCACGGCTCGCCTGCTCCTATCCCAGGGCTGGAATGTCGCTCTGGCGGGACGCACCAAGACCACCTTGGAAGAAACCGCGCAGTCCCATCCTTCGGCTTTGGTTCATCCCGCCGATGTCACCGATCCCGGCGCCGTCGATGAGCTGTTCTCGGCAGCACAACACCGTTTTGGAACTGTCGACGTGCTCTTTAATAACGCTGGCATCTTTGGCCCCTCGGTTTCCATAGACGAGTTGAGCCCTGAACAGTGGGATCAGGTGTGCCAGATCAATCTGACCGGAGCCATCAACGCCGCACGCAGCGCCTTTGCGCACTTCAAGGCCAACGGCGGTGGCCGCATCATCAACAACGGGTCGATTTCTGCACAGGTTCCACGGGTGAATTCGGTGGCCTACACGGTGACCAAGCACGGAATCGCGGGGCTAACGAAGGCCTTGGAACTTGATGGCCGCCCGCATCGGATCCGTGCCACTCAAGTGGATATCGGCAACACGGCCAGCGACTTGCTTGATGATTTCGGGGCGAATAACGGCGCCCTGCAGCCCAGCGGGCAACGGATTGTTGAACCGACATTCCCGTTGGAGCAGGCCGCCGAAGCCATCGCCTATATCGCCGGCGTGCCCCTGGGCACCTCAATCAACCAATTCACCATCACGGCCGGTGGCATGCCATACATTGGAAGAGGCTAGGAGGAAACCATGCATGTCGAGATTCCGGCAACCTGCGGCAACGCTCCACGCCATCGGATCATTACCGACGTCCTGGCTGCGGCTTATGGCAAAGACCTGCCCCTGCTTGAACAGTGGTTTTCAGAGGATATCCAGTGGAACATCGCGGGCAAAGGGTCCTTGGACGGCTTCGATGCGGTGCGGCAGTGGATACTCGAAGCACCGGCCACCGGGTCTGTGCAGTTTTTCAGCGTGCTGACCCACGGTTCGGAAGGAAGCGCCGACGGCCGGTCCTGCGACAGTAAACATTCAGTGGTCCACTTCAGCCATGTGCTGAAATTCGCGTCTGCCGGCAAAGCCGCAAAAATCAAGGAAATCCGCAGCTACTTCGTGCAGCAGCCGGCCATCGGGTTAGAGATCTAGAAGTACTCGGCCAGCAGCGCTTCAAGCTTGCCCAAGGCGGAATGCCAAGCCTTGGTGCTGGAATCAACTACTTCATAGGGCAGCGGTCCCTGGGTCAGGGTCAGCATGGTCTGTCCCGCAAACTCCTTGAATTCGATACGAGTCTCAATGACCAGGTCAAGAGTCATCTCATGCGGGCCATCGGCGCTGACCAGGCACTCGTATTCATCGAAGGAAGTCAGCACGGCCTTGAGTGGAACCTTGGCCTCCGGGTTTTCGATCTGAACCATTTCCAGTTCATGACGGCCGCCGACCTTTGCTTCAAAAACAACCGATTCCTCATTGACGGCCCACCCCTGTGGCCCCCACCATTGGGCAATGATTTCGGGTTCTACGAAGGCTGCCCACACGGCGGTTTTCGGGGCGGAAAACTGTCGTGCAATCACCAGTTCAGTCATCGATTCCATGAGTTAAATGGTATCGCGGCATTCTTGCCGCACCCTGCGAAGCTGTGCCCGGATCAACCCTGGGCGACGTGGCCTTGCTCATGGGGATGGCGCGCCTGGCTACTGCTGGCGGCGACGCGGTTCCAGCCGGCTGGCCGTGTACAGCGTCTGCTCATCAGGCTGGGTCCCCGCGGCCTCATGGGCCGCCTTGACCTTCATGGCCCGGTCCCACTTGATCCGCTCGCGAGGGCTGGCTTCCACGCGGCGTTCCGCAGGACCGAAAATGCTCAGTCCCAAATACTTCAGGCGCCAGAGAATGCGATAGCCAATGCTCAACCCGGTGGTATCGGTGATGATTGGCAGCGGAGATTCATCCATGCGAGTGGTCCTCTGCAGTATGCGTGGGTGTTGGTGCTTTTGTCCCAGCATACCTTATTAGTTGGTGCACCAACTAAATGGCTGGCTACTCCTTCGGCGCATTGACGCCAGCGGCGATCAGGCGGTCCAGGATGCCCCTGAGCTCAACAACGTCCTTCTCTGAGAGCTCGAGTCGAGACATCATCTGCAGCGGAACTTTCAGCGCCTCCTTGCGAAGTTCAGCACCCTTACCAGTGGGCTGGAGGATGACTGCGCGCTCGTCCTGCGGATTTTTGGATTTGTCCACCAGGCCGGCGGCCTCCAACCGCTTGACCAGCGGAGACAGTGTTCCAGGATCCAGGTGCAACTGCTCGCTCAGTTCACGGGCGCTCATCGGGCCAGAATCCCACAGCGCCAGCATCACCAGGTACTGCGGGTGGGTCAGGCCCAGTGGATCCAGCACGGGCTTATAGGCAGAGATCACCGTTCGAGAGGCAACCGCCAAACCAAAGCACACCTGCTTTTCCAGCTTGAGAAGATCATCCTCCGGAAGAATAGCGCTGTCCACGTTGCTGCAAACTCCTTGAAATCGGGGCAATACCGGTGCCTTGATCGTACCCCGGCCTAACCGCCAGTCGATTGTAGCCAAAGCCCGGTGCAGTGAATAACCTTGGCTTATGAGCAATCTCGAGCACAGCCCGGCAGAAGTCAACTGCAGTGAAGTCACATCCCATGCCGAGGTTGAAGTCTTGACGCCTCGAGAGGTCCCGCTGGGCGGTCCCCGGGCCATGACAGTATTCCGCACCCTGCCGCAAAAGCAGCGCAGCCTCATCGGTGCCTGGTGCTTCCTGGACCACTACGGCCCCGACGACGTCAAAGCCACCGGCGGCATGAACGTTCCACGCCACCCCCACACCGGGCTGCAAACAGTCTCCTGGCTATTCACCGGAGAAATCAACCACATGGATTCGGCAGGCTTCAAAGCCACCGTCCGCCCGGGCGAGGTCAACCTCATGACCGCCGGGCACGGCATTAGCCACTCCGAAATCCTCACCGATGGCACCACCATTCTGCACGGCGCCCAGCTGTGGACTGCATTGCCCGAGCACGCCCGGGACATGGAACACACCTTTGAAAATTATCAGCCAGAACCGCTCTCTGGGCCAGGATGGTCCATGTCCGTTTTCATGGGCAGCTACGAAATCTCCGGGCAGCGCTCCGCCTCCCCGATCGCGACCCACTCGGAGCTGGGCGGCGCTGAATTGCGCCTGGAGCCGAACACCCAGATTGAGATCCTGGTCCCGGAGCATCATGAGCACGGAATCCTCCTGGATTCAGGCGCCCTGCAGCTCAACGGGCACCAGCTGGCCCCACGCGATCTCGGGTTCGTGCGCACTGGTTCCAACACCCTGCGCCTGGCTTCCGGCGACGAACCGGTGCTGGCCCTGCTCATCGGCGGAGAACCATTGAAGGAAGACATCTTGATGTGGTGGAACTTTGTGGGCCGCACCCACGAGGAAGTCCTCGCCTTCCGCGCGCAGTGGCAAGCCGAGATCGGAGCAGAACCAGGAGATGTGTCCGAGGATCGCTTCGGACCGTTCCCGCCTGGCACCCCGGCGGCCCTGCCCGCCCCAGCCCTTCCCACCGTTCGCCTGCGTCCGCGCGTGAACCCTTCCTGACCCAAAGGACACCAAACATGAGTGAAATCCAGCCAGTCTTCCTTCCCGAGCGCCAGCGCTTCGCCCTTGACGATAACGGCAAGATCATCGGCGCGGCACACTACCGGGACTTTGATGGAGCCGATGGAACCGAGCGGATCTTCTTCCACACCACCGTGGATGAGGACTACGCCGGACAGGGACTAGCCAGCGTCCTGGTGAAATTCGCACTGCAGAATACCATCGCCAGCGGAGCGAAAATCGTGGCGGTCTGCCCCTATGTCAAGGGCTACGTGGCCAAGCACAGCGAGTACGACCAGCATCTTGTGAAGCCAACCAGGGCGCACCTGGAGATCTTGCCGCGCGGCTAGCGCGCTGCCAGGGCCGGGGCACCCTTGGTCCGCGGCGACATGGCGATCAGAACCAGGACCAAGACCAGGCTGAAGCTGAAGACCGCAACGAAGCCCGTGCCGGCAGCGGCCAGCGCAAAGATCACGCCGCCGATGGCTGTGGCCCCGGCATTGCCCAGCGAGTCCGCCACGGACATGGCCGAGGAGTTGAAGCCCTGTTCTTCCTTGGAGGACAGGGCCAGCATGTTGACGTTTTGGCGGGGGAAAATCATCCCCATGCCAAAGCCCCCGACCGCCCAGCCGCACACCAGCACGAGCACCGGCGGGTGGAAGAGCGCGGTGGCCAATGCGGTGGCTATGGCCACGCTCCCGGCCACTGCGCCCACGGTGATGCAGGTTGAGGAAGCGACCTTCTCCCCCAGCCTTCCCTGGAGCCATGAACCCATCGACCAGCACAGGGCCGAGGCTGTCAGGATCAATCCGGCCCGGTCCGGGGCGAGCTGGTAGTCCTCGCGAAGCAGATAGGGCAGATAAACCTCGACCCCGAAGAAGGCGCCGGTAATGAAGATCCTGGTGGTGATGGTGGCAGGCAGTCCGCGGCGCGCCAGGAACGTCCCACGCGGCAGCAGCGGGCGAATCGCCACCAATGCGACCACCAGCGCCAGCGCTAATCCGGCCAGCGACCAGCGGCTGTTCGAATTGCCCAGCAGATTCATGGAGATCACGGCAAGCCCGGTCAGCCCGGCAAGCGCCAGGCGCTTCACCGATACCGGACCAAGTTCCTGGTTGCGTTCGGAATCCATGGATTTGAGCACCGGTACCATCGCGCAGAAGGCGACGATCACCAAGACGGCCACGCCGGAAAAGACCCAGCGCCAGCCGAGATGCACCGCCATCAGGCCGGCCAGCCATGGGCCAACCATCGCTGGCAGCACCCACGCGGTGGCAAAGAGTGCAAAGATTTTTGAATGCAGCTGGCCTGGATAGGCACGGGCAATCAGCACGTAGATAGCCACGGTGATGGCACCGCCTCCGACGCCCTGCAGGATGCGCCCGCCAATAAGCATCGGCATATTCGCTGCGGAACCGCAGATCAGCAAGCCCACGCAGAAAATCGCGACGCTAATGAACAAGGGATGCTTCGGTCCCCAGCGGTCGGAGACTTCACCGGCGGCAACCATGCCGAGCATGCCACTGGCAATCGGGGCGGCAAAGGCCAGCGCAAAATAGCGTTCGCCGTTGAGCAGTTCGCTAACCATCGGCATCACGGTGGTGACCGCCATGGATTCAAAGGCAACGAGGAACACCAGAACAAACATGCCCATGGTGGTGGCCAAGAATTGCGGTGCGTAAATGGTTTCTGTAGCTGGCGCAGGATTGTGGCTACTACGTCTTAGGGGCATGCCCTAATCATGCCAGTTTTCTGCTATCCGCCCAGAACATGCAGGGCGAATGCCGACAGGAAGCCACCGGTGACCAGCAGCCCGGTGTAGTCATGTTCAACAGAATAGGCTTCTGGAATCATCGAGTCGGCAATCATGGTCAGGATTCCGCCTGCGGCAACTGCCGTGGCAAAGGCCAAGGCACAATACTTCTTACCATTGAGCAATTCGCCGATCATCGGATTGGCACTAGTAGTTGGTGTCCGATTACTACCCTCAAACTCTTCTAAACATAGAGACGTGGGGCGAGGGCGGCCTTGGGCTAGCTTACGAAAGAAGTCGGTTCGTTAACACATCGCATGGACTCCTCCCCGCCCTCGATGACAACCTCCCCGTCAATTAGACTCTCGGTACCCGAGATGTCCGACACGAGACCGGCCAACCGCCAAGTTACTAGATCCTCCATCAACCTCTTGGGTGTAGTTGCCTCAACGTTCTCCCGTCCCATTCCCTAGATTGCCAACGGCTTCGAAGTCGTTACCGAAGGAATCGACATCCCTCGTCCTTCATACCACTGGCGAGGAGCGGAGAAATACTTCATAAGCTTCAAATGGCCCGGCGCCATCTGTTCAATAAAAGTAATGAACTGGAGACGCAGGCATTCGTCGAGACGTAGTCGCGGGTTTACCGAGTTCAGCACCGCATTTCTCAACGCATCTAGTTTTTCTTCGTGCATGGTTTTGCCAGCAGTAATTGTCGTTGCTGCCAATGTTTCAACTAATTGAGGGTCTTGGGCTAAGATTTCGAGCCTGTCAGCAGAGCTAATTACGACCGGAAACGTGCCCGAGGCAAACGGCGTAACCAAGCGTTGATTGCGTTAGCCCACCGCCGGTTGACAGCCCTGTTCGCGATGCTTCGCGATGGAACTTTTTTGAGATGTTCCGGCGCCAGTTAACGCTCAATAAACAACATAGGGGCACCCCCGCACAAGGTTCTATTGATAGTTGCAAAATTTCAAGCAATCTTTATGTCAGAGATCTACTGTCGCCCTACTTAGAGTAATTCCATTTTTATCTGGCACGGCATGCCACGCCAATCAGGTCCCCGCTCTCGTCGGTCTCTACTGCATGTCCGCCGCCAGGCATTCCAAGTGTGAACTAGTCACTTAGCTTAACGCCACAGGCATCAAGCCCAACCATGGATACAGCAGCGTCATCGCCGAAACCTGGTCGGCCGAAATCATCATGGGCATACTCGACAACCCGTTCGCCTCCGGACGCTTCCGCTACGGCGGACAAGTTCGCCAGAGCATCCACGATGCCCCTCATCCCCGAGGGAATGTGGCAAGGGTACCAATCCCGGCGCCGCGACCGGATCAAACGCTCCCGCGCAGAAAGCACCGAATACCTGCTGACCGGATCCATCTATTGCGGGATCTGCGGAAGCAAGGCCTACGGCGGCCGACCCAAGCCCAAAACCGGGCCACGCGGAGCAGTAACCTACTCCTGCAAGCAAGCGGCCTACTACCACCTGCGCAAAGGCGGGTACGTCAAAAAATCCCGCATCATGGAGCACCTGCTCCCCTGGCTGGAAACCATCGCCCAGGAGATCAGCGACCTGGCAGACCAACAACCGACCACAGTAAAACCAACAGACCCTACACCCGGCATACGGCGAGCCCTGATCAAGGTAGACCGAAAGCGTGACGTGCTCACGGGCAAGATGCTCGATGGTCTGCTGCCGGATAATGTTTACCAGCGGTTGCTGGCCGACCTAGACGCGGACATGGAACGGCTCACGAAACGCCTGGAAGATCTATCCGCCGCGGTACGAACTAACGATGACCAGGCTACGGCTGAACTTATCCGGGATTGGTCTAAAATGGCCCTGCACACGCAGCGCTAACTGCTATCCAGGCTGATTGGGACGATCGTCTACACGGCGCAACTGCCAGATCTGGCGGTGAGCATTTATGCGAAATGGGAAGATTGCCACCTAGAAGCGTGCTGACGGCGATCTATGGCACAAAAAATGCCCCATCCTGGAAGGATGGGGCATTATCAGCTGCTTATGCGTGCGCTAGGCCTTTACTTGACCAAACCGACGCCGGCTTAAAAACACCGTCTCCAGTGCTATCAGTGCGTACGTTCATAAGACGTGCAAGCTTATCCAGTGCGATACTCGCACGTGTCATCACGTCAGCGCTCCAACTAAACTTTTCACCCATTTCTGAAATGGGGAATCGGGTAGAAGTACCCAGAACCTCGAAACCTACAGGCATGCCCGCGCGGTCCAAATCTATGAGTAGTCCGCCACCATATTCAATGGTCTTTTCAACTGTCTCGTCTGTCACTTGGGCGTAGCCCACACGAAGGGTTGCGTCGTAATATGTGCTATCAGACATTTTTACCTTTCCTCCTCGCATCGTGTTCATAAGAACTCTCTGCGTTTGGTAAGTATACATTTTACTAGTTTTAGTGCCAGTAAGCTGTGATTACCGTAATAGTTGCATTGGGCGCCGCATCTTCAATTGCCGGAAAAGTCACGACCATCAGTTTCCTTTCCCCAATTTCCACCATGTACACCCATCGTCCCGCCGCGTCCTTTGATTCGTAACTCATCAAACGCCGGTGTTCGGTGAACACTTCATTAACTTGCTGTTCCGATATCCCTCGTTGCTGGATCCTGGATAGAGCATGACTACTGATCTTCAGCTCCATCAGATCACTAGCCCCCGACGTTTTCCAGAATGTCAACAGAGAAATACAATTTCCGGACTAGGGCGTTATTGATGAATATTTCAGCTCGATACCGCCCAGCAGAGTCAATCTTAAGCGGAACTTCAGCCGTGAAGACAAGACCCACTTTCCCTTCATATGGGTTTACCGCCTGTTTCGGATTCATTGTGGTTTCCAAGACAAGTCCGCTTGACCCATCATCATTCCCGACCCTTATCTTGACTGGGAATGGCGCTCCACCTTCTCTAGCCCGGATACGCCCAGCGACGTGCAACGTCAGCGGGGCCGGTAATGAAGGCAAGGCGACTCGAGTGAAGCTCGCGCCCACTGCCGTAAGGCTGTCCCCTTCGACTCGCGCGAATTCCGCTAAGAAGGCGTAGTCAAGCTCGGGAAGATTCTCCAACGTCGTCATGCGTCCGATCATATCCATGGAACGGCGCGCGCGTAAGAAAAACTTTCTCGATTACGAGAGATTCAGCTTCAGGCTCAGCAGATCAAATATCGAATCCCAATTACTCCGTTGTCACGGTGGTGACCGCCATGGATTCAAAGGCAACGAGGAACACCAGAACAAACATGCCCATGGTGGTGGCCAAGAATTGCGGTGCGTAAATGGTTTCTGTAGCTGGCGCAGGATTGTGGCTACTACGTCTTAGGGGCATGCCCTAATCATGCCAGTTTTCTGCTATCCGCCCAGAACATGCAGGGCGAATGCCGACAGGAAGCCACCGGTGACCAGCAGCCCGGTGTAGTCATGTTCAACAGAATAGGCTTCTGGAATCATCGAGTCGGCAATCATGGTCAGGATTCCGCCTGCGGCAACTGCCGTGGCAAAGGCCAGGGCTTCTTCAGGCATGGATTGCATGGCCAGTGCCCCGGCAAAGGCAGCCAGCCCACAAGAAATCGCGATGGAACCCCACAGAAGGGCAATCGAGGAACCTTTGCGGCCGGCGCTCTTCATTTGAGCCGTGCTGGCCAGCCCTTCGGGAATGTTGGAAATGAAAATGGCAATGAGCATGGCGGGGTTGATGCTCGCGCTAGCCACAACGCTCAGGCCCAGTGCCACGGATTCGGGAATGCCGTCGATCAAGGCTCCCACCGCCAAAGCGGTGCCCGCAGGTTCGCCGCCCTGAGCGCTGCCCGAGGCTTTTTGACGCCTTGTGGTGCGCCAGGCCAGTACCCGATTGGCCGAGAAATACAGCGCGGCGCCCACCAGCACACCGGCCGCCGTTGCCAGGAGCCCGCCAGTTTCGAAGGCCTCGAGTACAAGCTCAAAGCTCAGTGCACTGACCAGCACTCCTGCGCCGAAGGCCATGATCGCGCAAACCCAGACCTTCGGAATTTTCAGCCACCAGGCGGCGCCAGATCCCAGCAACAGCGCCGATCCGGCTACCGTGCCCCAAAGCAAGGCCTGCAAAGAAGCGAACATGGCACCCACTATAGCCAGCAAGCCGCCGGCTTAGTAGCTGCCATGTCGGTTCTGACTGGGATTAACCCTCGGAGGACATATTGCTGAAGCGCGAGTAGTGGCCTTGGAATGCCACGGTGATGGTTTTGGTGGGACCGGCACGGTGCTTGGCGATGATCACGTCGGCCTCGCCTGGACGGTTTTCCTTGTCATACACATCATCACGATGCAGCAGGATCACCATATCGGCGTCCTGCTCAATGGAACCGGATTCACGAAGGTCCGAAACCATTGGCCGCTTATCGGTTCGCTGTTCGGAACCACGGTTCAGCTGCGACAGCGCGATCAGCGGAACATCGAGCTCCTTGGCCAGCAGCTTGAGGTTACGCGAGAACTCGGAAACTTCCTGCTGGCGTGATTCCACGCGCTTGCCCGAACTCATCAGCTGCAGGTAGTCGAGGATGATCATGCGCAGCTCATTGCGCTGCTTCAGGCGGCGGCACTTTGCGCGGATTTCCATCATGGACATATTCGGCGAATCGTCGATGAACAGCGGCGCTTCATTCAACCGGCCCATGGTGGTGGCAATCTTGGTCCACTGCGCGTCCTCCACCGAACCCTTGCGCAGGTCCTGGAGCTGGATGGAGGCTTCTGCCGAAAGCAGGCGCATCGCAATTTCATTGCGGCCCATTTCCAGGGAGAAGAAGACGGTGGCCATGTTGTTCTTGATGGCGGCGGACCGGGCGAAGTCCAGCGCGAAGGTCGACTTACCCACTGCAGGACGGGCCGCGATGATGATCATCTGGCCGCCCTTCAGGCCCTGGGTCAGCTCGTCGAATTCGTAGAACCCGGTGGGCACGCCGGTGATGCCGTCGCCGGCGTTCGCGGCGTTTTCGATTTCGTCTACGGTGCCTTCGATGATATCCGAGAGGCGTACGTAGTCTTCGCTGCTGCGGTTTTCCGCAACCTTGTAGACCTCGGCTTGCGCTTCGTTGACGATGGCATCGACTTCTCCATCGGGCGAGTAGCCCATCTGGACGATGCGGGTTCCGGCGTCCACCAGGCGGCGCAAGACGGCGCGCTCGCGCACGATTTCTGCATAGTAGCCGGCGTTAGCGGCGGTGGGCACCTGCTGAATGAGGTTGTGAAGGTAGGCAGCGCCACCCACGCGGGAAATTTCGCCGCGCTTGGTCAGCAAGTCGGCCACGGTCACGGCATCGGCAGGTTCGCCTCGGCCGTACAAATCGATAATGGCTTCGTAGATGGATTCGTGAGCCGGACGGTAGAAGTCGGTTCCGCGCAGCGCCTCAACGACGTCTGCGATGGCGTCCTTGGATAGCATCATGCCACCGAGCACGGACATCTCGGCTTCGACGTCCTGTGGCGGCTTGCGCCCTGCGTCGGATTCTCGTCCTTCGTAAACCGGCTCAGCACTCATTGCAGACACTTCCATCCCCTATTGACCCCAGGGGGAAAAATCTTCCTTGCCAGATGGCAACGTTCCAACCTGCTAGTTGATGCCAACAGTTCAATGGATTACGTCTGTGGATATTTCTGCCCCAAAGCCAACAGTAGGGCCGATGTTTACCCACGTAAACCCCATTATCCACAGGTTCTGTGCATAACATACCCTCAGCTGTGGACTAGCCTGTTCACTGTCTGGGGAGAACCCTGTGGATTATTGTCAAGTACCCAACAGTAATAGTTATTGACTAGGCTTTTTGTATTTTCACATCTGTGGACAGGGAAATATTTTGTTGAAGATAGCGATATGTTCCCAGTAGTTATCAACACCCAAAAACGCCCGCAATACAGGGTTTATTGCAGTTTTCACACAGTTCTGCACATCTTGCCCACAGACGTGTGGATAACCATGTGGATATCCACGGAATCATAAAAGGCTTAGTCACCGGCCTTTAGCACGGTCAACTCGGCAAGTTATGGCCAATAGTCCACATTTTCGCGTAGCGGTCGCGATCCACACCGTGGATAACTATTTGCCTGGCGTTGAACGCGTCCCGAAACGCGACTAGGCCCGGAGCAGATCACCATCAGGGAATCCACGCCGGGCCTTCGGGAAACTACCCCTCAGAAGATTTAGACGAGCTCAGGAACTGGGATTGAATGAAATCGGGAATCATGGAAGATCTGCGGCGAGTGCAGTGATGTGTGATGCCCATGCACCTCCAAAAGCACAACCCAGTGGTCACCAGCTTCGACTTCGTTGTAAATCGACGTTTCCAGCCAGAGGGTGGACTCTTCAATGAACAGAGCGCCCTGCTCGGAAACCACGGTATCCACGCCGAGGAATCGATCGCCCTTCTTCGAAGCGATCTGCGCGCAGACCCCTCCATTAAGATCGCTGAGAACCGAAACACCAATGTGGCTGGCCTCGCGCAGTTTCGGCCAGGTGTTGGAGGTCTTCTGGACTGCAAACATCACCAATGCCGGCTCCAGCGAAACCCCGACAGTGAATGAGGATGCAACGATGCCGGTTTTCACGCCGTCCACTTCTGCACACAGAGCGGCCACGCCTGAGGGATGTTGAGCGAAAACCTTGCGTAGGGTTAGCGGGTCAAGTTCACGATTCAATGACATGGCTCGATTCCTTCGGTTCTTGCCCACCGCGTCAGACCCAGCGGGAACAGCGGTTCGGGATGATCCGAATCCGGTTGCCACTGAGGTTTCACGCCGTGCGCGGTACTTGTTCTGACACCATTTGGCGCAAAACCGAATCCTCACCTGGAGCACCCCACTACCGTTGAGAGGGTTGCCGATCAGCAAGCCAGGGCTTTTAGCTGATGCTCTTGATTCTGCTTAAAACAATATGACTCATGACGAAGCACCGTCAAACAATTCACTTCTCAAATCGCAATATTCAACAAAATATTCGACAGTGGCTCAGTTTTAGGGTCATGGAACAGTCCTTTATTCACCAATTCGGACCGCTTCAGGCACTTCAGCCGGCCATGAAGGTGTGAGCTTCGTCGTAACGCATTAACTTATGGCACGGCTAAATATCTTCCGGCATCTGCGCTTCGTGGAAAATCGGCGCCAGGGTTCGCCATCAAGGATCTTCCCGCAAGGATTGCCGCGTACTTCAGCAGGTAAAGTGCAAATAATTGAACCGCAAGCCCCACCACTCGAACAGGCGCACCGCGCCCCGACACTTTTGGAGTCACCCGTGAGTTCCCCAGCACAGCGAATCCCCGACAAGACCAGCCGCTTCACTGACAGCATTGGCCTGGTCTTTGACGACATCACCGCCACTTCCGTGCGAGGCCATGCCGATCTCAATGAAAAGCACCACACCCCGTGGGGCGTCGTACATGGAGGTGTCTATGCCTCCATGATTGAAAGCGCCGGCAGCGTTGGCGCCAGCTACGCGGTCTCAGAGCGCAATCAATTTGCTGTGGGCGTTCACAATGCCACCGACTTCCTGCGTCCCTCTACCGGTGCGCGCGTGCAGGTTGCGGCCAAGGCGCTGTTCCAAGGCAAGACCCAGCAGTTGTGGGAAGTTGTCATCACCGATGAGGCCAGCGGAAAGGAACTCTCGCGTGGACAATTGCGCACCCAAAACGTAGATATGCCCAGCGCCTGAGCGTATCCTAGGTGGCACCTAGCGGATCAGCTTCGGAGGCTTGCCATGAGTGCCACCTATACCTTTGACGTGTTCAGCAGCCTTGATGGCTTCGGCAGTGCAGGCAGCGATTGGGGTGGCTACTGGGGAAAACAGGGGCCCGAGCTGTTGGCCCATCGCCTCGGGCTCTACACTCCCCCATGCCGCATGGTTTTCGGAGCAAACACCTTCCGCTTGTTTAGTCTCTTCTGGGCAGAAATCGAGATGAATCCCGAGGTTGAAGACGCGTGGGGCGTGGCTTTGCACGACAAGCCCGCCACCGTCATCTCCACCACCTTGGAAGAGCCGCTGTCTTGGCCTAATGCCACGCTGGAGCGCGCTGATGCCTTGGAAGTCGTCGCCCAGCTCAAGGAAACCTCAGATGTGCCGCTGCGCTCCCACGGTTCCCTGGCCATGAACCATTCGCTGCTGGCGGCAGGTCTAGTGGACTTCATCCAGGTGAGCATCTTCCCGGTGCTGACCGGGCATAGCGGCTCTGCTCCGGTACTCGGAGGGGTCGACGACTATGACCTGGAACTTGTCGATTCAAAGCTTTTGGACGGGCGGATCCAGGAACTGACGTATCGCCCGACGCGCCATCAGCCGGCGCACGCATAGCCACCCGATGAAGCACATCCGGGACACATGCCTGCTGCTCGGCGCGGTGTTCCTCGCCGGATGCTCCACGCCAACACCACTTCCAAGTCCAGCTGCCGAATCGCAAACCGCTCCAGAACCACTGGCCACCGGCTTGGAAGCTCCGTGGTCCATGGTCTACGTCCAGGACAGCTTGCTGGTCAGCGAACGCGATTCCGGGAGGATCCTGGAAGTTTCGCAGTCCGGACAGAGCCGCGAAGTGGCCCGGATCGATGATCTCGCAGCGAGAGGCGAAGGCGGGCTGCTGGGCCTGGCCTTCCTCGCGCCGGACCAGCTCTACGCCTATTCCACCGCGGAATCCGGTAACCGCATTCAGCAATTCACCGCGCAAGGCAGCGCCGGAAACCTGTCATTGTCGGCTCCGCGGACCCTGCTGGATTCGTTGCCCTCGGCCAATATCCACAACGGCGGGCGGCTGGCCATCGGACCGGATGGAATGCTCTACGCGAGCGTGGGCGATGCGTCCAACCCTGGGCAAGCCCAGGACCTGCAGGCGCTGGGCGGCAAGATCCTGCGCATGGCACCCGATGGAAGCGTCCCGGAGGACAACCCCTTCGAGAATTCCCTCGTCTACAGCTATGGGCACCGCAATGTGCAGGGCCTGGCATGGAGCGATGATGGCACCATGTATGCCAGCGAATTCGGGCAAAACACCTTCGACGAACTGAACATCATCAAGGCCGGCGGGAACTATGGCTGGCCCGAAGTCGAGGGGAAGGGCGGCGCAGATCGGCAGTACACCGACCCGATTGCGCAGTGGTCCCCTGCCGAGGCCAGCCCCAGCGGCATCGCGATCCTCGACGGCACCGCCTACCTGGCGAATCTGCGCGGCGAAGTGCTGCGCGCGGTGGAACTGGACGCGCCGGCCATCGAGCAGGAATTGCTCGATGGCCGGCTCGGCCGGCTGCGCGATGTGCTGGTGGATCCTGGCGGCTCGCTGCTGGTGCTGACGAACAACACCGACGGGCGCGGCCGGCCAGGGACGGGTGATGACCGGATCGTGCGCATCGATCCCGGTCAGCCCGGCGGCTAGCTGGCCGGGCGCATATCCCCGGTCTTCTCGAAGCGCTGGTGCCAGGACAGGGCCTCGCCCAGCAGGTGCGGGGTGTGCTTGCCGTAGCTTTGCCTGCAGGCCCGGTCGAAGTAGTCCTGCAGCAACGGACGGTAGTCCGGATGCGCGCAGTTCTCGATGACCTGCTGGGCGCGCTGCTTGGGCGACAGGCCGCGCAGGTCGGCCAGGCCCTGCTCGGTAATCAGGATCATGGTGTCGTGCTCGGTGTGGTCCACATGCGATGCGAAGGGCACGATGCCCGAGATCTTGCCGCCCTTGGCGGTGGACGGGGACATGAACACCGACAGGTAGCCGTTGCGGGCGAAGTCGCCGGACCCGCCGATGCCATTCATGACATGGGAGCCCAGGACGTTGGTGGAGTTCACGTTGCCGTAGATGTCGGCCTCGATCATCCCGTTCAGGGCGATGCAGCCCAGCCGCCGGATGATCTCGGGGTGGTTGGAGATCTCCTGGGCGCGCAGCAGGATGCGCTCGCGGTAGTGCTCGACATTGCGGTTGAATTCCTCGATGCCCTCGGCAGACAGCGAGAAGCTGGTGGCCGAGGCGAACTCGATGGTGCCGTCCTTGATCAGCTGGAGCATGCCATCCTGGATGACCTCCGTGTAGGCGGCCAAGGACTTGTAGCCGCCGCGGGACAGGCCCGCCAGCACGGCGTTGGCGATGTTGCCGACGCCCGACTGCAGCGGCAGCAGCTTCTCGGTCAGCCGGCCGGCGCGGATCTCCGAGTCCAGGAAGCCCAGCAGGTGATCGGCGATCTTCTCGCTGGTCTCGTCCACCGGGGCGAAGGGGCTCAGCCGGTCTGGCGCGTCGGTTTGGACCACCGCGGCGATCTTGCTGACGTCGACGTCCAGGTACTTCTGGCCGATCCGGTCGCGCACTGTGGTCAACTCGATGGGCTTGCGGTGCGGAGGCAAGGCGGTGCCGTAGTAGACATCGTGCATGCCCTCCATGGCGGCGGATTGCTGCGCGTTGACCTCGATGATGACCTTGTCGGCCATCTCCAGCCAGGTCTTGTTGTTGCCCACGGAGCTGGAGGGGATCAGGTCGCCTTCGGCGGTTACGCCGACCACCTCGATGATGGCCACGTCGATCTTGCCGTAGAAGCCGAACCAGGCGTGCTGGGCGACATGGGACAGGTGGATGTCCATGTACTCCATGTTGCCCTCGTTGATGCGGCGGCGCAGCTCGGGATCGGACATGTAGGGAAGGCGCAGGTTCATGCCCTCGGCCTTGGCCAGCACCCCGTCGAGCTCTGGGGCGGTGGAGGCGCCGGTGAGCACGTTGATCTTGAACTCCTCGCCGGCAGCGTGCTGGCGTTCCATCTGGGCGGCCAGGGCGCCGGGCACTGCCTTCGGGTATCCGGCACCGGTGAAGCCGCTCATGGCCACCGTCATTCCCGGCTTGATGATGGTTGCCGCCTGTTCGGCGCTCATCAGGCGATCGGCAAAGGCCCGGTGGTGAATACGCTCGTGCAAAATAACCCCTTCGAAGCTCGGCTGTGACGCAGGTCTATAACCCGCATCTCACCGGAACACTTTAGCCGCTAAAGATGCCGAGCCGGAGGGCAGGTGGTCGGATCCAGCGGTGGGTGGCGCTTTTCTCGATGAGCTGCCCGCTATTTGCGGTGGCCGGTCGGCCGTTCGCGCGGCGGGGCCTGGCTAGCCCAGCTGGGCGAAGGCCTCGCCGCGGGTCGCAGTGATCTCGATCCGGGCATCCATGGCCGCGGCATATCGGCGCAAGGTGGCTAGCTGGACCCGGTCCAGGTCGCCGGTTTCCATGCGGGCAATGCGGTCCACCGGCAGCTTGAGCCGCGCAGCAAGTTCGGCCTGGCTCAGGCTGGCTTCTTCGCGCAGGGCGCGCAATGAGAGCTTGCGCGGGCCGCTGCGGACGGTGCGCTGATGCTCGGCCACTGCCTCGCGTTGCTCCTTGGTCAATGCTTCAGGATCGGCAAACGCAAAACCCATGTATTCCACCGTTTCTCTCGATCGTGCTGGCCTGGCCAGTCCCATCTTCGAGGCTACGAGCCCGCGGCTCCAATGCCAACGATTAAGAGGCACCGGGCGCAAGGCGATCTGGTGAATTATGCGCGAACCTGCGGTGTCCCCACAAGAGCCGGGAGCCCTCCGGTGCCGCAGCCGGGACGCCTCCAGGGCCAAGGATTTACCAAAATGCTCCCAAAAGTAGATTGTGCATCGGCAACCGCGAACCTACATTTAAAGCGACTCCCGCTAAGGAGCCCTCTGCAATGGATGTTGGAGGTTTTCACAATGAAGAAATGGACTCGGTGGCAAGACTGGGTCGGCGTCGCGGCCGGTATTCTGGCCGCAGTTTCAACCATGTGGCTTGAGGGAACCAGCACCTCGATGAGACTGATGGCGGCCTTCGGCCTGCTCATGGTGATCACCGGCGTCTGGAGCGTCATGATGCCACGTTTGGTTTCCATGGAATGGGCACTTGCCATCGCCAGCGCCTTGCTCTTCGCCTCGCCTTGGATGGGATCGTTTACCGATTTCGCCGGCGTTGCCTGGATGTCCTGGATCTGCGGTGGCGCCGGCGTCGTTGCCGGCCTGCTTGCACTCGCCCCTGCTATTCAAATGCGCCATGCAACTGGTGGATCCCGGATGGCGCACTGAGAATCCGCGATTCCGTTAGCCTGCCATCGGGGCGAGCTGGACGGCGGGTTAACGCCAAGAGGTGGCGTGTGCTCCTTGCGGAGCGCACGCCACCTCTTGAACAGAAGCCGAGTCTAGAAGACTTACTTCTTGGCAGCAGCTACAACCTGCAGGCGCAGGTTTGCAACGACGTCCTCGTGTACGCGAACGGTTGCGTTGTAGTTGCCAGTCGACTTGATGTGGTCGTTGACCTCGATGTTGCGCTTGTCGATCTTGCCCAGACCGGCAGCCTCTACGGCGTTAGCGATATCGGTGGTCTTGACGGTGCCGAACAGGCGGCCGTTGGAACCAGCCTTGATGGTGATCTTCACCGGCTGGGACTTCAGCTTGGCTGCAAGTGCCTGAGCTTCCTCAAGGTTTGCAACAGCGCGAGCGGCACGTGCAGCCTTGATCGACTCCACCTGCTTCTCACCGCCCAGGGTCCAGACGATTGCGAAGCCGCGTGGCAGCAGGTAGTTACGGGCGTAGCCGTTCTTTACCTCGACAATATCGCCAGCAGCACCGAGACCGGATACTTCGTGAGTCAGAATGATCTTTGCCATTTTGCTATCCCTTCTTCCTTAGCCGCGGCCAGCGCCGGAGTAAGGCAGCAGGGCTACTTCACGTGCGTTCTTGATAGCCTGTGCGATCTTGCGCTGTTCCTGAACGGAAACGCCGGTCACTCGACGAGCGCGGATCTTTCCGCGGTCAGAGATGAACTTGCGCAGCAATGCGGTGTCCTTGTAGTCGATGACGGTGATGTCAGCGGCCTTCAATGGGTTGGACTTTGGTTTGGGCTTACGGATTTCAGCCTTAGCCATCGTGGAGCTCCTTTAGCTTTGGAGCCCGCAGAGTGATCTGCGGGATGGTGAATAAATATTGTTTAGAAAGGTGGTTCGTCTGCGCCTGGGTTGCCCCAGCCGCCACCGTTGTTTCCGCCGGTGCTCCATGGGTCTGCGGCTGGAGCATTCCATCCGCCACCCTGCTGCGGCTGCTGCTGACGCGGCGCCTGGGCTGGAGCACCTTGCTGTGGTGCGTTGGAGAATCCTCCACCGCCACCATTGCCGAAGCCACCGTTGCCACCGCCGGAGCGCTGGGTGCGGGTGACCTTGGCGGACGCAAAACGGAGCGATGGGCCGATTTCATCGACCTCAAGCTCCATCACGGTGCGACGTTCGCCTTCCTTGGTGTCGTAGGAACGTGAACGCAAACGACCCTGGGCGATGACGCGCATGCCCTTGGTCAGCGTTTCAGCAACGTTCTCTGCAGCCTCGCGCCACACCGATGCGCGCAAGAACAGGGCTTCCCCGTCCTTCCACTCATTGGACTGGCGGTCAAAGGTGCGAGGAGTCGAAGCGATCGTGAAGTTCGCTACGGCTGAACCGGACGGCGTGAAACGCAGCTCCGGATCGGCGGTCAGATTTCCGATAACGGTAATAACAGTCTCGCCTGCCATTGACTCTCCTTAGAAAGATTGAACGTTTATTCCTACGACGGAAGGTTGCGCGTAATTAAACGCGGGCCTCTTCCGGACGGGTGACCTTGTGGCGCAGGATCAGCTCGTTGATCTTCAGCTGGCGCTCAAGCTCAGCGGAAGCGGCTGGTTCTGCGGTGTAGTTCACCACTACGTAAGTGGCTTCTGCCTTCTTCTTGATCTCGTAGGACATCTTGCGACGACCCCAGACATCAACCTTTTCGATGGTGCCACCGTTGGAGCGGACAACCTCGAGGTACTTCTCGATGGTTGGCTCTACGGTGCGGTCATCGACCTCTGGATCAATGAGGACCATAAGTTCATAAGCACGCATGTGAACCCACCTCCTTTGGGCTAAACGGTCGCGGTATTTCCGCAACAGGAGGTTCTTGCGTTATCAGTGCACCAGACGCCCAAGTTTCGGGCATGCAGTAGCACAGACTTTTCAATCCTACCCGAGATCCTCGCGCAAGCATAAGCCTTCGTGTCCTAGATCATGGACGGCTACTTCGAATCGATGGCCTGCTGCAGCCGCTGCCCGAAGACCGGCACCAGCGTGCTCATGTAGGTGTCGCTGATGTGGTGCTTGTCCCGATAGATCAAAACATTGCCGACAACCACCGGGCAGGTTCCAGCCACGCAGAACTGGTCGCTGAAGTCCAAGACCTTCACTCGCGGCTCCAGCTTGGCGGCGGCCTTGGTGGCGTCGCCCTTTTCGTAGGCTCCCTTTTCCGGGAATGAGCAGGCTTCGGGGTTATTGATGTTCTGCTCCACGCAGTCCCTGGCGTAGGAATCCTGGGGCGGCCGCGGGGTATCGACAATGGCATAGACCGGCAGGCCGGCATCTTCGAGTTTGCCCCACGCGGCCGCCAAGCCTTGCGCGGGATCGGAAACGAAGGTGGAACCGCCCCAGTTCGAGGTGATCACCGCGTCGATGTCTTTTCGCTTGGCCAGGTCATCCATGCTCTGCTCAAAGGCTTCGCTGCAGTTGATGCTTCCGTCTTGATCTGCCTTGCGCTGCGCTTCGCTAAAGGGGCACGAGTTCTTCAGATAGGTAACAACTTTCCACCCCTTGCTGCGTGCGAAGCCGTTCAACGCCTCGAACCAGTGGGCGGCATGCGAATCCCCCACAAGCGCCACCGTATAGGTCGCATCCTTGCTGCCGAACTCGCATTCCTTGATCTGGGTCGACTGCGGATTCTGCACGCAGCTGCCGATGTCGGGAAGATCCTTGGCGGCCTCGGCCGGCACCGGGACCACTTGGTGTTCGCCGGTGACAAAAGCCGGTGCGCCGTGAGCCAGCGATGCTGCGCCGAATCCTTCGGGCGGTTGCTCAGCCAGCGCGGTTGCCACCTGCTGCTCCTGTTCCACCATGCGCTCCTGGGCGATGCCCGGAAGCAGTCCCGCCGTAGCGGCCACCGCGACCATGGCAGCACCGGCAATCAGGGACTTGGCCGGGGATACCGCCAAGAAGCGCAGGTGACGCATCGGCGTCTCCACGAATTTCAGGCTCGCCCATGCCAAGAGCACGGAACCGGCCAACAGGGCGGCGGATTGCAGCGGCTTCGGCTTGCCTCCGGAGAGCTCGGTGTAAAAAACGATCAGCGGCCAGTGCCAAAGATAGAGCGAATACGAGGCAAGGCCCACCCATTGCACCGGCCGCCAGTTGACGAGCGGGCGCAAAGAGCCGGGCCCGCTGGTGCTTCCGGCGGCAATGATCACCGCGCAGCCCAGTACCGGCACCGCCGCGGCAATGCCGGGGAAGACGGTGGCTCCGTCATAGCTGAAGGCGGCGATGCCAATGGCACCCAGCGCGACCAGAACGGCCAGATTTCGCGTGGACCATGCGGTCACCCATCGTGGAAGGCGCAGGGCATCGTTCTCATGCGCTTGCACCGCGAGCGCCAGCAATCCGCCAATGGCCAGCTCCCAGATTCGGGTGGTGGTCACGAAGTACCCTGCGGCGTCCCCGGAATATCCGGCGTACGCCGAGTACCCCAGCGACAAGAGGGCCACCGTGCCAAATGCCAGCCACAACCACCGGCGTCGGGCGGCAAAATGATCGGATCGCGCTCCAGGGACCTCGGGCTTGACCAGCCAGCACACCGCCAGGATCAACAGCGGCCAGAAGAGATAGAACTGTTCTTCCACGCCCAGGGACCAGAAGTGCTGCAGCGGTCCTGCCGCTTGCTCGGCGGCCAGATAATCAACGGAATCTGCGGCCAGCACCCAGTTCTGCACGGAGAAGGCCGAGGCCAAAGCCTGCAAGCCCAGTGTGCCCCACTGGGTCTTCGGGAAGACCATGAACCCGGCGGCCACAACCACCAGGATCACGAGCATGGCGGCGGGCAGGATGCGCCGGGCCCTGCCGGCAAAAAACTCCGATAGCCTGATGCGGCCGGTGCGTTCGGCTTCGCGCAACAGGTGCGAGGTAATCAGGAAACCCGAGATGACGAAGAAGATGTCCACGCCGATATAGCCGCCGGGAACTACTTTGGGCTCCAGGTGGTAAGCGACCACTAGCAGGACCGCCAGTGCACGCAGCGCTTGGATCTCCGGTCTGAAATTATTGACCTGCACGGAATTCGAACTCATATTGTTCGATCTGACCAGCCCGGGATGAACAACAGGTAATCAAACGGTATCCGCCGGGCTAACGGCTGATGGGAAGCTCAGCTGCCTTCGCTCTGGCTTGGCATGGAGAGCGGGTATTTGGCATCCAGTTTCGGATCAACGCCCAGCCTTATTATTGCGTCCAGGAGCACCTTTCCTGCGCCCCAGTAAATCGGAATGAGTAGCCAGATGTACCATCCAAGCCCTCCCGCAGTTCCCAGGATGACCGTTCCGAAGGTGACCAGAAGACCAACGCCACGGAAGATCATCATGATCCCTTGCGTGATTGAGTCTCGCCGCTCTTGTTCTGCACGGGTCCGGGACTCAAGCCCTTCTACGGCTTGAGAGAAATTTGGCGTTTGAACGCTCTGGAACAATTCGCCAACCTGCACATCCAGGGCCCTGGCTACCTGGGAGATGGACTCCAAGCTGGCATCATTCCCGGCTTCAAGTCGTTGAATAGTTCTGACCGTAATGCCGCTCTCTTTGGCCAAGCGTTCTTGCGTCCATCCCTTGGCCCGGCGAAGTTCTGCAATCCGTGATTCATTCATGGAACTAAAGCTATCGGCGGGGACCACGAAAGCGCCACGACAGGACCACGACAGTTACACGACGGCTTCGCGACAGCGCACGACTGGCGAACAAAATGGCGATTGACCTGAATTATTTGAGCATGCCTCATGGGGCATGTTCGAGGGCTTGCCAAGTTCGAGTTAATTCGATGAAGCACGCGCAGCGCGGGCATCAATTGCGCTGCTGCTTTTCGCGGATCAGATCCAAGGCCAGGACAGAACCGATGATTGCTTGCCGCTGCTGCGTGCCAGGATTGCTGGACAGCTGCAAGGCATAGGTCGACTTGCCCATCAGCGCATTGCCCATTCCGGACCATTGGCGCGTGACGGTACCCAGTACCCCTTGGGGACCGGTGATCTGGAAATCAAAATCCCACACGCTGCCAGTCAGGTCCAGCTCCTCGCCGAGCATCGAAATGGTGACGCGGGTCTTGAACAGGGTGATCCGCTTGACCAGGCTCGCCAGCGGGCCGCCATTCCCATCGAAGATCTCGAAGCGGTCGCGGCCCATGGTCATGGTGTCCTTGACCTTGATCACCGGTTTCTCCGGCCCGTCGAAGACTGTCAGCTCCCGCGCGCCAGCGAACATCCGCCCCAGCGCACTGCCCCCGGTCTCAACATGGGCAACCTGCATGCCGTGGGCGTCTAGGATTGCAAAATCATTCTTCGAGAAATTCTTTGTCTGCTGAAAAATGAGCATGTCTTGGGCAAAAATCGTCATGCTGATGATTATGCCACCGATTTTTTCCTGCCAACAGGTGGGCCTGGATACGCAAAAGGCCAGCATCGCTGCCGGCCTTTTGCAATGCAGGAACTACGCTGAGAAGAACTCGCCTGCCACCTTGGACAGGTACCAAGGGTCATCCACGCCGCACATTTCACGGGCCGAGTGCATGGAGAGCAGGGCAACACCCACGTCGAGGGTGCGAATGCCCAAGCGGGTGGCGGTCAACGGGCCGATCGTCGAGCCGCACGGTACGCGGTTATTGGACACGAACTCCTGATAAGGAACCCCGGCGCTCTCGCACCAGTTGGCGAAGGCCGCAGCGCCTACCGCGTCGGTGGCATAGCGCTGGTTGGCGTTGATCTTCAGCAGCGGCCCGGCGTTCACCTGTGGCCGGTTGGCCGGGTCATGGCGTTCTGGGTAGTTCGGGTGCACCGCGTGGCCTGCATCGGCAGAGAGGCACACCGAATTGGCCAGCGCACGCGCCTGGTCTTCCACACCGGCGCCCAGCGATGCCTGGATCCGGTTGATCAGCTCTTCGAGGAAAGGGCCGCAGGCCCCCGAACGGGAACTTGAGCCGAGCTCTTCATGGTCAAAAGCAGCCAGCATGGCAATGTGCTGGCCCGCTGGCTTCCGCGAGTGGCCAGCCAGTGCGATGATTCCGGCGTGCACCGAGGTGAGGTTATCGAGCCGGCCACTGGCGAAGAAGTCCTTCCCCTGGCCAAAGACCTCGCCGCGTTGCGCCGGGGCGGTGAGGATGTCGTATCCGGCTACCTGTGCTGCGTCCACGTCGGCAGACTCGGCAAGGACCGCCAGAATATCGGCGTCTGCCAAGTCCCCTGCGCCGAAGATGGGGTTGGTGTGGGTCTGCTTGTCCAGGGTAAGACCCTCATTGACCTGGCGATCAAGGTGAATGGCCAGCTGCGGGATGCGCAGGATTGGCTGCGTCTGGGCCAAGTGCTCGGTGCCGTCCTTGAGCACCAGGCGGCCAGCGAGAACCAGTTCGCGATCCAGCCAGGAGTTGAGCAGCGGGCCGCCGTAGACCTCAACGCCTGCCTGCCACCAGCCGTTGGACCCAGTGGTCGGCTTTGGCTTGAGCTTGAAACCCGGGGAATCGGTATGGGCACCGAGAATATGGAACCCGGACGTCGCGGTGGCGGCCTCGGGCTGAACCCACGCGATGATCGCGCCGTCGCGCACCACGTAATAGGATCCGGGACCGAGATTCCAGGCGTCAGCTTCGTTCAGGCCGGTGAACCCGACAGCGTCCAGCCGCTTGGCGGCCGTTGCTGCCGCATGGTAGCTGGAAGGGGAAGTTGCGACGTATTCGGCCAGGTCTGCAATGTGGGCCATTGCTGCGGCTTGTGCCATAGCTGGTTACTCACTTCTTTCTGTCATCGTCTCGCTGAAATCCAGGATGAGGTTCCCGCCTGGATGATCGGGTTGCTCTCCAGCTTAGTATCACCGTGCCCGGTTGCCGGCGGATCATCCGTTCCAGGGCCCGCCAATAACCGCCCAGACACCTTCATCTCATGCTTGACTTGGAGCCTAGCGTCGGCAAAGCTGAAGGCAGAGCGGGAGACTACGAAAGCGAGATCATCATGAGTGCATCTGATCCAACCCCAGAGCCGCACAGCTTGCCTGTGGAGCCCGATAATGGCGTGCAGGTTAATGCCGGTGAACACGCGGTCCAGCCGCGGGCGCCAAAAGCCGGCAAGGCTCCACGCGAAGTGCCAGAGCCCAAGGAAAAGCTTCCGGTAACCAAGCTGGGGCGCATCTGGACCGCTACCGTCTTGGGCATCATCGTGCTGATCCTGCTGATCATCTTCATCGCACAGAACCAGGACCAGGTGACCCTGAGGTACTTCACCTATGAAGGCCAGGTCAATCTGGGCTTGGCGCTCTTCATCGCCGCCGTTGGCGGTGCCCTGGTGGTGGCTATCGCAGGCGTGGCTCGAGTAATCCAATTACGCGCCACTGCGAAGAAGAAGCGCAAGGCAGCCAAGCGCTAATAACGCTGCGGGCCGCTGGCTGCCGAGTTTTCACTTCGGCATCCAGCGGCCCTTCTTGTTTGCGAAATCAGTAATCAAGCCCCTGGGAAGGGACCACCAGTCCTGTTTCATAGGCGTAGACCACGGCCTGGACCCGATCGCGCAAATGCAGCTTGGTCAGGATCCTGCGCACATGCGTTTTCACGGTCGCTTCGGACAGGAAGAAGCGATGCGCAATTTCCGCATTCGACAACCCCTCGGCGAGCGCCCGCAGCACTTCTTGCTCGCGCGGAGTGAGGTCATCAAGCAGGGGGTCGCGTGGAGCTTCAGCAGGCTGCCCTGCATGGGCCTTGCCGCCATTGCGGACGTAGGTTTCCAGCAACCGCGCGGTGACACGCGGGGCCACCACGGCATCTCCGGAGGCCACCAGGCGCACCGCGTGAACCAGTTCCTCCGGAGCCACGTCCTTGAGCAGGAAAGCGCTGGCACCGGCCTGCAACCCGGAGAAGGCGTATTCATCAAGGTCAAAGGTCGTCAGAATAATGATCTTGGTGTCCGGGTGCTCCTTCGCGATGCGTTCGGTGGCTTCGATGCCATCCATTTTGGGCATGCGGACATCCATGAGCACCACGTCCGGCTTCAGCACCGAAGTCTGCGTCAACGCATCCAGGCCATCGGCGGCTTCACCGGCAATGGCGATATCTTCCTCGCCTTCGAGGATCAACCGGAATCCCATGCGCAACAGCGGCTGATCATCAACCAGCAAGACCTTGATTTTCTCTTCCACGCCTATTCCTTCGCTGTTTTCTGCTTGGCGATCTTCACGTCGCATTCGGGAACCTTCAGCACCGCTTTAACTATCCATCCGCCACTGGCTACCGGGCCGGCTTCAACGTTCCCCTCGAAAAGTGCTGCCCGCTCGCGCATGCCCCGCAGTCCCCGGCCGCTTCCGACGCTGGGCACCCTGGTGGCATCCCCGTTATCCATGACTTCCAGCCGCAGTTCATCGCGCCGACGTTCCAAACGTACCTGCACATCGCTGACGTTGCGGGCATAGCGCAGCGAGTTGGTCAGGGATTCTTGGATCATGCGGAAGACGGTCAACTGGAAGGTGGTGTCCTCGGGCAGCGCTCCCCCGGTTTGGGTGAAGGTGATGGGCAGCCCGGCGGTGCGGAAGCCCTCGAGCAGTTGTTCGACATTGCCGCCGGTAGGTTGCGGTTCCAATTCGCCCGTCTCGTTCTGGCGAAGGACTCCCAGCATGCGGCGCATGTCAGACAAGGCGGCCCTGCCAGTGCCCGAAAGCTCGTTGAGCACTTCGTCGGCACGGACCTGATCCCGCTTGGCCACCACCCTGGCCCCCTCGGACAAGGCGATCATCACGGACAAGGAATGGGCCACCACGTCATGCATCTCCCGGGCAATGCGGTTGCGCTCTTGAACCTGGGCCAAGCTGGATACCTGGCGGGCCCAGTGGTTGAGTTCGGCCTCGTGAATTCGCGCATTGCGCACGTTCATGCCAACTGCGGCCGCGGCAATATAGAAACCAATGACAAAGCTGCCCGAAATGCCGATGACGATCCGGCTGAAGGTTGCTTCATCAATGCCGTCGCTCGGATCCAGCTCCATCCCCTCCATATCCGGGAAGCCCATCAGCACCATGAGCACCACTTGGAAGCTGCCGGCCAGCACGGCCAGGGGAATGGTGCGCTTGGCCGAATAGCTGGTGGCCACCGTGTACAGGGCAATGATCATGCCCATGCCGCCTAGGCCACCTTGCGGGCCGGCGATGATCAAGGCTACGCATTCGAAAACGAACACCAGGATGATGACGGTCATCGGCGCTTTTCGGCGATAAAGCAGTGCGGCACTGACCGCCAGCGTGACGACCAGCAGGCCGGTGGCGTTGGCTCCCGGCATGGCCGCGGCGACCAGGACTCCTGGCAGCGTGAGCAACAGGTACAGCACCACGGCGCCGATGACCACCAAGCGCGGGTGGGTGCGCAGGTAACGGCGCAACCGGCCCATCCGCTTGGCGGTCAGTTCGTCAAAGGAGGCAACAGTTTCCTGCAGCGTCTGTTGGGTCATGGTTCCAGTGTAGTTTTCCCGGCTTATCCGCTGGTTACTTGATGTCCCGCTTGGCGAGCAATACTGCGCCGAGGGCCAATGGGATGATGATCCATCCGGCGACGCCGGCCAGCTGCTGCCAGAGTTCCAGGTCGGTTGCCACGCTCAGTGGCGTGGCCAATGACAGCCCCAGCTGGTCGGGCAGGTACGCCGAAATGTTCTTGGACCAGTCCACGAGGTTTCCAAGGATTGCCGTGATGATCGGCAGGACAAAGAACACACCGGCCAAAATGGTGATTCCACCGGCCGAATTGCGCAGCAGGACACCCAGGGCCAAGCCGATCAGGGCCGCCATGATCACGGCCAGGGTGCCGTACCACAGCACCGACTGGAAGGATTCGCTGCCGAATTCCAGGACCAGGTCGTACTTTTCGGCGATCGGCTTCGCAACCACAAAGGCCAGGAGGCTTGATACCAGTTGTGTCACGCCGGTCAGCAGCACAATCAGGACAATCTTCGCTGACATCACGCGCCCTCGCTGCGGACTGGCCAAGAAGGTGCTGACGGCCGAACCGGTGGTGAATTCGCCGCTGAACAGCAGCACGCCCAGCACGCCCAGAATCAGCTGGCTGAAGACCAGGCCGGAGCCGATGGTCTCGCTGGCAAAGCCTGGCTGCGTCATGGGGCCCATGCCCTCCATCTGGCTGACATCGCCCATGCTCTGCAGCAGCGATCCCACGCCCCAGGTGCCAATGACGGCGATCGCCGCATAGAGCAGCACCGCCAAGGCCAGCAGGATTGCGGTGGACTTCAACGCGAACATGCGGATCGCTTCGCTGCGCAGCACCCCGGCGAAAGTGACCTTGCCGCGCAGGGGCGCTTCAATATGAGTAGTCATCTTCTTCTACTTCCCGCCGCTGTGCTCGGCAACAATATTCGAGTTGTATTCCACGGCGTCCCGGGTCAATTCCATGTAGGCATCTTCCAAAGTGCGCTGCAGAGGCCGCAGCTCGCTGAGCGCCACGCCGGTTTCCAGGGCGCGGCGCCCGATGATTTCCGAATCCGGGCCGGTGACCTCCAGGGTCTGCCCGTCAATGCGCCGCAGCTGTATGCCTTCGGCGCTCAGCGCATTCATCAATGCGTCGATATCCGCTGCGCGAACGATCGTCTGGGCCAGCCCGTTATCTATGAATTCGCTGATCGGGGCATCGGCCATGATGCGTCCGCGGCCAATGACAATCAGGTGGTCTGCGGTTTGCGCCATCTCGCTCATCAGGTGCGAAGAGATGAACACGGTTTTTCCTTCCGCCGCCTGCTGGCGGGCGAGGTTGCGCACCCAGGCCACGCCTTCGGGGTCCAGCCCATTGACCGGTTCATCGAGGATCAGCACCTGCGGGTCGCCCAGCAGCGCGGTGGCGATGCCCAGGCGCTGGCCCATGCCCAGGGAGAACCCGCCGACCTTCTTGCGCTGCACGCCGCTCAGTCCGGTCAGCGCCAAGGCTTCGTGGACCCTGGAGCTGGGCAATCCGGCGGTGGCCGCCATGGCCCGCAAATGCGCCAACGGGGTGAGCGACTTGTGCACGGACTTGGCTTCCAGCAAGGTGCCAACCTCGGTCAGCGGATGCCGGGACTTCTTGAAGTCCCGCTGGTTCACCAGCACCTGTCCGCTGGTGGGAGCCGCCAATCCGACGATCATCCTCATGGTGGTGGACTTGCCGGCCCCGTTGGGGCCGAGGAAGCCGGTGACCTTTCCGGGTTGCACCGTGAACGACGCCTGGTCGACCACGGTTTTATTGCCGTATCTCTTCGTCAACTGCTGAGCCTGGATCATATCTCCAGCCTAGAAAAAATGGGGCCAGGATAAACCGCCCCGAGTGCTGATCTTCTGGTCACTCAAAAGGGTGAGTGCGCCGGGCTGAAGCAGCGATGGCATGCACCCGTTGGTGCATGCCATCAATGATTGCCGCGCAGCATCAGAATCCGGCGCGGGTGGCCAAGAAGATCATCCCGGCCAGGCCCGCCGCGAAGGGCAGGGCCAGCAGGATCATGAGCTTGAGCTGGTCGCGGGCGATCGCCACGCACTCGCGCAGGAACGCGCTGGGCCGATAGTAGGCCGCCGTCTTTCCGCCGAAGGCTCGGGCTTCCAGGCCCATCTGGCGCGATGCCAATGCGGCTCGCAGCGCATGGTAGTCGCTGGTGACCAGCCACAGCTGGCCCTCCGGCTGGCGTTCGCGCACCAGTGCATTGGAGAAATCCAGGTTCTCCACCGTGTCCTTGGCCCGGTCCTCGATCAGGATCTGGGATGCGGGGATGCCCTGCTCGCCCAGGTAGCGGGCCATGGACACGCCTTCGGGTTCCTGTTCGTCGTGCCCCTGCCCGCCGGTGGGGACCATCAGCAGCCGTGGTTCGGCTTGCGATGCATACAGCGCGATCGCCTTGTCCAGCCGGCCGCGCAGCAAGGGGGTGACCTTCCCGTTGATGGTGCGCGCCCCGAGAATCACCGCGGCCGCCCCACGGGTTTTGGCCGGGAACCTGGCATGCACCCACGCATAGAGCAGCATCATCGCGAATAGGCAGGCTGTGAAAACGGAGGCCATGAAAAGAATGAAGGCCAGCGCGTAGCTCCACCAGGTATTGATCTGCACCAGCAGCACCGCGAGCACCGGCAGGATGAACACCAGCACCCCGGCGGCCAGCGACAGCAGGTTGGAGATCCGCGCGCCCTCGCGCCGCCACATCAGCACGCCGTTGTAGATCAGCGCCGCGCCGAACACCACCACCATCAGCGGGGTCATCACCAGAACGATGGCAATGAGGAACCCGAAGCCCGGCACCACGGTGGTCAGCAGATCCGCCACGGCCGCGAGGCTGGAGCACACGAGCGGAAAGAGCAGCGCGGCCAGGCCCAGCCGGCGAGGGTCTTTGCGGTATTGCCAAATGAACACCGCCCAGAGCACTGCAAGCAGGACCCATCCTGCGACTTGAACCAGTAGTTCCTCCATTGCCGACTATTCCACCGATTTCCAGTTGTTGATGCGGTATTCGCGTTTGAGCATTGATTGGGCTCCGAGGTATCCGCCCATGCCATGCACCGATGGGCCGGGAGGGGCCGCCGACGAGACGAGGTACAGCCCCTTGGACTTCAAGTACCAGGGGTCCAGGGAAACCCGTGGCCGCTTGATGGTGCCCAGCAGATCCATGGTGCCTCCCGAGAGGTCTCCGCCGATCAGCGCGGGGTTCTGCCGCTCGAGGTCCTTGGCGGTGACCACGTGCGCTTCGAGGATGATCTCGGAGAAGCCCGGGGCGGCCCGCTGGATCATCGACTGGATCTCGTGGCGCATATCTGCCGGCGAATCCAGCGGAACATGGCAGTAGGCCCAGATGACGTGCTGGCCGGCTGGCGCGCGCGAGTCGTCGAATTGCGAGGGCTGGGCCACGATGATGAAAGGGTCCGCCGATCCGCGATGAACAGCCGCGCGCTCGGCCTTGCCGACCTGCGCGGCGGTACCGCCAAGATGCACGGTGCCGGCGGCGGCCAGCGCCTGGTCCCGCCATGGCACCGGCTCGGAGAGCACAAAGTGGACCAGGCAGCTGCCCGGCGAGCGCCTGGTGGTGGACAGCGCACGGGAGAGCTGTTCGGGCAGGTGGCCGGCGCTGAGCTTGGCGGCATCTTCGGCGGAGGTGTCGAACAGGATGTTCTGCGCGGCCAGCTCATCAATGTGGTTCACCCGCACGCCGGTGTGGATCTGCGCGCCATGGGCCATGGCTTCGGCGGCCAGGGCATCGCTGATGGCCTGGGAACCGCCGCGCGGAATCGGCCAGCCTTTGGCGTGGGCCGTCGCGGCAAGGAACAACCCGGCACCGGCGCTGGCCGGCCCGCGCGATCCGCCGGCCACATGGGCCGAGCAGCCCGAGTACAGCGCGGCGGCCTTCTCGTACTTCGTGGAGAACACTTCCTTGAGCCCCATGCCGCCCACCGTGGCGGCGGCGAAGGCGGCCAGGGCCTGCGGATGGCGCGGGATCTTGAGCAGCGTGTCGAGCAGGGTGGCGCTGATCCCGTCGATCTGGTGGACCAGCGGTTCGATCAAGCGGCGGTACATCTGGCCTTCTGCCCCGCCCAATGCTTCGGCGGTGCGCTCCAGATCCTTGTAGGCGCAGGCAGTGCGCCCATCGAGCACATGGGCGAAGGACAGTTCCGGGGTGATGAACTCGACGCGCTCGTGGACCCCCAGTTCGCGCATGGCCGGGGACTGCAAGGCCATCGGGTGCACGGCGCTGCCCAGGTCGAAGATCGCCTCGGAGCCGTTCAGCGATTGGGTCCTGGCCGCCCCTCCGATGCTGTCATTGGCTTCATAAACCTGGACAGCCAGTCCTGCCCTGGCGGCCACGGCGGCCGCAGCCAGGCCGTTGGGCCCGGCCCCGACGACGGCGACATCAATCATTTCCCGCTCCCAGCAGGCTGCTGCCGCTTCGCCGCTCCCGGCCACAGCGAGCGCAGGGTGGTATTCTCCGGCAGCCCGGCAAATTCGCCGGCCAGCGGGTCATCCTGGCCGACCGCGCGGATCGGATCGCGCCGCGGGTCAAGGATTGAACGCGCCACCAGGTACATCAGGTAGCCGAGCATGATCATGTGGGCCAGCACCAGCACGACGTATCCAGCCTCCGGGAAGGCCTTATGCGGGTCCTCGGCGGAGAAGGAATCGAGATAGTTCCAAAGTCCATAGAAGTGGGCGATCTCCACCAGCATCCAGATCACGAATTCGCGCCAGCGCGGCAGGGCCAGCACGAACAGCGGAATCAGCCAGACGATGAACTGCGGCGAGTAGACCTTGTTGACCATGACAAAGGAGGCGATGATCAAGAAGGCCATCGAGCCCAGCCGCGGAGTGCGCCGGGAGTACAGGCCCAGCAGGGCAACACCCACGCAGCACAAGAAGAAGAGCACCAGCCCGTACCGCGAAATCTGCTCCGCCTCGAAGCTCGGCATGCCGGGGTTCTTGGCCGCCACCACATTCCAGGCGTGCCAGAAACTGGAGAGGCCCGCGCCGCGTTCCGAGGAGAAGCTGAAGAAGTGCATGAAGGATTTGGGGAAGGCCAGCGCGTAGGGCAGGTTGACCAGCACCCAGGTGGCTGCGGCCGTTCCCCCGGTGATCCAGAAGGTCTTGAGCCGGCCGGTGCGGATGGCCAGCACCAGGATCGCGCCGAGGATGAAGAAGGGGTAGATCTTCATCGCCGCGCCCAGGCCGATCAGGATCCCGGCCAGGACCGTGTGCTTGCGGGCAAAGGCCAGCATGCCGGCAGCCAGCAGGGCCACGGCCCACATGTCCCAGTTGATGCTGCCGGCCAGGATGATCCCCGGGGCAATGGCCACCATGGCGGCATCCCAGGGGCGCCGCCCGGCCATGCGCACGGTGCACAGCACGGTAACCATCCAGAGGATCGCCACCAGCACCAGGTTCATGTCGAAGTACAGCAGCGAGCGGTTGGCCACCGACTCGGGCACGATCGAGGCCACCGCGGAGGCCACCGCGCTCATGAGCACCGGATACTCGAATTCGGCGCTGGAGCTAAAGGGCGCCCAGGGGTTTTCCGCGAATCCGCGAGCGCCGAACAGCGGCACCCAGTCGCTGTAGCAGGCGTAGAGGTAGGGGTTGTTGCCGCCCCAGCCGTTGATCCTGCACGGGTTCTTGGCCAGCAGCATCAGCAGCGCGCCGAGCGTGGTCATCAGGATGATGACCCGCTCCACGCTGAAGAATCCCGGGTCGATCCGCCCCGGATCGCTGCGCCGGCCCAGCGGGCCGCCGATCAGTGCCGTGAACTGCCGAAGGAAGCCGTCCGCGCGTGATGGCACGGTAATACGCAGGGGGCCACGCCGGGGCGGTGGCTGGTTTGGCTCGTGCATACCCACCAGCCTAGATGTTTTGTTGGCGCCCACCGGAATGCACACCCGGGTTTCGCGTTAACTATCGGGTTCGCCCCGCTGGCCAAGCCCGCCACCGAAGTCCCATCGATGCCGCTAAACCGCTTGCTGACCTCACTATCAGCAAATATGCAGGTGATTACACCGCGACTTCACCCCTCGTTTACCTAAATACTCCCGATTGGTTAACTAAGGCCCATAGCGTCATATCCGTGAGCAAAACCAATCAGCCACATGTCATGGCGATCATCCCCGCACGGGGAGGTTCCAAGGGCATCCGGCTCAAGAACCTGCGTGAGATCGGCGGCAAGTCGCTGCTGGGACGCGCCATTGAATCAGCCAAGGCCGCGAGTACAGTCAGCGACGTCGTGGTCAGCACCGATCATGAGCAGATCAAGGCCGAAGCACTGCGCTACGGCGCTCGCGTCGTTGACCGACCGGCAGACATCGCCGGGGATACGGCCAGCAGCGAGTCGGTTCTGCAGCACGTTCTGGCCAACACGCAGCCCGCGCCGGCGGTGACACTCTTCATCCAGTGCACCAGCCCGCTGATCGATCCAGCGGATCTGGATGCGGCCGTCACCACGGTCGCCTCCGGAAAAGCTGAAGTCAGCTTCGCAGCGGTGGCCGACCACGGTTTCCACTGGGCTGTTGGCGAGAACGGCGAAGCGGTAGCGGTGGGGCACGAAAAGCTGCGCCGCCCGCGCCGCCAGGACCGCGAACCGCGTTTCCGCGAAACCGGGGCGTTCTACGCCATGGACACCGAAGGCTTCCTGGCCGCTGGGCACCGGTTCTTCGGCCGGGTCCAGGTCCACGAGGTCCCGGGCGAGCACGGGATCGACATCGACACCGAGGCCGATCTGCTGCTGGCGGAACTGACACTGCCCGACGAACCGGCAGCAATCAGCGTGGATGCGGTCATCACGGATTTTGATGGCGTGCACACCCCGGACACCGCCTATGTCGATGAGCACGGCACCGAAACCGTGCGCGTCTCGCGCTCCGATGGCATGGGCGTGGCCCGGCTTCGGGCCGCCGGAGTGAAGTTCCTGATCCTCTCCAAGGAAGCCAACCCGGTGGTGGCCGCCCGGGCCGCGAAGCTCAAGGTTGAAGTGGCCCACGGCATCGAGAACAAGGCCGAATACCTGGCCCAGTGGCTGGCCGACGAGTCGATCAACCCGGCGCGCGTGGCCTACGTCGGCAATGACATCAACGACCTCGGCGCCATGAGCCTGGTCGGCTGGCCCATCGCCGTGGCCGATGCCAACGAGCAAGTACACCGCGCTGCTCGCCACCGGCTGTCCCGCAAGGGCGGATACGGGGCGGTGCGAGAACTGGCCGAACTGGTCCTCGCAGCACGCTAACCCTCAAATTTTTCCAAGTTTCACCCAATGAAAGGCAAATCAATGACCTCCGTGACCACCGAAATCAAGCCAGTTGCCATCGGCGAATCCCTGCTCGGCGCTGGCCAGCAGGTCTACGTCATCGGCGAAATCGGCATCAACCACAATGGTGATATCGAAATCGCCAAGCAGCTGATCGACGTTTCGGCCGAGGCCGGCGCCAACGCGGTGAAGTTCCAGAAGCGCACCCCGGAAATCTCCACCCCGACCGACATGCGCGACAAGATCCGCTCCACCCCATGGGGCGACATGACCTACCTGGACTACCGCTACCGCGTCGAGTTCGACCAGGCACAGTACAAGGAGCTCATCTCCTACGCAGCCTCCAAGGGCCTGCACGCCTTCGCTTCCCCATGGGACGTTCCTTCGGTTGAATTCATGGAAGAGCAGGGTGCAGTCACCCACAAGGTCGCTTCCGCATCGGTCACCGACATCGACCTGCTCAAGGCGCTGGCGCAGACCGGCAAGCCGATCATCCTGTCCACCGGCATGTCCACCATCGAGCAGATCGACAAGGCCGTGGAGACCCTGGGCACCTCGAACCTGGTCATGATGCACGCCACCAGCACCTACCCGCTGCCTCCCGAAGAAGCCAACCTGCGCATGATCGAAACCCTGCGCGACCGCTACCAGGTTCCGGTGGGCTACTCGGGCCACGAGCGCGGCCTGCAGATCTCGCTGGCAGCAGTAGCCCTGGGCGCCGTCACCGTGGAGCGCCACATCACCCTTGACCGCACCATGTGGGGCTCGGACCAGGCTTCCTCGCTGGAGCCAAAGGGCTTCGAGTCGCTGATCCGCGACATCCGCATCCTCGAGCAGGCCATGGGCGACGGCGTGAAGAAGGTCTTCCCGGGCGAGCTGGCTCCACTGAGCCGCCTGCGCCGCGTCGACGCCTAATCACTGCCAGGTATCCGGCGGTTGGACTCACCGACGGGTCCAACCGCCGTTTATTTATGTCTGCATAAGGAAGGCCGAGAAGAAGACATGGACTTGATCCCCGGGCGCATCTCCGTGGTTATCCCCGCCTACAACCAAGAAGCATATATTTGCGATGCCCTCTCATCGCTGACCCGGCAAAAGCTGGGACGCTGGGAGCTGGAAGTGCTCGTGGTTGATGACGCATCCGACGACCAGACGTCCGCGCTGGTGAGCAGCTACCAGGACCGGCTGCCGGGCCTGCGGCTGATCAGCCTGCCCGAGAACTCCGGGGTGTCCGCGGCCCGCAATGCCGGTCTGGAACAGGTCACCGGCGAATATTTCACTTTCCTCGACCCTGACGACTGGTACTCTTGCGAGCACCTGATGACGATGGCCGAGTCGCTGACCGAGCTGCATGTCGACTTCGTGCGCTGCGACCACGTGCGGGTCACCGGCACCAACCGCGTGATTCACCGTGCCCCGCAGGCGCTGCGCGGCATGCCGCTGGACCCCGCCGATGATATCGAGCCGGTCGATTCCCCGTCCATGGTGGACTACACCTTCGTCTGGGCGGGCATGTACCGCACCGAGCTGATGCGAACGCAGGAGCTGTACTACTTCGACTCGCAGCTGCACAGCGCCGAGGACCGGCTGTGGCTATGGAAACTGCACTTGACCACCAGCAAATATGCGGTCGTTTCCTCGCCCGGAGTCTTCTACCGGCGCGGCCTGCCCGGTTCGCTGACCCAGGTCTTCGACCAGCGCCAGCTGGGTTTCATCCCCGCCTACGCGCAGATCCTCAACGAAGTGCGGCTGCACCCGGATGCCGAGCGGCACCTGCCCAAAGCCATGCGCCAGTTCTTCGCGATCGTGTGCCATCATGAGAAACGGGCGAAGAACTATCCGCCCGAGGTCCGCCTGGAAATGAAGCAAAAACTGCGCCAGGTGTTCACCACCATTGACGCGCCCTTGGCACGCCAGGTGGCACTCGAAATGGACGTCGCCCGTCGCCGCCATATCCTCTCCTTCCTGCAGCCAGGTCAGATCGGGGCCGCCAAGTGATCGCACTGATTGAAGCCAGCAGCTACTTCCAGCTTGCTTCTCTGGCCGCGATGGCCGATGCAGGACTGCTTCCCGATGCCGATGAACGGGTATTGGTCCTGGCCAACGGTTCACAGGTCCCGGAATTGACGACGCCGCTGGATCAGGTCCCGGGCTTTGAAAAGCTGGCAGCTCGTTTCGACCGGGTCGTGGACTTCGCAGCCCTGGCTGCCCCGCGCCGCCCTTCCCAGTTCAACCCGCGCGAGGACGAGCTGCACATCTTCGAGCGGCTTTTGCGCAGCGCCTGGGATCTTGGTTCCGAGCCGCTGACTCTCGTTCTGGAATCCGTCCAGGTCAACCCGGCTCGGGCACTGGCCCGCATCTTCTTCGACGCCCAGCTGTGGGTGCATTCCGATGGGCTGATGTCCTACGGGCCGACCCGCAATCGGCTGCCGATGCCGCTGCGCCAGCGCTTGATGGGGACCATCCACGTTGACCTGGTTCCCGGGTTGGAGCCGCACCTGCTGGCCGAGCTCCAGCCGGTCCGCAAGGTCCTGCGGGCCCAGCAGCTGGAGCGGATCTTCACCGAGCTGGCCGAGGAAGCGCACTTCGAGCTTCCCGGTTCAAGCGCGCTGATCCTTGGCCAATACCTGGGATCCCTTCGCCTGATGGACTCTGATGAAGAGTTCGAGCTGCATGTGCAGATGCTTCAGGAGGCCCTTGATCGCGGGCTGGATACGGTGCTGTTCAAGGCGCATCCATCAGCCAGTGCCACCTCGGCGGCACGGCTGGCCAGTGTCGCTGAGCAGATGGGCCTGGATTTCCGCCTGCTGGACACCGATCACCTGGCGGAAACCGTGATCGCCTCGGCCCGGCCAGAAGTGGTCATCTCCTGCTTCTCCACCGGTCTGGCCACCGCCAAGTACATTCTGAACACCGATGTCCACGCGGCAGGCACCGGAGCAATGCTCCAGGCACTGGCACCCTATGAGAATTCAAACCGGATCCCGCTCTCGATCATCCACGCACTGTTTGTCCAAGGTGTTCCGGCTCCGGCGCACAGCGACGGCGATGACCAGCTCTCGAAGCTGCTGGTGGCCGTGGCCTACTGCATGCAGGCGGCACAGCTGCCTCAGCTGCGCGAACCTGCCGCCGAATTCCTGGGCGTCCACTACCCCGAGTTCTCCGCCCACTTCAAGCGCCGCCGGATCACCAAGCTGGATTTGCCGCCGCGCTGGGTGCATCTGGTATCGCGCCGCACCTTCCCGTCCAGGGTCCGCGGAGCCTCGCGCCGGGTGTTGCGGACAGGGTCGAAGCAGCTGGAAACATTGTCCAAATCCCTCAGCCGACTGGCAAAATGACCCTCATCATGATGAAACTGACCCAGCACGACACCCATGAGGTTCCGCGTCCGCGATTCGGGACCGCTCATGTGTGGGTCGAGTCCCCGCTGCAGCTGCTCTCCGCCGTGGAAACCCACGCCGCGGGGCTGCTGGGCACGGATATCCGGGTTGTTCCACGCCTTGGCATGCCCTTGGAGGCCACTACCCAGGCGCTGCTCAACCATGCTCCGGCCGGGGTGCACTTCGAGCCGGCGGCCCGCAAGCCTCCGCAACCCAAGAGCTCTGCGGACCGGTATGTCACCGGCGATGCCTACTCGGGCAAGGTGCAGCGCAGCTTGCTGGCCGGGGTCAAGGCCAAGGAAATCATCATCATCGATGACGGGCTGGCCACCTTGGCGCTGATCAAGCAGCTGATCAGCGACTCGCCTGCCCCGTTGGTTCGCGCTCGAGCCAAAAACTCGGCGGCCCGCATTGCCATGGGCCTTGCCACCTGGCATCGCCTGCGCCAGCTGGCTCGCGAAGACCGCTTGCTGATTGTTTCCGCGCTCTTTGTGGATGCTGCAACGCGCTCGAAGATGGCTGATCTGGGGATCAAGTTCGCCCAGCACAAGTTCGAGTGGCTGGCTACCCAGCCGGTCGCGGAGAGCTTTGCCGAACCGACCTTGCTCATCGGATCCGCCATGGTTGCCGATCAGCTGATTCACGAGCAGCCGTATTTGCAGTGGATCGAGGGCATTGCCGCAGACGGACCGGTTGCGTATTTCCCGCACCGGCGTGAAACCCCGGAACTGCTGGAGAAGATCTCGAAGATTGACCAGGTGGTCCTCAAGGAACACACTGTCCCGATTGAAATGCGGCTGCGGGTGCTGCGTCCGGGGCAGGAAATCCGGGCCTTGCCTTCTACCGTGATCCCTTCCCTTCGGCTGCTTTTGGGCCCGGATTCCAGATGCCTCTATCCCCAGGCGGTCCCCGATCATTGGTGGACCGAAGGTACCGACCTCGAGTTGCGCGAGCACCTATCCAGTTCGTTGAAGGTGTGAAGCCGCTAATGAAACCCTCAGTTCTTGCTATTGCCGACTCTGATTCCTATCTGAAGCTGGCCACAAGTTTTTTGCATCGCTTGGGTCCCGAATGGGACCGCAAGGTATATTTGGCGCGCACTCCGGTAATGCCCACCGAACAACAGATTTCAGCAGCCTTTGAAGGCACCGATCTGGATCCGCAGATGCTCGAGGTCATCCAGCTCTCGCAGTTGGAAGCCGATTCGGTCCAGGAAGACATCATCTTCGCTTCGGCGACAGGTCCTGTTGTTGCCGAAATCTATTCGCGGATCCTGCGTACCGAACCTGTTGATGGGCGCCGTACCGCCTTGATCTCGGCTTTGCCCGGTGTTGCCTACCCTGCCACGCAGAAGGGCTGGAACTATCGTCGAGCCGGCGATGCCTTTATCTGCCATTCACATGCCGAGGCCCGCGACTTTTCGTTCATGACCGAATCCCATGCCGGGCACCAGCCGACCATCATGGTCAGCAAGCTCCCGTTCTTGAACTGCACGGGATTCCCTCCGCCCCAGGAAAAGCTGGTCAATCGCTTGGTCTTCGCACCGCAGGCCAAGGTTCCCGAAACCGCCGAACAGCGCGAGTCGATCCTGCTTGCGCTGGAGCAGGCCAGCAAGATGAATCCGGGTCTCGAGGTCGTGGTCAAGCTCCGTGCCAAGGCTGGAGAACCGCAGACCCACCTCGAGGCCCATCCATACGACAGCCTTTTCACGCAGCTGCAGTCGCGCAACAGGATCAGTGCCGAATCACGAATCCAGTTCGATACCGGATCCATGAGCGAGGCCCTCGTTCCCGGAAGCGCCCTGGTCACCGTGTCTTCCACTGCTGCCTTGGAATCGTTGGACCGCGGCTTGCCCACAATGGTGCTTTCCGATTTCGGCGTGAACAGGCAAATGATCAACACCGTATTTGTCGCTTCCGGGATCATCGGCGAATTGGAAGATGTTGTTTCGCTGAACTTCGGAGAGCCCAGCAAAGCGTGGCTGCGGGAAAACTACTTCCACCGCATGGATCGCAGCTTCTTTCAATCATTGGAGTTCCTGGCCCGGCGGGCAAACGCTGGACAGCTGCGTACCGATCCGGAAGTCCTGGCCTTCATCCGCCGCCAGCCGCTGCGCCATCGACTGCGTACGGCGTTGCCATCGCCAGTGGTGAAGGTGCTGCTGAAAATGCGTCACGGCTACCGAAACTCACGCAACCACCGAGCCAGAAGCCTGTCATGATCAAATTGAACTTTACTAATGACTTCCTCTCTGGTCTTCATATTCAGGCTTAGTCATGATCAATTAGCCTTTTAGTGATGTACATAAACTATTGCGAGAGTCCGTGAGGGTCCTTCCCTCACGGACTCTTTGGGCATCTGCTGCGAACCCCGACCAGGTGGTAACTGCAAAGGTTGGGAATGTTCTGAACACATTAGGACTTAAGATCAATATGGGCCTAGTTTCAGGACTCGCGTTTGACGTGCCCGAATGCCCGAAGATTTGTACATTTCAATAAGGAGCTCATGTGTCGGCCAATCCGATCCGCGTTGCCATTGTTGGCGTAGGAAACTGCGCCACGTCCCTTGTCCAAGGTGTCGAGTACTACCGAAACGCGGACGCGGAGTCCACCGTTCCGGGACTCATGCACGTGCAATTCGGCCAGTACCACGTTGGAGACGTACAGTTCGTTGCCGCCTTTGACGTTGACGCGAAGAAGGTCGGCCTCGATCTTTCCGAAGCCATCCTGGCCAGCGAAAACAACACCATCAAAATCGCCGACGTGCCTGCTACCGGCGTGACGGTCCAGCGCGGCCATACCCTTGATGGGCTCGGCAAGTATTACCGCGAAACCATCGAAGAGTCCGACGCTGCACCTGTGGACATCGTCCAGTCCCTCAAGGACAACAAGGTCGACGTGCTGGTTTGCTACCTGCCAGTTGGCTCAGAGCAGGCCGCCAAGTTCTACGCCCAGTGCGCCATCGATGCAGGCGTGGCCTTTGTCAACGCGCTGCCAGTGTTCATTGCCGGCACTCCTGAATGGGCCAAGAAGTTCACCGACGCCGGCGTGCCCATCGTCGGCGATGACATCAAGAGCCAGATCGGTGCAACCATCACCCATCGCGTCATGGCCAAGTTGTTCGAGGACCGCGGCGTGGTGCTTGACCGCACCTACCAGCTGAACGTGGGCGGCAACATGGACTTCAAGAACATGCTCGAGCGCGATCGCCTGGAGTCAAAGAAGATTTCCAAGACCCAAGCCGTCACCTCGAACACCTCGGCAAAGCTGGACGCTGACGATGTCCACATCGGACCGAGCGACTTCGTTGCCTGGCTCGATGACCGCAAGTGGGCTTTCGTGCGCCTCGAGGGACGAAACTTCGGTGATGCACCGGTGAACCTGGAGTACAAGCTGGAAGTCTGGGATTCCCCGAACTCCGCGGGTGTCATCATCGATGCCGTGCGCGCTGCCAAGATCGCCCTTGATCGCGGCATCGGCGGGCCGATCTTGTCGGCTTCGAGCTACTTCATGAAGTCGCCGCCAGAGCAGTACGATGACGAAACTGCACGCAACAAGGTCGAAGCCTTCATCCGGGGCGACGTGGAACGCTAGGCCTTCCGCTCAAACGGTGCACGAGGATGGGCCAGGACCTTTGCCTGGCCCATTGTCGTACCTGGAACTGTTCCCAGACGCGGAGAAGCCCGCCGGCTTGCAGGCCGGCGGGCCTCTGGGCACTAATATGCGAGATCATAGTGGGTACCTCTTATTCAATGTGTGGGCAACGGTAATGGCGTTGTGCCCACCTAGCGAATACGAAGGTACATTTCTACAGGCACATGATTCTTGAGCTCGCGCTCTCGCATTCGGCGATTGAATTCCGTGCTGTCAACGTTTTTCAGCTTGCTGCTGTCTTGACGCTTTCTCATTTGCTTTCCCTCCCTTCATTCACCGTTGAAGGGGAGGGAAGATCCTGGCGCGTGGTAGAAACGGCGCGAGCTTTCAGGCTTTCTGGACCAGCGAAGATAAGTTCCGAGGTGCGAACTGCCCGTTGAGCGGACGAGGAGTACAAGGTGCTAGACATGAAAAAAGTTCCTAAGGTGAGAGTCGATTACTGACCTGCAACCTCAGGAACTGGGTGGGATTCACCGTAGTCTAGGAAACCACTGTTCCGGAGGTTGGAGAGACAAAGCCGTAATTGCCGGCAGGCATAAAGCCGCCGCCACGTCGCCATGTGCGATGAGTCGAAATATCCAGAGTGATATTCATCGTTTCTCCACCTCCTAAAATCTATTTGAAGCCAGTCGCGATCAGACGCGAGGCTTTGCTGATAAGTTTTATCGATCCGCAAGTCTCATTGAGACTTC
This sequence comes from Glutamicibacter halophytocola, assembly GCF_001302565.1. Lineage (NCBI taxonomy): Bacteria > Bacillati > Actinomycetota > Actinomycetes > Micrococcales > Micrococcaceae > Glutamicibacter > Glutamicibacter halophytocola. The sequence continues at coordinate 3,894,100 of NZ_CP012750.1, forward strand.
CCAATCACAATATTCAGCTTACATGGATTACACCCGGTCCGCCACTAATTAAGTCAAAAAGTTTAAGAACTTTTTTTGAGGCGCAAAAATGCCTGGCACCGCGGCGGCACCAGGCATTGTTGCTGCACTTTCCACAGGCCAGCAATTACTCTTCGGTGATAGCTCCCTGCGCTTCGGGCTGCTTTTCCCACCAAGCACGAAGCTGCTCTACAGCCGCCTCTTCGCCCAGCGGGCCTTCATCCAAACGCAGCTCGAGCATGAACTTGTAGGCGCGGCCGACCACGGGGCCAGGCTTGATTCCCAGAATTGCCATGATCTGCTGGCCATCCAGATCCGGGCGGATGGATTTGAGTTCTTCCTGCTCCGCGATCTGGGCGATGCGCTCCTCGAGATCATCGTAGGCAAAGGCCAGGCGGTCAGCCTTCTTGCGGTTGCGCGTGGTGACATCCGAACGGGTCAAGCGATGAAGGTGCTCGAGCAGCTCTCCAGCATCGGTGACGTATCGGCGCACGGCCGAATCTGTCCACCCGGCGTCCCCGTAGCCGTAGAAGCGCATGTGCAGTTCGACCAGGCGAGCCACGGCCTTGGTGGTCTCCTTGTCAAAGCGCAAGGTCCGCATGCGCGCCTTGACCAATTTTGATCCGACCATGTCGTGGTGGCGGAAGGACACCGCGCCGCTGGGTTCAAACTTTCGGGTGGCAGGCTTGCCGATGTCGTGCATCAGGGCGGCAAAGCGCAGCACGAAGTCGGGTCCCGGAACCGGACCATCTTGATCGGTTTCCAAGGCGATGGCCTGCTCGAGCACGGTGAGCGAATGCTGGTACACATCCTTGTGCCGATGATGCTCGTCAATTTCCAGGCGCAGGGCGGAAACTTCCGGCAGCACCTTGTCGGCCAGCCCGGTGTCGACCAGCAGGTTGATGCCGGCTCGAGGATCCGCGCCATTGATCAGCTTGACCAGCTCATCACGCACCCGCTCCGCAGAAATAATGTCGATGCGATCGGTCATTTCGCTCATGGCCTTGCGCACGTCTGCGCTCACTTCGATTTTCAGCTGCGAAGCAAAACGGGCGGCGCGCATCATGCGCAATGGATCATCCGAGAAGGAAATGTCCGGAGCCCCCGGGGTGCGAATCGATTGGTCCTTCAAGGAAGAGACGCCATCAAAGGGGTCAACGAGCTCGAGGTCCGGCAGGCGAAGGGCCATGGAGTTCATGGTGAAGTCGCGGCGGAACAGGTCGTCGTGCAAGTTATCGCCGAAGGCGACAATCGGCTTTCGCGATTCCTTGTCATAGGCATCAGCCCGATAGGTAGTGACCTCTAGGGTATGCTCGCCCTTTTTCAGCGCGATGGTTCCGAACTCTCGTCCCACATCCCAGATGTTGTCGGCCCAACCGGAAATCACCTTGATGGTTTCCTCGGGGCGCGCGCTCGTGGTGAAGTCCAGATCCGGAGAAACCCGGCCCAAGTAGAGATCTCGAACCGGCCCGCCCACCAGGGACAACTCATGGCCTGCCGTGACGAAGCGGTCGGCCAAGTCGAAAATGACCGAAGGCAGGATTTGACGCAACGCGTCAGGTGAGGGAAGTGCATGCATAGTTACTTAAGCGTGCCAGAAATCTGGGCGAAATGCTTGAAAATGCACCGAATTCGCTTGCGAGATAACTTACTTGTCCACGTCGATAAAGCGAAGGTGGCCACTTTCTCGATAGAGTGGATTCATGAACCGACCGATCCCGTCTGCCCCAAAGCGCACTCCATTGACTGCGTCAATGGCTCGCGCACAGGCAACGGGCGGTCACACGAGCTTGCCAACAGTGGAAGAAGTCTCTTCCGGCGGCATCGTCATCGACTTCAAAGCCCCGCAGCTTCCGGTAGCGATTATCGCCCGGTACAACCGCGGCGGTCGCCTGGAATGGTGCCTACCCAAGGGGCACCCCGAGGGCGTGGAATCCAACGAGGAAGCGGCGATCCGCGAAATCGAGGAAGAAACCGGCATCGCCGGGAGAATCCTCGCGCCATTGGGTTCGGTCGACTACTGGTTCACCGTGACAAACTACCGGGTGCACAAAACCGTGCACCATTTCCTGCTGGAAGCTACCGGCGGGCATCTGACGATCGAGAATGATCCCGACCACGAAGCCGTCGATGTTGCCTGGGTTCCCCTGGATTCCCTCGGCAAGCGCCTGTCCTTCCCTAATGAGCGCCGGATCGCTGATCTGGCACGCGAGGTTCTAACAAAGCATGACTCAGGTTCCTAATTCATCTGCCGGCGCCGATCAGCAGCCTATGACCGGAGCCATGGACCTAGTCGCCGAACCTCCTGTGGAGCTGCATCACCAGCAAGGCAGGTCGCGCTCCAAGGTCTATGCCCTGATGGCCTCGGGCACCATGGTTTCGCGCCTGCTCGGTTTTGCCCGGACAGCGTTGCTGGCCATGGCCATCGGCTCGGTCACCTCGGTGGCCGACATCTTTGAAAAAGCCAACGTCATTCCGACGATCATCTACATGCTGCTGGCCGGTGGCGTGTTCAACGTCGTGCTGATTCCCCAGCTGATCAAGGCATCCAAGGCCAAGGACCGAGGCGCAGCGTACACCTCCAAGCTGATTTCACTGACCGTGGTGGTGATGGGCGTCCTGACCCTGCTGCTCACCCTGGGCGCCAGGCCGCTGATCACCGCGCTGACCAACAACTGGTCCGAACCGATGATCGTGCTCGGCACGGCCTTCGCGTACTGGTCGCTGCCGCAGATCTTCTTCTACGGGCTCTACGCAGTCCTTGGCCAGGTGCTCAACGCCAACGGCCGATTTGCCGCCTTCATGTGGGCGCCGGCCATCAACAACATCATCCAGCTCCTGGTCATCGGCGCTTTCATCCTCACCTTTGGCGCCTACACCTCGGGCGATCCGATGCAGGACTGGAGCTATCTGAAGACCGTGTGGCTCGCCGGCGGGGCGACCCTTGGCATCGTCATGCAGTCCCTGGTGCTGTTCTGGCCGCTGAAGAAGAGCGGGCTGAAGCTCACCCTCGACTTCGGCTGGCGTGGCATGGGCCTGCGCCACGTGGGCAAGCTGGCGATCTGGACGCTGGCCGCCATGGTCATCGGCAACCTCTCCTCGCTGCTGTACTCCAAGATCGTCTCCGGGGCGACCGCAGCGCGTGCCCAGTTGCCGGCCGAACAGGCGGCTTCGGTTGCTGGCGAGTATGCGCTGAACACATCCCAGCTGATCACGGTCTTGCCGCATTCCCTCTTCGCCCTGACCGTGGCCACGGTGCTGTTCAACGACTTCGCCCGGGCCTTCACCGAGAACCGCGTCTCCGATGTCGGCCAGCTGCTCAACCGGGGCATGCGCTCCACGGCCATCCCGATTGTCTTCTGCACCATCGTGTTCATTGTGCTCGCCGGCCCATTGGGGCGCCTCTTTGCCGGCTCCTCGGAAAACGCCGCCCAAGCCGCCGGTGCCCTGGGCCAGCTTTTGCTCCTGACCTCGCTGGGCCTGCCGTTCAAATCCCTGCAGTTCTTCATGCTGCGCGTGTTCTATGCCGAAGAAGATACCCGCACTCCAATGCTGATCCAGACCGCCACCGCGGCTCTCGGCTTGCTTCTTGCCTTCTCCGCCGCCGCACTGGTCGATCCGATGCATATTGCCGCGGCCATCGCTTTCATCTACGGCCTGACCAATGTGCTCGGCTGTATCGGCACCCATTATCTGGTTAAGCGCCGCTACGGCAGCTACGGTGTCACCTCGGTGATCGATACCTACGTCCGCGTGGGCTGGATGGCGACCATCGCTGGTGCGGTGGGTTCCCTGGTGCTGTGGATGCTGGGCGGATTCAGCTTCGGTTTCGCCTACAGCTCGCTGATTAACGCCATTATTTCGATCGTTCTGGTCGCCGGAACCATGGGCGTGGTCTACATCGGATTGCTGCACAAGACCAAGGTCCCAGAGCTCCAAGGCTTCCTCGGCCCGATCCTTCGCAGAATCCCCGGATTCAAGAGCTGAGAAACCTCTGAAACTTGCTAGTGATTCTGGGCAAATTGGCACCATTTAGGTTGCACCGACAGGTAACATGACTGGTGGTGGTCTCTGTACTGCCACCGAAGAACAATCAACCCTTGGAGATGCACGTGTCGCAGCCAATCGATGTCGGCTCTGTCCTCAGCGGCCGTTACCAGGTCACTGAGACTGTCCTTTCATCAGCTGAAGGTGATTTGGTACTCGGCGGCATTGACCAGGTCCTGAACAGATCCGTCAGCATCATGGTGGCTTCGACCGATAACTCCTCGCAGCTTGCGGCCAGCGCCCGCGAAATCGCCATGGGCGAGCGCGCCTCCAACGTCCAGGTCCTGGACCTTGGCATCACCGATGCCAACCAGACCTACCTCGTTGCCAACGTGGCACGATCCTCGGATTTGCTGGATCTGGTGCTGGAATCCGATGAGGCGCCCTATGTGGAGCCGTTCTTCACCGATACCCTCGGCACCGAGATCTTTGGCGAATCCCGCCAGTCCGTGCCTGAAACCTATGAGGACGACAGCCAGTACTACGAGCAGTTGCAGTACGACGACGAGCAGCCGGAGCATCAGCGCAGGCTCGGCACTGCCTTCTCCAGCGGCTTTGCTGGCCTGAAGCACCGCTTCGGCAAGAAGAACCAAGAGCAGCCCGCAGAGGAGCAGTTCGACCAGACTGCCCCGAACGAACAGGTAGCTGCCACCACCGCTACCCCGGTCACTCCCACCGAGCAGCCGGATACCGAAGGCCAGCCAGCGGTCACCCGTTTGGACGACGAAGACGACGAGCCAAATGTCACCGCCACTGCGGCTCTTGCCGCCGCTGCCCAGTCCAAGGGAGATGCGCCGGCCGCAGCCCGCCCTGAACAGCCTCAGGCCGAATCCGCCGAGAAGAAGCCAGAACAGGATCCGGCCGACGAAGATCGGAAGCCAGCCAAGAAGAAGGGTGGCGCAGCCATTGCCGGTGCGGCAGCAGCTGGCGCCGCGGCAGGAGCAGCAGCCAAGGCATCGACCTTCCCGGCAGCAGCCAAGAATGTACCTGCCCAAAGCGCAGCGGCTCCCGTCACCGATGAGGAAGAAGAGGAAAGCAGCTCGAAGGGCACCCGCCTGCTGGTTGGCGCCGTTCTGCTGATCGTCTTGATCCTTGCCGTCGTCTTCGCTTTCAACTTCCTCGGCGGAGACAAGAACACCACCGCAGACGGTCCGAGCGAAACGACGGAAGCCTCGCAGCCCTCGGAGACCGACAAGGCCGAGGAATCCACCGAGCCGACCCTGCCCAAGCCTGAAATTTCGGACGTTTCACGTCTGGTTCCCGGCAATCAGCAGTTGAATGCGGAAACCGATGGCACCCTGTCAAACATGATCGATGGCAACGCCTCCAGCTCGTACAACACCTACACGTACACCACCAGCAACTTCGGTGGCTTCGCATCGAACATGGTCTTCATCCTCGAGCTTGAAGACGAGTCAGCGATCTCCGAGGTGAACTTGGACGGCCTGAATGCCACCGGCGGCGACTACGAGATCCTGGTCGGCGATTCCGACGATCTGGGAGACGCCAAGTCCGTAGCCAAGGGCTCGTTCTCCGGCCCATCGGTTTCCGTAACCGTGAAAGACGGCGACAAGGACTCCATGGAAGGCTCCTACGTCTTCCTGAACGTCACCGACCTGCCACGCAAGGCTTCGGGCGGCAACGAGTCCCGCCCATACGGCCTGCAAATCGGCGAGTTCTCCGCCAAGTAACAGAAGCGGAATTTTTTAGCAAAGCCATACGTTGAGGTGGATAGTGAGGTAAAGCCTCGCTATCCACCTCGCACTATTAGGACGAAAGGGTTCTACCCCCGTGACATCAGCACAGAACGACGAAATCCGCGACGTAATCATCGTCGGCTCCGGCCCGTCGGGTTATACCGCTGCGATTTACACCGCGCGTGCGAACCTGAAACCACTGGTCATCGCAGGGTCAGTCACCGCCGGCGGCGAACTGATGAACACCACGGACGTGGAGAACTTCCCAGGCTTCCCCGAGGGAATCATGGGCCCGGACCTGATGGACAACATGCAGAAGCAGGCCGAGCGCTTTGGCGCCGAGATCCTCTTCGATGATGTCACCGCGATGGACCTCGCAGGCGAGATCAAGACCCTGTCCCTGGCCGACGGCACCATCTACCAGGCCCGCACCGTGATCATCTCCACCGGCTCCGCCTACCGCGAACTGGGCCTGGACGACGAGAAGCGCCTCTCCGGCCACGGTGTCTCCTGGTGCGCTACCTGCGACGGTTTCTTCTTCCGCGAGCAGAACATCGCCGTGATCGGCGGCGGTGACTCAGCCATGGAAGAAGCCCTGTTCCTGACCAAGTTCGCTGCCAAGGTCACCGTGGTGCACCGCCGCAGCGAGCTGCGCGCATCGAAGATCATGGCTGAGCGCGCCCTGGCGCACGAGAAGATCGACTTCGTGTGGGATTCCGAGGTCGTTGGCATCAACGGCGAGGACAAGGTTCAGAGCATCGAGCTGAACAACCTCGTCAACGGCGCCAAGAGCACCTTGGATGTCACCGGCATCTTCGTTGCCATTGGCAACGACCCACGTGTTGATCTGGTCAAGGATCAGCTCGAGCTGACTTCCGAGGGCACCATTGCCGTCGAAGGACGCACCTCGAAGACTTCGCTGCCAGGTGTATTTGCTGCCGGCGATGTTATCGATTCCACCTACCGCCAGGCAATTACCGCAGCTGCTTCCGGCTGCGCGGCTGCACAGGACGTGGAGCACTACCTGGCTAACGTCAACGAGACTGTAGCTACCATCTAATTAGTTTTCCCAGAAAGGGGTTCTCTCTTATGAGCAACGCAAAAGCAGTAACTGAAGCAACCTTCCAGAGCGAAGTTCTGGATGCCGAAAAGCCAGTCATCGTCGATTTCTGGGCAGAGTGGTGCGGCCCTTGCCGCCAGCTGGGTCCAGTTCTGGATCAGATCGCCGTGGAGCACGCGGCCAAGGTAGACGTCGTCAAGGTCAACGTTGACGAGAACCAGGGCATCGCGGCCAAGTACGGTATCACCAGCATCCCAGCTGTTTACGTCTTCAAGGGTGGCGAGCACGTTGCCACCTCGATCGGTGCCAAGCCAAAGGCTGTCATCGAGAAGGACTTCGCAGACTACCTGTAAGTCCTGCACAAGATCTGAGATAGGGACCGGCCGTCGGCCGGTCCCTTTTTCAGTGTCTGGAGGTTTCCTCATACCCTAGCTGGGGTCAGGCTTGATCTGACAGCAGTTCTGGACCGGATCTGACGAATATTTGATGAAATGAAAATTGATCCTATTGTTTTTCATGATTCTGGCAATATTTTCCTGCCACCGGCCGGCTCTACAGCGATTTTCCTTCCTGCACCTGACAGGTTGGTCTTCTCTCCCACGAAAATCATTCACAATTCTGTTCGGCACACGACACGACCAGCAGCGGAGACTTTCTAAGCCCCTTGCCGGAGAGTCTGGAACTTCAAGTTTGTGCAAACATCAAAACTTGGATCCACCGATGGAGAGGACACCGCCTGAGAAATGTTCCCTTCTACACTTTTTGTCCCCCAGGGATCAAAGGTCGCCAAGGGACTTTCCAGTCTTCGAGCACGCCACTTCTCGTGCGAGTCCACAAGTTAACGCTGTCGGTAGAATGCTGGTCGCTAATGGTGGCCGAAAAGTGAACCTTCCAGGATAGGAATGTTATCTCTTGCGAAGATCGATCCCTGCGACGCAGGCTCGTAGTGGAGGGGTATCCCAAGGCATGTATCGCAAGCGGCCTCGACCTCTACACACCGTTGTCACCAAGCCCGCAGTCTTGGCCAGACTCTCTAGTGGCAAACGAAACCGATCAAGACTACGTTCGACGTGTACACCCCACGAGTGCGGGAGCTGCAAAAGGTGCATCATTTTCTCCAGCGACGACGATCGCTGGAAAGATCCGCTTGCCCGGGCCGGAGCGATATTTTCGGGAGCAGGTATCCACGACCTGCCTGAGCAGCGGACTGTCGAACCAAGCCGACAGATAATCCCCAGATGCGATACCGATGGCCTACTGATCCGCATCTGGAACCCTCGCCACCACGTGAATCTTGTTTCAAACCAGTCGAATCCAGATAACGGGCCTGGCGCCGGCATGGACATCTGCCACGCCAAGGACCTGGAGCAGTTCAGGTGTCCTCTGGGCGCCCGTTTGGAACGGTAGCCTCACCACGACCGCGCCTGTCCCAGGGCATCTAGGATCGATGCAATGGGCACTACGCAGCCTCACTCATTCCATGATCCTGTTTCACCACGCTTGGTGGCTTCAATGAGCAGTTCTGTAATTGGACGACAACAGCCAACGCCCGTACCATGCGTTCTTGCCGGCCATCCCATTGGATCTGATTGGCGCTGTTCATGTCGCCGTCGCCGTTATCCGGTGTGAGCACGCAACGCTGACCTTGACGAGCGATGTATCTGTCTCGGGGTGTGGTGCCGTGTTCATCGATGGCCGTGATCCTGCGGCATTGATTGACGGGATGCTTCACCTTGGCCAAGTCGTGGCCGCGCGTGGTCGATTCTGACGGCTGAAAGGCAACATGCTGATGCTTTTCTACCGGTAGCAGCGAAGCTAGGACGGAACCAGACCGCCAAGTCCAGTTCATTTTTCGACCGCCGTTGCCGTTCAGTTCCAAGCTGCCTTCTCCGCAACGTTCAGATCACACTTTGCCCCATGCCTATTGCGAACTCGGAAACGAGATAACTGCTTCGTGGTGCATTTTGACGTTCCTACTATCGCTTCTTCAAAGGCAGCTGTTCTAAAGTCCGGTGTATCAAAGTTTCCGTTTTTACCGCTCCCCCTGCCCCACGTTTGGTACCCCCGGCATTCTCCAGTAGCCAACCTGGATCGAGAGATGGAACCGCCCTAGCCACAGTCCGTCGTTCAGTTCAGCAACTCCAGTCCCGAAATCGGTTATCCCCTCGATCACCGTGTCTTCAACACTGCCTTTCGATTTTGTCTCGTCTGCCGAAGCGGGATCGCTTACAGGTTTGAGTCGTCTGGGAACCTCTTCAGGTCGTTCTGATCCGCGCATCAATACCAACTCGTCGATGGTGGACTGGCCGGAGGGTGTCGACCAGAATCTTTGCTAGACCTGGTTCCGGACAAGGCTCGTAAACCTGTACTGTTTCGATTTCCTGGTGCCGCATCTCCGGGGAATGTCGCAAAAGCCGATGGCCGCAGGTCCGCACCGATCGATGCTCGCGAGTGATCTAAAGCTTGCCCAGAGGGACAAACGCAATGATCGGCTCCTCCCCTGATGAAATCGTTCTCCCGTGTACGCAAGGCACCGAATCTAGCTCAATACGGACCTTGCCCGGATTGCTGCAAGATCGCCTGCGCTCATCCGTGACCAAAACCCTCCAAGTTCTTCCAGCTGCATCAGCGAGCAGGGTTTCTGTATTAGTAGCTCTGGTTAAGGCAGTGCAGGCAGGTCTTGCAGATGCGCGCTAGACCCGAGGCTGGTTCATATCCTGCTCACACCATCGTTGATCCTCCTGTCAGCCACACGCGGTCGGCACACCGAGGTACGCGGGCACTAAGAGGCCTTGTATCCCTCCCTGCGTCCCTAAAGAGTCTCGTCGGGCACTCTGGGTGGATCATTGACGCTGCACAGCCCCTGAGGGTTTGCAGTAGCCCGAGATGGATTCTCACCCCAATCCCCGCCCCTGCTCTGATGAGGCCGTCGGGGCCCAGCGAGCACCTTTTGTCCTCTGCCGTTCTCGTGGGTCTGTTGTCTCTTAGATGGGCACCTGTCAGGTTCATGGAAGCAGAATCAAATACACGCAGCCCTAGGAAATCGAAGCCAAGTTCTTGAAATGATACTTGGAACAATTAGGGGTCAACGAGGAAAGCATGAGTGGATTGGCTTCGTCTAAAAGTCCTGATTATCTATCATCGTTGGTTCCAGCACAGCCATGAGCCCCTTCGTGGGGATTCCCATCAGCGCCCAAAGTACCAGGATCCGTTGGCATCGATACGATGCAATTCCGGAGAACCTTCATCCCTGCATGCAGTCGTCGGGGTGCTCGGATCTGTTGCATTCGAAGTCCTGTCCTGCCAGATACTAAATTGAGACTAGACCCAGTCGATATGGTGCACCACTTGTCCTAAGCGATATCAAATCATCATCGATTATCACGACTCATCGAGATCTACCGTTTCTTATCTATCGATGGTCACCTAGCACGCCAAGTCCGCCATGTTTCACGTGAAACGGTGACCTGCTGATGACTGAACTTTATTGGCATCGCCCAGGAGAATTGATGTTTCACGTGAAACGGGAACACCTTCAGATCTCCAAGGAGAACCCTTCGAGTTCCCGTCGGTTCATCAAACGGTGTTCTGTTTGCATTGAACTCAACTATGAATTCTCGTCACGGGGCTTCCAAAAATCCTGGTGCTGATTTCATCTGTCGTCCAGGACTTATCAGATTGATGGCAAAGAACTACGAATCTGCGATTGCGGTCTATCTGGGGAACTATTCGGAGATCAAAACAGAGCTGCATGAGCTGCGGCATTCACGGTTGCTTCTGTGGCGTTTCTGCAACTGGCCATCGGTCCAAGGATCGTGAACCTTTTGAAACAGTTTGCAAGCAGTTTTCAAAATTAACCACTAGCAAGACCCCCTTCCTGCCACTCCCCCGGCTCTAAGTCAGGTTCGCAATACGCTGGCTACGAATTCCATCGACAACCGGCGCTCGGCATTGGGTATCAATATAACTCTCGAATGTGAATCTGCTCCTCGATCCCGGTCCTATGTCCAACTGCCTTAGCGAAAAGGATCTGCAGGAAATTAACTTTATACGTCCCTCGCCTCAAGGAAACCCAGCGCCTTCCCAAAGACAGTCAACGGACAATTTCCAAGATGAATTTGCGCAGCTTCTCCCGTTTGCCAATCAGAAGGACCTGCCAAGCTTCGCAAGGTTCTGGCAACGCTAGGCTGAAGGTACATCCCCTCAGAAGTTGTGACGTCGATAGGCGGAGGAGAAATTTCTAAAGAAGGTCCACCTCCTTCTTCATTACATCGATATTGCCAGTCTTCCTTAGGCAAACAATCATCAGAACTATCCGCCTGGATGACGCAGAGTGCTCAAGAGCTGCAATACGATCTGTTCTGCAGCATTCGCTCCAGTAATGGCGTCGTTGCTCTGCTGACAGTCTTTACAACTGCAAGCAACATCGCGCGAAGATTTGCTCATCGTTCGGCCAAACGCATTCATTACTCACGACATCGAGGCCAGGTTTCCAAAGGCAGGTGCCTGGCAGGATTCTTTCTCGGTGCGAACTACACGTCCAACCCATTTTCGGGTGTTGGCGCAAGGCTGGCATACTCTAGAATTTTTCAGCGACACTAACTCTCGCTCTCGTCTGGAAATCTGGAATCTCAATGGATTATTGGTTGGCAGGAGTTACCTAGACAGTTTCTTGTTTCACGTGAAACACCGGATCGCAGGCACGGCCTTATGCATTTGCTTTAAAGGGCTTGCGCCCGTAGGCGCCGGGAGATGGTGGGGTCTAGCTGCAACCGAGGCACGGTATTACCCAAATGATTCAATTCCTGGAAGAGCGGCAATGCCGCATTTGAATTCAACTGTTCTCCTCTCGCAAACCGCATCTCAACTTTGAGACGCGTTTGGGACGAGAGTTCGACTGCCCAGGGAATATCAAATCAGGCAACTAGATTGGCTCAGCTCGACAACCCTCCCCCGGAGTCGATGTGACTCATGAAGGTCTGCCTTGGAGAACAATCATCGTCATACAGTTTCACGTGAAACATCCCCAAACGCAGACAGGGCGCATGTTTCACGTGAAACATGCGCCCTGTCTGAAGAAATTACTGCTTCATGTTCGGATCGATGACTTGCATAATACGGTTCAGGTCGTCGACCGACGCGAACTCAATGCTGACCTTGCCTTTGCGGCTACCCAGCTGAATCTTTACATTGGTATCCAGACGGTCCGCCAAAGACGTGGCAAGGAAATCGAGCCGTTCATTTCTCTGCGTCTCCCTTGCCTTCTTGGCTGGCTTCTTGGGCTTATCGTCGCTCAAGGCTACCGCTTCTTCCGTCGCGCGCACCGAGAGGCCTTCATTGATGATGCGTTGCGCCAGCTGCTCGATGGCTTCGTTATTCGACAGACCCAGCAGAGCGCGTGCGTGTCCCGCAGATAGCACTCCGGCAGCCACTCGGCGCTGTACCAACGGTGGAAGCTTCATGAGGCGGATCGTGTTGGAGATCTGTGACCTCGATCGGCCAATGCGATCTGAAAGTACCTCTTGAGTACAGTTAAATTCCTCCAAAAGCTGCTGATAAGCCGCAGCTTCTTCGAGTGGATTCAGCTGCGATCGGTGGAGGTTTTCGAGTAATGCGTCACGCAGAAGGTCGGTGTCCTGCGTATCACGGATGATCGCGGGAATCGTTTCTAGACCCGCTGCCTGTGTGGCACGCCAACGACGTTCACCCATTACGAGTTCGTATGGTTCATCATCAGACTCGCGTGATGGGCGAACTACGATGGGCTGAAGCAGTCCAATTTCTCGAATGGAATGGATGAGCTCATCCATGTGCTCCTGATCGAAATTGGTGCGGGGCTGCTTACGGTTAGGGTGGATCAGTTTGACATCAAGTTCAGCAAACTGTGCACCAGGCACTTCTACCAGACCTGACGAGTTTTCGATCGGGGATGCCGGTACGACGCCTTTTACCGCTGATTCCGCGCTTGCCTTGACTGGTTCTGCCGCTTTCGCGGAAGACTCTTCGGCTGATTTCGCCTTCGACGCAAGGGTCGTGTTCAAGCCGGGCATGGTAGCGCGAGGGCGCTTCGATGATTTAGTGGTCGAAGTGGCAGGCTTTGGCGTTGAAGACTTGCGTCCAGGTTCGAAAAACATGTCAACGGGGCGTGATGCCTTGGCTTTATCAGGAGCCGCCTTAACCTCATGCTTGGTTGTTTCACGTGAAACATCGTTGGTCTCTTCGACAGACTCCGACACAGGCGAACTCGAGATGAGTGCTCCCAGTCCCCTGCCCAATCCACGCTTCTTCTCTGCCATGATTATTGCACGCCCTTTCGTCCGAACATTCAGCCCGAGACTAGTCTACTGTTTTTAGACATTGAACCGGGGATGCTTACAGAGAGTTGGTGCAGGTGTTGCTCACCGTACTGAACTACCGAGTATTATCCGAAAAAACAAATATTTTCATCTGAAAATATCAGCTAATTCACGGAGATTAGATGCACCGGTCTAGGCGCCTCGTTCAGCCATCTCATAGGCAGCTTCGGAGTACGACAGGGCGCCGGTTGAGTTTGGATCGTAGGTGATCACAGTTTGCTGGTAGCTTGGAGCTTCGGAGATTCGTACTGACCGGGGAATGACAGCATCAAGTACTTGTTCCGGGAAGTGCTCTCGCACTTCGTTGGCAACTTGAGCTGCCAGCTTGGTACGTCCGTCGTACATCGTCAGCAAGATGGTGGAAACAGTGAGCTTGGAATTCAGATGCTTCTGAATCATCTCGATGTTCTTCAGCAGCTGGCTCAAACCTTCAAGCGCATAGTACTCGCACTGTATAGGGATCAGGACCTCACGGGCAGCCACAAAGGCGTTGACGGTAAGAAGTCCCAGGCTTGGTGGGCAGTCGATGAAGACATAGTCTAGTCGCGGCAGCCCCTCGCGCTGGCGAGCACGCGCGTAATCGTCTAGCGCCCGCTGCAGGCGCTGTTCACGCGCGACCAGGGAAACGAGCTCGATCTCCGCACCTGCTAGGTGAATGGTTGCCGGCGCAACCTGTAATGATGGCAGGTCCGGGCACGTGGCCACAACCTCAGACAATGGAAGATCGTTGATTAGTACGTCATAGATGCTATCTACTTCGGAATGATGCTCAATTCCCAAAGCGGTCGATGCGTTTCCCTGCGGATCAATGTCGATCACCAAAACGTTCAATCCACCCTTGGCCAATGCAGCAGCCAGGTTAACTGTGGTGGTGGTTTTACCGACGCCACCCTTTTGGTTCGAGATTGTGAAATAACGGGTTTTCTCGGGAGCTGGCACCGTTCGGGCCTCCAAAGCTTCGCGACGACGATGTTCGCTAGCTATCTGCGTAGCCAATGGCGAGGAAGAGTCACTAAAGTCAAAAGCACTATCCGACGAGCTCTTAGTCTTGGACACAGGTAAAACTCCTCCTCGTGAATTGGTGAAGCCTATATTGATGGCTACACCGACAATGTTTCACGTGAAACATTCAAAACAAGTTATTGGGATTGCTAAATCATTTCATTCGGCAGAACTCTGCACAATGAAGTCACCGCACTCCCAGAACTAGTTAACAGACTATCGCGTTGGACTAGCCAACCTTAATGCGAACCACCGTAGTAGGCTCTGCAAGCAAATCTTCGCCAATGGTCAAGACTTCAGTCTCTTTGCCGCCAAGCTTACGGATGGCCTTCGAGGCCTTGTCGATTTCTTCGGCAGCCGACCGGCCCTTGATAGCAATGAGTTCGCCCTGGCCGTGCAGCAGCGGGATAGTCAGGCCGGCCAAGTTCGCCAGCGCGGACACCGCGCGTGCGGTGACGTAGCGTGCGTTAACCACATCTACCATTTGCTCGGCGCGGCCGCGCATGACGGTCACGTTATCAAGGCCAAGGTCCTCAATTACTTCGGACAGCCAGATGCAGCGACGTTCCAGAGGCTCAATCAGAGTGAGCTTCAAGTCTGGGCGCGCGATGGCGAGGCATAGGCCTGGAAGGCCTGCCCCGGAGCCTACGTCAGCTACCTCGACGTCTTGCTCCATTACGGATTCAATCACTGCACAATTGAGCACATGGCGCGACCACAAGCGTGGAACCTCCCGCGGCCCAAGCAGTCCGCGCTCGATGCCTGAGGTAGCCAGATGCTGAACGTAGCGCTTGGCTAGATCCAGGCGGTCGCCGAAGATCTTTTCGGCGGCCAGGGTCTCTTCTGCAGTAAGGCTGAGATCCTCAGTCATGGTCTTGGTCCTTTAGGTCGATCATCACGCTGGTGCGTATTCTTGCTTAACTGTCCAATACCGAAACAACGATATGGCGTCGAGTTGATTCGCCTTCGGACTCCGAATGCAATCCTGCCTCGGCAATCACGTCGTGCACAAGCTTGCGCTCGTATGCGCTCATTGGCTCCAAATGAACCTTTTCGCCGGTATCACGGGCGTTGGCAATAGCTTCCTCAGCCAGCTTCTTGAGCTGCTCTGCACGGTCTGCACGGTAGCCCGCAATGTCCAGGATCAGGCGTGAACGCTCACCAGTGGCCGTGAGAACTGCTAGCCGGGTCAGTTCCTGGAGAGCGTCAAGGGTCTCTCCGTTTTCGCCCACCAGGCTGTCCAAGGACGTGTCGTCGTCCTCGGTCACGATGGAAATGTAGGTACGTCCACCGCGGATTTCGATGTCGATATCTCCATCGAGATCGGCGATATCAAGAAGTTCCTCGAGGTAGTCGGCAGCGACTTCGCCCTCGTCCAGAACCTCCTGCTCGTTATCGATCGGGGCTTCAAGTTCTGGTGCGTCGATATTCTCAGTTGCAGTCATCGCTACTTCTTCTTCCGGCGGTTATTACGCTTTGGCTGTTCGCGCTGGCCCTTGGCAGCCTGCTGGGCGGCTTCTTCGGCAGCAGCGGCTGCATCTTCCTTCTTCACGCCTACCGGTGGCAGGCCCTTTTCGGCACGGCGGGCGTTCAGCTCGCGCTCGGCCTGCGAGCCTGGCGTAGGGTTGTTGCGGATGACCCAGAACTGCTGGCACAGGGTCCACAGGTTGGTTGCGGTCCAGTAAATCAGAACACCAATTGGGAAGTTGATACCACCGATACCGAAGACCAGCGGCAGGATGTACAGCATCATCTTCTGCTGCTGCATGAACGGCCCCTCGAGGGCCTCCTTGCTCATGTTCTTGGTCATCAGCTGGCGCTGGGTGAAGAACTGGGAAGCGATCATCGCAAGGATCATGATCACGGCCACGATTACTACGGCCCAGTTGATGTTTCCGGAGTTGATGGTGCCCAGGAACGTCTCGGACAGCGGAGCGCCGAGGATCTGTGCGCTGTCAAAGCTGCGGATGTTCTCGACGGACAACGCGCCAACAGCTTGGTGGTTCTCGCTGGCATGGGAGGCGTTATTCAGTACGCGGAACAGCGCAAAGAAGAACGGCATCTGAATCAACAGCGGAAGGCACGACGACAGCGGGTTGGTCTTATGCTTCTTGAACAGCGCCTGCTGTTCCTGAACCATAGCCTGGCGCGACATCTGGTCGGTCTTGCCCTTGTACTTGGCCTGCAGCTTGCGCAGATCAGGCTGAAGGGCCTGCATAGCGCGCTGCGACTTGATCTGCTTGACGAAGACTGGAATCAGCAAGGTACGGATCAGCAACACAAGGAAGATGATCGACAGGGTCCAGGTAACGCCTGACCCTTCATCCATCCCAATCCGGGTGAACAGTTCGTGGAATGCCCACAAAACCCACGACACCGCATATGTAAACGGAGTCAATATCGTGTCTAGGAAGTTGTTCATCAGTGGTCGAGCTCCTTGCGGCCGCTATCCGCGGCGTCTTCATCGTCGGGAATCACAGGATGATTCAGAACTATGATCCTCGGCAGTTTGCCTTCTGGCCAAATCCTTGGTCCCTCGGGAACATGATCGACGCCTCCGTGTGACCACGGATTGCACCGAAGGATACGCCAAGTGGTCAGTCCGGCACCTTTGACAACGCCGTGCTGAGTCACTGCTTCGAGCCCATAGGCAGAACAGCTAGGAAAGTATCGGCATACATCGCCATATAATGGCGAGATGATTTTTCGGTAGATCTTGAGCATCCCGATGACGATATTGCGTGGAATATCGATGATGAACCACAGCACACCGGTCCGGGGAGCAGAATCCTTACGCATCAGCGATCCTCGAGCTTCCGCAACGCAGCTGAAAAAGATGCGTTTATTTGGGAACGAAGTTCTTCCCACGAAAGTTCCGCAGCGCCAGGAAGGGCCCGCACGACAATGTCGATATCGCCATCTACGCGCCGAAGCTCGTGGGCGATTTCCCTCATTCGTCGTTTAGCGAGGTTCCTTTTGACGGCAATACCTACAGCCTTGGAAACTATGAATCCAAACCGGTCACCGGCAAACTCTTCGGTTTGACGACGGCGTGCATATAGCACGACGTTCCGGCGTCCGCTTCGGACGCCGGAACGTACTGTGGCTGTAAGATCCTGCGCTAGGCGCAGTCGCTGATTCTTTGGCAACATGTTTTTTGGACCAGCTCTTTAGTTGAGCTCGTTGAAATCATGAAGCCAACAGCTGATTAGCAAATTTATGCTGAGAGTTCGGTGCGGCCCTTGCCACGACGTGCCGAAAGGATGGCACGACCTGCACGGGTACGCATACGAAGACGGAAACCGTGCTTCTTCGAACGACGACGGTTGTTAGGCTGAAAAGTCCGCTTGCTCACGGTGACACTCCAAGACGATCTAGATGATGCGTTCTTCCCGTTGACTAGCTAACTCGATAACAACAGGTTGACGCTCGTAATTTCTTATAAAATGTGCGTTATTTGCGGGCTCTTCGAAAATGAGCAAGTCGCAAAATGAAGCACACAGGACTGAATAACAATAG